>NZ_JBBCWY010000008.1:0-313651 GCF_037145735.1 Roseomonas sp. USHLN139 | reverse complement strand
CCTCATGATCTCCACTTGATCAACCATCACCACCGCGGGGTGGAGCAGCCCGGTAGCTCGTCAGGCTCATAACCTGAAGGTCACAGGTTCAAATCCTGTCCCCGCATCCCATCAGTTCCAACAAAAAACCCCAGCGCTGCAAAGCGATGGGGTTTTTTGTTGCCTGCCAGGCAATTCCGTCACCCCTGCCGCATCCGCTATAGCTTCTGCCGCAAAGGCAGAGCAGGGCAGGGCATGAGCAGCATCGCCATCATCGGCACCGGCTTCGTCGCCGATCTCTACATGCGCAGCCTGGAGACCTTTCCCGGCATTGCCCTGGTCGCTGCCTTCGACACGGATCCGGCCCGCCGCGCCGCCTTCGCCGCGTATTGGAAGGCCCCGGTGGTGGACAGTCTGCAGGCGGTCTTCGAGGCCCGCCCTGGCCTGATCCTCAACCTGACCAATCCCGGCGCGCATGACTCGGTCAGCCGCGCCTGCCTCGAGGCCGGCTTTCCGGTCTATTCCGAGAAGCCGCTGGCCACCACGCTCGCCCAGGCGGAAGAGCTGCACCGCCTGGCCGCCGAGCGGGGGCTGCAGATCGCCTCCGCCCCCTGCAGCCTGCTGGGCGAGGCGGCGCAGACCGCCTGGCTGGCCTTGCGCCGCGGCGCCATCGGCACGCCGCGCCTGGTCTATGCCGAGCTCGATGACGGCTACATCACCCAGGCCCCCTATCGCGACTGGATCAGCGAATCCGGCGCTCCCTGGCCGCACCAGGACGAATTCGCCGTCGGCTGCACGCTGGAGCATGCCGGCTACTACCTGACCTGGCTGACGGCCTTCTTCGGCCCGATCCGCCAGGTGGCCGCCGCCTCGGCGCAGGTCTCCGGCGTGATGCTGGAGAATGGCGACGCCCCGGCGCCCGATTTCTCAGTGGCCACCCTGTTCTTCGAGGGCGGCATGGTCGCCCGCCTGACCTGCAGCATCATCGCCCGCCACGATCACGGGCTGCGCATCTTCGGCGAGACCGGCACGCTCGAGCTGGAGGAATGCTGGGCCAATACCGCGCCGGTGCGCATCCGCAAGCGGCTGCGCATCCGCCGGCGCCTGGTGGAATCGCCGCTGACCTACCGTTTCCGCATCAAGGGTCCGACCCATCCCAAGGTCGGCCGCCGCGGCGCCGCCAGCATGAACTTCATGCTCGGCCCGGCCGAGATGCTGGAGGCGATCGCCGCCGGCCGGCCGGCCCGGCTGGGCGCCGATTTCGCCCTGCACCTGACCGAGGTGACCCTGGCCATCCAGGAGGCGCTCGACCAGGGCGTGGCGCAGCCGGTGAAGAGCCGTTTCGCCCCCGTCGCGCCGATGCCCTGGGCCGAGCAGGGCGGCAGCTACGGGCTGTGACCCGCGAGATCCGCTTCGGCATCATCGGCACCGGCGTCAGGCTGACAGCAACGACACGGCCGCCACGCGATCGGCCGGGAGCCTCCTGCGTATCGCGTCGCGCTGCAGACCCCACGGATGCCAGACCATGGATCGATGGCTCCGGCATCGCCTGATGCGCATCCGTGGCGAGCATCATCCGCATCCCTGTCGCCGCAGCAGGTAGGTCCATGGTCAGGCACCAACAGAACCTGTCGAGGATTGCGAAACGCCTGTTCCACGATTGCCTGCGCCTGACAGTCCTCGACCTCAGGGTTGCGGGATGGAGCTTGCTGCCGGTTGCAAAGTGGATTTTGCGTCTTTACAGAAAATATTTTCCGGGGCGGCGCGAAAACGTCGGTGAGATGGTGCCAAAAGTTCTGGTCATCGGCGCCGGCGGCTTCGTCGGCAGGCATGTCGTAAGGCTTCTGCGGGAGACGGAGGGAGTCGAGACCGTCCCCGCCACGCGCGACGGAGCAGCGGGATCCCGGCACCTCGACCTGCTCTCTCCGGAGACGGTGGAGGCGGCGCTATCGGGGATCGACGCCGTGGTCCACTGCGCGGTGGGTGACCGGCGCGTGACGGTGGATGGCACGCGGAACCTGCTTTCGGCAGCGGCCGGGGCCGGCGTGCGACGGATCGTCGTGCTCAGCTCGGTGGCCGTCTATGCGGGGGGCTCGGGCCCGCTGCGGGAGGACAGTCAGCGCGTGCCGGTCGGGACCGGTTCATATGCCGGCTGGAAGCTGGCGGCGGAGGACCTCTGCCTCGGCGAGCGGCGCGTTGAATCGGTGCTGCTCCGCCCCACCATCATCTATGGCCCGGGCAGTGTGCTCTGGGTGGACAAGATGGTGGCGCGCATCCGCTCCGGCCATTGGGGAACCTTTGGCGCCGCTGGCGATGGCACCTGCAATCTCGTGCATGTGCGCGACGTGGCGACGGCGGTCGCGGCAGCGCTGATGGCGCCGGGCATCGCTCACCGCGCCTTCAACCTGGACGGGCCAGAGGCGATGAGCTGGAACGACTGGTTCCGCCGCCTGGCCGAAGGCATCGGCGCGCCGCCCCTGCCCGAGCTTTTCCCCGCGCAGATCCGGGCGCGCTCGCTGCTCTCTCTTCCCTTCAAGGCCGTCGATCGCCTTCGTCCAGGCCTCGTGCCGCAATGGGCCCTCGCGGCGCCAGCGGGAAGCGAGCTGGCACTGTTCGGACGCCGGACGACCTATCCGATCGATGCCGCGCGAGAGGCCCTGGGATGGACGCCCCGGATCGGTGTGGCGGAGGGGCTGCGAGACACGCTGGCGAGCCTTTCGCCCCGGGCGGCCGCGGCATGAGCGCCGCACTCTCGGCGCCCGCGGTCTCGGTCGTCATCTGCACCTTCAACCGCCTCACGCTGCTGAAGGCGGCGGTCGAGAGTTGCCTCCGCGATGGCACCCGGCGCGGCACACCCTTCGAAATCGTCATTGCCGACAACAGCCCCTCCGGCCACGCTGCGGATTACGCGGCAGGGCTGGTGGCGGAGGGACACCCGGTGCGCTGGGTACCGGCCTCACCGCCCAACATCTCGCGCGCCCGCAATGCCGGGCTGAAGGCCGCGGCAGCCCCGCTCGTCGCCTTCCTGGACGACGACCTGGAGGTGGAGCCGGGCTGGCTGGACCACCTCGTGGAAACCTTGGAGAAAACCGGGGCGGACGTGGCCATCTCTCCGGTGCGGCCGCGCTTCGCCAGCGGCCAGGCACCGGACTGGGACCCCGAGGGCGCTGCCTTCACCCGCGTGTTGCCCTTCCCCTCCGGCACGCCCGTTCCGGCGAGCGGACCGGGACGGCACAAGGGCTTCGCCGTCAGCACCGCCTCCTCCCTGTGGCGCCGCGAAACCTGTTTTACCGAGGCCGAGCCTTTCGACCCCGCCTTCGGCGCCTCGGGGGGGGAAGACCTGGACCTGTTCCTCCGCCTTGAGCGCCGAGGCTGCCGCTTCGTCTGGTGCGCGGAGGCCGGAGTATGGGAGGCAATCCCTGCGTCCCGTATGGCGGTGTCCTACCAGATCATGCGGGCCTATTCGGGCGGGCAGGTCTTCGTCGCGACCAGCCTCCACAACGGGGATGGCCGGGTCGGGGCCGCGGCGAGCATGATGAGCAAGGGGGCAGCGCAGCTCGTCTTTGGCGCGGCGGCCGTGCTGCTCGCCGGCGCGGCCGCGCCGCTGACGGGCGTGGCGGGACGCCGTCGGCTGGTGCGACACCTGCTGCGCGCCGCCGCAGCCGCGGGAAAGCTCACCTGGTGGCGCAAGCTGGCCCTGTACCATGTCGAGAAACCGCCCACCGTGGAGGCGGCCGCCAAACAGAAGTAAAGGCTGGGGGAAGGAATTCCCCCAGGCCCCCTTCTTTTTTCTGTTGAGAAAGAATCTACGGACGAATCGGCTTAGCGGGTGCAGCATGGCGGCATGCCGTCCTTCACCGAAGCTGAGCTGATCGCCCTCGTCGCCGCAGCCCGCTCGGCGGCGCGCGGCGATCCTTTCGCCAATCCCGCCCTCTCCGTCGCCCTGGCGCTCAGCCGCCGCCTCGATGAAGGCCGGGCCAGCCACGCCGACCTCGCCACCATCCTGCGCCAGCTCGGCCGCGCCGCCTTCCTGGACAAGGCGCAGCGCCTGGCCCGCAGCGTCGGCGCTGGCCTGGCCACCACCGACAGCGCGCTGGCCGCCATCGCCACCCGCATCGCCCGCCCCGATCCCGACGACAGCCCGGTGCCGCTGGCCGCCTTCCGCGCCGCCGCCGAGCGGCCGCGCGCCGCCGCCGTCTTCACCGCCCATCCGACCTTCAGCCTGCCGCGCGAATCCGGCCTCGCCCTGGCCCGCGCCGCCGGCGGCATCCCGCCCGACGAGCCGCTGCCGCTGCGCCCCACCGCGCCCAGCCTGACCGACGAGTTCGAGCAGGCCGCCTTCGCCATCGCCAATGGCCGCGACGCGCTGGACCGGCTGGCGGCCGCCTTCCTCGGCACGGCGCGGGCGATCTGGCCGGACCGCTGGAGCCAGCTCGACCCGCGGCCGGTGATCCTGGCCAGCTGGGTCGGCTATGACACCGACGGCCGCACCGATATCGGCTGGCACGACACGCTGCGGCTGCGGCTGCGCATGAAGCGGCTGCAGCTGGCGCGGCTGGCCGGCCAGCTCGCCGCCCTGCCGCCGGCCTGCACCGGCCCGCTGCGGGCCCGGGTGGCCCAGGCGCTCAAGGCGCTGGACGCCCAGCTCGCCGCCTGCCCGCCGCCCGGCACGCCCGAGCCCGCCGCGGTCCAGGCCTTCGCCCAGGCCCTGATCGGCGGCCGCGAGGCGGCGCTGGTGACGCCGGCGCCGCTGCTCGCCCTGTTCCCCGCCGCCATCGCCGCGGCGCGCGAGGAGGAGACCCGCCTCGCCCTCTGCGTCGCCCGCGCCGGGCTGGTGGCGCATGGCCTGTCGCTGGCGCATACCCATGTCCGGCTGAACGCGGCGCAGCTGCACAACGCCGCCCGCCTGCGCTTCCCGCATCTGGGCAGCGGGCCCGAGGACCCGGCCCGCCGCCGCGCCCTCTTCGCCGCCATCAACACGGCGCTGGAGGAGACCACCGCCGAGCCGGTCGATTTCGGCGGGCTGATGGTCGAGCAGGCCTCCGCCGCCCGGCTGATGATGACGGTGGCCCAGATCACCAAGCATATCGATGCCAGCCAGCCGGTCCGCTTCCTCGTCGCCGAGACCGAGAGCGGCTACACGCTGCTCGCCGCTCTGCTGCTGGCGCGCCTCGCCGGCGTCGAGGACCAGGTCGAGATTTCTCCTCTCTTCGAGACGGCGGAGGCGCTGGAGCGGCGCGGCGAGCGGGTGGTCGAGGAGGCGCTGCGCAGCCCGCATTGGCGGGCGCATCTGAAGCGCGTCGGCCGGCTCTGCCTGCAGTTCGGCTATTCCGATTCCGGCCGCTATGTCGGCCAGGTCGCCGCCACCCAGCTGATCGAGCGGCTGAAGCTGCGGGTGGCCGACCTGCTGACCCGGCACGGGCTGCAGGGGCTGGAGGTCGTGCTGTTCGACACCCATGGCGAGGGCCTGGGCCGCGGCGGCCATCCGGACGGGCTGGCGGCGCGCTTCGCCTATCTCGAACCGCCGGCGGTGCGCGCCGCCTTCGCGGCGCGCGGCATCCCGACCCGGCTGGAGACCGCCTTCCAGGGCGGCGACGGCTATCTGCTCTTCGGCACCCCGGCGCTGGCGCATGCGACGATCGCCCGCATCGCCCAGCATGTCTTCGCGCCGGTCCCGGCCGAGATCACCGACCCCGCCTATGCCGAGGCCAGCCCCGCCACCGACCTCTTCGCCGGCGCCCGCGTCGCCTTCAACGGGCTGGTCGAGGATGCCGGCTATGCCGCCCTGCTCGGCGCCTTCGGCCCGGCGCTGCTGGACCGCACCGGCTCGCGCCCGGCCAACCGGCAGAGCGATTCCGGCGGCCCCGTCGCCATCCGCCACCCGCGCGAGCTGCGCGCCATCCCGAACAACGCGGTGCTGCAGCAGCTGGGCTTCCTGGCGAATCTGATGCACGGCCTCGGCCATGGCGCGCTGCAGGAGGCGGAGGCCTTCGCCGAGCTGCTGCAGCACAGCCCGCGCTTCGCCAATGCCCTGGCCTTCGCCCGCGCCGGATTGGCCCTGTCGGATGCCGATGTGCTGCGCGGCTATGTCGCCAGCCTCGACCCCGGCACCTGGCTGGACCGCGCGGCGCAGAGCCGCCGGCCGGGCCGCGCCGCCGCCCTGGTCGCCGTCGCCGGCGCGCTGGAGCAGCTCGGCCTGGGCGACCCGGCGCGCGCCGTCTTCCGCCGCCTGAAGGCCGACGACCTGGCGCTGCGCGCCGCCTGGCCCGGCCAGGCGCCGCGCATGTCCGACCGGCTCTTCGCCCTGCATGCGCTGCGGCTCTGCCTGATCCACCGCATCTGGATCATCGCCGTCGAGGTGCCCGACTTCTCCCCCCGCCACGGCGTGACGCGGGAGGGGCTGCTGCATCGCCTGCTGCGCCTCGACGTGCCGGCGGCGGTGGAGCTGCTGGAGCAGGTCTTCCCGGCCAGCGATCCGCCCGGCGCGGCGCTGGATTTCGCCGAGCCCCCCGCGCCGCGCCATGACGGCTATGGCGAGGAACAGGAGCGGCTGATCCGCCCGTTGCGCGAGGTTTTCGCCCTGGTGCGCGAGATTTCCGCCGTGGTGTCGCTCGAATGCGGGGCTTTCGGCTGAACGCGTTGATCTTGCTTAGTTACTGATTTTCCTGCCTTTCATTGCGAAGTTCGGGGATCATCCGCCCGCCAGGACCGGGAGCAGGAATGGATGATCCAGAAGACCTATGACTATTCGACATCGCTGAACGGGCTGTCCTTCATCGACCGGCTCGATGGCTGGTACGAGATCCAGCAGGACGGCACGGCGATCGCCACCGAGAATTTCGGCAGCCATTTCACCCTGATCGGCACCGGCTTCGCCGACGAGATGGAGGCCTTCGCGCCGGGGGTGGAGCTGCAGGGCGGCGATGGCGACGACCTGCTGCTGATGTTCGGCCCGGACGGCACCGCGCGCGGCGGCGCGGGGGCGGATCTCCTGATCGGCGGGCTGCTGGAGCCGGCGGCCGACCATTGGGTGACGCTCGATGGCGGCGCCGGCGATGACCACCTGATCGGCCTCGAGGGCAATACCCGCTTCCTCGTCGACTGCCAGGGCGATGTCGTCGAGGAGGATCCCGGCAACAGCGGCACCGACGTGGTGGTGGCCAGCACCAGCTACCAGCTCGGCCGCGGCCAGGGCATCGAGACCCTCGAGCTCGCGGCCGATACCGGCACGGCGACCCTCTCGCTCACCGGCAATGAATTCGCCAACACGCTGATCGGCAATGACGGCCAGAACACGCTGATCGGCGGCGGCGGCGACGACGTGATGATCGGCCAGGGTGGCAACGACTTCTACGGCGTCGGCAGCCCCGGCGACCGGGTGGTCGAGGCGGTGGGCGGCGGCTACGACGTCATCATCGCCGGCTGCAGCTACCGCATGGAGGCGGGGCAGGAGATCGAGGCGATCCGGCTGCTCTCCTCCACCGGCACCGCCAGCCTGTCGCTGTTCGGCAATGAGTTCGGCAACAAGCTGGTCGGCAATGCCGGCGCCAATTTCCTGCAGGGCGGCGGCGGCGACGACCGGCTGCTGGGCGAGGCCGGCCGCGACCGCCTCTATGGCGGGGAGGGCGACGACCGCCTCGATGGCGGGCAGGACGGCGACTGGCTGACCGGCGGGGCCGGCGCCGACACCTTCATGTTCAGGGCCGGCGAGGCGAATGGCGACGTGGTCACCGACTTCACCGCCGCCGAGGGCGACCGCGTCCTGCTGACCGGCTACGGCACGCTGGAGGAAGGCGTGATGCTGAACCAGATCGACCATCAGGTCTGGCGCGTGGTCAGCGTCGACCGCAGCATCTCGGAGGATCTTTTTTTTCTCGACACCATGCCGTCCCGCGACGACTTCGTCTTCGCCTGATTTTCAGAACACGATCGCGACGGCAGCACGGGCGGGCAGGCGATTTTTCGCCGCGCCCGTGCCACCCTCCCCGGACCGATAGAGGGAGGAGAACGCCGCCATGATGCTGTCCGAAGGGGCGCTGATCGTCCTCGTGGTGCTGCTGGCGCTGGCCGTGCTCACCGCCTTCAAGGGCATCCGCACGGTGCCGCAGGGCGAGGCCTGGACCGTGGAGCGCTTCGGCGCCTTCACCCGCATCCTGCAGCCCGGGCTGAACTTCCTGGTGCCCTATATCGACGGCATCGGCCACAAGGTGAATGTGCAGGAGACGGTGCTCGACATCCCCGAGCAGGCGGTGATCACCCGCGACAACGCCAATGTCTCGGTCGATGGCGTGGTCTATTACCGGGTGATGGATCCGGAGCGCGCCGCCTACCAGGTTCAGAACCTGACCCAGGCGCTGACCGCGCTGTCGATGACCAATATCCGCGCCATCATCGGCGAGATGGACCTCGATGCCGCGCTCTCCTCGCGCGACAAGATCAATACCTACCTGCTGAGCGTGCTCGACGGCGCCACCGACCCCTGGGGGGTCAAGGTGACCCGCGTCGAGATCCGCAAGATCGAGCCGCCGGCCAATCTGGTCGCCGCCATGAACACCCAGATGATCGCCGAGCGCGAGCGGCGCGCGACGGTCGCCCGCGCCCAGGGCGAGCGCGAGGCCGCCATCGCCCGCGCCGAGGGCGAGAAGGCCGCCCAGGTGCTGGAGGCCGAGGGCCGGCTGGAAGCCGCCCGCCGCGACGCCGAGGCGCGCGAGCGGCTGGCCCTGGCCGAGGCCGAGGCCACCCGCTCGGTCGCCGCCGCGGCGCGCGAGGGGGGCGATGCCGCGCTGAACTACTTCATCGCCGAGCGCTATATCCGCGCCTTCGGCGAGCTGGCCGGCAACCCGGCCTCGAAGCTGGTGGTGGTGCCGGTCGAGGCCTCGGCGCTGGCCGGCGGCATCACCGGCGCGCTGGAAGTGTTCCGCCACGCCGGCGTCGCGGGCCCCAGATCGTGACCTTCGAGCCCTGGGTGCTGTGGCTGGGCGGCGGCCTGCTGCTGATGGCCGCCGATCTGCTGATTCCGGGCATCTTTCTCGTCTGGGTCGGCGCGGCGGCGGTCGGCACCGGGCTGCTGGTGCTGCTGGCCGATCCCGGCTTTCCTGTCCTTGTCATCGTCTATATCGCCCTGCTGGCGCTGGGCATCTTCCTGTCGGTGCGCTGCTTCCGGCCGGTGCCGCGGCCGGGCGGGGTCAACAGCCCGTCCTCCGGCCTGGTCGGGCGGCCGGGGCTGTGGCAGGGGGCGGGCCGCGTCCGCGTCGGCGATTCCGACTGGCCGGCGCGCAGCGGTGAGGCGCTGCTGCCCGGCAGCCCGGTGCGGGTGGTGGCGGTCGAGGGCATGGTGCTGGTGGTGGAGCCGGCCTGACGCGGCTTGATCCACCTCAAGGCGGTGGCCCCCGCGCGGCGCTAGATCGGGAGGCATGACGCCCGACGCCCTCGCCCGCTACGCCGCCGCCGCCCTGCCGCGCTACACCTCCTATCCGACCGCGCCGCATTTCGCGCCGATGAAGGAGGGCGAGTACCGCGCCTGGCTGGCCGGGCTGACCCCGGGCGAGGCGATCAGCCTCTATGTCCACATCCCCTTCTGCCGGGCGCTCTGCTGGTATTGCGGCTGCCACACCGCGGTGACGCGGCGGCCCGAGCGGCTGTCCCGCTACACCGACGCGCTGCTGGCCGAGGCGGCGCTGCTGTCGGCGGCGATCCCGCAGGCCGGCCCGGTGACGGCGCTGCATCTCGGCGGCGGCACGCCCAGCGCCATCGGCGCCGAGGGGCTGTCCCGGGTTTTCGCCGCCTTGAAGGAAGCCTTCCGCTTCGCGCCGGGGGCGGAGCAGGCGATCGAGCTCGATCCGCGGGTGCTGACGCCGGCCATCGCCGCGGTGCTCGCCGAAGGCGGCGTCACCCGCGCCAGCCTGGGCGTGCAGGACATCGACCCCGCCGTGCAGGCGCGCATCGGCCGGAAGCAGCCGGCCGTCCAGGTCGAGCAGGCCGTCGCACTGCTGCGCCAGGCCGGCATCGGCGCCATCAACCTCGACCTGATGTATGGCCTGCCCGGCCAGGGCCTTGCCGAGGTCGAGGCCAGCGCCCGCTTCGCCGCCAGCCTTGGCGTCGAGCGGGTGGCGGTCTTCGGCTATGCCCATGTGCCCTGGATGAAGCCGGCGCAGCAGGCGATCGATGCCAGCCTGCTGCCGGGCCCGGCCGCCCGGCTCGACCAGGCCGAGGCGGCGGCGGCGGTGCTGGAGGCCGCCGGCTATCGCCGCATCGGTCTCGACCACTTCGCCCGCCCGGACGACCCGATGGCGGTGGCGGCGACGGAAGGGACGCTGCGGCGGAACTTCCAGGGCTATACCACCGACACCGCGCCGGTGCTGCTGGGGCTCGGCGCCTCCTCGATCGGCCGGCTGCCGGCGGGCTTCGCGCAGAACATTGCCGACGAGCGCGGCTGGCTCGAGGCGGTGGAGGCGGGGCGGCTGGCGGTCCGCCGCGGCCGTGCCGTCTCGGCCGACGACCTCCGGCGCGGCGGGCTGATCGAGCGGATCATGTGCGACCTGTCGCTGCCGCGCGCCGCGATCCCCGCCGAGACCTGGCCGCGCCTGGCGCCGCTGCTCGCCGATGGCGTGGTGGCGCTGACCGCGGACCGGCTGGAGGTGGTGGAGCGCCGCTTCCTGCGCCATGCCGCGGCCGCTTTCGATGCCTATCTCGGCACCGGGGCGGGGCGGCACAGCCAGGCGGCGTGAGTCTCAGTCCACCGGCAGGAAGATGAAGACCACCGCCGCCACCAGGCAGCCCATGGCGGCCAGGTAGGTCCAGCGCAGCGGCTCGCCCAGCACCAGCACCGAGAAGCCGCCGAAGACGATCAGCGTGATCACCTCCTGCATCACCTTCAGCTGCTGGCCGGTATAGGGGCCGTAGCCGATGCGGTTGGCCGGCACCGCCAGGCAGTATTCGAAGAAGGCCAGCCCCCAGCTCAGCACCACCGCCAGCCACAGCGGCCAGCTCGGATGCTTCAGGTGGCCGTACCAGGCATAGGTCATCACCAGGTTGGAGCCGATCAGCAGCAGCGGCGGCAGCAACAGGGAAGGGGTCATGAGGCGTGGCATCCCGCGATGGCGCCGGGCCATCCCGGCGGCGTCATTGAAACGCCGCGTCCAGGCTGCTGCCAGTTGAAATGACCACCTTTTCATCCAATTCTCAGGCCCCGCCGCGGACCGCCCCGCCGGCCGCGCGGGGCGGGTGGCCGGCTGGCCCCTTGCTTCGCGGGGCAGCGGGGCCTACCACCGCCGCCTTCGCGGCCCGACGGCGCGGACAGCAGGAAAGAGGGGTCTCCGCATGAACTGGATCAGCGAATGGGCGCTGCCGAAGATCCAGACATGGCTCGGCCGCAAGGAGGTGCCGGACAACCTTTGGCACAAATGCCCGGCCTGCGAGCAGATGATCTTCCACCGCGACCTCGAGCGGTCGCTGCATGTCTGCACCCATTGCGGCCACCACATGCGCATCCCGGCGCAGCGCCGTCTGGACTACACCTTCGACCCCGGCTTCCAGCGCATCGAGCTGCCGCGCGCGCCGGCCGATCCGCTGCGCTTCCGCGACCAGCGCCGCTATGCCGACCGGCTGAAGGAAGCCCAGGCCAAGGGTGGCCAGGATGACGCGGTCGCCGTCGCGCATGGCACCATCGAGGGCCGCCGCGCCGTGGTCGCCGCCTTCGAGTTCGGCTTCATGGGCGGCTCGATGGGCGCCGGCGTCGGCGAGGCCATCGTCACCGCGGCCAAGCTGGCCGTGCTGCAGGACGCGCCGCTGATCGTCTTCACCGCCTCGGGCGGGGCGCGCATGCAGGAAGGCGCGGTCAGCCTGATGCAGATGCCGCGCACGGTGATCGCGACGCAGATGGTGAAGGAGGCCAAGCTGCCCTTCATCGTCGTCATGTGCGACCCGACCACCGGCGGCGTCACCGCCTCCTTCGCCATGCTGGGCGACATCCACATCGCCGAGCCCGGCGCCATGATCGGCTTCGCCGGCGCCCGCGTCATCGAGCAGACGGTGCGCGAGAAGCTGCCGGAGGGCTTCCAGCGCGCCGAATACCTGCTGGAGCACGGCATCCTCGACCTAGTGGTCAAGCGCGGCGACATGCGCGGCCAGCTGGCCCAGGTGATCAGCCTGCTGCGCGAGCCGCTGCTGGCCAAGACAGAGACGGACGCCGTCGAGGCGGCGCCGGCCGAGCCGGCCGCGGCCGAGCCCGCGACGGCCCTTCCGCCCGCGGCGCCGGCCCCGGCGGCCGGTGCCAAGGTCACCCCGCTGCCGGGCGTGGCCAAGCCCGCCGCCGCCCCGGCCGCGCCGCCGCCGGCAACGGCCGCCAAGCCCGCCGCCGGGACGCCCGCCGCTCCCGGGACGCCTCCCTCCCCGTGAGCCGCTCGGAAGCGATCATCGACCGGCTGCACGGGCTGCACCCGAAGCTGATCGACCTCAGCCTGGAGCGGCTGCAGCGGCTGCTGGCGGCGCTCGACCATCCGGAGCGCAGGCTGCCGCCGGTGGTGCATGTCGCCGGGACCAACGGCAAGGGCTCGACCTGCGCCTTCCTGCGCGCCATCGCCGAGGCCGCCGGGCAGCGGGTGCATGTCTATACCTCGCCGCATCTGGTCCGCTTCCACGAGCGGGTGCGGCTGGCCGGCAGCCTGGTCTCCGAGGAGGCGCTGACCGCCGCCCTGGAAGACGTCGAGGCCGCCAATCAGGGCCAGCCGATCACCGTCTTCGAGGTGACCACCGCGGTCGCGCTGCTGCTGTTCAGCCGGGTGCCGGCCGACCTGCTGGTGCTGGAGGTGGGCCTCGGCGGCCGGTTCGACGCGACCAATGTGGTCGAGCAGCCGGCGGCCTGCGCCATCACCAGCATCTCGATGGACCATACCGACTTCCTGGGCGACAGCCTGGCCGGCATCGCCGGCGAGAAGGCCGGCATCCTGAAGCGCGGCAGCCCCGCCGCCACCGGCCTGCAGGAGGCCGAGGCGCTGATGGTGCTGGAGGCTGAGGCGGCCCGGCTGGGCATCACGCTGGCGGTGCGCAACCAGGAATGGACCGCCAGCCTGACCGAGACCGGGATGCGCTATGCCGATCCGGGCGGGGTGATGGAGCTGCCGCGGCCGGCGCTGCCGGGCCCGCACCAGGCGGACAATGCCGGCATCGCCATCGCCGCGCTGCGCAGCTGGAACCCGCCCTGGCTGACTGAGGCGGCGATCGCCGCCGGCCTGACCACGGCGCAATGGCCGGCGCGGCTGCAGCGGCTGCATGGCGACCTGGCCGCGCTGCTGCCGCCGGGCTGGGAGCTGTGGCTGGATGGCGGCCACAATGCCGGCGCCGGGCAGGCGCTGGCCGAGCACCTGCCCGGCTGGGCCGACCGGCCGCGCCACCTGGTGGTCGGCATGAAGCAGGGCAAGGCGTCCGCCGCGTTTCTGTCGCCGCTGCTGGGCCTGGCCGACAGCGTCTGGGCCGTGGCCGAGCCCGGCCAGCACCTGGCGATGCCGGTCGAGGCGATCGTGGAAGCGAGCGGTGGCGTGGCGAAGCCGGGCCCGACGGTGGCCGAGGCGCTGCGCGCCGTGGCGGCCGCGGGCGGCGAGCCCGGCCGCGTGCTGATCTGCGGCAGCCTCTACCTGGCTGGCGAAGTCCTCAAGGCCGACAACACGGTTCTGGTCTAGCGGGGCCTGGTCTGGCGGGGGTCCGGGGGAACTCAGCTCCCCCGGCCGGGGTCCAGGGGGCGGCGCCCCCTGGCCTTGCTCTTACCCTTGCGCCCCCGGCGAGACGATGATGCAGGCCCCCTGGCTGCGCAGCTTGTCGCAGGCCGACTGGGCGTGCTCGCGCGACAGGCCCATGACCCGCGCCCGGTAGAGGGTGCCATTGCCGGCGCTGACCTGCTCGACCGCCGGCCGCGCGCTGCCGATGCCGAGGCGCGAGCGCGCCTCGCCGGCGGCGGTGCGGGCCAGGTTGGCGCTGGCGAAGGCGCCGACCTGGACGCCCCAGGCGCCGCCGGTCGCGGCGGTGGCGACCGGCGTCGGCGCGGGGGCCGGAGCCGAGGCCGGGGCAGCATCCCGCGACGGCAGGCGCAGCACATTGGCCGGCGGCGCGACGGTCGCCGCATGGGCGGTGCCCACCAGGCTGAAGCCGCGCAGCCCGCTGGCCGGCGTCGGCGCCGGGGCGGCGAAGGCGGTGGCGATGCGCTGCGAGGTCGGCGCCGGCGCGGCATTGGCCGGACGCGGCAGCACGGCCGAGGCCAGCTGGCTCGGGGCCGGGGCCGGGGCCGGTGCCGGGCTCGGCGGCGGGGCGGGCGGCGGCGCCGCCAGGGCCAGGCTGGAGGGCGGCGGCGGGCTGGCCAGCGGCAGGGCGGCCGGCGCGGCGGCGGCGAGCGCCGAGGCGACGGGCGCGGCCGGCGGCGGCTCCGGCATCGGCGCCGGGCTGCTGGCATAGGTCGAGCCGTCCGGGATCGGCTCCATGCGGACGACATTGCTGCCGGCGGCCGGGTCGAGGCTGGCGACCTGGACGGGCGCGGCGGCGGCGTAGGTCGAGCCGTCCGGGATCGGCTCCATGCGGATGACCGGGCCGGCCGGCAGGCTGGCGACGCGGATGCCCGGATCGGTGGCGTTGCGCTGGTCGCGCAGCGCCAGCATCGTGGCGGTGTCGCCACGGCGCGGGCCGGCCGGGATGTTCAGCGGGATCTCCGCCGCCGCATAGACCTCCGGCGCCGCGCGGCGCTCGGGATGCGCGTCGATGATGCGCGGGCCGATGCGGGCGACGTAGTTGCGGGTCTCGGCGGGCAGGCCGCGGCCGTTCCAGAGATAGTCCTCCAGGCGGCGCGGGCCGGCATTGTAGGCGGCCAGGAAGCCCGGGCTGCCATAAAGCTCGTACATCTCGCGGACATAGGCGGTGCCGGCCATCACGCTGTTCCACGGATGGTAGGGGTCGTCGCCCAGGCCGTAGCGGCTGCGCAGCTCGGCATAGGTGCCGGGCATGACCTGCATCAGGCCCATGGCGCCGACCGGGCTGCGCGCGGCGACGCGGCCGCCGGATTCCTGGCGCATGACCTCGCGGATCCAGCGCTCCGGAATGTCGAAGCGGCGCGAGGCCTCGCGGATATAGGGCCCCCAGGGATCGCTGGCGGGCCCTGGCGGATCATAGCTGGAAGGCTGTGGATAGGCAGCGGCCTGCGCCGCGGCGCTGGCGGTCGGCCGCGCCTGCTGGCTGGCAGTGCCGCAGGCAGCAAGCAAGGCCACCATCGACAGCGTGGCGGCCAAGCGGATGCGCCCCCCCGGCGTCATCCGTCCGTTCTGGCACGGAGTCATCCCCAATTCCCCGTCTGTCCGATGCCCTTCCATGGGCTGGAACCGGCCGCGCCCCCACGCTGCCGACTCCGGAATTGCACCGGGTTTAAGTTTCAGCAGAACATCTGCTGCTAAACCGCTAAAGGAAACAGCCAATTGGCGCAAGCCTCGTGACAGGGCAGGGCTTCCGGAAGGCGGCACAGGCGGCCTTGTCTCGATTTGTAAAAGCGGCCGCGCGCAGCCCCGCCCCCCTTGGCGCCACGGGCAGCCCACCCCCATCATCCCGGCAAGGCGCAACGGACCGGACGCCGATCACGTTTGCTCGCTGGCAGCTCTGTCCACCGGCCGCCGGCATGACAGAGCGTGATCGCGGCCGGCCTGGGAGCGGCACGGGGCGCAGGCTATCCTGGCCGGCCGCAGGCCAGGCCGGACCGCCAGACCCGGCGTCCGGGCCGCCCGTCTTGAGGTGCCCGGGCCGGCCAGGCCCGCAACGAAGCGACTCGCAGTGACAACAAGGGACATCGCCATGCCCGCGCCTTCTCGTCTTTCTCGCGGCCTTCGCGCCGGCCTCGCCCTGCTGCTGGTGGGCGGCACGCTGGCGGCCTGCGCGCCGCAATACACCGGCAGCACCTACAGCAGCGGCGCGATGGGCCGGGCCGCCTCGGTCTCCTACGGCACCATCATCGGCATGCGCCCGGTCGAGGTGCAGGGCAACGGCGCCGGCGTCGGCACCGCGGCCGGTGCGGTGGCCGGCGGCGTCGCCGGCAGCTTCATCGGCGGCGACTGGCGCTCCAACGCGCTGGCGGGCCTGGGCGGCGCGCTGATCGGCGGCCTGGCCGGCAATGCGATCGGCCGCGGCGTCAGCTCCGGCACCGCGGTCGAGTTCTTCATCCGCGAGGATACCGGCCGCGACATCTCGGTGGTGCAGACCAACGAGGAGCAGCTGCAGCCGAACGAGCGCGTGGTGATCAGCTACAGCGACCGCACCCGGATCAGCCGCGC
This sequence comes from Roseomonas sp. USHLN139, assembly GCF_037145735.1. NCBI lineage: Bacteria > Pseudomonadati > Pseudomonadota > Alphaproteobacteria > Acetobacterales > Roseomonadaceae > Roseomonas > Roseomonas sp. USHLN139. Next base: position 297,377 of record NZ_JBBCWY010000008.1, on the reverse strand, counting down.
CGCCGGCGGCCCGCCGCCCGCCGCCTATGCCCCGCCCGCCAGCTATGGCGGCGCCTATGGCGGCATGAAGTAATGTTTCCGGCTGCCGCCGGCCGCTGGCCGGCGGCGGCTCCTCGCCGCCGATGGCTGCCGCCATGGCTGCCCTGCGGCGCCATCCCCAGCCCCGCCCTGGCGAGCGCCGGGAAAACCGGTGTATAGACCCGCCGCCATGCAGCAAGCGGTCCTCCCCATCTACCAAATCGACGCCGAGAACCCGGACCGCCGCGGCCGCGCGCTGGCCGACCTGTCCTCGGGCTTCTCGCGCTGGCGCCTGGCCTGGGCGCTGGCGCGGCTCGACCTGCGCAACCGCTACCGCGGCTCGGTGATCGGCCCCTTCTGGGTGACGCTGTCGATGGCGGCGATGGTGGCGGGTCTCGGCCTGCTCTATTCGCAGCTGTTCCAGATGGACCTGCAGACCTACCTGCCGCATCTGGTGACCAGCCTGATCGTCTGGAACGTGCTGGCGGCGATGGTGGCGGATGCCGCCACCTGCCTGTCCAGCGCCGACGGGGTGATCCGCCAGCTGCGGCTGCCGCTGACCACCCATGCGCTGCGCTGCGTCTTCCGCAACGGGTTGAACGCCGCCCATTCGCTGCCGCTGATCCTGGTGGTCTTCGCCCTGGTCGGCCACTGGCCGGGAATCGAGGCGCTGCTGGTGATCCCGGGCCTGGCGGTGCTGGCGGTCAATGCGCTGGCCGTGTCGATCTTCCTCGGCATGATCTGCGCCCGCTTCCGCGACATCGGGCCGATCGTCACCAACCTGATGCAGATGGCCTTCTTCCTGACCCCGGTGATCTGGAAGCCGGAGCTGCTGAAGGAGAAGGCGGTGTGGCTGCCGCTGAACCCCTTCTACACCATGCTCGAGATGATCCGCGGCCCGCTGATCGAGGGCGGCGGCTCGCTGCTGACCTGGGTGGCGGCGCTCGCCTATAGCGGCATCCTGCTGGCCGTCGCGCTGGTCTTCTTCATCCGCTTCCGCAACCGCGTGGCGTTCTGGGTCTGAGCCTTGGCAAGCATCTCCGCCCGCGGCCTCCGCATCGAGTTCCCGCTCTACCACCTGGCCGCCCGCAGCCTGAAGAAGCGCCTGCTGGCCAAGGCGGCGATCCGGCTGAAGACCGACGAGGCCAACCGCGTCGTGGTCTCCGCCCTGTCGCAGCTGACCTTCGACATCAACCGCGGCGAGCGCGTCGCGCTGGTCGGCACCAACGGCGCCGGCAAGACCACGCTGCTGCGCACGCTGGCCGGCATCTATGAGCCGGTGGCCGGGCAGCTCGAGGTGCAGGGCGAGGTCGGCTCGCTGATCGACCCCGCCGCCGGCATCGATTCGGACAGCACGGGGCGCGAGAATATCCGCCTGCGCGGCCTCTACCGCGGCATGGACGACGCGGAGATCGCCTCGCTCGAGGCCGATGCCGCCGAATTCGCCGGGCTCGGCGAGTTCCTCGACATGCCGACCCGCGGCTATTCCGCCGGCATGCAGGTGCGGCTGTCGTTTGCCATCGCCACCGCCATCACGCCGCAGATCCTGCTGATGGACGAGTGGTTCCTGGCGGGCGATGCCGACTTCATGCTGAAGGCGGAGGAGCGCCTGACCCGGCTGGTGACCGGCGCCGACATCCTGGTGATCGCGACGCATGACATGAACGTGGTGCGCCGCTGGTGCACCCGGGTCATCAAGCTGGAGGCCGGGCGCATCATCGGCGACGGCACCGTCGAGGAGATCCTGGGGCCCGCCCCCGGCTGAACCCGCCCCCCGGCTGAACCGCCTCAGTCGTGCGCCGGCTTGCCGCGCATGCGCTTGGTTTCGCCGCGCTGCGACTTGCCTTCCAGGCGGCGCTTCTTCGAGCCCAGCGTCGGTTTCGTCGCGCGGCGCTTGGGCGGCGGCGGCTTGGCGGCCTCGCGGATCAGCTCGATCATGCGGGCGAGCGCATCCTCGCGGTTGCGCACCTGGGTGCGGTGCTGCTGGGCGGTGATGATGATCTCGCCGGCCAGGGTCGCGCGGTGCCCGGCCAGGCGGATCAGGCGCTCGCGCACCTCCTCGGGCAGGCTGGGCGAGTTGGCCGCGTCGAAGCGCAGCTGCACCATGGTCTCCACCTTGTTGACGTTCTGCCCGCCAGCGCCGGAGGCGCGGGCGAAGCTTTCGGTCAGCTCGGTCTCGTCGATGCTGAGGCGAGCGGTGATGGAGATGCGTGGCATTTTTCTGTCTGACTGCCGTGTCCACGTGGGGACAGTACGTGAAACGGCCCCGCCGAAGCGCGACCTGCGGAGGAGCGCCATCGGGGTAGCGCCGCAGAACAAGCGCTGCCCCGAAACGGCCAAAAGAACAGAAAAAAGAAGGGGTCGAGGGGAATTCCTTCCCCTCGCCTTTGTCTTTCTTCTCTTTACCCGAGAGCCGGCAGGGTTGCCGCCACCGGCATGTCGACGCCTCCGGTCTTGCCCTGCATGCTCCAGGCCCGGTCGTATTGCGGCGGCGTCCGGATGGCATCGAGGCGCCCGAGCGCCTTGGCCGCGTGCATCGGCCAGTAGGGGTCGCGCAGCAGCTCGCGCGCCAGCAGGATCACGTCGGCCTTGCCTTCGGTCAGGATGTCCTGGGCCTGCTGCGGCTCGGTGATCAGGCCGACGGCGGCGACGGCGACATCAGCGCCGGCGCGGACGGCGGCGGCGCCGGGGACCTGGTAGCCGGGGGCCAGCGGGATCTGCGCCGGCACCAGCGCGCCGGAGGAGACGTCGATCAGGTCGATGCCCAGCGCCTTGACCTGGCGCGACAGCTCGACCGTCTCCTCCGTGGTCCAGCCGCCCTCGGTCCAGTCGGTGTGGGAGAAGCGGATGCCCAGCGCGATCTCGTCGGGGATGGCAGCGCGGACGGCGGCCACCACCTCGCGGGCCAGGCGGGTGCGGCCCTCGAAATCGCCGCCCCAGCCGTCGTTGCGCTGGTTCGACAGCGGCGACAGGAACTGGTGCAGCAGGTAGCCATGCGCCGCGTGGATCTCGATGAAGCGGTAGCCGGCCGCGACCGCGCGCTTCGCCGTCGCCGCGAAATCGGCGATCACCTGGGCGATGCCGTCCTCGTCGAGGGCGGTCGGCACGTGCAGGCCGGGGAAGCCGACCGCGCTCGGGCCCACCGGCTGCCAGCCATGCTCGGTGGCCAGGCCGCCGATCCAGGGCTCGGCGGTGCTGGCCTTGCGGCCGGCATGGGCGATCTGCACCCCCGGCACCGCGCCGGCCGAGGCGATGATCGCGGCCAGCTGCCGGTGCGCCGGGACATGCGCGTCGCTCCAGAGGCCGACATCGCGCGGGGTGATGCGGCCCTCGGGGCTGACGGCGGTGGCCTCGACGATGACCAGGCCGGCGCCGCCGATGGCGCGGGCATGCAGATGCGCCAGGTGCCAGGCGGTCGGCACGCCGTCGGGGCCGCAGCTGTACTGGCACATCGGCGCGACGCCGATGCGGTTGCGCAGCGTGGCGCCGCGCAGGGTCAGGGGGGAGAAGAGATCGGTCACGAGGCAGGCCTCCAGCCGGATGATGAAAGATGTGCCGGCGCGCCACCCCAGGGGGGCAGGCGGCCCAGGCGATTCTCGAAGACGGCGAACCATTGCGCGCCGCCCGGCTGCCGCGGCAGCAGGCGGCCGGCGGCATCGGCGGCGAAGCGCGACAGGGTCACGGCGTCGGCGATGTTGCCGCCGATGGCGGCGACCTCGCCGGGGCCGGCCTGGACGACGATGTCGCAATGCATCGGGCGGAACTGGCCGGTCTCGGCGCGGCGCAGCTGCCAATGGGCCAGGTGCCGGTCGGAACGGTCGGCGCAGACCAGGTCGCCAATCTGCGGCGGGTAGCTGTCCCAGTCATGCGGGATGAAGGGGGCGGTGGCCGGGAAGGACGCCGCATCCGCCAGCATGGCGTCGATATAGAAGGCATGCGCCGCCGAGCCGGGGAATTCCCGCTGGTCGACCCCGGCCGTGCGCAGGACATAGCTGACGAAGGCGGCCGACCAGGCGGGCTCGCCCCAGAGCGCCGCCGGCGCGCCGCCGAGCGCCATGGCGTAGAGCCGGCGGTTGCGGGCGATGGCGCCGCCATCGTCGACCGCCCGCCAATAGGCCAGCACGCGCGGGAAGTTTTCCAGACTGCTCTCCGGGCCAGGGCCGGTGCTGGGCCGGCCGCGGCGCGGGGTGCGCAGGTCGATGGTGATGCCGCCCCAGTCGCGCCATTCGGCCTCGGCGATGCGCAGCATCCGCTCGCGCACGCTGGGCGGATAGGGCAGGGGCGGCGCCAGCGTCGCCTGCGGCGGCGGCGTCGCGGCGCAGGCGCCGAGCGCCAGCAGCAGCGGCGCCGCCAGACGCGCGAGCCAGTTGGCGCGCCGCGCCGGAGGGCGGCGGATCAGGTTAGCGGTCATCGGCATGCTCAGGCGGAGACAGGAGCCTGGCGGAGCGTCGCGGCATCGGGCGCGGTCAGGCCCAGCAGCACGGTCGGCTGGGTGGCGGCATTGCCCTCGCCGGCCAGTGGGCTGGTGCGGATCTCCAGCGTGCCGTCGACCTCCTTCACCCGGCCGCGCAGCGCGCGGAAGCTCGCCTCCTGCAGCGTGGTCAGGGCCTGCCGCGTCGCCGGGTCGAGCGCCAGCGCCCCCTGTTCCACCGCCAGCGCCACCGCGCTGCAGGCGCGCATCAGCAGGCCGAGCTTGAAGGACCAGAAGCCGCCATCCTCCTCCCAGCGGCCATCGGCGCGGCGGCTGCGCACCAGCGGCGTTTCCAGCGCGTGCAGCCCGGCCTCGGTCGGCACCTCCTGCTGGCCGACGCGGATGGCGGCGATGCCGCGGGCGATGGCCTCCTGCAGCCGGGGGTCGGGCCAGCGCAGGCTGATGCGGGCCAGGGCCAGCAGGGCGGCGGCGTGGTTGTCGAGATAGGCGGCCTGGCCGGGCTCGGCGAAGGCGCCGCCCTCCGCCTCGGGGCGCTGCAGGGTCAGCAGCAGGTCGAGGCCGCGCGCCAGCCGGGCGCCATAGCGCTCCTCGCCCGTCGCGCGGTGCAGGCTGGTCAGCGAGACCAGCGCGAAGGCCAGGCTGCGCAGATAGACGCGCTCGCCGCGCAGCCCCTCGGGCGTGCCCTCGCCGAGGGCGGCGAAGAACAGGTCGAGATGGCGGTCGTACCAGGCGCGCAGCTCCAGGCGGCGCGGCTCGGGCAGCGGCGGGTCATAGGCGCGGGTCGCCGCATGCAGCAGCTGGGTCGCCACCGCGTTCAGCGCCACGCCATGGTCGGCGGTCAGTCCCGGGTCGCGACCGGCCAGGCTGGCGGGATCGCGCAGGATTTCGGCATAGGCGGGCAGGCCCAGGGTCGCGCTGCCGGCGGTCAGCAGCCGCTGCTCGACCGCCTGGAACTGGGCGCCGCCGCCCAGGCTGTCGCAGGCATGGCGCAGCAGCAGCCAGTGCAGCCGGCCGTCGCGCGGCTGCGCCTTGACGCTGTAGACGATGGCCGGCACCGCCGGCGCGATATGCAGGCCGAGCGCCGCGCCGGGGGTGTTCTCCTCCATCAGGCTGACCAGCTCGGTGGCGCCGGTCTGCAGCGTCGCCAGCGGCCCGTCGCCCAGCGTGACGGCGCGGCTCTGGCCGCCGGCGGTCAGGCTGATCTGCGAGAAGGGGTGGCGCGGCTCGCCCGAGAGCTCGTCCACCGCGGTTGTCAGGCGGATATGGGTCAGCTGCACGCCGGGCTCGGCGCGCAGGGTCACGCTGGCCTGCAGCCGCGGGTCGCCGGCGGTGATGCGGTATTCATAGCGCAGCCGGCCGACCACCTTGGTCGCCTTGCGCAACAGCCCGACCTCGGCCTTCAGCACGCTCTCATGGAACAGCAGGGCGCCGCCGGGCTGCGGCTGCACGCCGAATTCGGCGATCGCCTCCTCGACATCGAGGCAGAAGCGCTGGCGGCCGATGCGGAACTCGACCAGGTGGCCGGTATAGTGGACCGGCCGGCCGTTCGGCGCCTCGCGCACCGCCTGGCGGAGGATGCCCTTCGACAGGTCGCCGGTGAAGCGGTGCGTGGCGGTGACCACCGCGAAGTCGCGCGGATCGGCCTGGACGATGCGGCATTCGGGGGCGGCGACCCGGCGCATCAGCAGCGGGCCCTGGCCCATGGCCAGCAGCAGCTCCGACAGCCGGTCCGACAGCTTGCCCCAGCGCCCGCGCAGGCCGGGCTGGGCCAGCAGCTCGACCGCGGTGGCGGTGTCGCCGGTCCAGCACCATTCCGAGGTGGCGAAGGGCACATGCGTCTCGCGCAGCGCCGCGACCTCGCGCCCGTCCAGCGGCAGGCTGCGCAGCAGGTGACGCTCCAGATAGGCGATCAGTCGGTCGCGCTCGGGCGCACGCAGCATTTCGGCCATCGGTCTTCAGGCTCCGCTCACAGGCTCGGTCACGCGGCATGATAGAGCGGGACGGCCGGGGGCGCGACTGCCTCTCGGTCGGGCCCGGCCGCGCCCAGGCTTTTCGCTGCCGCTTCAAGGGCTTGGCTACATCCATTCGTCATCGCGGCTGCGGTTGACACTGCGCAAAACCACCCGGATACGAAACATTCGTCAACCGGAGGGAAAACCTGATGTCCATCAAGCCCAAGCTCCTCACGCTGCTGGCGGTCTTCGACGGCACCACCGGCGACGACCATATCAGCGGCACCGAGGCGGCGGACCAGATCAGCGGGGGCCTGGGCAACGACAGGCTCTATGGCCGCGGCGGCGACGACGTGCTGGACGGCGGCGCCGGCGACGACCAGCTGAATGGCGGGCTGGGCACGGACCGGATGGTCGGCGGCGCCGGCAACGACACCTATGTCGTCGACAATATCGGCGACCGTGTGGTCGAGGCCAGCGGCGGCGGCATCGACATGGTGAAGAGCAGCGTCACCTTCTCGCTCGGCGGCAGCTTCATCGAGAACCTGACGCTCACCGGCGACGCGCGGATCGACGGCACCGGCAATTCACTGTCCAACGTGCTGATCGGCAACCGGGCGGCGAACACGCTCTACGGGCTCGGCGGCAACGACGTCATCGATGGCGGTTTCGGCGCCGACACCATGCATGGCGGCACCGGCAACGACATCTATTACGTCGACAACCTGATGGACCGGGTGATCGAGGCCGCCGGCGAGGGCACCGACAGCGTCCGCAGCAGCGTCGACTTTTCCCTCTCCGACCATGTCGAGAACCTGACCTTGACCGGCACGGCCCAGACCGGTTTTGGCAATGCGCTGGACAACACGCTGCGGGCCGAATCAGCCGTGTCCGTCCCGCCCTGGGTTCAGGCCGCCCTCTTTCTCTACGGCCTTGACGGCGACGATCGCCTGGAGGGCTCGGCGACGCTGGCCACGCTGCTCGACGGCGGCACCGGCGCCGATGTCATGATCGGCGGCAGCGGCAACGATACCTACTATGTCGACAATATCGGCGACCGCGTCGTCGAGAACGGCAATGGCGGCGTCGACACCGTCTACAGCACGATCAGCTTCAACCTGGGCGGCGGCTTTGCCAACAACATCACCCTGGGCGACCTGGAGGTCGACACGCCGCAGCCCGACCTGAACGGGTTGGGCAACAGCCTGGACAACATCCTGATCGGCAACAACGGCCGCAACCGGCTGGAGGGCAAGGCCGGCAAGGACGAGCTCTACGGCCATGGCGGCGACGACACGCTGCTGGCCGGCGATGGCACCGACCTGCTGTTCGGCGGCGACGGCAACGACTACCTCGATGGCGGGCTGGGCAACGACCGGATGGAGGGCGGCGCGGGCGACGACTGGCTGGTGGCCCGAGGCGGCAGCAACATCATGACCGGCGGCGAGGGCATCGACCGTTTCGAGATCCGGGCGCAGGCCTCGTCCTCGATCACGGATTTCCGCCCTGGCGAGGACTACATCCTCATCTCGGCAGCGGTCTTTGGCGGCGGGCTCTATGCCGGCATGGACCTGGAGGAGGAGGATTTCTATCAGCCCCACGGCGGCCCGGCGACCGGCAACCATGGCAGGCTGGTCTTTGAGCAGGGCGTGCCGGGTTGGGCCAGCAGCCTTTACCTGGACCCCGATGGCAGCGGGCCGGAACGGGGCATCAGCATCACCGGCATCACCGGCGGCGCCCCCCTGCTGGAAGACATCATCATCGTCGCCTGAGCCAACCCGGCTCTCCATTCGACAAGGGTTAACATCGCGTAAACGTCAACGCTCCTAGATGCCGCCGTGACCTGGCGGGTTCCGTGCCCGGCGCAAGGGATCTGCAGGCGGACAAGGAGCGCTGGCGTGGACGAGGCATTGACCGTCCTGGTCGTGGATGACAGCCGGGTGGTGCGCAAGCTGGCGCGCCGCATGCTGGAGAAGCATGGCGCCGTGGTGACCGAGGCGGCCGACGGCCAGGAGGCGCTGGATGCCTGCCGCCTGGGCCTGCCGAAGCTGGTGCTGCTCGACTGGAACATGCCGGTCATGGACGGGCTGGAATTCCTCAAGGCGGCGCGGGCCGAGTTCGGCCCGGACGAGCCGCTGGTGATGCTCTGCACCACCGAGAACGACTTCGAGCGCATCCTGATGGCGCTGGGTGCCGGCGCCCAGGAATACATCATGAAGCCGTTCGACGACGAGATCCTGACCGGCAAGCTGGCCCAGCTCGGCCTGGTGCCGGAACCGGCGGGGTCCTGACCCCGCCGGGCGCAGCCGGCGGCGCCACGCCGGCATCGGACCCCCGACCGCCCCCGGGGGGTGACCATCGCCTCAGCAGCCACGGGGACTCCCGGGCCGGAGACGCCGCATGAACGCGGAGAGCTTTGTCCTGATCGCGACGCTGGTGAAGGCGCGCGCCGGCATCGTGCTGACGCCGGACAAGGACTACATGCTGGAGACCCGGCTGGCGCCGATCCTGCGCTCGGAAGGCCTGCCCAGCCTCGACGCCCTGGCGCTGAAGCTGCGCGACACCCGCTCGGAGATCCTGGCCCGCGCGGTGACCGAGGCGCTGACCGTCAACGAGAGCAGCTTCTTCCGCGACGGCAAGCCCTTCGAGCACCTGAAGCGGCTGATGCCCAAGCTGCAGGCCGCCCGTCCGGCCGGGCAGAAGCTGCGCATCTGGTCGGCCGCCTGCTCGACCGGGCAGGAGGCCTATTCGGCCGCCATCGTGCTGCGCGAGCTCGGCATCCGCGACGCCGAGATCCTGGGCACCGACCTCTCCCGCGAAGTGGTGGAGCGCGCCCGCGAGGGGCTGTTCACCCAGTTCGAGGTGCAGCGCGGCCTGCCGGTGCAGATGCTGGTGAAGTATTTCAAGCAGGAAGGCGGCAAGTGGCGGGTGGCGCCCGAGCTGCGCGCCATGACCCGCTTCGAGGAGCGCAACCTGCTGGCCGATCACCGCGCCCTCGGCCGCTTCGACGTGATCTTCTGCCGCAACGTGCTGATCTATTTCGACCCGCCCACCAAGGAGCGGGTGCTGGACGCGATGGCCGGGCTGCTGGCCCCGGATGGCGCGCTCTATCTCGGCGGCGCCGAGACGGTGCTGGGGCTGAGCTCGCGCCTGGCGCCGGTGCCGGGCGAGCGCAGCGCCTATGGCCTCGCCTCCAGCATGGCGCTGGCCGGCTAATCTGCAAATGCGGCCCGGGACGGTGTCCCGGGCCGGCGTTTCTCCAGCCTTAGCCGGCGAACCAGCCGTTCACCCGGCTGGCATGCTCGTCGATATAGGCGGCGACGGCGGCGTCGTTGTCCTTCTCCTGGGCGACCAGCATCGCCGCCTCGAGCTCGGCCAGCGGCATGTTCAGCCTGGAGAGGAAGGCGGCCAGCCGCGGCTGCTGCTGCTTCAGACCCGGACGGCCGAGGGCGATGACCTCCTCCGCCCCGCCCAGCGACCCCTTGGGATCGGCGATGTAGCGCAGCGCATGCTTGCCGAACATCCAGTGCGGGCTCCAGGCGGTGGCGACGATCCACTGCTTGCGGCGGATCGAGCGCTCGACCATCGACAGCATCGCCGCCTCGCTGGATTCCTGCAGCGTGTAGTCGAGGCCGTAGTCGGTAATCGCCTGGCGCGACAGCCGGGTCAGCCCGGCGCCCGGCTCGATGCCCTGGATGCGGCCCGACAGCTTCTCGCGCACATCCGGCTTGGCCAGGTCGGCGATCGAGGCCAGCTCGGCCTCCGGCACGTAGGACGGCACCACCCAGCCGAGCTTGGCGCCGTTGTAGAGAACGCCGAGGCGCTCGACCTTGCCCTCGACCCGCTGCCAGTAGTCGGCATGGGTCTTCGGCAGCCAGCACATCAGCATGGCGTCGACATCGCCGCGCGCCAGGCCCTGGTAGAGCGGCGCGACATCGGTCTGCACCAGCTCGACCTTCAGATCCAGCTTCTGCTCGGCGAGCTTCGCCGCCAGCCGGGTGATGAACTCGGCATCCGCCCAGGGGGCGAAGCCGAGCTTCACCGTGTCGGCGGCGCGGGCCAGGCGGGGGGCGGCGAGCGCGAAGGGGGCGGCGGCGGCGAAGGCCAGGAAGGTGCGGCGTGCATGCATGAGGTCAGCGTTCCTGTTGTTGTTCGTGGCGCAGGCCCGCCGCCTCGCCGCGCATTTCTGCGCGCGGCGACAAGGCGACCCACGGATGGGAAGAAACCGAAAGAAATCAGGCGCGGCCCGGCTGGCCCTGGGGCTGGCCCTGGGGCGCCGCGTCCTCGGCCTCGGCCTCGGCCGGCTTGCGGCTGGCCAGCGCCGCGCGCAGCCCGCCGAACAGGCTGGGGCGCGCCGTGCCGAAGCTCTGGGTGATGCGGTCGAGCAGCACGGCGAGCACGACGACGGCGAGACCGCCCTCGAAGCCGGTGCCGACATCGAGGCGCTGGATGCCGGTCAGCACGGTATTGCCGAGGCCGCCGGCGCCGATCATCGAGGCGATCACCACCATCGACAGCGACAGCATGATGGTCTGGTTGATGCCGGCCATGATCGAGGGCAGGGCGTTCGGGATCTGCACCTTCAGCAGCAACTGCGTCGGCGTGCAGCCGAAGGCGAGCCCGGCCTCGATGAATTCCGAATGCACCTGGCGCAGGCCGAGATTGGTCAGCCGCACGACGGGCGGCATGGCGAAGATCACCGTCGCAATCGTCCCCGGCACCGCGCCGAGACCGAAGAACATGGCGGCCGGGATCAGGTAGACGAAGGCCGGCATGGTCTGCATCAGGTCGAGCACCGGGCGCGCAATCCCCTGCACCGCATTGCTGCGGGCCATGGCAATGCCGAGCGGGATGCCGACCAGCATGGCGAAGCCGGTCGCGGCGAGGACCAGCGACAGCGTCTCCATCATTCGCGGCCACAGGTTCATGCCCATGATCAGCGCCAGCGCGGCGACGGCGAAGACGGAAAACTTCCAGCCGACGCGCCACAGCGCCAGCAGCGCGATGCCGGCGATGACCACCGGGGCCGGCAGGCCGACCAGCGCGTCGCGCAGGCTGTCGGTGACAAGGGCGATGGCGGCGGCGATGCCGTCCAGCGCCGGGGTGAAATGGTCGAGGACGAAATTGACGGCCGCGTCGGCCGCCTCGCCGATCGGCAGATCGAGATCCTGCATGGCGTGCTCCTGGCTGCGGGCGTTCAGTCGGTGGACCGGTCGAGGCTCATCAGCAGCGTCGACTTGCTGATCGAGCCCAGATAGCGCTGCGCGCCATCGACCACCGGCAGCGGATGCGGGCTCTGCGCCACGCGGCCCATCACCTCGGACAGCAGGTCGTCCGCGTGCAGCGGCGCGACATCGGCCAGGAAGGCGCGGGGATAGGGATCGGCGGCGCCGCTGCGCGCGGCCTGCGCCAGCGACTCGGCGCTGACCATGCCGTGGTAGCGCTTGTCGCGGCCGACCACGATGGCGGTGTCGCGGTCATGCCGGCGCAGCCGCTCGAGGGCGGCCGGCACCGCCATGCCGCGGCGCTCGATCAGCGTCACCTGGGTCTCGAGGGCGATGTCGCGGGCGCGGAACACCTGGCTGACATCGACATTGCGGAAGAAGGAGCGGACATAATCGTTGGCCGGCCTGGTGACGATCTCGTCCGGCGTGCCGACCTGCACGACATGGCCGTGCTGCATGATGGCGATGCGGTCGCCGATGCGCATGGCCTCGTCGAGGTCATGGCTGACGAAGACGATGGTGCGGCTCTGCTCGGATTGCAGCCGCAGCAGCTCGTCCTGCATCTCGGCGCGGATCAGCGGGTCGAGCGCCGAGAAGGCCTCGTCCATCAGCAGCACGCTGGGCTCGCTGGCCAGCGCGCGGGCGAGGCCCACCCGCTGCTTCATGCCGCCCGACAGCGCGTCGGGGCGCGACTGCGCGTAAGGAGCCAGGCCCACGCCCTGCAGCGCCGCCATGGCGCGGGCATGGCGCTCGGCCTCCTTCACGCCGGCGACCTCGAGACCGAAGGCGGCATTGTCGAGCACGCTGCGGTTCGGCAGCAGCGCGAAGGACTGGAAAACCATCGCCATGTCGCGGCGGCGCAGCGCGATCAGATCCTGGGGCGAGAGCTTCGTCACGTCCTGGCCGTCGATCTCGATGGCGCCAGCGGAGGGCTCGATCAGCCGGTTGATCAGCCGCAGCAGGGTCGACTTGCCGGAGCCGGACAGCCCCATGATGACGAAGATCTCGCCGGCATGGATGTCGAAGCTGGCATCGTGCACGCCGATGGTGCAGCCGGTCTCGGCCAGGATCTCTTCCTTGGTGCGGCCCTGGCGGGCCAGGGCGATCGCGGCCTCGGGCCGGTCGCCGAACACCTTGAAGACGTTGCGGACGGCGATCTTCACCGGCGCCGCGGCCTCCTCGCCCGGCAGGGCGGCAGGGGCAGGAAGGGCCGACGGGTTCGGCCGGGCGTCGCCGCCCGGCAGGGTCGTGGTTTGCATGGTCCTCGAGTCATCCTCGGGCCTGCCGCCCGCCTTCGGGGACGGCATCACCTCCATGGAGTTCGCGAATGACGGCATCTGTGGATTGTGCCCCGAAAATGACACAGTCCAGAGACGCCGCCGGCTTGGGGCCAAGGTCTAGGCATTCATCGGATGAATGTCCACCCTGAAATGGGAATGGCCAGAACAATCACAGAATCGTCGGGATGATCCGGAGAATTACAATCCAGAATTGATGCGGTTCTTGGCGGGTGTCCAGCCGCATGAATTCGCATGTATTGGTGATTATGAATTGAAATCCGGATTCAAAACGAACATGACTGATCGTGGTGAGAGAATTGCTTCCTGAACTCGCCGTGGCGGTAGCGGTTTCAGGCCATCCGTTGCGGATCAGGAGCGGCGTCAGAGCCGCGGAGCGTGGCGGGCAAGCGCCATCACGGCCGGTCCGCCCTGCGACCCGACCGACCATCCATCTGAAACGGGAGAAATGTCCCCGGCGGGATTCGAACCCACGGCCCCCAGATTAGGAATCTGGTGCTCTATCCGGCTGAGCTACGGAGACACGGGCGGCAAGCTAGTGCAGATCGCGCCGCAACGGAACCCGGCTTCGGCCGCCTCTCAGCCCCGCTGGCGGAAGCGTTCCACGGCGGCGACCAGCGACACCCGCACCCCCGGTTCCAGCGCCGAATGGCCGGCATCGGGGACCACGGTCAGCCGGGCGCGCGGCCAGGCGGCGGCCAGGTCGAAGGCGCTCTCCGCCGGGCAGACCATGTCGTAGCGGCCCTGCACGATCTCGGCCGGGAGATGGGCGATGCGCGCCATGCCGCCGAGCAGCCCCTCGGGCGGCAGGAACAGGTCGTGGGCGAAGTAATGCGCCTCGATCCGCGCGAGGCCCAGGGCGGTGCGGTCCTGGGCGAAGCTCGCCACCGTGTCCGGGCTCGGCATCAGGGTCGAGCACAACCCCTCGTACTGGCTCCAGGCGCGGGCGGCGGGGAAATGCACCTGCGGGTCGGGATCGGTCAGCCGCGCCAGATAGGCGCGCAGCAGGTCGCCGCGCTCGGGGGCAGGGATGAATTCGGCGAACTGGCTCCAGGCATCGGGGAAGACCCGGCGCATGCCGTAGAGGAACCACTCCACCTCCTGCGCCCGGCCGAGGAAGACCCCGCGCAGCACGCAGCCCTGCACCCGCTCGGGATGCGCCTGGGCATAGGCCAGCGCCAGGGTCGAGCCCCAGGAGCCGCCGAACAGCAGCCAGTTCTCGATGCCGAGGAAGCGGCGCAGCGTCTCGATATCGGCGACCAGGTTCGGCGTGGTGTTGCCGGCCAGCTCACCCAGCGGCCGCGACCGGCCGGAGCCGCGCTGGTCGAAGATGATGATCCGCCAATGGGCCGGGTCGAAGAAGCGGCGATGCACCGCCCCCGCCCCGGCGCCGGGGCCGCCATGCAGGAACAGCGCCGGCTGGCCGCGCGGATTGCCCACCTGCTCCCAGTACATCACATGCCCCCCCGACAGCGGCAGCAGGCCGGTCTCGAAGGGCGCGATATCGGGGAAGAGGTCGCCGCGGGGCATGGCCGCATGTTTGGCCCGGCCGCCTCGCCCACGCAACACCAGGGCGCGAGAACTGCAATGTTTGCGGGTCGTCACCCCTTCGCGCGGGCCGGCTTGATGCTTAGTTTGACAGGATGGCGACGCCTCCCCCCGCTGGTCCGTCCTCCGCCGGCTCTCCCTCGGCCAATGCCCGACAAGGCCAGGCCGCGGGCGCGCTGCGCTGCGCCGTCTGCGGCGGCGAGAGCCGGCAGCCGCCCTTCCGCCCCGGCCCGCCCGAGCAGGCGCCCGACCTGGACCTGCGTCCCGGCGAGCCGCTGCGCGGCACCATGGCCCGCTGGCTGCAGCAATGCCCGCATTGCGCCTATGCCGCCCCCGATATCGGCCGCGCCCATCCGGCGGCGGCCGATGCGGTGGCCGCCGCGCCGTTCCGCGCGCTGATCGCCGACACCACGCATCCGCCGCTGGCGCGGCGCTTCCTGGCCTGGGCGCATGTGCTGGAGGAGACCGGCGCGCTGCATGCCGGTGCCGAGGCGACGCTGCACGCCGCCTGGGTCGCCGACGACATGAACCGGCCGGACCTGGCCATCGCCTGGCGGCGCGACGCGGTGGCGCTGTGGCGCTCCGGCCCGCCGCTGGATGCCGAGCAGACGGTGCGGGTGATCGATGCGCTGCGCCGCGCCGAGGAATGGACCGACGCGGCGACGACGGCCGCGGCGCTGGCCGCGCATCAGCCGCCCGAGGCGGTGGCGCAGGTGGTGGCGCTGGAGCGCCGGCTGATCGCGGCGCAGGATGCCGGGCGGCACACTTTGGCCAGCGCCGCCCCGCCGGCGCCGCGGCCGCATGTGGCGCAGCCGCGGGCCAACCGGAAGCCGGCCAGCGAGGGCAGGGGCGGCCTGCTCGGCTGGGTGAAGCGGCTGTTCGGGGGCAGGGGAGGCTAGGCCTCCCCGGGGCGGCCCCCGGGTCGCCGCGACCGGCTACCCTTCCAGCTCATGCGACAGCGCGATCAGCTCCCGCGTGTGCGGATGCTGCGCCGTGCCGTCGCGCAGCTGCTCCTGGCCGAGGATCTCGACGATCCGGCCGCCCTGCATCACGGCGAGCCGCCCGCAGAGATGGCCGATCACGGCCAGGTTGTGCGACACCAGGATGCAGGTCAGCTGGCGCGCCTGGCGCAGGTCGGCCAGCAGGTTCAGCACCTCCGCCTGCACCGAGACATCGAGCGCCGAGGTCGGTTCGTCCAGCAGCAGCACCGAAGGATCGGCGATCAGCGCGCGGGCGATGGCGACGCGCTGGCGCTGGCCGCCGGAGAGCTGGTGCGGATAGCGGAAGCGCGCCGCGCGCGGCAGCGCCACCTCCTCCAGCGCCCGGGTGATGCGGGTCTCGGCCTCGGGGATGCCGTGGATCGCCAGCGGCTCGGCCAGGATGCGGTCGACCGTCTGGCGCGGATGCAGCGACCCGTAGGGGTCCTGGAAGACCATCTGCACCTGCTTGAAGAAGGCGCGGTCGCGCTTCGGGCCGAGCGTCTTGCCGTCCACCGCCAGCCCGCCATCCCAGCCGGGGACGAGGCCGGCGATGGTGCGCAGCACGGTCGACTTGCCGGAACCGCTTTCCCCCACCAGCCCGAAGGTTTCTCCAGGGGCGACCTGGAAGGAGACGTCGTGCACCACGTGGTTGTGGCCGAAATGCACGTTGAGGCGTTCGACCTCGATCATCGCTGCGGCTCCAGCCAGGCGGGGTCGCGGGTCAGGGTCGGCAGGCGCGGCCTGGGTGTCGAGAGGCTCGGCATGCAGTCGAGCAGGCCGCGGGTATAGGCGTGCTGCGCGCGGTGCAGGTCGCGCGCCGGCAGCTCCTCCATCACCTGGCCGGCATACATGACGACGACGCGGTCGCAGAAGCGGCTGACCAGCGGCAGGTCGTGGCTGATCAGCATCAGCCCCATGCCGCGGGCCGAGACCAGCTCCTCGATCAGCTTCAGGATCTCGGCCTGGACGCTGGCGTCGAGCGCGCTGGTCGGCTCGTCGGCGATCAGCATGTCGGGGTTGGGGGCCAGCATCATGGCGATCATGACGCGCTGGCCCATGCCGCCAGAGATCTCATGCGGGTAGGAATCCAGCACGCGGCGCGGGTCGCGGATGCGCACCTGCTCCAGCAGCGACAGCGCCGCCTCCTGCGCCTCGCGCCTGCCGCCCTTGTTGTGGGCCAGCCAGGCCTCGGCGATCTGCCGGCCGACGGTCATCACCGGGTTCAGGCTGTATTTCGGGTCCTGCATGATGAGCCCGATGCGGCCGCCGCGCAGCCCGCGCATCTGCCGCTCGGAGGCGGCGAGTACGTCGATGCCGTCGAAGCGCAGCGCCTCGGCCTGGACGCGCGCCGAGCCCGGCAGCAGCCGCATCAGCGCGCGGCCGGTCACCGACTTGCCGGAGCCGCTTTCGCCGACGATCCCCAGCTTCTCGCGACCCAGGCTGAAAGAGATCCCGCGCACGGCCTGGGTGAAGCCGGCGGGGTTGGGGAAGTCGACCCGCAGCTTGCGGATCTCGACCAGTTTCGAATCGGGCATGCCGCTCACCGCTGCTTCGGGTCCAGCACGTCGCGCAGGCCATCCCCCAGCAGGTTGAAGGCGAGGCTGGCGGTGAAGATGGCGATCCCCGGGATCACCGGCACCCACCACTGCTCCAGGATGAAGCGGCGGGCGGTCGCGATCATCGTGCCCCATTCCGGGATCGGCGGCTGCGCGCCGAGGCCGAGGAAGCCCAGGCCCGCCGCGGTCAGGATGATCGACGACATGTCGAGGGTGACGCGCACCGTGAGGGATGGCAGGCACATCGGCGCCACATGGCGGCAGATGATCCGCAGCGGCGAGGCGCCGGTCATCTGCACGGCGGCGATATAGTCGGTGTTGCGGATGGTCAGCGTCTCGGCCCGCGCCAGCCGGGCATAGGGCGGCCAGGCGGTCAGCGCGATGGCGATGACGGCGCTCTCCACGCCCGGCTTCATGGCGGCGACAAAGGCCAGCGCCAGGATCAGCCGCGGGAAGGCCAGGAAGACGTCGGTGACGCGCATCAGCAGCTTGTCGACCAGGCCGCCGGCATAGCCGGCGACGCAGCCGACGATCAGCCCGAGCGGCGCCACCAGGATCACCACCGCGACCACCATGCCGAGGGTGACGCGGCCGCCATAGAGCAGGCGCGACCAGCTGTCGCGGCCGAGCTCGTCGGTGCCCAGCCAGTGCTCGGCCGAGGGCGGCGCCAGGCGGTTGGCCAGGCTCTGCACGCCGGGGTCATGGGTTGCCAGTAGCGGCGCGGCCAGGGCGAGCGCCAGCATGACCAGCACCACGGCGAGGCCGGCCACCGCCAGCGGGTTGCGGCGGAAGGCCAGCCAGAGCTGGTAGCGGCGGCCCCAGCGGGCCTGGGCGCGGGAGGCCGGCGCGTCGGAGAGCAGCCAGGCGCGGGAGACGGCGGCCATCAGGAGACCCTCGGGTCGAGCAGGCGGTAGAGCAGGTCGGCCAGCAGGTTCAGCGCGACATAGATCAGCCCGACCACCAGGGTGGCGCCGAGCACGGCGTTCATGTCGGCATTCAGCAGCGAGACGGTCAGGTACTGGCCGAGCCCCGGCCAGGCGAAGATGGTCTCGGTCAGCACCGCGCCTTCCAGCAGCCCGGCATAGGTCATGGTCAGCACGGTCACCAGCGGCACCGCGATGTTGCGGAAGGCATGGCCCCAGACGATGGTCGCGCCGGACAGGCCCTTGGCGCGGGCGGTGGTGACGTATTCGCTCTTCAGCTCGGCCAGCATGAAGGCGCGCGTCATGCGGGCGATATAGGCGAGGCTGAAGAAGGCCAGCACGCCGGCCGGCTGCGCCAGGTGCCAGAGCGCGTCGCGGAAGGCCGGGATGTCGCCGGCGAGCAGCGCGTCCAGCGTCAGGATGCCGGTCCGCTCATCCACCATGCCCTCGAAATAGATGCCCTGGCGGCCGGGGCCGGGGGCGATTTCCAGCGTCGCGTAGAACAGCAGCAGCGAGATCAGCCCGAGCACGAAGACCGGCAGCGAATGGCCGGCCAGGCAGAACAGCCGCACCCCCTGGTCGACCCAGCTGCCCTGCCGCGTCGCCGCCCAGACGCCGAGCGGCACGCCGATCAGCACCGCGATGAGGATGGCGACGGTGGCCAGTTCGAAGGTCGCCGGGAAGAAGCGGGCGATGTCCTGGGTCACCGGGTTCGAGGTCATCACCGAGCGGCCGAGATCGCCGCTCAGGATCTGCCCGAGATACTTCCAGAACTGGATGTAGAGCGGCTGGTCGAGGCCGAGCTCGAGCCGGGTGCGCTCGACCACGTCCTGCGGCGCGCGGTCGCCGATGATCGCCAGCACCGGGTCGATCGGCACCACGCGGCCGATCAGGAAGGTGACGAGGGCCAGGCCGAACAGGGTGATGGGCACGCTGGCCAGCGTGGCCGTGAGCGCCCTCAGCCGCAGCCGCGCCGCCGAGGGGCGGGCGGCTTTCGGCCGCGGCACGAGGCCGCCGGCGGGGGAGCCGCCGGGGCCTTGCGGATCGCCCGCCGGGAGGCCCGGGCGGGTGAGGCTGCTGTCGCTCACGGGTGCCGGCCGGAACACCCGGCACCCTGGTTCTGCCTGCGGTTCATTTAGGCCTTGGTGATCTTAACGTAGGAATGGCGGTCGTTCATCGGACCCATGTCGAAGCCCTTCACCCCGGCGCGCGAGACCGAGACCTCGATCTCCTGCAGCATGATGACGAAGGGCGACTGCTGCTGGTGGTCCTTCTGCAGCTGGACATACATCTCCGACCGCTTCGCCGCGTCCTGCTCCTTCAGCGCCGCGATGGTGCGGGCCGAGAGCTCGGGGATCTCCCAGCTGGCGCGCCAGGCGAGCGTCCGGTTGCGGGCGTTGTCGCTGTTGTCGGTGTTGATGCTGAAGGCCTCGGCATTGCTGTGCGGGTCGAAATAGTCGGAGCCCCAGCGGACCATGGCGATGTCATGGGTGCGGGCGCGGGTCTTGGTGATCACCGCGCGCTGCTCGCCCGGCAGCATGCGCAGGCGGATGCCGATCTCGGCGAGGTTCGCCTGGATCGCCTGGGCGATGTCGGCGAAGGGCGCGGCCGAGGCATAGTCGAGCGACAGCTCGAAGCCGGCGGCCAGCCCGGCCTTGGCCAGCAGCGCCTTGGCTTCGGCCACGTTGCGCTTGAACGGGTGCTCGGTCAGCGCGCCGGGCAGGCCGGCCGGCAGGAAGGCCTGGTGCACCGCATAGGTGGTGGGGACGATCGCCTTCTGGATGCCCTCGTAGTCGAGCGCCAGCTTGATCGCCTGGCGCACCTCGGGCTTGGCCAGGTTCGGGTTCTTCTGGTTCAGCGACAGGTACATCAGGCTGGCCTTGCGGGCCGGCTGCACCGTGTAGGCCGGATTGCCCTCGAGCTGCTTGATCTGGTCGGCGCCGAGGTTGCGGGCGATGTCGTAGTCGCCCTTGGTCAGGCCGAGCAGCTGCGCCGAGGGGTCGGCGATATGGCGCAGGATGATGCGCTTGATCACCGGCGGCGCGCTGGTGTGCGGGTTGGCCTCCAGCACCACGCTCTCGCTGGCGCGCCACTGGCGGATCACATAGCTGCCCGAGCCCGCCGAATTGGTCTTCAGCCAGGCATTGCCCAGGTCATCGCCCTGGGCATGCGACATGACCACGGCCTTCTCCACCACCGAGCCGACGGCGGCGGAGAGGCAGTAGAGCAGGAAGGAGGGGGCGGTCGGCTCGGCCGTCTCCAGCACCACGGTGCGGGCGTCGGTGGCGCGGATGCGCGCCGCGACATTCTCCTTGGTGAAGCCGAACTGGTTGATGATGAAGGCCGGCGCCTTGTTCAGCGTGACCGCGCGGCCGAGCGAGAAGGCCACGTCCTCGGCGGTGACCGGCTTGCCGCTGGCGAATTTCGGCCCGTCCTTCAGGGTGAAGGTGAAGGTCCTGCTGTCGGCGGAGGCCTCCCACTTCTCGGCCAGCTCGCCCTGGATGCTGGCGGGGTCGGAATTCGGGGTGGTCACCAGCTTCTGGTAGACGTTCCCGGCCAGCTCCGAGGCCGTGTACTCGAAGGCCTCGTGCGGATCGACGGTGATGATGTCGTCGATCTGCTTGGCGAAGACCAGCACGCCGGGCGGCGTCTGGGCCAGGGCCGGCCTGAGCGGGACCGATGTCAGCGAGACGGGAAGCGCGGCAGCGGCCGAGGCCAGCAGCAGCGAACGGCGGGTGAGCATGGTGGGTGAACCTCCTGCGAGCCGGGATTGCTTAGCGCGGCGCGGGGGGGCGGCGCCACGGGGCGTTGCGGCTTCCGGCCCGCATTCGGCAAGTTCCCGCGCCACGACAGGGATCGGGCGCGGTCCTGCCGCCCGGCCGGGCCGGGGCGCGGCGCCCTGGACAATTTGTCCAGCCCACGATCGATGGGCTGGAAACAGCGTCGCGCGGCGCCCCGGCGCCTCCCCCGGCGCATTTCCCCTGGCGCGGGCGCCCCGCCCATGGCATCCGCCCCGGCATGAGCGATGCATTCTGGCAGGAGTTCAGCGCCGGGGAGCCGGAGCCGGCGGGCTACCGCGACCGCTATCCGGCGCCGATGCCGGACGGGCGGCGCCTGGTGCTGCCGCTGCGCGACTATGGGGCGATCGCGGTCACCGGCTTCATCGCCAACCAGGCGGGCTTTCCGGTCCTGCGCGCCATCACCGGCTGGATGGCGCAGGCCGCCCGCCGCTTCGGGGCCGAGGTGGTGGTCGGGCTGCCGACGCTCGGCCATGTCGTCGGCGGGCCGGTGGCCGAGGCGCTGGGCCATCCCAACTGGGTCGCCCCGGGCTATTCGCGCAAGACATGGTATGAGGAGCGGCTGTCGGTGCCGACCTCCTCCTCCACCGCGCCGGAGGCGCGGCGGATGTGGCTGGACCCGCGCCTGCTGCCGCGGCTGGCCGGCCGCCGGGTGCTGCTGGTCGATGACGTGATCAGCACCGGCAGCTCGGCCCTGGCCGGGCTGCAGCTGCTGCGGCTGGCCGGCGTCGCGCCGGTCGGGCTCTGCGTCGCCATGGCGCAGGGCGACCGCTGGCAGGCCGACTGGCGGTCGGAGGTGCCGGTGGCGGCGGCCTTCTGCACGCCGCTGTTCCGGCGCGGGACGGCGGGCTGGCAGCCGGATGCCGCGACGCTGCCGCGCGGCGTCGCCGGGCCTTGAGGGTGAGGGAGTTCTGCTGATGTCGCGTCTCTGGCTGGTGCTGGGCTCGCTCTCCGGGCTGCTGGCGGTCGGGCTGTCCGCCTGGGCGGCGCATGGGCTGGAGGCCGGCGCCGCGGCGCGCGTCGCCAGCGCGCTCACCATGCAGGGCTGGCACGCGCTGGCGCTGCTGGCGGTGGGCATCCTCGCCGAGCGCCGCCCGGGCTGGGCGGTGCAGGCCGCCGGCACCTGCTTCGTCCTCGGCATGCTGGGCTTCTGCGGCGCCCTCTGGGTCGGCGCGCTGACCGGCGGGCCGGCGCGGCTGGCGCCGCTCGGCGGCACGCTGCTGATGCTGGGCTGGCTGCTGCTGGCCCTTGCCGCGCTGAAGCGCCCCGAGGCCGCATGACCATCCGCAGCGCCTATCTGACGCATGAGGGCTTCCACGCCGAGGTGGAGGAGGAGCTGCGCCGCAAGGGCGTCGCCATCGCCCGCTGGCACGGCCCCCTGGCGCTGAGCGAGCAGCCGCCGGTGGAGAGCGCCTGGGCGCTCGACGTCTGGACCGATCCGCGCGAGATCGCGGTGCCCTCGATCAAGGGCGCCGCCGCCGCCTTGCGCGCCATCCAGCGCAACTGGTCGCTGGAGCCGGTGCTGCACCACCGCCGCGCCGCCCTGATCGCCGAGAACCTGCCGCCGCTGAAGCCGAAGGCCCTGAGCTTTCCGGAAGTCCCGCCCGCCGGGCATCTGGGCGGCTGGACCCTGCTGGCCCCCGACCTGATGCTGGCCAGCCCGACCAAGACCAGCCCCTTCGTCAACGGCGCCATCCGCTTCGCCGAGGACCGCGAAGGGCCGCCGAGCCGCGCCTATCTCAAGCTCTGGGAGGCGCTGACCCGGATCGGCCGCTGGCCCGGGCCTGGCCAGACCAGCCTCGACCTCGGCGCCGCCCCGGGCGGCTGGAGCTGGGCGCTGGCGCAGCTCGGCGGCGCGGTGACGGCGGTGGACAAGGCGCAGATGGACCCGGCCGTGGCCGCCCTGCCCAATGTCACCATCCGCACCGAGAGCGCCTTCGGGCTGGAGCCGGAGAAGCAGCCGGTCACCGACTGGCTGTTCAGCGACATCATCTGCTACCCGGCCCGGCTGCTCGGGCTGGTCGAGCGCTGGATGGCCGCCGGGCGGGCGCGGAACTATGTCTGCACCCTGAAGTTCCAGGGCGGCACCGACCACGAGACGGCGGAGAAATTCGCCGCCATCCCGGGGGCGAAGGTCTTCCATGGCGCGCACAACAAGCACGAGCTGATGTTCTGCCTGCTCGACGCGCCGGGGGTGCCGCCGCGCTGAGGCCGCGCCGCCTCCCGGCCCTGTGAGGCGGGCGGGATTGGACCGGTACGGCGCGCGCCCTTAGGCTCCGCGCCGGAATCTGGAGAATACCCCGCCCGATGCGCTTCCTCCTGCTCGCCCTGCTTGGCCTCTGGCTGGGCACCGCCCCCGTGATGGCCCAGTCCCCGCCCGCCGCATCGGGCGCGCGGCCGGCGGCCAGCCAGGCCTCGATTGACGAGCTGGTGCGGGTGCTGGAGGACGAGGGCAGCCGCCGCGCCCTGATCGAGCGTCTGAAGGCGCCGCCCGCCGCCGGCCGCCCCGCCGCCGCCTTGCCCGTCGCGGGCGAGCCGACCTTCGCGCGCCGCCTCGCCGAATACAGCCAGCTGGTGGCCGAGCAGGCGGCGGCGATGGCCAAGCAGCTCGGCGCGCTGGCGACCGGCCTCGGCCAGGTGCTGAACCGGGCGGATGCCGCCGATGACGCGGTGTTCTGGCGCGCCATGCTCTCGGTCGGGCTGATGATCGGCGTGGTGATCGGCGGCTTCGCCCTGCTGCGGCTGCTGACCGCGCCGCTGCTCGCCGTGCTCGACCGGCGCGCGGCCCGCGCCGGCACCGGGCTCGGCGCCGTCGCGCTGCGCGCCGCGCTGGTCCCGCTCGGGCTGGTGATCGAGCTCTCCGCCGTGCTGCTGGCCTGGGCCGGCGGCTATTTCTTCGCCCTGCTCTATGGCCAGACCGGCGTCATCGCCGTGTACCAGACGCTGATCCTGAACGCCTTCCTGACGGTGGAGGGCGGCAAGGCGGTGGTGCGCGCCCTGCTGATGCCGCGCCAGCCGGCGCTGCGGCCGCTGCCGCTCGGCGACGAGGGCGCGCGCGCCTGGTCCTTCTGGCTCAGCCGCGCCGCCTCGATCATCGGCTATACCATGATGCTGCTGGCGCCGCTGCTGAACAGCTATGCCTCCGCCGCCGCGGCGCAGTCGCTGCGGCTGCTGGCCATGCTGCTGACCCTGGTGCTCGGCATCCTGGCGGTGCTGCGGCACCGCCGGGCGGGCCATGCCTGGGTCGAGGCGCGGCGCGACCGCCGCGGCCTGCGCGCCATGGGCCAGGCCTGGACCGCGCTCGGCCATGTCTGGCACCTGCTGGCCATCCTCTACATGGTGGCCCTGTTCCTGGCCTGGGTGGCCAACCCGCGCGAGGCGCTGTTCTTCATGCTGCGCGCGACGGCCCAGTCGCTGGCGGTGATCGCCGTGGCGGCGCTGATCCTGCACCTGATGCGGCGGGCGCTGGCCCGTGGCATCGCCGTGCCCGAGGCGGTGACCGAGCGGCTGCCGCTGCTGCAGCGGCGGCTCAACACCATGATCCCGGCCATCCTGAAGGTGCTGCGCGTCGCCGTGCTGGTCGCCGTGGCGCTCGGCCTGCTCTGGGCCTGGAAGCTGTTCGACCTGCCGCGCTGGCTGTCGACCGCCGGCGGCGGCCGCTTCGCCGGCGCCCTCCTCTCGGCCGGGCTGATCCTGCTGGCCGGCATGCTGCTGCACCTGGCGATGTCGAGCTGGGTGGAATACCGGCTGAACCCCAATTACGGCACGGTGCCGACGCCGCGCGAGCGCACCCTGCTGGCGCTGTTCCGCAACGCCGCCAGCATCGCCCTGGTGGTGATGGTCACCATGCTGGCGCTGTCGGAGATCGGCGTGAACATCGGGCCGCTGCTGGCCGGCGCCGGCGTCGTCGGCCTGGCCATCGGCTTCGGCGCGCAGAAGCTGGTGCAGGACATCATCACCGGCGTCTTCATCCAGCTGGAGAACGCGCTGAACGAGGGTGACGTGGTCGCCGCCGGCGGCGTCTCCGGCGTGGTCGAGCGGCTGACCATCCGCTCGCTGTCGATCCGCGACGGCACCGGCACGCTGCACCTGATCCCGTTCAGCGCGGTCACCACGGTGGCCAACATGATGAAGGATTTCGGCTACCACGTGGCCGATATCGGCGTCGCCTACCGCGAGAGCATCCCGGCGGTGAAGGCCGCCATGCAGGAGGCCTTCGCCCGGCTGAAGGAGACCGAGCACGGCGCCAACATCATCGGCGAGCTCGACATGCAGGGCATCACCAGCTTCGCCGATTCGGCCGTGATGCTGCGCGCCCGCATCAAGACGGTCGCCGGCAAGCACTGGGGCGCCGGCCGCGCCTATAGCGAGATCCTCAAGGAGGTGTTCGACGCGCAGGGCATCGAGATGCCCTATCCGCACCGCACGCTCTACTGGGGCGAGGACCGCCAGGGCAAGGCGCCGCCGCTGCGCCTGCTCGACGAGACGCCGCGCCGCCCTGCGCTCAACGCCCAGATGGCCCCGGCCGGGCCGGCGGCGCCGCAACCGCCAGCCGGGCCGGAACGTTGCCCAGGCGACGGCGATCCCGCCGCCGGGCGGTCGGACGCCGAAACTGCCGCGGAGCGGTCGGATGCTGAACAGGACGTGGTGGCTGATCCGGCAGAGCGTGCTCGGCTTCATCGAGGATGATTGCCTGAGCCGCGGCGCCGCGATCGCCTTCTACACGGTCACCTCGCTGGCGCCGGTGCTGCTGATCGCCATCGCCATCGCCGGCACCGTCTTCGGCGAGGAGGCGGCGCGCGGCGCCATCGTCGGCCAGCTCGGCGGGCTGATGGGGCCGGCCGGGGCGGAGATCGTGCAGAGCATCATCCTCAGCGCCTCCAACCCGACCTCCGGCCTGCTGGCCAGCGCCTTCGGCCTGGCGACGCTGCTGCTGACCGCCAGCGGCGTCTTCGGCGAGATCCAGTCCAGCCTGAACCTGATCTGGCGGGTCGAGGTCAGCGGCGACACCGTCTCCCGCCTGCTGCGCGCGCGCGCCGCCAGCCTCGGCCTGGTGGCGACGCTGGGCTTCCTGCTGCTGGTCTCGCTGGTGGTCAGCGCGGCGCTGACCGCGCTGGGGACGATGCTGGACGGCCACCTGCCGGCGCTGGCGCTGATCGTGCGGATCGCCAACACGGTGATCTCCTTCGCCTTGGTCGCCCTGCTCTTCGCCGCGATCTACAAGATCCTGCCCGACCGCCGCCTGGAATGGCGCGACGTCATCATCGGCGCCATCGCCACCACCTTGCTGTTCAACCTCGGCAAGACGCTGATCGGCCTGTATCTCGGCAGCAGCGCCGTGGGCAGCACCTATGGCGCGGCCGGCTCGGCGGTGATCGTGCTGCTGTGGATCTACTACTCGGCGCAGATCTTCCTGCTCGGCGCGGAATTCACCAAGGCCTGGGCGATGCACCGCGATTCCCGCGCCTGGCGGCGCCACCTGGCGAAGACGGGGCCGGAGGACAGCACGGCCGTGGTGCCGGAGGTGATGCCGGAGGTGGTCGCCGAGCTGGAGGCACCGCCGGAACGGCCGCCGATCGGCCTGCCGACGGCCATCGGTTAGGGCGGCGATGCCGTGCCTCGCCCCTTTCCATCCGGGCCAGGGGCCGATAGGGCAGGGGCCATGCGCGACACCTTCTCTGGCCGCCGCCGATGAGCCGGCGGTCTTCCCTTCCGTCCTTCCTGCGGCCCTGGGCGCTGCTGCTGGTGGCGGCGCTGGGGGCCTTCGGCGCCTTCGGGCTGAGCCCTGCGCAATGGCGGCAGCTGGAGCGGGCGATCTTCGGCCCGCCGCCGCGCAGCGAGCGCGCCGCCCCGCGCGAGCCCTTCGCCGGCCGGCCACGGGTGATCGATGGCGACACCATGGACGTCAACGGCATCCGCGTCCGCATGCAGGGGATCGATGCCTTCGAGCATGACCAGCAATGCAGCCGCGCCGGCGGCGGCCGCTTCGCCTGCGGCGCCGCGGCGCGGGCGGAGCTCGCCGGGCTGATCGGCAATCGCGAGGTCACCTGCACCCCGGATGGCAGCCTGACGCATGGCCGGACGGTGGCCACCTGCAGCGTGCCCGGCCGCGACGGACCGATCGATCTGAACGCCGCCATGGTGCGCTCGGGCCTGGCCTTCGACTGCCCGCGCTATTCCAACGGCCGCTATGCCGACGAGGAGGCGGCGGCCAAGGCGGAGAAGGCCGGCGCCTGGGACGGCCGCTTCACCTATCCCTGGACGCATCGCGACCGGGCCAATGCCTGCAAGCCCCGCTGATGCGCGGGACGTGGCGGCGCCGGATCCTGCGGCTGCTGGCGGTGCTGCTGCTGGCGCCGCTGCTGCTGCTGCTGGTGTTCCGCTTCGTGCCGGTGCCGCTGACGCCGCTGATGCTGATCCGCGCGGTGCAGGGCCATGGCATCGCGCATGACTGGGTGCCCTATGAGCGCATCGCGCCGGGCCTCGCCCAGGCGGTGATCGCCGCCGAGGACAATTCCTTCTGCGCGCAGAGCCTCGGCTTCGACTTCGCCGCGCTGCAGGGGCAGATCGAGGCGGCGATGGAGGGCGAGCGGCCGCGCGGCGCCAGCACCCTCACCATGCAGACCGCCAAGAATCTCTTCCTGTGGCCGGGGCGCGACCCGCTGCGCAAGGTCGTCGAGGCCTGGCTGACGCCGCAGGTGGCGCTGCTCTGGCCGAAGCGGCGGATCCTCGAGGTCTATCTGAACAGCGTCGAGTTCGGCCCCGGGATCTATGGCGCCGAGGCTGCCGCGCGCGCCTTCTTCGACCGCCCGGCGGAGCGGCTGACGGGGGCCCAGGCGGCGCAGCTCGCCGTGGTGCTGCCGGCGCCGCTGGAATGGTCGGCGGCCAGCCCCTCCGCCTTTCTGCGCGGAAGGGCCGCCACCGTGCAGCGGCGCATCGGGCAGCTCGGCCCGCTGCTCGACTGCGCCGCCCGCTGAGGCGTCACGCCGGCCGGTTGCGCGCCACCCCCGCCGGGCCGCCCCGCTGCAGCACCAGCAGCAGCACCGCCAGGCCGATGCCCAGCCAGTGCGGCGCCGGCAGCATCCCGTCGAGCAGCGCCGGGAAGACCATCAGCAGCCCGGCCAGGATGAAGCCGGCCCGCTCGGCCAGCGACAGCGTCCGCCGCGCCTGGCCCTGGCACCCCGCGGCCAGGGCGGCGAGACCCCCGGCCGCCAGCAGGATCTGCCAGGCGACGTCGAGCCAGGTCATCTGCGGCGTCAGCGACAGCAGCAGGCCGACGCCCTCCGGATCGGTGACGAAGACGAAGGGCAGCACGAAGGCCGGCAGGGTGTATTTCCAGGCCTGCAGCGTGGTGCGGTAGGGCCCGGCCCCGGTGATCGCCGCCGCCGCGAAGGGCGACAGCGCGGTCGGCGGCGAAACCTCGGACAGCACGGCGTAGTAGAAGACGAACATATGCGCGGCGTAGTCCGGCACGCCGAGCTTCATCAGCGCCGGCGCCGCCACCACCGCCGAGATGATGTAGCTGGCGGTCACCGGCACGGCGAGGCCGACCACCCAGACGATCAGCGCGGTGTAGAGCGCGGTGACCACCAGGCTGCCGCCCGCCGCCTGGATGGCGATCTCGGAGAATTTCAGCCCGAGCCCGGTCAGGGTGATGCAGCCGACGATGATGCCGGCGCAGGCGCAGGTGGCGGCGATGCCGACCGCCTGGATGGCGCCGGAGGCCAGGGCCTCCACCAGCCGGCGCGGCGTCATCGCCGTCTCGCGCCGGATCCAGGACAGCGCGACGGCCACGACCATGGCGTAGAGCACCGCCAGCGTCGCGCTGTAGCCCAGCGCCATGAAGATCACGATGGCGACCAGCGAGGAGAAGTGGAAGCCGTAGCGCCGCACCAGCTCGCGCCAGGGGGTGACGACCATGGCCTCGCCGGGCGCCACGTCGCCCAGCCGGCGCTGGTCCAGCTCCACCATGAACAGCAGCGAGGCATAGTAGAGAACCGTCGGCACCACCGCCATGCGGAGCACGTCGAGATAGCCGAGCTTCAGGTATTCGGCGATCAGGAAGGCCGCCGCCCCCAGCACGGGCGGCGAGATGATGGCGCCGAGCCCGCCGGCGGCCAGCAGCCCGCCGGCATCGTCGGCGCGGTAGCCGACGCGCTTCATCAGCGGCCAGGCGACGGTGCCGAGCGTCACCGTGGTGGCGACGCCCGACCCCGAGGGGCCGCCCAGCAGGAAGGAGGACAGCACGACGGTCCGCCCGGCCGAGCTCGGCTTCCCGCCGGTCAGCGAGAAGGAGAAGTCGACGAAGAACTTTCCCGCCCCCGTCGATTGCAGGATCGCCCCGTACAGGGTGAACAGGATGATCAGCGTCGCCGACACATCGACAGCGGTGCCGAAAATGCCGTCGAGGGTGATGGTGAGGTGCGGGATCAGCCGCGTGGCGTCATAGCCGCGATGCGCCCAGGGGGCAGGAAGAAGATTGCCGTAGAAGCTGTAGAGCATGAAGGCGATCGCCACCGCCGGCATGATCCAGCCGGTGGTGCGGCGCGTCGCCTCCAGGACCAGGGCCACCAGCAGCCAGCCGACGACGAGGTCCATGGGCTCGGGAAAGACATAGCGGTCGAGCAGGTCGTCGCCGCCGGCGATCAGGTACCAGGTGCAGTAGATCCCCGCCGCCACCAGCACCGCGTCCCAGGCCATGAAGCGGTTGCGGAAGCGCCGCGCCACCGGGAAGAGGAAGAAGCCGAGGGCGAGGGCGAAGCCGACATGCACGAAGCGCAGCGTCGTGGTCGGCACGATGTCCCAGGCGGCCCAGAGGTGGAACAGGCTCATCGCCACCGCGACGGCGGTGGCGGCATGGCCGATCCAGCCGGTGAAGCGGTTCTGGATGCCTTCCTCTTCCTCGATCAGCCGCTCGACCTTGGCCGCCGTGTCGACATCGAGCGCGTCGGCATCGATCTCCGGCGGCAGGTTGCGGGGCAGGCCCGGCGGCGCGGCGCCGCTCATGCCAGCTTCGCGCCCTGGGCGGTCCAGAAGGCCTCGGCCGCCTTGTGCCAGGGCACGCCGGCGGCAGCGGTCTTCTGGGCGGCGAGGGTGAAGTTGCGGCCCTCGGCATGGACGCGGCCGAGTTCCTCGCGGCCTTCCCAGGCGGTCTTCAGCAGCTGGGTCACCTCGGCGTCGGGCATCTCCTCGCGGACGGCCAGGATATTGGCCACCGACATCTGGCGGTTGTCGGTCTTCTGCCCGGGATAGGTGCCGGCCGGGATGATCTCGGGGAAATAGACCGGGCCGTATTTCTCGACGATCTTCTGGATGTAGCGGTCGTGGTCGACCATCTGGATCTGCACGCCCGGCGAGGCGCCGAGATCGGTGATGGCGCTGGTCGGAATGCCGGAGACGAAGAAATAGGCGTCCAGCTTGCCGTCCTTGACGGCATTGGTGCTCTCGGCCGGCGACAGGCGCTCGCGGGCGCGGAAATCCTTGTCGCGGTCCAGGCCGGCGGCCTCGATCAGGCGGAAGGCCATCACCTCGGTGGCGCTGCCCGGCGCGCCGGTGGAGACCCGCTTGCCCTTCATCCCCTCGATCGTGGTGATGCCGCTGGCCGCCGTGGTCACCGCCTGCATGCGGTTGGTGTAGAGCACGGCGATGGCGCGTGCCGGCACGGGGCGGCCCTTGAAGCGGTCGTTGCCGCGCACCGCATCGACCGCGGCATCGACCTGGGTGAAGACCAGCTCGGCCCGGCCGGCGCCCAGCAGCTGCAGATTGGCGACCGAGCCGCCGGTGACCTCGACCGTCGCCGAGAGGCCCTGGATGCTGCGCGACAGCAGGTTCGCCAGCCCGCCGCCCAGCGGATAATAGACGCCGCCCGTGGTGCCGGTGGCGATCGACATCTGCCGCGCCTGGGCGAAGGCCCCGCGCGACAGGAGTGCCGGTGTGCCGAGGGCCGCCAGGCCAGCCAAGACGCTGCGTCGGTCGAGCCGAGTCATGCGCTACCTCCCTGATTTTTGTTTTCTGGGCGGAAAGTCTAGACCGTGGCCGGACGCCGATGAAAGGGCGACGTCGCCCGTCGCGAAGCGCGGGCGCGATTGATGCGGATCAAGGCGCCGGCGCCCGGATCGGCGCAGTATCCGGGCATTGGAGAGGAGCCGAAGACATGCGTCCGCTCACCGCTCGCGAGCTCATGACCCCCGACGTGGTCACCGTGCCGCCGGAAACCCCGGTCATGGCGATCGCGCAACTGCTGGCCGATCGTGGCATCTCGGCCGTGCCGGTGCTCGGCGCCGATGGCCGGCTGCGCGGCATCGTCACCGAGGCCGACCTGATCCGCCGCCTGGCCGGCGGCCATGGCGAGATGGGGCTGCTGCGGCAGCTGTTCACCGACATGGACCAGCTGGCCAACCGCTATGCCGCGGCGCATGGCGCGACGGCGGCCGAGATCATGACGGTCGAGCTGGTCACCGTGACCCCGGAGACGCCGGCCGGCACCATTGCCGAGCTGCTGGAGGAAAAGAAGATCCGCCGCGTCGTGGTGGTGGAGGAGGGGCGGCTCTGCGGCGTGGTCAGCCGCGCCGACCTGCTGCGGGCGCTGGTCGCGCCGCCGCTGGAGCGGGGCGACTATTCCGATGAACGGCTGCGCCGGGCCGTGCAGGCCGCGATCAAGCGCGAGCCCTGGGCCGAGACCTTCTTCACCCTGATCGAGGTGAAGGACGGGGTGGTCGAGCTGCACGGCTTCAGCCGCAGCGCCGCGGTGCAGCGGGGCCTGAAGGTGCTGGTCTCCGAGATCCCGGGGGTGAAGGACGTGGTCGACAAGACCCAGCCGATGCCGAGCTACCTTTTCGCTGCCTGAGACCGCGGGGTCCCAGTGGTGGAAGGGTGCCGGGAGGATGGGGGCGTCCTCCCGGCTTCTTCATCAGGCTGCCGCGTCCCGCCTGGCCAGGAGACGGCGGCAGCCTGACAGAAAAAAGATGGGGTCCAGGGGAATTCCTTCCCCTGGACTTCTCTTTTTTGCTTAGCTTGCGTTCATGAAATCAACCCTGGCGTTGGCCCTGCTGCTGGCCGGCTGCGGCGCCTTCGGCGATGGCGTGCCGCGGACCGAGCCGCTGCCCGAGGTGGCGGAAGCCGACACCGATGGCGTCCCGGCGCTGCGGCTGCGCTGGTCCGGCGGCCAGGCGATCGCCCTGCTGGTGCAGCAGAATGGCGAGACGCGGCTGTGGCGCAGCCAGGGCGGGGTGGTGGTGGCGACCGAGGGCGCCCGGGTGATGGCGACCGCCGGGCTGGCGGCCTGGCTGGCGGGGACGCGGCTGGAGGGGCCGGACCCGCTGGACGACCCCGCGGCGCTGGCGCGGCGGCCGGCGGTGCTGCGGCGGCTGGTCGACCTGATGGAGGAGGACCGCGACCCGCAGGCGATGCGCTTCGGCCTGGTGCTGAGCTGCCGGCTTTCGGCCGACCGCCAGACGGTGGCGCTGCTGGTCACCGAGCGCTGCCACGGCCCCGGCGCCCGCTTCACCAACCGCTACTGGGCGGATCCGGAATCGGGCGGGATCTGGCGGTCGGAGCAATGGGTGGGGGAGGCGGGCCTGCTGCAGCTGGAGGTGGTCACGCCGCCCGCCAGCTGAGCCCCGCGCGCCGGGTCCGGCGCAGCACATAGGCCAGCCAGAGCAGCTGCAGGCCGAGCGGCGGCAGGATGACCAGCGGCTTCAGCGCCGGGTCGAGGCGCAGGAAGGCGAAGGCCAGCGCCACGTGGAACAGCGCGAAACCCCAGTGGATCGCCGCCACCCGCCGGGCGGAGAGGCCGCTGCGCTGCGCCATCTGGTAGAGATGGGTGCGGTGCGGCGCGCTGACCCGCTCGCCCATGGCGGCGCGGCGCAGCAGGGTGAAGCCGGTGTCGAAGAGCAGCGCGAAGAGCAGCAGTGGCACCAGCAGGAAGGAGAGCTGCGCCGCGTCCAGCCGCGCCGCGGCGACGCCGAGGACGGCGAGCATGAACCCCAAAAACTGGCTGCCGACATCGCCCATGAAGATGCGCGCCGGGTTCAGGTTGAAGGGCAGGAAGCCGGCGATGCCGGCGCCGAGGATCAGGCAGGCGGCATAGATGAACCAGCCGCCCTCCTGCCAGGCGATGGCGCCGAGGCCGGCGCAGACGATCAGCAGCGTGCCGCCGACCAGCCCGTCCAGCCCGTCCATGAAGTTCACCGCATTGGTGCAGGCGACGATCCAGAACAGCGTCAGCAGGCTGCCGACCAGGCCGAGGCTGATGACGCCGAGCCAGGGCAGCGCCAGCCGGTCGACCACCAGCCCGCTGCCGATGGCGACCAGCGCCGCCAGTGCCTGCGCCCCCAGCTTCACCACGAAGCGGAAGTCGCGCAGGTCGTCGAGGAAGGCGACCACGCCGATGGCGACGGCGGCCAGGATGACGCCGATGAAGCGGTGCTCGGCCATGCGGGCGAATTGCGCCACCTGGTAGAGCACCAGCATGCCGACGATGAAGGCGCAGACGATGCCGACGCCGCCGCCCTTCGGCGTCGGGCGGCTGTGCGCCTTGCGGTGGTCGGGATGGTCCAGCACCGGATAGGCGATCATCAGCCGCACCAGGGCCGCCGAGAGCAGCGCCAGGCCGCCGGCGAAGGCCAGGTGCTCGAGGAAGGCGAGCAGGGTCATTCAGGTCGGGCCCATCGGGGTCGGAAGGGGGGGCGCGCCGGGCTCAGCTGACCCGGGCGACCTCCAGGCTGGCATAGACATCGCCGGAATTGGCCTGCTCGGGCAGCGCCTCGAGCCAGCGGGCCAGCGTCCCGGCATGCACCGGCGCGTCGAGGGCGAAGCGCATTTCCTCGCCCAGGCAGGCATTGAAGCTGTAATCGGCGCCGAGCGCCTCCAGCGCGCGCAGCGCGTCGAGGGCAGTGCGGCGCTGCAGGGTGGTGAACTCGAAGGACAGGCTGCGCAGCGGGCGCGACAACCCGGCCAGGGCGGCGGCCTCGAAGCCCTCGACGTCGAGCTTGGCGAATTGCGGCTCGCCATGCGCGTCGATCAGCGCGTCCAGCGTGGTCACCGGCAGCTCGATGGCGGCGTCCCAGACCTGGTCGCGCCAGGCCTCGGCGCCGGCGGCCGCCTGCATGAAGGCGGCCGAGGCGGTGGCGACGGTCGGGTTGGCGCGGTTCAGGTGCAGGGTGGCGCGGCCGCGTTGGCTGCCGACCAGCGACTGGTCCAGCGCCACGCCCGGGTCGCGGCCGAAGAGCAGGCGCAGCAGCCGCTGCAGCCGCGGCTGCGGCTCGACGGCCAGGGCGCGGGCGCCGAGGCGGCGGAAGCTGGCGGTGCGGTCGCCGACATGGGCGCCGATGTCGAAGCCGAGCTCTCCGGGCGCCAGGAAGCGGGCCAGGAAGCCGTCGAGCTCGGCGGCGCGGCCGGGGGCGTAGTAGATGCGCAGGGAGCGGCCGATGGCGGCCGATTCGGGCGCCACCGGCGGCAGGCCCTGGCCGTTCAGGTCGAGGCGGAGATGGCCGAGGCTCATGCGGCGAAGACCAGGGCGGCGCCGCCGGCGAGCTCGGGCGCCACCATCAGCCCGCCCGGGATGGCATGCAGCCGGTCGCCGAGCAGCGCCTGCACGGCGGCATTGCCGTCATCGGTGCGCACCACATAGCCGGCCAGGAAGGGCAGGTCCGGGGCGGTCACCCCGGGCAGCACGGCGGACAGCGATTCGGGCGGCAGGATGCGCAGCCGGCCCTGCGGCAGCGGCAGGGCATAGCCGCCGGCCGGATCGGGCTCCAGCGCCGCGCCGGTCAGGCGGGACAGGGCGGCGGCGGTCACCGCCGGCGCGGGCACCGCCAGGATGGCGGCCTCGAGGGCGACCGCGCGGTTCGGGTGGTCCAGCCAGCGCGGCTGCCAGAGCAGCTCGGGCGTCAGGTGCTGGATCAGCTGCAGCCGGCCTTCCGGCGCATCGGGCAGCGGCAGGCGGGAGAAGCGGGCGCGCGGCCCGTCCGGGTCGTCCACCGGCCGCTCCAGATGGGCGATGCCGGGGATGGCGAGGCCGGCGCGGTTGAGGCGCGCCAGCTCGGCCTCGGCGTCGTCGATGCCGAAGGCCAGGATGTGCATCCCCGTGTAGCGGGCCAGGAATTTTCCCAATCCGTTGTCGAAGCGCGCCGGGTCGAGGATCGCCAGGAATTCGAGATAGCCCTGGCGCAGCATGGCGCAGCGGTTGCCGGTGGCCAGCAGTTCCACCGGGTCGCCCGCGGCGCGGCGGCCGGATTGTCGGGCGATCGGCGTCAGCTGGAAGCCGAGCCGCTCCATCGCCGCCCAGAGCGCCGGCCCGTCGGCGCTGCAGACGCCGACATGGTCGAGGGTCGCGGCGCTCATGCGAGCTCCGCCGTCTCGTATTTCGGCAGGCGCCATTCGGCCGGCTCGGCGGCGGCCTCCGTATACCAGCGGCGCATCAGCGGATGGGCGCGCAGCGCCTCGACATAGGCCAGCGACGTCGCCGACAGCGCCGGCTGCCAGGTCAGGAAGCGGCAGGCGACGGGCGCGAACATGATGTCGGCGCCGGTCAGGCTGTCGCCGAACAGGAAGGGGCCGCCGGATTCCAGCAGCGCCTCCTGCCAGATCGTCTCGATGCGGGCGATGTCGGCGAGTGCCTCGGGCGTGCGGCGGGCGCCGGGGAAGCGGTTCAGGATGGTCATCGGCATGGCCATGCGCAGGCCGCGGAAGCCGGCATGCATCTCGGCGGCGATGCTGCGGGCGGCGGCGCGCGCCGCCGGATCAGCCGGCCAGAGCGCCGGGTGCTGCTCGGCGCAGTATTCGATGATCGCCAGGCTCTCCCAGATGCGGGCGCCGCGATGCTCCAGATAGGGCACCATGC
The DNA here is from genome assembly GCF_037145735.1 of Roseomonas sp. USHLN139. Lineage (NCBI taxonomy): Bacteria > Pseudomonadati > Pseudomonadota > Alphaproteobacteria > Acetobacterales > Roseomonadaceae > Roseomonas > Roseomonas sp. USHLN139. Next base: position 261,805 of record NZ_JBBCWY010000008.1, on the reverse strand, counting down.
CGGCCGGCGTCGCCGCCTTGACCGCCGCGGTGGCGCCGCCGGCGAGCGGGATCACCACCTCCTCGACCTCGAGCCCGGCCAGCCGCACGGCCAGCCAGCCGCGCAGCGACCAGGAGGAATACATCTTGGTGCCGATGAACAGGCGGCCTTCCGGCATGGCGGTTCTCCCTTTGTCTGAGGCAGCGTCTAGGCCGGCACGCCCTTCGAGGTGCTGTACTCGAAATGCAGCGCCTCGCCGGGGAAGATGCGCGGATGGATGGCATGCGCCGCCATCGCCGCCTCGGAGAAGCCCTGCAGGATCAGCTTCAGCTTGCCGGGATAGGTGGCGATGTCGCCCACCGCATGGATGCCGGCGATGCTGGTCATGCAGGTCGCCGGCGCCACCGTGATATGGCTGCGCTCCAGGCCGAGGCCCCAGTCGGCGATCGGGCCCAGCTCCATCGACAGGCCGAAGAAGGCCAGCAGGTGGTCGGCGGGGACGCGCCGCTCCTCGCCCTTCAGCGTCGCCAGCACGACATGGTCGAGCACGCCGTCGGTGCCCTCCAGCCCATGCAGCTGGTAGGGGATCGCCAGGTCGATCTCGCCGCGCTCGGCGGCGGCCTCCATCTGCGCCACCGTCTCGGGGGCGGCGCGGAATTTCGGCCGGCGGTGCACCACGGTGACGCGGGCGGCGATGTCCTTCAGGCTCAGCGCCCAGTCGACCGCCGAGTCGCCGCCGCCGGCGATCACCACCCGCTTGCCGCGCAGCTCCTCGCGGCGGGAGACCATGTAGCGCACCGCGCCGGCGACCTCGAAGGCGTCCAGGTCATTCAGCGGCGGGCGGTTCGGGCCGAAGGCGCCGGCCCCGGCGGCGATGATGACGGCGCGCGCCTTCACGACCTCGCCCTTGCTGGTCTGCAGGCGGAAGCTGCCATCCGGCTGCTCGGCCAGGCCGTCGACGCGGCGGCCCAGCAGGTAGATCGGCGCGAAGGGCGCGGCCTGCTCGGCCAGCCTCTCGATCAGCGCGGCGCCGGCGATGGCCGGATGGGCGGGGATGTCGAAAATCGGCTTCTCGGGATAGAGCGCGGCGCATTGCCCGCCGATCGCCTCCAGCGTGTCGATCACCACGCATTTCATCCGCAGCATGCCGCATTCGAAGACCGCGAAGAGCCCGGCCGGGCCGGCGCCGATGACGGCGACATCGGCCTCGACCGCGACATGGTGCTGGGCCTCGCTCGGCAGGGGATCAGCCATGGGGATCAAACTCCTGGTCAGGCTGCGGTGCATAAAGGCTTTGCCCAGAGACGGCAAAGGGGCGGCTTGTGGACCCCCGGCTTGTGGACCTTTCTGGCGGCGGGCAGATTGCCGCCCACCATGCCCGACACGCTGCACCTGCTGCTTCCCGACCTGGCCGCGACCGAGCGCCTGGCCGCCCGCGCCGCCGGCCTGGCCCGCCCCGGCGACGCGCTGCTGCTGGAGGGGCCGCTCGGCGCCGGCAAGTCCGCCTTCTGCCGCGCCTTCCTGCGCGCCGCGGCCGGCGACCCGGATCTGGAGGTGCCCTCGCCCAGCTTCACCCTGGTCCAGGGCTACGAGCTGCCGCAGGGCGCGGCCTTCCACTACGACCTCTACCGCCTGTCCGGCCCGGACGAGCTGGAGGAGCTCGGCTGGGAGGAAAGCCGCGAGGGCATCGTGCTGGTCGAATGGCCCGACCGGCTGGGCTGGCTGACGCCCGAGGCGGCGCTGCGGATCTCCCTGCAGCCCGATCCCGAGGGTGCGGCGCGCCATGCGGTGCTGCAGGGCTGGGATTCCCGCCTGGCCGCGCTGGCGGGGCTGTGACGCGGGCTGTGGCCGCGCCGCCACCCCGGGCGGCGCCGCATGCGCGCTTCCTGGATTCGGTGCTTGGCAAGCGGCGCCGGACGCGTCACCACCTGCCCGCAGCATGACGCCCCCCGCCACCCTCTCCCCCGCCCAGGCCTTCCTGGCCGCGCATGGCTATGCCGATGCCCGCGCCGAGAGCCTGCCCCAGGATGCCGGCCACCGGCGCTACACCCGCCTCTCCGGCGGGCCGCGCCCGGCGCTGCTGATGGATTGCACCGAGGCGCCCCGGGTCGGCCTGACCCCGGAGGAGGACCTGCTTCCCTTCCTGCGCATCGCCCGGCACATCCGGGCCATCGGCCTGTCGGCGCCGCTGGTGCTGGCGGAGGCCGTGCCCGACGGGCTGGCGCTGGTGGAGGATCTCGGCCCCGCCACCCATGCGGCGCTGCTCGATGCCGGCGCCGATCCGCGGCCGCTCTATGTCGAGGCGGCCGAGGCGCTGGCCGCGCTGCACGCCGCGCCGCCGCCGGCCGGCCTGCCGCTCTGGGAGGCCGGGCGGATGACGGCGACGGCGGGTGCCACCTTCCTGGACTGGTGGTGGCCGGCGGCCTTCGGCGCGGCCCCCGCCGCTGAGGTCCGGGCAGCGTTTGAAGAAGCGATGACGGCGATGCTGGCGCCCTTCGCCGGCGCCGGCGGCTTCGTCCACCGCGACTATTTCCCGGCCAACCTGATCCGGCTGGAGGGGCGCGACGGCGCCCGCCGCACCGGCATCATCGACTTCCAGGATGCCGCGCTGGGCCACCCGGCCTATGACCTGGTCAGCCTGCTGGAGGATGCCCGCCGCGACGTGGCGCCCGATCTCCGCGAAGCGGCGACGGCGGCCTATCTGGCGGCCCGCCCCGGGCTGGATGCCGCAGCCTTCGGCGCGGCGCGGGCGGCGATGGCGGCGCAGCGCCACCTGCGGGTGGCCAGCCTCTGGGTCCGCCTCGACCGCCGCGACGGCAAGCCGCACTACCTGCGCCACGGCCCGCGCTGCTGGGCGCTGCTGGCCGAGGCGCTGCGCCACCCGGCGACCGCGCCGCTCGCCCGCTTCCTCGACGCGCATGTGCCGCCGGCGCTGCGCCAGAACCCTCTGCGCCAAAATCCCGCCAAGGACTCCGCACCGTGATCACTCTCACCTCCGCCATGGTGCTGGCCGCCGGCCTCGGCACCCGGATGCGGCCGCTGACCGAAGCGACGCCCAAGCCGCTGCTGAAGCTGGCCGGCCGCAGCCTGCTGGACCACGCGCTGGACCGCATCGAGGCCGCCGGCATCGGCAATGTGGTGGTCAATGCCCATTGGTTCGCCGAGCAGGTGGAGGCCGCCTGCGCCGCCCGCGCCAACCCGCCCCGGGTGCTGCGCGAGGAGACCGTGCAGGAGACCGGCGGCGGCGTGCGCGACGCCCTGCCGCTGCTGGGCGCGGACCCCTTCCTGGTGGTGAATGGCGACGCCTTCTGGCTGGACGGGCCGGGCCAGGCGGTGCTGCGCCTGGCCGCCGCCTTCGACCCGGAGAAGATGGACGGGCTGCTGCTGCTGGTCCGCTCGGCGGTGGTCGAGGGCGAGGTCGGCCGTGGCGACTTCATGATGGACCCGCTGGGCCGCCTCCGCCGGCCGAAGGAGCGTGAGATCTCTCCCTACGTCTATGCCGGCCTGCAGATCGTCTCGCCGCGGCTGTTCCGCGAGGCGCCGGAAGGGCCCTTCGGCACCATGCGCCTGTGGGAGCGCGCCATCGAGGAGGAACGCCTCTTCGGCCTGGTGCATGACGGGGCCTGGTTCCACCTGTCGCGGCCGGGCGACCTGCGCAAGGCGGAGACCGCGCTGGCCACCGGGCTGGTCAAGGCGATGTTCTGAGCCGCCGGGGGAGGAACCAGGGGCCACGCCCCTGGGCTCCTGCCCTCTAGCGTCCGGCGAAGACCGGCTTGCGCTTCTCCAGGAAGGCGCGCACGGCGTTGCGGAAATCCTCGGTGCGGGCATAGCCGCCGGCGGCGGCCTGCTGCTCGGCGGAGATCGGCAGCGGGCCGCGCAGCGCCTGCAGCGCCTGCTTGTGGAAGCGGTTGGACAGCGGCGCGCCCTCGCAGATGCGCGCCGCCAGCGCCTCGGCCTCGGCGAAGACCGCCGCATCCGGCACCAGCCGGGTCAGCACGCCGCGCGCCAGCGCCTCGGCGCCGTCGAGCACGCGGCCCTCGATCAGGATCTCGCAGGCGGTCGGGTAGCCCACCACCTCGCGCAGCATGTCGAGCGCGACATAGGGGTACCAGATGCCCAGCTTGCGCGCCGGGATGCCGAGCTTCATGCCCTCGGCGCCCAGGCGGAAGTCGCAGGCCAGCGCCAGCCCGGCGCCGCCGCCCATGCACCAGCCGGCGATGGCGGCCACCACCGGGTGGCGGCAGGCGCGGATGGCGGCGACCGCCCCCTCGAAGCCGCCGACCAGCCGCGGGTCGCGCGCAGCACCCGGCGCGGCCTCGAAGCCGCCGATATCGGCGCCGGCGCAGAAGGCCGCGTCGCCGGCGCCGCGCAGCAGGATGCAGCCCAGCGAGAGGTCTTCCGACAGGTCGCGGAAGGCTTCCTCCATGGCGTCCCACATGGGCTCGTCCAGGCAGTTGCGCTTCTCGGCGCGGTCGATGGTGACGGTGGCGACCCGGCCTTGGCGGGTGATGCGGATCTTGTCGTGCGGCATGGGGCGCGACGGTGCGGGCGCGCAACAGGGCTGTCAACGGGGCGGCGGGAAACCCCTGCCGGCGCCGGCGGTTCTTCCCGCGAGACAGATGGGAGAAGCAGCATGGCTACCGACCGCAACGAGGACGAGATGCGCGTGAAGGTCCGGGAGATGATCTCGGAGATCGGCACCGCCATCTTCACCACGATCGACCAGGAAGGCCGGCTGCGCGGCCGCCCGATGCGCACGCAGAAGCCGGACCAGGACGGCCGCACGCTGTGGTTCTTTACCCGCACCGACAGCCCGAAGGTCGCCGAGCTGGCGAAGGACGACCGGGTGCTGCTCGGCTATGCCGATACCAGCAGCCAGGACTATGTCTCGATCTTCGGCCATGGCCGGGTGGTGACGGATGTCGCGCAGAAGAAGGCGCTGTGGAGCGAGGGCCTGCGCAGCTGGCTGCCGGACGGGCCGGAAAGCGCCGATGTCGCGCTGATCGCCGTCAGCATCGAGGGCGCCGAATACTGGGACGGCATTTCGTCCAGCCTGAGCTTCGCCTATGGCTATGCCCAGGCCATGGTGACCGGCAAGCCCGCACCCAGCGGCGAGAATGCCAAGGTCTCGTTCAGCCACTGAAGGCTGGAGGGCGGGCGCGTTGCCCGCCCGCACCGCCGCAGGAGAGACGGCCGGGGAAAGTGGCTTCCCCGGCTGTTTTCGTGCCTAGCGCGTCGGCTTCGGCGGCGTCTGGGAATAGTCGTAGAAGCCCTTGCCGGTCTTCCGCCCCAGCCAGCCGGCCTCGACGTATTTCACCAGCAGCGGCGAGGGGCGGTACTTGCTGTCCCCCATGCCCTCGTGCAGCACCCGCATGATGGCCAGGCAGGTGTCCAGCCCGATGAAGTCGCCGAGCTCGAGCGGCCCCATCGGATGGTTGGCGCCGAGCTTCAGCGCCGCGTCGATCGAGCGGACATCGCCGACGCCTTCCTGCAGCGACTGCACCGCCTCGTTGATCATCGGCACCAGGATGCGGTTGACGATGAAGGCCGGGTAGTCCTGGGCGACCGCGGTGGTCTTGCCGAGCGTCTCCGCCAGCGCCGCGACCGCCTCGAAGGTCGCGTCCGAGGTGGCGATGCCGCGGATGATCTCGACCAGCTTCATGACCGGCACCGGGTTCATGAAGTGCATGCCGATGAAGCGCTCCGGCCGGTCGGTCGCCGCCGCCAGCCGGGTGATCGGGATCGAGGAGGTGTTGGAGGCCAGGATCGCTTCCGGCTTCAGCACGGCGCAGACCGCCTTGAAGATGGCGAGCTTCACCGCCTCGCGCTCGGTCGCCGCCTCGATGACGATGTCGCAATCGGCGAGCAGCGCCATCTCGGTGCCGGTGCGGATCCGCGCCAGCGCCGCGTCCTTGGCCTCGGCCGAGAGCCCGCCTTTCGACACCTGGCGGTCCATGTTCTTCGCCATGGTCGCCAGTGCCTTGGGCAGGGCCTCCGGGTTGCTGTCCACCAGCGCGACGGACAGCCCGGCCAGCGCCGCCACATGGGCGATGCCGTTGCCCATCTGGCCGGCGCCGATGACGCCGACCGCCTTGATCTCCGCCGCGCTCATGGGGTCAGCCCAGCTCCGCTTCCAGCTCGGGGATCAGCTTGAACAGGTCGCCGACCAGGCCGTAATCGGCCACCTGGAAGATCGGCGCCTCCTCGTCCTTGTTGATGGCGACGATGACCTTGCTGTCCTTCATGCCGGCCAGATGCTGGATGGCGCCCGAGATGCCGACCGCGATGTAGAGCTCGGGGGCGACGATCTTGCCGGTCTGGCCGACCTGGTGGTCGTTCGGCGCATAGCCGGCATCCACCGCGGCGCGCGAGGCACCGATGGCGGCGCCCAGCTTGTCCGCCACCTTGTCGAGGATGGCGAAATTCTCGGCCGAGCCGAGCGCGCGGCCGCCGGAGATGACGACGCGGGCGGCGGTCAGCTCGGGGCGCTCGGACTGGGCGATCTCGGCGCCGACGAAGCTCGACAGCGCCGGGTCGGCGGCGGCGGGGGCGGCCTCGACCGCGGCGCTGCCGCCCTCGGCCGCGACCGGGTCGAAGGAGGCGGCGCGGATGGTCGCGACCTTCTTCGCATCCGAGGTCTTCACCGTGGCCAGCGCATTGCCGGCATAGATGAAGCGCTTGAAGGTGTCGGCATCGACCACGCCGGCGATGTCGGTGATGATCTGCACATCGAGCAGCGCGGCCAGGCGCGGCATGATGTTCTTGCCCATGGCGCTGCCCGGGGCGACCAGATGCGTATAGCCGGGGGCCAGGGCCTGCAGCAGGGCGGCGGCCGGCTCGGCCAGGCCCTCGGCATAGGCCGGGCCATCGGCGCTGATCACCTTGGCAACGCCGTCGAGCTTGGCGGCGGCGCCGGCGGCGGCGGCATCGCCGAGCACCAGCACATGCACCTCGGCGTCGATCTGGCGGGCGGCGGCGACGGCGCTGCGGGTCGGCTGGCTGACGGTCGTGCCGCTGCGGTCGGCAAGGACGAGGACGGCCATGGTCAGATCACCTTCGCTTCGTTGCGCAGCTTCGACACCAGCTCGGCGACGGAGCCGACCTTGACGCCGGCCTGGCGCTTCGGCGGCTCCTCGACCTTCAGCACGGTCAGGCGCGGGGTGACGTCGACGCCGAGATCGCCGGGCTTCAGCGTCTCCAACGGCTTCTTGCGCGCCTTCATGATGTTCGGCAGCGAGGCGTAGCGCGGCTCGTTCAGGCGCAGATCGGTGGTGACGATGGCCGGCAGCTTCAGGCTGACGGTCTCGAGGCCGCCATCGACCTCGCGCGTCACCTTGGCCGTCTCGCCGGCGATCTCCAGCTTGCTGGCGAAGGTGCCCTGCGCCCAGCCGAGGAGGGCCGCCAGCATCTGGCCGGTGGCGTTCATGTCGTCGTCGATCGCCTGCTTGCCCAGGATCACCAGGCCGGGCTGCTCGCGCTCGACCAGCGCCTTCAGCAGCTTGGCGACGGCCAGCGGCTCGGTGCCCTCGGCCTCGACCAGGATGGCGCGGTCGGCGCCCATGGCCAGCGCGGTGCGCAGCTGTTCCTGCGCCTGGGCCGGGCCGATCGAGACGGCGACGATCTCGGTGGCGCCGCCCTTCTCCTTCAGGCGCACGGCCTCCTCGACGGCGATCTCGTCGAAGGGGTTCATCGACATCTTGACGTTGGCGGTCTCGACGCCGGTGCCGTCGGCCTTGACCCGCACCTTGACGTTGTAATCAACCACCCGCTTGACGGGGACGAGAAGCTTCATCGCCGGGCCGTGTCCTGCTTTCTGGGTTTCTGCTGGCGCCCCGCCACGCCCGGACTGGCCGGTTGCGGCACGGCGCCGGCCCCCTCCCCGGGGGCCATTGTGGCGTTGCAGCAGGAAGCCTAGGCGGCCGGCCCGGCCGAGGCAAGGTGACCCCGGCTTAACCCCGTGCCCGGCTTCAGCCGCTTTTGGCCAGCACCAGCAGCACGAAGAGACCGATCGACACCCCCTGCAGGGTGACGCGCAGCCGCATCAGCTTGTTGGAGCGGCGCGGGTCGCCATTCTCCCGCGCCAGGCCGAGCATGCCGGCGAACATCACCCCGAGGGTGGCCAGCATCGAGACGACGAGCAGGATGGTGAGGATGGTGACCATGGCCTTCAGGTAGCACCGTTCCGGAACCGGGCAAGTCCCGGCAGGCGGTATCGGGATGCGCTAGCGGCACGAATGACACAGGTTTCATCCAGGGCGGGGCGAACCGGTCCTGTCCTGCCGCGCTGCAAGGCTTGACCGCGCCCGGCGCTTCGGCTTCCGGTGCGGGCCATGCGCCACCTGCCGACCCTGCTCCTGGCTCTCCTTCTGTCCCTGCCGGGCCTCGCCCCGCGGGCGCTCGCCCAGGCCCCCGCCCATACGCCACCCGCCGCGGCGGTGCCGGCGGGCGAGGCGCAGCGGCTGCTCGGCCTGCTGCGCGACGATGCGCGCCGCGCCGAGTTGCTGCGCACGCTCGAGGCGCTGGCCGCCGCCGAGCGCCAGCGCCCGGCCGGCACGGCGCAGGGCCAGGCCCCGGCGGCAGCGCAGGCCGCGTCGCCCGCCCAGCCCCAGCCTGGTCAGCCCCAGCCCGGCCAGCCTCAACCTGGCCAGGCCCCGCCGGGCCAGCCTGCCACGGCGCCGCCGCCCGCCGCGGCCGCCGAGCAGCTGCTGGCGCCCAATACCCTGGGCGGCCAGCTGCTGATCGGCGCCTCGCAGCGGCTGCAATGGCTGTCGGAGCAGACGGTGCGCGCGGCGGAGGCGATCACCGACCTGCCGTCGCTGGTCTCCTGGTTCAGCGCCTCGGTGCGCGACCCGGTGACCCAGGCGCGGCTGGCCGATGCCTCCTGGAAGCTGCTGCTGCTGTTCGGCCTCGGCGTGCTGGCGGAATACCTGACCTACCGGGCGCTGGCCGGGCTGCGCCGGCGGCTTGACGCCATGGCGCCCGAGCAGCTGCAGGGCTGGGCGCGGCTGCGGCGGGTGCCGCTGGTGCTGGCGCGGCTGCTGCTGGACCTGGTGCCGATCGGCGCCTTCGGCGTGATCAGCTACGGGCTGATCGGCGCGGTGCAGCCGCTGCCGACGACGCAGCTGGTGCTGCTGACCGCCAACAACGCCTATATCATCGGCCGCATGGCCATGGCGCTCAGCCGCATGCTGTTCTCGCCGGCGTCGAGCCATCTGCGGGTGCTGCCCTGCGCCGACCTGACCGCGGCCTATGTCTCGGTCTGGCTGCGCCGCATCGTCATCGTGCTGATCACCGGCTATGCCCTGGCCGAGGCCGGGCTGCTGTTCGGCCTGCCCTGGGGCGCCTATGACGCCATCCTGCGGCTGGTGCTGCTGATCGTCTCGATCTTCCTCGGCATCATCGTCCTGCAGATGCGGGTGGCCGTGGCCCGGGTGCTGCGGGCGCCGCCGCTGAAGGAGGGCGACGTGCCCAGCCGGTCGCGGCGCAGCCTGCGCCGCTTCCGCGACTGGCTGGCCGAGGTCTGGCATGTCCTCGCCCTGCTCTACCTGGTCGCGCTCTGGGGCGTCTGGGCGCTGGAGATCCGCGACGGCTTCTCCCGCCTGCTGCGCGCCAGCCTGTTCACCCTGCTGGTGCTGGCGGCGGCCAAGGCGCTCGACATGCTGCTGCGCCGGGCACTGGCCGGCAGCTTCCGCATCTCGGCCGATCTGGCCGGCCGCTACCCGGCGCTGGAGCAGCGCGCCAACCGCTATTTGCCGCTGCTGAAGGGCGGCGTCTCGCTGGTGCTGACGCTGCTGACGCTGCTCACCCTGCTGGAGGTCTGGGGCATCAATTCCTTCGGCTGGTTCTCGCGCGGCGCGCTGGGCAGCCAGCTGCTCTCCTCGCTGGTCTCGATCGGCTTCACCATGGCGCTGGCCGTGCTGGTCTGGGAGGCGGTGAACGCCGCCATGCAGCGCCACCTGGACAAGCTGTCGCGCGATGCGACGGCGGCCCGCAGCGCCCGCGTCCGCACCCTGATGCCGATGCTGCGCACCACGCTGCTGGTGGTGATCCTGCTGTTCGTCGGCTTCAACATCCTGACCGAACTCGGCGTGAACGTCGCCCCGCTGCTGGCCGGTGCCGGTGTCATCGGCCTGGCGCTGGGCTTCGGCTCGCAGAAGCTGGTGCAGGACGTCATCACCGGCATCTTTCTGCTCTTCGAGGATGCGATGGCGGTGGGCGACGTGGTGAATCTCGGGGGGAAGAGCGGCGTCGTCGAGAAGCTGTCGATCCGCTCGATCACGCTGCGCGACCTGGATGGCAGCGTGCACATCATCCCCTTCAGCACGGTCACGGCGGTGACCAACATGACCCGCGACTTCTCCTTCGCGGTGCTGGACGTGCAGGTCGCCTACAGCGAGGACACCGACCGGGTGGTCGGGCTGCTCACCGGCCTGTGCCAGGAAATGCGCACCGAGGCCAAATGGGGCCTGGTGATCCGCGACGAGATGGAGGTGCTGGGCGTCAACCAGCTGTCGCCGGACGGGCCGATCATCCGGGTGCGCATCAAGACCGAGCCGGTGCAGCGCTGGAACGTGGCGCGCGAGATGAACCGCCGCATCAAGCAGTGCTTCGACCTGAACGGCATCGAGATCCCGGCGGCCCGGCAGAAGCTGGTCTTCGAAGGCCAGCCGCCGGCCCGGCCGATGATGCCGGCGGCAGGGCCGGTGATCGAGGCGCCGCAAGGGGGCTGATGCCCCCTTGTAAAGGGCGCGTCCGAGTGCTTATCCTGTGGATATGTGCCGCATTCGGACCCTCCGGATCATTATTAGCGGCCCGGCTGCCTGAGCGCCCTGCGGGGGGCAGCAGCCGGGATTAGCCCCGCACGCCTTCCCCGATCCGCGACGCTCCGGAAGATTTTCCCCATGTCCGACCATTCGATGACCGCCGCCCGCTTCACCGTGGTGGCCGAAGCCTATCCCGGCCTGCTCTCCCGCGTGCTCGAGCCCTTCGCCAAGCGCGACCTGACGCCCGACCGCGTCCGCTCGCAGCGAGAAGGCGAGCTGCTGCGCACCGAAGTGGCGATGGACGCCATGCCGGTGGAGATGATCCACCTGGTCGCCGGCAACCTTGGCCAGATCGTCGGCGTGCTGAAGGTCGAGGCGATGGAAGGGCGTCGTATCCGGCTCGTGGCGGCCTGAAGCGAAGGCAGAGGCAGGCGAGGGGAATGAATTCCCCCCGCGGCGCAGTGCGCCGCGCCCGTTCTTTTTTCTATTCCTCGGCCGTTTTCAGGCCAGTGCTTCGCCGGCAGCCACATCAGGGCCGCGCGGCGGGACGCCGTTTGACTCCATCAGCGCTCGATCAAAGGTCGCGCTGACGCCGGGCCGTTTCACGTCCTGTTTCCACGTGGACACGGCAGTCACCGCAAAAGGAAGAAGGGGGTCCAGGGGGAATTCATTCCCCCTGGCCTTTGGCTTGTCTTCCCTATTCCACCGCGAAAGCCTGAGTCCGCACCATCCGCGCATAGAGCCCGTCCGCGGCGACCAGCTCGGCATGGCGCCCCTGCTCGATGGCTTTCCCGTCCTGCATCACCACGATCCGGTCGGCCTGCTGGACGGTGGCCAGGCGGTGGGCGACGACCAGGGTGGTGCGGCCCTCCCGCAGGGTTTCCAGGGCGCGGCCGATGGCGGCCTCGTTCTCGGCGTCGAGCGCGCTGGTGGCCTCGTCCAGCAGCAGCACGCGCGGGTTGCGCAGCAGGGCGCGGGCCAGGGCGATGCGCTGGCGCTGGCCGCCCGACAGGCGCGAGCCGCCCGGGCCCAGGATGGTGTCGTAGCCCTGCGGGAGGCTCGCGATGAAGTCGTGCGCGGCGGCGGCGCGGGCGGCGGCCTCGACCTCGGCGCGGGTGCTGCCGGGATGGCCGCAGGCGATGTTGGCCAGCGCCGAGTCGTCGAAGATCACCGCGTCCTGGCCGACATAGGCGATGGCGGCGCGCAGGCTCTCCAGGGTGACGTCGCGGATCTCGGTGCCGTCCAGGGTGATGCGGCCTTCGGTCGGGTCGTAGAGGCGCGGCAGCAGGGTCAGCGCGGTCGACTTGCCGGCGCCGGAGGGGCCGACCAGGGCGACCGTCTGGCCGGGCTCGGCGGCGAAGGACAGGCCGGACAGCGCTGCCTGGTCGATGCCGGCATAGCGGAAGCTGACCGCCTCGAATTCCAGGCGGCCGGGCCCCTCGGGCAGCCGGGCAGCGCCGCCGGTGATGGTCGGGCGGCGGTCCATCACGGTGAAGACGCGGATCAGCCCGCCGAAGCCTTCCTGCAGGGCCGCGTTCAGCGACCCCAGCGCCCGCATCGGGCGGGTCGCCAGCAGGAGGGCGGAAATGAACCCGGTGAACTCGCCGACCGTGCCGCGGCCGGTGGAGACCTTCCAGCCGACAAACGCCAGGACACCGGCGACCGCGATGCCGCCCAGCGCCTCGAGGATCGGGTCCAGCTTGCTGCGGGTGCGGATGATCGCCAGCAGCGAGTCGCGCAGCGCCGCGAAGGCGCGGGCGGCGCGGGCCTCCTCCTGCTGCTCCAGCCCGTAGCTGCGCACCACGCGGGCGGCGGAAAAGCTTTCGGTCAGCATGGCGGCGGTCTCGCCCACGCGTTCCTGCATGCCGCCCGAGGCGCGGCGGATCCGCTTGCCCAGCCGCGTCACCGGCACCACCGCCAGCGGGTAGAGCAGCAGCAGGATCAGGCTCATATGCCAGTCGAGCCAGACCATGGCGGCGACCAGGCCGATCACGGTCAGCCCGTCGGCCAGGGCGTTGATCGCCTTGGTCAGCGCCTCGCGGATCGCCTGGGCATCGGCGGTGAAGCGGGCGGCGTGGCGGGCCGGGGCCTCGGCGGTCAGGAGGGCGAAATCGGTGCGGGTCAGCGCGCGGAACAGGTCGTTCTGCAGGCTTTCGATCACCCGCAGCACCACCGCCTGGACGGCGACGGCCTGGCCGTACTGCGCCAGCGACTTGGCGGCGGTGATGGCGATGATGGCCGGCGGCACCAGCCAGACGATGCGGTTGTCGCCGGCGGTGAACAGGTCGAAGGCCTGCTGGATGACCAGCGGGTAGAGCGCGGTGAAGCCGGCCAGCGCCGCCGTGCAGACCAAAGCGAGGGCGATGCCCGCGCGGTGGTGGCGCACATAGTCCCGCCACAGGCGGGCGAGCAGGGCTTTGGTGGTCTCGGGGGGGGGCAGGGCGGCCATGGCCGCCGGATTAGACGGTTTTCCCCGCCGCTGCCATTGCCGAGGCCCCGTCACCGGGGCCCCTGGCCGCCGGCGCCCCCGGGCAGGGGCGCCATCCGCCAGCCATCATTCGGCCGGGACGGCCTGGGCGGCCAGGCCGCGGCGGGCGCGGGCGTTGACGATGACGGTGACCAGGCCGACCAGCGTGACGACCGCCACGTAATGCGCCGGGCCCATGCGGTCGATGGCAACCAGGCCGGAGACCAGCAGCGGCGTCAGCCCGCCGAAGATGGCGTAGGCGACGTTGTAGGAGAAGGACACGCCGGAGAAGCGGATCGCCGGCGGGAAGGCGTTGATCATCACGAAGGGCACGACGTTGATGACGCCGACGCAGGCCCCGGCCAGCGCATAGAGCGGCACCAGCAGGTCAGGCCGCGCCCCGGCGCCGACATACAGCAGATAGGTGGAGGCGATCAGGCCGAGCATGCCGAGGGTCGCCACCTTGACCACGCCGAAGCGGTCGATCAGCCAGCCGCAGAGCATGGCGCAGACGGTCAGCGTGAAGGTGCCGGCGAGATTCGCCTGCAGCGTCTGGGCCGGGGTGAAGCCGTGCAGCTGCTGCAGCAGGCGCGGCGTCAGCAGGATCACCACCACCACGGCGGCGGTCAGCATCCAGGTCACCAGCATCGAGACGACGATGCCGCGGCGATGGTCCTTCAGCACCGCCTTGATCGGCAGCTCGGCCAGCTGGCGGCGGCGGCGCATCTCCTCGAAGACCGGGGTCTCGTGCAGGAAGCGCCGCAGATACATGGCGCCGAAGCCGAAGACGCCGCCCAGGATGAAGGGGATGCGCCAGGCGTAGCTGACCACCTCGGCGGGCGTGAAGATGGTGTTGATGGCGGTCGCCATCAGTGAGCCCAGCATGATGCCGCCGGTCAGGCCGCCGGTCAGCAGCCCGCAGGCCAGGCCGATATGGCGGGCCGGCACATGCTCGGAGACGAAGACCCAGGCGCCCGGGCCCTCGCCGCCGATCGCCGCGCCCTGCATCATGCGGAAGACCAGCAGCAGCAGCGGCGCGGCATAGCCCAGCGTCTCGTAGGTCGGCGTCAGGCCGATCAGCAGCGTCGGCACCGCCATCAGGAAGACGCTCAGGGTGAACATGCGCTTGCGGCCGACCTTGTCGCCGAAATGCGCCATGATCAGCCCGCCCAGCGGCCGCGCCAGATAGGCGGCGGCGAAGATGCCGAAGGTCTGCACCATCTCCAGCCATTCCGGCGTGTCGGCCGGGAAGAACTGCTTGCCGATGGCGGCGGCGAAGAAGACGAAGATGATGAAGTCGTAGAATTCGAGGGCCCCGCCGAGCGAGGCGAGGGTAAGGGTGCGCAGGTCCTGCCGCGTCAGGGTGGTCGAAGGGGGGCTGCGCTCGGTCATCGGTCCGCCATGCTCGGGAGAGGGGGATGCGCGTTCATTGCGCAGCATCCCGGGTGACGGGTAATTTTAGATCGCCGGCGCGCGAAGACCCGCCATTTCTGGCGGATGCTGCAATGCATCAAAGGCGGGGCTGCACGCAGGCCCCGAGCGCTGCGCAGGGCTCTTGCCGAGGCGCGGGATCTCTCCAGCCGGGCGCAGACTGTTTCCGGCGCCGTACCGGAAGCGCCGCCGCCGGCTCAGACGCCGAGCCGCTCCGCCGCGCCATGCAGGAAGCCGCCAAGCGCCGCGTGGAACTCGGGCTCCTCCAGCAGGAAGGCGTCGTGCCCCTTGTCGGAGGCGATCTCGACGAAAGAGGTGTTCGCCGCCGCCCGGTTCAGCGCGCGCACCAGCGCCCGGCTCTCGCTGGTCGGGAACAGCCAGTCGGAGCTGAAGCTGGCGACGAAGAACCGCGTCGGCGTCCCCTGGAAGGCCGCCGACAGCTCCCCGCCATGCGCCTCGGCCAGATCGAAGAAATCCATGGCGCGGGTGATGGTCAGGTAGCTGTTGGCATCGAAGCGGCGGACGAAGGTGCTGCCCTGGTGGCGGAGATAGCTCTCCACCTCGAAGACATCCTCGAGGAAGGTGAGGGCAGGGGCGCCGCGCAGCCGGCGGCCGAACTTCCGGGTCAGCGCCTGCTCGGAGAGATAGGTGATATGCGCCACCATCCGCGCCACCGACAGGCCCTTGGCCGGGATCAGCCCGGCCTCCTCCCAGTAGCGCCCGCCGCGCCAGTCCGGATCGGCATGGATCGCCGCGCGCCCGACCTCGTGGAAGGCGATGTTCTGCGCGCTGTGATGGGTGGCCGTGGCGATCGGCGCGGCGGCGAAGACGGCACGCGGGAAGGTCGCCGCCCATTCCAGCACCTGCATGCCGCCCATCGAGCCGCCGACCACCGCCAGCAGCCGCTCGATGCCGAGATGCTCCACCAGCTTCTTCTGGGCGCGCACCATGTCGCGGATGGTGACATTGGGGAAATCCGTCCCCCACAGCCGGTCGCTGCCGGGCGACACTGGCGAGGCCGGCCCGGTCGACCCCATGCAGCCGCCCAGGACATTGGCACAGATCAGGAAGAAACGGTCGGTGTCGAGCGGCCGGCCGGGGCCGACGATCGCCTGCCACCAGCCGGCGCGGCCGGTCACCGGATGGGTCTCGGCCAGGTACTGGTCGCCGGTCAGCGCGTGGCAGACCAGCACCGCATTGGTCCTGTCGGCGTTCAGCCTGCCGTAGGTGCGGTAGGCGACATCCAGCGGCGCCACCAGCGCCCCGCAATCCAGCGCCAGGCCTTCCGGGAAATGCGCGGCCTGGTGCGCCACGGCCTCGGGGATCGGGGTGTCGCTCACGGCTCGGCTCCGCCTGGATCGCTCGGCCGCCAGAGATAGGCGTGGACAGGGCCGAGGTCCATGCCAGGGGTGGCCAGGAAAATATTGCGCTGCGGAAAACAGTGGCGCATCGGCCATTGTCGCGCCCCAGCTCGCCGCCAGGGCGGGTCCGGGCGGCGCTTGTGGCTTGGCGGCGGCCCGACACCGCTCTAAAGCTGGCCCTCCGCCATGCCCGACCATACCCCCCCCGACCTGGCCTCCCTGCGCGTCGAGATCGACCGGATCGACGATGCGCTGCACGACCTGCTGATGCGCCGGGCGGATATCGTCGCCCATATGGCCGCCAGCCGGGTGAAGGGCGGCGCCGCCACCTTCCGCCCCGGGCGGGAGGCGCTGATCCTGCGCCGCCTGCTGGGCCGCCACCAGGGCGCCCTGCCGCGCGCCGCGCTGTTCCGGCTGTGGCGCGAGGTGATCGCCTCGTCGCTCGCCCAGCAGGGCAATTTCTCGGTCGCCGCCGTGCAGGGCGAGCAGGGCGCCGATTCGCCCAGCGCCCGCATCGCCCGGGCCCATTTCGGCCTGCTGACGCCGCTCAAGCTGCACGCCACCACCAATCGCGCGCTGGCCAGCGTGGCCTCGGGCGAGGCGGCGGTGGCCGTGCTGCCGGCGCCGCAGGACGGGGAGAAGCCCGAGGCCGCCTGGTGGACCCAGATGGAGACGCCGCGGCTGCGCATCGTCGCGGCCCTGCCCTTCCTGTCGCCGCCCGAGCAGAGCGGCAACGCCGCCGAGCCGGGCCTGGCCGCGCCGCTCGCCTATGCGGTGGCCGCCCTGGTGCCCGACGCCACTGGCCGCGACCGCAGCCTGCTGCGCATCGAGCCGGAGCCGGAGCAGTCGCGCGCCCGCATCGCCGCCGCGCTGACCGGCGTCGGCCTCGCGCCGCGCTGGATGATCCGCCGCGACGCGCCGACGCCGATGGCGCTGGTCGAGGTGGAGGGCTTCCTCGCCGAGGAAGACCCGCGCCTGACCCGCCTGCCATTCCCCCGCCTGCAGATCCTCGGCGCCTATGCCGAGCCCGAGCCGGAAGAGTAAGCCCGATGACCGTGCTGCCGCGCCCCACCATCCTCTCGATCGAGCCCTATGTCGGCGGCGAGTCGAAGATCCCCGGCGTCAACCGGATCATCAAGCTCTCCTCCAACGAGGGCGCCTTCGGCCCGCCCCCCGCCGCCATCGAGGCAATCACCCGGGCGGCGCGGGAAGCGCATCGCTACCCCGATGGCGGCGCGACCGCCCTGCGCGAGGCGCTCGGCCGCCGCTGGGGCCTGGACCCGGCCCGCATCGTCTGCGGCAACGGCTCCGACGAGCTGATCGCCCATCTCTGCCTGGCCTATGGCGGCGAGGGCACCGAGATCATCATGTCGGCCTATGGCTTCATGATGTACGACATCGCCGGCCGCTATGCCGGCTCGCGCGTGCTGAAGGTCGCCGAGAAGGACGGCTTCGCCGATATCGACGCCATGCTGGCCGCCGTCGGCCCGCGCACCCGCCTGGTCTTCATCGCCAATCCGAACAACCCGACCGGCGCCCTGCTGCCCGAGTCGGAGATGCGGCGCCTGCGCACCGGGCTGCGCGACGACATCCTGCTGGTGCTCGACAGCGCCTATGCCGAATACGTCACCGCCCCGGGCTATGACGCCGGCGCCGCGATCGTCGACCAGGCCGGCAACACCATCATGCTGCGCACCTTCAGCAAGATTTTTGGTCTCGGCGGCATGCGCGTGGGCTGGGGCTACGCCCCGGCCGAGATCGTCGACACCCTGAACCGCGTCCGCGGCCCCTTCAACGTGGCCGCCGCCAGCCAGGCCGCCGCCGTCGCCGCGCTCGGCGAGGCCGGCTGGGTCGAGAAATGCGTCGCCCACAACACCGAATGGCGCGCCAAGGTCAGCGCCGCCATCACGGCCGCCGGCCACAAGGTCCAGCCCAGCGAGACCAACTTCATCCTGGTCGATTTCGGCACGGCCGAGGGCGCCAGGGCGGCCGATGCGAAGCTCAAGGCCAAGGGGCTGATCGTCCGCGGCATGACCGGCTACGGCCTGCCGCAGTGCCTGCGCATCACCATCGGCAATGCCGAGGAATGCCAGCTCGTCATCGACGCCTTCGCCTGATCGCCGCATGGCCGAGCCGCTCTTCAACCGCCTCTGCCTGATCGGCCTCGGCCTGATCGGCTCCTCGCTGGCGCGCGTGGCGCGCGAGCGCGGCGACATCGCCCGCACCCTGGTCGCCTGCGACCACGGCGTCGGCGTCGCCGCCCGCCTGCGGGAGCTCGACCTCGCCGATGTCGTCGAGGTCGACGCCGCCGAGGCGGTGAAGGGCTGCGACGCCGTCATCCTCTGCACCCCTGTCGGCAGCTTCGCTTCCGTCATGGCGCAGATCGCCCCGCATCTGGCGCCGGGCGCCATCCTCAGCGACACCGGCTCCACCAAGGGCTCGGTGCTGCGCGACCTGCTGCCCCTGCTGCCGCCGGGCGTCCAGCTGGTCCCCGGCCACCCCATGGCCGGCACCGAGCATTCCGGCCCCGATGCCGGTTTTTCGGCGTTATTCCAGGGCCGCTACGTCATCCTGACCCCCGGCGACTACGGCAGCCCGGCCGCGCAGGAGAAAGTGGCCGAGCTCTGGCGCCGCGCCGGCGCCATGATCGAGACCATGGACCCCACCACCCACGACAAGGTGGTCGCCATCGTCTCCCACCTGCCGCACCTGATCGCCTTCACCATCTGCTCGACGGCGGACGACCTGGCGCTGGAAACCCGCGAGCAGGTGCTGAAATTCGCCGCCTCCGGCTTCCGCGACTTCACCCGCATCGCCGCCAGCGACGTCGACATGTGGCGCGACGTCTTCCTCAACAACCGCGAGGCGCTGCTGGAAATGCTGGCGCGCTTCTCGGAGGACGCCCATGCCCTGGGGCGCGCGGTGCGCTGGGGGGAGGCCAATTTCATCGAGGACCGCATCCGGCGCGGGCGCAAGATCCGCGGCAGCCTGATCGAGCTGAAGCAGGCCTAAGAGTCTGGGGAAACTGAGTTTCCCCAGGCCCCTTCCGTCAGTTGGCGCCATAAGGCCTGACCGGCAGGGCTGAGGCCATGTACCGACCGCGCCACCACGAACAGCTCGCGGACAGCCCAGTCGTCCAGCAACGCGACCACCCCGACCGGAAACCGGCGGGCCACCAGCTCGGGCACCACCGCGACGCCGCCCCCGGCGGCGACCGCCCGGCACACGGCATCCAAACCACCGAGCCGCAAGCGCAACCGCGGCACCCCCTGCGCGGCCAGATGCTCCTGCAGCGCGCTGCCCTCGGCTAGCCCGATCCAGCTCTCCCCCGCCAGCGCGGCCAGCGACACCGGCCCATCAAGAACCCGGTCAGAAGGCACCACCGCCACCAGCCGGTCGCGGGCAAAGAAGGCCGACTCCAGGCCCCGCACCGCCCAGCCGGCCGCGATCCCCAGCTCCGCCGCCCCCTCGGCCACCGCCCGGACGATGGCGTGGCTCGGTCGTTCCTCCAGCACCACGTCCAGCCGCGGATGCGCGGCGACGAACCGCCCCAGCACCTCCGGCAGGAAGGCCTCGCAGGCGGCGCTGTTGGCCGGCAGCCGGATCTGCCCGGCCAGCCCGCCGGCATAGGCGGAAAGCTCCCCCTGCATCGCGGCGATCTGGCCCTGCAGCCGCCGCGCGTGGTGCAGCAGCGCCTGCCCCGCCGGCGTCAGCGCCGCGCCGCGCCGGTGCCGTTCCAGCAGCTTCGTGCCGATCCGCGCCTCCAGCCCGCGCAGCCGGGCGCTCGCCGCCGCCAGCGCCAGGTTGGCCCGGGCCGCGCCGCCGGTGATGCTGCCGGCCTCCGCCACCGCCAGGAACAGCCGCAGATCCGCCAGGTCCCACTGCATGCCAGCCTTCGTGCCACGCGAAGCCTCGATGCGGCAACGACGCATTGTGGCCGCCGGCAGCACGGCGCAAACCTCGCCCCATGCAGCACGATCCCGGCCTGATCCTGGCCATCGCCGCCGTCTTCTTCGTCGCCGGGCTGGTGAAGGGCGTCATCGGCCTCGGCCTGCCCACCGTCGCCATGGGGCTGCTCGGCCTCTTCCTGCCGCCCGCCGAGGGCGCCGCCCTGATGATCCTGCCTTCGCTGCTGACGAATTTCTTCCAGGCGGCGACGGGTGGCGAGGCGCCTCGGCTGCTGCGGAAGATCTGGCCGCTCCTGCTGGGCCTGCCGCTAGGCGCCGCGCTCGGCGTCTGGATCGGCATCGGCATGGCCAGTGGCGGCAATCTCCGGCTGGCGCAGCAGGGGCTGGGCCTGGCCCTGGTCCTCTACGGCCTCTTTGGCCTGGCCGAGCGCCGCCTGGCGCTGCCCGCCCGCGGCGCCGGACTCATCGGCGCCGCCTGTGGCCTGGTCACCGGCGCGCTCACCGCCGCCACCGGCGTCTTCGTCCTGCCGGCGGTGCCCTGGCTGCAGGCGCTGGGGCTGGAGCGCCGCGCCCTGCTGCAGGCCATGGGGCTGTCCTTCAGCGTCTCGACCCTGGCGCTGGCGGAGTCGCTGGGGGCAGGGGGCGACTGGGGGGCCTCGGCCCTCGCCCTGGTCCCGACCCTGCTCGGCATGGCGCTGGGGCAGAGGCTGAACCTGCCGCCCGTCCTGTTCCGCCGGCTTTTCTTCTGTGCCCTGCTGGCGCTGGGCGCGCACCTGCTCTGGTGAGGCGTCACTCGCGGCGCAGGATGCCGTCCACCAGCCGGTCCGCCCAGGGCCGGCTCTTGTAGCTCTGGCGCAGCGCGACCTCGTCATAATCGTCGCGCACCCAGTCCAGGAACGGCTTCGGGCCATGGGCGCGGGTGAACCGGGCGTATTCGCGGAAGAAGGCGTCCAGGATCCCGGTCTTGCTGGAGGAGACATGGCCGAAGCGCCAGGACAGCTGGCGCATGGCTTCCTCCACCGGCCGCCCCTGCAGCATCAGCCACAGCCCCGCCGCCAGCCCGGTGCGGTCGGCGCCCGACTTGCAATGGATCAGCACCGGCTCCGGCAATTCGGAAAACAGCCCGGCCAGGCGCAGGAGGCGGTCCTTGTGCGGCGCCCCGCGCGACTCCAGCGGCGCGTCGACATGGGTCAGCCCCAGCTCCGCCGCCACTTCCCGCCCCAGCGCGTCGGAGCCGCAATTCTGCCGGTGCCCGCGCAGGTTGACGATGCTGCGGATGCCGGCCGCCTGCACCGCCCGCCGCATCTGCCCCGGGCTCGGATGGTTCGAGCGGTAGAGCCGCCCCGGCGCCACCACCCCCCAGTTGCGCCAGCCCAGCCGCAGCACGGCGTGGTCGACGAACAGGCTGTTCAGCCAGGCGGCGCGCCGCCCGGCCGGGGTGGTGAGATCCTGGACCATGGCGGGGGTATGGCCCCGCCACGGGTTTTTTTCCAGGACCGGTTAATCCGCCTGCGCCGGAGGCGCGATCTTAATCCGCCCGCGCCCCGGATGCCTTCACCGCCGCCTGCCACATCGGCCGCTCGGCCTTGCCACGCGCCACGGCGTCCTCCGGCGTCGACCACAGGGTCAGCGCGCCGGCCTGCAGGAAGCGCGCCTTCAGCCCCTCATCGGCCGAGATCTCCTTCAGCGCGCCGTTCACCTTGTTGACGATCGGCCGCGGCGTGTTGGCCGGGGCCACGAAGGCGCCCCAGGAGGTGATGACGAAATCGTCCACCCCGGCCTCGGCCATGGTCGGCACGTTCGGCAGGGTCGGCCAGCGCTGCGCCCCGGTCACCGCCAGCGCCCGCATCCGCCCTTCCTGGATCACCGGGACATAGGAGGCCAGGTTGTCGATGGCGAAGGTGACGTCGCCCGACAGCATCGCCGGGATGGTCTGCGCCGCGCCGCGGAAGGGGACGTGGGTGGCGTCCAGCTGCAGCCGGTTGCGGAAGATCTCGCCCGAGAGATGCGGCGTCGTGCCCACCCCCGGCGAGCCGAAGGAGGCGCCGTTCGGTCGCTTCTTCACCCAGGCGACGAATTCCTGCAGCGTCGTCGCCGGGCAGTGCTGGGTCGCCACCACCAGTACATTGGGAAATTCCCAGGTCAGGCCAAGAACAGAAAAGTCCTTATCGATATCCCAGGGCATCGAGCTGTACAGATACTGGTTGATCGAGAAATGCCCGATGGTCGCGGCGCCCATGGTGTAGCCGTCGGGTGCCGCCTTCGCGATGGCGTCCATGCCGATATTGCCACCGGCGCCAGGCCGGTTCTCGATGACGAAGTTCTGGCCGAATTTCTGGCCCATCCGCTCCGCCAGCAGCCGCGACAGCAGGTCGGTCGAGCCGGCCGGCGGATAGGGCACGATGAAGCGGACGGGACGCTCCGGCCAGGCGGTGGTGCCGGCGCCCTGTGCGCGGGCGGAGAAGGGCAGGGCAAGGGCGGGCATGGCCAGCGAGGCGCCCAGCAGGGCGCGGCGGGTCGACATCAGTTGTTCCTCCAGGGACTTTTTCGTCTTGGACCCGCGGAGGATGCCGTTTTCGCGAGCGGCGCGCCAGGGCATTGCCGCCCTGTCATCTGACGCCGCGCTGCCCTGGGCCTACCAGCGCACCCGCGGCGGCAGCGACATCAGGATCGCCTCGGTATGCCCGCCGGTCTTCAGCCCGAACAGCGTGCCGCGGTCGTGCAGCAGGTTGAACTCGACATAGCGGCCGCGGCGGAATTCCTGGTGCTCGCGCTCGGCCTCGGTCCAGGCCTCGTGCATGCGGCGGCGGACGATCGGCGGATAGGCGGCGAGGAAGGCCTCGCCCACGTCGCGGGTGAAGGCGAAGTGCCGGTCCAGATTCTCTCCCTCGGCCTCGTCCCGCCCCAGCCAGTCGTAGAAGATGCCGCCCAGGCCGCGCGGCTCCTGGCGGTGCGGCAGGAAGAAGTATTCGTCGCACCACTGCTTGAAGCGCGGGTAGTAGGCCGGGTCGTGCCGGTCGCAGGCTGCCCGGTAGGCGGCGTGGAAGCTGTCGCCATCCTCGCGCGACTCGGGTGCCTGCATGGCCATCGGCGTCAGGTCGCCGCCGCCGCCGAACCAGGCGCGCGAGGTGGCGATGAAGCGGGTGTTCATGTGCACCGCCGGCACCCGCGGCGAATGCAGGTGGGCGACCAGCGAGATGCCGGTGGCCAGGAAGCGGGGATCGGCCTCGGCGCCCGGGATCTGCCGGCGGAATTCCGGGCTGAACTCGCCATGCACGGTGGAGACGTTGACGCCCACCTTCTCGAACACCCGGCCGCGCATCACCGACATGACGCCGCCGCCGCCGCCCGGGCGGTCCCAGGCGCTGCGGGTGAAGCGGCCCGCCGGCAGGCCGGCCTGCGGCCCCTCGGCCAGGGCGTCCTCGATCGCCTCGAACTCGGCGCAGATGCGGTCGCGCAGCGACTCGAACCAGGCGCGGGCGGGCGCGGCCAAGCGATGGCCGGCCGGGCCGCCCGTCGCGGGATCGGCGGCAAGATCGGCGGGGTCGGAACGGTCGGTCATGGCGCGGATCCCGGCAGGGCTGGGGCGCTACCCCCTGGCGCGCCCCGCAGGGCCCCGCGCTAGCCTGCCCGGCCAGGCACGGCAAGCGCGGCCGCGGCGCCGCTCACGCCGCGTCGCACAATGGAAGCCCTGCCCATCGCGGACTTGACGATTGAAAGATGTCACCATGCCGGGTGCGCAGCGATTGCCACCCTGTCGTGGCTGCCCTTATATGGCGCCGGCGCATGGATTGCAGCGCGGCAACGCGCTTGGCCTGTGTCTCCGCGGTGGCGGACAATAGGGAGTTAGCGGCCGGCCTGCCTGCCAGGCACCGGGGCGGCCGCCAAGAGGGACGATGAGGCATGGCCGAAACGCTTGCGCCGAGCAGTGCCCCCGAGCTGGGACAAGCCCAGGGGGGTGGCGATCATGGGCCCGACCAGGGGACGAAGCGTGACTTCCTGAAACTGGTCGCGGGCTCCTTCGCCGCGGTCGGCGTGGGCGCCATCGTCTGGCCGTTCATCCATTCGATGAACCCGGCCAAGGACGTGCTCGCCCTGGCCAGCACCGACGTGCCGCTGGGCCATATCGCCGAGGGCCAGGCGGTCACCGTTATGTGGCGCGGCAAGCCGGTCTTCGTCCGTCATCGCACGGGCGCCGAGATCCAGGAGGCCAAGGCCGTGCCGCTCTCCGAGCTGCGCGACCCGCAGCCGGACAGCGCCCGCGTCCAGCGCGAGCCCTGGCTGATCGTGCTCGGCGTCTGCACCCATCTGGGCTGCGTCCCCCTCGGCCAGAAGCCGACCGACGCCCGCGGCGATTTCGGCGGCTGGTTCTGCCCCTGCCACGGCAGCCATTACGACACCTCGGGGCGTATCCGCCGCGGGCCCGCGCCGGCCAATCTGACCGTGCCGGAATACAGTTTCACGTCCGACACCCAGATTCGCATCGGCTGAGGACCCCGCCATGGCATCCGGCCTGCACGAGAGCAGCTTCACCAACCCCGTCGTGCGCTGGATCGACCAGCGCATGCCGGTCTTCACCATGATGCAGAAGGAGTACGGGACCTTCCCGACTCCGCGGAATTTCAACTACTTCTGGAATTTCGGCGCGCTGGCCATGATCAACCTGATGATCATGATCGCCACCGGCATCTTCCTGGCGATGAACTACACCGCCCATACCAGCCTGGCCTTCGACAGCGTCGAGCGCATCATGCGCGACGTGAACTACGGCTGGCTGATCCGCTACGTCCACATGAACGGCGCCTCGATGTTCTTCATCGTGGTCCTCGTCCATGTCTGGCGGGGCATGTATTACGGCTCCTACAAGAAGCCGCGCGAGCTCCTCTGGATCCTCGGCGTCGTCATCTTCCTGCTGATGATGGCCACCGCCTTCATGGGCTACGTGCTGCCCTGGGGCCAGATGTCCTTCTGGGGCGCGACGGTCATCACCAACCTGTTCTCGGCCATCCCGCTGGTCGGCAACAGCATCGTGACGCTGCTCTGGGGCGGCTTCTCGGTCGACAACCCGACGCTGAACCGCTTCTTCAGCCTGCACTACCTGCTGCCCTTCGTGATCACCGGCGTGGTCTTCCTCCACGTCGCGGCGCTGCACATCACGGGCTCCAACAACCCGCTGGGCATCGAGCCGAAGGGCCCGCAGGACACGCTGCCGTTCCATCCCTACTACACGATGAAGGACAGCGTCGGCATCGTCGTCTACCTGATCGTCTTCGCCTTCCTGGTGTTCTTCACGCCGAACTACCTGGGCCATCCGGACAACTACATCCCGGCCAACCCGCTCTCGACGCCCGCGCATATCGTCCCGGAATGGTACTTCCTGCCGTTCTACGCCATCCTGCGCGCGGTCCCGAACAAGCTCGGCGGCGTGCTGATGATGTTCGGCGCCATCGCCGTCCTCTTCGTCCTGCCCTGGCTCGACCGTTCGCCGGTGCGCTCGATGCGCTTCCGCCCGATCGCCAAGTGGCTGTTCCTGCTCTGGACGGTGAATTTCTTCGTCCTGATGTGGGCGGGCGGCAAGCCGGCCGAGGGCCTCTACGTCGTCATCTCGCGCCTCTCGACGGCCTACTACTTCGCCTACTTCCTGGTGATCCTGCCCCTGCTCGCCAAGATCGAACGGCCGCTGCCGCTGCCGGAAAGCATCAGCCGCGCCGTGCTGCGCGGCGGGGGACCCCTGCCCGGCGGCGCCGCGGCCAAGCCGATGGAGAAGGCGTGATGCGGCTGCTGACGACCGGTAAAGCCGGCCTGCTTAACGGGCTGAAGGGCGCGGCGCTCGCCGCCGCCCTGGCGCTTGGCCTCGCTGCGCCCGCCGCCCAGGCCGCGGAAGGCGGCGTCGCCATCCCGGATGCGCGGTTCCAGCATGACCGCATGCTCGGCACCTTCGACCGCGGCGCGCTGCAGCGCGGCTTCCAGGTCTACAAGGAAGTCTGCTCGGCCTGCCACGCGGCGCATCTGCTGTCCTACCGCAACCTGCGCGACATCGGGCTGAGCGAGGCGGAGGTCGCGGCGATCGCCGCCTCCTACCAGATCCCCGACGGGCCGAACGACAATGGCGAGATGTTCGAGCGCCCCGGCCGCGCCTCGGACCGCTTCCGCCGTCCCTTCGCCAATGACGCCGCCGCCCGCGCCGCCAACAACGGCGCCCTGCCGCCCGACCTGTCGGTCATCGCCAAGGCCCGGCCCGGCGGCGGCAACTACATCCATGCGCTGCTGACCGGCTACGAGGACCCGCCGCCGGCCGGCGTCACCGTCATGGAGGGGATGCACTACAACAAGTATTTCCCCGGTCACCAGATTGCCATGGCGGCGCCGTTGAACAGCGACGGCCAGGTGCAGTATGGCGATGGCACCCGCGCCACGGTCGACCAGATGGCCCGTGACGTGACCACCTTCCTGGCCTGGGCCGCCGAGCCGGAGCTGGAGACGCGGCGTGCCATGGGCATCCGCATCATCCTGTTCCTGATCGTGCTGGGCGGGCTGACCTATGCCGTGAAGCGGAAGGTCTGGGCCGACGTGCACTGAGGCGGCCCCGCCGTCCGCGTGCCAAAGCTGACCAAGGGCCGCCTCCGGGCGGCCTTTTCCATTCCGGGCCGCCGCAAGGCGGGCTTTTCCATCCCAGGCCGCCGCAAGGCGGCTTCGCCATTCCGGGGAACTGACCCATGAGCGACCTGTTCGAACCCGTCATCGGCCTGATCGGCGGCTCCGGCCTCTACGACATCGACGGCCTCGAGGACCGCCAGTGGAAACGGGTGGAGAGCCCCTGGGGCGAGGCCTCGGACGAGCTGCTCTTCGGCCGCCTCGACGGCGTGCGCTGCGTCTTCCTGCCGCGCCATGGCCGCGGCCACCGGGTGCCGCCCTCGGCGCTGAACTACCGCGCCAATATCGACGTGATGAAGCGTGCCGGGGTCACCGAGATCCTGTCGCTCTCCGCCGTCGGCTCGCTGAACGGCGACCTGGAGCCGGGCCGCTTCGTCATCGTCGACCAGTTCATCGACCGCACCTTCGCCCGGGAGAAGTCCTTCTTCGAGACCGGCTGCGTGGCGCATGTCTCGGTCGCCCACCCGGTCTGCCCGCGCCTGGGCGACGCGGTGGAGGAAGCCGCCCGCCAGATCGAGCTGCCCTACAAGCGCGGTGGCACCTACCTGGTGATGGAAGGCCCGCAATTCTCGACCAAGGCCGAATCCGAGCTGTACCGCGCCTGGGGCTGCGACGTGATCGGCATGACCAACATGCCGGAAGCCAAGCTCGCCCGCGAGGCGGAGCTCTGCTACGCGACCGTCGCCATGGTCACCGATTTCGACTGCTGGCACCCCGGCCATGACGCGGTGACCGTGGACGCGGTGGTGAAGGTCATGCTGGCCAATGCCGACCGCGCCAAGGCGCTGGTCAAGGCGGTGATCCCGATGCTCGGCAAGCCCCGCGGCGCCTGCCCGGCGGGCTGCGACCGGGCGCTCGAGCACGCCATCGTCACGGCGCCGGAGAAGCGCGATCCCGCCCTGATGGCGAAGCTCGACGCGGTGGCGGGGCGGGTGCTCAAGGCGGCCTGAAGCGAAGGCAAGCCGAAGGCCAGGGGGAATGAATTCCCCCTGGACCCCCTTCTTCTTTCTGGGGTGACTGCCGTGTCCAGGTGGAGACCAGGGGCACTACGGCCAATCGGCAGCGCGGCCTGCGAGGTTGCGCTGCTTTTTTTTATGAAAATGCGTCCCGCCGTGCTGCCGCTGCCGGAAGGCGCTGGCCGGTCCACGGCCGGTGATCAGAAAAAAGAAGGGGGTTCGGGGGAATTCATTCCCCCGACCTTACTCCTGTCTTCTCTTACCCGCAGATCTTCTCCAACGCCGCGATGAGGTCCCGCGGGTCGTAGGGCTTGGCGAGTACCGGCACATTGCGGTGCCGCTCGGGCAGGCCGGCGGCGCCGTAGCCGGTGGCCACGACGAAGGGGATGGCGCTTTGCACCAGCCGGTCGGCGACCGGGATGGAGGCCTGGCCGGCCAGGTTGATGTCCAGGACGGCGGCTTCCGGGTGTTCGCTCTCGAACAGCGCCAGGGCCTCTTCCACCGTGGCGGCGGGGCCCAGGACGGTGGCGCCGGCCTCCATCAGGGCGTCTTCGACCAGCATCGCGATCAGCGCCTCATCCTCCACGACCAGGATGCGCCGGCCGTTCAGTCCGCTCATGCGGTCTCCTCTTCAACCTGCGGTCCGCTGACGGGGCGGAAGCGGATGCTCGCCCGGAAGCCATCGGCCGCGTAGTCCAGTTCCACCGCCGAGCCGGGGCCGAGTTCGGCAGGCAGGCCCCGTTCCAGCATGCGGCTGCCGAAGCCACGACGGCTCGGCACCCCTTTGACCGGCGGGCCGCCTTCCTCCCGCCAATCCAGCCTGACCAGCCCTTCCGCCGTGCCGTGCCAGGCTACCACCACGCGCCCTTCCGCGCAGGAAAGAGCTCCGTGCTTTGTGGCGTTGGTCGCGAGTTCGTGCATCGCCAGGGCCAGCCCCAGGGCCTGCCGAGGCGCCAGCCAGACGGAGGGCCCGGCCAGCGACAGCCGCGCGGTGCCGTCCGGCCCGTCCTCCACCTGCCAGGGGGCCAGCGCTGCCCGGGCGATATCCTCCATCGACGCGCCGCGCCAGGTGCGCGCCGTCAGCAGATCATGTCCGCGCGACAAAGTCAGCAGCCGCGCCTGGAAATCGTTCAGGAAGCGCGGCATGGCATCGGCCGCGCTGCCGGCGGTGCGCGCCGTCTGCAGCGCCAGCGAATGCACCGTCGCCAGGGTGTTCTTCACCCGGTGGTTCAGCTCCCCCAGCAGCAGCAGCTGGCGCGCCTCGCTGGCCTTGGCCGCGCTGACGTCGCGCGCCAGCCCGCCGCGGCGGATCATCGCCCCTTGCGCGTCCAGCATCGGGAAGCCGATGTCGCGGATCCATCGCATCACCCCGTCGGGGCGCAGGATGCGGTATTCGGCGTCGAAATTGCCGTCGCGCGCCGCCTCGGCCCAGGCCGCGGCGACCCGGTCGCGATCGGCGGGGTGAATCGATTCCAGCCAGAGGCCCGGATTCTCCACCAGCCGCTCGCGCGCGATGCCCCAGATCCGCTCGAAGGCGGGGCTGACGAATTCCGGCTGCTCGCCGGCCGGGTCGCGCATCCACATCACGTCCGGGCTGGCCTCGGCGAAGCGGCGGAAGCGGCTTTCCGAGGCGGCCAGCGCCGCGGCCGCCTGCACCGCCGCCTCGCGCGAGGCGGCCTGGGCGGCGACCTGGCGGGACAGCGCCTCGCGCGTCTCGGCCAGCTCCGAGACATCGGTCACCGCGCCGATCCAGCGGGTGACGTTGCGGTCCTGGTCGAAGGCGGGCAGGGCGCGGATGACGCACCAGCGCCAGCCGCCGTCGGGGCGCCGCAGCCGCAGCTCGGCGGCGAAGGGGCGGCCGCGCCGCAGCGCCCGCTGCCAGCGGCGGAAGGTCGAGCGCTGGTCGGCCGGGTGCACGATGCTGCCGAGCGCGCCGGCCGCCCGCTCCGGCGTCAGCCCGGTGAAGTCCTGCATGCGCGGGTTGATGTAGTCGATGCGCCCGTCCGGCTTGGCCGACCAGACGATCTGCGGGATCGCCTCGGCCAGGAGGCGGAAGCGCAGCTCGCTCTCCTGCAGCTGCGCCGCGGCGCGCCGCTCGGCATCGATATCGGCCAGCGCGACGACGGCGCCGGTGACCTGGGCGCGCGCGTCGCGGACCGGGGCGCCGGAGACACGGATCCAGATCATGCTGCCGTCGCCGGCGCGGAACTGGTACTCGCCGCTGGCCGGCACGCCGTCGCGCAGCGCGCGGCTCAGCGGAAACTCCTCGCTGGCGACCCGGCTGCCATCGGCGTGGTAGGCCTCCCAGTCCTGGCTGTAATCCTCGACGCCGCGCGACAGGCTGATCGGGCCGCGCAGCATCTCGGCCAGGCGCCGGTTGCCCAGCAGCAGGCGGCCGCCCGGCGCCTCGGCCAGCAGCACGCCGACCGGGACATTGTCCAGCACCGCCTTCAGCCGGGCCTCCGATTCGCGCAGCGCCACCTGCGCCGCGCGCTCGTCGCTGACATCGCGGAAGAACAGGGTGATGCCCTCGCTGGAGGGATAGACATCGGCCGAGATCCAGCGGCCGAGCGCCGGGTGGAAGGCGGTGACGCTCTGCGACAGGCCCTGCCGCCGGGCCACCCGGCAGGCGGTGCCGAAGGGCCCGGCATCCCAGCCGGGGAAGGTCTCGGCCAGCGGCCGGCCGATGCCCTGCTGCCCGCCGGCCAGCGCCGCGGCGCGGCCGTTCAGGTAGCGCAGCAGCCCCTCGCCATCGAGCACCAGCACGCAGTCGGTGGTGCTCTCCAGCACCGTCTGCAGCCGGGCGGTCAGCGCGATGCGCTCGGCCTCGAGGCGCTCGCGCTCGCGCCCGGCGGCCTGCAGCGCCTCGGCGGCGGCGTCGATCTCGCGCAGCCCGGTGGGCGGGAAGCCGGGCGGGGCGGCGCCATTGCCGAAGGCCTGGGCGACGCGGCCGAGGCGCGCCAGCGGCACGGCGATGCGGCGGTCGGTCCAGAAGGCCAGCATGGCGGTGAAGCCGGCCAGCAGCAGGGCGCCGGCGACCAGCACCGGGGCCAGCGCCCGCCACAGCGCGCCGTCCAGCATGTCGGCCGGCATCGCCACCAGCGCCAGCCAGGGGGTGCCGCCGACGCGCTGCCAGACGGTGTAGAGCGGCCGGTCGTCGCTCGACTGGGTGCGGGCCCAGCCGCGCGGCGCAGGGCTGGCCATCGCCTGGGCGACGGCGCCGCCTTCGCGGCGCAGCGTGCCGACCAGCTCGGGGCGGGGCGGCATGCGGGTGATCTGACGGCCTTCGCCGTCATAGAGCACGGCGATCCAGGTCTCCGGCAGGTTGGCGCGCTTCAGATGCGCGGCCCAGAGGCGCGAGGGATCGGTGCTGGCGGTCAGCAGCAGGTCGGGCAGCGTCTCGGCGGTGCCCGGGCCGGCCGGGTTGCGCACCGCCTGGCTCAGGTCGATGCGGAAGGGGCGCAGCGGGTTGGCCGAGGCGATCAGGTTGGAGATGCCGGGCGTGCGCGGCGGCGGGCGCAGCGGGCTCTCGGTCTCGGGCGGCGGGAAGGCCTGGGTGGTATCGACCAGCAGCCGGCCCTGACTGTCGCTCAGCCGCAGCTGGGCGTCGCGCTGCAGCGGCAGGGCGCGGGCCTGGGCGTAGAAGGCGGCCAGGTCATGCTCGCGCAGCGCCGGCGAGGCGGCCAGCGCGGCCAGCTCGCCGCGCATGCCGAGGATCTCCCGCTCCAGGCTGAAGGCTAGGTCCTGCGCCATCTCGCGGGCCTGCGACACCAGGCGCGCGCGCTCGGCATCGGCCACCTGGCCGGCGACGTGGAAGCCCAGTCCCCAGGCCGGCAGCAGCGCGGCCAGGGCCAGCATCATCAGATGCAGGCGGACCGTTGGGCTCCGCGGCGGCGCCCGGCCGGTCATGCCTTTCCGTGCAGGGGGCGAAGCGCGGGGAGCATGGCTCTCCATGCGCGTTTGGCGGGGCGCGCACAAGGGGGGCATGGTGGCCCGCCGGCACAAGAAGCGCCGGCGGGAGCACCAGCCCGCCCCGGCTCAGTCGGCGTACTGGCCGGCGGCCTGGATCACCGGGCGCCACTTGGCGATATCGGCCTGCCAGAAGGCGCGGTGCGCCTCCGGCGTCGCCTCGTTCTGGGCGACCGGGGCGGTGCCCAGATCGGCGAAGCGCTGCACCAGCCGCTCGTCGCGCAGCGCCACCTGCAGCGCGCGGGAGAGGCGGTTGGTGATCTCGGCCGGCGTGCCCTTCGGCGCATAGAGGCCGTGCCACACCGTCACCTCCATGCCCGGCAGCCCGGCCTCGGTCGCGGTCGGCAGGTCGGGCAGCGAGGGCAGGCGCTGCGCCGTGGTGACGGCGAAGGCGCGCACCGCGCCGGCGCGGATATGGCTGGTGGTGTTGGTGGTCTGGTCGCACATGATATCGACCGTGCCGGCGATCAGGTCGGTCATCGCCGGGCCGGTGCCGCGATAGGGCACGGTGGTCATCGGCGCGTCGATCGCCTTCTGCAGCAGCAGGCCGCAGAGATGGCTGGCGGCGCCGATGCCGGCATTGGCGTAGTTGATCTTCACCTGGTCGCGGCGGACCAGCGCCACCAGTTCGGCCAGGTTGGTGGCCTGGATGTCCTTGCGGGCGATGATGGTCATCGGCACGGCGGTGACCAGGCCGATGGTCTCGAAGCCCTCCACCGGGTCGTAGGACAGGCGGCGGTAGAGGGTGGGCGTGGTGCCCATGCCGATATGGTGCAGCAGCAGGGTGTAGCCATCCGGCTTGGCCATGGCGACGCGGGCCGCGCCCAGCGTGCCGCCGGCGCCGCCGACATTCTCCACCACCACGGTCTGGCCCAGGTCGCGGCCCATCACCTCGGCCACCAGGCGGGTCACCGTGTCGGTCGGGCCGCCGGCGGCGAAGGGCACGATGATGTTGATGGTGCGGTTGGGGAAGGCGCCTTGCGCCTGGGCGGTCGTCAGGGCGGCGGGCGCCAGGAAGGCGGCGGCCAGCAGGGCCATCAGGCTGCGTCGCAACATCTCGACCGATTCTCCCGGGAATTTAATTATTCCGCTATCTGGCGGAGTCCCGGGGGGTCACGTCAACCGCGAGGCGCGGTTTTTTTGCTCGGGCAACGACCGGCCGGGCCGGCCGGGTCAGCGCGACAGGTCGATGACCAGCACGGCGAGCAGAAAGGTGCCGCCCAGCCCGGTGGCCAGCGCCAGCCGGCCGGGCAGGGTGCGCCGCCAGGGCAGGGCCGTCACCGCCAGGGCGAGCAGCACCAGCAGCGTCCCCGGCCAATAGGCCACGGCCAGCGCCAGCAGGATGTCGGGGCCGAGAAGGGCGGCCTTCGCCACTCAGCTGTCCATCTTGAGGGCGGCGATGAAGGCGCTCTGCGGGATCTCGACTTTGCCGAACTGCCGCATGCGCTTCTTGCCCTCCTTCTGCTTGTCGAGGAGCTTGCGCTTGCGGCTGATGTCGCCGCCATAGCACTTGGCGGTGACGTCCTTCGACATGGCGGAAATGGTCTCGCGCGCGATCACCCGGCCGCCGATCGCCGCCTGGATGGGGATCTTGAACAGCTGGCGGGGGATCAGTTCCTTCAGCTTCTCGCAGATGCTGCGGCCGCGGCGCTCGGCCTGCGACCGATGCGCCATGAAGGACAGCGCATCCACCGGCTCGTTGTTCACCAGGATGGAAATCTTGACCAGGTCGCCCTCGTCATAGCCGTCCATCTGGTAGTCGAAGGAGGCGTAGCCGCGGCTGACGCTCTTCAGGCGGTCGTAGAAGTCGAAGACCACCTCGTTCAGCGGCAGGCGATAGACCGCCATGGCGCGGTTGCCGACATAGGTCAGCTCGACCTGCTGGCCGCGCCGCTCCGAGCAGAGCGTCAGGATCGAGCCCAGATGCTCGTCCGGCACCATGATCGTCGCCTTGATCCAGGGCTCCTGGATGCTGTCGATCAGCGTCGGGTCCGGCATGTCGGCCGGGTTGTGCAGGTCGCTGGTGACGCCCTTGTTGTCGGTCAGCTTGTAGACGACCGAGGGGGCGGTCGCGATCAGGTCGAGGTCGAACTCGCGCGACAGCCGCTCCTGGATGATCTCCAGGTGCAGCAGGCCCAGGAAGCCGCAGCGGAAGCCGAAGCCGAGCGCGGCCGAGCTTTCCGCCTCGAAATGGAAGGAGGCGTCGTTCAGCCGCAGCTTGCCGAGCGATTCGCGCAGCTTCTCGAAATCGTCGGCATCGACCGGGTAGAGGCCGCACCAGACCACCGGGATCGAGGGCTTGAAGCCGGCCAGCGGCTCGCTGGCGGGGTTGCGGTCGTCGGTGATGGTATCGCCGACATTGGTCTCGGCGACCGTCTTGATGGCGGCGTTGAGGTAGCCCATCTCGCCCGGGCCCAGGTAGTCGACGGGGACCATCTTCGGGCGGAAGACGCCGACGCTGTCGACCGTCTGGGTGGTGCCCTCGGCCATGAAGCGGATCTTCTGGCCCTTGCGGATCGAGCCGTCCTTCACCCGGATCAGGATGATGACGCCGAGATAGGGGTCGTACCAGCTGTCGACCAGCAGCGCCTTCAGCGGTGCGTTCGGGTCGCCCTGCGGGGCGGGCAGGCGGGTGACGATCGCCTCCAGCACGCCCTCGATGTTCAGCCCCGACTTGGCCGAGATCTCCACCGCGTCGGAAGCGTCGAGGCCGATCACGTCCTCGATCTGCTGCTTCACCCGCTCCGGCTCGGCGGCGGGGAGGTCGATCTTGTTCAGGACCGGGACGATCTCGTGATGCGCGTCGATCGCCTGGTAGACATTGGCCAGGGTCTGCGCCTCGACGCCCTGGGAGGCATCGACCACGAGCAGCGAGCCCTCGCAGGCGGCGAGCGACCGGCTCACCTCATAGGCGAAGTCGACATGGCCCGGCGTGTCCATCAGGTTCAGGACGTAGTCGTTGCCGTCCTTGGCCTTGTAGTCCAGCCGGACCGAGGCCGCCTTGATGGTGATGCCGCGCTCCTGCTCCAGCTCCATGCTGTCGAGCATCTGCTCCTTCATGTCACGCAGCGCGATGGCGCCGGTGGCCTGGATCAGGCGATCGGCCAGCGTCGACTTGCCATGGTCGATATGCGCGATGATCGAGAAGTTGCGGATACGGGACAGCGGGGTATTGGTCATGAGCTTCCGGCGGCAAACGGGGGCGGAGGTGAACAGGGCCCGCCGCGCCGAAGCACATAGGGCAAGCGGCGGTCGGAATCAAAGCGGAAGGGATGCCGCCCGGCCCTGCCGCCGCTCGGCACCCGACATAAATGCTTCATCAATGGGTTAACCGGCCGGCAACACCCTGGGCCTAGCGATGGCAATGCTCTCGCCCAAAGGTGCCCCCTGTCCAGCGCGGTCCTCCTGCCTCCCGCTTCGTTCGGCATGGCGCCCGCCGGCGCGGACCAGCCTTTCCCGGCGGCCGGCGAGGCCCTGCTGCGCCAGGCGGAGGGGATGCTGCGCTGCGCCCTGCAGCCGATCGTCGACAGCCATACCGGCAGCCTCTACGGCGTCGAGGCCTTGATGCGCGGCCATGACGCGCTGGGCTTCGCCTCGCCCTGCGCCCTGCTGGACCAGGCCGCGCGGCAAGGCGTGCTGGCAGCGCTGGAGCAGCTGATGCACGGCAAGGCGGTCGCCGCCTTCGCCGCCATCCCCGATGCCGGACGGCGCCGCCTCTTCCTCAATCTCGACAGCCGCGT
The DNA here is from genome assembly GCF_037145735.1 of Roseomonas sp. USHLN139. Lineage (NCBI taxonomy): Bacteria > Pseudomonadati > Pseudomonadota > Alphaproteobacteria > Acetobacterales > Roseomonadaceae > Roseomonas > Roseomonas sp. USHLN139. The sequence continues at coordinate 226,577 of NZ_JBBCWY010000008.1, read as the reverse complement.
CATGGCCGAGGCGGAGGCGCTGATCGCCGGCCTCGCCGCCGCGCTGCAGGCGGCCGGCCTGCCCGGCTCCTGCCTCTGCATCGAGCTGTCCGAGCGGCTGGACGCCACCGCGCTGCCCGGCTTCGCCGCGCTGCGCGCCGCCTGCCGTGCCCAGGGCATCCGCTTCGCCGCCGATGATTTCGGCCGCGGCCGGGCGGAGACGCGGCTGCTCTTCGAAAGCGGCGTCGACTACGTCAAGATCGACCGCTTCCTGGTCTCCGGCCTGGCGCGCGACAGCCGCCGCCGCGTCTTCGTCAGCCATGTGGCGGGGCTGGCCCGCATGCTGGGCCTGCGCGTGGTCGCCGAGGGCATCGAGACCGAGGAGGACTTCCTGGCCGCCCGCGCCCTCGGCTGCGAGCTGATCCAGGGCTATTACGTGGCCCGTCCCGACGCCGACCCGGCCGCCATCCGCGCCGCCTATGCGGGGCTGCTGCAGGCGACGGCGGAGGAGCACCGCCGCCGCGCCCAGGCCGGCGACAGCGAGTTGCTGCTGGCCGCCGTCGAGCGGCTGCCGGCGCTGGTCCGCACCGACCATGTCGAGCGCGCCTTCGAGATCCTGCGCCAGGAGCCCGACCGCACCGTCATCCCGGTGGTCGATGCCGCCGGCGCGCCGCAGGGCGTGGTGCGGGAGCGCGACCTGCGCCCCTTCATCTATGGCCGCTTCGGCCGCGACCTGCTGAGCAACCGCAATGTCGCCAGCGCGCTGGAGCCCTTCCTGGTGCCCTGCCCGGTGGCCAGCATCGATGCCGATGCCGACACCCTGCTGCAGATCTATGCCGGGGCGCCGCCGGGCTGCGAGGGCATCCTGCTGCAGGAGGGCGGGCGCTATGTCGGGCTGATCTCGGCCTCCGCCCTGGTCGGCCTGCTGCACGAGAAGCGGCTGCGCCTGGCGCTCGACCAGAACCCGCTGACCCGGCTGCCCGGCAACCTGTCGGTGGCGGCCCATGCCGCCGCCGCCTCGGTACTGTCGGAGGCGGCGCGCTACCTCTGCTATTTCGACTTCGACCACTTCAAGCCGTTCAACGACCGCTACGGCTTCCTGAACGGCGACCGCGCCATCACCCTCTTCGCCGAGGCGCTGCGCCGGCATTTCCCGGAGGGCGAGGGGGTCTTCATCGGCCATATCGGCGGCGACGACTTTTTTGCGGGCGTCTCCGGCCCGGCGCCGGCGGAGCTTCGCGCCCGGCTGTCCAGCCTGCTGGGCGACTTCGCGGCCTCGGTGGCGAACTTCTACACCCCGGCCGAGCGCGCCGCCGGGCTGGTGCCGGGCAAGGACCGCGATGGGCGGCTGCGGGATTTCCCCTTGTTGCGCTGCTCGGCGGCGGTGCTGGAGATCCCGGCCGGACGGCCGGGCTGCGCGCCGGACCAGCTGCTGGCGGAGGTGGCGCAGCAGAAGTCGAGCGCCAAGGCTTCGGCGGAGGGGTTGGCCTGGGTGGTTTTGAGTCGATAAGGGAAGAAGTTCTTTTTTAGAAAAAAGAACCAAAAAATTTTTTCAATTTGGCGTCCCGCTGATGGCCTGAGGCGGGACGCCAAAATGACAAAAGTCTTTTTGCTTCTTTTTCTTCAGAAAAAGAAGAAAGGCCGGATCCTTATCGGACCCGGCCCTTGGTTCTCTACTCGGCCGCCAGCTTCAGCGCCGGGTTCGACAGCCGCTCATAGAGCGCGACGTAATCCTCGGCCATCCGCCGCGCGGTGAAGCGCTGCTCGAAGCGGGCGCGGACGGCGTCGCGCGACAGGGTCTTCAGCCGCGGCACGGCGGCAATGGCCTCGGCCATGCTGTCCACCGCGAAGCCGGTGACGCCCTCGTCGATCACCTCGGGCACCGAGCCGTGGCGGAAGGCGATGACCGGCGTGCCGCAGGCCATGGCCTCGATCATCACCAGGCCGAAGGGCTCCGGCCAGTCGATCGGGGTGACCAGGCCGATGGCGCCCGACAGGAAGCCCGGCTTCTGGGTCTCGTCGATCTCGCCGATGAACTCGACCAGCGGATGCGCCAGCATCGGCTTGATCTTGCTCTCGAAGTAGTCGACGTCGACGCGGTCCACCTTGGCCGCGATCTTCAGCGGCGTGTTGGTGGCGATGGCGATCTCGATGGCCCGGTCGCAGCGCTTCTCAGGCGCGATGCGGCCGAGGAAGGCGAGGTAGCCCGGCGTGACGTCGGCGCGCGGCGTCAGCAGCTTCTCCGGCAGGCCGTGATAGATGTTGCCCGCCCAGTTGGCCTGCGGCAGCGGCCGGCGCTGGTCGTTCGAGATCGAGACCACCGGCGCCTGGGTGAAGGTGTCGAACACCGGCTGCAGCTCGGGCAGGTCCAGGCGGCCGTGCAGCGTGGTCACGAAGGGCACGCTCTGCCGCGAGAACAGCGAGAAGGGCAGGTAGTCTAGGTGGAAGTGCAGCAGGTCGAATTCGTGCCGGCGGCGATAGACCTGCTCCAGCATGACCGCCAGCGGCGCATTGGCATCGCGCACCGAGGGGTCGAGCCGCAGCGCCTTCTTGCTGCCGGCGGCCAGCGTCGCCTTGGTGATCGAGTCGCCGGAGGCGAACAGCGTCACCTCATGGCCCATCTCGACCAGCTCCTCGGTGATGTAGGAGACGATTCGCTCGGTGCCGCCATAGAGCTTCGGGGGCACGGCTTCGGTCAGGGGAGCGATCTGCGCGATACGCATCGGGTCGGATCTCCTGGGTGTTTGCCCCGGCCTGTGCGGCCGGCGGCAGCCCTCTGGGTTTGCCAAGATGGCTTGCCGCTGGGGCTTGCCACTGAGCGAACACTCGCAGCCGATTGAGGTGGGGTTCAGGCAAACTTCGCCACGTTTTCGTCTTGATGCAGGTGTTCTCTCTGCTTGAACGCGGTTGCTGGCTGCCCTCACGAGCATGTGCGCCGAAGACGAAGGAGCTCCCCCCGATGCGCGACGACTCGACTGATCTGCTGCGCCTCGCCCGGCGCCCCATCGGCTTCCTGTTCCGCCACATCCGCCCCTGGGCCGGCGGCCATGCCGCGGTGATGATCGCGGTGCTCGGCGCGGTCGGCTGCTCGGTCGGCTCCAACTACGCGGTGAAGCACCTGATCGACACGCTGGCCGGCGGGCCGGGCTCGGCCAGCATGGCGGCGGTCTGGACCGCTTTCGCCATCCTGGCCGGCATCATCGCCGCCGATAACCTGCTGTGGCGTGTCGGCGGCTGGATCGCGGCCGACCGCTTCCCCAAGGTGACGGCGAACATGCGCGCCGAGCTGTTCCGCCACCTCTCGGGCCATTCGCCGGGCTTCTTCGCCAACCGCTCGGCCGGGACGCTCGCCAGCCGCATCAGCGCGACCGGCACCGCCGGCTTCACCGTGCTGCAGAACTTCACCTGGCACACCGTGCCGCCGGCGGTCGCGGTGACCCTGGCCATCGCCTTCCTGGCCAGCGTCGACCCGCTGATGGCGGGCTGCCTGGTGGTGGCCGCGGCGACGCTGGCGATCGGCGTCGCCTGGCTGGGCCGCAAGGGCGAGGGGCTGCACGACCGCTTCGCCAGCCGCGCCGCCACCGTCGACGGCCAGCTGGTCGACGTGGTGCAGAACTTCTCCCTGGTCCGCGCCTTTGGCGCCTTCGGCCGCGAATCCGCCCGTCTGGACGGCGCGCTCGCCTCCGAGACCGCCGCCCGCCGCGACAGCCTGCGCTATCTTGAGAAGCTGCGCCTGGTGCATGGCGTGGCCACGGCGGTGCTGACCGCCATGCTGCTGGGCTGGGTGGTGCATCTGTGGCAGCTCGGCCGCGCCACCACCGGCGACATCGTGCTGGTCTGCACCCTCGGCTTCACCATCCTGCACGCCTCGCGCGACCTGGCGATGGCCCTGGTGGACCTGACCCAATACATCGCCCGCATGCGCGAGGCGCTGGTCGCCCTGCTGGTGCCGCACGACCTGCCGGATGCCGACAACGCCCATGCGCTGGCGGCCAAGGGCGGCCATGTGGTGTTCCAGAACGTCACCTTCCGCTACCCCTCGGCGCCCGAGGATGCGACGCCGGTGCTGCGCGGCCTCGAGCTCGACATCCAGCCGGGCCAGAAGGTCGGCGTGGTCGGCCGCTCGGGCGCCGGCAAGTCGACCCTGCTGACCCTGCTGCAGCGCCATGCGGCGCCGCAGGGCGGCGCGGTGACCATCGACGGCCAGGACATCGCCGAATCGACCCGCGAGAGCCTGTCCGACATGATCGCCGTGGTGCCGCAGGACGTGGCGCTGTTCCACCGCACCGTGCTGGAGAACATCCGCTACGCCCGCCCCGACGCGACCGATGAGGAAGTGCTGGCCGCCGCCGAGGCCGCCCGCTGCCGCGACTTCATCGAGGCGCTGCCGGAGGGCTTCGACACCATCGTCGGCGACCGTGGCGCCAAGCTGTCCGGTGGCCAGCGCCAGCGCCTGGCGATCGCCCGCGCCCTGCTGAAGAACGCGCCGATCCTGCTGCTGGACGAGGCGACCTCCGCCCTCGACTCGGAGTCGGAGGCCGAGGTGCAGAAGGCGCTGGACGGGCTGATGCAGGGCCGCACGGTGATCGCCGTCGCCCACCGCCTGGCGACCCTGACCAATTTCGACCGCATCGTGGTGATGGAAGGCGGCCAGGTGATCCAGGACGGCGCGCCCGAGCTGCTGATGCGCCGCCCGGGTCCCTACCAGGACATGGTCCGCCGCCAGGCCGAGGGCCTGCAGGTCGCCGCCTGAGGCGATAACGGCCGCGAGACAGCAAAAGGGCCGGCGGGACAAGCGTCCCGCCGGCCCTTGTCGTTTTGCTTCCGCGCTTTAGCGGAACTTGACCGTCTGGCCGATCGGCTCGCCCTGGACCTCGTCGTCGCGCATGGCGATCTGGCCGCGGATGATGGTCATCATCGGCCAGCCGGTGACGCGCTGGCCGGCGAAGGGGGTCCAGCCGCAGGGCGAGGCGATCCAGCTTTCCTCGATCACCCGGCTCTTCTTCATGTCGACGACCGTGAAGTCGGCGTCGTAGCCGGCGGCGAGCCGCCCCTTGGCGACGGCGCCATAGACGCGGGCGGGGCCGGCGGCCATCAGGTCGACCATGCGCGACAGCGACAGGCGGCCGGCATTGACGTGGTCCAGCATCAGCGGGACCAGGGTCTGCACGCCGGTCAGGCCGGCGGCGGTGGCCGGCCAGGGGCGCTCCTTGGCCTCGCGGCTGTGCGGGGCGTGGTCGGAGCCGATGCAGTCCACCGTGCCGTCGGCGACCGCGGCCCAGGCGGCGTCCTTGTGGCGCTGGTCGCGGATCGGCGGGTTCATCACCGCATAGCCGCCGAGGCGGTCATAGGCCTCGTCGGTCTGGCTGAGGTGGTTGACCAGCACCTCGACCGTCGCGACGTCGCGGAAATCCTTGAGGTAGCCCAGCTCCTCGGCCGTCGAGACGTGCAGGATATGCGCCGGGCGGCCGGTCTCGCGGGCCAGCGCCATCAGCCGGCGGGTGCCGAGGAAGGCGCATTCGACGTCGCGCCACTCGGCATGCAGCTTGTGCGGGCCGCCGGCGGCGTAGAGGGGCTTGCGCGCCTGCAGCCGCGGCTCGTCCTCGGAATGGTAGGCGATGGTGCGGCGGCCGGAGCGCATCACCCGCTCCAGGCTGGCATCGTCGCCGATCAGCAGGTCGCCGGTGGACGAGCCGGCGAAAACCTTGATGGCGCAGACATCGGGCTCGGATTCGAGGGCGGCGAGCTCGGCGATGTTGGTCTGGCCGGCACCGATATAGAAGCCGATGTCGCACCAGGAGCGGCCTTCGATATAGGCGCGCTTCTTCTCCAGCGCCGGCTGGCTGGTGATGGAGGGGGTGGTGTTCGGCATGTCGAAGACGGCGGTGATGCCGCCCAGGATGGCCGCCTTGGTGCCGGTCGGGATGGTCTCGACCGCCGGGTCGCCGGGGTCGCGCAGATGGACATGCGGGTCGATCAGGCCGGGCAGGACATGCAGGCCCGTGCAGTCGACGACCTCCGGCGCGGTGGCCGCGCCGAGGTTGCCGATGGCCGCGATGCGACCGGCCCGGACGCCGACATCGGCCGCCACCTCGCCCCAGGGAAGCACGCAGGTTCCCCCGCGCAGGATGAGATCGAAGCTGGTCATGGCGGCATCCTCTCGACGAACAGGGCTCCCTCTCTAGGCAGATTCGCGAGGCTCGGCGACCCCCTGACTGTGCGCCGGCGGCCTGGACGAGCGGGGGCGTGCCTGTCTAAGCCGGGGCGGAACAGGGGAGAGAAGGATGCCCGAGCACAGCTTTTCCGAGCGGCTGCGCGCCGCGCATGACGCCGACTGGCAGGCGGCGATCCGCCACCGCTTCGTGGCCGAGCTGGCGGCGGGGACGGTCGATCCGGCGGTGATGCGGCGCTACCTGGTGCAGGACTACCAGTTCATCGATCGCTTCGTGGCGCTGCTGGGGGCGGCGATCGCCAGCGCCGATTCTTTTTCCAGTCGCCTGCGGCTGGCCCGGTTCCTGGCGATGATCACCTCCGATGAGAACACGTACTTCGTGCGGTCGTTCGATGTTCTGGGGGTGCCCGAGGCCGAGCGTGTCTCGCCGGTGCTCACGGAGACGACGCAGGCCTTCCAGGAGGTGATGCGTGAAGCCGCCGAGAGCCGGTCCTATGCCCAGGCGCTGTCGGTGCTGGTCGTCGCCGAGTGGCTCTATCTGAGCTGGGCGGAACGGATCGAAGGCCCGCTGCCGGCGGACTTCGTGCATGCCGAGTGGATCACCCTGCATGCCAATCCGTATTTTTCGGAGTTCGTCGGCTGGCTGCGCGGCGAGCTGGATCGGGTCGGTCCTGCCGAGGCCGAGGCCTGCGCGGCCCTGTTCGGCCGGGCCGTGGCGCTCGAGCGCCGTTTCTTCGACGATCTGTATTGATGTCGGGGTCCGGGGGGACACTGTCCCCCCGGCGGGGGTTTGGGGGCGGAGCCCCCAAGCCTGTTTCAGCGCGGGAGAAGCTTTTCCGCGATCTGCACCGCGTTCAGCGCCGCGCCCTTGAGCAGCTGGTCGCCGGCGACGAAGAGGGCGATGGAGCGGCCGGACGGATCGCCGAGGTCGGTGCGGATGCGGCCTGCCAGCACGTCGCCCTGGCCCGAGGCCTCGGACGGCATGGGGAAGTGATTCTTCACCCGGTCATCGACCAGCTTCACGCCCGGGGCCTCGGCCAGGATGGCGCGGACCTCTTCCGGGGTGACGGGGGCGTCGAATTCCAGGGTCAGCGCGATGGCATGGGCGCGCAGGACGGGCACGCGGATGCAGGTGATGCCGATCGGCAGCTCCGGCATGTCGAGGATGCGGCGGGTCTCCTGGATGACCTTCAGCTCCTCGCCGTTGTAGCCGTTCTCCTCGTCCATCTCGGCATTGTGGCTGAACAGGTTGAAGGCATAGGGGTGCGGCAGGACCTTGGGCTCGAAGGCCTCGCCCTTCAGGTAGGCCTCGGTGGAGGCGCGCAGCTCCTCCATCGCCGCGGCACCGGCGCCGGAGGCGGCCTGGTAGGTGGCGGCGGTGACGCGCTTCAGGTTCAGCTTCTCGCGCAGCGGCGCCAGGGGGACGGTGGCGATGATCGCCACGCAGTTCGGGTTGGCGATGATGCCGCGGTGGCGGGCGATGGCGGCGGCATTGACCTCGGGCACCACCAGCGGGACGTCGGGGTCCATGCGGAAGGCGGAGGAATTGTCGACCACCACGGCGCCGGCCTTCACGGCGGCGGCGGCGTAGCGCTTGGAGATGCCGCTGCCGGCGGAGAACAGCGCCAGGTCGACGCCGTCGAAGCTGTCTTCCGTCAGGGTCTCGACGGTCAACTCCTGGTCGCGGAAGCGCATGGTCTTGCCGGCGGAGCGGGCGGAGGCCAGCAGCTTCAGGCCGGAGAGCGGGAAGTCGCGGGCGGCCAGGCTTTCCAGCAGCTCGACGCCGACGGCGCCGGTGGCGCCGACGATGGCGACCACGGGATTGGCCTTCACGGCAGGGTGCGGCAGGGCTTCGACGGGGTCTTGGAGGTTCAGCATGTCTCTCGGTGTCCGGTGGTGCCGGGAGAGACGGGGCCGGTTGCGGCCTGGCCCCGTCCGTCTCCGGCGGGGCCTTCTGGTCTTATGCTGCGGCGGTCACCGCGCAGCCACCAGAGGACGCCCCGCCGGAGCGGTCGTCTTGGTAATGCGCTTGATGATGCTCATCGCGAACATGCGAGGACTTTCCCTCTGCGAACAGGCCGCGTCAAGTGGCGCCGTGGCGGGATCGCCAGGAGGGAACAGGGATGCAGACGAGGCTGGTGACGCTGCGCGAGCGGCCGGAGTTGGGGCCGCAGGTGGCGGCCTGGCTGTGGCACGCCTTCTGGCGCGAGAATGGCGAAAGCCTGGAGACGGTGCTGGCGGTGGTCGGCCGGTCGGATGCCGAGCGCGGCCCGCCGCAGAGCTTCGTCCTGCTGGAGGATGGCGCGCCGGCGGGGACGGCCAGCCTGGCCGCGGCCGATCTGGACGAGCGGCCCGACCTGACCCCCTGGCTGGCCGGGGTCTATGTGCGGCCGGAATCGCGCGGGCGCGGCCATGGCGCGCGGCTGGTGCAGGCGGTGGAGTGGGCGGCGGCGGAAGGTGGGGCAGGGACGCTCTGGCTCTACACCGGGGGCGAGGGGGCGCTGTATCGCCGGCTCGGCTGGGAGGCGGTGGAGCGGGTGCCGCAGGACGGCAGGACCGTGCTGCTGATGCGCAAGGCACTGGGGGGCTGAGCCCCCCCAGGGCAGGTCAGCGGCCGAACGGCACCGTGGCGCCGTGCCGCGTCTCGGCCGGCAGGCAGAGGGCGGCGAGCGCCGGCGCGACATCGGCCGGCTGGGCGACCGAGTCAGGATCCTCGCCGGGCATGGCCTGGGCGCGCAGCTTGGTCGCCACCACGCCCGGGTCGAAGAGGTTCACCCGCAGCGGGGTGTGCTCGACCTCCTGCGCCCAGGTCTGCACCAGATGCTCCATCGCCGCCTTGGAGGCGCCATAGGCCCCCCAGAAGGCCTTGGGCTGCTGCACGCGGCTGGTGGTGACGAAGACGGCGCGGCCGGCGGGGGCCGCGCGCAGCGGCGGGTCGCAGGTGCGGATCAGCCGCCAGGCGGCGGTCAGGTTGGTGCCGATGACATCGGCCCAGTCGCGCGGGGTGATATGCGCGACCGGGGTCAGCGCGCCCAGCGCGCCTGCGTTGTGCACCAGGATGTCGAGCCGGCCGAAGCGCTCCACCAGGGAGGGGCCGACCATGTCGATCTTGTCGGCGTCCTTGACCAGGTTGAAGGGCAGCAGGGTGGACTGGCCGCCGGCCGCGCGGATGGCGTCGTCGGTCTCCTCCAGCCCGCCCTGGGTGCGGGCGACCAGCACGCAATGCGCGCCAAGCCGCGCCAGCTCGCGCGCCGTCGCGGCGCCGATGCCGCGGCTGGCGCCGGTGACCAGGGCGACCTGGCCGGCAAGCGGGCGGCCGGTGTCTAGACCGGCCTCCGCCGTGGCGGCCTGGCTCACTGGCCGTTGGCCGCCAGCAGGGCGGGGACGCGTTCCGGATGGTCGACCAGGTCGGTCAGCGGGATGGCATAGTCGCCGGTGAAGCAGGCGTCGCAATAGCCGGGATTGGCGCCGTCGCGCCCGTCGCGGCCGAGCGCCCGGTAGAGGCCGTCCAGCGAGATGAAGGCGAGGCTGTCGGCGCCGATGATGCGGGCCATCTCCTCGACATCGTGGTTGGCGGCCAGCAGCTTGGTCCGCTCCGGCGTGTCGATGCCGTAGAAGCAGGAATGCGTGGTCGGCGGCGAGGAGATGCGCATATGCACCTCCTTGGCGCCGGCCTGGCGCACCATCTCGACGATCTTCTTCGAGGTGGTGCCGCGGACGATGGAATCATCCACCAGGATCACCCGCTTGCCCTCGATCATCGGCCGGTTGGCGCTGTGCTTCAGCTTGACGCCCAGATGCCGGATCTGGTCGGTCGGCTCGATGAAGGTGCGGCCGACATAGTGGTTGCGGATGATGCCGAGCTCGAAGGGGATCTTCGCCTCGTTGGCATAGCCCATCGCCGCCGGCACGCCGGAATCCGGCACCGGCACGACCACGTCAGCCTCGACATGGCTCTCGCGCGCCAGCTCCTCGCCGATGCGCTTGCGGGTCGTGTAGACCGGCGTGCCCTCGACCACCGAGTCGGGGCGGGCGAAGTAGATGTATTCGAAGATGCAGAAGCGGTTCTGCGTGCGGCCGAAGGGCTTGATGCTGCGCAGGCCGTTGTTGTCGATGACGACGATCTCGCCCGGCTCGATGTCGCGCACGAAATCGGCGCTGACGATGTCGAGGGCGCAGGTCTCGCTGGCCAGCACATAGGCGCCGCCCTCGCCGCCGATGCGGCCGAGCACCAGCGGGCGCACGCCCATCGGGTCGCGCGCGCCGATCATGGCGCCGTCATGCAGGCCGACCAGCGAATAGGCGCCCTGCACCTGCTTCAGCGCGTCGATCAGCCGATCCACCACGCTGGCATAGAGGCTGATGGCGATCAGATGAATAAAAACCTCCGAATCGGAGGTGGCCTGGAAGATGCAGCCGCGGCGGACCAGGGCGCGCTTCAGCGTCGAGGCATTGGTCAGGTTGCCGTTATGGGCGACGGCCAGCCCGCCGAACTCGAAATCGGCGAACAGCGGCTGGACGTTGCGCAGCGCCGTCTCGCCGGTGGTGGCATAGCGGTTGTGGCCGACGGCGCAGCGCCCCTTCAGCCCGGCCATGACCTTGGCGTCGCCGAAGATGTCGCCGACCAGGCCGAGGCCGCGATGCGCGTGGAACTTGCCGGGCTCGGAGAGGGTGACGACGCCGGCCGCCTCCTGGCCGCGATGCTGCAGGGCATGCAGGCCGAGCGCCGTCAGCGCCGCCGCATCGGTCGCGTTCCAGACGCCGAAGACGCCGCATTCCTCATGGAAGCCGTCGTCATCGTCCCGGGAGGGGTCATGGGGCAGGGGGTGCATCGGCGTCCTCGTTACCGGCCTCGGGCCGGGGGTCGCAGCAGCTCGTCCATGCTGGGCATGCTGCTCTGCGGCAGGTCTGGAAGTCGGGGGCGATACTCCGGTGGCAGCCGGGAGACAAGCATCGCTGCCGCCCCGGCCGTCATCGGCAGGCTTCGTGCCTCGCGCACCGGTTCGGGCCAACGGTCGACGGCGGGCAGGAACAGTCCGCCCACGATATAGGTGAGGACGACCAGGAAAGCACCCCGAACCAGGCCGAAGACCATGCCGAGCGCGCGATCCAGCCCCCCGAGGACCGAGGCCCGTACCTTGCCGGCGAACCAGCCGATCAGCAGCTTGAGCACGACCAGCGCGACGATGAAGGCGGCGGCGGCGGCGATCAGCTCGGCCAGCCAGGGCGGCTGGATATGCTCGGCCAGCAGCGGCGACACGGCCGGCAGCGCGGTGATAGCGAACAGCACGGCGCCGATCCAGGCGCCGACGCCCAGCACCTCGCGCACCAAGCCGCGGAAGAAGGCGATGAGCGCCGAGAGGGCGAGCACCGCGAGGACAATGCCGTCCACCCAGGTCATCGGCGCCAGCCTATAGCCAAGCGACGGGCCGGTGTCACGCCTCGCCCGCAGGCTCCGGCGCCTTGCGGCGCGGCGTGTCCCGGGCGCCACCCTCGCCCTCGGCGCGGGCCGGCTTCGGCTTGGCCGCCGCGGCGGCGGCGGCGAGCGGCGCCACCAGGTCGGCCAGGTGCCCGATCTCGGTCAGCTTCAGCCCGTCATGCGCCGAGGCGGCGCGGCCGGGGCGGGAGACGCGGCGCGGCAGGGTGGCCGCCGAGAAGCCCAGCTTGGCCGCCTCGCGCAGCCGCGTGTCGGTCTGCGCCACCTGGCGGATCTCGCCGGAGAGGCCGATCTCGCCGAAGAACACCATCTCCGGGTCGGTCGGCCGGTCGGTGGCCGCCGAGACCAGGGCGGCGGCGACGGCCAGATCGGCCGCCGGCTCGTTCACCCGCAGCCCGCCGGCGATGTTCAGATAGACGTCGTTCTGGCCGAGGCTGACCCGGCAGCGCGATTCCAGCACCGCCATCAGCATCGCCAGCCGGCCGGAATCCCAGCCCACCACCTGCCGTCGCGGCGAGCCACCGGAGGGCGAGGGCGACAGCAGCACCTGGATCTCGACCAGCACCGGCCGGGTGCCTTCCATCCCGGCAAAAACCGCACTTCCAGAAATATTGCCGCGCCGCTCGGCCAGGAACAGGGCGGAGGGGTTGGCCACCTCCATCAGCCCGCGATCGGTCATCTCGAAGACGCCGATCTCGTCGGTGGCGCCGAAGCGGTTCTTCACCGCGCGCAGGATGCGGAACTGGTGGCCGCGATCGCCTTCGAAATACAGCGTGGCATCGACCATGTGCTCCAGCACGCGCGGGCCGGCCAGCGTCCCCTCCTTGGTGACATGGCCGACCAGCACCACGGCGAAGCCGCGCGTCTTGGCCAGCCGGGTCAGCTCGGCGGCGCAGGCGCGCACCTGGCTGACCGTGCCGGGGGCGGCGTCCAGGCTGTCCAGCCAGACCGTCTGGATCGAGTCGATGATGACGAGCGTCGCCTCCTTCTCCTCCTCCAGGCTGGCGGCGATGTCGCGGAGACTTGTGGCGGCGGCGAGGCCGAGCGGGCTGTCGGTCAGCCCTAGCCGCAAGGCGCGCAGCCGCACCTGGTCGATCGCCTCCTCGCCCGAGATGTAGAGGACGCGCTTGCCGGCATTGGCGATGCGCGCCGCCGCCTGCAGCAGGATGGTCGACTTGCCGATGCCCGGATCGCCGCCGACCAGCACCACGCTGCCCGGCACGAAGCCGCCGCCCAGCACCCGGTCGAGCTCGGCCATGCCGCTCTCGGTGCGCGGCGGCGGCGCGGCGCGGCCCTTCAGGCTGACGAAGTCGATCTTGCGGCCGCCGGCGGACTTGCCGGCCGGGCCGGGGGCGCGGATCTCGGGCTGCTCCTCGGCGATGGTGTTCCATTCGCCGCAGGTCTCGCAGCGGCCCTGCCACTTCGAGGTGACGGCACCGCAATTCTGGCAGACGAAGCGGGCGGAGGGTTTGGCCATCCGCCCGGTCTAGAACAAAGCCGGTACGCGCGGAAGGGGCGTCAGCCGGCCTCGCCCTTCATCGCCGGCACCAGCAGCCCGACATTGTGCCGGAACATCGCCTCGTAGGTGGCCGCCGGCCCGCCCTCGGCCGAGAGCGCATCCGAGAACAGCCGGCCGCGCACCCGCACATTGGCCTCGGCCGCCAGCCGGTCGAGCAGCGCCGGGTTGGTCATGTTCTCGATGAAGACGGCGGTGATGCCCTCGGCCTTCAGCTGCCGCGCCAGGCCGGCCACCGCGCGGGCGCTCGGCTCGCCCTCGGTGCTGACGCCCTGCGGCGCGCGGAAATCGACGCCATAGGCGGCGGCGAAATAGCCGAAGGCGTCGTGGCTGGTCACCACCTTGCGCCGCGCCTCCGGCACGCTCGCCACCTGCTGCCGCACCCAGCCATCCAGCGCCGCCAGCCGCCCGACCAGCGCCTCGGCATTGGCGGCATAGAGCGACGCGCCCTCCGGATCGGCCGCGCTCAGCCCGGCGGCGATGTTGCGCACATAGGCCTGGCCGTTCTTCAGGTCCTGCCAGGCATGCGGGTCGGCCACCGCCTCGCCCGGCTTGCCGTGGCTGTGGCCGTGGCCATGATCATGCCCGCCCGCCATCCGCCGCGGGGTGATGCCGGCGCTGGCGACCACGCTCGTCACCTTGCCGCCGGCCGCGCCCAGCAGCCGGTCCAGCCAGGGCTCGAAGCCCAGCCCGTTGCGCACCACCAGCTGCGCCTCGCGCAGGGCGGCGACGTCGGAGGGCCGCGGCGAGAAGCTGTGCGCATCGGCATCCGGCCCGACCAGCGCCCGCACCGCGACCCGCTCGCCACCCACCTGCCGCACCAGATCCGCCAGGATCGAGAAGGACGCCACCACCCGCAACGGTGCCGCCGCGCGCGCCTGGGTCGCCGCGAGCAGGAAGGGGGTGAGCAGGAGGGAGCGGCGGAGCATGGGCGAGCACTCTCAAATTCGGTATGTTATAGTGTTTCAGATAGGCTTCCTAGAAAAGGGAAGCAAGGGAAGACAGAGGCAGGCCAGGGGAATGAATTCCCCTGGACCCCATCTTTTTTCTGATCACCGGCCGTCACGCGACCCGCGCGTCGCCAGGGCATCACGGCGGGACACACTTATGAAAACAGCGCAACCTCAAAGGTCGCTCTGCTGACTGGCCGTTTCACGTCCCGTCTCCACGTGGAGGCGGCAGCAATCGCAGAAAAAAGAAGGGGGTCTGGGGGAATTCATTCCCCCAGCCTGCCCGGCCCTTACTTCCGCAATTCCATCCCGATCGGACCTTCCCGCTCGCCGCGCGCGAACTGGTCGACCATGGCATTGCCCGTCTGGCCCAGCGCGGCGGCGGGGCCGGTCCAGACCATGCGGCCCTTGTGCAGCATCGCCGCCGTGTCGCCGATGCGGCGGGCGCTGGCCATGTCGTGGGTGATGGAGACCGCCGTCGCGCCCAGCTTCTTCACGCAATCGACGATGAGGCCATCGATCACCGCGCCCATGATCGGGTCGAGGCCGGTGGTGGGCTCGTCGAAGAAGATGATCTCGGGCTCGGCGGCGATGGCGCGGGCCAGGCCGACGCGCTTCTGCATGCCGCCCGACAGCTCGGAGGGGGAGAGGTCGCCGACGCTGGCGGCCAGGCCGACCTGGGCCAGCACCTCGGCCGCCTTGTCGCGGGCCTTGGCGCGGGTGATGCGCTTCTGCGCCAGCAGCTTGAAGCAGACATTCTCCCAGACGGGCAGGCTGTCGAACAGCGCGCCGTTCTGGAACAGCATGCCGATGCGGTCGTTGAGCGCCTCGCGCTCGCGGCGCGGCATCGCCAGGATGTCGCGGCCGTCGATCTCGATGCTGCCGGCATCCGGCGTGATCAGGCCGAGGATGCACTTGATCGTCACCGACTTGCCGGAGCCGGAGCCGCCGAGGATGACCATGCCATGGCCGGCGGCGACGTCGAGGTCGACGCCATCCAGCACCGTCTTGGCGCCGAAATGCTTGGTCAGGCCGCGCAGGCGGATTTTCGGGGTGTCGGTCATCAGCCGAAGAACATCTCGGTCAGAACATAGTCCAGCGCCAGGATCAGGATCGAGGAAGACACCACCGCGGCCGTGGTGGCGCCGCCGACGCCCTGCGCGCCGCCGCGGCTGTTGTAGCCGTGGTAGCAGCCCATCAGGGTGATGACGAAGCCGAAGACGGCGGCCTTCACCAGGCCGGAGATCACGTCCTCGGCCTGCATGAAGTTCAGCGTCGAGGCCAGGTAGGTGGTCGAGCCGAAGCCCAGCTTGGTGGTGCCGACCAGCCAGCCGCCCATGACGCCCAGGATATCGGCCACCACCACCAGCAGCGGCATGGCCAGCGTGCCGGCCAGCAGCCGCGGCGCGACGAGGTATTTCATCGGGTTGGTCGACAGCGTGGTCAGCGCGTCGATCTGATCGGTGACGCGCATGGTGCCGATCTCGGCGGCGAAGGCGGCGCCGATGCGCCCCGCCACCATCAGGCCGGCCAGCACCGGGCCGAGCTCGCGGGTGATGGACAGCACCACGACGTTCGCCACGGCGCTCTCGGCGCCGAACCGGGAAAAACCGGAATAGGATTGGAGGGCCAGCACCATGCCGGTGAAGATCGCGGTCAGCGACACCACCGGCAGGGAGAAATAGCCGATCTCCAGGAAGGCGCGGCCGAAGAGGCGCGGATAGAAGGGCGGCCGCAGGATATGCGAGACGCCGTCCAGCGCGAAAAGCGCGATGGCGCCGACCGAGCGGCAGGCGCCCAGCACGCCGCGGCCGATGGCGGCCAGGACATTCAGGATCAGGGTCAAGTCAGCGGGCCTGCAGCGTCATGCGGGGGAATGGCGACGCCGGTAGCGGGCGCCCAGCGAGGTCAGGATCTCATAGCCGATGGTGCCGGCCAGCGCCGCCAGCTGGTCCGGGGTCTGGGCCGGGCCGATCAGCTCGGCCATGCCGCCGACCCGTGCCGCGGGGGCGTCGGTGACGTCGATCGTGATCAGGTCCATCGAGACCCGGCCGACCAGGGGTGCTGCCTGGCCGTCGACGAAGCCAGTGCCGCGGCCGGAGAGCGCGCGGAGATAGCCATCGGCATAGCCGGCGGAGATCGTCGCGATGCGGCTGGCGCGGCTGGCGGTCCAGGAGGCGCCGTAGCCGACCGTGGTGCCGGGGGCGATCTCGCGGATCTGCAGGATCGGCACCAGCAGGCGCATCACCTGGCGCATCGGATTGGCCTGGCCCGGGGTCGGGTTGATGCCGTAGAGCGCGCAGCCCGGCCGCGCCAGATCGGAGGCGAAAGCCTCGCCGAGGAACAGGCCGGCGGAATTGGCGAAGCTGGCGGGCAGGCCCGGCAGCGCCGCGCGGACGGCGGCGAAGCGCTCGGCCTGCCGCGCGGTCAGCGGGTGGCCGGGCTCGTCGGCGCAGGCCAGGTGGGTCATCACGTAGCACAGGCCAAGGGAAGAAAGGTCGCCGGCGGCGGCCAGCTCGGCGGCGTTGAGGCCGAGGCGCTCCATGCCGGTATCGACATGCAGGATGGCGCCGGTCAGGCCGGTGGCGCGGGCGGCGGCGATGTCAGCCGGGCCGTTCAGCACCGGGGTCAGCGCCGCGCCGGCATCGGCACCCGGCGGAAAGCCGCCGAGCACCGCGATCATCGGCCCGGCGCCGAGCGCGGCGCGCAGGGCGACGCCTTCGGCGAATTGCGCCACGAAGAAATGCCGGCAGCCGGCCTCGGCCAGGGCGCGCGCGACCGGCGCCGCGCCCAGGCCATAGGCATCGGCCTTGACCACGCCGGCGACCGGGCCGCCGGGATGGCGGGCCGAGAGGTCGCGCCAATTGGCGACGATGGCGCCGAGATCGACCAGCAGCTCCGCCTCGGGGGCCGAGGCCAGGGCGCGCGCCGGAAGAAGGTCAGTAATCACTGCCGCCGCCATGCATGTCCCCATGGGTGATGTCGAGGTCGCCGAAGCGGGTGAATTCCGCCTCGAAGAACAGCGGGATGGTGCCGGTGGGGCCGTGGCGCTGCTTGGCGACGATCAGGTCGGCGCGGTTGTAGGCCTTTTCCATCCGCTCCTTCCAGCTCGCCAGCGCGGTCTCGTACTTGTCGGCGCTGTCGAAGTTGGTGTTCTTCGGCTCCTGCATCTTCAGGTAGTAGTCGTCGCGATAGACGAACATGACCATGTCGGCGTCCTGCTCGATCGAGCCGGATTCGCGCAGGTCCGACAGCTGCGGCCGCTTGTCCTCGCGGTTCTCGACCTGGCGCGACAGCTGCGACAGGGCGATGACCGGCACCGCCAGCTCCTTGGCCAGCGCCTTCAGGCCCTGGGTGATCTGGCTGATCTCCTGCACCCGGTTCTCCGGGCGGGAGCCGGCGGCGGGGCGCATCAGCTGCAGGTAGTCGACGACGATCAGGCTGAGGCCCTTGGTGCGCATCAGCCGGCGGCAGCGGGTGCGCATGGCCGAGATGGTGATCGCCGGGGTGTCGTCGATGAACAGCGGCAGGCGGGCCAGGTCGCGGCTGACCTCGACGAACTTGTCGAAGTCGCGCTGCTGAATCTCGCCGCGGCGGATGCGGTCGCCGGAGACCCGCGATTCTTCCGAGAGCAGACGGGTGGCGAGCTGGTCGGCGCTCATTTCCAGCGAGAAGATGGCGCAGCCGCCGCGCGGCACGGCGCCGGGGCCGTGCTCGTCCTCGGCGCTGCGCAGCAGCGACTTGGCGGCGCCGAAGGCCACCTTGGTGGCCAGCGCCGTCTTGCCCATGCCGGGGCGGCCGGCGAGGATGATCAGGTCGGAAGGGTGCAGCCCGCCGGTCTTGGCGTCGAGGTCGCGCAGGCCGGAGGGCAGGCCGGAGACGCCGCCGCCATGGGCGAAGGCCTTCTCCGCCAGGTTCACCGCATCGGTCAGGGCGCGGTTGAAGGTGACGAAGCCGCCTTCCGAGCCGCCATCCTTGGCGAGCTCGAAGAGGGCCTGCTCGGCGGCCTCGAGCTGTTCCTTGGCGGCGAGCTCGGCCTCGGCGCCGAAGGCGCGGTTGACCACGGTCTCGCCCAGGTCGATCAGCTGGCGGCGCAGCCAGGCGTCGTGGATGACCTTGCCGTATTCGCCGGCATTGATGATGCCGACCATGGCGCCGAGCAGCTCGGCCAGGTAGCCGGTGCCGCCGACCTCTTCCAGGATGCCGGAATGCTCGAACTCGGCGCGCAGCGTGATGGCGTCGGCGAGCTGGCCGGCCTCGATGCGGCGCTGGATCGAGGCGAAGATGCGGCCGTGGACGGCGTCGGCGAAATGCTCGGGCGCGAGGAATTCCGAGACGCGCTCATAGGCCTTGTTGTTGGACAGCAGGGCGCCCAGCAGCGCCTGCTCCGCCTGGCGGTTGAAGGGGGGTTGACGCTGCGAGAGAGTGAGCAGCCCTTCGCCGGGCGGGTTGACGCTGTTCATGCGGCGCAATCTAGCCCGCCCGCCCCCTGGGCGGGAGGGGTTGAAATGTAGCTGGCCGTGGCAGCGCTGTCACAAGATGGGAGATCCAAGAACCTCAGCTTCTTGGTGGGGGTCCAGGGGGCAAGGCCCCCTGGCCTCGGCCTGGTGGATGTAATCCCGCGTCAGTGGCAAGGCATCGACGGCTTTGGTCAGCTGGATCTGCCAGTTCATATGTCCCATGCGCCGGAAGGCCAGCTCCGACCCCACCAGGTAGAATTCGAACATGCGGCAGAAGCGCTCGTCATAGAGCGACTGGATGGCGTCGCGGTTGGCGGCGAAGCGGCGGCGCCAATGGGCGATGGTCTGGGCGTAGTGGAGGCGCAGGATCTCGATATCGGTGGTCCAGAGCCCGGCCTTCTCGACCTGCGGCAGCACTTCCGACAGGGCCGGCGAATAGCCGCCGGGGAAGATGTATTTCGCCAGCCAGGGATTGGTGCTGCCCGGCCCGTCGCTGCGGCCGATGGCATGGACCAGGGCGACGCCCTCCGGCTTCAGCGCCGCGTGGATCTTGCGGAAGAAGGTGCGGTAGTGGTCGATGCCGACATGCTCGAACATGCCGACCGAGACGATGCGGTCCATGGGCCGGGACCAGTCGCGGTAGTCCATCAGCTCGAAGCGGACCTGGGCCGAGAGCCCGGCCTCGGCGGCGCGCGCCCGGGCCGCCTCGAGCTGCTCGGTGGAGAGGGTGATGCCGGTGACGCGGGCGCCATGCGCGCGTGCCAGGTGCAGCGCCATGCCGCCCCAGCCGCAGCCGATGTCGAGCACCTCGAGCCCCGGCCGGTCCAGGTGCAGCTTGGCGGCGATGTGGCGCTTCTTGGCCTCCTGCGCCTCCTCCAGCGTCTCCTGGCCGGTCGGGAAATAGGCGCAGGAATACTGCCGGTCGCGGTCGAGGAAGAGGGCGTAGAGCCGCCCGTTCAGGTCGTAATGGTGCGCCACGTTGCGGCGCGCGCGCCCGGCCGGGTTGAGCTGGTCGAGGCGGCGGCGCAGCCAGCGCAGCTTCTCCATCAGATGCTCGCCGGGATGGCCGAACTGCATCAGGTTCAGCGCCAGCAGGTCGGTGACCTCGTAGAGGCTGCTGTCCATCGGCACCAGCTCGCCCGCCATGTAGCCCTCGCCGAAGGCCAGGCCGGGATTGGTGACCAGGCGGCGCTCGGCGCGCGGGGTGCGGATGTCGAGGCCGGCGGCGGGACCGTCGGTGGCGCCGCGATAGACCCGGCGGGTGCCGTCGGGATAGCGGACGGTGAGCGTCCCGCGCCGGATCATGCGGGACAGGATGCGATCGAACAGCATGGTCCGAGCCCCTGATCATCTCCACGGATGATCAGCTTCGGACTCTGTCATCAGCCTGTCCACTCACGCGGCGGGGAGGCGTGGCCGGCGTCGTGCATGCCAGATCCGCATGAAAAAGGCGTCCCCCCGAGGGAGGGACGCCTGATTCGCTTCCGACCTTCCCAGGGAGCACGAGGCCCCCTGGAGACAGGATCAGTTCTCGCTGGCAGCGCCCAGCTCGGACAGCTCGGCGGCCAGCTCGGCCTCCAGGCTCTCTTCCTCGGCCTGCTGCTCGGCGCGGACGTCCTCGCCACGGGCCTGCTTCTCGGCTTCTTCCGGGGAGCGGGCGACGTTGACGGAGACCATCAGCATCACTTCCGGATGCAGCGCGACCTTCACCGGGGTGACGCCCAGGGTCTTGATCGGCTGGTCCAGCAGGATCTGGTTGCGGGCCAGCGTCAGGCCGGCGTCCTTGCAGACGTCGGCGATGTCGCGGCTGGAGACGGAGCCGTAGAGGCCGCCCGACTCGCCCGCCTGGCGGATGATGACGACGGTCAGGCCGTCCATCCGCTCGGCGACGCGCTCGGCTTCCTCGCGGCGCTTCAGGTTCTGCGCCTCGAGCTGAACGCGCTCGCGCTCGAAGCGGGCCAGGTTCTCCTGGTTCGCGCGGATGGCCTTGCCCTGCGGAAGCAGGAAGTTGCGAGCGTAACCCGGGCGGACCTTCACCAGCTCGCCCATCTGGCCGAGCTTGTCGACCCGCTGCATCAGGATGACTTCGATCATCGGTGTAACCCCGATCTCACATGTTGGCGGGCGGGTTGTTGCGGCGCCCGTACTGTTCGAGGAGGCCGAGCGCCACGAGAATCAGGGCGCCCGGCAGGCTGAAGACGAGAATGAGGACGTAGAGCAGGATCAGCAGCGGCAGCCGGGCCGAGAAGCCCGCCAGCCGGGAATGCATGGCCGCCAGGCCCTGCAGCACCAGCGGCACCGCCAGGACCAGGCAGAGCGACAGCGGCAGCAGCTCGGCGGCCGGGTCGGCCAGCAGCCAGAGCAGCCCGGCCAGGGCCGGCAGCGCCGGGTACCAGGCCGGCAGCCGCGCCGCGCGCCAGGCCGGATCGGCCGCCAGCGCCAGGCCGCGCCGCTGCAGGAAACCCTGCGCGCCCGCGGCATTGGCCAGCAGCGTCAGCCCGACCCAGAGCGCCAGCGCCGCGGCCTGCAGCCGGACGATCTGGTGCAGCACCGCCTCCGGCACCTCGGCGCCCATGCGGGCGAGGCCGGTGGTGATGGCGTCGCGCAGCAGCGCCTCCAGCCCGCCCTCGTTGCTGGCCAGCAGGCTGGCCAGGACGAGGAGGAGGGCCGGCCAGATGCCGAGCAGCGCCAGCGGCAGGCCGAGCGACAGCCGCGCCATCCCCGGACCCGCCGGCGGCGCTGCGTCCCGCAGCCCGGTGCCCAGCAGCAGCAGCGCCGGCCCGCCATAGAGGGCGAGCCAGAACAGCAGCGGCACGACACCCGGCGTGGTCAGCAGCAGCGCCAGGCTGGCGATCGCGACGGCGATGGCGAGCGACGCCTTGCCGAAGCCGAGGCCGGCCAGGAAGAGCGGCATCGGCGCGAGCCAGAACAGGCCCATGCCGCCGGGCACGCCGCGGAAGGCGGCCAGCGCGGCCAGCGCCGAGACGAGCCCGCCCGCCGCCCCCGCCAACAGGCGAGGATCGTCGGTCAGGCCGAACCGGGGCTGCCCCGCTGCCATCTTCCGTCCCTGGATCCGTGCTCTAGAATCCGTTCCCGTCCGCTGCGCTCAGTCGTTGATGACGTAGGGCAGCAGGGCCAGGAAGCGGGCGCGCTTGATGGCGTTGGCCAGCTCGCGCTGCTTCTTCCCCGACACGGCGGTGATCCGGGAAGGGACGATCTTGCCGCGCTCGCTCAGGAAGCGGGAGAGCAGGCGCACGTCCTTGTAGTCGATCTTCGGCGCGTTCGGGCCGGAGAAGGGGCAGGACTTGCGGCGGCGGTAGAACGGCCGGCGGGCGCCCACGGCGGGGCGGCGGGCGGCGATGTTCACATCGGTCGATTCGGACATGGGGGATTACTCCTCGCCGCCAGCGTTGTCGCCTTCGTCGCGGGGACGGGCGCGGTATTCCTCACGATCGTCGTTCCGCTCGCGGCGGCCCGAGGAGAAGCGGCCGGCGGCCGGACGCGGGCCGCGGAAGCCGCGGTCACGCTCGCGGTCGTCGCCACGCTTGGCGAGGATGGCGGAGGGGTTCTCGTCGATCGTCTCGATGCGCAGCGTCATGTGACGCAGCACGTCCTCGTTCAGGCCGAGCTGACGGGCGACTTCCTGCTCGGCGGCGGACGGGCAGTCGAGACCGAGGAGCATGTAGTGCCCCTTGCGGTTCTTCTTGATCCGGTAGGCCAGGCCGCGCAGGCCCCAGTATTCGCGCTTCTTCACCTCGCCACCGGCTTCGGTGACGATGGCGGCGATCTGGTCGGTGATGGTCTCGACCTGCTGCTGGGTCAGGTCGTTACGTGCGATGAGCACGGTCTCATACAAGGGCATGGGGTCTCCCTGTGGCTGTCTCAGCCCAGGCGACACCGGCACCATGCCGGCGGCACGCAAACGGGCATAGCCGGGCGCGATGCCTCGCGCGCCCGGCAGGGGAGCGCGGCTTGAACCATAAAGCGTCCGCAGCGGCAACCAGTTTGTGCCCGGCTGCATGCCCGGGGCCGGGTGCCGCCCGACGGCCGCTCCGCAGCCACTCTATAGATAGGGCCCAGCCTCCGCTCGGAGCGGGCGGCGGGACCGGCCGGAAGGCCGCGAATCCGGCGGTGCCGGGCGGCGGGAAGCCCCCCTCGGCGCCGCTCCATTGTTGACACCGGGTGAAGGCCCCATTACCCCGCCCGCCGTTGCGGCCGCATGGCCCGCCCGCCGTCGCGTCGCCCCCCGGGGCGCCGCCACGCGCCGGAAGCGGGCGACGCCGGCCGATCCGAGATCCGTCCGACCCCTGCCGCGGCCCAGGCCGCCAGACTTCCCGAGGAAAGCCGCACCGCCATGCCGATCGCCTTCGTCTTCCCCGGCCAGGGTAGCCAGGCCATCGGCATGGGCCGCGAGCTGGCCGCAGCCTTCCCGGCCGCCCGCGAGGTCTTCGAGGCGGTCGACGAGACGCTGAAGCAGAACCTGTCGCGGCTGATGTTCGAAGGCCCGATCGAGGAGCTGACGCTGACCGCCAATGCCCAGCCGGCGCTGATGGCCGTCAGCATGGCGGTGATGCGGGTGCTGGAGCAGGAGGGCGGCTTCGACCTGAAGTCCAGGGTGGCCCTCGTCGCCGGCCACTCCCTCGGCGAGTACAGCGCGCTGGCCGCGGCGCAGAGCTTCGACGTGGCGACCGCCGCCCGCCTGCTGCGGCTGCGCGGCGAGGCGATGCAGAAGGCGGTCCCCGCCGGGCTCGGCGCCATGGCGGCGCTGCTCGGCGCCGAGATGGCCCAGGCGCAGGAGATCTGCGCCCGCGCCGCCGAGGGGCCCGAGGGCGAGAGCCAGGTGGTCGAGGCGGCCAACGACAATGGCGGCGGCCAGGTGGTGATCTCCGGCCACCGCGCCGCGGTCGAGCGCGCCGTGGCGCTGGCCAAGGAGGCGGGCATCAAGCGCGCCATGCTGCTGCCGGTCTCCGCCCCCTTCCATTGCGCGCTGATGGCGCCGGCCGCCGATGCCATGGCCGAGGCGCTGGCGCTGGCCGAGCTGCGCCCGCCGCTGGTGCCGGTGATCGCCAATGTCACCGCCGCCAAGGCGACCGACCCGGTCGAGATCCGCGACCTGCTGGTCCGCCAGGTGACCGGCACGGTGCGCTGGCGCGAATGCATCGGCAGCATGCTGGAGCTCGGCTGCGACCGCTTCGTCGAGATCGGCTCCGGCAAGGTGCTGAGCGGGCTGATGAAGCGCCTCGCCCCCGAGGCGCAGGCGCAGACGGTCGGCACGCCCGCCGAGATCGAAGCCTTCCTGGCCTCGGTCTGAGCGGCTGATTTTTCCCAGCGATAGGAGGGCGAGCATGTTCGGACTCGACGGCAAGGTGGCGCTGGTGACCGGCGCCACGGGCGGCATCGGCGCCGAGATCGCCCGCGCGCTGCACGGCCAGGGCGCCAAGGTCGCGCTGTCCGGCACCCGGCAGGAGAAGCTGGAGGCGCTGGCCGCCGAGCTGGGCGAGGGCGTGCTGGTGGCGCCCGCCGACCTGTCCGACCCGGCGGCGCCGCAGGCGCTGGTCGAGAAGGTCGAGGCCGAGCTGGGCCGGCTGGACATCCTGGTCAACAATGCCGGCTTCACCCGCGACGGCCTGGCCATGCGGATGTCGGACAAGGACTGGTCGGACGTGATCGAGGTCGACCTCGCCGCGCCGTTCCGGCTGGCGCGCGCCGCCATGCGCGGCATGATGAAGCGCCGCTCCGGCCGCATCGTCTCGATCGCCTCCATCGTCGGCACCACCGGCAATCCGGGCCAGGCGAACTATGCCGCGGCCAAGGCCGGGCTGATCGGCATGAGCAAGTCGCTGGCCCAGGAACTGGCCAGCCGCGGCATCACCGTCAACGTGGTGGCGCCGGGCTTCATCCGCACGCCGATGACGGATGCGCTGAACGAGCAGCAGAAAGCCCGGCTGATGGAGCGGATTCCGCTCGGCCGCATGGGCGAGGCTACTGATATTGCCGCGGCGGTTGCCTATCTGGCATCCGACGCGGCCGGTTGGGTGACGGGCGCGACCCTCCATGTGAATGGCGGGATGGCGATGACCTGAAACAGGCGAGCCGGGAAAATGGGAAATCTGTTCCCCGGCTTGCTTCCATGTTAATGCCGCGCGGGCCGAGGGTGGGGATTGTCCCCGCACCGGGGCGCGGCAACGGTTACAAGCAGGAGAGACTCGGGCGATGAGCGATACCGCCGAGAAGGTGAAGAAGATCGTTGTCGAGCATCTCGGCGTCGAGGAAGCCAAGGTGACCGACACCGCGTCGTTCATCGACGACCTGGGCGCCGACAGCCTCGACACCGTGGAGCTGGTGATGGCCTTCGAAGAGGCCTTCGGCGTCGAGATTCCGGACGATGCCGCCGAGAAGATCACGACCGTCAAGGACGCGATCGACTACATCGAGGCGCAGAAGGCCGCCTGAGGCCTTGCATCCGCGCCACCCAGGGGTGCCGAGGGGAGATAACGCTTGTTCGATTCTCTGACGACGCCGCGCCGCGTCGTCGTCACCGGGATGGGCATCGCTAGCCCGCTCGGCGTCGGCGTCGCCCATGTGTGGCAGCGGATGCTGGCAGGCGAGAGCGGCATCGGTCCGATCCGCCTGTTCGATGCCAAGGACCTGCCGGCGCAGATCGCCGGCGAGGTGCCGACCGGTCCCAAGGCCGAGGGGAAGCTCGACTTTGCCGAGTGGATCCCGGTCAAGGACCAGAAGAAGATGGACCGCTTCATCCAGCTTGCCCTCGTGGCGGCGACGGAAGCGGTCGAGGATTCGGGCTGGACCCCCGAGTCGGAGGAGGATCGCTGCGCCACCGGCGTGATGATCGGCTCCGGCATCGGCGGGCTCCCCACGATTGCCGAGAACGCCCAGCTGGTGTCCTCCGGCAAGGCGCGGCGCCTGTCGCCCTTCTTCATCCCCTCCGCCCTGATCAACCTGGCCTCCGGCCATGTCTCGATCAAATACGGCTTCAAGGGGCCCAACCACGCGGTGGTCACCGCCTGCGCCACCGGCGTGCACGCGCTGGGTGACGCGGCCCGCCTCATCGCG
The DNA here is from genome assembly GCF_037145735.1 of Roseomonas sp. USHLN139. NCBI lineage: Bacteria > Pseudomonadati > Pseudomonadota > Alphaproteobacteria > Acetobacterales > Roseomonadaceae > Roseomonas > Roseomonas sp. USHLN139. Next base: position 200,989 of record NZ_JBBCWY010000008.1, on the reverse strand, counting down.
CTCGGCGATGCCGATGTGATGGTGGCCGGCGGCGCGGAAGCCGCGATCTGCGACATCGGCATGGCCGGCTTCGCCGCCGCCCGCGCCCTGTCCACCGGCTTCAACGACCGGCCGAGCGAGGGCTCGCGCCCCTGGGATGCCGGGCGCGACGGCTTCGTCATGGGCGAGGGCGCCGGCGTTCTGGTGCTCGAGGAATACGAGCACGCCAAGAAGCGCGGCGCCAAGATCTATGCCGAGGTCATCGGCTACGGCATGTCCGGCGACGCCTACCACATCACCGCGCCGGCGGAGGGCCATGACGGCGCCTACCGCGCGATGAAGGCGGCGCTGAAGGATGCCGGGATCACCCCGGACCAGATCCAGTACGTCAACGCCCACGGCACCTCGACGCCGCTCGGCGACGACCTGGAGCTGGAGGCGGTGGAGCGGCTGTTCGGCGATGCCGGCAAGCAGCTGGCCATGTCGTCGACCAAGTCGGCGATCGGCCACCTGCTGGGTGCGGCCGGCGCGGTGGAAGGCATCTTCTCGGTCCTCGCCCTGCGGGACCAGGTGGCGCCGCCGACGCTGAACCTGCACGAGCCCTCGCGCTCGAGCGTGATCGACCGCGTCGCCCTCGAGGCGCAGCCGCGCAAGATGGAGATCGCGCTGTCGAACAGCTTCGGCTTCGGCGGCACCAACGCCTCGATCCTGTTCCGCAAGGCGCCCTGATCCGGGCCTGCTGACGATCCAGGGGGCGCCCACCGCCCCCTGGACGGATTCCCGCTGAGGGGATCCACCCCAGCCGCCGGCTCCTCCGGGACCGGCCGGCAGGCGGCCCTGGGAGACCCCCGGCGGCCGCCCCGCTTTCCCCCGAGATAAGGGCCTCCCGATGCGCAGGCTGCTGCGGATGCTGCTGCTGCTGGTCCTGCTGGCCGGGCTTGCCGCCGGCGGCGCTGCCTGGTGGGGCTGGCGCGCCTATCAGGAAGCCGGGCCGCTGGCCGCCGACACCCCGATCGTCGTGCCGCGCGGCGGCACCGAGCAGATCGGCACGATGCTGGCCGAGCGTGGCGTGCTGCGCGACACCCGGGTCTTCGCCGCCGCCACCTGGCTGACCCGCCAGGCCGGCCCGCTGCGCGCCGGCGAATACCTTTTCCCCGCCGGCGCCTCGGTCGAGCAGGTGCTCGCCGTGCTGCGCACCGCCCGCCCGGTGCAGCGGCGCCTGACCCTGCCCGAGGGGCTGAACGCCCGGCAGATGGCCGCGCTGATCACCCAGGCCGAGGGGCTGACCGGCGACACCCCCGCCTTCGCCGAGGGCGAGCTGCTGCCCGAGACCTACAACTACCTCTGGGGCGACAGCCGCGCCGTGCTGGTCCGCCGCGCCGGCGCCGCCATGCGCGAGACGCTCGACCGTCTCTGGAAGGAGCGTGCCGAGGGCCTGCCGCTCTCCTCGGCCCGCGAGGCGCTGGTGCTGGCCTCGATCGTCGAGCGCGAGACCGGGCAGAAGGAGGAGCGCGCGCATGTCGCGGGCGTCTTCATCAACCGGCTGAAGCGCGGCATGATGCTGCAATCCGATCCGACGGTGGCCTATGCCGCCGCCGATGGCGGCACGCTGGAGCGGCCGCTGTCGCGCGCCGACCTGGAGCGCGACCACCCCTTCAACACCTACCGCATCCGCGGCCTGCCGCCGGGCCCGATCGCCAGCCCCGGCGTGGAGGCGATCCGCGCCGTGCTGCAGCCGATGGACACCGACGACCTCTATTTCGTCGCCGACGGCACCGGCGGGCACGCCTTTGCCCGGACCCTGGAAGAGCACAACCGCAACGTGGCGCGGTGGCGGGCGATCGAGCGGGCGAAGGCCGGGGGGCAGTAGGCCAGGTGAAGGCCAGGGGGAATGAATTCCCCCTGGACCCCCATCTTTTTTCTGCGGTGACTGCCGTGTCCAGGTGGAGACGACGGGTAAAAACGGCCAGTCGGCAGCGCGACCTGCGAGGGCGCGCTGAGCGCAGGTCCCTGAACGGCCGGTGATCAGAAAAAAGATGGGGTCCAGGGGAATTCCTTCCCCTGGCCTGCCTCTGCCTTCTCTTCAGACCTTCTCCGCCACCGGCTTTGCCGGCACCCGCGACGCCAGCCAGGCCCGGAGGCCGAGCGGCAGGGCCCCGGCAATCCGGGAGATCGCATAAGTCGGCCAGGGATAGGCAATGCGGGTGCGGCCGGCGGCCAGCCCGTCCAGGGTGCGGCGGGCGGCCTCCTCGGGTTCCAGCATGAAGGGCATGGGGAAGGCGTTCACCGCCGTCATCGGCGTGCGGATATAGCCCGGGCAGATGGCGTGCAGGCGCAGGCCACGGGCGCGTTCGGTGGCGTCCGTCGCCTCGGCCCAGTTCTGGACGGCGGCCTTGCTGGCGCAATAGGCGGCGGCGCCGGGTGCCGCGACGAAGGCGGCGACCGAGGCGACCACGCCGACCTGGCCGCGCAGGCCGCGCGAATCGGGCGGCTGGGCAGCCATCTTCTGCATCGCCGGCAGGGCGGTGTTGAGCACGCCCTGCACATTGGTGGCGAAGATCGCCTGCACCTGGTCCATCGGCTCGCTCTGCCCGCCGGTGCCGCCGGAGATGCCGGCATTGGCGATCAGCAGGTCGAGCCCGTCCATGGCGGCGATCCAGGCGCCGCAGGCGGCCGCGTCGCGCACGTCGAGGGCCTGTTCCATCACGCTGGCGCCCCGGGCGCGGCAGGCGGCGGCGCTGGCGGCCAGCCGGCCGGGGTCGCGGCCAGCCAGATGGAGGGTGACGCCGGGGCCGGCGCAGGCCTCGGCCAGGGCGCGGCCGAGGCCGGAGGAGGCGCCGGTGATGGCGATACGGCGCCAGGGTCTGCTCGCCATGCCTTGCATCCTGCTGCGGAGGGGGAGAGAAGCCGGACATGGCTCTCTCCTCGATGACCGGATTTGCCCGCCAGGCGGGCACCCTGCCGGATGGCACGGGTTTCGTGTGGGAATTGCGCAGCGTCAACGGGCGCGGCCTGGATGTGCGGCTGCGGCTGCCGCCCGGGCTGGACCGGCTGGAGGCGCGGCTGCGCGAGGCGGCGGCGGCGCGGTTCCGGCGCGGCAATATCTCCGCCACGCTGACCCTGAAGCGGGAGGAGCGGGCGGCGCGGCTGACCCCTGACCCGGCGACGCTGGAGCAGGCGATCGCCCTTCTGGTCGAGGTCGCGGCGCGCATCCCCGGCTGCCCGCCACCACGGGCCGAGGCGGTGCTGGCCCTGCCCGGCGTGCTGCGCGCCGAGTCGCAGGCCCCGGCCGAGGAGGAGGAGGGCGCCAAGCACGCCGCCCTGGCCGCCGGCTTCGACGCGGCGCTTGTCGCTCTGGCCGAGTCGCGCGCGGCGGAGGGCGACAAGCTGGCCGCCATCCTGGAGACGCTGCTGGCCGAGATCGCGGCGCTGCGGGAGGCCGCCCTGGCCGAGGCGGCGGCGCAGCCGGCGGCGCATCGCGCCCGGCTGCAGGCGGCGCTGGCCGAGCTGCTGGAGGGCGAGCACCGCGTGCCCGAGGAGCGGCTGGCCGCCGAGGTGGCGCTGCTGGCGCAGAAATCCGACGTGCGGGAGGAGCTGGACCGGCTCGGCGCGCATGTCGATGCGGCGCGCGCCCTGCTGGCGCTGCCCGAGGCGGTCGGCCGGCGGGTGGAGTTCCTGGCCCAGGAATTCGGCCGCGAGGCCAATACGCTGGGCGCCAAATCGGCCAGCCTGGCGCTGACCCGGCTTTCCCTCGACCTCAAGGCCGCGATCGAGCGGCTGCGCGAGCAGGCGGCGAACATCGAATGAGCAACGAGACCAGACGCGGCCTCTGCCTGGTGCTGGCGGCGCCGTCGGGGGCGGGGAAATCCTCGGTCAGCCGGGCGCTGCTGGCGCAGGAGCCGGCGCTGAAGCTGTCGGTCAGCGCGACGACGCGGCAGCCGCGGCCGGGCGAGGAGGAGGGGGTGCACTACTTCTTCCGCGGCATGGACGAGTTCCTGGCCATGGAAGCCCGGGGCGAGATGCTGGAGTCCGCGGAAGTCTTCGGCCGGCGCTACGGCACGCCGCGCGCCCCGGTGGAGGCGGCGCTGGCGGCCGGGCAGGACGTGCTGTTCGATATCGACTGGCAGGGGCATCTTCTGCTGCAGCAGGCGCTGCCGGGCGACGTGGTCGGCGTCTTCCTGCTGCCGCCGAGCCTGGAGGAACTGGAGCGGCGGCTGCAGGGCCGTGGCCAGGATTCGGCCGAGGAGATCGCCCGCCGCATGCAGGCGGCGCGCGACGAGATCAGCCACTGGCAGGATTTCGGCCATGTGCTGGTGAACGAGGAATTCGACGCGACGGTCGGCGCGGTGCGCGCCATCCTGCAGGCGGCGCGCTGCGCCCGGCCGCGCCAGCCCTGGCTGGAAGGCTTCGTCGGCGGGCTGCTGCGGCCCTGATGCGGGGCCAGCCCGGCTGATGGAGACGCTGCTCACCGTCGTCGCGCCGATCTTCCTGCTGATCGGCATCGGCTATGTCTCGGCGCGGCGGCGCTGGATCTCGGAGGCCGGGCTGACCGGCATGACCGATTTCGTCTTCCGCCTGGCGATGCCCTGCCTGCTGATCAACGGCGCCACCACGCCGCATCCGAATGCCGGGATGACCGCCTTCGCCTTCTTCGCCGGGTGCCTGGCGACCTATGCGCTGGCGCTGGCGATGTCGGGCCTGGTGCTGCGGATGCGGCTGGCCGAGGGCGGGACCTTCGCGCTGAACACCGCCTTCGGCAACACGGCGATGATCGGCGTGCCGCTGGTGCTGGCGGCCTATGGCCAGGCCGGGCTGTCGCAGATGCTGGCCATCGTCGGGCTGCATTCGCTGATCCTGCTGCCGATCGGCACGGTGGTCGGCGAGATCGCCCACAATGCCCGCGCGCCGCTGCTGGCGATCCTGAAGGCCACCTTCCTGTCGGTGCTGAAGAACCCGATCGTCATGGCGGTGCTGATCGGGCTGGTGGTCTCGCTGTCGGGGGTGCCGGTGCCGCCGGTGGCGCGGCGCTTCCTGGAGATGACCGGGCTGGCCGGGCCGCCGGTGGCGCTGTTCTGCCTGGGTGCCAGCCTGATCGCCTTCAATGCGCGGCGCGACTGGCCGGAGGCGCTGCTCGGCTCGGCGCTGAAGCTGCTGCTGATGCCGGCGCTGGTCTGGCTGGTCTGCCGGCTCTGCGGCCTGTCGCCGCTGATGACCGCGGTGGCGGTGCTGGCGGCCGGCATGCCGACCGGCGCCAATGCCTTCTTCCTGGCCCGCCGCTATGCCGCCGGGGCCGATCGCTCGGGGGCGACGGTGCTGCTCTCGACCATCCTGTCGGTCGGCACGCTGGCGGTGCTGCTCGCCATCCTGTGAGGCGCCGCCGGGCGGCGGGCGGTTGAAGCCGCCCGCTTTCGACCTTTCATACAGCGCAGCCGCGCGGCAGCTGCTACAGTGACGCCGCGGGGCGGCTCATCCGATGAAGCCGCCGGGCGGCCCCGGCATGCCGCTCAGTGCAGGGTGAACTCGCCGCCGCCATAGCGGAATTCGGCGGGCCGGGTCAGCGCGCTGGAGGCGACGCGGACCGAATGCAGCGGGCCGTGGATCTCACGCTGCCAGAATTCCAGGAAACGGTGCAGCTCGGGGAAGCCGGGCGCATGGTCCAGCTTCTGCCACAGGAAGCTCTGCAGCAGCCCCGGATGGTCCGGCAGGTGGTAGAGAATTTCCGCGGTGGTCAGGCGCCAATCCGGGATGCGGACGAAGGCTTGGATATCCCGCAACAGCATGCGCGCTCCTCTTGGCCAGGCCCGGGACCGCCTGCGGGCTGGCACCCGGCCGGGCTGGCCGGACACGGAACCCGCGTCCCAGGCGCTTCGCAGCATCGCATGCGGGGGCTGGGGACGCGCAAGAAAAACTGCGATTTCAGTGACTTGGCACTCAGTTGCAGAGAGTGCTGCTCAGCGCTTGACGACCTTCGCGGGGCATCCTAGATCGTCAGCACTCGCCCGTGGTGAGTGCTAACAAGGCTCACCTATCGGGTGGGGCAACCGTCGCTGAATGCGCCAGATAGGGCGTCAGGAGAGGGTCTTATGAAGTTTCGTCCCCTGCATGATCGCGTCGTCGTCCGCCGGCTGACCGCCGAAGAGAAGACGGCCGGTGGCATCATCATCCCCGACACCGCGAAGGAAAAGCCGATGGAAGGCGAGATCGTCGCCGTCGGGTCCGGCGCGCGCAACGAGCAGGGCGTCGTCGTCGCCCTGGACGTCAAGGTCGGTGACCGCGTGCTGTTCGGCAAGTGGTCGGGCACCGAAGTGAAGATCAGCGGCGAAGAGCTGCTGATCATGAAGGAATCCGACCTGATGGGCGTGATCGCGGCCTGATTTCCCGGGCAACCGGATCAGATCTGCGGACTCCCGTTTTCCACCTGAACAGACGAGGTAACTATCATGGCTGCTAAGGACGTTAAGTTCGGCGCCTCCGCCCGTGAGCGCATGCTGCGCGGCGTGGACATCCTGGCCGACGCCGTCAAGGTGACCCTGGGCCCGAAGGGCCGCAACGTGGTCATCGACAAGTCCTTCGGCGCCCCGCGCATCACCAAGGACGGTGTGACGGTCGCCAAGGAAATCGAGCTGGCCGACAAGTTCGAGAACATGGGCGCGCAGATGGTGCGCGAAGTGGCCTCGAAGCAGAACGACCTGGCCGGCGACGGCACCACCACCGCCACCGTGCTGGCCCAGGCCATCATCCGTGAGGGCGCCAAGGCGGTTGCCGCCGGCCTGAACCCGATGGACCTGAAGCGCGGCGTCGACAAGGCTGTCGCCGTCATCGTCGAGGACCTGAAGTCCAAGACCCGCAAGATCACCACCTCCGCCGAGGTCGCCCAGGTCGGCACGCTCTCCGCCAATGGCGAGCGCGAGATCGGCGAGATGATCGCGACCGCGATGGAGAAGGTCGGCAACGAGGGCGTCATCACGGTCGAGGAAGCCAAGGGCATCCAGACCGAGCTCGACGTCGTCGAGGGCATGCAGTTCGACCGCGGCTACGTCTCCCCGTATTTCATCACGAATGCGGAGAAGATGATCGCCGAGCTCGAGAACCCCTACATCCTGATCCACGAGAAGAAGCTGTCCCAGCTGCAGCCGATGCTGCCGCTGCTGGAGACGGTGGTGCAGTCGGGCCGCCCGCTGATCATCGTGGCCGAGGATGTCGAGGGCGAGGCCCTGGCCACCCTGGTCGTCAACAAGCTGCGCGGTGGCCTGAAGATCGCCGCCGTCAAGGCGCCGGGCTTCGGTGACCGCCGCAAGGCCATGCTGGAAGACATCGCCATCCTGACCGGTGGCCAGGTGATCTCCGAGGATCTCGGCATCAAGCTCGAGACCGTCACGCTGCAGATGCTTGGCCAGGCCAAGACCGTCCGCATCGAGAAGGAGAACACCACGATCGTCGACGGCGCCGGCTCCAAGGACGACATCCTGGGCCGCGTGGAGCAGATCAAGGCGCAGATCGAGGAGACCTCCTCGGACTACGACCGCGAGAAGCTGCAGGAGCGCCTGGCGAAGCTGGCCGGTGGCGTCGCCGTCATCCGCGTCGGCGGCTCGACCGAGGTCGAGGTGAAGGAGCGCAAGGACCGCGTCGACGACGCGCTGCATGCGACCCGCGCCGCCGTCGAGGAAGGCATCGTCCCGGGTGGCGGCGTGGCGCTGCTGCGCGCCTCGCTGAAGCTGGCCGAGCTGAAGGGCGCCAACAACGACGAGCAGGTCGGCGTCGAGATCGTTCGCCGCGCCATCGCCGTGCCGCTGAAGCAGATCGCCGAGAACGCCGGCAAGGACGGCGCCGTCATCGCCGGTGAGGTCCTGCGCGACGCGACCTACGAGTACGGCTACGACGCGCAGCTCGACGAGTACAAGAACCTGGTCGAGGCCGGCATCATCGACCCGACCAAGGTGGTTCGCACCGCCCTGCAGGACGCGGCCTCGATCGCCGCCCTGCTGATCACGACCGAGGCGATGATCGCCGAGCGTCCGGCCAAGGCGGCGGCTCCGGCCGGCGGCCCGGGCGGCATGGGCGGCATGGGCGGCGACATGGACTTCTGATCTCCCCGGGAGGTCGGGGGCTGCCGCTCTCCTCCTGAGAGCGGCGGCACCGGCCTCTCACAGGGATCGGGATTTCGGGGAGGGGCGGTCCGCAAGGGCCGCCCCTTCTGCGTTGCGGCCAGCGGGCCACGCCACCGGCCGCCAGCCGCGGGCGGGGCCGGCCGGCTCGGCAATGTTGCAGCGCAGTGCAGCGACGCTTCGTTGCGGAATCGATCGTGAACCGGGCGGTTTACGTTGACAGGCTGTAAACGATCTGCCTCACTTTCGGGGTGCCAGCCGTTCCGCCCGCCTTGCCGTGCCTCCGGAGACCCGGGCGCTCTTCAAGCCGTACCGGGACACGGATGGACCTCACGGGCGAGGGCGCTCCTGCCCTGCCAAGCGCATTGTAAGGAGTGCAACGACATGGCGATCGGCACCGTCAAGTGGTTCAACGCCACCAAGGGCTTCGGCTTCATCGTCCCGCAGGACGGCGGCAAGGATGTGTTCGTGCACATCACCGCCGTGCAGAAGGCCGGCCTGCAGGGGCTGAACGAGAACCAGAAGATCAGCTACGACGTGGTGATGGAGCGCGGCAAGGCCGCGGCCAGCAACCTCAAGCCGCTCTGAGCGACGGCCCGTGCCGGCAGGGGGCGAGGCCGTCCTGCCGGCCGGAATGACCCGCGCGCAGCAGGCGGCGCGGGCGGCCAAGCTGGCCATGGTGGCGGGGCTCGCGGCCTTCGCCCTGCTGGTGGCCTGGAACAACCTCACCGACTACGGCTCGAACTTCGCCTTCGTGGCGCATGTGCTGAGCATGGACACGACCTTTCCCGACAGCGCGCTGCGCAGCCGGGCGATCACCGCGCCGGCGCTGTGGCATGCCGGCTATGCCGCCATCATCCTGGGCGAGGCGCTGACCGGGGCCTGCTTCGCGCTGGGCGCGATCGCCATGGCGCGCGGCTTCCGCGGCGCGGGCTTCGGCCGCGCCAAGGCCTGGGTGCATGCCGGCGCCGCCCTGGGCTTCCTGGTCTGGTTCCTGGGCTTCCAGGTGCTGGGCGGCGAATGGTTCGCCATGTGGCAATCCGCCCAATGGAACGGCCAGGAATCGGCCTTCCGCTTCGTCGCGATGATCCTCGGCGTGGCGATCTACGTCAGCCAGCCGGAATAGGGCCTCAGGCCGTCTCCCAGCCGATCGCCCGGCGCAGGAAGGCGGCCCCCAGCGCCGAGAAGCTGGCCACCTCGGCATTGTCCTTGCCATAGCCATGGCCGCCGGCCTCGGGCTCGTAGAAGGCGGCCGGGTAGCCCATTTCCTGCAGCTTGGCGGCCATCTTGCGGGCATGGCCCGGATGCACCCGGTCGTCGCGCCGCGTCGTCGCCAGCAGGATCGGCGGATAGGGCTGGCCCGGTCTGGCCGCGTGATAGGCGGAGAAGTGCTGCATGAAGGCCCAGTCCTCGGGCTTCTCCGGGTCGCCGTATTCGGCGATCCAGCTCGCCCCGGCCAGCAGCTTCGTGTAGCGGCGCATGTCGATCAGCGGGATGGTGCAGAACAGCGCGCCAAACCACTCCGGGTAGCGGGTCAGCATATTGGCGATCAGCAGCCCGCCATTGGAGCCGCCCTCGGCGGCGATGCGCTGCGGCACGGTGACGCCGCGCGCCACCAGATCGGCGGCGATGGCGGCGAAATCGTCATGGCTGCGCGCCTTGGCGGCCAGCCGGCCGGCCTCGTGCCAGGCGGTGCCGAACTCGCCGCCGCCGCGGATCTGGCCGATCACCGCGGTGCCGCCCTTCTGCAGCCAGAGCCGCCCCACGCCCGCCGAGTAATAGGGCAGGCGCGACACCTGGAAGCCGCCATAGGCCGAGAGATGCACCGGCGCCTGGCCGGACTCGTCCCTGGGCCCGATCTGGACATAGGGGATGCGCTCGCCATCGACCGAGACGGCCTCGTGGCGGGAGACCGTCAACCCGGTCGCGTCGAAGCTCGGGGAGGAGGCCTTCAGCAAAGCGGGGGCGGCCGGCGCGGTGGAGGTGAGCAGCAACTGCGGCGGCGTCACCGGGTCCTGTGCCATGGCCAGCAGCGTGCCGTCGGATTCCTCCAGCTCGGCATCCAGCGGCCAGAGGTCGACCACGCCGATCTGCGGCAGGCCGGGCACCTCGGCGGAGTCCCAGCTGCCCGGCGTCAGCAGCTGATAGACCGGCGCCAGATTGTCGAGGATCGCCAGCACCAGCTTGCCGTGGCACCAGAAGAAGCCCTGCAGCGCGCGGCGGGGCTCCGGCGTGAAGACCACGCGCGGGTCGAGATGCCCGGCCATCAGCGCGTCGAGCGACAGGACCAGCAGGGTGTCGGGGGCATAGGTCGCCGCGCCCACCGTCCAGGGGGTGCGCGGCTTCACCGCCACATGGCCGGCCTGCCAGGCATAGGTCGCATCGGTCGGCAGCGGCACGCGGTGCTGCGGCCCGCTGCGGTCGCCGAGGAAGATGATGCCGTCGAAGAAGCCGGTCTTCTCCATGAAGATCAGCACTTCCTGGCCGCCCTCGCGATCGACACTGCCCCAGGCGCCCATGCTCTCGACCGCGGTCTCGAACAGGACCTGGGCGGCCATCGGGTCGGTGCCGCGGCGCCAGAGGCGGATGCGGCGCGGATAGCCGGCGCTGGTGGCATTGCCCTCGCCGAGCGCGGTCGAGAGCAGCAGCGTGTCGCGGTCCAGCCAGACGGTGCTGCTCTTGCCCTCTGGCAGGGTGAAGCCGTCGCCAGGGAATGCCAGGCTGTGCAGGTCGAATTCGCGCAGCACCACGGCATCGCCCCCGCCGCGCGACAGGCGCAGCATGGCGCGGTCATGCGCGCTGAACAGGGTGGTGGCGCCGGCCCAGACCCAGTCCTCGCCCTCGGCGGCGGCCAGGGCGTCGAGATCCAGCAGCACCTGCCAGTCCGGCTGCTCCTGGCGGAAGCCGGCCATGGTGGTGCGGCGCCAGATGCCGCGCGGATGCGCCGCGTCCTGCCAGAAATTGTAGAGATGCGCGCCGCGGCGGGTGACGTGCGGCAGCTTGCCCGGGCGGTCGAGCGCCGCCTTCAGCCCGTCGCGGTCGGCCGCCACCCGGTCATCGGCCAGGCGCTGCAGCACCTGCTCGTTCTGGGCGGCGACCCAGGCGAGCGCCCGCTCGCCCTCGATCTCCTCCAGCCACAGGAAGGGGTCGTCGTCCGGCGCCTCGATCGTCGGCCGCGGGTCCATCGTCTTCATCCCTTCCAGGCTGGCGCTGCGGATCGGGCGGCGGCGTCCCGCGCCGCCGCCTGAAAGACACGAACCGTCAGAATCAGATGATCTGGTAGCGGGCCTTGGCGGCGCGCTCGATGGCGCCGGCGATCAGCCGGTCCAGATCCATGCCGATGCGGAAATCCTGCAGGAAGCGCAGCTCCTCCTGCGTCGCGTCGCCATCGGCGGCGGCGACCTCGCAGGCCAGCAGATAGGCGGTCTCGCGCAGGCGCGGCGGCAGCGCCTCGCGGATCAGGGCGCAGGCGCGGTCCAGCCCGTCATTCTGCTCCAGCAGGCTGAGGCAGCTCTCGGTCACCCGCTCGATCTCCTGCGGGTGGAAATCGGCGAAGACGGGCAGCTCCTGCACCAGGCGGGACATCACGCCGAGCTCGGCGTCGGACATCTGCCGGTCGGCCGCCGACATCAGCACCATGGCGCAGATCAGCGCCTCCTGGGCGGTGAAGCGGATCTTGGTATGCGGCATCGGCTCTATCCTTATTGCTGCAAGGCCTAACGCGTTGCGGCGCGCGGTTCAACGTTCGGAGAGGAAGGCGGTTGTCTGGCGAACCGCCTCGGCGAGGCCCAGGCGCTGCGGCACCACCCCCTCGGGCAGGCCGGCGAGCAGGCGGGACGGGGTGCGCGGGTCGAGCAGCACGAAGACGCCGCGGTCATCGGCGCGGCGAATCAATCTTCCGAAGGCCTGCCGCAGCCGGTGGCGGGCGATGGCGTCGTCATAGCCGCCGGGCCTGCCGCCGGAGAGGTGGATGCGCCGCTCCCGGTGCAGGATCGAGGGGCGCGGCCAGGGCACCCGGTCGAAGACCAGGAGCCGCAGCGCCCGGCCCGGCACGTCGACCCCGTCCCGCAGCGCATCGGTGCCCAACAGGCAAGAGTCCTCCTCGGCGCGGAAGATGTCGACCAGGGTGGCGCTGTCCATGGCGTCGACATGCTGGGCATAGAGCGGCAGCCCGGCCTCGGCCAGCGCCGGGGCGATGCGGGCATGCACGTCGCGCAGCCGCCGGATGGCGGTGAACAGGCCGAGCCCGCCGCCGCCGGCCGCCAGGAACAGCTGCTGCATGGCCGCCGCCACCTGGCCCGGGCTGTCGCGGCTCATGTCCTCCACCACGAAGGCGCGGGTATTGGCGGCATAGTCGAAGGGCGAGGGCACGGCGGCGCGGATCGCCGGGCTGGCCAGGTGCTGCACGCCGGTGCGGGCCTCGGCCTCGCGCCAGGCGGCCTCGGGGTCGCGGCGGGCGGTGTCGCGCAGCGTCGCCGAGGCGATCAGCACGCCATGCGCCGGCGCCGCCACCTGCGTCGCGAAGGGCACCGTCGGGTCCAGCCAGTGGCGGTGCAGCCCGGCATCGATGTCGCGGCCCTCGCGCCGGGTCAGCGCCAGCCAGTCGACATAGGTCGGGCGCTGGCCGGGCTCGGCGGGCTCCTCGCGCAGCCGGCGCAGCATCGACAGCCAGGCAGTCAGCGGCATGACGGCACGGCGCTCGATGCTGCGGCAGGCGGTCTCGAGGCGGATGCGCACCCCCGTCTCCAGCTCCTGCTCCGGGTCCTCGAGCAGCTCGGCCAGAAGTTTTCCGAGATATTTCAGCGGGTCGCGCAGGGATTCCAGCGCCGTTTCGAGGGTCGCGGCGGCCTCGGGCAGGCCGTCATGCAGCGGATGCAGGTCGCATTCGGCGTCGTAGAGCGGATCGCCCTCGGCGGTGCGGGCCATCACCTGCCCACGGACCGCCCGGAGAAATTCCTCGGCCGGGGAGCCGTCGCGGAAGCCGGGGCGGGCGGGCATGCGCGGCAGGGTCGGGCCGCGCGGGTCCTCCGGCTCCTCCTCGCGGTCCTCGGCCTGCTCGGTATCCGCCTCGGGCAGGGCGGCCCAGCGGTCCCACCAGCCGGGCGAGGGCAGGGCGCGTGCCGCATGCTCGGTCAGCTCCAGCGGCGGCAGCAGCGCCGGATGGTCGACCAGCAGCTCCTCCAGCCGGCGGCGCAGGCCGCGCGCCCGGCCGCGGCCGCCCTCATTGCCCATCAGCCAGCGGCGCAGCTCGGCCATCTCGGCCCCCGACAGCTCGGCCGAGAAGGCGCCATCGGCCGCGTCGAACAAATGATGGCCCTCGTCGAAGACATAGCGCAGCGCCGGCCCGTCCTCGCCGCCGCCCAGCGCCGCCTGCACCATCACCAGCGCGTGGTTGGCCACCACCAGATGGGCGCCGGCGGCGCGGCGGATCGAATGCTCGACATAGCAGCGCTTCCAGTGCGGGCAGGCCGAATGGATGCACTCCCCGCGCCGGTCGGCCAGCAGCGAGATGGCGCCGGCCGGGAACAGCTCCGACAGCCAGCCGGGGAAATCGCCGCCCAGCAGGTCGCCGTCGCGGGTGGCCAGCGCCCAGCGCGCGACCAGCGACAGCGCGGTGATCCGCCCGGCCATGGCGCCCGTGACCGCCTCGTCATAGTTCAACAGGCAGAGATAATTCTCGCGGCCCTTGCGGATGACGACGCGCTTCCGGCGCTCCTCGGGGTCCGGGTAGAGCCGGGCCAGCTCCTGGTCGAGCTGGCGCTGCAGGTTGCGGGTATAGGTGGCGATCCAGACCGGGGCGCCGTTGCGCTCGGCCCAGAGGCTGGCCGGCGCCACATAGCCCAGCGTCTTGCCGGTGCCGGTGCCGGCCTCGGCCAGGACGAGCTTCGGCTCGCCCGGATTCTCCCGCGGGGTGAAGGCCATCGAGGCGGCGGACGAAAAATCGGCCTGCGACGGGCGCTGCTCGGCGCCCTCGCCCAGGATCTCGGCCAGGCGGGCGCGGGCATCGGCGGGGCTGACGCTGTGGCTGGCCGGCGGCGGCGGCGGCGCCTCCTCCTCCCAGTCCGGCAGTACGCGCCAGACCTTCAGCGCATCGGCCGAGCCGCGCGCGGCGGGATGGCCGATGGCGGCCAGCACCGCCTCCGCCCAGGGCCAGTCGGCGGCATCGCGCATCCGCGCGGCCATGGCCCCGGCATCCTTGTTCAGCACCGCCCCGCGGGCGCGGGCCAGGCGGCGCAGCAGCTCGGCCGCCATCTGCGGCAGCAGGGCGGCGGCGGCCTCGGCATCGGCCGGCGGCTCCATGTCGAGCGCCAGGGCCAGGCCCCTCGGCGTCGGCGGCGCTGGGGTGGCGGGCAGGCAGAAGGCGAAGAGCTCGAGCAGGTCATAGGCGCCGGGCAGGCCGGGCAGGTTCAGCCGCTTCGCCGTCGCCGGCGCATGCACCAGGATCGGCGGGCCGAGCTCGCGCAGCAATCCGGGCAGCTCGCGCGGGCGGGGGGTGAAGAGCTCGCCATCCGGGGTCAGCAGCGCGGCCTGCCCGGGCGCCGGGGTGACCAGCGCCGGGCCGTCAGGCAGCAGCAGGCGAGGGGGATGGGGGCTGTTCGCCCGGGCGGCGGGGGGCACCGGCGGAACCTAGGGGCAAAAGGCGAACGAGGCCAGGACGGGGCGCGGTTTTTCCCAAAGGTGATGGAAACGCAAGGATGCGGTGGCTGCCCTGCCATTGCGCGCGTTGACCGGCGCTCGTGGCGCTGGCATGGGGCGGGCATGACCGCCGATCCATCGCTCCGCACTGTCAAGGCCTGGCCCTTCGAGGAAGCCGCCAAGGTCGCCGATCGCCTTGCTGGAGCCGGCAAACCCTCGGCCCTGTTCGAGACGGGCTACGGCCCCTCGGGCCTGCCGCATATCGGCACCTTTGGCGAGGTCGCCCGCACCAGCTGGGTCAAGCGCGCCTTCGAGCGGCTGACCGGCCTGCCGGCGCGGCTGCTGGCCTTCTCGGACGACATGGACGGGCTGCGCAAGATCCCGGACAACGTCCCCAATGGCGAGATGCTGCGCCCCTTCCTGGGCCGCTCGCTGACCGCCATCCCCGATCCCTTCGGCACGCATGAGAGCTTCGGGCACCACAACAACGCCCGGCTGCGCGCCTTCCTCGACGCCTTCGGCTTCGACTACGAATTCGCCTCGGCCACCGACTACTACCGCTCGGGTCGCTTCGACGCCGCCCTGCTGCGCATGCTGGAGCGGCACGAGGAGGTCCGGCAGGTGATCCTGCCCACCCTCGGCCCCGACCGCCGCGCCACCTATTCGCCCTTCCTGCCGGTGCACCCGAAGACGGGCATCGTCATGCAGGTGCCGATGGAGGAGACCCGCCCGCAGGACGGCACCGTCGTCTGGCGCGACCCGGAGACCGGCGAGCGCTTCGAGACCCCGGTCACCGGCGGCCATGTCAAGGCGCAGTGGAAGGCCGACTGGGCGATGCGCTGGTTCGCGCTGGGCGTCGATTACGAGATGTCGGGCAAGGACCTGATCGACAGCGTCAAGCTGTCCTCCCAGATCTGCCGGGTGCTGGGCGCCGAGCCGCCGGTCAGCATGACCTACGAGCTGTTCCTCGATGCCGGCGGCCAGAAGATCTCGAAGTCCAAGGGCAATGGCCTGACCATCGAGGAATGGCTGAAATACGCGCCGCCCGAGAGCCTTTCCTATTTCATGTACCAGCAGCCGGGCCGGGCGAAGCGCCTGCATTTCGACGTGATCCCGCGCGCCACCGACGAATACCTCTCCGCGCGGGAGAAGCTGCGGGCCAATGCCGACCCGGCCTCCCCCGCCTGGCACATCCATGCCGGCGAGGCGCCCAACGCGCCCGAGCCGCCGCTGACCTTCGGCATGCTGATGAACCTGGCCACCGTCTCGGCCGCCGACACGCCGGAGCGGCTGTGGCAGTTCGTCCGCAACTACGCCCCCGGCGCCACGCCGGAGAGCCAGCCGCTGCTGGCCCAGCTGGTCGATTATGCCGTCGCCTATTCGCGCGACTTCATCCTGCCGACCCTGAAGCCCCGGGCGCCGACGCCGGAGGAGCGCCCCTGCTTCCAGGCGCTGGTCGACCTGCTGCTGGCGCACCAGGCCGAGATCGAGGCGCTGCCTCCCGGCCTGCCGCAGGCCGAGCGCATCCAGGTCGATGTCTATGATGCCGGCCGGCGCGAGCCCTTCATCCAGGTGATGAAGGACGGCTCCAACGGCGTGGCGCGTGGCTGGTTCAACGCCCTTTACCAGGTGCTGGTCGGCGCCGACCAGGGGCCGCGATTCGGCAGCCTGGCCGCCGCCTACGGCATCCCGGAGACGGTGCGGCTGATCCAGGAGGCGCTGGCCCGCCCGCCCGCGGCGGCGGCGGGCGCGGAGAGCCCCGCGGCGTGAGTCCGGTGCTCGGCGCGCTGAAGCGGCACGGGCCCACCGTCTTCGGGCTGCTGCTGCTGGTCGGCGCGCTCTACGTGGTGCAGCGGGAATTCCGCCACCTGTCGCTGGCCGATGTGCGGCTGGCGATCGAGGCGGTGCCCGCCCACACGCTCTGGGTCGCCGCCGGCTGGACCCTGCTGGCCTATGCGGTGCTGACCATCTACGACCGGCTCGGCTCGGTCTATGCCGGCAAGCCGGTCAGCTATCTGCGCACCTCGCTGGCCTCCTTCTGCGCCTATACCCTGGCGCACAACCTGGGCTTCGCCGCGGTCTCCGGCGCGGCCGTCCGCTACCGCTTCTACGCCGCCTGGGGCCTGACCCCGGGCGAGGTCGCCAAGGTCATCGCCTTCACCAGCCTGACCTTCGGCCTGGGCGGCATGGCGCTGGGCGGCGCCATCCTGATCCACGACCCCGACATCATCCCCGGTGCCGCCGGCCATGTGCCGGCCTGGACGCTGCAGCTGATCGGCGCGGGAATGCTGTGCATCGTCGCCAGCTACCTGCTGCTGGCGCGCTTCGTGCCGCATTTCACCGCCTTCGGCCACCGCATCGACCTGCCCGGCTTCCGCATGGCGCTGGCGCAGACGGCGCTGGCGGCGGTCGATGTCGCGGTCACCGCGATGATCTTCTACGCCCTGCTGCCGCCGGCCGAGGGGCTGACCTTCCCGCGCTTCGTGGGCCTGTATCTGGCCGCCTACACGGCGGGTCTCGCCGCCAACGTCCCCGGCGGCCTCGGCGTCTTCGACACCGCCATCCTGGTCGGGCTGCAGCCCTATATCCCGGCGCCGCAGGTGATCAGCGCCCTGCTGCTGTTCCGCTTCTACTACTACATCGTGCCGCTGTTCCTGGCCGGCGCCCTCTTCGCCGGCTTCGAGATCAACCAGCGCCGCCACCTGCTCGGCCGGCTCGGCCCCGAGACGCGGGTGACCGACGCGCTGGAAGGCCCGGCCATGGCGGGTCTCGCGGGCCTGGCCGGCGTCGCGCTGATCTTCATCGGGGCGCTGCCGGCGCGCGGCGCCCGGCTGGCGCAATGGGCCGGCGAATGGGCGGCGCTGGCCAGCCATTTCGCCGCCTCGGTGATCGGCACGCTGCTGCTGGTCGCGGCCTATGGCATGCTGCGCCGGCTGCGCATCGCCTGGGTCAGCGGCATCGTCCTGCTGATGCTGGGCTGCATCACCGCCCTGCTGCGCGGCGAGCCCTGGTTCATCTCCGGCGCCTTCCTGGCGCTCGCCGGGCTGGTCGCCTGCATGCGCACCGCCTTCTACCGCGACGCCCGGCTGACCGGCGAACCGCTGAGCATCGCCACCCTGGTGCCGCTGGCCGCCAGCGCGGTGGCGGCGCTGGCCCTGGCCCGCATCGGCTGGCGGCAGAACGTGGCCGACGAGGCCTGGTGGTCGGTGCCCTTCTCCGAACGGGCGCCGGACACGCTGCGCTTCGCCGTCGGCCTCTGCGGCGTGCTGCTGCTGGTCGCGGCCCTTCGCCTGCTGCGCCCCGCCCGCATCCGCGCCAGCGACTTCGACCAGGCCGCCCGCACCCGCCTGGCCGTGCTCGGCGGCCGGGTGCCGGCGGCCGCCGATGCCGCCCTCTTTGCCGAAGGTGGGCGCGGCGCCGGCTTCGCCTTCCTGAAGCTGGACAATCTCTGGGTCGGCCTGGGCGATCCGGCCGGCGACGAGGGCGCCCGGATCGCCGCCATGTGGCGCTTCCGCGACCTCTGCGAGCGCAACGGCGTCGGCCACGCCTTCTGGCAGGTTGGGCCCGGCCTGCTGCGCGCCTATGAGGATACCGGCCTGGCGACGGTGCCGCTGGAAGACGGGACCTTCCTGGTCTGCCCGGCAGGGTGGGACGCGGAAGCGATCCTGGAGGCGATGAAGGCGAAGGCCTGAAGCCATGCCGCTGGGGGCTCCGCCCCCAGGCCCCCGCCGGGGTGACAGTGTCACCCCGGACCCCGCCGTCAGTTTGGCGCCACGAGGCCTTATGAATGGGGGGGTCCGGGGGCATTCAATGCCCCCGGATTCTTCCCTTACTGGCTCGCCCAGAGGATCCGATGGATCCAGGCGATTTCCCCCAGGTCGAAGCTGTAGTTGGGATGGGCGGGGTTCAGGCTGGCCAGCTCGATGCGGCGGGCGGACTGGCGCAGCAGCTCCTTGGCCATCACCTCGCCCTTCACCGTGCGCACCACCACGCGGTCGCCGCGGCGCACCGGCGAGTTGGGCGAGACGATGATGACGTCGCCGTCGCGGAACACCGGCTCCATGCTGTCGCCGGAGATTTCCAGCGCATAGGCATTGGGGTCGGACAGCTCGGGCGTGCTGATCTCGTCCCAGCCGCCGCCGACCGGATAGCCGCCATCGCCGAAATAGCCGTCGCCACCGGCCTGGGCCAGGCCGATCAGCGGGATGCGGCGGCCCTGCATGGTGCGGCCGCCGCTGTTCAGGGTGGGGGCGCCGGTGACCAGCGAGGCGAAGCTGTCCATGTCGGTGCCGGTGGCAGCCAGGATCTTGGCGACGCTCTCGGTGGAGGGCCAGCGGGCGCGGCCATCGGCGCCGACCCGCTTCGAGGGGTTGAAGGCGGTCGGGTCCAGCCCGGCCTTGCGGGCCAGGCCGGAGGGCGAGAGGCCATGCTCGGCCGCCAGGGCATCCACCGCCCGCCAGATATCGTCATGCCGCATGGGTGGATCATCCTAGGTTTTAGAAGCCTTCGCAATAGGAAAATAGTCGCGTTTAGGTCTTGACGCCTATAAACCAAATCGTAATGATCGGCACGCTAATCAACCGGAAGGCGAGGAACACCCCCCGACATGACCGCCGCCCTTCGCCCGCACAACGCCCCCGTCCTGGCCTCGCTCGGCAAGGCCGAGCCCTTCGCCAGCGCCGAGCAGGCCTGGTTCTGGACCATGAATGCCCTGATCGCCCGGCGCGAAGGCGCCCGCATCGTTGCCGGCGCCGGCGCGGTCCAGCGCCCCTGCGAGCCCGACGACGTGGTGAAATGCCTCGACCGGCTGTACCGCCAGCGGCGGATCGAGCTGGCGCATGCCCGCATCCTCCGCCTCTGGGGCGAGCGCGGCCAGGCGCCCGACCCCCGCGCGCTGCGCGAGCGCGGCGACTGGCGGCTGTGGCGCGAGGCGCTGTCGCGGCTCGACTGGCCGCTGCGCCAGAAGGGCATCGTCGCCGGTCCGGCGCCCGCGCCGGCCGAGGCCGAAGGCGCCGCCATCCTGGCCTGGCCCGGCCCGCGGTCATGAGCCCGGCCGGGGATCCGCCGCTGATCCAACCTTTGCGCATCGCGCCGCGGCACACCCTGACCGAGGGCGTGCAGCAGGTCTGGATCGGCTTCGGCGGCCGCGCCGACCGCGCCTGGCTGCGGCTGCTGCGCCCGGGCTTCCGCCACTGCTTCGCGGTGGTCGAGGATGCGCGCGGCTGGACGGTGATCGAGCCGCTCTCCGGCCGGCTGCTGGTGGCGCGGCCCGACCTGGTGGCCGGCTTCGACCTGCCGGGCTTCTACCGCCGCGCCGGGCTCACCGTGCTCGGGCCGTTCCAGCCGGGCCCGCCGGCCTGCGGCTGGCTGCCGGGGCTCAGCCCCTATTCCTGCGTCTCGGTCTGCCGCGCGCTGCTCGGCGAGGGTGCGCCCTTTGCCGTCACCCCGCATGGGTTGTACCGGCGCCTTGAGAAATATTCCTATGATAGGAATAAAATCGTTGACACCGCCTCGCTGAGCGCGTAGGACTGCAGTCGCCAAGGGGCGAGTTGCGCCCGGCGGCATCCTCCCCGCGATCCTCCCGACCTCGCGCCCTGCCGGACCCCTCCGGCAGGGTTTTTTGCGTCGGGCGGTCGCGATCCCCCGATCGCAGAGGAGCCCGCACGCGCATGGGTGGCCTGTTCCGTGCCCCGAAGCCGGTGGTCGTCGCGCCGACCGCCACCGCCGATCCGACGCCCGCCGCCTCGCCCAGCCCCGAGGCCGTGGCGCAGACCGCCCGGGCGGAGAACCAGCAGCGCGCCCGCCGGGGACTGGCCGGCACCATCGCGACCTCCGCCCGCGGCGTGCTGGAGGAGAGGCCGGCCGCCGCGACGGTCCCGGCGCTCGCCCCCGGGCTCGCCCCGGGTCTGGCGGGCGCGCGCAAGACGCTGCTCGGGGAGTGAGCGCATGACCCTGACCCCCGAGACCCTGCTGCCGCGCCATGCGGCCGCACTCGCCCGGCGCCGCCCCTGGGAGGGCGTCTGGCAGGAATGCTACGATCACGTGCTGTCCGGCACCCCCGGCGCCGGCGGCGCGCAGCTCTATGACGCGACCGCGCCGGACGCGGCCGAGCAGCTGGCCGCCAGCCTGCTGGCCGAGCTGACGCCGCCCTGGTCGCGCTGGTTCGGCCTGGCCCCGTCGCGGGCGCTGGCCGAGAGCGCCCAGGGCCCGGCGGCGGCCGCGGCGCTGGAGGCGGCGGCGGAGACGCTGCAGGGGCATCTCGACCGCTCCAACTTCGCGGTCGAGATGCACCAGGCCTTCCTCGACCTGGTCGTCGCCGGCAGCGGCGTGCTGCTGGTGGAGGAGGCGCCGCCGGGCGGCTTGTCCGCGCTGCGCTTCACCGCCGTGCCGCTGCGCGAGGCGGTGCTGGAGGAGGGCGAGAGCGGCCGGCTCGATACCATCTACCGCGCCGCCACCCTCGATGCCGCGACGCTGCGCCGCCGTTACCCCGAGGCCGTGCTGCCGCCCGGCCTCGAGGGCACGGAGGAGAACCCAGCAAAGCACCGCGTGGTCGAGGCGGTCTGGCCGGAGCGGACCGGCTGCGGCTACCTGGCCGTGCTGGACTGGGAAGGGCGCGCGGTGCCGCTGGCCGCCGGGCGCTTCCTGGACAGCCCCTTCATCGCCTTCCGCTGGATGAAGGCGCCGGGCGAGGTCTATGGCCGCGGCCCGGTGATGAAGGCGCTGCCCGACATCCGCACCGCCAACAAGGTGGTGGAGCTGGTGCTGAAGAACGCCTCGATCGCCGCCACCGGCATCTGGCAGGCCGAGGATGACGGCGTGCTGAACCCGGCCACCGTCCAGCTGGTGCCGGGCGCCATCATCCCGAAGGCGCCGGGCTCGGCCGGGCTGACGCCGCTGGCGGCCCCCGGCAATTTCGACATCTCGCAGCTGGTGCTGACCGACCTGCGCGCGCGGATCCGCACCGCGCTGCTGGCCGACCGGCTCTCCGCGCCGCGCCAGCCCAGCATGACGGCGACCGAGGTGCTGGAGCGCAGCGCCGAGACCGCGCGCCTGCTGGGCGCCACCTATGGCCGGCTGCAGGCCGAGCTGCTGACGCCGCTGGTCGCCCGCTGCCTGGCGATCCTGCGCCGCCGCGGCGAGGTGCCGCCGCTGCTGCTGGACGGGCGCGAGGTGCGGCTGACCTACGACTCGCCGCTGGCGCGCGTCCAGGGCCGTGCCGATGCCTCCAACACGCTGCTGTTTTTGCAGGCGGTGGCGGCGCTGGGCCCGCAGGCGGCGGCGCAGCTCGACCTCGCCGCCGCCACCCGCCACCTGGCCCGCGCGCTGTCCGCGCCGGCCGGCATCCTGACCCCGTCCGAGGAGTGAGACGCCGCATGGCCGAGAACCTGCTGGACCCCGCGCCCGACACCGAAGAAGCCCGCCCCGAGGCAATCCCGGAGAAGTTCTGGGACAGCGAGCGCCAGGCGCTGCGCGTCGAGGCGCTGCTGAAATCCTATCGCGAGCTGGAGAAGCGCCTGTCGCAGCGGCTGGTGCCGCCCGGCGAGGACGCGCCGGAGGAGGAGCGCAACCGCTTCCGGCGTGCGCTCGGCGTCCCCGCCGCGCCCGAGGAATACGCGATCGACGAGAAGCATCCTTTGTGCGGCTCGGATCCGGAGATCAACAAGCGGCTGCACGAGGCCGGTTTCACCTGCGCCCAGGTGCAGCTGGTCTATGACCTGGCGGCCGAGCGGCTGCTGCCGCTGATCGCCGAGGCTGCCGCCGATTACGAGGCGCAGAAGCAGCGCGCGAAGCTGGAGCAGGAATTCGGCGGCGCGGAGGGCTTCCAGCGCATCGCCGGCCAGATCGCCAGCTGGGGCAGGGCGAACCTGCCGACCAGCGTCTTCGAGGCGCTGTCGACCACGGCCGAGGGTGTGCTGGCGCTGCACCGGATGATGCAGAAGGGCGAGCCGAGCCTGGCGCGCGAGGCCGCGCCGCCGGAGCCGATCGACGAGCAGGCGCTGCGCCGGATGATGCGCGACCCGCGCTACTGGCGCTCGCGCGAGCCGGAATACGTCAAGCGCGTCACCGACGGGTTCAAGAAGCTCTTCGGCCAGGGCTGAGGCCCGACGCCCAGAATTTCCGCGGCGCAACCCCTTCGTGGGCGCCGCGGCCTGGCCTGGCGCCGCGCGGCCGCCGTCATGGCGGGCAACCGCGCGCGCGGGCCAACCACCCCTGAAACCCGATGCTTCGCGAAGGAACACCGCATGTCCGGTTCCATTGACCAGGTCTTCATCAAGCAGTTCGAGTCCGAGGTGCACGAGGCCTATCAGCGGCAGGGCAGCAAGCTGCGCCCGACGGTGCGCAGCAAGACGGGGGTGCGCGGCGCCTCGACCGTCTTCCCGATCGTCGGCCACGGCATCGCCGCCGCCAAGGCGCGCAACGGCGCCGTGCCGGTGATGAACCTGGCGCATTCGACCGTCGAATGCTTCCTGCAGGACTATTATGCCGGCGAGTGGATCGACCGGCTGGACGAGCTGAAGACCAATGTCGACGAGCGCCAGGTGGTCGCCGCCGCCGGCGCCTATGCGCTGGGCCGCAAGACCGACGAGCTGGTGATCGCGGCGCTCGATGCCGGTATCGAGGAGGCGACCGACACCGCCGCCGGCACCACCGACACCGACGGGTTGACCAAGGCGAAGGTGCTGCTGGCCTTCGAGATGCTGGGCGCCGCCGATGTGCCCGATGATGGCGGGCGTTTCGCGGTGGTCGGCTGGAAGCAGTGGTCGGAGCTGATGCAGATCGAGGAATTCGCCAACACCCAGTATGTCGGCGACAGCGAGCTGCCCTGGAAGGGCACGCAGGTGAAGCACTGGCTGGGCGCGACCTGGATGCCGCATTCCGGCCTGACCAAGAGCGGCAACCTGCGCTTCTGCTATTTCTACCACAAGACCGCCATCGGCCATGCCGTCGCGCAGGAGATCACGACGGATCTCACCTGGCACGGCGACCGCGCGGCCTATTTCGTCAACAACATGATGAGCCAGGGTGCGGTCCTGATCGACCCGGCCGGCGTCGTCCGCATGCGCTGCTTCGAATGATGGAAGGTCCAGGAAACCCGGTTTCCTGGCGGGAGAGCGCGAGAGGGCGGAGCCCTCTCGTGTCTTTTGTCATTGTCTGAGGAGAAGGCCATGCCGTTATCCGCTTTGGTCCTGTGCTCGCGGGCGTTGCTGAAGATTGGCGCGCAGCCTGTGGCGTCCTTCGAGGAGGGCAGCGCCGAGGCGGAGGTGGCGGCCAATCTGTATCCGTCGGTGCGCGATGCGATGCTGTCCTCGCACCCCTGGAGTTTCGCCTCGGGCCAGATGGACCTGCCGCGCCTGCTGGCCGTCCCCGTCGCCGATTTCTCCTATGCCTTCCAGCTGCCCGCCGATTTCCTGCGGGTGCTGTCGGCGGGCGGCGAGGGGGCGGGCAGGGGGCTGCTGTACCGCATCCAGGAGAACCGCCTGCACGCGGATTCGCCGCGCGTCACGCTGACCTATCTATTCCGCCCCGACGAGAGCGCCTTTCCCGCTTTCTTCGCCTCTGCCCTGGCGACGCGGCTGGCGGCCGAATTCTGCATCCCGCTGACCGAGAGCAGCAGCCGCGCGGAGATGCTGCACCGCTTGGCCGAGGCCGAGTTCCGCCAGGCCCGGCTGGTCGACAGCCAGCAGAAGACCACGCGGGCGCTGCAGGATTTCCCGCTGATCACGGCGAGGGGGTGAGCGATGGCCGCCGGCCGCAGCATCAAGACCAGCTTCACCGCCGGCGAGCTCAGCGACCAGCTGCTGGGCCGCGGCGACCTGCGCGCCTTCGAGAACGGCGCGCGCCGCCTGCGCAATGTCTTCATCGAGCCGACCGGCGGCGTGACCCGCCGCCCCGGGCTGCGGCATGTCGCGGTGCTGCCCGGCGCCGCGCGGCTGCTGGCCTTCGAGTTCAACACCGAGCAGACCTATCTGCTGGCGCTGACGCATCAGCGGCTGCAGGTCTTCCTGGGCGATGCCGAGGTGGCCAGCCTCATTGCGCCCTGGACCGCGGCCATGCTCGACCAGCTGGCCTGGACGCAGAGCGCCGACACCCTGCTGCTGCTGCATCCGGAGATGCCGCCGCAGAAGGTGACGCGGACCAGCCACACCAGCTGGACCATCGCCGGCTGGGACTGGATCTCTCTGCCCTACTTCCGCTTCCTGCCGCCGGGGATCGCGATGATCCCGAGCGGCACCGATGGCGATATCACGCTGATCTGCACGGGGGATTTCTTCCAGCCCGGGCATGTCGGCGCGGCGATGCGGCTGTATGGCAAGCGGCTGGTGGTGTCCTCCGTCACCTCGACGACCACCGCGACGGCGCAGCTGGCAGAGACGCTGCCGTCCACCGCGGCGACCACCGACTGGGACGAGGCGGCCTTCAGCGGCGCCCGCGGCTGGCCGGTCAGCGCCTGCTTCCACCAGGACCGGCTGGTCCTCGGCGGCGCGCGCGACCTGCCGAACCGGCTGTGGCTGTCGCGCTCCGGCGACCTGTTCAACTTCGACCTGGGCAGCGGCCTGGACGACCAGGCGATCGAGTTCGGCCTGCTGTCGGACCAGGTGAACGCCATCCGCGCCGTCTTCTCGGGGCGGCACCTGCAGGTCTTCACCTCGGGCGCCGAATGGATGGTGACCGGCGATCCGATGACGCCGGCCTCGATCCAGCTGCACCGGCAGACGCGGATCGGCTCGCCGGTCACGCGCAGCATCGCCCCGGTCGATGTCGATGGCAGCACCATCTTCGTCGCCCGCTCCGGCCAGGCCGTGCATGAATACGCCTATACCGATGTCGCCCAGGCCTATCAGGCGAGCGACCTGGCGCTGGTGGCGCGCCACCTGGTGCAGGCGCCGGTCGCCATGGCCTATGACCAGACGCGCCGGCTGCTGCATGTGGCGATGGAAGGCGGCTGGCTGGCGACGCTGACCCTCTACCGCGCCGAGCAGGTCACCGCCTGGACGCGGCAGGATACCGGCGGGCGCTTCCTGTCGCTGGCCGAGATCGACGGCACCGTCTGGTGCGCCATCGAGCGCGATGGCAGCGTGCGGCTGGAGCGTTTCGATCCGGCGCTGGCCGTCGATGCCGGGCTGACCGGCGGCAGCGCCACGGCGCAGGCCGTCTGGGGCGGGCTCGGCCATCTGGCGGGGCGGGTGGTGCAGGTCGTCGCCGACGGCGCGCCGCGCGGCCCGGCCACCGTCGGCGCCGACAGCGTCACGGTCGATCCGGCAGCCCTCGCGCTGCAGGTCGGGCTCGGCTTCACCCATGTGATCGAGCCGCTGCCGCCGCAGCTGGGCGGCGCGGCCGGCGCGCGCAGCGGGCCGCTGCGGCTGGTCTCGGTCGGCTTCCGCCTGCTGGAGACGGCGGCGCTCTCCGTCGATCTCGGCCGCGGGACCCAGCCGGTGCCGTTCCGCCGCCTCGACACCGCGCTGCTGGACGCCGCACCCGCGCGCTTCACCGGCGACGTCACCCTGCGCGGCTTCGGCTGGCGGCGCGACACGATGCAGCCGCTCTGGCGCATCGAGGGCGACACGCCGCTGCCGCTGACGCTGCTTTCCGTCACCACCGAGACGAGGATGACCGACTGATGGCCCAGCTCGCCCCCATCGCCACGCTGATCGGCACCGGCGCCTCGCTCTACGGCACGGTGCGCCAGGGCCAGGCGCAGGCGGCCCAGGCCAAAGCGCAGCAGCAGGAGGCGGCGGCGACGCTGGCCGCCCGGCAGCAGCAGCTGGCGGCCCAGCAGGCGACCGAAGCGCGCGAACGCGACGCGGCGCTGGAACGCACCATGGCCTCGACCCGCGCGCGGCTGGCGGCGGCCGGCGTCAGCCCCGACCAGGGCTCGGCGGCGGCGATCACCGCCGGGCTGCAGCAGGACGCCGCCGAGGCCTCGGCCGACAGCGCCGACCGCTACGCGGCGCGGATGGCGGCCGGGCGCAGCTCGCTGCTGAACGCCGACGGGTCGCTCACCACCTGGCTGCGCGCCGGCAACAGCTTCGGCGGCGCGCTGCGCTCGCTGCTGGAATAGCGCCCACCGCGGCTGCCGCCGTCCCCGCCACCCTTCCGCAAGAGAGATCCGCATGGCCGAGCACATCCGCATCGGCGACATCGCGCCGCGTGTCCACTACGCGGCGGATGGCGCGCAGACCGTCTTCGTCTATCCCTTCCCGATCTTCGAGGCGAGCGACCTGGAGCTGCGCATCGACGGCGTGCTGCAGCCGGCCTCGGCCTATGCGGTCAGCGGCGCCGGCAGCTCGGCCGGCGGCAGCGTCACGCTGGCCAGCCCGCCGCCGGCCGGCAGCCGGCTGCTGCTGCGCCGCGTGCTGCCGGTGCAGCGCGTCACCGACTTCCAGCCGAACGGCCTGCTGCGCGCCGCCACCCTGAACGAGGAGCTGGACCGCCAGGTCGCCTTCACCCAGGAGCTGCGGGAGGAATTCCAGGGCGCGCTGCGGGCGCCGGCGACGGATCTGCCCGCCTCGCTGGTGCTGCCGGACAAGGCGGGGCGCGCCAACCGCGTGCTGGGCTTCGATTCGCTGGGCAATGCGACGGCGCTGCCGCGCGACCCGGTGCTGCAGGCGCCCTTCGGCGGCGCCATCCCGCGCAGCATCGCCGACAAGCTGGCCGAGCGGCTGACGGCGCGCGATTTCGGCGCCATGGGCGATGGCGTCACCGATGACGGGCCGGCGCTGCAGGCCGCCATGGCCGCCGCCGGCGCCTCCGGCAAGTTCCTGGAGATCGGCGAAGGCACGCACCGGACGACGATTCCGCTGGTCTTCCCGGGCGCCGCGGCCGGGCTGGTGATGCGCGGTGCCATCCTCTACGCCGGCCCCGGCGGCGAGACGGCGCTGACCATCGGCGACGGCGCCGCGGTGCGCAACCAGGCCAAGTATTATCACGGCCTGCGCGTGCTGCGCGCCAGCATCACCGACTGGCTGGACGAGCGCGATATCGGCGTGGTGCTGCGCAACCTGGATTCCTGCGTGGTCGAGCTGCGCCAGGTGGAAGGCTTCACCATCGGCATCCGCACCCTCGGCGTCGAGCGCGGCGTCGAGGACAGCGACATCTATCTGGGCCGTATCGTCAACAACGGGATCGGGCTCGATGTCCGCACCCAGACGGCGGGCGCCTGGAACACCTCGGTCCGTTACTATGGCGGGCATTTCGCGCATGGCCAGTCGGTCAATGTTGATCGCGACCGCTTCGGCGTGCGCTTCTCGGCCGAGCCCGGCGCCTATGTCGCGCACAACCGCCACGTCTTCCACGGCCCCGCCTTCGAGCTGCAGTCGCGCGACAAGCCCTGCACCGGCATCCCCTTCCTGATGCAGGTGAACAGCCGCGCGGTGATGGTCTATGGCATGCGCATGGAGGGCTGCGACCCCTTCGTCGCCCGCCACACCGCCGGCGCCCAGGACCATGTCTACGAGGTCGCCTGGGCCAGCCAGGGCTACAATGTCTCGATCGACTATGCTGGCACCGCGACGCGCGTCGGCTCGGTGGTGCGGGCGCTGCACCAGGCGGTCGGCCATCGCGAGGCGCTGCGGCTGGTCGGCGACGTGCCCAATCTCCGCGCCGCCGCGATCCGCTGGAGCGCGACGGAAACGGGGTTCGAGAAGCTGGCGGCGCTGTCGACCAATGTCTCCGGCGGGCCGACCAGCCTGCCCCAGTTCACCTTCGCCGCGCTGGACAACTACACCCTGACCGATTCGGGGGTGCTGCTGACCGGCGGGCGCGGCCTCGGCTTCGTCGTCGACACGCGGCGCTGCAAGGAATTCGCCCTGGCCGTCGATGGCGACGATCCGCGCCTGGTGGTGCAGTGCTTCGACGCCTCCATGGCGCTGCTCTCCGAGCCGGTGCACGGGCCGCAGGTGCGCGCCTCCGGCATGTCGATGGCCTGGGCGGAGACGCCGCGCTGGTGGCAGGGCAATGCCGACAATGCCGACGCCACCCTGACCCGGCTGCAGACGCTGCGCGTCGCCGACGGCGTCGCCTATGCCATCATCGGCGTCGCCCGCCTGGCGCGCGACTACGAGCTGCGGTCGATGCGGCTCTATTGCGACCCTGGCTTCGCGCCGCCGCTGCTCTACGGCCAGCCCAACCTGCCGCATGGCCGGCGGGACCTGGTGGCCGAGGCCGCCTGGGACCCGCCGAGCATCGCCGCCGGCGGCTCGGCGCAGCTCGGCGTCAGCTTGCCCGGCGTGCACACCGGCGATTTCGTCCAGGCCGCCTTCAGCCGGCCGACCACCGGCATCGTTTTCCACGCCAATGTCGGCGCCGACGGGCTGATCACGGTGACCGCCTGGAACCGCCATGTCGACGCCATCGACCTGGGCGCCGGGACCATCCGGGTGCGGGCGGTGAAGGCATGAAGCGCCCGAGGAAGCCGCCGGGGGTGGAAGGGCTGGAGGCGGCGGTGCAGCGGGTGGTCGAGGATTACGGCGCCTTCGTCGCCCGCGGCCCGGCCCCGGGCGCGCATGACGATGCCCGCGCCTTCGCCGCCCATCACGCCGCCGCCAAGGCGGCGCTGGCGCATCTGGAGCATCTGCTGAAGCTCGCCGGCCCCGCCGCGGCCGGCGAGGCGGATGGCGTGGCCCGGGCCGAGGCCCTGCTGCGCCAGGCGCGCGGTGCCCTCGCCGCGCCGCCCCCCGACAGCGACGGCGACAGCGACGGCGACGAGGAGGACAACGGTTCCGATGACGGAGCGTCCGGTTGAGCTCAGCGAATTCGTCTGGATCTGGAACAGCGAGGCGGGGCAGGGGACGCCGGCGGTGCATCGCCGGATCCTGCGCTGGCTCGAGGCGCGGCGGGCGGGCGGCGACACCCGGCTGCTGCTGATGGCCTTCCGCGGCTGCGGCAAGTCGACGCTGGTCGGGCTCTACTGCGCCTGGCTGCTGGCGCGCTGGCCGGAGACGCGGATCCTGGTGCTGGCGGCCGACCTGCCGCTGGCCACCAAGATGGTGGCGACGGTGCGCCGCATCGTCGAGCGCCATCCGCTCTGCGCGGCGCTGGTGCCGGAGGCGCCCGAGGCCTGGGCGGTGGACCGCTTCACCGTCGCCCGGCGCGGCGCGTTGCGCGATCCCTCGATGCTGGCGGCCGGGCTGTTCGGCAACATCACCGGCGCCCGCGCCGATGTCATCATCTGCGACGATGTCGAGGTGGCCGGCAATTGCGACACGCCCGGCAAGCGCGAGGCGCTGCGCGAACGCCTGGCCGAGACCGAATTCGTCCTGACCCCCGGCGGCACCATTCTCTACGTCGGCACGCCGCATTGCGCCGACAGCCTCTACCGCGCCCCGGCGGCGGAGGACGAGAAGAAGCCGTTCCTGGCGGGGTATCGGCGGCTGGCGGTGCCGCTGCTCAGCGCCGCCGGGCGCAGCGCCTGGCCGCAGCGCTTTCCCGTCGATTCCGTGGCGCAGCTGCGCGAGCGTGTCGGCCCGCTGCAGTTCGGCCGGCAGATGCTGCTGCGGCCGATGGCGGGCGCCGCCGCGCGGCTCGATCCGGCGCTGCTGGTCCGCTACCGCGAGGAGCTCGACTACCGCGAGGCGCTGGGCCGGCCGGTGCTGCGGCTGCTGGGGCAGCGGATGGTCTCGGGCGGCGGCTTCTGGGACCCGGCCTATGGCCGCCCCGGCCGCGGCGATGGCAGCGTGCTGGCCGCCTGCTTCGCCGATGCCGAGGGCCACCACTACCTGCACCGCCTGCTCTACCTGACCCATGATCCGCAGGCGGTGGACGATCCCGCCACCCAGCAATGCCGCGCCGTGGCCGCGCTCGCCCGCGCGCTGCTGCTGCCGGTGGTGCGGGTCGAGACCAATGGCATCGGCCGCTTCCTGCCTGCCCTGCTGCGGCGGGAGATGGCGCGCGCCGGCGCCGCCTGCGCCGTCGTCGAGCAGCACAGCCACCGTCCCAAGCAGGAGAGGATCCTGGCCGGCTTCGACCCGCTGCTGGCGGCGCGCCGGCTCTTCGCGCATGCGACCGTTTTGGACGGCCCCTTCGCCACCGAGCTGGCGGAATGGCGCCCCGACGCCGCCGGGCTGCGCGACGACGCGCTGGATGCCGTTGCCGGCTGCCTGCTGGCCGAGCCGGTCCGCCTGCCCGGCGCGCCGCCCGCCCCGCGCGGCCCCGGCTGGCGCGGCGGCTGACGTTCCTATTTTATTCTTTACTCAGAACGAAATCCCCGGCAGGCTCTCCGCGTCAAGGCCCGAGCTGCGTCCGCAGCCTGCCCTGCTCCCCCGAAAAACCCGAGCCAGCAACGCGACCGGCGCCCGCCGCCGGCCGCGCGCGCGTCCCCCTGAAGGAGGTCCGCATGCCGCCTTTCGACCTGGAGCCCCAGAATCTGGCCGCCACCCTCGCCACCGTCGCGCAGACGCCGATGCTGGCCGTGCTGTTCTGGATGCTGCACGGGCTGCGCCGGCACCTGCATGAGCGGCCCGAGGAGGTGCCGCCGCAGGATGCCGGCGCCCTGTCGCGCACCCGCGACGAGCTGGCCGCCTTCAAGCTGGAGGTCGCCCGCACCTACGTCCCGCTGTCGCTGATCCGCGATGTCGACCAGCGCCTGAGCCGCCAGCTGCTGCGCATCGAGGAGAAGCTCGACGCCGCCGCCCGCGCCGCCACCGCCGCCCAGGCCACCCAGGCCGCCCGCCAGGGCCGCGCCTGGCACGACGAAGCCCGTTCCTGAGGACGCCGCCATGACCCATCCCGCGATGATCCCGGCCGCCGCCCATGCCCTGCCGCCGCAGGAGGTGCTGGCGCTGACCCTCTGGGCCGAGGCGGGCACCCGGCCGGTGCGCGCCATCGAGGCGCTGGCCGCCACCATCATGAACCGCGTCCGCCTGGCCGAGGCCGGCACCACCCATTGGGGCCGCGGCCTCTCGGCGATCTGCCGCGCGCCCTTCCAGTTCAGCTGCTGGAACCGCAACCACATCCGCCATGCGGTGATGCTGGCGGTGCCGGCCGGCGATCCGGGGCTGGCGATCTGCCGCCGCATCGCCGCGCGCGCCGCCTCCGGCACGCTGCAGGACCCGACCGGCGGCGCCACCCATGCGCATGGCGCCGAGGAGCTGCCGCCCTGGGCGGTCGGCCGCGCGCCCCAGGCGGAGATCGGCGCGATGCTGTTCTACCGCCTCGATCCCGGCTAAGCCTCGGGGCCATGCAGCCCCTGATCTACACCATGGTCCGCGACGCCGACTGGCAGGAGGCCCGCGCGATGGGCCTCTACCGCGGCAGTGCCGAGGATGCCCGCGACGGTTTTCTGCATTTCTCCACGGCGGAGCAACTGCGGGCCAGCGCGGCCAAGCACCGCGCCGGGCAGCCCGATCTCTGGCTGGTGGCGGCGAAGGCCGAGGCGCTGGGCGTGACGCTGCGCTGGGAGAAGGCGGCCGGCGGCTCGCGCCCCGGCCTGTTCCCGCATCTCTACGGGCCGCTGCCGCTGGAGGCCGTCGCCTGGGCCATGCCGCTGCCGCTGCAGCCGGACGGCGCCCACCACTTCCCCCCCGAGATCCCCTGAAGCCCTATTCGACCCGCAGCGATGCGCGCAGCTCGGCCGCGCCCGACGGGTCCAGCAGCCCCTGCAGCCGCCCGGCCGAGAGCCGGGCATAGCGCAGCAGCAGCGATTTCCGGCGGGCTGGCGCCAGGCGGTGCTCGGCCGGCTGGCGGAGGATCGCCGCCTCGCCGTCATCGGCGACGATCAGCCCGACGTCGTCCGGCAGCAGCGATTGCGGGAAATCCAGGTCGACGGCGAAGAACAGCCGGTCGCACCAGTCGCGGTACTCGGTCCATTTGGCGTCGGTCTGGAAGTCGCGGGCGCAGCTCTTCACCTCGATGGCGACGAAATCGCCATCGGGCAACAGCGCCAGGATGTCGAGGCGGCGGCCGGTCGGCAGCGGCACCTCCATGACCGGCGCCCAGCCCAGCCGGCCGCAGAGCCGGGCGGCGGCGCGGCAGACCTTCAGGGTGCGCTCGGGTGGGGAAAGATCCAGCATGGCGCGCCCATGTTCGCCCTCCGTTCCCGCTGTCGTCAAGCTTGGCCGGGCCTTGATTCCGTCTCCCATGCGCTTCCGGCATTTCAGTCGGCGCCCGGTTGCGCCTAGAAACCCGCATGGGCGCCGAACTGCCATTCTGGAAGACCAAGACCCTCACGACCATGACCCGGTCGGAATGGGAAAGCCTCTGCGACGGCTGCGGCCGCTGCTGCCTGCACAAGCTGCGCGACGAGGACACCGAGGCACTGGCCTGGACCGAGGTGGCCTGCCGGCTGCTCGACACCACCAGCTGCTTCTGCCGCGACTATGCCAACCGCCGCGACCACGTGCCCGACTGCGTCAAGCTGACGCCGAAGCGCCTGGCGAAGATCGATTGGCTGCCGCCCTCCTGCGCCTACCGGCTGGTGGCGGAGGGAAAAGACCTGCCTTCCTGGCATCCCCTGGTTTCCGGCGACCCCTCGACGGTGCACAGTTCCGGGGCCTCCGTCCGCGGCCGCGTCGTCTCCGAACGCGCGGCCGGCGATCTGGAGGATCACGTGGTCGACTGGCCCGGCGAATGGCCGGATGCAGGCCGCAAGGCTGAGGGGAAGTAGAGTCTGATGCAGGATGTTTTCCAGGGCGGCAAGGAAGCGCCCGAGCCGCTGCGCTGCCGCCCGCCGGCGGTCGCCACCCAGCAGATCGACACCGCCGACCTGCGCGTCACCCGCTGGGATTTCCCGCCGGGCGCCGAAACCGGCTGGCACCGGCATGGCTGGGCCTATGTCGTGGTGCCGATCACCGCCGGCGAGATGCTGCTCGAGCTGCCCGAGGGCAAGACGGCCACCGCCAGCATCCGCCCTGGCGTCTCCTATGAGCGCCCGGCCGGCGCCGAGCACAATGTGGTCAATGCCGGCCAGGAACCCTTCAGCTTCGTCGAGATCGAGCTGAAGGCGTTTCCAGGCTGACTTTCTTCCGGTTTGCCTCGCCCTTGCGGGGGCGGGGCCTCCGCGGCGGAGGCGGGGGGTGACCGACCTGGCCCCCGCGCCGCCGCCCGAGACCGTCCAGCTGCGCGCCCATCCCGGCGCCGCGGCGCTGGCCTGCCCGCTGCGCTGGCGCCGCTCGGCCCGCGCCCGGCTGGTGGCGCTGCGCATCGATGCCGCCAGCGGCGCCGTGGTCATCACCCTGCCGCCCGAGGCCACCCGCCGCGCCGGCCTGGCCCTGCTGCGCCGCCATGCCGGCTGGGTGGCGGGACGGCTGTCCGCGCTCGGCCCGGCGCTGCGCCTGGCGCCCGGCGCCGCGCTGCCGATCGGCGACCGGCTGCACGCGGTGCTGCACGATGCCGGGCAGGATGACGGGCCGGCGCGGATCGAGGGCGGCCGCATCCTGGTCGGCGGCGCCGCCGAGACGGTCGGCCCCCGCCTGCGTGACCTGCTGCAGGACGAGGCCGACCGCCGCATCCGCCCCAAGGTCCGCCAGCATGCCCGGCTGCTCGGCGTGGTGCCCGGCGCGGTGCGCCTGAAGGACACCCGCAGCCGCTGGGCGAGCTGCGCCCCCGACGGGACGCTCGCCTTCTCCTGGCGGCTGGTGATGGCACCCGACTGGGTGCTGGACTATGTCGTCGCGCATGAGGTCACGCATCTGCGGGAGCTGAACCACTCCGCCCGCTTCTGGGCGGCGCTGGCGACCCTGTCGCCGCATCACCTGGCGGCGCAGGCCTGGCTGCGGGCGCGCGGCCCGGCCCTGCTGCGCGTCGGCTGAGGCGGCTTCCCGCTCCGCGGAAGCACTGCCATACCGGGGGAAACCCCCGCGAGGAGCTTCCGCCATGCTGATTCTCGTCACCGGCGCCACCGCCGGCTTCGGCGCCGCCATCGCCCGCCGCTTCGCCCAGGACGGCGCCCGCATCATCGCCCTCGGCCGCCGCGCCGAGCGGCTGCAGGCGCTGGCCGCCGAGCTCGGCGAGGACCGCGTCCATCCGCTGGCCCTCGACATCCGCGATTCGGCCGCCATCGCCGCCGCCATCGCCGGCCTGCCGGCCGAATGGTCGGAGATCGACCTGCTGGTCAACAATGCCGGGCTGGCGCTGGGGCTGGAGCCGGCGCAGCGCGCCAGCCTCTCCGACTGGGAGACGATGATCGACACCAACACCAAGGGGCTGGTGGCGATGACCCATGCGGTGCTGCCCGGCATGGTCGCGCGCAACCGCGGCCATGTGGTGAACATCGGCTCGACGGCGGGCGAGTTCCCCTATCCGGGCGGCAATGTCTATGGCGCGACCAAGGCCTTCGTCCGCCAGTTCAGCCTGAACCTGCGCGCCGACCTGTTCGGCACCGCGGTGCGGGTGACCGATATCGAGCCAGGCCTGGTCGGCGGCACCGAATTCTCCAATGTCCGCTTCGGCGATGATGCCAAGGCCGCGGCCGTCTACCAGGGCACCGAGGCGCTGACGCCGGAAGACATCGCCGACGCGGTCCACTGGGTCGCCAGCCGCCCGGCGCGGGTCAATGTCAACACGCTGCAGGTCATGCCGGTCTGCCAGAGCTTCGGGCCGCTGCGCGTCAACCGCGGCCAGTGACCGCCCTGCCGGCGCAGCGGGCCGGTCGCCTCAGGCGACCCGCTCCTGCCCCGGCAGCGCCAGGGCGGCCAGCGGCGCCGGGCGGCCGAACAGATAGCCCTGCGCCTGGGCGCAGCCTTCGTCGCGCAGGCGCTGCAGCTGCTCCGCCGTCTCGACGCCCTCGGCCAGCACCGGCACGCCGAGGCCCTGGCCCATGTCCAGCACGGCGCGCAGGATGGCCAGCGCCTGGGCACTCTCGCCGATCTCGCGGATGAAGCTGCGGTCCAGCTTGATCTTGTCGAAGGGGAAGGAGCGCAGCGTCCCCAGCGAGGAATAGCCGGTGCCGAAATCATCCATGGCGATGCCGACGCCGAGCGCGGTGATCTGCCGCAGGATGTCCAGCGCGCGGCGGCTGTCGCCCATCAGCGTGCTCTCGGTGATCTCGAGCTCCAGCCGGCCGGGCGGCAGGCCGCTCTCCGCCAGGGCGCTGGCGACCATGGCGGGCAGGTCCGGGTGGCGGAACTGGACAGGCGAGATGTTCACCGCGACCCGCCCCAGCCGCGGCTCGGCCATGGCGGCGCGGCAGGCCTCGCGCAGCGCCCATTCGCCGAGCGGCAGGATCAGCCCGCTCTCCTCGGCCAGCGGGATGAAGCGGTCGGGCGGCACGAAGCCCTGCGCCGGGTGCTGCCAGCGCATCAGCACCTCATGGCCGAAGCCCTGGCCGGTGGCGACCAGCACCTGCGGCTGGAAGAACAGCATCAGCTCGCCGGCGGACTGGGCGCCGCGCAGATCCTCGGCCAGGCGGCGGCGCTCGCGCACGCGGGCATCCATGCCGGCCTGGTAGAAGCAGGTGGCGCGGCCGGGCACGACCTTGGCGCGCTGCAGGGCGATATCGGCATTGGCCATCAGCGCCTCGGCATTGGCGGCATCCATCGGATAGAGGGCGATGCCGATCGCCGCGGTGACGGCGATGCTGGCGCCGCCGATCTGCTCCGGCTGCTCGGCCAGGGCCTCGATGCCGCCGAGCAGGGTGGTGACGTCGGCCTCCTCGGCGAAGGGTAGCAGGACGGCGAACTCGTCGCCGCCGAGCCGCGCCGGCACGCCGCCGGCCGGCAGCAGTGCGGCCAGGCGCTGGGCATAGCCGCGCAGCACCGCGTCGCCGGCGGCATGGCCGTAGAGGTCGTTCACCGCCTTGAAGCCGTTCAGCCCGATGCGCAGCAGGGCCAGGCCCG
This sequence comes from Roseomonas sp. USHLN139, assembly GCF_037145735.1. NCBI lineage: Bacteria > Pseudomonadati > Pseudomonadota > Alphaproteobacteria > Acetobacterales > Roseomonadaceae > Roseomonas > Roseomonas sp. USHLN139. The sequence goes on along the minus strand of NZ_JBBCWY010000008.1, from coordinate 164,499 downwards.
GGGCCGGCGCGGCCGGGCCGGCGGCGCGGCGCAGCGCGGCGTCGAGCTGCTGCACGAAGCGGGTGCGGTTGGCCAGCCCGGTCAGGCTGTCATGCAGCGCCAGGTGGATGATGCGCTGTTCCTGGGCGCGGCGCTCGCGCAGGTCGCGCAGCACGAAGACCTGCTTGCCCGGCTGCGGCACGTCGTCGCGCACCAGCACCTCGACATCCAGCGGCCGGCCATCGGGACGGTGCAGCAGGGTTTCCCGCAGCACCGGGCCTTCGTCGGACGTGCCGCCCGCTCCGCTGCCGCCTGGGCCCAGCTGCGGCAGCAGGGCGCCGGGCAGCGGCAGGCCGATCAGCGACTCGCGCGGCAGGCCGCTCATCGCCTGGAAGCTGGCATTGGCCTCGAGGATGCAGCCATCGCGCACCACCGCCAGCCCCTCCAGCGCCGAATCGGCCAGGCGGCGCAGGCGCAGCACCCCGTCCTCCTCGGTGCGGCGGTCGATCATGTGCGCCGCCGCCGCCGAGGCCGCGACCATCAGCCCGACCGCGCCGATCACCAGCGCCAGCGCGGCGGCGTCCTGGCCGTCATGCCCCAGCGGCACCGGCAGCACCTCGATCGCCGCCATGCCGGTCAGGTGCAGGCTGAGGATGCCGATCGTCAGCGCCAGCGTGCCCGCCAGCCAAGCCGGCACGGCGCGGTCCGGCCGCAGCCCGCCGGCCATGGCCAGCGTGGCGAGCCCGATGCTCAGCCCGGCCGAGGCCGCGACATAGGGCCAGGAGAACAGCACCAGCCCGTCCTGGCCGAAGGCGGTGAGGCCCAGATAATGCATCACCGTGATCCCGCCGCCGAGCAGCGCGCCGCCGGGCAGCAGCTGCCGGGTCCAGCCGGGCCGCGCCTCCGCGGCGGGCCCGCCCGCCGGGGGCGGGGAAGGGGACGAGGCGGGCGCGGGCTCCCGCGCCACGGGCCGGCGCGCCGCCAGGGTGAAGCCGCCGACCGCGCAGGCGACGGCGATCAGCAGGGAGGCGAGGGTGGGCAGCGGCCGGAAGCCCAGGCTCTGCCCGGGCAGATAGGCCATCATGGCGATGAAATGCGTGCACCAGGCGGCGGCGCCGGCGGCCATGCCGCCGAGCAGCAGCCAGCCGTCGCGGCTGCGCGGCGCCGCCTGCAGGGCGCGCCGCAGCAGGCCGATGGCCACCGCCGAGCCGGTCAGGCAGACCAGGGCGGCCAGCAGCAGCAGGCCGCGGTCATGCGCCTCCGCCAGGCAATTGTAGATCCTCAGCACCGCGACAGCCTCTCCTGACCGCCCTTGCCGGCAGCGGCGGCGCGCCGGTCCACCGCGCCGGCGCAAGAATGCCGCCCGACGCCTTTCTCAAGACCTAGCATTCATTGCTGCATTGTTTACGGTGCCGCCGTCGAGGGAGGCGCTGCGGCAATCTGCCGGGCAGGCTCCGGTGGCGCCTCGCCAAGCTCTAGCCTGACTGCCATGATGATGGTCGATGATCCTGCGCCTTGAGAGCCTGGTCAACCGCTGGCGCCGCTTCCTCGGCCTGCGCCCGCTGCGCCCCTCCGAGCCGCGGCCCTGGCGGCTGTTCGGCGTCGCCGCCGTGACCGTGCTGCTGTGCCTGGCCGGCTTCCAGTCGCTGGTGCAGTCGCGCAGCGAGGCCGAGGGCAGCTATCGCGGCACCCGCCTGGCCGAGGGCGTCGTCACCCTGGTCGCCGACCAGCTCTCGCAGCAGCTGGAGCGCGTCGACCGCGCCCTGCTCGAGCTCGCCCAGCAGCAGGGCGCGGCGCCCGGCGCCGACCCGGCCGAGACGGCCCGGCAGCTCGCCGCCATCGCCGCCGAGCTGCCGGTGCTGCGCGGCCTGCTGCTGACCGATGCGCAGGGCCGCGTCGCCCAGGCCAGCCAGGAGGCGATGCTGGAGCACAGCCTGGGCGCGCGCGACTGGTTCCGCCTGCTGCGCATCGGCGGCCAGGCGCTGCGCAGCGGCCCGCCGGAAGCGGGCCGGTTCCTCGGCCCGACCGGCGGCGGCACCCCGGCCAGCATCGCCGCCACCGGGCAATGGTCGATCCCGCTGGCCCGCCCGGTGCTGGCGCCGAACGGCGCCTTCCGCGGCGCCGTGGTGGCGCTGCTCGACCCGGAGGCGCTCGGCGCCCAGCTCGGCCGCGCCGGCGCCGCCTTCGTGGTGACGCTGCGGCTGCACAGCTTCAACGGCCTGCTGCTGGCGCGCTCCGACGGGCAGGCGCAGGGCATCGGCGTGCTCAACGCCAATGCCTGGCCGTTCCGCAACTTCCTGCCGCGGCGCGAGAGCGGGGTGTGGGAGGGGCTGGACCAGGAGGGGGTGGAAGGCTTCGCCGCCTTCACCCTGACGCGGCCCGGCCTCTTCGTGGTCGAGGCGATGCGCGACCGCGACGCCGCCATGTCCTTCGCCCGCAGCATCCGCCCGCTGATCTACACCGCCCTGGCGGCGATGGTCGGCATCATCCTGGGCGGCTTCTGGCTGCTGGCGCGGCAGGCCTCGACGCTGCAGCGGCAGGGCGCCGCGCTGGCCGCCAGCGAGGCCAGCGCCCGCGCCGGCGGCCGCGCCAAGGAGGAGTTCCTGGCCGCCATGAGCCATGAGATCCGCACGCCGATGAACGGGGTGATCGGCATGGCCGGGCTGCTGATCGACACGCCGCTCGACCCGGTGCAGCGCCGCTATGCCGAGACCATCCGCGGCAGCGCCGAGCACCTGCTGGTGCTGCTGAACGACATCCTCGACTTCTCCAAGCTGGAGGCGGGGGTGATGGAGCATGAGCGAATCGCCTTCTCGCCCGAGGCCGAGATCGCCACCATCGCCGAGCTCTTCGCGCCGCGCGCCGCCGCCAAGGGGGTGCAGCTGTTCTGCGACCTGGCGCCCGACCTGCCGGCCGAGATGCTGGGCGACCCGGCGCGCTTCCGCCAGATCCTGTTCAACCTGGTCGGCAATGCGGTGAAGTTCACCGAGAGCGGCTGGGTGAAGCTGGAGGTCGAGGCGCTGCCGTTGCCCGCGTCACCCGCCGGCGGACCGCCCCCCTGGCGGCTGGTCTGCACCGTCGCCGATACCGGCATCGGCCTCGATCCGGCGCGCATCCCGCAGCTCTTCGAGCGCTTCACCCAGGCCGATGCCTCGATTAGCCGGCGCTATGGCGGCACCGGCCTCGGCCTCGCCATCTGCCGCCGCCTGACCGAGCAGATGGGCGGCGGCATCAGCGCGGCGCCACGGCCCGGAGGCGGCAGCCAGTTCCGCTTTCACCTGGAGCTCGGCCTGGTCGCGCCGCCGCTGCCGCCCGATCCGGCGCTGCAGGGCCAGCGCGTGCTGCTGGCGCTGCCCTCGGCGGTGGAGCGTGAGGTGATGCAGCGCCAGCTCGCCGGCCTTGGCACCCGGCCGCACGCCGCCGAGCCGCTGGCTGCCCTGCCGCTGCTGCAGACCGGGCTGGCCGAGGGGCGGCCCTTCACCCTGGTGGTGCTCGGCGATGGCGAGACCGGGCGGGAGGGCCTGGCGCTGGCCCGCCGGCTGCGCGCCGGGCTCGGCGCCAATGTGCCGGCGCTGCTGCTCTGCACCGCGGCGGCCCAGGCCCTCGAAGGCGTGACGCCCGAGGCCGGGCCGGTCCAGGCGGTGCTGCTGAAGCCCTGCCTGCCCGGCCGGCTGCGCGAGGCGCTGCGCCAGGCCCTGTTCGCCCCGCAGGCGCCGGCCTGTCCGGCCGCGCTCCCGGCCGGCCTGCCCGCCCTTGCCGGCACGGCGGCGGCGGAGGGCCAGGCCGTGCTGCTGGTCGAGGACAACGCCACCAACCAGGCGGTGATGCGCGCGCTGCTGCAGCGCCAGGGCTGCCGCGTGACGATCGCCGAGAACGGCGCCGAGGCCCTGGCCCGCGCCGCCGAGGCTGCCTACGACCTGATCCTGATGGATCTGCAGATGCCGGTGATGGACGGGCTGGAAGCGACGCGGGCGATCCGCGCCCGGCCCGGGCCGAACCGGGCCGCCCGCATCATCGGCCTGACCGCCGCGGTCGGCGCCGAATACGAGGCGCAATGCCGCCAGGCCGGGATGAACGACTACCTGCCGAAGCCGCTGCAGCGCGAGGCCTTGCAGCGGCTGTTCGCCTGAGGGTCCAGGCTGGCCTTGAGGGTCCAGGCGGGGCGGCGATGCCGCCCCGGGCCCGCAGGCTTCAGAGGCTGGCGACCAGCGCGGCCAGTTCCGCCAGGGCGGCGCCGGCGGCGTCCCCGAGCTGCGGCAGGAGGATGGCCGGATCCGGCCCGCCCGCCGGCTGCATCGCCTGCCGGGCCAGGCTTTCCAGCCGGCGGGCGCCGATCGCCCCGGCGGCGCCGGCCAGGCCATGCGCGCCGCGGCGATAGCCTTCCAGGTCGCCGCTGCCGGCCGCCTCGCGCATCTGCGCCGCCAGCCGGGCCAGGTCGGTCTCGAAGGTGCGCAGCACGGTGGCGAACACCTCGGCGGGGAGGTCCTCCGCAAGCTGCCGGGTGATGTCGGGGTCCAGGGCGGTCACGGCGCGAAGGTTGCAAACCCGCGCACGGCGGTCAACGCGGGGCGCGAAAAAGCGGGGGGGATATGCCCAAAAAATTGCGACGGCGATCCTAGCCGCGCTGCTGCTGCGCGCGGTCGACCTGGTGCAGCCCGATCTGGGCGCCGATGGCGCAGGCCGCCATGACGGCGGCGGTGGGCAGGCCGCTGCCGCTCTCCAGCGCGCCGGTGACCAGGGTCATCACCGCGCCGAAGCCCATCTGCAGCGCACCGACCAGACCCGAGGCGGTGCCGGCGAGCTGCGGCTTGACGCTGACCGCGGCGGTCACCGCGTTCGGCTGCGACACGCCATTGCCCAGCGCCACGATGGTCATCGGCAGATAGAAGATCAGCAGCGACAGCGGCAGCAGGGCCTGGCCGGCGACGCCCAGCAGCGCGCCCAGCGTGCTGACCAGCAGGCCGATCTTCAGCATGCGCGCCAGGCCGAGCCGCGCCGAATACCGCCCGGCGATGAAGGAGCCGGCGCCGAAGGCGAAGGAAATCGTCATGAAGGCCAGGGCATAGCTGCGCGGCGTGTGGTTCAGCCCGTCCATCAGCACCTTGGGCGCGCCGGCCATGAAGGCGAAGAAGACGCCGGTGGTGCAGGTGGTGATGGCGGCGTAGCAGCGGAAGCTGCGGATGCGGGCGAGCTGCAGATAGGCCCGGGCGATGCCCGAGAGCCCCGGCAGCGGCTGCGGCACCGCCAGCGTCTCCGGCAGGCGCAGCGCCAGCAGGGTCAGCGCGGCGCCGAAGGCGACGCAGGCCAGCATGGTCGAGCGCCAGCCGAACAGGGCTGTCAGCTCGGCCCCCAGCAGCGGCGCCAGCATCGGCGCCACCGTCATGCCCATCATGACGAAGCCGACCTTGCTGGCCGCCTGGTCGCGCGGAAACACGTCGCGGATGATGGCGCGCGTCAGCACCATGCCGGCGCAGCCGCCCGCCGCCTGTGCCGCCCGCGCCACCGCCAGTGCCCCGATGCTCGGCGCCAGGAAGGCCGCCAGCGAGCCCAGCGCATAGACCGCCAGCCCCACCAGCAGCACCGGCCGCCGTCCGAAGCGATCCGACAGCGGCCCGTAGATCAGCTGCCCCAGCGCGATGCCGACCAGATAGACGGTCAGCGTCATCTGCGCGCTGGCATAGGGCACGGCGAAGACCCCGGCCAGCAGCGGCAGCGAGGGGATCAGGATCTGCATGCTGAAAGGGCCCAGCCCCATCAGCAGGGTCAGCAGCCAGGTGGTCGGCACTCGGCGGGGGGCAGGGGAGGGCGCCAGCTCGGGCGGCAGGTCCTGGGCAAGGTCGCGCGGGCTCATAACCCCGAGCTTATGGGCGGGGGCGCCGGAGGCCCAGGCAAGGGGGTGCCCTGAGCCATGCCCGGATCGCAGGGCAGGGGGTCGACCGGTCGTGGGGCTGGGAAAGAAGGTGGTTTCGACGACGGGAGACAGGAGAATGAAAAGCCAGAACAGGGGCAGGTTGGGGGAATGAATTCCCCCAAGCCCCCTTCTTTTTTCTGACTACCGGCCGTTGAAAGACCGGCGCCTCGAGGGCGGCGTCATCAGGGCTTCACAGCGGGACTCTGAGTGTTCATACGGCGTCCCGCTTTGCCGGAAGACAGCGGCAGCCTGCCGCTGTCTTCTCTCTACCAGCGCAGGCTGCGCAGCGCCGCGATCGGCGAAACGCCTTCGCGCTGCGCCTCGGCGGCCAGGGCTTCCGCCGTGGGGTTCGGCCCGAAATGGTTCAGCGCCAGGCCGGTCAGCGCCCAGACCGCGTCGATCCCGGCATTGGCGGCGCCCAGCAGGTCGGTGTGCGGCGTGTCGCCGATGGCGACGATCTTCGCCGGCGGCAGGGCCAGGGTGGAGAGCACGGTCTCGTAGACCATGGCGTCGGGCTTGCCGATCTCCAGCACGTCGCCGCCATGCTCGAGATAGACATCGGCCAGCGCGCCGGCGCAGATCAGCCGCTGGCCGGAGACCATGACGGCGCGGTCCGGGTTGGTGCAGAGCATCGGCAGCTTCGCCGCCGCGCATTGCGCCAGCAGGTCGCGATAGGGCGCGACGCTCTGCGGGCCGCGCTCGGGGTCGGGGCCGGTGTTGAGCAGGAAATCGGCCTCGGCGGGCGAGGTCGCCAGGGTGATCGGCAGTTCCTCGATCACCGAGAGGTCGCGCTCCGGGCCGATATGGAAGGCGCGGTTGCCCAGGCGCGAGAACCAGGGGTGCTTGCGGTCGCGCAGCAGGGTCCAGGCCACCTCGCCGCTGGTGACGATGCCGTCGTAGAGGCTGGATTCGATGCCCATCGCGGTCAGGCTCCTGGCGACGAACCAGGAGCGGCGCGGGGCATTGGACAGCAGCACGATGCGCTTGCCGCGCGCGCGCAGTTCGCGCAGCGCCTCGGGCACGCCGGGATAGGGCGCGGCGCCGTCATGCAGCACGCCCCAGATGTCGAGGACGAAGCCGTCATGGCTCTCGGCGAGCGGCGCGACGCTTTCCAGGATGTTCATCGGGCGTCGGCTCCTACGGCCTCATGGACATGGGCGAAGCCGTCGCGCTTCAGCAGCGCGGCCAGCTCCCGCTTGATGCGCGGCACCAGCACCGGGCCGGCATAGGCGAAGGCGGCATACATCTGCACCAGCGCGGCGCCGGCGCGGATCTTGGCATAGGCCTGGGCGCCATTGCTGACACCGCCGCAGCCGATCAGCGTCAGCCGGCCGGCGGCGAGGCCATAGACCCGACGCAGCAGCGCGGTGGAGGGCTCGAACAGCGGCTGACCGGACAGGCCGCCGGTCTCGGCCTTGTGGGCGCTCTGCAGGCTGGCCGGGCGGGCGATGGTGGTGTTGCTGACGATCAGCCCGGCGACGCCGTTCTGCACGCAGGTCTCGACCAGGGCAGGCACCGCGTCGTCGGCCAGGTCGGGCGCGATCTTGACCAGCACCGGTGGCTGCCGCTGCATCGCGGCGCGCACCAGGGCGACGGCGGCCAGGATGGCGGCGAGCTTGGCCTCGCCCTGCAGGTCGCGCAGCCCCGGCGTGTTGGGGGAGGAGACGTTGATCGTCACGTAATCGGCGAAGGGGGCGACGGCGGCATAGAGCGCGGGATAGTCGCGCTCCGGCTCGGCGCCCTCCTTGTTGATGCCGATATTGGCGCCGAGCACCGCCGGCAGCGGCCGCTTCAGCGCCGCCAGCCGGCTGGCGAAGGCCTGCACGCCCTCGTTGTTCATGCCCATGCGGTTGATCACCGCCGCGTCCTCGGGCAGGCGGAACAGCCGCGGCTGCGGATTGCCCGATTGCGGGCGCGGCGTGCTGGTGCCGGGCTCGACCAGGCCGAAGCCCAGCCGCATCAGCGCGGCGACCGCCACCGCATCCTTGTCGAAGCCGGCGGCCAGCCCGATCGGGTTGCGGAAGTCGAGGCCGAGCGCGCGCGTCGCCAGCACCGGGTCGTCGGTGGAGGAATCGGCGCCGGCCAGGCCGAAGGCCAGCGCCTTCAGCGCCAGGCGGTGGGCGCGTTCGGGGTCCATGCCGCGCATCAGCGGCATCAGGGCGGAGGCGAGGGCAGGGGTCATGGCCCGCCGCTTGTGCCCTGGCCCGCCGCGCAAGGAAAGGGTGGGAATTGACGCGGCCGCGCCGGCGCCGCAGAAGCCGGCCTTGAGCTCGGGGGGAATGCGCGGTGCAGGGTTCGGTGCTGATGCTGGCGGCGCTCGGCCTCTTCGCCACGCTGGATGCCAACAGCAAGCTGCTGGCCGGTTCCTATACCGTGGCGCAGGTGGTGCTGATCCGCCACCTGGTGATGCTGGCGCTGCTGTTCGGCGGCCGCGCCCTGCGCCCGGGCCTCGGCGGCGAACTCGGGACCCGCCACCCCTGGCTGCACCTGCTGCGCGCCGCGGCGATGCTGGGCTCGGCCATCGGCTTCTTCCAGGCGCTGCGCGAGATCCCGCTGGCCGAGGGCTACCTGGTCTATTTCACCGCGCCCTTCATGACGCTGGGCCTGGCCGCGCTGGTGCTGCGCGAGGCCATGCCCGGCCGGGTCTGGCTGTGGAGCGCGGTCGGCTTCAGCGGCGTGCTGGTGGCCATGGCGCCGGGGCTGCAGGCCGGCGGCAGCCTGCTGGCCTATGCCTATGCGCTGCTCGGCACCGTCAGCTACGCCATCGTCCTGACGGTCAACCGCTGGCTGCGCCACGAGGCCGGGCTGTCCAAGCTGATCCTGTGGTCGGCGCTGCCCGGCGCCCTGGTGCTGGCCCCCTTCGCAGCGATGGAGTGGGTGCCGCCCAGCGCGGGCGACTGGCTGGCGCTCTCGGCCAATGGCGTCTTCGCCGGGGCGGCGACGATCTGCCTGTCGGTCGCCTTCCGCCGCGCCAGCGTGGCGCAGCTGGCGCCGCTGGAATTCTCTGCCCTGGTCTGGGCGATGCTGGCCGACTTCCTGCTGTGGTCGAGACTACCGGAGATCACCACCCTGGCCGGCGGCGCCATCGTGGTGGTGGCCTGCCTGATGAGCCAGCGGGTGCAGAAGGAAGCCTGAAGTCTTCTCTCAGACTGCCGTGCCCCGCCGTGATGCCCGGGTGGTGGTGCCGTTGTGGCGCAGGTCCGGTCACGACCGGCCAGCAGAAAAAAGAAGGGGTCCAGGGGAATTCATTCCCCTGGCCTACCCCTGGGCTTTTCTCAACGCCGCCGCGGCCCCGCCTCGTTGAGTGCCAGGTTCTGCATCGCCAGGTCGGCTGCCGCGCTGTCCGGGGCGAGGGCGATGGTGCGTTCCCAGTCTTCCTTGGCGCCGCGCGTGTCGCCCTTGAGCTGGCGCAGGATGCCGCGTTCCAGCAGGGCTTCCGGGTGGCGCGGGTCCAGCGTCAGCGCCTGCTGGACATCGCGCATCGCGTCCTCGGCGCGGTCCAGGTGGCGCAGCGCGGCGGCGCGGAACACCCAGGCCTCGGTGCGGCTGGCATCCGTCGCGATGGCGTGGTCGAGGTCCTGCAGCGCCTCGCCGTAGCGGCCCATGGCGCCGGCGGCGATGGCGCGGTCGACCAGCAGCGCCGTGTCGTTCGGGCTCAGGCTGAGCGCCAGGGTGGTGGCGGCATAGGCGCGGGCGGTGTCGCCCGCCATCATCCAGGCCTGGGCGGCCTGGGCGTAGATCGCGGCACGGGCCGGGGCGCCGGCCTGGGAGCTGCTGGCCAGGCGCTCGAGGCGGGGGGCGGCGCGCTCGGGCTCGCCCAGCGCCAGCAGGCCGAGCGCCATGCAGTGGCGGGCGGGGTCGCCGCCGCCCTTCTCCTCCCACTCGCTGGCGCGGGCCAGGGCGCCTTCCGGGTCGCCGCGCAGCAGGCCGAGGCAGGCCTCGTATTCCGGGCTGTCGGCCAGGCGGGGGGGCTCGGGGGGCAGCGGCAGCGCGGCGTCGGCCGAGGGCGCATGGCCGGCCTCGGCCGCTTCCGGCATGGCTGGCGCATGCAGCAGGAAGGCGCCGCCGGCAAGCGCGGTCAGCATGGCGGCGGCGAACACGCCCAGCAGCGCGTTGCGGAAGGGGGCTCGCATGGCCGCCACTCTAGCCTCCGCCGCGGATCAGCGCCACATGGTCTCCATCACACTCGTGGAGGTCGGGGCGCATGCCGCAAAGCCTGCTGATTCTGGGGTTGGGATTCGCCGGCCGGGCGGTGGCCAGGGCGGGGCTGGCGGTGGGATGGCGGGTGGCGGGGACGATGCGCGCGCCGACGCCCGGGGCGGCGATTCCCGGCGTGACGCTGCTCGCCTTCGATGCCGCCGGGCCGGCGATCGGCGAGGCCACCCATCTGCTGGTCACGGCGGGGCCGGAGGGGGAGGGGCAGGACCCGGTGCTGGCCGCCCATCAGGCGGCGATCGAGGCCGCCGGCGCGCTGCGCTGGATCGGCTACCTCTCCACCACCGGCGTCTATGGCGATCGCGGCGGCGGCTGGGTCGACGAGGCGACGCCGCCCGCCCCGGGCCAGGAACGCTCGCGCCGGCGGCTGGCGGTGGAGGAGCAATGGCGGGCGCTGGCCGGACGGCGCGGCGTGGCGCTGGACCTGTTCCGCACCGCCGGGATCTATGGGCCGGGGCGCAGTGCGCTGGACGAGGTGCGGGCCGGCCGGGCGCGGCGGGTGGACAAGCCGGGCCACCACTTCGCCCGCATCCATGTGGAGGACATCGCCGCCGCGGTGCTGGCGGCGGCCTCGCGGCCGGCGGCCGGCGCGCGGGTGTTGCACCTGGCCGATGACACGCCCGCCGCCAATGCCGATGTGGTGGCCGAGGCGGCGCGGCTGCTCGGCGTGGCGCCGCCGCCGCTGGTGCCCTTCGCGCAGGCGCTGGCCGGCATGTCGCCGATGGGCGCCAGCTTCTGGGCGGAGAACCGGCGGGTGGCGAGCCGCGCCACCCAGGCGGCGCTGGGCCTGGCCTGGCGCTATCCGAGCTATCGCGAGGGGCTGGCGGCGATCCGGGCCGCCGAGGCGGTGGCAGAAGAATAGCGCGCAACTCATCATTAAAACCGATACCGGAAATTCGAAAATCGCGTTTCCAATCGATCGGTATAGAGGTCATCTTCCGGGCAACCGCAGGCCAGCCCTGCCTCACTGCTCTCAAGGATGACCATCATGATCCGCATCGCCGCTCTCCCCGCCCTTGCCATCGCCGCCGGCCTGGCGCTCGCCCCCAGCCTGTCGCAGGCCCGCGACCTGCTGGAGAACACCAACAACGCCTCCGCCACCGGCAGCCCCTTCGCCTATGCCATGCCGGTGACCCGCGCGGCCGAGCAGGGCGCGCCGCTGGTGGTGGGCAATTCCGCCGCGCCGCAGGGCAGCCCGCTGGGCGTCGTCGTCGCCACCACCCAGGCCCATTCGGCCGGCCTGCCGCAGGCGGTGGGCAACTCGGCCAGCGCCTCGGGTGGCTTCGGCACGGGCCGCATCCGCGGCTGAGTCGACGATCCGGGCGCCTGAGGCCCGAGGCCCGCGCGGAGCCCCCCGACTGACCCCCCTCCGCCGGGTCCTCCTCCCCCTCTCGGGCTGAGGGCCGCCGGGATCGACCAGGACAGGGCCGGAGCAGCGTGGCTGCCCCGGCCCTGACGCATTTCCGGCCCCGCTTTTCCGCGGCTGCGGCCGGCGCGACGCTGGACTATCTATCCGCCATGAACACCCGCCAGAGCCTGCTCGACCACTGCGCCACCCATCTCGGCGGCCTGCGCGCCGAGGGCCGCTACCGCGACTTCGCGCAGCTCGAGAAACTGGCCGGCCGCTTCCCGCGCTACCGCTGGCACCCGGCGGGCGGCGCCGCGCGCGAGATCACCGTCTGGTCGGCCAACGACTATCTCGGCATGGGCACCCATCCGGCGGTGCGCCAGGCCGCCTGCCAGGCGGCCGAGGCGCATGGCGCCGGCGCCGGCGGCACCCGCAACATCTCCGGCACCTCGCCGCTGCATGCCGCGCTGGAGGCAGAGCTCGCCGACTGGCACGGCAAGCCGGCGGCGCTGCTCTTCGGCAGCGGCTACCAGGCCAACCAGGCGGCGCTTTCTTCGCTGTTGGCCGCGCTGCCTTCGATGGAAGTGTTCTCCGACGCGATGAACCATGCCTCGATGATCGACGGCATGCGGCGCAGCCCGGCCCGCCGCCACATCTGGCGCCACAACGACCTGGCGCATCTGGAGGAACTCCTGGCCGCCGCCGACCCGGCGACGCCGAAGGTCATCGCCTGCGAGAGCGTCTATTCGATGGAAGGCGACATCGCGCCGCTGCACGCGATCTGCGACCTGGCCGACCGCTTCGGCGCCCTCACCTATCTGGACGAGGTGCATGCCGTCGGCCTCTACGGCACGCAGGGCGCGGGCATCGCCGAGCGCGACGCGGCGGCGCAGCGCATCGACATCATCGAGGGCACGCTGGCCAAGGGCATCGGCGTCTATGGCGGCTATATCGCCGGCGAGGCTTCGCTGGTGGATTATGTCCGCTCGGTCGCCGGCGGGCTGATCTTCACCACCGCCCTGCCGCCGACGGTGACCGCGGCGGCGCTGGCCAGCATCCGCCAGATCCGCGCCGATGCTGCCCTGCGCGACCGCCTGGCCGGGCGCGCCGCCGCGCTGAAGGCGGCGCTGGACGCCAGCGGCCTGTCCCGCCTGCCGAGCGAGAGCCACATCGTCCCCATCCCGGTCCCCGGCGCCGACCGCTGCCGCGCCGTCGCCCGCCGGCTGCTGGAAGAGTTTTCCCTGTATGTGACGCCGATCAACTACCCGACCGTGCCGCGCGGCACGGAACGGTTGCGGCTTTGCGCCACGCCGTTCCATGACGACGCGATGATTGAAGCGCTGATGGCGGCATTGAAGGAAGTGCTTTAGCCGGCTGGGGGCTCCGCCCCCAGACCCCCGCCGGGGTGACAGGGTCACCCCGGACCCCGCCATTCCTTGGCGCTCAAGGCCACAGGCGGGTCAGCCGCCGTACCCCGCCACCCGCGGCAGCCACAGCGCGATATCCGGAAAGATGATGAGCAGCGCGGTGCCGAAGGCCAGCATCAGCATGTAGGGGATGATGGACTGGTTGACCTCGGCCAGCGGGGCGCCGGTGATCGCCTTGATCACCACCAGGTTCATCGCCACCGGCGGCGAGATCAGCGCCATCTCCAGGCTGATGGTCAGCAGGATGCCGTACCAGACCTTATCGATGCCGAGCTGCGCCAGCACCGGCAGGATCGCCGGCATGGTCAGCAGGATGATGGAGAAGCTCTCCAGCACCAGCCCCAGCAGGAACAGCAGCACCATCATGGCGATCAGGAAGCCGGTGCGCGACAGGCCCCAGTCGAGCACCAGCGCGGTCAGCTCCTGCGGCACCCGCAGCTTGGTCAGCATGTAGCCGTAGATGGCCGCCGCCGCGATGATCATCAGCAGCATGGCGCTGGTGCGGGTGGCTTCCTGCACGCCGTCGATCAGGTCGCGCCAGGTCATGGTCTTGTAGATGAGGGCGGCGATCAGCAGGGCGTAGAGCGTGCCGGTGCCGGCCGCCTCGGTGGCGGTGAAGATGCCGAGATAGATGCCGCCGAGCACGAAGATCGGCAGCGACAGGCTCCAGCCGGCGCGCCGCAGCGAGACGGCGATGTTCTCGGGCGGCGGGTCGTCGGCCGGGGCCACGGCGCGGCCCTCGGTGATGAAGCAGTAGAGCGCGAACATCACCGCCATCATCAGCCCGGGGATCAGCCCGGCCAGGAACAGCGCGCCGACGCTGGTCTCGGTGACATAGGCGTAGAGCACCATCGGCGCCGAGGGCGGGATCAGGATGCCCAGCGTGCCGCCGCCGGCGACCACGCCGAAGGCGCCTTTCCGCGACATGCCGTAGCGCAGCATCTGCGGGATGGCGATCTTGCCGACCGTCAGGGCGGTGGCGACCGAGGAGCCGGAGATGGCGGCGAAGATGGTGCAGGCGGCGACGGTGGCGATGCCGACGCCACCGCGCACCCCGCGCAGCAGCGAGAAGGCGGCGGCGTAGAGGTCGTCGACCACCCGCCCGCGCACCATCACATGCGCCATCAGCATGAACAGCGGGATGGCCACCAGCAGGTAGCCGTCGAGCTGGCCGATGACGAGCTCGCCCAGCGCCGGCAGCCCGCCCTCGACATAGAGCAGCACGGCGAGCGGCAGCAGGAACAGGGCCGCGAACATCGGCAGGCCGAGATAGAGCAGCACGAAGAGCGCCGCGAGCAGCAGCAGGAAGGTCATGGAATTCGGGCCGCTCTCATTCGCCGCGGGCGAGGGTGTCGCGCGGCAGCTCCTCGGAACCGTCGGGCAGGAAGTCGGGGTCCTGGCCGAGCGCCAGGATCACCGACTGCGCCAGGGAGACCACCAGCAGCAGTGCCGCGCCGAGCGGCAGCATCGCCTGGATCCACCAGACGGGGACGCCCTCGATCTCGGTCATGATGCCGATCATGCGGCTGAACTCCACCGCCTCCAGCCCGGCCGAGAGCAGGATGCCGGCGACGAGGGCCACCGACAGCGTGCCCAGCAGCCGCATGATCCGGGCGGCGCGGCCCTTCAGGCGCTCGGTGAGGACGTCGACGCCGATATGCTCGAAGCGGCGCTGCGCCTCGGGGGCGGCGAGCAGCACCAGGCCCACCACCAGCCAGCCCGCCGCCTTGTCGATCCAGGGCTGCGGCAGGCCGGCGAGATAGCGCGCGCCGACCGAATAGGCGACGAGGACCAGGCAGAGCAGCGTCGCCACGGCGCCGAGCGCGCCGGCCGCCTGGGCGGTGACCGAGGCCACCGCCGACAGCTGCCGCGCCAGCGGGGAGAGGGGCGGTCGCGTGGCGCTCACAACGCGCGCAGCAGCTCGATGGCGCGGGCGCCATTGTCGGGGGCCAGCCGCAGGAAGGCATCGACCACCGGCTTCTGCATGGCGGCCGACCAGGCGGCCTCTTCCGCCGGCGTCTGCTCGTGCACGGTCATGCCGCGGGCGCGCAGCTCCTCGAGCGCCTTGGCGGCGACCTCCTCGGTCACCGGGATCTGGTCGCGCTCGGCCTGCTGGGCCTCGGCCACGATGATGGCGCGGTGCTCGGGCTTCAGCGCGTCGAACCAGCGCGGGTTCACATAGACATGGGTGAAGACGCAGAACCAGTTGGTCACCGTGCCGAACTTCTGGAACTCGTAGAAGCGGCGCGAGACGGCGGCGGAGACATCGGTCAGCCCGGCATCCAGCACGCCCGACTGCAGCGCCTGCGGCACTTCCGGCCCGGGCATCGAGGAGGGGGCGGCGCCCACCGCGGTCAGCGCATGGTCGGTCAGCGCGTTGAGGCCGCGGATCTTCAGCCCCTTGAAGTCGTCGGTGGTGACGATCGGCTTGCGGCCGCTGGTGAAGATGGCGCGGCGGGTGGTGTAGAGCCACATCAGGTTGCGCACCGCGCGCTTCTGCAGCAGGCCTTCCAGGTGCTGCGCCACCGGCGAGCCGGGGAACTTCCTGATCCGCTCCAGCCCGGTGAAGAGATAGGGCAGGGTGATGACGTTCATCTCCGGCAGGGTATTGCCCCACTGGAAGTTCACCGCCGCCGCCGCCTCGAAGGCGCCCCGGGCAACAGCCGGAAAGTTCTCGCCGGCGCGGGCCAGCTGCTCGGCCGGGAAGACCTGCACGTCGATGGCGCCCTGGCTCTTCGCCTTCACCCGCTCGGCGAAGGCATTGAGGATGCCGGCATGTTGGTGGCTGGGCGGATACTGGTGCGACAGGCGCATGGTCACCGCGGCGCCCTGGGCACGGGCAAGGGCCGGTGCGGCGAGGCCGGCCGCGGTGGCCAGCAGCAGGTGGCGGCGATGCATGGCGTTCCCCCGGGGCATCTCGTGAATGGCCGCTGGTGTGCGGCCCAATCCGCCAGGGGTCAAGACAGTGCCTTTCTTACTTTCGGCAAGGCTGGCCCGACGGGCCTGCATGTTTCTTTCGGAAGCATCGGGCCCGGCGCAATCTCCGGGCTGTCCCGGCCGGCAGGGGGGGCGCCGGCTGCCCGCGCCGCTCCGGCGGCCGGACGCGCGACATCGCCCGCAAGGCGCCGGGCCTTCGGGCGAAACGGAGCGGATTGTCGGGGGGATGAACCGGGAGTGGTGGGCGCGACAGGGATTGAACCTGTGACCTTCCCCGTGTCAGGGGGACGCTCTCCCGCTGAGCTACGCGCCCTCACCGGTGGGGCGGCTAACTAGCGCGGCGACGACGGGCAGGCAAGGGCTGGCCGCGAAACAATCGCAATTTCTTCCCGGCCCGCGGGCGGCCGCGTGGCCGGTCGTGACAGCGGCCCTGGGCTGTGGCTTGATGGCCGCCGATCATGGATCTCCCGCTGGCGCTCCTCGCCGGGCAATCCGCGCCCGGCCCCTTCACGTTGCTGCGCCCGAACCGGCAGCGCGCGCCGCTGGTCTTCGCCTCGCCGCATTCCGGCCGCGTCTACCCGGCCGAGTTCCTGGCAGAATCGCGGCTGGACGCGCTGGCGGTGCGCCGTTCCGAGGACAGCTTCGTCGAGGAGCTGTTCGCCGCCGCCCCCGATCTCGGCCTGCCGCTGCTGGCGGCGACCTTCCCGCGGGTCTATTGCGACGCGAATCGCGAGCCCTGGGAACTCGACCCCAGCATGTTCGACGGGCCGCTGCCGGCCTGGGTGAACAGCGCCAGCCCCCGGGTCGGCGCCGGGCTCGGCACCATCGCCCGCGTCGTCGCCAGCGGCCAGCCGGTCTATCGCCGCCGCCTGGCCTTCGCCGAGGCCGAGGCGCGGGTGCAGCGCTGCTGGCAGCCCTATCACGCGGCGCTGGCCGAGCTGATCGCCGAGACCCGCGCCGCCTTCGGCTGCTGCCTGGTGATCGACTGCCATTCGATGCCCGCCCATCCCGGCCTGCCGGCGCATGCGCCGGACATGGTGCTGGGCGACGCGCATGGCACCGCCTGCGCCACCAAGGCGGTGCGCCGGGTGGAGGAGCAGCTCTGGGGCATGGGCTACCGGGTGCGGCGGAACGACCCCTATGCCGGCGGCTATGTCACCCGCCATTACGGCCGCCCGCGCGAGGCGGTGCATGTGCTGCAGATCGAGATCGCCCGCAGCCTCTACATGGACGAGGCGGCGATCGAGCGGCTGCCGGCGATGGCGCGGCTGCAGCACGACCTGACCAGCCTGATCGCGGCCCTGGCGGGCATGGACTGGTCGATCCTGCGCGCCTGAGGCCGGGCGCCTGCCATCCGCCCGCGACGTTCCAGGCCTGTCGCCTTCCCCGGCAAAAGCGCAAAAAAAAGGCGGTGCCGAAGCACCGCCGAGTTTAGGGAGGAAACGTCCAAGAAAGACAGCCGCACAGCGTACTGTGCTGCTGCGAGATGGAAGATAGCCATGCAGTCATTCGTGTGCAAGCAGTTTTTCGCGGTGCAGCACAGAAATTGCCTGCATTTGCAGCGTAACGCCATGCGATGAACGCATGGCAAACGAATGGTCCCGCGATTTCGATAAAAATGCCCTAAAAAACGGCAGAAGCCGGGCATGGCCCGGCTCCGTTCCCCGGGGCGTGGGAGAAGAATATTCTCCGCACTGCCCGAATAGGCATTCCAGTCTGGCTGATCAGGCAGACAGGGCGGCTTCCGCCTCGACCACGCCGGCCACCGCATGCACCACGGCGGCGATGCGCACCGCGGCCTGCACCTGCTCGCTGGACAGGCCGCCATGGCGGACCACCTTCTCGTGGCTCTCCATGCACATGCCGCAGCCATTGATGGCGGAGACGGCGAGCGACCAGAGCTCGAAATCCACCTTCTCGACGCCCGGCTTGGCCATGACGTTCATCCGCAGCTTGGCCGGCAGGCCCGGATAGTCGCCGCCCACCAGATGGGTAAAGCGGTAATAGACATTGTTCATGCCCATGATCGCGGCGGCGGCCTTGGCGGCGACCAGCGCCTCGGCCGAGAGCTTCGGGCCGAACTCGGCGACGATCGCCTGGGTGACCACGGCGTTGCGGCTGGCGATGGCGCTGGCGATGAAGGTGCCGGCGAGCTGCTGCGCCGTCAGCACCGGCTCGGTGGCCAGGCTGCCGAGGTTGAGCTTCAGGTCCCGGGCATAGTCCGGCAGGCTGGCGCGCAGGGCTTCGAACGACATGCGAAGGTTTCCTTCGGTCTGGCGGGAGGACGATGGGGAGAGAGAGGGGGGAGGGGGGAAAGGGGCGGTCGGCGGAGCCGGCACGGGCCGGTTCGGCGCACCGCCGCGGCCCGCCGGGATGCGGCGGCCGCGGGGAGAGGCCTGCCCAAGGGGATTAGTCCCAGGGGCAGGCCCGCTCCGGATCAGGCGGCCTGGAACAGCTCCTGCGGCTTCAGGGTGTCGGTGCCCTTGTTCCAGTTGCAGGGGCAGAGCTCGTCGGTCTGCAGCGCGTCGAGGACGCGGACCACTTCCTGCGGGTTGCGGCCGACGTTCAGGCCGTTCACCGAGGCCCACTGGATGGTGCCCTCGGGGTCGACGATGAAGGTGGCGCGCAGTGCCACGCCCTCGTTCTTGTCGAGGATGCCCAGCGCCGTCGACAGCTCGCGCTTGGTGTCGGCCAGCATCGGGATCGGCAGGTCGTTGATGTCCTTGTTGTGGACGCGCCAGTTCAGGTGCACGAACTCGCTGTCGGTCGAGGCGCCGTAGAGCACGGCGTCACGATCGGCGAACTCGCCGTTCAGCTTGCCGAAGGCGGCGATCTCGGTCGGGCAGATGAAGGTGAAGTCCTTCGGCCAGAAGAAGACGATCTTCCACTTGCCGGCATCCGACTCGTTGGTGATCTCGACGAAGGACTTGCCCGGGCCCTCGAGGCCCTCCGGGCCACCCTTCACGGCGGTGAGCTTGAACGCGGGGAACTTGTCGCCAACCGTCAGCATCGTGGATCTCTCCGTTCTCGAAAGCTTTTCGTCGCGGCACCGGGGGCAGCTCCGATGGAACAGGCCCCCTCTCGCCGCGGTGTAGCCTGTTATGTATGCTGCGCCGCACACATGCCAATGAATAGTTTTCGACGAAACCATCGGCTGGATCGATGACCCCGCTGCCCAGTCCCCAGCAGCTGCGCTATCTCGTGGGTCTCGCCGACCATGGCCATTTCGGCCGGGCGGCGCGCGCCTGCGCGGTGACGCAGTCGACCCTCTCGGCCGGCATCATCGCGCTGGAACGCCAGCTCGACGCCGCCATCCTGGAGCGCGGCCCGGCCAAGCGCCCGGTCTTCACCCCGCTCGGCCTGCAGCTGGTGGAACGCGCGCGCCAGGCGCTGGCGGCGCTGGCGGCGGTGGCCGAGACCGCCGCCGCGGCGCGCGACCCGCTCTCCGGCCCGCTGCGGCTGGGGGTGATCCCGACCATCGGGCCCTTCCTGCTGCCGCGGCTGATGCCGGCGCTGCGCGAGGCCTTCCCGCGGCTGCAGCTCTGGCTGCGCGAGGACATGACCGACCGGCTGGCCGAGGATCTGGCGGCCGGGCGGCTCGACCTGCTGCTGCTGGCGCTGCCGGCCGCCTTGCCGGAGGCGGAGACGCTGCGGGTGGCGGAGGACCCCTTCCTCGCCGCGCTGCCGCAGGGCCACCGGCTGGCGGCGGAGCCCAGCGTGCCGGTGGCGGCGCTGGCCAGCGAGCGGATGCTGCTGCTGGAGGACGGGCATTGCCTGCGCGACCACACGCTGGCGGCCTGCGGGCTGCAGGCGGCGGTCAGCAGCGACGGCTTCGCGGCGACCAGCCTGCACACCCTGGTGCAGATGGTGGCCGGGGGCCTCGGCGTGACGCTGCTGCCCCGACTCGCGGTGGAGGGCGGCGTGCTGGCCGGCGCCTCGGTGCTGCTGAAGCCGCTGGACACGCCGCAGACGCGCGGCCTGGGCCTCGCCTGGCGCGCCCATTCGCCGCGGGCGGCGGAGTTCCGCAGCATGGCGCCCGCTTTGGCGGCGGCGATTTCCGGCGGCTGAATCAGCCGCCTGGCGCCGGGTCGTTGCAGTCCGGCAGCGGCGGCCGGGCCGGCCGGCGGCCGTGGAATCCGGGGGCGCGGATCTCGACTCGATTGACAGGCCGGCCCAGGCCCCTTACACGCGCCCGCTCTAAGAGGGTGCCCCGATGAAGATCCGTAACAGCCTGAAGAGCGCCAAGACGCGCGACAAGAACTGCGTTGTGGTTCGCCGCCGCGGCCGTCTGTACGTGCTCAACAAGAAGAACCCCCGCCTGAAGGCGCGCCAGGGCTGAGCCCAGGCCGCTCTCTGCGGAGACTTCCGGAAAACGCTGCCCTGGTGCGCACCAGGGCAGCGTTTTTTTGTGCCCGCTTGCTGGCCGGCGGGCGGGGGGTCATGGTTCGCGCAGGGAGTGCGCGGACATGATCGAATTGCCGAAGCCCGACCCGGCCGTGCTGGCGCGGCGGGCGGAGATCCTGGAAGGGCTGCGGGCGCTGGTGCCGGACGGGCCGCTGGGCCAGGGGGTGATCGGCGACCCTGTGCGGCTGAAAGCCTATGAGACGGACGGGCTCTCGGCCTATCGCCAGCCGCCGCTGGCCGTGGTGCTGCCGACCAGCACCGAGCAGGTCGCCGGCGTGCTGCGCTACTGCCACCAGAACAACATCCGGGTGATCCCGCGCGGCGCCGGCACCAGCCTGTCGGGCGGCGCCCTGCCGCTGGAGGACGGGGTGGTGATCGGGCTGATGCGGATGAACCGCATCCTGGAGGTCGATTATGCCGACCGGCTGGCGGTGGTGGAGGCCGGCGTCACCAATATCGGCATCACCCAGGCGGTCGCCGCCGACGGCTTCTTCTATGCCCCCGACCCGTCGAGCCAGCTGGCCTGCATGATCGGCGGCAATGTCATGATGAATTCCGGCGGCGCGCATTGCCTGAAATACGGGGTGACGGCGGGCAACCTGCTGGGCGTCAGGCTGGTCACCATCGAGGGCGAGGTCATCGACATCGGCGGCGCGCATCTGGACGCGGCCGGCTATGACTGGCTCGGGCTGATCACCGGCAGCGAGGGGCAGCTCGGCATCGTCACCGAGGTGACGGTGCGCATCCTGCGGGCGGCGGAAGGGGCGCGGGCGATGCTCGCCGCCTATCGCAGCAACGAGGTCGCCGGCGAGGTGGTGGATGCCATCATCGCCAGCGGCATCATTCCCGTCGCCCTGGAATTCATGGACCGCCCGGCGATCCATGCCTGCGAGGCTTTTGCCCATGCCGGCTACCCGCTCGATGCGGAGTCTCTTCTCATCATCGAGGTCGAGGGCAACACGGCGGAGCAAGACTTCCTGCTGGGCAAACTAAAAGAAATATGCGGGCGGTTCGATCCGATCTCGCTGCGCGTCGCCGAGACAGCCGAGGAAAGCCTCGCGATCTGGAAGGGCCGCAAGGGCGCCTTCGGGGCGGTCGGGCGGATCAGCCCGGACTATCTCTGCATGGACGGCACCATCCCGACCGGCGAGCTGCCGCGCGTGCTGAAGCGCATGCAGGAGATGTCCGACGATTACGGGCTGAAGGTCGCCAACATCTTCCATGCCGGCGACGGCAACCTGCATCCGCTGATCATGTTCGACGCCAACGACCCGGAGAGTTTTCGGAAGGCCGAGGCCTTTGGTGCCGACATCCTGAAGCTCTGCGTCGAGGTCGGCGGCTGCCTGACCGGTGAGCACGGCGTCGGCGTCGAGAAGCGCGACCTGATGGGCGTGCAGTTCTCCGAGATCGAGCTGGCCCAGCAGCGCGCCATCAAATCGGCCTTCGACCCGCAATGGCTGCTCAACCCTGCCAAGGTCTTTCCGCTGGCCGGCAATCCGATCCTGGAGCGCCGCGCATGAGCATGGCTTCCGATTGGGCGCCGGCCGACGAGGCGGGCGTGGTCGCGGCCGTGGCCCAGGCCCGGGCGGCGCGCGCGCCGCTCGCCATCTGCGGCAACAATGGCCGCGCCGGCAGCCTGGGCCCGGTGCAGGCGGCGGCGCGGCTGTCGCTGCGCCATCTCTCGGGCGTGACGCTGTACCGGCCGCAGGAGCTGGTGCTCTCGGCGCTCGCCGGCACGCCCTTGCCGGCGATCGAGGCGGCGCTCGACGCCAACCGCCAGATGCTGGCCGCCGAGCCGCCGGATTTCTCCGGGCTGTTCGGCGTGGCGACGCCGCCGACACTGGGCGGGCTGGTGGCCGGCAACCTGTCGGGCCCCCGCCGCATCGGCGTCGGCGGCGCGCTGCGCGACCAGGTGCTGGGCGTGCGGGCGGTGACCGGGCGGGCGGAGGTGATCCGCTCCGGCGGGCGGGTGCACAAGAACGTCACCGGGCTGGACCTGTGCAAGCTGCTGGCCGGCAGCCAGGGGACGCTGGGCATCCTGACCGAGATCACCCTGAAGCTGGTGCCGCGGCCGGAAGCCAGCCTGACGCTCGCCATCGCCGTGCCGTCCCTCTCCGCCGGGGTGGCGGCGCTGGCGGCCGGGTTGGGCAGCCCCTTCGGCACCAGCGGCGCCGCGCTGCTACC
This sequence comes from Roseomonas sp. USHLN139, assembly GCF_037145735.1. Classification (NCBI taxonomy): domain Bacteria; kingdom Pseudomonadati; phylum Pseudomonadota; class Alphaproteobacteria; order Acetobacterales; family Roseomonadaceae; genus Roseomonas; species Roseomonas sp. USHLN139. The sequence continues at coordinate 142,094 of NZ_JBBCWY010000008.1, read as the reverse complement.
GGCCGGAGGGCACGGGCTGCCCGGCCCGGTTGCCCTCCTGCGGCTGGAGGATTTTTCCCAGTTCCTGCCGCACCGCTCGGCGGTGCTGCGCGCTGCCCTGGCTGCCTACGGCGCGGTGACGCTGCTGGAGCAGGCGGCCTCCGAGTCGCTGTGGAAGGACATCCGCGAGGCGCGGCTGCTGCAGGCGGAACCCGGCGAGGCGGTGTGGCGGCTGTCGCTGCGGCCCTCCGCCGCGCCGGCGGCGGCCGAGGCGCTGGCCCGTGCCTTCGACGCCCGGCTGCTGCTGGACTGGGGCGGCGGGCTGGTCTGGGTGGCGGGCCCGGCGACGGAGGCGGCGCATCAGGCGGTGATGCAGGCGGCGAGGACGGCGGGCGGCACCTTCACCCTGTTCCGCGCGCCGGAGGCGCTGCGCCTGGCGGTGCCGGTGCTGCCGCCCGAGCCGGCCGCGCTCGCCGCCATCGGGGCGCGGGTCAAGGCGGCGCTGGATCCGGACGGGCTGTTGAATCCCGGCCGGATGGGGCGCGGCTAGACCTTGTCGAACCAGGAGGCCGGCCGCACCGGCGGCTCCGGACGCAACCGGAGGCCGCTGGACAGCGGTGCGGCCTGCTGGCCCGGCACCTGCATCAGGACGGCACGGCGGGCCAACTCGGCCTGGCCGCCCGGCAGGGCGGACAGGGTGGAGCTCGGCGGGTCGGGCTGCCGAAGGATCTCGGCTTTGAGCGGGGGGTACATCAACATCTTGTGTCCTCCGTTTTTTGCCGCTTGTCTGCCCATGAAAAGCAATTTTCCGGCTTAAAAGTTGCTCATCCGTCAAGCGGCGGGGGCAGCATGAAGGGCAGGCCGCGGCCGCTTGCGCCGGCCGCACTTCCCCCCCACCCTGCGGGCAGGGGATGGACCAGGACATGCAGACGAATTTCACGGCGGCGCAGCTGGCCGACCAGGACCTCAGCGCCAGCAACACCATCCTGCGGAGCTGCGTGCATTGCGGCTTCTGCACCGCGACCTGCCCGACCTTCGTGCTGCTGGGCGATGAGCTCGACAGCCCGCGCGGCCGCATCTACCTGATCAAGGACATGCTGGAGAGCGGCCAGCCGGCGACCGAGGCGGTGGTGCGGCATGTCGACCGCTGCCTCTCCTGCCTGTCCTGCATGACGACCTGCCCCTCGGGCGTGCACTACATGCACCTGGTCGACCATGCCCGCCGCTATATCGAGGAGACCTATACCCGCCCCTGGCCGGAACGCCTGCTGCGCCGGGTGCTGGGCATGACCCTGCCGCATCCGCGCCGCTTCCGCCTGGCGCTGGCCGCCGCCCGTGCCGCGCGGCCGCTGGCCGGGCTGCTGCCGAAGCAGGGGCAGATGGCGACGCGGCTGCGGGCGATGCTGGACCTCGCTCCCGCCAGCCTGCCGCCGGCGGTCGATCAGGGCCCCCGCATCCACCCGGCCGAGGGGCCGCGGCGCGGGCGCGTCGCGCTGATGACCGGCTGCGCCCAGACCGTGCTGGCGCCCTCGATCAACCAGGCGACCATCCGGCTGCTGACCCGGATGGGGCTGGAGGTGGTGGTGGCGCGCGGCCAGGGCTGCTGCGGCGCGCTGAACCACCACATGGGCCAGCACGACCCGGCGATGGCCTTCGCCCGCGCCAATATCGCGGCCTGGACCCGCGAGATCGACGGCGAGGGGCTGGACGCCATCGTGGTCAATGCCTCGGGCTGCGGCACCACGGTGAAGGATTACGGCTTCATGTTCCGGGGCGAGGCCGAGCCCTGGGCGGCCCGCGCCGCCGCCGTGGCATCGCGCGCCCGCGACATCTCCGAGGTGCTGCTGCAATTCGGCTACGCGCCGCGCCGCCCGGCGCCCGGCCTGACCGTCGCCTACCACGCCGCCTGCAGCCTGCAGCACGGCCAGAAGGTCACCGCCGCGCCGAAGCAGCTGCTGCAGAAGGCCGGCTTCGTGGTGAAGGAGCCGGCCGAGTCGCATCTCTGCTGCGGCTCCGCCGGCACCTATAACCTGATGCAGCCGGAGATCGCCGGGCAGCTCAAGGCGCGCAAGCTGGCGCATCTGGAGCGCACCGGCGGGCAGATGATCGCCAGCGGCAATATCGGCTGCCTGACCCAGCTGGGCGGCGGGGCGATGCCGGCGATCCACACGGTGGAGCTGCTGGACTGGATGGCGGGGGGACCCGAGCCCCAGGCGCTGGCCGCGGGCCCGACAGGGCCGCTCTCCGCCAGCCCGCCGGCGGCCTGACGGGGCGGCGCGCCGCCTCCGCCACGCAAAAAGGCCCGGGAAAGCCCGGGCCCGTCGGCGAGGATCAGCCTGGCTGGATCAGCGGGGCCGGATCAGCGTGTCTGGATCAGGCGGCCATCTTGCGGGCGGCACCGTCGCGGGCCAGCAGGGACATGGCTTCCGCCACCAGCCCCGCCGCCTCCTCCGAGCCGGCATCCAGGCAGCAGCGTTCGGCATGGCTCAGCAGCCGGAGCACGGCCGCCAGGTCGCGCTGCGCCTGATGGGTCCAGAGGACCGCAGCAATCGGAGTATCCATGGGTGGATGTTGCCTGCTGAGAAGGAAATTCTTCGTGGGCCGGATACACCTCTTCGCGAGGCGCGGAAAGAAGAAAGCGTAATCGCTTTCCTTCAGCTCATTTTGGCACGCGGAATGCCAGGGCGGAGCACCGGTCCGGGCAGCAGCGCGGCCGCCATCGCCGCATGATGCGCCGAGTCGGCGGCGCCCAGGCGGAGACACTCCGCCTCGACATAGGCCAGCATGAGCATCAGGGCTCCCTGGTCGACCTCGCCGGTCGGGTGGTGCTTGTCGGAAGAAGGGAGGGTGCAACGCAGGGCAGCTGCCATGGCGACTGTGCCTTTCATTCCTCGGCGGTCCAGCCTTCTGGTACCGGCCTCACAAATTCGTGAGTAGCATTGAGAAACTTACGAAGCAAGAACGATCGGCATTTCCGCATGACGGAATACCACAGCCCATGGTGCCGGCGGTGGCCAGCCCCTAGGCTGGTCCAGCAATCCGGAGCGAATCGCTAATGCCCGCTGCCGCCCGCCTGGCCCGAGCCGTCTCCCCGCCGCGCGGGGCGATGGCGGCATGGCCGGCCCGGCCGGCGACCGGCTGAACGCCCTGCCCGGATGCCTTTCCACCGCCCCGCCCTTGATCCGTCACAAGGACATGGCATCCCGGCCGGCGCTGTGATGGCATGCCGCCGTGGCGTGGCCGCTGCGGGCACACCACCAATTCTGCAGAAGGAGGATATCGTCCATGGCACGTCTGGCCCTGGTCACCGGCGGACAGCGCGGCATCGGCGCCGCCATCAGCGAGGCCCTGCACAAGGCAGGGCGGACCGTCATCGCCTCCTATGCCGGCAATGACGCGGCCGCCGCCGCCTTCACCGAGCGCACCGGCATCGCCTGCATCAAGTTCGACGTCTCCAACTACGAGGCCTGCAAGGCGGCGGTGGGGAAGATCGAGGCCGAGCACGGCGCCATCGAGATCCTGGTGAACAATGCCGGCATCACCCGCGACGGCACCATGAAGCGCATGGACCGCACCATGTGGGACGAGGTGATCGACACCAACCTGGGCTCCTGCTTCAACCTGGCGAAGCTGGTCTGGGAGGGCATGACGGCGCGCAAGTTCGGCCGCATCGTCAATATCGGCTCGATCAACGGCCAGGCCGGCCAGTACGGCCAGGTGAACTACGCCGCCGCCAAGTCGGGCATCCACGGCTTCACCAAGGCGCTGGCCCAGGAAGGCGCGCGCGCCGGCATCACGGTGAACGCCATCGCGCCGGGCTATGTCGATACCGAGATGGTGCGCGCGGTGCCCGAGGATGTGCTGCAGAAGATCATTGCCCGTATCCCGGTCGGCCGGCTGGGCCATGCCGAGGACATCGCCCGCGGCGTTTGCTTCCTGACCGCGGACGAGGCCAGCTTCATCACCGGGTCGACGCTGTCGATCAATGGCGGGCAGCATATGTACTAGTAAAGGAAGGCCAGGGGAGCTGCCCCTGGACCCCGCCGGGGGGACCGTGTCCCCCCGGACCCCGCCATCCTTGGCGCTTAGCGGTTGACCGCCTGGTCCTTGTCGCCGATCGCCTTGCTGGCCAGCCAGGAGACGATGGCCACCACCAGCGCGCCGAAGAAGGCCGCGCCGAAGCCCGAGATCGTCATCCCCGGCATCACCAGCGCCGTCAGCCCCAGCACCGCCGCGTTGACCACCAGGGTGAACAGCCCCAGCGTGACGATGTTCAGCGGCAGCGACAGCAGCATCAGGATCGGCCGGATCAGCGCGTTGACCACCCCGAAGACGATCGCCGCGATGACCAGGTTGAAGGGGCCGCTGAAGTTGATGCCGCCGATCAGCTGCGCGGCGCACCAGAAGGCGAAGGCCGTGATGGCCGTGCGGGCCAGGAAACCCATCGTGACGCTCCATGCTCTGCTGCCCCGGCAACGCGGCGGCAGCGCGGCGGTTGCGCGGGCATGAACCGGGCGACGCTGGCCGGGCTCGGCGCCATGCTGCTCTGGGCCTTCCTCGGCCTGCTGGCGAAGCTGGCCGAGGGCATCCCGCCGCTGCAGGTCACCGCGCTGGGCATGGGGATCGGCGGCGCCGCCGGGCTGGCCCTGGTGCTGGTGCGCGGCCGGGCAGGGCGGCTGCGCCAGGGGCCGCTCGCCTGGGCGCATGGGGTGGGCGGGCTGTTCGGCTACCACGCGCTGTATTTCGCCGGCCTCGCTTTGGCGCCGGCGGTCGAGGCCAATCTGCTGAACTATCTCTGGCCGCTGCTGGTGGTGCTGCTCTCGGCGCCGATCCTCGGGCTGCCGCTCGGCGGGCGGCGCATCGCCGGCGTGCTGCTCGGCTTCCTGGGCTGCGCGCTGCTGGTCGGCGGCGGCGCGCGGTTTCCCGCCGGCGCCATGCTGGGCTTCGCCTGCGCCACCGCCGCCGCCCTGGTCTGGGGGCTGTATTCGGTGACGGCGCGGCGGCTGGCCGCGGTGCCGACCGAGGCGGTGGCCGGCTTCTGCCTGGCCAGCGCCGCGCTGGCCGGGCTGCTGCACCTGCTCTTCGAGACCAGCGTCATGCCCGATGCCCGCCAGGCGCTGGCCCTGCTGCTGCTCGGCCTCGGCCCGGTCGGCGCCGCCTTCTTCCTCTGGGACATCGGCATGAAGCGCGGCGATCCGCGGCTGCTGGGCACGCTGGCCTATGGCATCCCGGTGGCCTCCACCCTGCTGCTGCTGGCGGGCGGCTTCGGCGCGCCCGGCTGGCGCCTGGCCCTGGCCGCGGCGCTGGTCACCGGCGGCGGCGTGCTGGCGGCGCGCCAGAAGGCGTGAACTTGACCCGGGCGGGCCGCGGGGCGAGGGGTGCGCGCTGCACTTCCAAGGAGCCTCGGCTTGTTCGTCACCTGGTCCGGCGTCGGTTTTCTCTCGGTCTTCTTCCTGGTCGGCGGCATGGCGGCCGGCAGCTTCGGCCTGCGCCCCTGGTTCGCCCAGGGCATGCCCTTTCAGGAGGCGGTCTATCTGGCCAATGCCTTCGGGCTGATGCTGGGGGCGCTGGTCAATGTCGTCGCCTGGAAGCTGCTGACCCGCCGCGGCGATGACGACCACAGCTTCCTCGGCATCGGCATGCGGGGCTGGAGCATGATCGGCCTGCTCGGCGCCGCCGCGATGGCGGTCTATGCGATGTCGCTGTCAGGCGGCTGAGGGCTTCCGCCACAAGCCGCGCAGCAGCTCGGCCGGGCCCTGGTGGCGCGGGCCCTCGTCCAGCAGGACGGTGCCCTCCAGGCATTCCAGCAGCTCCAGCCCGGCGAAGGCCGCCTCGGCCTTCTGGCGGGTCCAGAGCAGGTCGGGATCGCGCGGGCCGCCGCTGCGCCGGCCTTGCTGGGCGGGGGAGAAGCCTTCCAGCAGCAGCAGCCCGCCCGGCGCCAGCGCCCGGCAGGCGCCGGCCGCGACCACCGCCCGGTCGGCCGCGGGCAGGTGCAGGAAGACCCAGGCGACCAGGTCGAAGCGGGCCTCCGGCCAGGACCAGCGGGTCAGGTCGGCGGCCTCGGTGGCGATCCGCTGGCCGCGGGCGCCGGCCAGCTGTTCCGCCCGCTGCAGCCCGGCCGCCGACCAGTCGACCGAGAGGACATCGAGGCCCTGCTCCGCCAGCCAGACGCCGTTGCGGCCCTCGCCATCGGCCAGCGCCAAAGCGCGCAGCCCGGGGCGCAGGCGCGGCGCGAGGCTCTCCAGGTAGCGGTTCGGCGCCTGGCCGAACAGCCAGGGCGCGGCGCCGTAGCGCGCATCCCAGGCGGCGGCGTCGCTCATGCCCTGCCGCTCATGCTGGACCGGGCGCCCAGCCGGGCGGGGCCAGGGTGAAGCCGGCGAAGTCGAAGGCCGGGCTGACGGTGCAGCCGACCAGCGTCCAGCCGCCCAGGCTGCGCGCCGCCTGCCAGTGGCCGGGGGGCACGATGGCGAAGGGCGCCTCGCCGGCACCCAGGTCGGGGCCCAGGCGGTGCTCGGCCACCGGCCCTGAATCGCCGCCCGCGATGCCCAGCGCCAGCGGCGCGCCGGCATACCAGTGCCAGGCCTCGGCGGCGTCCACCCGGTGCCAGTGGCTGGATTCGCCGGCCGCCAGCAGGAAGTAGATGGCGGTGCCGGCGCCACGGCCGCCAGCCGGGGGCGCGTCGCGCCAGATCTCGCGGTAGTGGCCGCCCTCGGGGTGCGGGGCCAGGCCGAGGGCGGCGATCACCGCCGCCGCCGGCAGGGCCGGGTCGCGCAGATTGGGCATCAGGCGGGGATGGTGCGGGCGATCGCCGGGGTGGCGGCGACCTCGGCATACCAGGCGGCGAGCTTCGGGTGGGCGTCGCGCCAGGGCTCCTGCGGGAAGCGGAAGTCGAGATAGCCGAGCGCGCAGGCCAGCGAGACGGCGCCGATCTCGGTCAGGCCGTGGGGCGGCGCGGCCTCGGCGGCGGCGAGGCCGCGGGCGACCGCCTCGGCGGCGCGGCGGTCGGCGGCCTGGCGGCCCTCGTCCTGCGGCAGGCTGGCGGCCATGCGGCGGCCGACGCTGGCATCCATCATGCCGTCGGCCAGCGCCTGGCGGGTGAGCGCCGTGAAGCGGGCCGGCCCGCTGGCCGGGAAGAGCGGGGCCGCATCGCCCAGGCTGTCGAGATATTCGCAGATGACCGGGCTGTCGTAGAGCGGGCCGTCCTCGGTCGCCAGGCAGGGCACCTTGGAGAGCGGGTTGGCGGCGAGCAGCGCGTCCGGGCTGGTATGGGGGTTGGTCGGCAGCAGTTCGACCCGGCCTTCGAGGCCGCGCAGGATCAGGCAGATCATGACCTTGCGCACGTAGGGCGAGGTCGCCGAGTAGAACAGCTTCATCGGATGTTTCCCTTTTTTATGAATGTCGGGGTCCGGGGAGACACTGTCTCCCCGGCGGGGGCTTGGGGGCGGAGCCCCCATGCTTGTTGTCAGCCTTTGAAGTTGTCCTTCCCCTTCCGGATCCGCGCCAGCTCCTCGACAGAGCCGGCACGCAGGAAGGGGTTGGTGGCCAGCTCGGTCTCCAGCGCGACGGGCACCGTCGGCTGCCCCGCCTCGCGCGCCGCCTCGACCGCGCGGGCGCGGGCCTGCAGGTCGGTGTTGTCCGGCTCGACGGTCAGCGCGTAGCGGGCGTTGCTGGCGGTGTATTCATGGCCGCAGCAGACCAGCGTCTCCGGCGGCAGCACCTTGAGCAGGGAGAGCGCGCGGAACATGTCGGCCGGCGTGCCTTCCAGCAGGCGGCCGCAGCCCAGCGAGAAGAGCGTGTCGCCGGAGAGCAGCACGCCGCCCTCCGGGAAGTGGAAGGCGACATGGCCGAGGGTGTGGCCCGGGCTGTCGATGACGGTGCCGCGCGTCGCGCCGATCTCGACGGTGTCGCCGGGCGCGACGGACTGGTCCAGCTTCGGCAGGCGGTGGGCATCGGCGGTGGCGCCGATCACCCGGCTGCCGTAGCGGGCGCGGATTTCCTCCACCCCGTCGATATGGTCGGCATGGTGGTGGGTCAGCAGGATGATGTCGCAGCGGCCGCCGGCGGCCTCGATGGCCTCGATGGCGGGGCGCGCCTCGCCGGGGTCGCAGAGGGCGACGGTGCCGGTGGCGGTGTCGCGCAGCATCCAGGCATAGTTGTCGGACAGGCAGGGCACGGCCTGGACGGTGACAGCCATGGCGGGTTCTCCTCATGCGCCCCTCACGGGGCGTGTCTTGCCTCGGTCGAGGCCCTATATCGGCTGCATGAAGGCTGAGGTCCACGCAGACAACCACGGTCACCGGGATTTCTACGCCTCGCCGCTGGGCCTGGTGGCGGCGCGGCTGCTGCGCGAGCGGCTGCAGCGGCTGTGGCCCGACCTGGCGGGGCGGGAGATCCTCGGGCTGGGCCATGCGGCGCCCTATCTCCGCCTGTGGCGCGAGGGGGCGGCGCGCATCGTCTCGGCCGGGCTGCCGGAGACCGATCTGGCGCCCTGGCCGCCGGGCAGCGCCTCGCTCTCGGCGCGGGTCGAGGATTCGCTGCTGCCCTTCCCGGATCTCAGCTTCGACCGGGTGCTGCTGGTGCATGCGCTGGAAGGCGCCGAGAACGACCGGCGCATGCTGCGCGAGGTCTGGCGGGTGCTGAAGGATGACGGCAAGCTGCTGATCGTGGCGCCGAACCGGCGCGGGCTCTGGGCGCATCGCGACATCACGCCCTTCGGCCAGGGGCGGCCCTACTCGACCGGCCAGCTGTCGCGGCTGCTGGAGCGGAACCTGTTCGCGGCCGAGCGGCGCGATGCGGCGCTGTTCACCCCGCCCTTCCAGGCGCGGCTGCTGCTGAAGGGCAGCGGGCTGTGGGAGGGCGCCGGGCGGCTGCTGGCGCCGCGCTTCGCCGGGGTGGTGATCGTCGAGGCGCACAAGCGCATCTATGGCGTGATGCCGGCGCGCGGCGTCGCGCTGCCGCGCGGCCGCCGGGTGCTGGTGCCCGATTCGGTGTGGGCGGCGCGGGACTGGGCGGCCCGCGATCTGGCCGATCGCGAGGAGGCGATGCGGCGCGACGGCGCCGGCCCCCTATAGTTCCGCCCAAGGCCGGCAGCGACTCGGCCGCTTGGGAGGATAAGACATGCTCCGCACCGTCACCCCACCGCGCCGGGCGATGCTCGGCGGGCTGATCGCCGGCGGATTGCTGGCGACCACCGGCGCCGAGGCGCAGCGCGCCGCCGGGCGCGACTATGGCCGCGACGCGCCGCCAATCCGCTATCCCGATCCAGATGTCGTCGTGCTCGACCCGAAGCGGTTCCGCGCCAAGCTGGGCAATGCCGCGATCCGGCGGGTGCATACCGGGCTGGGCTGGGCCGAGGGGCCGGCCTGGCACCCGACCGGCCGCTTCCTGATCTTCTCCGACATCCCGAATGACGAATGCCTGCGCTACCTGGAGGAGGACCAGCACGTCTCCCGCCGGTTCCGCAGCCCCTCGGGCTTCGCCAATGGCAATACCTTCGACCGCGAGGGGCGGCAGATCGCCCTGCGCCACCGCCACCGCGACGTGGTGCGCTACGAGCGCGACGGGCAGGTGACGGTGCTGGCCGCGCGCGGGCCGGATGGCGAATTCAACGCGCCGAACGACGCGGTGGTGCACCCCGAGGATGGCAGCATCTGGTTCACCGACCCGGGCTATGGCGCGCTGATGGATTACGAGGGCCAGCGGCACGACACGGGCAGCGTGCGCCCCTTCATCAAGGAGGCGGTCTACCGGATCGATGCGCAGTCGGGCGCGGTGACCAAGCTGGCCGACCAGCCCTTCAAGCCGAACGGGCTGTGCTTCAGCCCGGACTACAAGATTCTCTACGTCGCCGACACGGGCAGCAGCCACTACGCCGAGGCAAAGAACCAGATCTGGGCCTATGACGTCGACGGCGCCACCATCCGCAACCCGCGGGTCTTCGCCGACATGACGCTGGACGGCCGCTCGGGCCTGGCGGATGGCATCCGCTGCGACACCGAGGGCAATGTCTGGTCCTCGGCCGGCTGGGTGGGGGAGGGCTATGACGGGGTGCATGTCTTCGCCCCCGATGGCGCCCGGATCGCGCAGATCCGCCTGCCGGAGATCTGCAGCAATGTCTGCTTCGGCGGCAGCCGTCGCAACATCCTGTTCATGACCGCCAGCCAGTCGCTCTACATGCTGCCGGTCGAGGCGCGCGGCGCCCATTTCTGTTGATGGCTGAACGCCGGGGGCCAGCGGCCCCCGGCAATGGTCAAAGAATCACCAGCGGTATTTCAGCGTCGCCAGCACGGTGCGGCGGGCGCCCCAGTAGCAGCCGGTCGCGCTGATGCAGGTGGTGACGTATTCCTTGTCGAAGAGGTTCAGCGCGTTCAGCCCGAGCTGCGCGCCCTGCAGCGCCGGCAGCGCCTCGCCCAGCTCGTAGCGCAGCGCCAGGTCGACCAGCGTCGCGGACGGCGCGCGGTAGAGGTTGTTGGCGTCGCCATAGGAGGCGCCGATGTAGCGGACGCCGCCGCCGACCCCGAGCCCGGCCAGCCCCGGCGCATCGAAGGTATAGTCCAGCCAGGCGGCGGCCTGGTGGTTCGGCGCGAAGGGCAGCTGCTTGCCCAGCGTGCTGGTGCCGGCGGCATTGCGGTTGGCCCGCGTCACCTCGGTCTCGGTATAGGCGTAAGAGAGGGAAAGGTTCAGCCGCTCGGCCAGGCTGGCCTTGGCCTCGAACTCGATGCCGCGGGACTCCGCCTCGCCCGCCTGGGCGCTGTAGCGGGTGTCGAGCGGATCCGGCGTCAGCACATTCTCCTGCGTCAGGTGGAAGGCGGAGAGGGCGGCCGAGAAGCCGCTGCCCTCCGGCTGGTAGCGCAGGCCCAGCTCGTATTGCCGGCCCCTGGTGGCGTCGAAGGGCGCGCCGCGGCGGTCGGTGCCATTGGTCGGCTGGAAGCTGGTCGAGACGCTGGCATAGGGCGCGAAGCCGTTGTCGAAGCGATAGACCAGCCCGGCGCGGCCGGTGAACTCGCCGTCATCCTGCTTGGTGACGACGGTGCCGCGGCTGGCCACGGTGTAGTTGTCGGTGCGCGCCGTCGCCCGGTCGTAGCGGCCGCCGAGCGTCAGGATGAAGCGGTCGAAGCGCAGCTCGTCCTGGGCATAGAGGCCGGCCTGGTTGCGGCCCTGGCTGATGCGGTTGGCCATCGGCGGGCGGGTGACGGAGAGGCCATAGACGGGATTGAAGACGTCGAGGGCGCGCAGCAGGACCAGCTGGCTTTCCTCATAGGTCGAATCCTCGCGCTGGTAGTCGAAGCCCGCCAGCAGGCGGTGGCGCACCGGCCCGGTGGTGAAGTCGGCCTGCGCCTGGTTGTCGATGGTGAAGGTGTCGGAAACCTCGGGGAAGGCCCAGGCATAGCGGCCGACATCGCGCAGATTGGCGGCGATCGCATAGGCCTGGATGCGCTGGGTATCCGCGTCGACATGGCTGTAGCGGAGATTCTGGCGGAACTGCCAGGTGCTGTCGAAGCGGTGCTCGAAGGCATAGCCCAGCATCAGCTGCTCGCCGCGATACTGGTCGTAGCCCGGCTCGGTCAGCGCGCGGCGGGTGGAGATCCGCCCGTTCGGATTGGCCCAGAGCGTGCCATAGACCGGCAGCGCCTGCGGCGCGCCGCCGCCGTCGGAGGAAATCCGCTGGTACTGCGCCAGGAAGGTCAGGCTGGTCTGCGCATCCGGCCGCCAGGTCAAAGCGGGGGCGACGAAGATCCGCTTCTCGTCGAGGAAGTCGGTCTGGCTGTCGGCGCGGCGGCCGAGCGCGGTCAGCCGGTAGCTGAATTTTCCTTCCGCATCCAGCGGGCCGGTGCTGTCGATGCCGGCGGTCAGCGCGCCATGGCTGCCATATTGCAGCAGCACCTCGTTCTGCGCGACGGCGCCGGGGCGGCGGCTGACCATGTTCAGCAGCCCGCCCGGCGAGCTCTGGCCATAGAGCGCCGAGGCGGGGCCCTTCAGCAGCTCGATCCGCTCCAGTCCGAAGGCCTCGATGCGCGGCTGCGAATAGCCGCGGGCGCCGAAGGGCAGGCGCAGCCCGTCGAGATAGCGGACCGGCGGCGTGAAGCCGCGCACGGTGAACCAGTCGTAGCGCAGATCGGTCGCGCCATACTGGCTGATGACGCCGGGGGTGTAGCGCAGCGCCTCGGTGATGCTGGCCGAGCCCTGCGCCTCGATCTCGGCGCGGGTGACGATGTTCACCGCCTGCGGCGTCTCGATCAGCGGCGTGTCGGTCTTGGTGCCGGCGGCCGAGGCCTCCGCCACGAAGCCGCGCGACGGCCAGCGGCCGCCGCCGCCAGTGCCGCCGCCGCCGGCGACCTCGACGGTGGGCAGCACCAGGTCGCCGAGCCCGGCGCGCGGCTCGGGCGAGAGCAGGATGGCGCCGCCCTCGATGCGGCCGGCCAGGCCGGTGCCGCCGAGCAGCCGGCGCAGCGCCTCGGGCGTCGAAAGGCTGCCGCTGGCGCCCGGCGAGCGGCGGCCTTCCAGCAGGCTGGCCGGCGCGCTGGCCTGCAGCCCGGTCGCGCGGGAGAATTGCGCCAGCGCCGCGCCCAGCGGCTGCGGCGCGATGGCGAAGCGGGTCGCCGCCTGGTCAGCCCCCTGGTTGGCCCCCTGGTGAGCCATGGGGCCGGCCGCCGGCTGCGCCGCCGCCGGCGCCGCGGCGAGCAGCGCCGCGGCCGCCAGGGCCGGGAAGATCCTGTCCTGCACGTGTCTTGGTCCTCGAAGCCTGTCCTGGCGCCCTGCGGCGCCGCTCAGGATCCAGGACGGGATGGCGGGCGCCGATCCGACAGGCCGCGCCGAAAAAATCAGGCAGCGGTCAGCCGGGTCACCGGGCCGAAGTGCCGGACCGCCAGCGGCAGGCTCTGCGCCAGCAGGGCGAGCACGCGGTCCGGTTCGGCGAAGCGGTAGCGGCCGGAGACGCGCAGCGGGGCGATCTCGCCGGCGACCAGCAGCAGGCCGGGACGGTAGGCGGCGAGCTCGGCGGCGACGGCGGCGAGCGGCGCCGAGTCGAACAGCCGCCAGGCCTCGGCGAAGCCTTCGACGCGGTCCTGCTCGGCCAGCGTCAGCCGGCGCGGCGGGCCGGGCCCCTGCGCGCCCCAGAGCAGCCCCTGGCCGGCGGTGAGATCGGGGCCGGAGCCTTCCGGCCGCGCCGCCCCGCGCAGCAAGGCGAGGCGGTCGCCGGCTGCCTCGCGAAAGAAGGCCAGGAAGCTGCCGGGGGCAAGGCGCCAGGCGGTGTGGCGGCCCTCCAGGCGGAAGGGGGCGGCGCCGGCCGGCAGGGCCAGGCGCAGCGCACCCTGGCGCAGCACCGCCTGGCCGGGGCCGGGCAGGTCGAGGGCGCTGGCGGTGTCGAGCAGCAGCTCGCCGCCGCCGGGCAGCGGCGGCAAGGCGCGGATCTCGCCGGGCGCGGTCGCGGCATCGGCCAGCGCCCGGCGCAGCGGCGCCCGGCCCAGCCAGAGCCCGCCGGCGAGGCCCAGCGCCGCCGCGCCGCCGCCGGCCAGCAGGGCGCGGCGGCGCGGCGGGGCGGGCGCCGGCGCCTCGCCGGCGACCTGGCGGGCCGCCTCGGCCAGCGCCGCATCCTCCCAGATGAAGGAGAGCGATTCGAGGGCGCGGGCACGCGCCGGGTCGCCGGCGCACCAGGCCCGCAGCGCCGCCTGCTCCTCAGGCGACAGCGGCGCGGCGCCGGTGGCCAGCCGCGCCGCCCAGGATGCGGCGTCCCGCAGCAGGGCAGGCGCGGCCTCGGCAGGGCGGGGCGGGGCAGGGGTCATCGCCGGGGGATATGGCATGGCCGGCGGCTCAGCGGGAAGCCGGCGGCGGGTCGCCGTCATCCTCGGCCAGGCTGGCATTCAGCCGCAGCAGGGCGCGCGCCACCGCCTTCTCCACCGCCGCCGGGGTGGTGCCGTGGCGGGCGGCGATGGCGGCATGGCTCTGCCCCTCCAGCCGGGCGGCGACGACCATGGCGCGCTGCTTCTCCGGCAGGGCACGCAACGCCGCGGCGAAGCGGCGGACCCGCTCGCGCTGCTCGGCCACCGCATCCGGCAGCGGGGCGGGGCAGGCCAGGTCCTCCGGCAGCGGCGCCTGGCCGGTGGCGCGCCCGGTGGGGCCGCGCAGCCGGTCGGCGGCGGCGTGGCGGGCGGCGCGGGCGAGGTAGGCGGCGGGTTCGCGGGCCCCGGCCGCGGCCTCGCTGCCGCTCAGGCGCAGGAAGGAATCCTGCAGCACGTCCTCGGCCGCCGCCGGGCAGCCGAGCCAGCGGCCGAGGCGGCGCTGCAGCCGGCCCTGTTCCTCGCGGAACAGCCGGTCGAGCCAATGGCGGGGCAAAGCGAGGTCGCGCACCCCCGCCTTATAAGCAAATGAGAATTACTCTCAAATACGAAAACAGCGAAACGCCGCCGGGGGCCAACGAGCCCCCGGCAAGGGTCAAAAAAGTCAGGCGGCCTCGAGGCACATGGCGACGCCCATGCCACCGCCGATGCACAGCGTCGCCAGGCCCTTCTTCGCGCCGCGCGCCTGCATGCCGTAGAGCAGCGTGGTCAGCACCCGCGCGCCCGAGGCGCCGATCGGATGGCCCAGCGCGATGGCGCCGCCATTGACGTTGACCTTCGCGGTGTCCCAGCCGAGCTCCTTGTTTACCGCGCAGGCCTGGGCGGCGAAGGCCTCGTTGGCCTCGATCAGGTCGAGGTCGTCGATCGACCAGCCGGCCTTCTGCAGCGCCTTACGGCTGGCCGGGATCGGGCCGGTGCCCATGATCGAGGGATCGACGCCGGCCGTCGCCCAGCTGGCGATGCGGGCCAGCGGGGTGATGCCGCGCTTGGCCGCCTCGGCCGCCGACATCACCACCAGCGCGGCGGCGCCGTCATTGATGCCCGAGGCATTGCCGGCGGTGACCGAGCCGTCCTTGGCGAAGGCCGGGCGCAGCTTGGTCAGGATCGCCAGCGTGGTCTCCGGCTTCGGATATTCGTCGCTGTCGAAGACGGTGTCGCCCTTGCGGCCCTTGACGGTGACCGGCGTGATCTCCGCCTTGAAGCGGCCGGCGGCCATGGCCTCGCCCGCCTTGTGCTGCGACTGGAAGGCGAACTCGTCCTGCTGCTCGCGGGTGATCTGGAACTTCTGGGCGACGTTCTCGGCCGTGGTGCCCATGTGGTAGCCGTGGAAGGCGTCCCACAGCCCGTCGCGGATCATGGTGTCGACCATCTGGAAGTCGCCCATCTTCACGCCGCCGCGCAGATGCGCGCAATGCGGCGCCATCGACATGCTCTCCTGGCCGCCGGCGACGACGATATTGGCGTCGCCGGTGGCGATCTGCTGCGCGGCCAGCGCCACGGCGCGCAGGCCCGAGCCGCAGAGCTGGTTGATGCCGAAGGCGGTGCGCTCGACCGGGATGCCGGCATTGACCGAGGCCTGGCGGGCCGGGTTCTGCCCGGCGCCGGCGGTCAGGATCTGGCCGAGGATCACCTCGTCCACGGCGCCGGCCTCGATGCCGGCGCGCTCCAGCGCCGCCTTGATGGCGATGCTGCCCAGGTCATGCGCGGCCAGGCTGCCGAAGGCGCCGTTGAAGGCGCCGACGGGGGTGCGGGCGGCGGAGGCGATCACGATATCGGTCATCGGCTGGGTATCTCCCCTGGATCCTTTTCCCCGTCCCGCCCCGGCGACGGGCCGCGCGGGCGGGACGGCCGGTCCCGCGGCGGGACCTGTCCTGCGGCGCAATGTGCGCCGCCGCACGGGGGGGCCACAAGTGGTGGCCTGCTACAGCCCGTGCAGCCAGTCGCGCAGCGGCTGCCAGAGCTGCGTCCCGGCGCGGCTGCCGGCGGCCATGCCGATATGCCCGGCGCCGACCGGCAGGACCCGCGGCCCCGGCAGCCGCGCGGCGAGCGCCAGCGCCGAGTCCGGCGGCACGATGCGGTCGGCGCGCGGGATGGCGACGAAGCTGGGCAGCGCCAGCGCCGCCGGATCGACCACGGCGCCGGCGATGCGCCAGTCGAGGCGGGCCGGCTCGTTGCGGCCATACCAGCCGCCCAGCGCCTCGCGCGCCACGGGGGCGGCGAGCGGGATGCCGTCGTTCAGCCAGTCCTCCAGCGCCACGAACTGCGCGGCGCGCGGGCTGGCCGGGTCGAGCGCCGCGAAGGCGCGGAACTTGGCGGCGATCGCCCAGGGGTCGAGCCCGGCGAAGAGCGTCTGGATGGCGTCCACCGGCAGCGCCCCCTGCGCCGCCAGCAGCGGCTCCAGCCCGGGCAGCAGGGCGGCCAGCGCCAGGGCGCGCTCGCGCGTGCCGGGCGGGCCGGCGTGGAAATCCCAGGGGGTGGCGAGCAGCGCCAGGCCGCGCAGCCGGTCGGGGCGGCGCAGCGCGGCGCCCAGCGCCAGCAGCCCGCCCATGCAGTAGCCGGCCAGCGCCAGCGGCCCGAGCCCGGCCAAAGCGGGCGCTGCCAGCGCCCGTTCCAGCCGCCCGGCGACATAGTCGGTCAGGGTGAAGCGGC
This sequence comes from Roseomonas sp. USHLN139, assembly GCF_037145735.1. NCBI lineage: Bacteria > Pseudomonadati > Pseudomonadota > Alphaproteobacteria > Acetobacterales > Roseomonadaceae > Roseomonas > Roseomonas sp. USHLN139. Next base: position 125,631 of record NZ_JBBCWY010000008.1, on the reverse strand, counting down.
GCGCGGCCGGCTCCGGCCAGCCCCAGTCCAGCAGCAGCACCCGGAAGCCCTGGGTCGCCAGCCAACGCAGCATGGAATGGCCGGCCATCAGGTCCAGCACCTCGGCCCGGTTGACCAGGGAGGGGACCATCAGCAGGGGGGGGCCGTCGCCGCCGTAATCCAGCAGGCGGCTGTCGCCCTCCTGCCACAGCACCGGCACGGGGGGGACATCGCGCTGGTAGGGGTGGCGGCGATAGGCGGCGAGCCCCGCGATCAGCGCCCGGTCCTGTCGCGCCAGCCGGCGCAGCACCGCGGCGCGGAAGCGCTCAGGCGGGTGGCCGCCGGCGGCGAGCTCGGCCGCGATCCGCGCCATCTCCGCCCGGCCCGCCTTCGAGATCGGCCAGGCGTCGCTCCAGCTCGGCGAGCCGGGCGAGGAGGGCATCCCGATCCCCGGCCCCGCCAGCGGATCCAGGCTCAGCGCCGCCCCCATCCCGCGCAGCAGCGCCAGGTTCAGGTGCAGCGGCAGCGGGCGCGGGCCGCGGCGGGGTGCCAGGGGAGGGGCCAGGGGAGGGGCCAGGGGTGGAGGCGGCAGGCTCACGCGGCGGGTCCGTGGCGGGCGCGGGCGCGGCGAAGCCGGGCATGCGGAAGGCACGCGGCGGCGGGGTGGCGGCCGCGCGCATCCAGGCGGCGCCCAGCGCCGCCCAGCTCGACCAGGCCTCCGCCAGCTCGCGGTCGGCCGCCCATGCGGTGATCTCGCTCTGCCACAGGGTGATCCAATCCTCTGCCAGCCGCTCCAGCGCCTCGGCTTCCGTGCCGTCCTGTGGCCCCGCCATGCCGATCCCTGTCCCGGCCCTGCCCTGCCGCCCCAACGCCCGTGACCCCCGGAAGGGTGCCCGGAAAGGTCGCCGCCTGGCGCGCCTGCCTGCCCCTGCCGGCGCATTCCGGCGAAAATCCGGCCGTTCCGCCGCTGTAACGGCGACGCCCGCCCGGCCCCGGCGGAACATAACGCGGGCGCCCGCCGGCGGAAGGCCGCCACCGGCCGAATTGCGGCGCCATCCCGCGCATCAGCCCTGTTCGCACCGCATCATGACGCGTGCTAGCGTCGTCCTGACCACGAATGCGGGGAGGCAGCAATGGCTGAACAAGCGAAGCAGCAGCAGCCGGTCGAGGATGCGGGCAAGGCCGGCAAACCGACCGTCGTCATCAAGAAATACGCCAATCGCCGGCTCTACAACACCGAGGCCTCCTCCTATGTCACGCTGGAGGACTTGGCCAAGATGGTGCGCGATGGCCGCGACTTCGTGGTCTACGACGCCAAGTCGGGCGACGACATCACCCGCGGGGTGCTGACCCAGATCATCGTCGAGGAGGAGGCCAAGGGCCGCAACCTGCTGCCGATCCCCTTCCTGCGGCAGCTGATCGGCTTCTATGGCGACAGCCTGCAGTCGATGGTGCCGCGCTACCTCGAATTCGCCATGGGCAGCTTCTCGCGCCAGCAGGAGCAGATGCGGGCCTCGGTCGAGCAGGCCATGGGCAGCTTCAACCCGCTCGCCGGGCTGGAGGAGGTGGGCAAGCAGAACATGGCGATGATGGAGCGCGCCATGTCGCTGTTCAGCCCCTTCCCGCTGCCGAAGGGCGGCAATCCCTTCCCCGGCATGCCCGGCATGCCCGGCGCGCCGCCATCCGCCCCTGCCACGTCGCCCGCCGCTTCCGGGGACACCGCCGAGGTGGTCGAGCTGAAGGCCGAGCTGCACCGCCTGCGCCAGCAGATGGCCCATCTCCAGGCGCCGCCCCCGAAGGAAAGCTGAGCCCTGTCCCCCCCCCCGCCGGAAGGGTCGCCGTTGCGACCCTTTCGCAGCCTCTTGTCAATTTCGCGGTAACGAATGACGATAACCTTGACGGGATGTGATACTATCCATGGTTGATGCCCCCGGGGGACACCCAAGGGGTTGATTCCGGGGCAAACCGACAGGGCAGGGCAGCAATGGCCGATCAGGAACCCGGCGACGTCGTCGAGGACGCGCAGGAAGAGAACTCGACCCAGCGCGCGCGTCAGGCCGACAAGCATGTCGGCATGCGCATCCGCGAGCGCCGGCTGATGCTGGGCCTGTCGCAGCAGCAGCTGGCCAGCATGATCGGCGTCACCTACCAGCAGGCCCACAAGTACGAGCGCGGGCTGAACCGCATCTCGGCCGGCCGGCTGTTCGAGATCGCCTCGGTCCTGGCCGTGCCCGTCTCCTGGTTCTTCGAGGGGCTGGACGAGGAAGGCAGCGCGCAGCCGCTCGGCGTGCGCCAGCGCATGTGCCTGGAGCTGGCCCGCAACTTCGCCCTGATCGACAATGAGCGCCACCAGGAGGCGCTGAGCCAGATGGCCCGGGCGCTCGCCGCCCAATCCCAGGGCCGCACCCTCGACGATTGATTCTTCCGGTTGTCCGCGCAGGCTGTGCGCGGACGGAGATGCGAGGGGCGATGAATTGCGAGCCATTCGCAATTTGACGGGCGACGCGGCCGGCGACCGCGCCTAGTCTCCGGCCCTCTGCCGCCGGAGTGCCTCGATGCCCCATCGCCTGACCCTGCCGCGCCGCGGGCTGCTGGCCGGCCTCGCCGCCGGGGGCGCGGCGGCCCTGCTGCCGCCGCTCCGCCAGGCCCGCGCGGCCGAGGGCCTGCCGCCCCGCCCCGCCGCCACCGCCGCCCCGCGCCAGCACGACTGGACCTTCCGCGCCGCCCCCCGCCCGGCCCGGCTGCTCGGCGCCGAGGGGCCCGAATCGACCGTCTGGACCTATACGGATGCGCTGCTGCCGGTGCTGCGGATCCAGCTGGGCGACAGCATCACCGCCCGACTCGACAATGCCCTGCCGGAGCACACCACCATCCACTGGCATGGCGTGCGGGTGCCCAATGCCATGGACGGGGTGCAATACGTCACCCAGCCGCCGGTCGAGCCCGGCCAGTCCTTCACCTACCGCCTGACGCCGCCCGACACCGGCACCTTCTTCCTGCACCCGCATTGCAACGAGCCCGGCCAGGTCGGCCGCGGCATGGCCGCCGTGCTGCTGGTCGATGGCGACATGCAGGCCCCGGCGAATGCCGACATCACCCTGGTCTGCAAGGACTGGCGCATCGCCCCGGACGGCTCCTGGCTGCCCTTCGAGACCGCCGCCGGCGCCGGCCGCGCCGGCACCTTCGGCACCCGCCGCGCGGTGAACGGGGTGGCCGGTTTCGCGGCCGAGGTCCCGGCCCATGGCGACATCCGCCTGCGCCTGCTGAACCTGGACGCCACCCGCACCATCACCCCGGGCGTCGAGGGCGCCGAGGCTTGGGTCATCGCCACCGACGGCAATCCGATCGCCCCGGTGCCGCTGGACAAATGGCGCCTGGGCCCGGCGATGCGCCTCGACCTGCTGCTGCGCGCCCCCACGGCCGGCACGGTCTTCACCCTGCAGGACCTCTTCGCGCGCGAGCCGGTGCCGCTCGGCCGCTTCACCGCGGTGGCGTCGCCCCTGGCGCCGCGGCCCTTCCGTCCGGCGCCGCTCTATGCCCCTGGCATCCCGCGCGCCGACCTGGCCAGCGCCGAGCGTCTGCCCTTCGTCTTCAGCTCGGCGCTGGGCGCCTCGGGCGCGGTGGCGGACCTGCCGCCGGACGACCCGTTTGCAAAAATCCTGATGGACGCGCTCTGCGTCGGCGACCAGACCTTCTGGGCGATCAACAAATCGACCTGGCCGGGCGGCGACCACCGCCAGCTGCCGCCGCCGCTGGCCGAGCTGAAGGCCGGCCGCAGCTACATCTTCGAGCTGCAGAACACCACGCCGCACCCGCACCCGATCCACCTGCACGGCCACACCTTCGAGGTGCTGTCGCAGTCCCGCCAGGACAACCCGCCCCATCTGGCCGACACCGTGCTGCTGCAGGCCCGCGAGAAGGCGGAGATCGCCTTCGTGGCGCGCGAAGGCAACTGGATGCTCCATTGCCATGTGCTGGAGCATCTGGGGACGGGGATGATGGGGTGGGTCAGGGTGAAGGCGTGAAGGACAGGCAAGCGGCAGGGGGCTCCGCCCCCTGAACCCCCGCCGGGGTGACAGTGTCACCCCGGACCCCGCCATTCCTTGGCACCATGAGGCCGGAGGCGGGACGCAAAATGAATGTGGGGGCCTGGGGGCATTCAATGCCCCCAGATTCTTCTCTTAATCCTGGCTTCTCTACCGGCTCGGATAAGTCCGCGGATAGGTCACCTCGTTCGGCGGCCCCGGCGGCTTGATCGGCCCCGGCCGGCCGCAGGCGGCCAGTGCCAGGGCCAGCACCAGCAGGGTCGCCGTGGTGCGGATCATGCCAGGCGCTCCCGCCACTCGGCCGCCATGCGGCGCACATTGACCGGGGCGGTGCCGCCGTAGCTGGTGCGCGAGGCGACCGAGGCTTCCACGCTCAGCACCTGGAAGACGCCGTTGTGGATGCGCGGCTCCTCCGCCTGCATCTCGTCCAGCGTCAGGCCGGAGAGGTCGACGTTGCGCGCCTCGGCCTTGGCGACCAGGCGGCCGGTGACGTGGTGGGCGTCGCGGAAGGGCAGGCGCAGCTCGCGCACCAGCCAGTCGGCCAGATCCGTCGCCGTGGAGAAGCCGGCGCCGGCGGCCTCGCGCAGCCGGGTGGTGTCGGGCTTCATGTCGCGCACCATGCCAGCGGTGGCGGCCAGGCCCAGCGCCAGGTTCTCGGCGGCGTCGAAGATGCCTTCCTTGTCCTCCTGCATGTCCTTGCCATAGGTCAGCGGCAGGCCCTTCATCACCGTGGTCAGCCCGACCAGGGCACCCATGATGCGGCCAACCTTGGCGCGGACCAGCTCGGCCGCGTCAGGGTTGCGCTTCTGCGGCATGATCGAGGAGCCGGTCGTGTAGGCGTCCGACAGCTTGACGAAGCCGAAATACGGGTTGGTCCAGAGCACGATCTCCTCGGCGAAGCGGGAGAGGTGCGTGGCGCAGATCGAGGCGGCGGCGAGGAATTCCAGCGCGAAGTCGCGGCTGGCCACCGCGTCCAGGCTGTTGCGCATCGGCCCGTCGAAGCCCAGCGCCTGGGCCGTCATGTGGCGGTCGATGGCGAAGCCGGTGCCGCAGAGGGCGGCCGAGCCCAGCGGGCTCTCGTTCATCCGCGCCCGGCAGTCGCCGAGGCGCGAGCGGTCGCGGCCCAGCATCTCGACATAGGCCAGCAGGTGGTGGCCGAGCGTCGTCGGCTGCGCCGGCTGCAGATGGGTGAAGCCCGGCATGACGCTGGCGGCATGCTCGTCGGCGCGCTCGACCAGCGCCCGCATCACGTCGGCGATCTGGCCGTCGAGCCCGTCGATCGCGTCGCGCACCCAGAGCCGGACATCGAGCGCCACCTGGTCGTTGCGCGAGCGGGCGGTGTGCAGGCGCTTGCCGGCCTCGCCCACGCGCTCGGTCAGGCGCGCCTCGATGTTCATGTGGATATCCTCCAGCGCCTCGCTGAAGGGGAAGCTGCCGGCCTCGATCTCGGCGGCGATGGCGTTGAGACCGTCCTTGATGGCGGCCTCGTCATCGGCGGAGATGATGCCTACATGGCGCAGCATGGCGGCATGGGCCAGGCTTCCGCGGATGTCCTGCCGCCACATCTTGCGGTCGAACCCGATGGAGGCATTGATCGCCTCCATGATCGCCGAAGGGCCGGCGCTGTAGCGCCCGCCCCACTGCTGGTTGCCCTGGCTGCGCTGCTGACTGGACCCACTGGAACTGGACAAGGAAGGATCTGCCTCGTGTTGCTCGGACGCCGCTCCATGCTCTCGCTGACCGCGGCGGGGGCGACCCTAACCACGCTGCTTCCGGCACGGCAAGGGATTGCAGGGGAGAGCGTGGAAGGTCTGTCCAAGCTGGCCCGCTCGGAACCCAGCCCGCTGCCCGACTTCAGCTTCACCGACGCTGAAGGAACCACCAGAACCGCCGCCGATTTCAGGGGCCGGCCGCTGCTGCTGAACTTCTGGGCCACCTGGTGCCCGCCCTGCGTCGCCGAGATGCCGGCGCTCGACCGTGCCCAGGCGGCGCTGGCCGGCGAGGGCTGGGCGATGCTGGCGCTGTCATCCGACCGCGGCGGCAAGGGCCAGGTCGAGCCCTTCTACCAGCGCACCGGGCTGCGCCACCTGGCGATCTGGCTGGACCCGCGCGGCGCCGCCGCCCGCGCCTTCGGGGCCCGCGGCCTGCCGACCAGCGTCATCGTCGACCGCCAGGGGCGCGAGGTCGCCCGCCTCGAGGGCTCGGCCGCCTGGGACGACCCGGCCTTCATCAAGCTGCTGCGGGAGCTCGCCGGCCCGGTGCCGGAGACCACGCAAAGGACCTGACGCCTCCCCCCTCGACGGCCGGCCGGCCGGGCGCAACACTCGCGCCGATGTCTGAGACGGGGATGCCGGCATGAGTGAGTTGTGGCGCCTGACGGCCAGCGAGGTCGCGGCGAAGGTGGCGGCGAAGGCCGTCTCCGCCCGGGAAGTGGCGCAGGATGCCCTGGCCCGCCTGGCCGCGGTGAACCCGGCGATCAACGCCGTGGTGCAGGAGATGCCGGAGCAGGCGCTGGCCGCGGCCGAGGCGGTCGACGCCGCCATCGCCAGGGGCGAGCCACTCGGCCCGCTGGCCGGCGTGCCGGTCACCGTGAAGGTCAATGTCGACCAGGCCGGCTTCGCCACCACCAACGGGCTGCGCCTGCAGGCCGATCTGGTGGCGAAGGAGGACAACCCGGTCGTCGCCAACCTGAAGAAGGCCGGCGCCGTCATCATCGGCCGCACCAACACGCCGGCCTTCAGCCTGCGCTGGTTCACCCGCAATTCCCTGCATGGCCACACGAAGAACCCGCGCAACCCGGCGCTGACTCCGGGCGGCTCCTCGGGCGGCGCGGGGGCGGCGGTCGCGGCCGGCATCGGCGCCATCGGCCACGGCACGGATATCGGCGGCTCGATCCGCTATCCGGCCTATGCCTGCGGCATCCACGGGCTGCGCCCGACGCTGGGCCGCATCCCGGCCTGGAACCCCTCCGGCCCCGAGCGCGCGATCGGCGCCCAGCTGATGGCCGTCTCCGGCCCGCTGGCGCGCAGCATCGCCGATATCCGCCTGTCGCTCGCCGCCATGGCCGCCGAGGATGTCCGCGACCCCTGGTGGGTGCCCGCCCCCCTGGAAGGCCCGGCCGCGCCGAAGCGCGCTGCTCTCTGCATCCGTCCCGAGGGCCTGGCCACCACGCCCGAGGTGGAACGCGCGCTGCGCGACGCCGCGCTGCGCCTGCAGGAGCGCGGCTGGACCATCGTCGAGACGCCCTGTCCGCCGCTGCGCGAGCCCGCCCGGCTGCAGGCCATGCTGTGGCTGGCCGAGTCGCGCCGTGGGCTGAACAGCGCCCTGGCCAAGGAAGCCGACCCCGACGCCAGCTTCGTCTTCGCCCAGATGGAGCGGCTGTGCAGCGCGCCGGACCTGAACCAGTTCCAGGACGCGCTGCAGGCCCGCGCCGGCTTCACCCGGCAGTGGCAGATGTTCCTGAAGAACTACCCGGTGGTGCTGCTGCCGGTCTGCTCGGAACTGCCCTTCGCCGATCTGCTGGACGTGGAATCGCCGGAAGCCTTCGACCGGGTGATCGAGGCCCAGCTGGTCCAGGTCGGCCTGCCGCTGATGGGCCTGCCCGGCCTGACGGTCGCGATGGGCGAGGCCGAGGGCCGCCCGACCGGCGTCCAGCTGATCGCCGGCCGCTACCGCGAGGATCTCCTGATCGAGGCGGGGGCGGTGATCGAGGCCGCGGGGCCGGCCGTGGTGCCGTGCGATCCGGTCGTTTGAAGAGAAGGCAGGGGAAGAGAAGGCAAGGACGAAGGTCGGGGGAATGAATTCCCCCGATCCCCCTTCTTTTTTCTTTCAGACTGCCGTGTCCACGTGGGGACAGTACGTGGCTCGGCCCGACGACAGAGCGACCTTTGAACGAGCACCGTTTTGGTAGAATGACGTCCCGCCGAGATGCCCTGGTGTCGGTGCCGTTGAGGCGCTGAGCGTCAAACGGCCGACAGAACAAAAGGAAGAAGGGGTCCAGGGGAATTCATTCCCCTGGCCTGCCTCTGCCCTCTCTCTTGAATTCGAATTCTTCGACCGCTTCCCAAGGCCCTCCGCGATAGTGCCACAGCGCCATCCCGGTCCCGGTCCCCTCGAAGCTGTCCAGCCCCTGGGCGACCAGTTCCCGCGCCGCATCGGGTGCCACGAAGTTCTGGATCGTCACATGCGGCCGGAACCCCTGGCGGTCCTGGGGCGTCAGGCGGCTGTGCCAGGCGCTGACCAGCATGGCGCGGAGCGCGAGCAGGGGCGGGCTTTCCACCACCACCGCGGCGCCGCGGCCCAGGCTGCGCAGCCCGGCGAAGCGCAGCGGCATCGGCGGCGTGCCGCCGGCCAGCACGGCCAGGTTGGCGCGTATTTCGTCGAGGGTCTCGCCGGGCAGGGCGTGGAACAGGGTCAGGTGGGCGTCGAGTTGGTTGCGCTCGGGCGGGAAGTGCTCGCGGCGCAGCGCGTCGAGGCGGGCGAAGCTCGCCGGGTCGAGGGACAGGGTCAGGATCAGGGGCGCGGGTTCGGCCATGCGCTGATGATGGGGCTTGGCCGTGGCGTCGCCAGGGGTGGCTCGCTTAGAATGCCGGGATGGCCGCTCCGCTCCCTGTCGCGCCTGACAGCGCCGACCCGAATTTCGCCGAACTGATCGCCGCCCGCCCGGGCCTGTCCCTGCATGCGCAGGACGGGCTGGTGATGGAGGAGGTGCCGCTGTCCCGCATCGCGCGGGAGGTGGGCACGCCGACCTGGGTCTATTCCGCCGGCACGCTGCGCCGCCGCTACCGCGCGCTGAAAGCGGCCCTCGACGGCGCCGGGCTGAATGCCAGCGTGCATTATGCGACCAAGGCGAACGACAACCAGGCCGTGCTGCGGGTGCTGGCGGCCGAAGGGGCGGGGGCCGACATCGTCAGCGTCGGCGAGCTGCGCGCCACCATGGCGGCCGGTATTGCCGCCAACCGGACGGTGTTCTCGGGCGTCGGCAAGAAGCCCGAGGAACTCCGCTTCGCGCTGTCCCAGGGCATCTTCCAGATCAATGCCGAGAGCGTCGAGGAGATCGCGATGATCTCGGCCATCGCGGCGGAGATGGGCGTGCTGGCGCCGGTCGCGCTGCGGGTGAACCCCGACGTGGACGCCAGGACCCACGCCAAGATCACCACCGGCAAGGCCGAGAACAAGTTCGGCATCGCCTTCGAGGATGCGGCGCCGCTCTATGCCCGCATGGCGTCGCTGCCCGGCATCCGGCCGATCGGCATCGCCACCCATATCGGCAGCCAGATCACCGATGGCGTCTCGGCCTTCCACGCCGCCTATGCGCGGCTGGCCGAGATGATCCGCGGCTTCCGCGCGAGCGGCCTGCCGGTCGAGCGGGTCGATTGCGGCGGCGGCCTCGGCATCCCCTATCGCGACGAGGTGGCGCCGCCGCCGGAAGCGCTGGCGGGGGCCATCAAGGCGACGCTGGGCGGGCTCGGCCTGCCGGTGATGCTGGAGCCGGGGCGCTGGATCGCCGGGCCCGCCGGCGTGCTGCTGGCCAGCATCGTGCTGCAGAAGCAGGGCAGCAACCGCCGCTTCCTGGTGGCGGATGCGGCGATGAACGACCTGATCCGCCCGGCCATGTACGAGGCCTGGCACGGCATCGTGCCGCTCGACCCGGTGCGCCTGGCGGATGCGGTGATGCCGGCCGATATCGTCGGCCCCGTCTGCGAGAGCGGCGATACCTTCGCCCGCGGCCGCGCCATGCCGCTGATGGCTCCCGGCGATTTCATCGCCTTTTTGGATGCGGGTGCCTATGGTGCGGTGATGAGCAGCACGTACAACGCCCGACCCCTGGCGGCCGAGGTGCTGGTGGACGGCAACCGCTTCGCCGTCGTGCGCCCCCGGCAAGCCCCTGAGGATCTGCTGGCGCATCAGCGCCTGCCCAACTGGCTGACCCCGTGACGGAGGCGCGCGATCCGCTGTCCCGTCGCCTGGCGCGCGGGCGGCGGCTCGCGCGCTGGGCGCTCGGCTGGGAAAGCCTCTGGCCGCGGCTCTGGCCCGCCCTCGGCGTCGTCGGCATCTTCCTGACGGCCGCCTTCGCCGGGCTTTTTTCCTATCTTCCCGCCTGGCTGCATCTGCTGGTGCTGGCCGGCTTCGTCGCAGCCTTCGGTGCCGCGATCTGGCGCGGCGCGCGCGGCTTCGCCTGGCCCGGCGACGCGGCGGCGGAGCGGCGGATCGAGGCCGCCTCGGGCCTGACGCACCGGCCGCTCTCGACGCTGCGCGACCGCGCGGTGACCGAGGATCCGGCGGCCCTCGCCCTGTGGCAGGCGCATCGGCAGCGGGTGCTGGCCAGGCTCGACCGGCTGCGCGTCGGCGCGCCGCGGCCGGACATGGCGCGGCGCGACCCGCGCGCGCTGCGGCTCGGCCTGGTGGTGGCGCTGGCGGCGGGCTTCGTCATGGCCGGCGGCGATGCCGGGCAGCGGCTGCGGCGGGCGGTCTGGCCGAACCTGCAGGCCGCGCCGCTGGCTGTCGCCGCGCTGAAGCTGGAGGCCTGGGTGACGCCGCCCGCCTATACCGGCGCGGCGCCGGTCTTCCTGGACCCGAAGGGCGGCACGCTGACCGTGCCGCAGGGCAGCCGGCTGCAGATCGCCCTCTCGGGCGGCCGCGGCGGCGTGCCGGAGCTGAAGGTGGATGCGGCGGCGCAGCCGCTGCGCGCGCTGGATGCCGGCTCCTTCGCCATCGAGCTGCCGCTGGAGCGCGGCGCGCGGATCGCGCTGGGCCGTGACGGCCAGGAGCTCGCCGCCTGGAATTTCAGCCTGCAGGCCGATGCGCCACCGACCGCCGCCTTCGCCGAGCCACCGGCGCCGGCCGGCCGCGGCCTGGCGATCCGCCTGCCCTGGCGGGCCGAGGATGATTGGGGCGTCACCGCCGCCCGCGCCGAGCTGCGGCTGGTGGCCCGCCCGGAGGCCGAGCCGCTGCTGCTGGAGCTGCCGCTGGCCGGGTCCAACCCGCGGCAGCAGCGCGGCCTGGCGCAGCCGGACCTGTCGGCGCATCCCTGGGCCGGGCTGGCGGTGCGGGCGCGCATCCTGGCGCGCGACGGCGCCGGGCAGGAGGGGTCCTCTGAGACCCGCGAGATCACCCTGCCGGAGCGTGTGTTCAACCACCCGGTGGCGCGCGCCCTGGTCGGGCTGCGCAAGGCGCTGTCGCTCGACCCCGAGGCGCGGGAGGCGGCGCGGCGCGGACTGGACGAGCTCTCGGCCCGGCCGGATGATTTCGAAAACCATGTGGCGACCTTCCTGGCGCTGCGCGTCGCGCGGCACCGGCTGCAGCGCGACCGGCGGCCGGAGGCGGTGGCCGAGGTGCAGGCGCTGATGTGGCAGACCGCCATCGCGCTGGAGGAGGGCCGCACCGACCGCACCGCCCAGGCGCTGGCCGCGGCGCGGGAGGCGCTGCGCGACGCGCTGGCCGAGGCCGAGCGGACGCCGCCCGATGCCGCGGCGCGCGCCGAGCTGGAGCGCCGCGTGCAGGAACTGCGCGAGGCGGTGCAGCGCCACCTGGAAGCCCTGGCCGAGCGGCTGCGCCAGGAGAATGCCGAGGCGATGCCCTTCGACCCCAGCCAGCGGCTGATGGACCAGCGCGAGCTGGACCGCCGCACGCAGGAGATGGAGCAGGCGGCGCGGGAGGGCCGCACCGACCGGCTGCAGCAGGAGCTGGCCGAGCTGGAGCGGATGCTGGACGCGCTGCAGCAGGGCCGCGTCGCGCGCAGCGAGGGCAGCAACAACAACAGCCGCCGGCAGCAGCAGCGCCAGCAGGGCCAGCAGCAGATGGGCGCGGTGCAGGACATGGTGCAGCGCCAGGGCGAGATGCTGGACCGGGCGCATCGCCGCGACGAGAGCCAGTCGCCGCCGCGCCCCGGCGAGCGCCGCCCGAATGCCCAGCGCGGCCAGCCGCAGCCGGCGCAGCCCGGCGAGACGCCCGAGGCGCGCGCCGCCGAGGCGCAGCGCGACGGCCGGCAGCAGCGCGCGCTGCGGCGGGCGCTGGGCGAGCTGATGCAGCAGTTCGGCGACCTGACCGGCGAGATCCCCGAGGCGCTGGGCCGCGCCGACCAGGCGATGCGGCAGGCGCAGGAGGCGCTGGGCCAGGGCGGCGACCCGGTGCCCAGCCAGCAGCGGGCGATCCGCGAGCTGCAGGAGGGCGGCCGCCAGATGGCGCAGTCCATGCAGCGCCAGTTCGGCCAGGGCGAGGGGGAGGGCGAAGGCCAGGGCCAGGCGCAGGAGGCCCCCGGCAATGCCCAGGGTGGCCAGGGCCAGGAGCGCGCGACGGGCCAGGCGCAGGGCCGCGACCCGCTGGGCCGCCCGACCCGCGAGGCCCCTGGCGCCAACGACCAGGGCAGCGACACCCAGGTGCCGCAGGAGGCCGAGATGCTGCGCAGCCGTCGCCTGCAGGAGGAGCTGCGGCGTCGCGGTGCCGAGCGCGAGCGCCCGCCCACCGAGCTCGACTACATCGATCGCCTGCTGAAGTCGTTCTGAGGGGCGGGATCAAGGATGTGGGGGTCCGGGGGCATTCAATGCCCCCGGAATCCTACTTCCACTCGATACCCGGGATTCTTCCGAGATTCAGCCTGGCCACCGAAATGGTCCGGTTCTCAAGACTGACCGGCACCTCGAGCTGCGGCGCCCCCCCGTTCGGATCCGGCCGCTGCATCAGCGGCAGGATGGCCCGCGCCATGCCCGCCGAGCGCTGCGCCACCACCCCCGCCTGGACCAGGGCCTCGAGCAGCCGCGGCGCATTGGCCAGGCGCAGCGTCCCGGCGCCGACCGGCTGCAGGTCCGGGCCGAGCGCGAAGGTCGCCGCCGCGCTGGCCGCGATCTCCGCCCAGCGCAGGGTCAGGCCGCGCAGCTCCAGCGCCCCACCGGCATCGCGCCAGCGGGCGGCGCGCTCGGCCGGGGTGCCGGTGGCGGGCGGGGCGCCGTTCAGGGTCGCGTCCAGGGTGGCGCTCTCGATGCGCGGCCCGAGCGGCGTCTGCATCGGCAGCACCACCCCTTCCAGGGCGAGCGTCAGCGCGGTCTCGGCCGGGTCGGGCAGGGCCAGCTCGCCGGAGAGGCGGTCGATCGCCAGGCTGGCCTCGGCCGGGCCCAGGCGCAGGCCACGGCCCTCCAGGCTGGCGCGGTCGGGCGGGGTGTCGGCGGAGAGGGCCAGGGTGGCCTGCAGGTCTTTCGCCGTGAAGGGCAGGGTGGTGGCGCCGAGGCGCAGCGCCTGCGGGCCGCGCGGCCGCAGCACCAGCCGGTCGAGGGCGGTGGGGCGGAGCTCGGCGTCCAGCGCCTCGGCCTGCCAGGCCAGGCCCTGCGGCCCGGCGATGCGCCAGTCGGCCAGGGTCAGGCGGGCGGCGAAGGGCCAGCCGCCGCGGACGGGCGCGGCATGGGCGATTTCCCAGCCCTGGGCGCGGCGGGCGCTGGCCCATTGCTCGAGGCCCTGCTCCATCCGGCCGAGCATGAAGCTCCACAGCGCGTAATGGCCGCCGCCGAGCAGGGCCAGCAGCAGCACGAGGCCGAGCAGCAGGCGGCCGCCGCGGCGGCGCGGGCGGCTGGCCCGCGGCGGGGCGGAGGCGGGGGCGGGGCGGCGGGGGGCGGCGGGGGCTGGGGCGCTCATCGTCGCGAAAGATAGGGGCGGCGGGCGGCGGCGGCGAGGCTGCTCACCGGAACGGCAAGGGGGGCGCGCGCCGCATGGCTGGGCCGATCTCCCTCCGGCTGACGCGCGGCGCGCGGCGGTGTAGGGGAGCGGCATGGACCAGGCTGTGGCGCCGCTGCTGGATGCGGACGGGTTTCTGTATGTCTTCGGCTATGGCTCGCTGATCTGGAAGCCGGGCTTTCCACATGTGGCGATGCTGCCGGCGCTGCTGCGCGGCTTCCACCGGCGCTTCTGCATCTGGTCGACGCATCACCGCGGCACGGCGGAGCGGCCCGGGCTGGTGCTGGGGCTGGATCGCGGCGGCGCCTGCCGCGGTGTGCTGTTCCGGGTGGAGGCCGCGGCGGCGGCCGATGCGCTGGCCTATCTGGATGCGCGGGAGATGATCGGCGGGGTCTATGCGCGGCGGGTGGTGACGGCGCGCCTGCTGCCGGCCGAGGGGGAAGGCGGCGGCGCGGCGAAGCGGGCGGTGACCTTCGTCGCGGTGCGCGGGCTGGACTCCTATTGCCGGGCGCTGGCGCCGGAGGTGGCGGCTTCGACCATCGCGGCCGGCGTCGGGCTGAGCGGCGCCAACCGGGACTATCTGCTGAACACCGTGGCGGAGCTCCGGCGCCTCGGCATGCGGGATGCCGGGCTGGACCGGATCGCCGCCCTGCTGCCGCCCGGCTGAGGCCGGGACTCCGATTCGCGCCGCCTCCCAGAAGGGGTGGCGCAGGTTTTCCGCAGAGTTATCCACAAGACGCGGTCGGACCGCCGTGCCACAGGCAAGAGATCTTCTGCAGCCGCCGCGTCCTGTTTTTAAGATCTATTGTTTTACAGAGACTTATGTATCGTTTCTGCCGGCCGGGCCGCTTCGGTTCAGGCTGCCGCGGGACGGAAATCCAGCCGCGGCAGAGGCTTGCGGGGTGGCGTTGGCAGTGATGCGGCCGGGCGGGAAGCAGTTATCCCACAGAATTATCCACAAGAGGCGGCTGCACGGCAGGTCCGCCCCCGGCGCGGACCAGGCGGTCGGTTTCGGTCTCGATCACCGCTTCCAGCTTCGCCAGCAGGGCGGCGCGCGGCAGGCCCGGCGGCAGCGGCGGCAGCAGGGCCACGGTGATCGGGCCGGGCAGCTTGGGCGCCATGGCGCCGCGGCCCCAGTGCAGGCCGCTGTCGGTGGCCACCGGCACCACGGGGGCCGGGCTGGCGGCGGCCAGCGCCACGATGCCGGGCTGGTAGGGCACGCGGCTGCCCGGCAGGGTGCGGGTGCCCTCGGGGAAGATGACGACCTGATGGCCCTTGGCCAGGAGCGCGGCGGATTCGCGCACCATGCGCTTCAGCGCGGTGGCGCCGCCCTTGCGGTCGACCGGGACGGAGCCGTAGTGCCGCGCCAGCCGGCCCCAGGCCGGGATCTTCAGCAGCTCCTGCTTCAGCACGTAGATCGGATCGGGCAGGATGGCGAGCCAGACCACGGTGTCATAGGCCGACTGGTGCTTGGCGGCGATGACGGCGGGGCCTTCCGGCAGGTGCTCGCGCCCAGTGACGATCAGCCCGATGCCGCAGACATGCTTCAGCAGCCACATCATCAGCCGCGCCCAGCCCTGGACGTAGCGGCGCATCACCTGGCGCGGCAGGCCGAGCAGCGCCAGCCCGAAGATGCAGGTGAGCGCCGTCAGCAGCAGGAACAGCAGGTTGAACAGCGCCGAGCGCAGCTTGGTCAGCACGGGCAGGGGGTCCGGGGGGGGGCACTCATGACGGTGGTTTCTCCGGCTTCAGGGCGGACAGGCCGAGCATCGCCCCCACCAGCTTCCCGTATTCGCGCAGCAGCAGGCCGAGGCGCGGCCCGCTGGCCTGCACCGGATGCGGCACCAGCTCGACCCCGGGCAGGGTGCGGCGCAGCTCCAGCAGGGCGCGGGGCATGTGGAAGGCGGCGGTGACGACGCGCAGCGAGGCGATCTGCCGCGCCTGGACCCATTCCGCAACCTCCGCGCCATTGCCGCGGGTGCTGGTGGCCTGGCGGCCGACGGTGATGCGGGTCTCGATCTCGGTCGCCTGCGGGTCCAGCCCGGCATGGCGCATCAGCTGGTCGAGCGCCGCGTCGCGGCCGACGCCGGAGATGATCAGCCAGCGGCCCTCGCCCTCCTGCAGCAGGCGCAGGCCGGCCTCGACCCGCTGCGGCCCACCGGTGAGGACGGCGATGCCGTCGGTCGGGCGCAGCGGCCGCTCCGGCTGCGCCCGGCTGAGCCCGGCGAACAGCGCGAAGCCGCCGGTGAAGAGCATCAGCGCCAGGACCGGGGCCATCCACAGCCGGCTCCAGGCGCCCTGGCGGCTGCCATCGGGAAGCGGCGGCGTCACGGCAGGCGCTTCAGCCAGCGCCGCACGCTGAGCTGGGCCGTCGCCCAGCCGATCAGCCCGGCGACCGGCGGCAGCAGCGCCAGGTCGAACCAGGGCAGCGCCGTCCAGGGCTGCACCTGGCCGCCGGCCAGCGGCGCCGCCAGGTTGGAGAGCGCCGCCAGCGTCGGCACGGCGATCGCGGCGCCCGCCAGCGCGCCGCCGGCGGCGAGCAGCCCGATGCGGCGGGCGAAGCGGCCGGCGATGTCGCCCTGGGTGGCGCCGAGATCATGCAGGATCTCGATCGCCTGGCGGCGCGAGGCGACGCCGGCCCGCGTCGCCACCGCCACCACCGCGACGGCAACGCCGGCGACCAGGGCGAGCACCGCCAGCGCCACGCCCTGCACGCTGCGCGCCAGCGCCGCCAGGCGGGCGACCCAGATGCCGTGCGATTCCAGCTCGGCGCCGGGGACCGCCTCGGCCAGCCGCTCGCCGATCGGCGCCGGGTCGAGCGCCAGGTTCTTCAGCCGCAGCTCCAGCACCGCGGGCAGGGGGAGGGAGGGCACCTCGCCCAGCCAGGGGCGCAGCAGCTGCCGCATGCGGTCGCTATCGACCGGCTCGGCGCTGGCGACCTCCGGCATGGCGCGCAGCACCTCCAGGGCGCGGTCCATCAGGCCGGCCTGCTCGGGCGGCAGCTGCACGGTGACGGCGGCTGCCGCGCCATGCTGCCAGCGGTCCTTCAGCGCCTCGGCGCCCCGGCTGCCGGCCAGCGCGATCGCGGCCAGCAGCGCCATGGCGGCGACCAGCCCGGGCAGCAGCCGGTCGGACAGCGCCCGCTTCAGGCCGAGCGGGTCGCGGGCATAGCGGCTGCGGCGCTCAGCCATGATGCACCACGCGGCCGCCCTCCAGCACCAGCGAGGGGGCGGGGAACTGCGCCACCAGCTCCTCGCTGTGGGTGGCGACGACCACCGTGGTGCCCAGCCGGTTCATCTGCGTCAGCAGCGCCAGCAGCCGGCGCGCCTGCAGCGAATCGAGATTGCCGGTGGGCTCGTCGGCGACCAGCAGGGCCGGGCGGGTGACGACGGCGCGGGCGATGGCGACGCGCTGCTGCTCGCCGCCCGAGAGCTGCTGCGGCAGCGACAGCTCCTTCCCCTGCAGCCCGACCCAGCGCAGCATTTCCGTCACGTCCGGCCGCAGGCTGGATTCCGAGCGGCCGGCCAGGCGCAGCGGCAGGGCGACATTGTCGAAGGCCGAGAGATAGGGCAGCAGGCGGAAATCCTGGAAGACCACGCCGATGCGGCGGCGCAGCGCCGGCAGCGCGGCACGGCGCTCGGGGCGGACGAGGGTGTCGAGCACCTCCAGCTGGCCGCGCGTCGGCAACTGCGCCAGATGCATCAGGCGCAGCACCGAGGACTTGCCGGCGCCCGAGGCGCCCAGCAGCCAGGTGAAGCTGCCCTCGGGCAGGGTGAAGGTCAGGTCGGACAAGGCCTCGGGTCCCGCCCGCCCATCGGGGGAGGGATAGCGCAGTCCGACCGCGGTGAAACGCACCATGGCCAGCAAATGCCACGGCCGGCCGCAGCCCGCCACCCGCCTTGGTTGACGAACAGTTGCAGCCAGGGCTTGCAGCCCGGCCGCGGCCCCGGCATAGGCGCCGCATGCGCATCGAATGCCCGGATTGTGCCGCCGCCTATGACGTGCCGGAAGCCCTGGTGGCGCCCGGCCGCGAGGTGCGCTGCGTGCGCTGCGCCCATGCCTGGGTGCCGCGGCCCGCTCTGCTGCCGGCGCTCGCCGAGGAGGCCGCGGCGGAACCGGTCGAGGCCCTGCCGCTGCGCAGCGAGGCGCCGCGCCTGCCGCCGGCCCGGGCCGAGGAACAACTGCCGGCGGTGATCCCGCCGCCGCCCCGCGCCTCGCGCGCGCCGGTGGTGGTGGCCTGGATCGCCTCGCTGCTCCTGGTCGCGGGGGGGTGTGTCGCGCTGTGGCACTACCGGCTGGCCATCGTCGCGGCCTGGCCGCCCTCGGCGCGGCTGTTCGGCTGGATCGCCGGGGTGATCGGCTAAGGCTGGGGGCGCCGCCCCCAGACCCCCGCCGGGGTGACAGGGTCACCCCGGACCCCGCCATTCCTTTAAAAATCTTTAGATCAGCGCCTGCCACAGCCAGACCGCCGCGACCCCGGCCAGGATCGAGACGCTGAGATTCCGGGTCTTCCACTGCACCAGGACCACCGCCGTGGTGCCGAAGACGCCGGCCGGGCCGATGCGGTCCAGCGCCAGGGCGACATAGGCGATGAAGATCGGCCCCGGCAGGTTGCGCAGCATGGCGTCGATGAAGGGCGGCGGACGCACGGCGCGCAGCACCGCATAGCCGCCGGCACGGCAGAGATAGGTCACCAGCGCCATGCCGATGATCGCGGCGAGGACGTCCCAGCGCAGGCTCATCGCGTCTCACGCCAGGCGGCCAGCGCCGCCCCCGACAGGGCGCCGGCCAGCAGCGGCAGCGGCGCCGGCACGGTCAAATGCTGCGCCGCCAGCGCCACCGCCGCGGCCAGTGCCCAGGGTGCCAGGTCGCGCCCCGGCCCGCGCCACAGCGGCACCAGCAGCGCGGAAAAGGCGGCGATCCCGCCGAAATACAGCGGGTGGCCGGCCGGCAGCTGCACCGCGCCGCCCAGGACATGCCCGGCCGCCGAGGCCACCATCCAGCCCACCCAGAGCGACAGCCCCATCCCCAGCAGGAAGCCGGCATCGCGGCCGCCGGCCCGCTGCTCGGCCATGGAGAGGGCAAAGGAATGGTCGACCAGCGTCGCCAGCGATCCCCAGAGCCGCCAGCCGCGCAGCCTGTCCAGCCAGGGCGCCAGCGCCGCGCCCATCGGCGCCATGCGGAGGTTCACCACGCCGGCGGCCAGGATCACCGCCAGCACCGGCACCGGATCGGCCCACATCTCCAGCGCCAGCAGCTGGGCGGCACCGGCATAGACGATGCCCGACATCAGCAGCGTCTCCAGCAGGCTGAGCCCCTTGCCGGCGGAGATCACGCCGACCACCAGGCCGAAGGGCAGCATGCCGATCCACAGCGGCAGCGCCATGCGGGCGCCGCGCCGGATGCCCAGGCGGGTGAAGACCACCGGCTTGTGCGGCGGGGTGGCGGTCATCGGGGTCTCAGCCACCGGGGTCTCAGCCACGGCGGGCCGCGATCAGCCGGTCCTCGGCCTCCTCGCGCGCCATGTCGAGGGCGCGGCTGGCGATGTCCTGGCTGAAGCCGGCCCGCGCCAGCGCGCCCATCGCCTTCATCCGCGCGGCCAGGTCGGGCGGCTCGGCGGCGAAGGGGCCGGCGCGGCGGCGCTTCAATTGCCCCAGCGCCGCGGCCAGCTCGTCGAGCGGGGCTTCCTCCAGCACGCTCTCGGCGGTGTCGGGGGTGACGCCGCGCGCCGCCAGATGGGCGCGGATGGCGCGCTGCGAGCGGCCGGCCTGGTTCAGCCGGCGGGCCCGGCTGGCGGCGAAGGCGGCATCGTCCACCGCGCCGGCCTCGGTCAGCTTCCGGGCGATCTCGGCGATATCGGCGCGGGCCTGGATGATGGCGGCGGCGATCTGTTCGCGGTCCTGGCCCTCGGCCTCGGCGCGGCGGGCCCAGCGGTCGACGCGGCGCGCCAGCACCCGCGCCAGGCCGAGCTCGGTCGCCGCGAAGCGGGCGAGGTGCTGCAGCGCCGCCTCGCGCAGCCGGGCCGCATCGGGCGCGCGTCCGGCCGGAGGCGGCCCGCGTCGTTCCTGCCGTTTCTGCATGACAGGGGGCTTTTGGCACGCGGCCGCGCGCCGGTCAGGGGGCACGCGCAAAAAAAGCCCCGGGAGGATCCTCCCGGGGCGCTTCGTCCGTCCTGTTCCGCTGGCCGGTTACGGCCGCGGATTGCCGTTCTGGGCCGGGCCCGGGATCGGCGTGCTCTGGCTCTGGCCGGTCACCGGCGGGTTGGCGCCGGGGGCGCCCATGCTGGTGGCTTCCGGGGCGCGCGGGCGGTCGATGCCCGGATTGCCGCTCTGCGCCGCGCCGGGCACGCCGGTCATCGGCGAGGCGGGGTTGGCGCCATCGGCACCGCGGGTGGTCGGCACGGTGGCGGCGCCGGAACCCGTGCCAGGCACGCGCTCGCCGGCGACCGGGCCCTGGCCGGTGCCGGGACCGCCGCCGGTGCCGCCGGTGCCCTGCGCCATCGCCGCACCGGACAGACCGATCAGGGCCGCCGCCGTCAGAGCCAGCATCGAGTTCCGCATCTGCATTCCTCCTTCGTGAACGGGGGGCGCCTGGGGGCGCCGCTGGCCTGGATAACGGCGCGGCCAGGGCAGAGTTTCGGAAAATGCGATGGCCGCCTTTGACCGGGGGCGCGGATTGCGGCAGACTTTCCGTTTCCTCAGCCGGCCGCGCGATGGGCGTGCGGCCTGCGGGAAGACCGCCGCGGGCGAGGCCCCGCGGCAATCCGGAGAGCGATAAGCGTGATCCCCGCCCTGATGCCGACCTACAACCGTGCCGACCTCGCTTTCGAGCGGGGCGAGGGCGCCTGGCTGTGGACGACGGACGGGCGACGAATGCTGGATTTCGGGTCGGGCATCGCCACCACCAGCATCGGGCATGCGCATCCGCACCTGGTGCAGACCGTCGCCGAGCAGGCGGCCAAGGTGATGCACGTCTCCAACCTCTACCGCGTGCCGCAGGCCGAGCGCCTGGCGGCCCGGCTGGTCGAGAACTCCTTCGCCGACAGCGTCTTCTTCTGCAATTCGGGCGCCGAGGCGAACGAGGGCATGATGAAGGCCGTCCGCAAGTACCATGCCGAGAACGGCCACCCCGAGCGGTTCCGCTTCGTCTGCTTCGAGGGCGCCTTCCACGGCCGCACCCTGGCGACGCTGGCCGCGACGGGCAATGCCAAGTACCTGGAGGGCTTCGGCCCGCCGGTCGAGGGCTTCGACCACGTCCCCTTCGGCAACATGAACGCGGTGCGCGACGCTATCGGCCCGAACACCGCCGCCATCATGATCGAGCCGATCCAGGGCGAGGGCGGCGTGCGCCCGGCCGACCTGCGCTTCCTGCGCGAGCTGCGCGCCGTCTGCGACGAGTTCGGCATTCTTCTCGCCCTCGACGAGGTGCAGACCGGCATGGGGCGCTCCGGCAAGCTCTGGGCCTACCAGTGGGCCGGGATCGAGCCGGATGTGATGTCCTCGGCCAAGGGCATCGGCGGCGGCTTCCCGCTCGGCGCCATCCTGGCCAAGGAGAAGGTCGCCCAGTACCTGAAGCCGGGCACCCATGGCACCACCTATGGCGGCAATCCGCTGGCCTGCGCCGCCGGCAATGCCGTGCTCGACGTCATCCTGGCGCCGGGCTTCCTGGACCGCGTCGACCGCGTCGCCCGCTACCTGTGGCAGGGCATGGTGGCGCTGGCCGCGCGCCATCCGGAGGTCGCCAGCGGCGTCCGCGGCGCCGGGCTGCTGCTCGGCCTGCAGCTGACGCCGGCGGTGTCGAATGCCGCGCTGCAGGCGGCCGCGGTGGATGAGGGGCTGCTGACCGTCGCCGCCGGGCAGAACGTGCTGCGCGTGGCGCCCTCGCTGATCATCACCGAGGCCGAGGTGGATGCGGCGCTGGCCATGCTGGACCGCGCCGCCGCGAAGCTGACGCCGGCGGCCGCTCCGGTGGCAGCGCAATGAGTGCCGCGCTGAAGCCGGTGGGTCGCGTCGATGCGAAGGGGGAGGGGGCTGCGAAGCCCCCTCGCCACTTCCTGGAGCTGTCGGATTTCGACCCGGCGACGCTGCGCCACATGCTGGACCTGGCGGTCAGCACCAAGCGGGGCGAACTGAAAGAAAAGCCGCTGGCGGGGAAGAGCATCGCGCTCATCTTCGAGAAGCCCTCGACCCGCACCCGCGTCTCCTTCGAGGTGGGCATCCGCCAGCTCGGCGGCGATCCGCTGGTGCTCTCGGCCAAGGACATGCAGCTCGGCCGCGGCGAGAGCGTGGCGGACACCGCCCGTGTCCTCTCCCGCTACGTCGACGCCATCATGCTGCGCACCGACAGCGTGGCCAAGCTGCGCGGCCTCGCCGAGCATGCCACCGTGCCGGTGATCAACGGCCTGACCGACGTCTCGCATCCCTGCCAGCTGATGGCCGATATCCTCACCTTCGAGGAGCATCGCGGCCCGATTGCCGGCAAGGTGGTGGCCTGGACCGGCGACGGCAACAACGTGGCCCAAAGCTTCATCCAGGCGGCCGCGCGCTTCAACTTCACCCTGCGCCTGGCCACCCCGCCGGAGCTCGCCCCGCCGGCCCAGCTGGTCGACTGGGCGCGGCGCGAGGGTGCCACGATCGAGCTGCATGCCGATCCGGTCGCCGCCGTGCAGGGCGCCGACTGCGTGGTGACCGATACCTGGGTCAGCATGTCGGACGAGAAGGAGGGCGGCCCCACCGCCCGCCACAACATGCTGATGCCCTACCAGCTCAACGCTGGCCTGCTGCAGCACGCGGCGAAGGATGCGCTGGTGATGCATTGCCTGCCGGCGCATCGCGGCGAGGAGATCACCGAGGAGGTGATCGAGGGGCCGCAGAGCGTCGTCTTCGACGAGGCCGAGAACCGGCTGCACGCGCAGAAGGGCGTGTTGCTCTGGGCCCTGGCCGGGCTGTGAGCTGACGGCCCTTCGGGGTTCCTGACGGCCGCGAAGGGCGCCCGGCGGAAGCCGGGCGCCCTTTTGCATGGCGCCGCGCCGGCTCCGCGGGCAACGGCCCGGTCAGCGATGCGTGCCGATTCTCTCCTCCTTCATCCCGCTGCGGCAGATTGGCACCGGTGGGCGCGGCGATGCGTGGGCTCCGCCCGTCCTCCGCTGCCCTGTCCGCCCTTTCAGCCGGGAAGCTCCGATGGTCCTGCTCCGCCTGCTCGCCGCCCTGCCGCGACGCCTGGGTGTCGTGACCTGCCTGCTGGCGGTGACGCTCTGCGCGGTGCTGATCACCGCCGAGGTGGTC
The DNA here is from genome assembly GCF_037145735.1 of Roseomonas sp. USHLN139. Lineage (NCBI taxonomy): Bacteria > Pseudomonadati > Pseudomonadota > Alphaproteobacteria > Acetobacterales > Roseomonadaceae > Roseomonas > Roseomonas sp. USHLN139. The sequence continues at coordinate 102,659 of NZ_JBBCWY010000008.1, read as the reverse complement.
TCCACCGCCCTGGTCGCCGAGGTCCGCCGCGACACGCTGCAGGACGCCCAAGCACGGCTGGAGAGCAATCTCGGCACCCTGAAGGCGCTGCTGGCGCAGCAGGGCCGGGAATGGTCGCTGCGCGACGGCCAGCTGCTGCTCGACGGCCGGCCGCAGAACGACCGCCACGAGCTGGTCGACACCGTCAAGCAGGTGGCCGGCGGCGTCGCCACCCTCTTCGCCGGCGACACCCGCATCGCCACCAACGTGCTGACGCCGCAGGGCGGCCGCGCGGTCGGCACCAGGCTGGCGGCCGGTCCGGCGCGCGACGCCGTGTTCGGCCGCGGCGAGACCTATCGCGGCACCGCCACCATCCTGGGCACGCCGCACCAGACCATCTACGAGCCGATCCGCGACGCCGCCGGCCAGGTCATCGGCCTGCTCTTCGTCGGCCAGCCGCTGGCCGCGGTCGAGGCGCGCCTCGAGAAGCTGGAGCGGCAGCGCCTGCTGATCGGCGGCGGCATCGCCGTGGTGATCGGCCTGGCCGCCTGGCTGCTGACCCGGCTGGCGCTGCGCCCGCTGAAGGGGCTGGCCGCCGCCGTGCATGCCATCGCCGAGGGCCGGCTGGATCTGGAGCCGCCCTGCACCGACCGCCGCGACCTGCTGGGCGAGATCGGCCGCGCCGTGCAGCGCCTGGCCGAGGATGGCCGCCAGGCCCGCCGGCTGGAGGAGGCCGCCGCCGCCAGCCGTGTCCGCGCCGGCGAGGAACGCCGCGCCCTGCAGGAGGGCCTGGCCGGCGAGGTCGAGCGGGCGGTCGGCGGCATCGCCACCGGCCTGGCGGAGGAGGTGGCGCGGCTGAACGGCGCCGCCGCGCTGCTGGCCCAGGGCACCGCACAGGCCGAGCGCGATGCCGGGATGGTCGCCGAGCGGGCGCGCAGCGCCACCGAGAATGTCGGCGCCGTCGCCGCCGCCGCCGAGGAACTGGCCGCCAGCATCACCGAGATCAGCCGCCGGGTGGCCGAGGGCGCCGGCGTGGCGCGCGAGGCGGTGGTCGCCGCCCGCGCCTCGGACGCCACCGTGGCCGGCCTCTCGGCCGCCGCCGACCGGATCGGCGATGTCGTCCGGCTGATCGCCGATATCGCCGGCCAGACCAATCTGCTGGCGCTGAACGCGACGATCGAGGCGGCGCGCGCCGGCGAGGCCGGCAAGGGCTTCGCCGTCGTCGCCTCCGAGGTGAAGACCCTGGCCAGCCAGACCGCCAAGGCCACCGAGGAGATCGCCACCCAGATCGGCGCCATGCGGGGCGCCACCAGCCAGGCGGTGCAGGCGGTGCGCGGCATCGCCGCCGCGGTCGGCCGGATGGACGAGGTGAGCGCCGCCATCGCCGCCGCCGTCGAGGAGCAGGGGGCGGCGACCCAGGAGATCGCCCGCAATGCCGCCGCCGCCGCCGCCGGCACCGAGGGCGCGGCGCAGAGCACGGTGGCGCTGAGCGAGCATGTCGCCGCCGCCGCCGCCGCGCTGGAGGGGCTGCGCGGCGCGACCGGCGCGGTCGGCCAGCAGGGCGAGGCGCTGCAGCAGGAGCTGTCCGGTGTGGTCCGCCGGCTGCGCGCCGCCTGAGCCTGCCGCGCCGGCGTTTTTTGCGGCCCTGGCCCCCCTCGGCGACCGCCGCTAGAGACACCATCTAGAGCGTGATGGCTTGAGGCGGAATCGCCGATAAGCCTGAATCACGCGATCAGACAAAGCGCTGGAGCAGATTGCCTGGCTCCTTTCGCAGGCAATCTGCTCCGGTGGCCGGACAGGAAGAGGGTCAGGATCGATGCGGGTCGATGTGGCGATCGTGGGCGGCGGGCCGGCGGGGCTGGCCCTGGCGACCTCGCTGGGCGGCAGCGGCCTTGCCGTCGCCGTCATCGAGCAGCAGCCCGAGGCGGCGCTCGCCGAGGCCGGCTTCGACGGGCGTGAGATCGCGCTGACCTATCATTCGCTGGCCATCCTGAAGGCGCTCGGCGCCTGGGACCTGCTGCCGGCCGAGAGCATCTCGCCGCTGCGCGAGGCGCGGGTGCTGAATGGCGGCTCCGGCTATGCGCTGCGCTTCGACACCAGCGGGCGTGCCGAGAGCGAGCTCGGCAAGCTCGTCTCCAACCACAGCCTGCGCCGCGCGCTCTACCGCACGGCGGTGGACCGGCCGGGCGTCACCCTGCTGGCCGGCCGCCGGGTGGCCTCGCTCTCCACCGAGCTGGAAGGCGCCAACATCGTCCTGGAGAACGGCGAGACGATCACGGCGCGGCTGCTGGTGGCGGCCGACAGCCGCTTCTCGCGCGCGCGGGAGGCGCTCGGCATCGCCGCCGAGCGCCGCGACTTCGGCAAGCGGATGATGGTCTGCCGGCTGCGCCACGAGGCGCCGCATGACGGCATCGCCACCGAATGGTTCGACTATGGCCAGACCATCGCCATGCTGCCGCTGAACGGCCGGGAATCCTCCGCCGTCATCACCCTGCCGCCGGACGAGATGGCGGTGCTCGAGGCGATGGACGAGGCGGCCTTCGGGCAGGAGGTGGCGCGGCGCTACCGCCAGCGCCTGGGGGCGATGCAGCTGATCAGCAGCCGCCATGTCTATCCGCTGGTTGCGGTCTATGCCGAGCGGTTCTGCGCGCCGCGGGCCGCGCTGGTCGGCGACGCCGCGGTGGGGATGCATCCGGTCACCGCGCATGGCTTCAATTTCGGCCTGCGCGGCCAGGCGGCGCTGGCCGGGCTGGTGCTGGCGGCGCACCGCGCCGGTGGCGATATCGGCGCCGCGCATCTGCTGCGCCGCTATGCCGCTGAGCACCGCCAGGCGACCCGGCCGCTCTACCTCGCCACCAATGCGACGGCGCTGATCTTCACCCAGGAAGGCCCGGGCGCGCGGCTGCTGCGCAACGCGGCGCTGCGGCTCGGCAACCACCTGCGGCCGGTGCAGCAGCGCATCGTCTCGCAGCTGATGGAGACCCGCACCGCGTGAGCGGCCCTGGGGTGAGGGCGCCCCGCCTGACGGCGCCCCGGGTGACGGTGCGGTGCATGCAGGGCAGGGTGGCGCGGCAGGCATCGAAGGCAGCGCCCTGCTGCACTATCTATGCCGCTGCACTGAACCAGGCCCCTGCCGCGTGAACGACCCGACCTCCCCCTCCGCCACCCCCGATTTCCTCAACCATGACCGCCCGCCGGTGCCGTCGCTGACGGTGCCGCGCGGCGTGCAGCCCTTCCACCTGGACAACAAGCCGGTGCGTGGGCGGCTGGTGCGGCTCGGCCCGCTGGCCGATGCGCTGCTGTCGCGCCACGACTATGCCCCGGCCGTCGCGGCGCTGCTCGGCCAGGGGCTGGCGCTGACCGCCGGCCTCGCCGCCGCGCTGAAGTTCCAGGGCAGCTTCAGCCTGCAGGCCAAGGGCGATGGGCCGGTCGGCATGCTGCTGGCCGATTGCACCGAGGCCGGCGCGCTGCGCGGCTATGCCCGCGCCGAGGCGCTGCCGGAGGGCGAGGCGCCGCTCGACGCCAAGGCCATGCTGGGCCAGGGCTACCTGGCCTTCACCTGCGACCAGGGGCCGGGGATGGACCGCTACCAGGGCATCGTCGCCATCGAGGGCGACAGCCTGGCGGCGATGACCGGCGCCTATTTCGAGACCTCCGAGCAGCTCGACGCCCGGGTCTGGCTGCATGCGGCGAAGACGCCGGCCGGCTGGCGCGCCGCCGCGCTGATCCTGGAGCGGGTGGCGGGTGCCGGCGGCATCGGCCTCGACCTCGACGCGGCGGCGCAGCAGGATGCCTGGGAGACGGCGCTGGCCCTGGCCTCGACGGTGACCGAGGCGGAGATGCTGGACGATGCCCTGGCCCCCGACCGGCTGCTCTACCGGCTGTTCCATGCCGAGGGGCTGATGCTCGACCGGCCGCGGCCGCTCTCCTATGGCTGCCGCTGCTCGCGCGCCAAGCTGGCCTCGGTGCTGGCCGGCTTCGGCACCGACGACCTCGACCACATGGCCGAGCAGGGGGTCATCACCATGACCTGCGAGTTCTGCAATGTCGGCTTCCGCTTCCAGCGCGAGGACATGCAGCCCGCGGCGGAAGGCTGAGGGCCTGCCGGCCGGGCGTGACAGGGAACGTCCCGGCCGATAGGAGCAGCAGGGACAATCTGCAGCCAGGGGTGGGCGAGGCCGCACCACCCGCGACGGGGGAGTTTCGGGTATGACCAAGCTGATCGGCGATGGCGAAGCCGGGGCTCCCCCGGCGCTGACGCGGCGGCGCGGGCTGCTGGCCGGGATGGCGCTGCTGCCGCTGCTGGCCGCCTGCGCCGGTGGCGATGCCCAGCCGGCGCTGCAGCCGCCGCCGGGCTATCGCCACCTGACGCCGCTGCAGCTCAACGTGCTGGACATCGAGGTGGTCGAGCCGGGGCCGATGCGCGCTGACCCGCCGGCGCCGCTGCTGCCGGCGGAGCTGGCGGCGCGGATGGGGCGCGAGCGCCTGGTCCCGGTCGGCACCAGCGGCCGCGCCCGCTTCCTGGTCGACAGCGCAACGCTGATCCGCGAGCGGGCCAGCGCCGGCGGGCTGTTCAGCCAGGCCACCGAGCGGCTGACCGTCGCCATCCGCATCCGCGTCGAGGTGCTGGGCAATGACGGCCGCCGCGTCGGCTTCGCCGAGGCCGAGGTGCGCCGCAACGCCACGGTGATCGACGAGGGGCCGGCCAGCCGGGCGCGCGCCGCCGACACCATCGTGCGCCAGGCGCTGGACGACCTGAATGTCGAGTTCGAGTTCCAGCTGCGCCGCAACCTGCGCGACTGGATCATGAGCGGCGCCCCCGCCGCCCCGCTGCCCGGCCCGGTGCAGCAGGAGAGCCTGGTCCGCCCCGGCACCTGACCGGCGCCTCTCCCTCCGGCATCGCGGGTTTGCGATGCCGGGGAAGGAGCGGCCGCATGCTAGCCAGCGCCGACGGAGGAGCCGGCATGCGCAGCAGGATTGTTCTCGGTTTTCTGGGCGCCCTGGGCGGGGTCAGCGCGGCCGCCGCCGCCGATCCCCGGCCCGTCCCCGCCCCGCCGGCGCCAGAGCGCCTGGTGCGCCATGCCGGCACCGGCCTGGCCGTGGCGCTGCCGCCGGGCTTCACCGGCGAGGTGGTGGAGCCGATGTCCGGCGACGTGCAGATCAACATCGCCTTCGAGGGTCGCGCGGCCTGCCGGGTGGTCTATGCCGCGCGCCGCGGCGCCCGCCCCTCGGCCGAGGCGCTGCGCGCGACGGTCGATACCGAGGCTTGGCGGACAGAGCTCGGGCGTCGCCTGCCGCAGGGCAATGGCGCCCCGGCCCGGCGGTTCGCGCTGGGCGAGGCGGTGGGCGGCAGCGCCACCACCGAGGGTGCGATGCCGATGTCGCTCTATGTGCTGGAGACGCCGCCGGGGCGGACGACGCTGTTCTGCCAGTCGCTGGAGACTCCGGCGCCGCGGCAGCGCTGGGCGACGCTGGCGGCCGGGCTGCGCCCGCCGCGCTAACGGGCGCCCCTGCAGGGCGGGGTCCGGGGTGACACCGTCACCCCGGCGGGGTCGAGGGGCAGCGCCCCTCGCCTCAGGCCTCCGGGGCCGGTGCCCCGTTCTTCACCAGCGCCAGGAATTCGCGGCGCAGCCCGGCATCCTCGCGGAATTCGCCCAGCATCCGGCTGGTCATCATGGTGACGCCCGGCTTGTGCACGCCGCGGGTGGTCATGCACTGGTGCGCCGCCTCGATCACCACGGCGACGCCGCGCGGCTGCAGCGTCTCCTGGATGCAATTGGCGATCTGCGCCGTCAGCTTCTCCTGGATCTGCAGGCGGCGGGCATAGGCCTCGACCACGCGGGCCAGCTTGCTGATGCCGACGACGCGCTCCTGCGGCAGGTAGGCAACATGCACGCGGCCGATGATTGGCACCATGTGGTGCTCGCAATGGCTCTCCAGCCGGATGTCGCGCAGCACGACCATCTCGTCATAGCCGTCCGTCTCCTCGAAGGAGCGGGCGAGCAGGGCGACGGGATCCTCCTTGTAGCCGGAGAAGAATTCCTCGTAGGCGCGGGCGACGCGGGCCGGGGTGTCGAGCAGCCCCTCGCGTTCCGGATCGTCGCCGGCCCAGAGCAGCAGGGTGCGCACCGCCGCTTCCGCCTCGGCGCGCGACGGGCGCTCGGCGGTGAGGTCAGGCTTGGCCAGCTTGGCGGCGGTCGGCAAGGGCAGGTTCACGGGCAGTGTTCCGATTGGTTCCGGGGCGGGCACGCGCCGCATGACATGGCGCATCCCCCGGTTTCATCAATGGGCAAAGCTGCAGCCCTGTATCGGCAGATTTGCAGAAGCCGGTGCTAATGCACCGCGCCGGCCTGGTGCGGGCTGTCCAGGCTGAAGGCGGGGATGGCGATGTCGAAGGGCTCGCCGCTGTCGCGCTCCACCATGTGATAGGCGCCGCGCATGAAGCCGGAGGGCGTCGAGAGCGGCGTGCCGGAGGTGTATTCGAAGCTCTCGCCCGGCTCCAGCACCGGCTGCTCGCCGACCACGCCGGGGCCGTGCACCTGCTGCATCCGGCCATGCGCGTCGGTGATCTGCCAGCTGCGCTTCAGCAGCTGCACCGTCAGGCTGCCGAGATTCTCGATGGTCACCCGGTAGGCCCAGACGAAATGCGACTGCTCCGGGTTGGACTGGTCCTCGAGGAAGAAGGCGCGCACCGAGACGCGGATGTCGCGCGTGGTGGCGGTGAAGACGGGCGGATGGCTCATCGGCGTCAGCCCGCCCGGCGCATGGCCGCGGTGGCGAGGCCGGCGCCGACCAGCATGCCGCCGCCGGTGCGGTTCAGGATGCGGCGCACCGAGGGCCGCTGCACGGCGCCCGAGAGCCGGCCGGCGGCCAGGGCATAGAGCAGCGCGTTCAGCGCCGCGAGGGTCACGAAGCTGGCCACCAGCACCGCCGCCTGCGGCAGGAAGGGCAGGGCGGGGTCGATGAACTGCGGCACGAAGGCGACGAAGAAGGCGATCGACTTCGGGTTCAGCGCGGTGACCAGGAAGGCCTGGCGCCAGGCCTGGCGGGCACCGAGCGGCACGCTGGCGCCCTCGACCGGGGCGCGCCACAGCTTGACGCCGAGCCAGACGAGATAGGCGGCGCCGGCCCATTTCAGCACGGTGAACAGCGCCGCCGAGGTCGCCAGCAGCGCGCCGAGCCCGGCCAGCGACAGGGTCATGGCGGTCAGGTCGCCGGCGGCGACGCCGGCCACCAGCGGCAGCGCGGCGCGGCGGCCGCCGCCCAGCGACTGGCCGATCACCAGCAGGATGGTCGGGCCGGGGATGGCGAGCACCACCGCGGCCGCGGCGAGAAAGGCGATCCAGGTCTCGAGCGGCATGCGCTGTTTTCCTCCGTCCCCCGGCGGGCGGACCGCCCGCGCGGGCCGGAGAGTTTGCGCCGCCGCCGCCGGGCCGTCGAGAGGCCGGCTGCCTCAGCCGGCGGTTCAGCGCTTCCGGCTGCCCGGCGCCTTGCCGGCGGCGGGCGCGGCGAAGAGGTCGGGCTCGGCCGGCCGGGACGGCTTCGCCTTGGGCTTCGCAGTGGCCTTCGCGGCGGCGGCCGGCTTCTTCGGCGCGGGCTTCGCCGCGACAGGCTTCGGCGGCGCTGCCTTCAGCGGCGCTTCCTTCGCCGGCGCGGCCTTCGCCCTGGCCGCCGGCTTGGCGGGGGCGGCGGTCTCCTCGGCCACCATGCGGGCCAGCGGCTTCTTCTTCGGCGCCGGATTGCCGGCCACCGCGTCGAGGGCGGCGGCGAGGTCGTCGACCAGATCCTCGACATCCTCGAGCCCGACCGAGAGCCGCACCGCGCCCTCGCCGATGCCGAGGCGCGCGCGCTCCTCCGCCGGCACGCGCATATGCGTGGTGGTGGCGGGGTGGGTGATCATGCTCTTCGAGTCACCCAGGTTGTTCGAGATGTCGATCACCCGCAGCGCGTCCATGAAGCGGAAGGCCGCCTCCTTGCCGCCCTTCAGCTCGAAGCTGACCAGGGTGCCGCCGGCCGACATCTGCTGCTTGGCGAGCGCGTATTGCGGATGGCTCGGCAGATAGGGGTAGCAGACGCGGGCGACCTCGGCGCGCTCCTCCAGCATCTGGGCGATGGCATTGGCGCTGCGGCACATCGCCTGGACGCGCAGGTGCAGCGTCTCCAGCCCCTTCAGGATGACCCAGGCGTTGAACGGCGAGATCGAGGCGCCGGTGTTGCGCAGGAAGGGCTGCAGCACCTCCTCCACCCACTTCTTCGAGCCCAGCACGGCGCCGCCCAGCACCCGGCCCTGGCCGTCAAAATGCTTGGTGGCCGAATAGACCACGACATCGGCGCCGGACTTCATCGGCTTCTGCAGCAGCGGCGTGGCGAAGACATTGTCGACCACGACGATGGCGCCGGCCTCGTGCGCCAGGTCGCAGACCGCCTTCAGGTCGACCAGCTCGAGCATCGGGTTGGAGGGCGTCTCCAGCAGCACCAGCTGGCAGGGGCGGCGGAAGGCGGCCTTCCAGGCCTCCAGATCGGCGCCGTCGACGAATTCGGTCTCGATGCCGTAGCGCGGCAGCAGGGTGGAGATGATCCAGTGGCAGGAGCCGAACAGGGCGCGGGCCGCAACCACCCGGTCGCCGGTCTTCAGGTGCGACAGCAGGGCGCCATGCACGGCCGCCATGCCGGTCGGCGTCGCGCGGCAGTCCTCGGCGCCTTCGAGGGCGGCCAGCCGCGCCTCGAGCATCTGCACGGTCGGGTTGCCGAAGCGGGAATACTGGAAGTGGCTGACCTCGCCGGTGAAGGTCTGCTCGGCCTGCTGGGCGCTGTCATAGACGAAGCCCGAGGTGAGGTAGAGCGCCTCCGAGGTCTCGTCGAAATTGCTGCGCATCTGGCCGCCGCGGACAAGCTGGGTGGCGGGGCGCAGCGGGCGGTCGGTTGCGGGCTTGGCCATCGGCGGGACTCTCGGGTCAGAAACCACCCGGCCCGGTCGGGCGGAAAGCAGGCAGGCGCGCGCTTCCGCCACGGCCGTTTAGCGCGGTTGTTTAGGCTCGCCGCAAGCTGGCCGGACAAATCGCGAGCACCCCGTCGCCGGGGCGAGCGGACCTTACGCCCCGCTTGCGACCCTTACAAGGGTGGGCTAAGGAGGGTGGCAACGCGGGCGTAGTTCAGAGGTAGAACGTCAGCTTCCCAAGCTGAATGTCGTGGGTTCAATTCCCATCGCCCGCTCCACCTTCCCCCCTTCAGGCGTCGCTCACCGGACTTCGCGGCTCAGGCCGGCTTGCGTCTTGGCCAATGCGCCTTGCCGGCGCGCGGCGGCGTGGCCGAGCGGCCGAGCACCGACTCGATCGCCGCGCAGAAGGCCTCTGGCTCGACCGTGAAGGGCTGTACGAAATCCTGGAGCTTCGGGTCGTGCTCGAAGCTGACCGCCTCGTCCGGCAGCACGAAATGCGTGCCGCGCCGGGCGGTGGCCGGGGTCCGCATCATCGTCGGCGTGTGATAGGCCAGGGTGCGGATGCCCAGCATGCTGGTGGGCAGCATAGCCGCGGTGCCATGCCGCAGCAGCGCCAGGTCGGCGCCCAGCGCCAGCGGGATCTTTTCTTCCACCGTCAGGCCGAAGAGGCGGGTGCTGCGGGTGTCCTCCGGCAGGGTGGCCAGCAGCCGGGCGGAGAGCGCCTCGGCCTCGGCGACGACGCGCTGGCCGCGCTCGCAGAGCGCCTCGCCGGCCCGGGTCCAGCCATCCCATTGCAGGTGCAGCACGCGGCCGGTGGCGGCGGCGATCGCCTGCAGCCGGGCGAGGCCCGCCCGCAGCACCGCTTCCTGGTTGAGGAACAGCGCCTTCTCCAGGTCGAGCGAGACCAGCACGCGCAGCTCGGCCGCATCGCCCTCCGCCGTGCCGGGCGCCGCCAGCAGCTTCAGCCGGTCGGCCCAGTCGAGCGAACTGTGGCGGGTGTCGCGGTAGAGGCGGAAGGTCGACAGGCCGTGGCGCAGCTGATGGCCGACCAGATGCCGGGATTCCAGCCGCTTGCCTTTCGCCGTGCGCAGCGCCGGGAAGATCTTGGCCGGATCGATGAAGCACCAGTCGGCGACGGTCAGCACCGGGTGGCCGGCGGCGGCGAAGGCGGCGACCGGGGCCTCCAGCGCCTCCAGCGCGCCGAGGCTCTGCAGGTAGTAGTGCAGCGGCCGCATGTCGCCGATCACCAGGGCGCGGCGGGCCGGGTCGGCGCCCTGCTGCAGCCAGGCGTGGAAGCGCTCCGGCTGGCCCAGCATCTCGACCAGGCAGGCATGCACCACGTTGCGGCAGATCTCGCGATGCGTGTGCAGGTTGAGGAAGAGGCCCTCGGCCGGGTGATAGAGGCCGTAGGGGAAGGGGCCGAGCAGCACCAGCACCCGGGCGCGGTCCTCGCCCAGGAAGAGGAACTGCATGCGGTGCTTGGTCAGCGCCGCGCGCAGCGGCAGCCGCCGGTCGTCGAGCGGCGAATAGAAGTCGAGCTGCCGCTCGCCGGCCAGGAAGCCGGTGGTGAAGCGGTCGAAATCGGCCAGCCAAGCCGGCTTGTCATAGGCCTGCAGCAGGCGGTCGCGCAGCGCCGCCTCGGCCGCGTCGGCGGGCGGGTCGCCGGCGGGGAAGCTCAGCAGGCGGCAGGCATCGGCCAGCGGACCGGCGCCGTGCGCCGGCGTGGTGTCCGGCTGGGCTTCCGGCTGGCCGGTCCTGAAATGCGGCAGGGCCAGGCTGGTCCAGCGCGACAGGGAATGCGCCGCGGCGAGGCTCGCGCTGGTGGCGGCGGGATCGGCCGGCATGGGCTCAGGCGTGGCCGGCGACGCCGGAGAGCAGCAGCGGGTCGACGCGCAGCTTGGCCAGGGCCCGGCGCCATTTGTCGTCGGGCGGCTCGTTGAACAGCAGGCTCTCGTCGGCCGGCACGTTCAGCCAGGAATTGCGGTGGATCTCGTCCTCCAGCTGGCCGGGGCCCCAGCCGGCATAGCCCAGCGCCAGCAGGCCGAGGCGCGGGCCGCCGCCGCCGGCGATCGCCTTCAGGATGTCGACGCTGGCGGTCAGCGCCAGCTCGCCGGTGACCTGCAGGCTGCCCTCGCTGGACCAGTCGGTGGTGTGCAGCACGAAGCCGCGGCCGCCCTCGACCGGGCCGCCGGCCATCAGGCGGATCTGCCGCTGCGGCGGGGCCGGGCCGACCTCGAGCTGCTTCAGCAGCTCCTCGAAGGAGAGGTTGTCGAGCGGCTTGTTCAGCACGATGCCCATGGCGCCGTCGGCGGAATGGGCGCAGAGGCAGATCACCGAGCGGGCGAAGCGCGGGTCCTGCAGCCCGGGCATGGCGACGAGCAGCTGCCCGCCGAGGTAGCCGGCCTGGAATCCGCCGCGCAACTCGCCTTTCGGGGGCTGGCGGAAGGCTTCCGGAAATTCGTCCTCGCGTGCGCGGCGTGCCATGATGTCTGCAAGATGGCGGCGGTGCGCGGGGCGCGCAAGCGCCGCGGTTGACAGGGCGTGCAGCGCGTCGGAAAGCGGGAGCCCCAACCGGAGAACGCCCCCATGACCATCCAGGCCGGCGAGACGATTCCCGCCCAGAAGCTGACCCAGGCGACCGCCGAGGGCCCGCGCGAGCTGGCGACCGAGGCCCTGTTCGGCGGCAAGACCGTCGTGCTGTTCGGCGTTCCCGGCGCCTTCACGCCGACCTGCTCGGCCAAGCACATGCCGAGCTACCTGACCAATATCGACGCGCTGAAGGCCAAGGGTGTCGACACCGTTGCCTGCATGTCGGTCAACGACCCCTTCGTGATGCAGGCCTGGGCCAAGGACCAGGGCGTCGAGGACCGGGTGGTGATGCTGGCCGATGGCTCGGCCGCGCTGACCAGGTCGCTGGGCCTGGAGCTGGACCTGACCGCGCGCGGCCTGGGCGTCCGTTGCCAGCGTTTCGCCCTGGTGGCGAAGGACGGCAAGGTCGTGCATGTGGCCGTCGAGGCCCCGGGCGCTTTCGAGGTGTCGGGCGGCGAGGCGATCCTCGCCGCGCTCTGAGTTTTTCTGTTTTAACTGACAGAAAGAGAAGGGGGTCCGGGGGAATTCATTCCCCCGGGCTTTCTTTTTAATTGGGGCTTTCTTGCTTTTTCTCGGTGCGCCGGTTGTCGCGCCCGGCGAACCAGATGAGCTCCCGCTGCTCGCGTTGGTCCGGCGACATCTCCAGCCAGGCGTGGAATTCGGCGAGCACCTTGCCGGTGATCGGCGCGACCGGCAGCGAGCGCAGCATCTCCAGGTCGCGGTATTCCAGCTGCTCGAGCTCGCCGGAGCCGGTGATGCTCCCTTCCGCCGCCTCGGCCGGGGCGATCAGGAAGCGGGCGTTGAAGCGGATCGGGTTGGTGGCCGGCGTCACCGCGCGGCAGAGATAGTCCAGCACGTCCAGCCGCGGCAGCCGCCCGCCGAGGGTGAGCCCGGTCTCCTCCTCCAGCTCCCGCGCCGCGGCGATGGCGAGCGCCCGGGCCAGGCGCGGCGGCGCCCGGCGCTCCAGGAAGGCGCGGGTCTCGGGGCGCAGCTCGGTCGCGGCCGGGGCGGCGCGGTCCTCGAAATCGACGCGGCCGCCGGGGAAGACCAGCCGGTTGGGCATGAAGCGCAGCCCGGCATGGCGCTGCCCGGTCAGGATCTCGACCGTGCCGTCGGTCCGGCGGCGCCACAGGATCAGGGTGGCGGCATCGCGGGGATGGACTCGGGCAGGGGGGCGGAGCGTGGAGAGGGCCATGCGGCGCAGGGTTGCACCGGCCGCGTCGCGCGGAAAGATGGCACGTTCTTGACAAGCCGGGGGCGCGAGAGCATCTGCCGCGAAAGCGGACAACACAGGTCCGAATTGAAGAGAGGTCCGCGTGTTGCGGCTGTCGAAACTGACCGATTACGCCGTCGTCGTGCTGGCGCGGCTGGAGGCCGAGGGGGGTGTGCAGACCGCGCCCGGGCTCGCCGCCAGCAGCGGCATCGCCGAGCCGACGGTGGCCAAGGTGCTGAAGGCGCTGGGCCATGCCGGGCTGGTCGAAGGCCTGCGCGGCGCCCGTGGCGGCTACCGCCTGGCGCGGCCGCTGGCCGGCATCCCGCTCTCCGAGGTGATCGTGGCCATCGACGGCCCGATCGCGCTGACCGCCTGCGTCGACGGCGCCACCGGCGGCTGCGAGGCGGAGACGCTCTGCCCCGTGCGCGGCCGCTGGGACCCGGTGAACCAGGCGATCCGCGCTGCCCTTTCCGCCATCAGCCTGGCCGACCTGGCCGGGCCGCGCAGCGCCAGCTGCGCCGGGCACGCCGCCCCGCGCCCGGCGACGAACGCCACCACGACGAACCCCACCCGCGCCAAGCCGGCGCTTCAGCCTGCTGCCGAGTAGGATCCCCTGCCATGCCTGCCGTCACCGAAACCATCGACGCCGTCCAGTCGGTCACCCAGGGAGCCTACAAGTATGGCTTCGAGACCGAGATCGACATGGAGTTCGCCCCGAAAGGGCTGAACGAGGACATCGTCCGCTTCATCAGCGCGAAGAAGGAAGAGCCGGCCTGGCTGCTCGAATGGCGGCTGAAGGCCTTCGCGCTGTGGAAGACCATGGAGGAGCCGCGCTGGCCGGCGGTGAAGTATCCGCCGATCGACTACCAGGACGCCTTCTACTACGCCGCGCCGGTGAAGAAGGCCGGGCCGAAGTCGCTCGACGAGGTCGATCCCGAGCTGCTGCGCACCTATGAGAAGCTCGGCATCCCGCTGAAGGAACAGGCGATCCTGGCCGGCGTCGAAGGCGCGGGCGATACCCCGGCCGAGGGCGGGCGGATGCCGATCGCGGTGGATGCGGTGTTCGACAGCGTCTCGGTCGCCACCTCCTACAAGGACCGGCTGGCCAAGGAAGGCATTATCTTCTGTGCCATCTCCGAGGCGGTGCGCGAGCATCCGGAGCTGGTGCGGCAGTATCTCGGCTCCGTGGTGCCGCAGGGCGACAATTTCTTCGCCGCGCTGAACTCGGCCGTCTTCACCGATGGCAGCTTCGTCTACATTCCCAAGGGCGTTAAGTGCCCGATGGAATTGTCGACGTATTTCCGGATCAATGCGAAGAGCACCGGCCAGTTCGAGCGCACGCTGATCATCGCCGATGAGCGCGCCAGCGTCTCCTACCTGGAGGGCTGCACGGCGCCGATGCGCGACGAGAACCAGCTGCATGCCGCGGTGGTCGAGCTGGTGGCGCTGGACGATGCCTCGATCAAGTACAGCACGGTGCAGAACTGGTATCCGGGCGACGAGAACGGCAAGGGCGGCATCTACAACTTCGTCACCAAGCGCGGCGCCTGCCGCGGCGCGCGGTCGAAGATCAGCTGGACCCAGGTCGAGACCGGCTCGGCGATCACCTGGAAGTATCCCTCCTGCCTGCTGCTGGGCGAGGATTCGGTCGGCGAATTCTACAGCGTGGCCATCACCAACAACTGGCAGCAGGCCGATACCGGAACCAAGATGTTCCATATCGGGCCGCGCACGCGCTCGACGATCATCTCCAAGGGGATCAGCGCCGGGCAGGGCCAGAACACCTATCGCGGCCTGGTCAAGATCAGCCCGAAGGCGACCGGCGCCCGCAACTTCACCCAGTGCGACTCTCTGCTCATTGGCGACCAGTGCGGGGCGCATACCGTGCCCTACATCGAGAACCGCTGCATGACCGCCAAGGTCGAGCATGAGGCGACGACCAGCCGCATCGCCGAGGACCAGCTGTTCTACTGCCGCCAGCGCGGGCTGTCGGAAGAGGATGCGGTCGGGCTGATCGTCAACGGCTTCTGCCGCGAGGTGCTGAAGGAGCTGCCGATGGAATTCGCCGTCGAGGCCCAGAAGCTGCTGCAGATCAGCCTCGAAGGCTCGGTCGGCTAAGGCCACAGGATTTCGGCGCCCCCTGCGCCGCGGACACAGACGAGACGAATGGCGGCGCCTGCCAGCGCCCCCTCGAGGACGGGTTGGAAAAAGAGATGCTGAAGATTGAAGGGCTGCGGGCCGAGGTCGAGGGCAAGGAGATCCTGAAGGGGATCGACCTCGAGGTGCCGGCCGGCGAGATCCACGCCATCATGGGCCCGAACGGCTCGGGCAAGTCGACGCTGTCCTATGTGCTCGCCGGCCGCGAGGGCTATGAGATCACCGGCGGCAGCGTGACCTTCCACGGCCAGGACCTGCTGGCGATGGAGCCGGAGGAGCGCGCCGCCACCGGCCTGTTCCTGGCCTTCCAGTATCCGGTCGAGCTGCCGGGCGTCGGCAACGCCAATTTCCTGCGCACCGCGCTGAACGCCATCCGCCGCTCCAAGGGCGAGTCGGAGCTCGACGCCATGCAGTTCCTCAAGGCGGCGCGCCTCCGCATGAAGGCGCTGTCGATGCCGGAGGACATGCTCAAGCGCGGCGTCAATGTCGGCTTCTCCGGCGGCGAGAAGAAGCGCAACGAGGTGCTGCAGATGGCGCTCCTCAACCCGAGCCTGGCCATCCTGGACGAGACCGATAGTGGCCTCGACATCGATGCGCTGAAGATCGTGGCCGACGGCGTCAACGCCATGCGCGGCCCGGCCTTCTCCTCGCTGGTGATCACCCACTACCAGCGGCTGCTCGACTATATCGTGCCCGACAAGGTCCACGTCCTGATGGGCGGCCGCATCGTGCAGACCGGCGGGCCGGAGCTGGCGCATCAGCTGGAGGCCTCGGGCTACGGCTCGGTGCAGGCGGCATGAATGCGCTGACCGAAGCAGGCGCCCAGGGCTTCCTGCACCGTTTCGAGGGGCTGCGCGAGCGGCTGCCCGGCCAGGGCCTGCCCTGGCTGGCGGCGCTCCGCGCCCAGGCCGCCGAGGTCTTCCGGGCCCAGGGCTTCCCGACCCGCAAGGTCGAGGCCTGGAAGTACACCGACCTCGCGCCGCTGACCCAGGCCGGCTTCGGCGAGCCGCTGACGCCCGTCGACGGCGCCCTGCTGCTGCCGCGCAGCGCCGCGCCGAAGCGGCTGGTCTTCGTCGACGGCCGCTTCCGCGAGGATCTGTCGGACGAGGGCTCGCCGGCGCGCAGCCTGGCCCGGCACCTGCCGCAGGCCGAGGGGCTGCTCGGCAGCATCGCCCGCCTCGATGATCTTCCCCTGGTCGCGCTGAACACCGCGCTGTTCGAGGACGGGGCGCTGATCGATCTCGGCCCCGGCGTCGATGGCGGGGTGGTGGAAATCCTCTCGGTCACCACCGGCGGCCGGCCGGTCGCGGCCCATCCGCGCCATCTGGTGCGGCTGGCCGCCGGCGCCAGGCTGGTGCTGATCGAGCGCGCCTGGAGCCCTGAGCAGGATCCGGTCGCCGGCGAGGGCCGCTACCTGCACAGCCCGGTCTGGGAATTCCTGGTGGGCGAGGGCGCGCACGTGACGCATGCCCGGCTGCAGCAGGAAGGCCGCGCCGGTCTGCACCTGGCGACCACCTTCGCCCGCGTCGAGGCCGAGGGCACCTATGACAGCTTCCTGCTGCATGCCGGCGCCCGGCTGTCGCGCTCGGAGGCGCATGTGGTGCTGGCCGGGCCCAAGGCCTCCGCGCATCTGAACGGCGCCCAGCTGCTGGGCGACGGGCAGCATGGCGATTGCACCACCTTCCTCGACCATGCGGCGCCGGATTGCCCGAGCCGCCAGACGGTGAAGACGGTGCTGGCCGGCAAGTCGCGCGGCGTCTTCCAGGGCAAGATCCACGTCCATCAGGTCGCCCAGCGCACCGATGGCTACCAGATGAACCAGGCGCTGCTGCTGTCCGACCAGGCCGAGATCGACAGCAAGCCGCAGCTGGAGATCTACGCCGACGATGTGAAGTGCAGCCATGGCGCGACGGTGGGCGAGCTGGATGAGAGCCAGCTCTTCTACCTGCGCGCCCGCGGCATTCCGGAAGGCATCGCCCGCTCCATGCTGATCGAGGCCTTCCTGCTGGAAGCCGTCGAGGGCGTCGCCGACGAGACCGCCCGCGCCGCCCTGGCCGAGGTGGTGGCCGGCTCCTGGGAGCGGCTGGCGTGATGGACGGGGCGGCGGTCACCGGCGAGCGGGCAGGGGTCTTCGACCTCGCCCGCATCCGCGCGGACTTCCCGATCCTGTCGCAGAAGATCCGCGGCAAGGACCTGGTCTTCCTCGATTCCGGCGCCTCCGCCCAGAAGCCGCGCGCGGTGATCGAGGCGATGAGCCGGATGCAGGAGACCGGCTACGCCAATGTCCATCGCGGCGCCTACTTTCTGTCGGAAAGCGCCACGGCCGCCTATGAGGCGGCCCGCGGCGCGGTGGCGAAGTTCCTGAAGGCGGCGTCGGAGCGGGAAATCATCTTCGCGTCGTCCTCGACGGCGGCGATCAACCTGGTCGCGCACAGCTATGGCAGCCTGCTGCAGCGGGGCCAGGCGGTGGTGGTCTCCGAGATGGAGCACCATGCGAACCTCGTGCCCTGGTTCATGCTGCGCGACCGCGCGGGCATCGAGCTGCGCATCTGCCGCGTGACCGATGCCGGCGAGCTCGACCTCGACGACCTCGCCGCCAAGCTCGCCGATGGCAAGGTCGGGCTGGTCGCCGTCACCCACATGTCCAATGTGCTGGGCACGGTGACGCCGGCGGCGCAGATCGCCCGCATGGCGCATGAGGCGGGGGCGAAGCTGCTGCTCGACGGCAGCCAGGCCGCGGTGCACCGCGCCGTCGACATGCAGGCGCTGGACTGCGATTTCTACGTCTTCACCGGTCACAAGCTCTATGGCCCGACCGGGATCGGCGTGCTCTGGGGCCGGCTGGAACTGCTGGAGAAGATGCCGCCCTTCCTGGGCGGCGGCGACATGATCGCCGAGGTGACGCTGGACGGCTTCCTGCCGGCCCCCGTCCCGGCGCGCTTCGAGGCCGGCACGCCGCCGATCGTCGAGGCCATCGGCCTGCATGCCGCCATCGACTATGTCGAGGCGATCGGCATGGCGGCGATCGAGGCGCATGAGCGGCGGCTGGTCGACCATGCCATGGCGCGTTTCTCGACGCTGGACGGCATCACCCTGCTCGGCCGGGCGCAGGATCGCGGCGGCGTCTTCGCCTTCGCCCTCGACAATGCCCATGCGCATGACCTGGCGACATTGCTGGACCGCGTCGGCATCGCGGTCCGCTCGGGCCGCCATTGCGCCGAGCCGCTGCACGCCCGATTTGGGGTGGAGAGCACCTGCCGGGCCTCCTTCGGCCTCTACACGACCGAGGCGGAGGTGGATTTCCTGGCGGAGGCGCTTGGCAAGGCGCGGGAGTTCTTTCGCTGATGTTCGACGATCTGCGCGATCTCTACCAGGAAGTGATCCTGGACCACGGCCGCAAGCCGCGGAACTTCCGCCGCCTCGACGATGCCGACCGGCATGGCCGCGGCGACAACCCGATGTGCGGCGACCGCATGGAGCTCTGGGTCAAGCTGGACCCCGAGGGCCGGCTGGGCGACGTCGCCTTCCAGGGCAAGGGCTGCGCCATCTCCATGGCCAGCGCCAGCCTGATGACCGAGACCGTGCGCGGCAAGACCCAGATGGAAGCGCGCGAGCTGGGCGAAAAGTTCCGCGAGCTGGCGATGACGGGCAGCTGCCCCGATTGCGGCGCCAGCCTCGAGGAGGAGATGGAGCGGCTGCAGGTGCTGGGCGGCGTCTCCGAATTTCCCAGCCGGGTGAAATGCGCGACGCTGGCCTGGCACACGCTGAACACCGCGCTGGACAATGCCGGCAAGGAGGCGAGCAGTGAGTGAAGCCGAGAACCTGCCGCGCGCGACCGTGCCGGTGCCCGATGTCGCCGCACCCGCGGTCCCGCCGGCGCATGGCACCTGGACGCCCGAGGGCGCGACGCCGCCGCCACTGACCGAGGATGCGGTGATCGGCGCGGTCGCCACCGTCTACGATCCCGAGATCCCGGTGAACATCTACGAGCTCGGCCTGATCTACGCGCTGGAGCTCGGCGATGACGGGGTGGTCAAGGTCGAGATGACGCTGACCACGCCCTCCTGCCCCTCGGCGCAGGAACTGCCGAGCCAGGTGGAGGAGGCGATCCGCCTGCTGCCCGGCGTCACCGATGTCGCCGTCGAGATCGTCTGGGATCCGCCCTGGGACCCGTCGCGGATGAGCGAGGACGCCCGGCTGGCGTTGAACATGTACTGAGCCGGCGCCACCTGGAGAGCAGCATGAGCACGACCCACAGCCCCACGCCGCCCGCCCGCCGCGCCCTGCCGCCGCTGATGCAGCTGTCGGAAGCCGCGGCCGAGCGGCTGCGCGCCCTCTATGCCGGCGGCCAAGCGGGCAAGCTGCTGCGCGTCGCGGTGCGCACCCGCGGCTGCTCCGGCATGGCCTATGAGCTGGGCTGGACCGACGCCCCGGCGCCGACCGACGAGGTGGTGACCGACAAGGGCCTGACCCTGCTGGTCGACCGCAAGGCGACGCTGTTCCTGATCGGCACCACGATGGATTACGAGGCCAAGGCCATGTCGGCCGGCTTCACCTTCGTCAATCCGAACGAGAAGGGCCGCTGCGGCTGCGGCGAGAGCTTCCACGTCTGACGTGAGGCCCGGGGCGGCGGCGCCGCCCCGGTCGGTGGATCAGACGGCGCTCGACCAGGGCGCCGGCACCAAGCGGTAGCCCTGGCCCTCCTTCACCACATGGCCATTGGCCGGGAAGGGGAAGTGGTAGCCGATGCAGCGGATGCGGTCGGTGGCCACCTGGTCGAAGACGCGGCGGCGCGTCGCCTCGGCCATCTGCGCATCCATGTCGAAGACCAGGTGCCAGCCTGGATTGGCGAGGTTCAGCTCCGGCCGGTTGGTGACATCGCCCAGCAGCATCACCTGGTCGCTGCCGTCGCTCAGCAGGTAGCTGCTGTGGCCCGGCGTGTGGCCATGCGTCGCCACCGCCTTGATGCCCGGCGCCACCTCGGCATCCGGCGCGATCCGCCGCAGCCGCGACTGGTAGGGGCCGAAGCGGCGGCGCACCCCGGCGAAGGCGCCGCGCATCGCCTCCGGCGCCCGGCTGGCATTGCCGTCATCCATCCAGTAGGCCCATTCGGCCTCCGGCACGACCACCTCGGCATTCGGGAAGAGCGGCTTGCCCTCGGCATCGGTCAGCCCGCTGATATGGTCGGCGTGGAAATGCGTGACCACGATCATCGTCACCTGCTCCGGCGCCAGCCCGGCGGCGCGCATGTTCGCCGGGATGTTGCCCGCCGTCGCGCCCAGCTGCCCGCCGGTGCCGGTGTCGAACAGCACCAGCCCGTCCGGCCCCTGCAGGACGGTCACGGTATAGGGGATGTCCAGGTGCTCGGTGGGCAGGAAGGCGTCGCGCAGCGCCTTTTCCACCGCGGCCGGCTCGGCATTGCGGACGAAGCCCTCGGTCGGATTCGGCCGGCGGCCCTGGCCGTCATTGACCAGCGTCACCATCCGGCCGCCCAGGCGGAAGCGGTAGAAGCCGGGCGCCTGCGCGGTGGCCGCGGGGGCTGGCGCAGGGGCCGGCGTCTGGGGCGCCGTCTGGGCCTGGGCGGCGCGCAGCAGGGCCGGGGCCATCAGCATCGCGCCGGCGGCCGGCAGCAATCCGCGTCGGTCCAGTCTCGTCATCCTCGCCTCCTCCTGGGTCATGAAAGCCTGGCAAGGTTGTTGGGAGCCGCCCGGCCCGGATCAAGGTGGCGGATCAAGGTTGCGCTGGTCGCCTTCGTCCTGCGTCCGGCATCTGCTAATCGGGTGACCAGCCTGTAAGGAAGCCGCGTGTCCCGCCCGCCTGCGCCAGCCCCGACTCCTGCCATCGCCCCGCCCGCCCTGCTGCACGACACCGGCCGCGTCGCCGCCCTCTATCGCGACAAGGGCAGCGAGGCGCTGATCATCGCCCTGGCGCCGCGCCAGCCGGCGCGCGACATCTGGGGCGCGGCCTATCTGGCGCGTTTCGGCGTCTCGGTGCTGGGGCTGACCGACTATTCCGCCGGCTGGTTCCCGCAGGGCGACATGGCCGCGCTGCTGCCGAAGCTGCAGCCGGTGCTGGACCGTCATCGCCGCATCATCCTCTACGGCTTCAGCATGGGCGCCTATGCCGCGCTGAAATACAGCGCCCGGCTGCGCGCCGACGTGGTGCTGGCCTTCTCGCCGCAGGCCTCGGTGCATCCGGACGATGTCGGCGATTTCGACTTCCGCCGCAGCCGCGACTTCTACCGCCCCGAGCTGCATGCCGGCATGCGCATCGCCCCCGGCGACATCGCCGGCCAGGCCCTGCTGTTCCACGACCCGCGCTTCGCCGAGGATGCCCGCCACGCCGCGATGATCGAGGAAGCCGGCGCCGTGCAGCGCGTGCTGACGCCGCTGGTCAACCATGACTCGATCGGCTTCGCGGTGGACACCGGCTGGGTGCGGCCGATGCTGCAGGCGGCGCTCGACACCGGCCATGTGCCGGATGCCGTGCTGCGCCCGCTGATCCGCCCGCGCCGCCTGCTCTGCGCCACCTATGCCCGGCAGCTGGCCGGGCTGATGCGCCGCCGCCATCCCGGCCCGGCCGGCGAGGCGCTGGCGCTGCGCGTGCTGCGCCAGGCGCTGATCGCCGGCAATGCCACGGCGCAGATCCGCCTGGACCTCGCGCATTGCCTGCTCGACCACCACCACCTGCCCGAGGCCCGGGCGGTGGTCCGGGCCGGCTTCGTCCGCCCGCCGCGGCCCTCGCAGATGGCGATGCTGGACGATCTGCACCGCCGGCTGCGGCTGCGCGACGGCCAGGACGACCCCGAGCCCGCCAGCTTCCCGAAGACCGACCGCGCCTGGGCCGAGGTGGTGGATTTCCTGGCCGAGCGCCGGCTGGAGACGGAAAGCCTGCTGGCCCCCGCCGCGCTGGCCGCCGTGCTGCCCCATGCCCGCAGCCGCCCGACCGCCCCGGGCGAGCCGCAGCCCGACTGGGTGGTGGTGCGCAAGGGCGGGCTGGTGCAGCTCGGCCGCGCCTTCCTGCGCCGGCTGAACGCCGAATCCGTCCCCGTCTTCGTCAACGGCCAGTTCGTCGTCTGGTGCCGCGAGCCCAGCTTCGGCCTGGTCGACCAGCGCAGCCACCCCGAGGTCGCCGCCATGCTGCGCGACCTCGACGCCCCCTGGGGGAACGAGGAGTAGCTACTTCCCCTTGGCGAAGACGACGACCGCCTCGAGCTGCGCCGACCACAGGAACTGGTCGATCGGCGTCGCCGCCTCGATCCGCCAGCCGCCGCCCAGCAGCGTCTTGGCATCCCGCGTCAGCGCCGCCGGGTTGCAGGAGACATAGACGATCCTGCCGAGGCTGCTGCGGGCCAGCGCCGGCATCTGCTCGGCCGCCCCGGAGAAGGGCGGGTCGAGCACCAGGGCGGCGAAGGCCTCCAGCTCCTTCGGTGCCAGCGGCTGCCGCACCAGGTCGCGCTTCGTCGCCACCACCCGGCCGCCCGATTTGCGCGCCGCCGCATCCAGCGCGGCCACGGCCTCCGGCGCGCTCTCATAGGCCGCCACCCGCGCCGCGGCCGACAAGGGGAAGGACAGCGTCCCCAGCCCGGCATGCAGCTCGGCGATGCGCGACTTGCCGGTCAGCTTCCTCGGCAGCCCGGCCAGCACGGCACGCACGATGGCGGCCTCGCCCTGCGGCGTCGCCTGCAGGAAGGCCCCCGGCGGCGGCGCCACCGGCACCCCGGCGAAGGCGATCGACACCGGGCCGAGCTGCGCCAGCGTCTCGCTGATCGTGCCCTTCAGGCTGGTCCCGGCGATGCGCGGAATGCCCTGCGCTTTGGCGAAGGCGGCCAGCGTGGCCCGCTCCTGCACCCCCGGCGTCCCGTCCAAACGAAGAAGAAGATCCGGCCCGCTATCCAGCAGGTTCAGCATCGCCGAGCCCTCACGCCGCAGGCTGGGCAGGCTGCGCAGCATCGCCCGCAGCGGCTCGAACAGCGCGACCAGGCGCGGGTCCAGCACGAAGCAGGTGGAGAGATCCTCGATCCGGGCGCTGTCGCCACGGGCATGGAAGCCCAGCGCCACGCTGCCATCGGGCCGCCGCCGCAGCGCCAGGTCGGCGCGGCGCCGCGTCGCCGGCGGGGTGACCTCGGTCGCCGCCACCGACGGGTCGCGGAAGCCGGCGCGCTCCAGCGCCTCGACCAGACGACCGCGCTTCCAGGCCGAATAGGGGCCGAGCGCCAGGTGCTGCGTCACGCAGCCGCCACAGGGGCCGTAATGCGGGCAGGGGGGCTCGACGCGCTCCGGGCTGGGCGACAGCACCACCGGGCCCTCGACCTGCACCCGCTCGCCGGGCAGCACGCCGGGGATGAACAGGCGGGAACCGTCGGGAGCGACCGCCAATCCGTCGCCAGCCGCACCCAAGCCGTCAATCAGCACTTCCACGGAACCAAACCCCTAAAACGAGACAAGGGGGGCTTTGCCCCCCTTGGACCCCTCACCAAGAACCTGAGGTTCTTGGATCTCCCATCAAATCAGAACGCGTTCAGGCCGGTCTGGGCGCGGCCCAGGATCAGGGCATGCACGTCATGCGTGCCCTCATAGGTGTTCACCGCCTCGAGGTTCATGACATGGCGGATCACGTGATACTCGTCGGCAATGCCGTTGCCGCCATGCATGTCACGCGAGGTGCGGGCGATGTCGAGCGCCTTGCCGCAGCTGTTGCGCTTGCACAGCGAGATCATCTCCGGCGCCACGCGGTGCTCGTCGAACAGCCGGCCCAGCCGCAGCACGCTCTGCAGGCCGAGCGTGATCTCGGTCTGCATGTCGGCCAGCTTCTTCTGGATCAGCTGGGTCTGCGCCAGCGGACGGCCGAACATCTTGCGGTCCATGGTGTAGGAACGGGCGGCGTGCCAGCAGAACTCGGCCGCACCCAGCGCACCCCAGGCAATGCCGTAGCGGGCGCGGTTGAGGCAGGAGAACGGCCCCTTCAGCCCCTTCACGTCCAGCTTGTTGCCCTCGGGGACGAAGACCTCTTCCATCATGATCATGCCGGTGGTCGAGGCGCGCAGGCTGAACTTGCCCTCGATCTTCGGCGCGGTCAGGCCCTTCATGCCCTTCTCGAGCACGAAGCCGCGCACGTCGCCGGCCTCGTCCTTGGCCCAGACCACGAAGACATCGGCGATCGGCGAATTGGTGATCCAGGTCTTCGAGCCGGAGACCAGGTAGCCGCCATCGACCTTCTTGGCGCGGGTGCGCATCGAGCCCGGATCGGAGCCGGCATCCGGCTCGGTCAGGCCGAAGCAGCCGATCAGCTCGCCCTTCTGCATGCCCGGCAGCAGCCGGTCCTTCAGCTCGGCCGCGCCATAGGCCCAGATCGGGAACATCGCCAGCGACGACTGCACCGAGAAGGCCGAGCGATAGCCGCTGTCGACCCGCTCCACCTCGCGGGCGATCAGCCCGTAGGAGACGTAGTTGACGCCGGCGCAGCCATGGCTGTCGAGGGTCGCGCCCAGGAAGCCCATCTCGCCGAACTCGTTCATGATCTCGCGGTGGAAGACCTCGTGGCGATTCGCCTCGAGCACGCGCGGGAACAGCTTCTCCTGGCAGTACTGGCGGGCCGCGTCGCGGATCATCCGCTCGTCCTCGGAGAGCTGGTCCTCCAGCAGCAGGGCGTCATCCCACACGAAGCTGGGCTTGGCGGTCTGGGTCACGGCATTCATGGGGTTTCTCTCCTGCAGGCGCCTGGCTGCGGCATGGCACGGGTGGGGGCGCGTCCAGGCAAGCCTGGGGGTCGCCCGCGATCCTCGATGGACGGGGCGGAGATTGGCGTCCCCGCCGCCCCGACGCAATGGGGCCGGCCGGCCCCCGAAACGCCGCCGCCGCCCCGGAAGGCGGCGGCGGATCTTCTCAGGCGGCTTCGGCGCCGAGATCGGCCCCGTTGTTCCCCGACTCGGCCGGCGCGGTATCGCGCTGCGGGCGGGGAATCGGGATCAGCATGAAGGCCGGCACCTGGTCGCCGAAGCCCAGCACGGCCGGGCCCAGATCGTCGCGGTCGCGGCGGCGGTCGTCGCGCCGCTCCTCGCGCCGGTCTTCGCGGCGCGGCTCGCGACGGTCGTCGCGGTCGCGGCGCGGCTCCTCGCGGCGGGCCTCGTCACGGGCACGGCTCTCGCGGCGCGGCTCGTCGCGCGGCCGCTCGTCCCGCACCCGGTCCTCGCGCGGCCGCTCGTCACGCCGGCGCTCGTCCCGGCGCTCCTCGCGACGCTCGGCCGGCTCCTCGCGCGGCGGCGTCTCGCCACCCAGATCCTCGACCTCGTCGCGGCGGTTGACACCCCGGCGGACGATTTCCTTCTCGCCCCGGCGGCCCTCGCCCCGGCCTTCGCCGCGACCCTCGGACCGACCTTCACTGCGGCCCTCGGCGCGGTCGCGCCCGCGGCCGCCCTTGGCGTCCTTGCCGGCCGGCTTGCCGCGGCCACGCCCGCCGCGCGGGGCGCTGGCGGCCTCGGCCAGCTCCTCGGCGGTCACCGTGTCCAGCCCGTCGATCTCGATGCGCGGGATCGGCTTGCCGGTCAGCGCCTCGATGGCGGCGACCAGCTTGACGTCGTCCGAGGTGGCGATGCTGAAGGCATGGCCCTCGCGCCCGGCGCGGCCGGTGCGGCCGATGCGGTGCACGTAATCCTCATCGCGGAACGGCACGTCGAAGTTGAAGACGTGGCTCAGCCCGCCGATGTCGATGCCGCGCGCCGCGACGTCGGAGCAGACCAGCAGCTGCAGCTCGCCGGCCTTGAACTTCTCCAGGGTCGCGAAGCGCACCGACTGGGCCAGGTCGCCATGCAACGCGCCGACCTTGAAGCCGTGCTTGGTCAGGCTCTTGTGCAGCACGTCGACGTCGCGCTTGCGGTTGCAGAAGATCAGCGCGTTCTGCACTTCCTGGCTGCGGATCAGCCGGCGCAGCGCCTCGCGCTTGTCGCGCTCCTGCACATAGACCACGCCCGCCGTGATGGTGGTGGCCACCGAGGCGGGGGCGGAGACCGAGATGGTCTTCGGGTTCTGCAGGAAGGCGTCGGCCAGCTTGCGGATCTCGGTCGCCATGGTGGCGCTGAAGAACAGCGTCTGGCGCAGCGGCGGCAGCAGGCTGACGATCCGCTCGACATCGGGGATGAAGCCCATGTCCAGCATGCGGTCGGCCTCGTCGATGACGAGCACCTTGCAGTCGGCCAGCATGACGCGGCCGCGCTCGAACAGGTCGAGCAACCGGCCCGGCGTCGCGATCAGCACGTCGACGCCCTTGTCGAGCACGTCGCGCTGGTCGGACATGCTCTCCCCGCCGATCAGCAGCGCATGATTGAGCTTCATGTGCGTGCCGTACTTGACGAAGTTCTCGGCCACCTGGAGGGCCAGCTCGCGCGTCGGCTCCAGGATCAGGCTGCGCGGCATGCGCGCCTTGGCCCGGCTGCCGGCCAGGATGTCCATCATCGGCAGCACGAAGCTGGCGGTCTTGCCGGTGCCGGTCTGGGCGCAGCCCATGACGTCGCGGCCCATCAGCACGACCGGGATGGCCTGTTCCTGGATGGGCGTCGGGTGGATGTAGCCGGCCTCGGCGACGCCGCGCAGCAGCGGCTCGGACAGGCCCAGATCGTCGAAGGTGGCGCGCGGCGGCGCATCCTCGGCCGGGCCCTCCATCGGGGCGTCGGGGGTCAGGGCGTCGGAAAGCTCGGTGTCGGCCACGCGGGGCGCGGTCATGTCAGGCTGATCGCTCAAGGGCAGTCGGTTCCTTCGCCGGCAGGCGGCGGGATGTGTGCCGGCCTGCCACGCGAGACCCGCGCGGCCCATCTTCCGGCATCCGAGACCCGCATATGCGCCGCTCGCACCGGCTTGGCAAGGTTTTCCCCTGCGCGACGGGGCTGTTCCGCGCCGGCCGGCCGCCCGTTGCCGGAACGCGACGGCGGGCGTAACCCTCCGGGCCATGCCGAACCCCCATACCCTGCTGCTGCTGCCCGGGCTGCTCTGCGACGCGCGGCTGTGGCGCGACGTCATCGCCGGCCCCGAGGGCGCGGGCCTGCGGGACCTGGCCGAGTGCCGGGTCGCCGACCTGACGCAGGATGACACGCTGCGCGCCATGGCGCTGCGCGTGCTGGACGGGGCGCCGGACCGCTTCGCGCTCGCCGGCCTGTCGATGGGCGGCTATGTCGCCTTCGAGATCCTGCGCCTGGCGCCCGGGCAGGTGACGCATCTGGCGCTGTTCGACACCTCGGCCCGCCCCGACACGCCGGAGGCCGCCCGCCGCCGCCGCGGCCTGATGGCGCTGACCCGCACCGGCCAGTTCCGCGGCGTGACGCCGCGCCTGCTGCCCAGCCTGCTGCACCCGGAGGCGGTCGACGGCCCGCTCGGCCATGAGGTGCGCGCCATGGCCGACCGCGTCGGCCGCGAGGCCTTCCTGCGCCAGCAGCTGGCCATCCTGCAGCGCCCCGACAGCCGCCCGCTGCTGCCCGCCATCGCCTGCCCGACCCTGGTCGCGGTCGGCGAGCAGGACATCCTGACGCCGCCCGAGCTGGCCGAGGAGATCGCCGCCGGCATCCCCGGCGCCCGGCTGGCGCGCATCCCCGGCGCCGCCCACCTGCCGACCATGGAGCAGCCGGCGGCCAGCACCGCCCTGATGCGCGACTGGCTGGCGGCCACCGCCTGAGGCACCCGCCGGGCAGGGTGCCGGATCGCGCCGCCGGGCGCACGGCCGCAAGCTCCCGGTAAATCCTGGCCGCTAGCCTCGGCCCATGCCGGGACTGTCGCGACGCGCATTTCTGGGGGCCGGGACCGTCATGGGCCGGGCGCCGGCCGCTGCCTCCCCGGTTTCCGGCGGGGCGGGCGCGGCGCTGGGCGGCGTGCCGCAGGCGGGGGCGGCGCCCTCGGCGGCGCTGCTCGCCGGCTGGGGGCGGTTCCGGCAGGACTTCCTGCGTCCCGAGGGGCGGGTGGTTGATACCGGCAACCAGAACGTCTCGCATTCCGAGGGGCAGGGCTGGGCCATGTTCTGCGCCGAGCGCGCCGCCGACCGCGCCAGCTTCGAGCTGGCCTGGGGCTGGACCCGGCGCTGGCTGACCCGGCCGCAGGACCGGCTGGCGGCCTGGCGCTACATCCCCGACCAGGGCGACTCGGTGCCCGACCGCAACAATGCCACCGATGGCGACCTCTTCATCGCCGCCGCGCTGCTGCTGGCCGGCCGCCGCTGGCAGCAGCCGGGCTTCACCGAGGCCGGCGCCGCGATCGCCCGCGATATCCTGCGCCTGCTGCTGCGCCAGGTCGCCGGCAGCACCCTGCTGCTGCCGGCGCAGCACGGCTTCGAGACGGCGGACAGCGTCACCGTCAACCCGTCCTACTATGCCTTCCCGATCCTCGGCGTGCTGGCGCGGGCGGTGCCGGACCCGGCCTGGCTGGCGCTGGCCGGCGACGGCCTGCAGCTGCTGCGCCGCGCCCGCTTCGGCCGCTGGGGCCTGCCCCCCGACTGGCTGAGCGTGGCCCGCGCCGATGGCGCGCTGTCGCTGCCCGGCCGCTGGCCGCCCCGCTTCTCCTACGATGCCGTGCGGGTGCCGCTCTATCTCTGCTGGGCCGGCCTGGCCGACGAGCCGGCGGCCCTGGCCACCGCCCGCTTCTGGAGCGATCCGGCGCACCGGCAATGGCCGGCCTGGGTCGATCTGGCGACGGATCGCATCGGTCCCTATGCCGCGACGCCCGGGCTGCGCGGGCTGGCCGGCTATGTGCTGGAGCAGCTCGGCCAGGTGCCGCCGACGCGGCCGGCGGCGTCTTTCGCGCCGGATGATTATTATTCCTCCGTCTTAAGATTGCTGACACTGACCGCTCTGTCGGAAAAAGCGTAGAATCTCAAAATTTGTCCGCGTCAGGCTTGCGAATCTGTGGTTTCGTGCGCCGCGACGAGCAGGCATTCTGTGCTCTCCGAAGGAGTTAAGGCGACTGATGGGCCAGGATATCGACGTCGCCCGCGTTGTGGCTGCGCTGAGGGCGCCGGGCATCCGCTACCGGTCATTCGGTAACCAGCCGGTTCGCGATGAGCAGGCGGGCACGTCGGCCACGCTGCGCGACAGCCTGGCCGCCTTCCAGGCCCAGCAGGCCGCCCCGGAACCGCCGATGGCGCGCGCGGCGGACACCGCGGAGCCGCCCGCGGCGACGGCCGGCCTGCCCAATCCGGTGCTGGCCAGCACCGCCCCGCTGGCCGTCGCGACGGCGGCGCCGGCCTCTCCCTTCGCATCCCCCTCGGCACCCCCGCCAGCTCCTCCGGCCGCGCCGGCCGCCTCCCCGCTCTCGCCCCTGGCGGCGCTGCTGGGCCAGCCGCCCGGCACCCCCGCCGCCAAGGCGGCACCTGTTGAAAAGCCTGCTGAAACCGGTGCCGCCGCCGGGCTGCGCCAGGCACCTCTGTCTGGCGTCCTGGCCTCGCTGATGGCGCCCCCGCCGGCCACGGCCGGGGCTGCGGCCCTGCCTGCCACCATGCCGAAGCCGGGCGCCGGCGCCGTGCCGTCGCTGGCCGCGGTGCTGGCGCCGCTGGCCAGCCGTCCGTCGCTGGCAGCCCCGGAAGCCTCGCCCGCCGCGGCTACCGCTGCCGCCGCGCCGCCCGCCGCCGGCCCCGCGCCGCGCAGCCCCGGCAGCGCCGCGCTGCTGGTCGCCTCGCTCTTTGGCAGCGCCGCCACGGCGCGTCCGGGCCAGACTGCGGCGCCCCCTTCCGGGCCGGAAAAGCCGCAACCAGCGGTTGTCCCGGCGGCCGTCACCCTGGCCGCACCCGCCTTGCAGCCGGCGCAAGTCGCGGCCCTGCTGGCGCCCGCCGCCCTGCCGGCCGCGGCCGCCCCGGCGCCGGTGACGCCGGTGATCCCCATGGCGATGGCGCCGCAGACCCCGCTGATGGCGCGCACCGGCGCCGAGGGGGGGCTGGACGCCGCCACCGCGCTGCTGGCGGCGCTGCAGGTCACTGAGACGCAGCCCGCCGCGGCAGCCCCTGGGGGCCTGCTGGCCCAGCTGACCCCCAGCCTGCCGCCGCCGCAGCAGGCCGCGGCGCCCTCGCTGCTGGCGGTGCTGGCCAGCTCGCACGGTGCCGGGCTGCCGGCGGCCGGGCGGGGCGGGCGACTGGCGCCGCTGCCGCCGCTCGACCTCAGCCAGGTGCCGACCACGCTGGGCCTGATGCCGGCCGCCATGCCCCCGCTCGGGCTGAACGGGCCGGCGCCGGCCGGCCCGGCGGCCGCGCCGCCGCCGAGCTGGCTGCCGCCGGCTGCCGCGCCCGAGACCAGGCCGGGGGCGCCGCCAGAGGCGGGGTCGCCGCCGGTCGCGTCGGCGGCCGCTTCGCCGATGCCGCTCTCCGAGCTGCTGCGCCGCGTCGCCCCGGCGGCCGAGCCCGCCGCGCCGCCCGCCTCGCCCACCGCCGACGTGCTGCGCGGCCTGCGCCTCTTCGGCCGGAGCTGAGGCGGAGATGCCGCTGATCCTTTTCGCCTCGCCCAAGGGGGGCGTCGGCAAGACCACCCTGGTCGCCAATGTCGCCGATGCGCTGCGGCGCGAGGGGCGGCCGGTGCTGGCCCTCGACCTCGACCCGCAGAATTCGCTGCGGCTGCATTTCGGCGTGCCGCTGCAGGATGGCGGCGGCTACATGGCAAACCTGCTGCAGAAGCCGGACTGGCGCGCGGCGCTGCGGCCGACCGTCTCGGGCGTGACGCTGCTGCCGCACGGCGCCATCGAGCTGCGCCAGGTGCTGGAGCAGGCGGTGGCGCTGGAGCGCGACCCGGCGCTGCTGGCCGGGCCGCTGCGCGAGATGCTGGCCGATCCGCGGCTGCTGGTGCTGGCCGACCTGCCGCCCGGGCCGTCGCACACCCTGGCCGTCGCCGCGCCGCTGGCCTCGCTCATCGTCACCGTGCTGCAGTCGGAGGCGATCAGCGCCGCCATGCTCGGCGAGGTGGAGAGCGGCCGCTTCCTCGGCGGCGGCACCCAGGCGGCGCTCCAGGCCGGGCGGCTGCAGTTCCTGCTGAACGGCGTCGATCTCGGCGCCCGCCTGTCGCGCGCCGCGGCCGAGGCGGTGGCGCGGCATCTGGGCCCGCGGCTGCTCGGCGCGGTCAGCCAGGACGTCATGCTGGCCGAGGCGCTGGCGCAGCTGCGGCTGATCTACGACCTGGCGCCCGGCGCCGCCGCGGCCGAGGATCTGCGCCAGATCGCCCGCAGCCTGGCGCAGCTGCTGCCGGCCCCGGCGATCGCCGCCGCCGCGCCGCCCGCCTTCGCCGCGCCGCCCGCCACCCCGATCGCCACCCTGGCCGCCAGGCCCACCGCCGGACCGGCGGCGGCACCCGCCATCGCCGCCGGCGCTACGCCGATCTCCCCGCCGGCCGCCCCGCCGGCGGCGCCCGCGGCGCCTGTCGCCGCTGAACCCCCCGCCGCGCCGCGCTTCGGCCTGGCCCAATCCCCCTTCTGGGGTGGACGGTAACCATGCGTCCGATGCGCAACATCCTCTCGCGGGTGCCGCTGCTGGGGCGGCTGCTGTCGCTGCTCGGCGCGGTGATCGGGCTGACCTTCGTGGTCGCGCCGCTCGAGGCCGAGCAGCAGGCCTGGCTGGCGCTGGGCGGCTTCCTGGCCTTCCTGATCGTCAGCCGCGCCCGCTCGCGCGGCGCGCTGTTCTTCCTGATGGCGCTGTCGACGCTGATCTCGCTGCGCTACATCTACTGGCGGGTGACGGAGACGCTGGATTATACCGGCTTCCTCTCCACCTTCCTCGGCACCGGCCTGCTGCTGGCCGAGATCTATGCCGTCGCCGCCCTGCTGCTGTCCTATTTCCAGCAGCTCTGGCCGCTCGACCGCAAGCCGGTGCCGCTGCCCGCCGACACCGCGCTCTGGCCCACCGTCGACGTCTTCATCCCGACCTATAACGAGCCACTCGAGGTGGTGAAGCCGGCGGTGTTCGGCGCGCTGTCGATGGACTGGCCGCGCGACAGGATGAATGTCTACATCCTCGATGACGGCCGCCGCGAGGAGTTCCGGCAGTTCGCCGCCGAGGTCGGCTGCGGCTACATGATCCGCCCCGACAACAAGGGCGCCAAGGCCGGCAACATCAACCACGCGATGAGCCGGACCTCGGGCGAGTACATCGCCATCTTCGACTGCGACCATGTCGCCACCCGCGCCTTCCTGCAGCTCTCGCTGGGCTGGATGCTGCGCGACAAGGGCATCGGCATGCTGCAGACGCCGCACCATTTCTACTCGCCCGATCCCTTCGAGCGGAACCTGGCCTCGGGCAAGCGCGTCCCCAATGAGGGCCTGCTGTTCTACGGCCTGGTGCAGCCCGGCAATGATTTGTGGAACGCCACCTTCTTCTGCGGCTCCTGCGCGGTGCTGCGGCGCGAGGCGCTGGAGCAGGTCGGCGGCGTGCCGACCCAGACGGTGACCGAGGATTGCCACTGCTCGCTGAAGATGCAGCGGCTGGGCTGGCGCACCGCCTATCTGCGGGTGCCGCTGGCGGCCGGCCTCGCCACCGACCGGCTGATCACCCATATCGGCCAGCGCATGCGCTGGGCGCGCGGCATGATCCAGATCTTCCGGATCGAGAACCCGCTGCTGGGCAAGGGGCTGAAGCTGTACCAGCGGCTCTGCTACCTGAACGCCCAGTGGCACTTCCTGTTCCCGCTGCCGCGCGTCGTCTTCCTGACCGCGCCGCTGGCCTTCCTGCTGTTCGGCCAGAACCTGATCGCCGCCTCGCCGCTGGCGATCGTGGCCTATGCAGGCCCGCATATCGTGCATTCGATCGGCACCAACAGCCGGGTGCAGGGCAGGGTGCGGCACAGCTTCTGGTCGGAGATCTACGAGACGGTGCTGGCGATCTACCTGCTGCCGGTGGTGCTGGTGACGCTGTTCGACCCGAAGCGCGGCAAGTTCAACGTGACCGACAAGGGCGGCACGCTGCAGGAAGGCTTCTTCGACCTGCGCGCCGTCGCCGCCAACTTCGTCATCGCCATCTTCCTGGTGCTCGGCCTGCTGTCGGGCATCTACGGCATGGCGGCGAACTCGCCGGCCAGCCTGGAATTCCAGGCCAATGCGCTGAACACCTTCTGGGTGATCCTGTCGCTGGTCACGGTGATGGCCGGCCTCGCGGTGGGCCGCGAGCGGCGCCAGGTGCGCGAGCGGCACCGCGTCAATGCGCGGCTGCCGACGGCGGTGATCCTGCCCGACGGCACCCGCCTCGAGGGCGAGAGCGCCGACCTGTCGCTGGGCGGCGCCGCGCTCTTCATGGCGGCGCCCGAGCGGGAGCTGGCGGACAACAAGGTGATGATGGAATTCGACCTCGGCCCCGACCGCGTGACGGTGCCGGCCGAGGTGCTGCGCTGGCAGAACGGCCGCATGCAGGCCCGCTTCC
Source organism: Roseomonas sp. USHLN139 (assembly GCF_037145735.1). NCBI lineage: Bacteria > Pseudomonadati > Pseudomonadota > Alphaproteobacteria > Acetobacterales > Roseomonadaceae > Roseomonas > Roseomonas sp. USHLN139. The sequence goes on along the minus strand of NZ_JBBCWY010000008.1, from coordinate 69,426 downwards.
TGCCGTCGAAGCTGATCGACGAGGGCAATATCGTGCGCGCCGTGCTCGGCCGTGCCGATGCCTGGATGGACTGGGACGAGGCGCGGCACGACCGACCGCTGCGCGCGCTGCTGGAGGTTGTGGTGAGCATCACGGGTCTGTTCCGCGGCGACAGCCAGCTTTCTTTCCGCGGCCGTCGTGAGCGCCGCGCCCGCGCCCGCGCCGCCGCCGCGCGCCGCGCCCCGGAACGGGCCGCCGGCGCCGCCGCGCCGCAGGCCGGCGCCACGGCCGCGCCGCCGTCGCGCAAGGACAGCGGCAAGGGCCGCCGCGCCGCCAGCATCGCGCTGCTCGCCGGGCTGGGCCTGGCCCTGGCCGGCGGTGCCACGGCGCAGCGCCTGCAGGCGCCGCCGGTGCCGCCGCCGCTGACCCCCTCGCAGTTCGGTGGCCAGCCGGCCGGGGGCGGGGCGCCGGCCCTGCCGTCGCTGGCCCTGCCGCCGGCGCCGGTCGCGGGCGCCTCCAGCACGGCCCTTGGCACTTCCTCTGCCCTGCCGTCCTCCCCGGCGGTGATGGCGCAGGCGACCCCGCCCAATGCGCCGCCCGGCCTGCCCCCGGTGGGCGCCACCCCGGCCCCGGCCGCCGAGATTCCCGGCCTGACGCCGATGGCGCCGCCTGCCGGCCCCTTCGGCGCGCCGCCGTCGAATGCTGGCCCGGTGATGTTCGGCAGCGGCAATGGCAGCGGCGGCAGCAGCGCCAGCAGCGGCTCGCGCATCGAGAGCCGCACGCTGAAGCAGCTCGGCCTGGCCGGCCCGATGCAGCTGCGCGGCACCTCGGACCTGCAGGGCCTGCTGTTCGGCGTGCGCTCGGACGAGGTGGTGACGGCGGCGCGGCTGGTGCTGCAGGGCGCCACCAGCCCGGCGCTGATCCCCGAGCTCAGCCAGATCGCCATCGCGATGAACGAGCAGTTCGTCGGCACCATCACGCCGGAGCGCACCCGCCCCGCCTTCGGCCCGATCGAGTTCCCGATCAACCCGGTCTATTTCGCCGACAGCAACCGGCTGAACTTCCGCTTCACCGGCCGCTATGCGGTGGAATGCAACGACCCGCTCTCGGGCCTGCTGTGGTCGACCATTTCCGACCTCTCGGTGCTGCACCTGACGCTGGAGAAGCTGCCGCTGACCCGCGACCTGGCGCGGCTGCCGGAGCCCTTCTTCGATCCGCGCCTGCGCAACGAGCCGCTGACGCTGCCGGTGGTCATGCCGGATGCCGCCGGCAATGACCTGGTGCGGGCGGCGGCCATCGCCACCTCCTGGTTCGCGGTGCAGGCGGATTACCGCGGCGCCAATTTCCCGGTCAGCGCCAGCGTGCCGCCGCGCGGCCATGCCATGGTGCTGGTCGCCGGCAATGAGGGCGTCCCCGGCGTCACCCTGCCGCGCTTCGAGGGCCCGACCCTGGCCGTGGTGCCGAATCCGGCCGATCCGACCGCGATGCTGCTGGTCGTCGGCGGCCGCACCGGCGCCGAGGCGGCGTCCGCCGCGCAGGCCCTGGCCGTCGGCCGCCAGGCGCTGTCCGGCGAGCTCGCCCAGGTGCAGGCGCCCGAGATCCCGGTGCGCAACGAATACGACGCGCCGCGCTGGGTGCGCACCGACCGTCCCGTCCGCTTCGGCGAGCTGGTCGATCCCTCCGAACTGCAGAGCTACGGCTTTGCCCCCGGCGCCATCGCCATTCCCTTCCGCACCGCCCCCGACCTCTACACCTGGCGCGAGCGCTCGCTGCCGGTCGATGTCCGCTTCCGTGCCCCGCCCGGCCCGGTGATGGATGTCGCCGTGTCGCGGCTCGACGCCTCGCTGAACAATATCTACCTGAAGTCCTTTCCGCTTCGTGAAGTGGAGCCGGGCTGGCCCTGGAGCTGGGTGGCCCGTAACACCGGCCTCGGCGCCCTGCCGGACCGCGGCGAGGGCCAGGTCGGCCTGCCGCCCTACCTGGTCTTCGGCCAGAACGAGCTGCAGATGCGCTTCGACATGCGCCCGCTCAACCGCGGCGACTGCATCTCGATCCCGGGCGACATCCGCGCCTCGATCGACCCCGACAGCACCATCGACCTGACCCGCGGCTACCGCTTCACCGAGATGCCGAACCTGGCGCATTTCGCGGGCTCGGGCTTCCCCTTCACCAAGATGGCGGATTTCTCCACCACCGCCCTGGTGCTGCCGGAGCGCGCCAACACGCTGGAACTGTCGGGCGCCTTCACCCTGCTCGGCAAGCTGGCCGCCAATGTCGGCTACCCCGCCGCGCGCATCGCCGTCGTCCGCCCGGCCGGGCTGGAGACGGTCTCCGACCGCGAGCTGCTGGTGGTCGGCGCGCTCGGCCGCCAGCCGGCTCTGGCCCAGCTGCTCGGCCAGTCCAGCCCGCTGCAGGTTGAGGGCGGCCGCGTCAGCGTGGCGCTGCCGACCGCGCTGGAGAGCTTCCGCAACCTGTTCCTGACCGACGACCGGCAGATGGACCGCCAGCGCCTGGAGGCGGTGCTCGCCACCCCGGGCGAGGCCACCGGCATGCTGATCGGCTTCGAGAGCCCGCTGAAGGGCAACCGCTCGGTGATCGCGCTGACCGGCACCAACCCGCAGGGGATGGAGTCGATGGTCACCGCGCTGCGCGATCCGGAGATGCTGCCGCGCATCCAGGGCGATCTGGCGCTGCTCTCGGGCGGGCGGATGACCTCCTACAAGGTGAATCGGAATTACACGGTGGGTCACCTGCCGGTGCATCTGATGCCGCAATTCTGGCTGGGCAAGCGGCCGGACCTGCTGCTAGGCCTCGTCCTGGTGGCGGCGCTGTGCATCGCCATTCCGACCTACTGGCTGCTGCGCCGTCGCGCCGCCCTTCGGCTGAGGACCAGGACGCAATGATGGCTTTCCGCGCGCATCTGCTGGCCACGGTCTGCTCGCTGGCGCTGCTGCCTTCCCTGGCCTCCCCGGTGGCGGCGCAGGAGGGGGCGATCGCCGTCCTGCTCGACCAGGCCGGCTATTGGCGCGGACAGAACCGCCCCGACCGGGCGGCGGTCACCCTCGACCGGCTGCTGGCGGCCGAGCCCAACCATCTGGACGGTCTGGCGGCCGCTGCCGCGACCCAGGCAGAACTCGGCAATCCGGCGGGCGCCGAGCGGCATCTGGCGCGGCTGCGCGAGCTGGCGCCGGCCGATCCGCGGCTGGCCGAGGCGGCGCTGGCGGTGCGCGGCGCCAGCCTCGACCCGGCGCAGCTTGCCGAGGCGCGGCGCCTCGCCCAGCAGGGCCTCGCCGTCGAATCGGTGGCCCTGTACAGGAAGCTGTTCGGCGGCCCGGTGCCGCCGGCGGCCTTCGCCATCGAATACTACCAGACGCTCGCCGGCACGCCGGACGGCCATGCGGAGGCGCGCGAGGCGGTCGCCGCGCTGGTGGCGAAGAGCCCGACCGATCGCCGGCTGCCGCTGGCACTCGCCCGCATCATGACCTATCGCGAGGCCTCCCGCGCCGAGGGCATCCGCCGGCTGCAGGCGCTGGCCCAGCAGGCCGAGGGCGCCGGCGACGCCCGTGCCGCCTGGCGCGACGCGCTGCAATGGGAGGCGCTGGCCCCCGAGGCCGCTGCCGGCATCGAGGCCTATCTCAAGCTCTATCCGAACGACCCGCTGATGCAGCAGCGGCTGGCCGATGCCCGCCGCGCCGTCGGCGATGGCGGCGCGGCGCGGCTGCGCGGCTTCGCGGCGCTGAATGCCGGCCTGCTGGCCGATGCGGCGCGCGAATTCCAGGCGGTGCTGGTGCTGCGGCCGGAGGATGCCGACGCACGCGGCGGGCTGGGCCTGGCCCGGCTGCGCCAGGGCCGCCGCCTCGAGGCGACCGCGCTGCTGCGCGAGGCGATCGCCGCCGACCCGGCCAACGGCCGCGCCCGCTGGGCCCGCGCGCTGGAGGGCGCCGCCGGCCCGACTTTGGTCGCTCAGGCGCGCCAAGCGGTGCAGCGCAGCCAGTTCGACCAGGCCGAGCAGATCCTGCGCCGCGGGCTGCGCCGTGAGGGCGCCGAGCGGGTCGAGGCCGAGACGCTGCTGGCCGACCTGGCGTTGCGCCGCGGCGACCTGGCCGGCGCCGAGCAGCATTACCGCGCGGCGCTCGCCCGCCGGCCGGAGCTGGCGACGCCGATGGCCGGGCTGTTCGAGGCGCTGCAGCGCCAGGGCCGCTTCGCCGAGGCGCAGCAGCTGGCCGAGCGCCGCAACCGCCTGGTGCTGGGCAGCGCCGCCGCGCAGCGCGCCGAGGCGCTGCGCATCGAGGCGCAGCGCGCCGGCGACGCCGAATCGGCCGTCGCCCTGTTGCGCAACGCCCTGGCGGTGGAGCCCGCCAATCCTTGGCTGCGGCTGGACCTCGCCCGCGCCCTGGCGGCGCAGGGGCAGGGGGTCGAGGCCCGCGCCCTGGTCGACCAGCCGGCCGAGACCGGCAGCGCCGAGGCGGTCTTCGCCGCCGCCCTCTTCGCCAGCGACGAAGGCCGCATGCTGGATGTCGTCGGCCTGCTGGAACGTGTGCCCGACCGGCTGCGCAGCGCCGATATGGGCCGGCTGATGCGCCGCGCCCGGCTGCAGCAGCAGGTCGCCGCCGCGCTGGAGCCCGATGCCTTCGGCCATCGCGGCGAGGCCAAGCGCCGGCTGCTTTCCCTTGCCGCCCGTCCTGAGCCCAGCGGCGAGACGGCCGCCTTGGTGGTCGAGGCGCTGGCCGGGCTGGGCGATGCCCAGGCGGCGACCGAGGCGGCGCAGGCGGCGCTGTCCGCCAACCGCAGCGCGCCGGCCTCCGGGCGGCTGGCCATCGCCATGGCGCTGCAGGAGGCCGGGCTGGACCAGCCGGCCAGCCAGATTGCCGTCGAGCTTGCCCAGGACGGCCGCCTTTCCACCGACGAGCGCCGCCAGCTGGCCGGGCTGCGCGCCGCAGGCAGCCCGGCGCCGGCCGCCGTCGCCCAGCGCCCGGCGCCGCAGCCGGCCGCCCCGCAGCCGGTCGCGACCGCGCCGCAACGGGCGGAAGCGCCGCGCCTCGCCTTCCAGCTCTACCAGGGCGCGCGCGATGCCCGCGAGGCGCAGCGCCTGGCCGAGGGCGTCCTCCGCCGCGACCCGCGCAACCTCGAGGCCCGCGCCGGGGCGGTGGATGCCGCCATCCTGCTCGACCAATGGGCCCGCGCCGAGGGGCTACTGGCCGAGGCCCGGGCGCTGGCGCCGAACGACCCGCGCCTGTCGATGATCGAGGCGCGGCTGGCGCGGGCCGGCGGCGACGAGGCGCGCGCCCGCGGCGCCCTGCTGCTGGCCGCCGAGCAGCGCCGCGGCCAGATCGGCGGCGGCGAGACCTATGCCGAGGCGGGCGGCGAGGGCGCGCGCCGCGTCGCGCTGGCCGGGCAGGGGATGGCCAGCCAGGGCGCGCCGATCATCGGCATGCCGGGCGGCAGCTATCCGGCGACGCCGGAGGCCCAGGCCGCCGCGCCGCAGGCGCCGCTGACCTATCCGCCGGTCGCCCCGCCGCCGGGCAGCCCGAACTATGCCGGCCCGAGCTATGGCGCGGCGCCTGCCGCGCCAGCCCAGCCGACCTATGCCCAGCCGGGCTATGCGCAGCCGAGCTATGCCCAGGGCCGGCCGGTCGCCACCTACCAGGCGCCGCTGACCCTGCCGCCGCAGGCCGCCAACGACCCGCTGCTGAACCAGATCAACCGCGAGCTGGCGGTGGTGCAGGACGAGAACTCTTCCCGCTTCTCGCCGACGGCCAATTTTCGCACCCGCTCGGGCGATGGCGGCTTCGACAAGCTGACCGAATATGGCGGCGGCGCCGAGGTCTCGGCCGCCCTGCCGGAGGTCGGCGGCCGCATCGCGCTGCGCGCCCAGGTGGTCAATATCGATGCCGGCGACATGGACCGCTCGGCCTCTTCGCTCAGCCGCTTCGGCAGCAATGCGCTGAGCATCAACAACGGCTCGGCGCTGAGCGCGGCGCAGGCCGCCGCCGCGGCGCCGCGGCAGACCTCGGCCACCGGCGTGTCGCTCGGCATCGGCTACAGCCAGGGCATCTTCTCGGCCGATATCGGCTCGACGCCGCTCGGCTTCCGCAACCAGAACGTGATCGGCGGCATCGAGGTGGCGCCGCAGCTGAGCGACAGCCTGCGCCTGCGCATGACCGCCGAGCGCCGCGCGGTGACCGACACGCTGCTCTCCTGGGGCGGCATGCGCGATCCCTCGACCGGCCGCTCCTTCGGCGGCGTGGTGCGCAACACCGGCCGCGGCCAGCTCGAATACGGCTACAGCGCCGACACCAACTTCTATGTCGCCGGCGCCTATTCGACGATGGAAGGCGACGGGGTGCGCGACAATTCGCGCTGGGAGGCGGCGGCCGGCGTCAGCACTGCGCTGTATCGCCGCGAGAGCTGGGAGGTCACCACCGGTCTCGACATGCTCTACCAGAGCTATGACCGCAACCTGCGCTACTTCAGCGCCGGGCATGGGGGCTATTTCAGCCCGCAGAGCTTCTTCGCCGCCAGCGTGCCGATCGACTATCGCGCGCGCTCGGGCGATTTCAGCTACCGCCTCGGCGCCAGCGCCGGCATCGCCAGCTTCCGCGAGGACCGCGCGCCCTATTTCCCGAATGACGGGGCGGCGCAGGCCAGTCTCGAGGCGCAGGCGGCGGCCAACAGCAATGTCACCGCCTTCTATCCCGGCCAGTCGCAGACCGGCTTCACCGGCGGCGTGCGCGCCGATGTCGAATATGCGGTGACGCCGAACCTGCGGCTGGGCGCCGCGCTGCGCTACGACCGCTCGGCCGATTGGAGCGAGGCGCGCGGCCTGCTTTACGCCCGCTACAAGCTTGACCAGTAAGATCGCCCATCGAGGGGCCGGAGCGTTCGGATCCGGCCAGCAAAAGGCGGCAGGAGAAGAACAGGCATGACCCAGACCGACCCGGCGCCCGCCACGCTCGCCTATCTGGCGCGGCGCGAGGTCAGCGCCCAGTGGCGCGGCTTCCTGCGCGCCCTGGTGGAGACGCTCGACGCCAATCTGGAGAAGGCCGGCCGCGACGGGCTGCTGCGCGCCGTGGGCGAGAAGCTGGGCGCCAGCCTGCCGCTCGGCGCGGTGGAGACGCTGGACGGGCTGGAGGCGCGGATGAACGACGCGCTGGCGACGCTGTCCTGGGGCTATGTGGCGCTCTCCGTCGACGAGGCCGATCGCAGCCTGCGCCTGACACATCGCCTGGCGCCGCTGGTGGCGACTGCCAGCGACGAGGCCGGCGGCTGGATCGCACCGGTGCTGCAGGGCCTCTACGCCACCTGGCTCGGCACCCAGCAGGGCGGCACCCCGGCGGCCGAGGGCGGCCCGGGCCTGGCCGTGGTCGAGGCTGCGCCCGGCGCCATCGTCTTCCGCTTCGGGTCCTGATTCCGGCGCGCCTCCGGGGGCGCCGCGTCCGCAAAGCGGGGCAGCGTCACGCTGCCGGCACCGCAAAGCTTCTTGTCGGTCGTCACACCACCCGGCAATCTCCCGGCACTATCGGATAGCGATTGTGCCGGGAGGGCCTGATGCGTCTCGCAGTGCTGAAGGAAAGGCGGGCGGGGGAAACCCGTGTCGCCGCGACGCCGGAGACGGCCAGGAAATTCATCGGCCTCGGCATCGATGTGGTGGTGGAGAGCGGGGCGGGCCTCGCCTCCGGCCTGACCGACGACGCCTATCGCGAGGCCGGCGCCGAGATCGCCGCCGATGCCGCCGCGGCGCTGGCCGGGGCGCGGCTGGTGCTGAAGGTGCGCGCGCCGCTGGCGCAGGGCGAGGGCGAGGTGAATGAGCTCGCGCTGATCCCGCGCGGCGCGCTGCTGATCGGCACGCTGGAGGCGCTGTCCAACCCGGCCCGCGCCAGGCTCTATGCCGAGGCCGGGATCGAGGCCTGCAGCATGGAGCTGCTGCCGCGCATCACCCGGGCGCAGAGCATGGACGTGCTCTCCTCCCAGGCCAATCTCGCCGGCTACCGCGCGGTGCTCGAGGGCGCCACCGCCTATGACAAGGGTTTTCCGATGCTGATGACGGCGGCGGGGACCATCCCGGCCGCGAATGTCTTCATCATGGGCGCCGGCGTCGCCGGCCTTCAGGCCATTGCGACGGCGCGGCGCCTCGGCGGCCGCGTCTCGGCGACCGATGTCCGTCCCGCCGCCAAGGAAGAAATCAAGTCGCTGGGCGCCGCCTTCGTCGGCGTCGAGGATGCCGAGATGGCGCAGGCGCAGACCGCCGGCGGCTATGCCAAGGAAATGAGCGAGGACTACAAGCGCCGCCAGGCCGAGGTCATCGCCGCCGCCGTCGCCAAGGCCGATGTCGTGGTCTGCACCGCCCTCGTCCAGGGGCGGAAGGCGCCGACCCTGCTGACCGAGGCCATGGTGGCGAGCATGAAGCCGGGCAGCGTGGTAGTGGATATCGCCGCCGATGCCGGCGGCAATTGCGCGCTGACCGTGCCGGGCGAGCTGACGGTGACCGCGGGCGGGGTGAAGATCCTGGGCTTCCAGAACTGGCCCGGGCGCATCCCGGCCGCCGCCAGCAGCCTCTATGCGCGCAACCTGCTGACCTTCCTCTCGACCTTCTGGGACAAGGAGGCGAAGGCGCCGAAGCTGGACCCAGCGGACGAGATCATCCGCGGCGTCACCCTGACCCGCGACGGCGCGGTCGTGCATGCGCAGCTGGCCGCGGCGGCCTGAGGCGAGGGAGAGGAACCGATGAACCCCACCGATCTGGCCAACCAGGCCAGCGCCACCGCCGAGCGCGCCCTGGCGCTGGCCGCCCAGGCGCGGCAGATGGCCGAGGCCGTCGCCCCCGTCGCCCAGCAGGCTGAGCCCTTCCTGCTGCTGCTCACCATTTTCCTGCTGGCCTGCTTCGTCGGCTACTACGTCGTTTGGAACGTCACCCCGGCGCTGCATTCGCCGCTGATGGGCGTCACCAACGCGATTTCCTCGGTCATCGTCGTCGGCGCCATCCTGGCCACCGGCCTGGGTGACAGCTGGGCCGCCAAGTTCTTCGGCTTCCTGGCGGTGACGCTGGCCTCCGTGAACATCTTCGGCGGCTTCATGGTGACGCGGCGGATGCTCGCCATGTTCAAGAAGAAGGGCTGAGGGCCATGGCGCATACGCTCTCCTCGCTCGCCTATCTGGTCGCCTCGGTCCTCTTCATCCTGGCGCTGCGCGGGCTGTCGCATCCGGAGACCAGCCGGCGCGGCAATCTCTACGGCATGGTCGGCATGGCCATCGCCATTGTCGCGACCCTGGCCCATCCGGGCATGGGCGGCGGCGGGCTCGGGCTGATCCTGGCCGGCATCGTCATCGGCGGCGGCATCGGCACCGTGCTGGCGCAGCGCATCCAGATGACGGCGCTGCCGCAGCTGGTCGCCGCCTTCCACTCGCTGGTCGGCCTCGCCGCGGTCTTCGTCGCGGCGGCGGCCTTCTACAACCCCGAGAGCTTCGGCATCGGCACGCCCGGCCATATCCATGCCGGCAGCCTGGTCGAGATGTCGCTGGGCCTGGCGATCGGCGCCATCACCTTCAGCGGCTCGCTGATCGCCTTTGCCAAGCTGCAGGCGCTGATGTCGGGCGCGCCGATCACCTTCAAGGGCCAGCACTTTCTGAACCTCGGCCTCGGGGTGCTGCTGCTGGTGCTGGTGATCGCCTTCGTCGCCACCGGCAACGGGCTGCTGTTCTGGCTGATCGCGCTGCTGGCCCTCGTGCTCGGCTTCCTGCTGATCATCCCGATCGGCGGCGCCGACATGCCGGTCGTCGTCTCCATGCTGAACAGCTATTCCGGCTGGGCGGCGGCGGGCATCGGCTTCACCGTCGGCAACCTGCTGCTGATCGTCACCGGCGCGCTGGTCGGCGCCTCGGGCGCCATCCTGTCCTACATCATGTGCAAGGGCATGAACCGCAGCATCGTCAACGTGCTGCTGGGCGGCTTCGGCGCCGAGGCGGGCAGTACGGCCTCGGCCGGCAGCGGCGGCCCGGCGCGGCCGGTCAAGGCCGGCAGCCCGGAGGATGCCGCCTATCTGATGAAGAATGCCGGCAAGATCATCATCGTTCCCGGCTATGGCATGGCGGTGGCCCAGGCGCAGCAGGTGCTGCGCGAGATGGCCGACCTGCTGAAGAAGGAGGGCGTCGACATTGCCTACGCCATCCATCCGGTCGCCGGCCGCATGCCCGGCCATATGAACGTGCTGCTGGCCGAGGCCAATGTGCCTTACGACGAGGTGCATGAGCTGGAGGAGATCAACCCGGAATTCGCCGAGGCCGACGTCGCCTATGTCATCGGCGCCAATGACGTCACCAACCCGGCGGCGAAGACCGACAAGTCCAGCGCCATCTACGGCATGCCGATCCTGGATGTGGAGCGCGCCAAGACCGTGTTCTTCGTCAAGCGCGGCATGGCCAGCGGTTATGCCGGCGTGGAGAACGAGCTGTTCTTCCGCGACAACACCATGATGCTGTTCGGCGACGCCAAGAAGATCACCCAGCAGATCGTCCAGGCACTGCAAAAATAGCGTGCCGTGTGCTGCGCGCCGGGCAGGGCCCGGCGCCTTCGCCTCTTCTTTGTGCGATCTTGCTGATAAAAAAGACGTTTCCCAGGCGGAGCGGACGACGACTTGTCGGGCCGCTGCCTGATCGCCGCAAAGGGCTTGGTCCGAGGCCCCCGCGCCCCCTATAACCGAGCCCATGGCCGCCAAACCCGCCTCCCTGACGCCCCTGCCTGGCTCCTGCGCGGCCTGCGCGGTGCGTCCCTTCGCGCTGTTCCGCGTCGTGCCGCAGGCGCGGGTGGGCGAGATCGCGCGCGTCCGCTCGGCCGTCCGCCTGGTGCGCGCCGGCGAGGCGATCCGCGACACCGTCTTCACCCTCTATGCCGGCTGGGCCTTCTCCTGGACCACCACGCCGGACGGGCGGCGGCAGATCCTCGACTTCCACCTGCCCGGCGACCTGGTCGAGCGCAGCGAGGATGGCGCCGAGGTCTCGGCGCTGACCGATGCCAGCTTCTGCGTGCTCGCCCGCGACCGGCTCTGCGAGTTCATGGGGCGCGATCCCGGCCTGGCGCTGTCCTATGCCGACGGGCTGGTGCGCGACCGCACCCGGCTGCGCGAGCGGCTGACCAGCCTCGGCCGCCGCGACGCGCTGGGCCGCGTCGCGCATCTGCTGCTGGAGCTGCACACCCGGCTGACCCATCGCGGCGGCGCCGACCGCAGCGGCGCGCCGCTGCCGCTGAAGCAGGCGCATCTGTCGGACGCGCTGGGCCTGTCGGTCGAGCATGCCAACCGAGCGCTGGCGGTGCTCCGCAAGGATGGCGTGGCCTCGCTGCAGAAGGGGCGCCTGGAGATCCTCGACCGCGCGGCGATGGAGGAGCTTTCGGGCTGGTCCAGCGCGCCGGCCGCGCCGGTGCTGACCCGCATCAAGGCCTGATAAGCCGCGCCGGGGCGGTGCCGGTATCATTGCCCCTTGCGCGGCGGTGGCGGCAGGGCGCAGCCTTGCTGCGCCGCGGCAAGCCTGTTCTACGCGACCCTGCCATTCCACGATCCTGAAAGGGGTAAATGGCCCGGGTGATTGACAGAATCTCACTTTCGCCGCTTGTTGATTTCGAACGACGGAGAGCCGAGACCATGCCCATCACGCGCCGCCATCTGCTGCTGTCCGGGATCGCCCTCGGCTCGGCCGCGAACACCGCCCTGCCGCTGCCCGCGCTCTCCCAGGAGCCGCGCCGCGGCGGCGTGCTGACCATCCATCTGGGCTCCGAGCAGCGCATCCTGAACCCGGCGCTGCGCGCCTCCACCGGCGTCTATGTCATCACCAGCAAGATCATCGAGCCACTGGTCGATCTGGGCGAGGGCGGCAAGATTGTTCCTGTCCTCGCCGAAAGCTGGGACGCCACGCCGGACGGCAAGACCGTCACCTTCAAGCTGCGCAGCGGCGTGCAGTGGCATGACGGCAAGCCCTTCACCGCGGCCGACGTGCAGTACAGCGCGATGGAGCAGTGGAAGAAGCACCTCAACTACGGCACCACGCTGCAGCTCTATCTCGACGCGGTCGAGACGCCGGACCCGCAGACCGCGATCTTCCGCTATTCGCGGCCGATGCCGCTGAACCTGCTGCTGCGCGCGCTCTGCGACCTCGGCTATGTCGTGCCGAAGCATGTCTTCGAGAGCGGCAATGTGCTGGAGAACCCGGCCAATACCGCGCCGATCGGCACCGGCCCCTTCAAGTTCGTCGAGTACCAGCGCGGCCAGTATGTCATCGCCGAGCGCAACCCGAACTACTGGCGCCAGGGCTTCCCGTACCTGGACCGCATCGTCTGGCGCTTCATCACCGACCGCTCGGCGGCCACGGCGGCGCTGGAGACCGGGCAGGTGCAGATCTCGGCCTATAACGGCCTGCCGCTGGCCGATATCGACCGGCTGCGCAAGGACAGCCGCTTCGAGGTCTCGACCCGCGGCGTCGAGGGCAATGTCTTCAACAACACCCTCGAATTCAACACGCGCCGCAAGGAGCTCTCCGACAAGCGGGTGCGCCAGGCGATCGCCCATGCGGTCGATGTCGATTTCTTCCTGGAGAATTTCCTCTACGGCCTCGGCAAGCGGGCGACCGGCCCGATCCCGTCGCTGTCGCCGGAATTCTTCCCGAACAACGCCGTGCCCTACCCCTACGACAAGGCGCGCGCCGAAAAGCTGCTGGACGAGGCGGGCTACAAGCGCGGGGCAGGGGGCATCCGCTTCAGCCTGAAGATCGTCCCGATCATGAATGGCGAGGATGTGCCGTTGCTGGCCACCTTCATCCAGCAATCGCTGCAGCAGGTCGGCATCCGGGTGGAGATCGTCCAGCTCGACATCGCCGGCGCGCTCTCCGCCGTCTATCGCGACTGGAACTTCGATCTCGCCACCGGCTGGCACCAGTATCGCGGCGATCCGGCGGTCTCCACCACCGTCTGGTACCGCTCCGGCAGCCCGAAGGGCTCGCCCTGGACCAACCAGTTCGGCTGGCAGTCCGACAAGGTCGACCAGCTGATCGACCAGGCCGCCACCGAGCTCGACCCGGCCCGCCGCAAGGCGCTCTACGCCGAGTTCGTGGCAGCGGTGAATGACGAGCTGCCGGTGTGGATGCTGACCGAGCGCCCCTTCTACACCGCCACCTCGAAGCGCGTGCAGAACCACCACAACGTGCCGCGCTGGGATTCCGGCGACGCGCACGACACCTGGATCCAAGCCGGCTGAGGATCTGACAGAGAATGCGCATCCTGCTCCTGGCGCTGCGCCGGCTGGCCGCCAGCCTGCCGACGCTGCTGCTGATCCTGGTCGGGCTTTTCCTGCTGCTGCAGCTGGCGCCGGGCGACACGGTCGATGCGCTGGTCGCCCAGATGGGCGGCGGCGACCCGGCGATGATCGAGCAGCTGCGCAGCTTCTACGGGCTGGATGCGCCGGTGCTGGTGCAGCTCGGCCGCTACCTGCTGCGGCTGGTGACGCTCGACCTCGGCTTCTCGGCGATCTACGGCAAGCCGGTGGCCGCCGTCATCCTGGAGCGCCTGCCGGTCACCCTGCTGCTGATGGCGACCGCGCTCAGCTTCGCCTTCGCCGCCGGCATGGGCCTCGGCGTCATCGCCGCGCGGCGGGTCAACCGCTGGCCGGATTCGCTGATCTCGACGCTGGGGCTGGTCTTCTACGCCACCCCCAGCTTCTGGTTCGGCATGATGGGCATCGTGGTCTTCGCCATCCGCCTGTCCTGGCTGCCGGCTGGCGGCTTCGAGGAGATCGGCGCCGGCAATGAGGGGCTGACCCGGGTGCTGGACATCGCCTGGCACCTGGTGCTGCCGGTGGCGACGCTGGCGCTGACCTATCTGGCGACCTATCTGCGCATCATGCGCGCCTCGATGCTGGAGGTGCTGACGCTGGATTTCGTCCGCACCGCCCGCGCCAAGGGGCTCGGCGAGACCGCCGTCGTGCTGCGCCACGTCCTGCGCAACGCCCTGCTGCCCGGCGTCACCCTGATGGGGCTGCAGGCCGGCACCATGCTGGGCGGCTCGGTGGTGGTGGAAAGCGTCTTCGCGCTGCCCGGCCTCGGCCGGCTGGCCTATGAATCGGTGGTGCAGCGCGACGTGAACACCCTGCTCGGCATCGTCTTCGTCTCGGCGCTGCTGGTCATCGCCATCAACTTCATCGTGGACATGCTCTACGCCAAGCTCGATCCGCGCATCGTCTCGGGGTCCTAGGCGCATGGGCTTCCTCAAGCGCTACGCGCGCAATCCCGCCGCCGTCATCGGCCTGCTGCTGGTGCTGGCGGTGATCTTCATGGCGGTCTCGGCCAGCTGGCTGTTCCCGCGCGACCCGCTGTCGCTGGCCGGGCGGCCGCTGCAATGGCCGCTCGACAATCCGCGCTTCTGGCTGGGCACCGACAACACCGGGCGCGACATCGCGGCGCAGATCTTCCACGGCGCGCGCACCTCGCTGCTGATCGGCTTCGTCGCCACCGTCATCGCCATCCTGATCGGCATCCTGGTCGGCGCCATCGCCGGCTATTACGGCGGCTGGGTGGACGACCTGCTGATGCGGATCACCGAGGCCTTCCAGACCCTGCCGAATTTTCTCCTGCTGCTGGTGCTGGTGGCGGTCTTCGGCTCCAACATCAGCTTCGTCACGGTGGCCATCGGCATCGTCTCCTGGCCACCCTCGGCGCGGCTGACGCGGGCCGAGTTCCTGACGCTGCGCAACCGCGAATTCGTCCAGGCCTGCCGGGTGCTCGGCATGCGCGACCGGCAGATCATCTTCCGCGAGATCCTGCCCAATGCCCTGCCGCCGATCATCGTCTATGCCAGCGTCATCATGGCGATCGCCATCCTGCTGGAGAGCGCGCTGGCCTTCCTCAACCTCTCCGACCCGAACATCCCCTCCTGGGGCAATCTGATCGGCGCCGGCAAGGGCGTGCTGCGGGTGCAGTGGTACGTCTCCGCCATTCCCGGCCTGGTCATCCTGCTCACCGTGCTCGGCGTCTCCCTGGTCGGCCAGGGGCTGAACGACGCCCTCAACCCGAGGCTGAAGGGACGATGAGCCTGCTTGCCATCGACGGGCTGACCGTCGCCCTGCCACCCGGCGCCGACCGGCCGCATGCGCTGGAGAAGGTCTCGCTCAGCCTGAAGGCCGGCGAGATCCTCTGCGTCGTCGGCGAGAGCGGCTCGGGCAAGTCGCTGACCGCCGGCGCGGTGATGGGGCTGCTGCCAGAGGGCGTGCGCGCCACCGCCGGTGCCATCCGCTACCTCGGCCGCGACCTGCTGCCGCTGCCGGCGGCCGAGATGCGCAAGCTGCGCGGCCCGGATATCGGCATGGTCTTCCAGGAGCCGATGACCGCGCTGAACCCGCTGCGCAGCATCGGCGACCAGATCGGCGAGATGTTCCGCACCCATACCCGCCTGTCGCGCCGGGAGATCGCGGCGCGCGTGCTGGCGCTGCTGGAGCAGGTGCGCATCCCCGACCCGGCCGCCGCCGCGCGCGCCTATCCGCACGAGCTCTCGGGCGGGCAGCGGCAGCGCGCGATGATCGCCATGGCGCTGGCGCTCGAGCCCAAGCTGCTGATCTGCGACGAGCCGACCACCGCGCTCGACGTCACCACCCAGGCGCAGATTCTTTCCCTTATCCGCGACCTGCAGCGGCGCACCGGCACGGCGGTGCTGTTCATCACCCATGATTTCGGCGTGGTCGCCGATATCGCCGACCGTGTCGCAGTGATGCGGCATGGCATCCTGGTCGAGCAGGGGCCGGCGGCCGAGGTGCTGAACCACCCGCAGCACCCCTATACCCGCGCCCTGGTCGCCGCGGTGCCGCCGCTCTCGCCGCCCGTGCGCGCGCCGGTCACCGGCGCGCCCTTCCTCGAGATCGACCACGTCTCCAAGACCTACCGCAAGGGCGGGCTGCTGCGCCGCCACCGCCGCGTCACCCATGCGGTGAAGGATGTCTCTCTCAGCCTGCCGCGCGGCGGCACGCTGGGGATCGTGGGCGAGAGCGGCTCCGGCAAGTCGACGCTGGCGCGCTGCATCCTGCGCCTGCTCGACCCGGAGACCGGGGAGATCCGCCTCGACGGCCAGGACCGGCTGGCGCTGTCGAAGGAGGCGCTGCGGCGCGAGGCGAAGCGGGTGCAGATGGTGTTCCAGGACCCCTATGCCTCGCTCAACCCCCGCCGCCGGGTGGGCGAGCTGGTGGCGCAGGGCCCGATCATCCACGGCACCCCGCGCGCCGAGGCGATGGAGCGCGCCCGCGAGCTCTTCGCGCTGGTCGGCCTCGACCCCGCGGCGCTCGACCGCTTCCCGCATGAATTCTCCGGCGGCCAGCGGCAGCGCATCGGCCTGGCCCGTGCCCTGGCGCTGCGCCCCGACGTGCTGGTGGCGGACGAGCCGGTCTCGGCGCTGGACGTCTCGGTCCAGGCGCAGGTGCTGAAGCTGCTGGTGCAGTTGCGCGAGCAGCTGGGCCTGTCGATGGTCTTCATCACCCATGACCTGCGGGTGGCCGCCCAGCTCTGCGACCAGCTGGCGGTGATGCGCCGGGGCGAGGTGGTCGAGCATGGGCCGGCGGCGGCGATCTTCGCCAATCCGCAGCACGAATACACGCGCGCGCTGATGGCAGCGGTGCCGGGCAAGGGCTGGACGCCGCCCGTCGCCTTCGGCAGCGAGGAGGCCGCTTAGTTTTTTCGGACTGCCGTGTCCACCTGGAGACAGCAGGTGAAACGGCCGGTCGGCAGCACTGCCCGCCCAACGGCCAGCAGAACAGAAAAAAGATGGGGTCCAGGGGAATTCCTTCCCCTGGCCTTCTACGGTCCTTGCTGCAGGACGCTCGCCCGAAGATCCCCGATATGCCCCCGCATCGCCGCCTCGGCGGCCTCGCCGTCGCGGCGGGCGATCGCCGCCGCGATGGCGGCGTGCTGGGCGACGACCGCCTGGCGGTGGCCGCTCTGCCCGGCGGCGATGAACCAGAAGCGGATCGCCCGGTCGCGCAGGTTGCGCAGGATCTCGGCCAGCACCGCGTTGCCGGCGGCGCCGGCGATCAGGCCGTGGAATTCCTGTTCCAGCAGCATCAGCCGCTCGGTCTCCTCGACCGCGGTGGCGCTGCCGGCGCGCAGGACATTGTCTTCCAGCGCGGCGATCTCGGCCGGTGTGGCGCGGGCGGCGGCCAGGCGGGCGGCGTGGCCCTCGTTGATCAGCCGCGCCTCGATGATGTCCAGCAGCTCGGCCGGGTCGATGCCGCGCACCTCGACGCGCTTGCGCGGGTGGATCACCACCAGCCCTTCCTGGCGCAGCCGGTCGAAGGCCTGTCGGACGGGGGTGCGGCCGAAGCCCAGGGCCTCGGCCACCTGGGCCTCGACCAGGCTGCTGCCGGGCGCGAAGCGGCAGGTGACGATGCGGCCGCGGATGGCGCGATAGGCCTGTTCCTGCAGCGACAGGGCCGGCATCAGCGCTTCGGGCGGAACACGCCCTGCGCC
Organism: Roseomonas sp. USHLN139; assembly: GCF_037145735.1. Taxonomy (NCBI): domain Bacteria; kingdom Pseudomonadati; phylum Pseudomonadota; class Alphaproteobacteria; order Acetobacterales; family Roseomonadaceae; genus Roseomonas; species Roseomonas sp. USHLN139. The sequence goes on along the minus strand of NZ_JBBCWY010000008.1, from coordinate 51,963 downwards.
AGCCGCGCCAGGGCGGCGCGCAGCTCGGGGTCGGCGACATCGGCGATCTTGGCGTCGATCGGGGCGGGCAGGGCGACCGGCGTCGGCTTGGGGATCTTGCGAACGGGCGGCGGCATCTTCGCCTGGACGATGCGCAGCCGCTGCACCAGCGCCTGGCCGAGCGCGCCGTTCACCTTGGCGATCAGCTGCGGCGCCAGGTATTGCAGCTCCATCGCCACCGGCCCGGCGCAGCCGAGCGTCAGCGTCCCGGCCGAGAGTTTCTGCGGGATGGTCTGGGCGGCCAGCACGGGACCGACGATCTGCGGCCAGTCGGCCATCAGGTTGGCGCCGGCGGGGCTGCGCTTCTTGAAGGCGGGGCGGGTGACGCGCGGCATCAGCGCGGCGATCGGGCGCGGGCCGAGATCGGCGCGCCAGACCGGCGGGGCCGGGGGCGGGGTGGCAGGATTCTGCGCGGGGGGGCTTGCGCGGCCGGCCGCTTCGTCCTCTTCCTGCATGCGTGCTGCCCCCTGCCTCTGCCCTGCTCGAATGGTACGACCGCCACCGCCGCGCCCTGCCCTGGCGGGAAGCGGTGCGCGATCCCTACCGCATCTGGCTCTCCGAAGTCATGCTGCAGCAGACGACGGTCGCCACCGTCGCGCCGCGCTGGCGCCGCTTCCTGGAGCGCTTCCCCTCGATTCAGGCCCTGGCCGCCGCGCCCTGGGCGGAGGTGGCCGAGGAATGGGCGGGCCTGGGCTATTACGCCCGCGCCCGCAACCTGCATGCCTGCGCCCAGGCGGTGGCCGCGCGCGGCGGCTTCCCGGACACGGTGGAGGGGCTGCGCGCCCTGCCGGGCATCGGCGCCTATACGGCGGCCGCGGTCGGCGCCATCGCCTTCGACCGGCCGGTGGTGCCGCTGGACGGCAATGTGGAGCGGGTGACCAGCCGGGTCGAGGCAGTGGAGGAGCCGCTGCCCGGCGCGCGTCCCCGACTGGCGGCGTTGGCGCAGGGCTGGATGGCGCAGGCGGAGGCCGTGGCGCGGCCGGCCGATTTCGTCCAGGCGCTGTTCGACCTGGGTGCCACGATCTGCACCCCGCGCAAGCCGGCCTGCGCCCTCTGCCCCTGGCAGCGCGACTGCGCCGGGCAGCGCGCCGGCATCGCCGAGACGCTGCCGCGCAAGGCCGCCAAGCGGGTCCGCCCGGTGAAGACCGGCGTGCATTTCCTGCTGATCGATGCCGAGAGACGAATCCTGCTGCGCCGGCGGCCGCCTTCCGGCCTGCTGGGCGGCATGCTGGGCCTGCCGGGCACGCCCTGGCGCGAGGCGGCGTGGCCGATCGCCGAGGCGCTGGAGCATGCGCCAGCCCTGCTGCCCTGGCGGGCGCTGCCCGGCGAGGCGCGGCACAGCTTCACCCATTTCGAGCTGCGCATGACGCTGCTGGCCGCCGAGGCGCCGCCCGGCCTGAACGCCGAGGGCGAATGGCTGACCGCCGAGGCCGCGGCACTGGCCCTGCCGGGGGCCATGCAGCGGCTGATGGTGCTGGCGGAACCGGTGCTTTCCCAAGGACTTGCCGAGCGGGGCGGCCCCGTGGCAAGCCCGGCACTGCGCCAGCCCCTCCTGGGCGGCGCCGAATAAGAGCAATCGGACGCCCCGCATGATGCAGCTTTCCACCCTCGCGGCCCGCAGCCGCCTGGCCTTCGCCGGTTTCGCCCTGCTGGGCTCGGCCGCGCTGGCGGCCTCGGCGCAGATCACCCTGCCGATGTGGCCGGTGCCGGCGACCATGCAGACCCTGGTGGTGCTGCTGCTCGGGGCCCTCGGCGGCTCGCGCCTCGGCCTCGCCGCCGTCGCGCTCTATCTGGCCGAGGGCGCCATGGGCCTGCCGGTCTTCGCCGGTGGCGCCGCGGGTCCGGCCGCGCTGATGGGCCCGACCGCCGGCTTCCTGCTCGGCTTCCTGGCCGCCGCCTGGCTGGCCGGCTTCGCCCGCGGCGGGCTGCTGCGCCAGGGTGGCGTGCTGCTGGCCGCCCACCTGCTGCTCTTCGTCCCCGGCGTCGCCTGGCTGGCGCAGTTCGTGGGCTTCGAGAAGGCGGTGATGGTCGGCTTCGTGCTGTTCATCCCGGGCACGCTGGTGAAGACCGCGCTGGCGCTCGCCACGCTGCGCGCCGTGTCGCGCTGAGCGGAATGCCGGGCGCCTGCGGGCGCCCGGCGCAACCACGGGCCTGCGGCGGGGTTCTTGTCATGGAACAGGACAAGAACGGAGGCCACTGCCATGAGCGACGAGACGCCGTCCAACACCGTCAAGCCGGTCGAGAACTGGACCACCGGCGACGAGACCATGACCGGCGCCCAGGCCAGCTACCTGCAGACGCTCTGCGAGGAGGCCGGGGAAGAATTCAATCCCGACCTGACCAAGGCCGAGGCCTCGCAGCGGATCGACGCGCTGCAGGCGAAGACCGGCCGCGGCCGGGATCACTGAGCAGCGGCGGGATCAGCCGCCCATCGAGGCGGCGATCTCGCTGCGCAGCTCGTCGAGCAGGCGCAGCGTGCCGTCGCGCCGCTCCAGGTGCCAGAACAGCCAGCCATTGCAGGAGGGCGCCTCCTGCACGGCGGCGCCGACCTGGTGGATCGAGCCCTGCGCCTTGCCACAGCGAAGAGAGCCGTCGGCGCCGACCTCGGCGGTGAAGCGGCGGTGGCGGTCGACCAGGCGGGCGCCCGGCGGCACCAGGCCGCGCTCGACCAGGGTGCCGAAGGGGATGCGCGGCTGCTCGCGCTTGGTCGGCATCACCAGGGAGGCGCTTTCCGACAGCGGCTCGACGGCGGCAATGCGGGCGCGGGCGGCGGTCGCATAGGTCGGGTCGCGCTCGATGCCGATCCAGCGGCGGCCGAGGCGGCGGGCGACGGCGGCCGTGGTGCCGGAGCCGAGGAAGGGATCGAGCACCACGTCCCCCGGCGCGGTGCAGGCCAGGATCACCCGGTGCAGCAGCGCCTCCGGCTTCTGGGTGGGGTGCACCTTCTTGCCGTCAGCGTCGCGCAGCCGCTCATGGCCGGTGCAGAGCGGGATGAACCAGTCGCTGCGCATCTGCACGTCGTCGTTCAGCGACTTCATGGCGGTGTAGTTGAAGCGGTAGCGGCTGTCCTGCCCGCGCGAGGCCCAGATCATCGTCTCATGCGCATTGGTGAAGCGCCGGCCGCGGAAATTCGGCATCGGATTGGCCTTGCGCCAGATCACGTCGTTCAGGATCCAGAAGTCCAGATCCTGCAGCGCGACGCCGAGCCGGAAGACGTTGTGGTAGGAGCCGATCACCCAGATGGTGCCGTCCTTGCGCAGCACGCGGCGCGCCTCGGTCAGCCAGGCGCGGGTGAAGGCGTCATAGGCGGCGAGGTCGGAAAAGCGGTCCCAGGCATCGTCGACGCCGTCCACCACGCTCTCATCCGGCCGCCGCAGCTCGCCCTTGAGCTGCAGGTTGTAGGGCGGGTCCGCGAAGATGGCATGCACCGAGGCCGGCGGCAGCGCGCGCAGCATCTCGATGCAGTCCCCCTCGAGGATGCAGTCCAACGGCAGATCCAGCCCCTTCCCCACGCGCGCAAAATCCCCCGGCGACTCGAAGGCGGACAATGCGCGGGGTGGAGTCGCGCCGTCAAGGAAGCCGAGTCGCCGTTTTCAACAGCCTACCCCCGCATTTTCAGGGGAAGGGCGGGTCAGGGAGACTCTTGCCTTCGGCAAACCGCCTGTTCAGAGCAGGCAAAGCTGGTCGACCGGGGCGAAGCCGCGGCGATGGTGCGGGCAGGGGCCGAGCCGCTCCAGCGCGGCGCGGTGCAGCGCCGTGGGATAGCCGGCATGGCGGGCGAAGCCATAGCCCGGCCAGCGGCTGTCAAGCCGCGTCATGGCGCGGTCGCGCGTCACCTTGGCCAGGATCGAGGCGGCGGCGATCGACAGGCTGAGCGAATCCCCCTTCACCACGCAGCGCACCGGGCAGGCCAGCAGCGGCGGCGCATTGCCGTCGACCAGCGCCAGGTCGGGGGCGGTGCGCAGCCGGGTCACCGCGCGGAACATCGCCAGATGGGTGGCGCGCAGGATGTTCAGCCGGCCGATCTCGGCGGCACTCGCGGCGGCGACGGCGAAATCCAGCACCCCGGCACGGGCGGCGGCGCGCAGCACGCCGAAGGCGGCCTCGCGCTGGGCCGCCGAGAGCTTCTTGCTGTCGTCCAGCAGGATCGCCAGCGTCTCCGGCGGCGGGCCGTGGAAGAGGACGGCCGCCGCCATGACCGGGCCGGCGAGCGGGCCACGCCCGGCCTCGTCCACCCCGGCGACGCGGCCGCCGGCCGCCAGTTCCAACGCATAGTCCGGCATTCACCCCAGGCCCCTGGTCTCCAGCCGGTCCCCCGCGGCGATCAGGCCGGGGGCGCCGGCGCGCAGGAAGGCGCCAGCCGCGGCATCGCCGAGCCATAGGCTGCGCAGGAAGGCCACCGCAAGCCCCGCGCTGCGTGGATGGTAGGTGGCATCCTCCCAGCGGTCGCCGACGCCGGTCTCGCCGGCGAAGGCGGCATGGGTCGCGCCCTCCAGCACCGCCAGCGCCGCCGGGCCGGAGGTGGCGTCATAGGGAATGCGCCGCGCCGCGGCGGAGGTGCCGCCCAGCCAGCTGTGGTCCTGGCTGCCGGTGACATGCAGCATCGGCGCGGTGACCCGGGCGAAGGCCAGGCGCGGCGGCAGCCCCTCGGGCGGCATCGGCGAGAAGGCGATGCCGGCCGAGAGCCGCGGATCCGGCAGGGCCAGGCCGCGATCGCCGCCGGGCAGCCGCTGGCCCAGCATGTGCTGCACCAGCCAGGCGCCATAGGAATGCCCGCCAATGCCGATCCTTCCGGTGTCCACCCGGCCCTTCAGGGACGGCGTCGTGGCAAGAGTGTCGAGGGCGAAGCGCACATCCAGCAGCCGGTCCAGCGCCCGGTTGGCGTCGCTCGCCGCCGCCAGCAGGTTGGCGCGGCGGTCCGGCACGCCGCGCCACAGGCTGTCATCGGTGCCCGGATGCTGGAGATGCAGGGAAACAATGCCGGCCTCGGCCAGGGCCTGGCCGAGATAGCCCAGCCCCTCGCGCGAGCCGCCCAGCCCATGCGAGATGATCAGCAGCGGCGCCCGGCCGGGGGCCTCCGGCAGCCGCAGCAGCACCGGCAGGCGGCGGTCGCGGGCCGGGTCGTGCCATTCCTCGCGCAGCAGGCGGGGCGGCGCCGCGGCGGCGGGAGGCGCGAGAAAGGGCAGGGCCAGGGGGGCCACCAGCGTGGCGCGACGGGTCAGCATGCCGCTTCAGATGGGCCCGCGGCTTCCGCCTGCCGAGAGGAGAGCATTGCAGCGCGGCCGCTTCTGCACCAGTTATGCCGCTCTTTTCATGGCTTCTGGTCGATGCGACCGGCGAGGACACCGCGATGACCACCGACCACCCGGTGCTGGCTCTGGAAGACCGTCTGGCCGCGGCGATGAAGGCGGGCGATGCCGCCACCCTGGAGGCGCTGCTGGCCGAGGGGCTGGTCTTCATCGACCAGAACGGCCGCAGCCAGGGCAAGGCCGAGGACCTGGCCATGCACCGTTCCGGCCTGCTGCGGCTGGACCGGCTGGAGATCGCCGACCGCAAGCTTCGCGAGCTCGGCCCGGAAGCCGCGGTGGTGACGCTGCGCGCCAAGCTGGAGGGCCGCTTCCGCGGCGCCCATGTCGCCGGCCATTTCGCCTATACCCGCGTCTGGCAACAGACCGGCGAGGAGAGCTGGCAGGTGGTGGCGGCGCATTGCTCCACCGTCGCCTGAGCCTCTCCCCGCCCGCGGCGGTCAGAGCTTGATGTCGTAGGTCTTCCAGGGCGTCAGCGCCGCCACCCGGTCATAGACGGCGCGGCCGCGGTAGTTGTTCTCGGCGGTGATCCAGCGGATCACGCTCCAGCCCTTCTGCCGGCCGATATCGGCGACGGCGCCGATCAGCGCATCCGCCACCCGCTGCCCGCGCGCCGCCGGAGCGACGAAGAGGTCGTCGAGGAAGCCGCCGGTGCTTGCCGCCAGCGGCCGGGCGAAGGGGCGGAAATGGGTGATGCCGACCGCCTGGCCCGACCCGTCGAGGGCGATGAAGCCCTTCACCTCATGCGCCGGGTCCTGGATCCAGCCCCAGACCCGCGCGCGCATCTCCGGCGTCTGCTCGACGCGGTAGAATTCGGCATAACCCTGGTACAGCCGCTCCCAGTCCGGGCGGTGGCTGTCGTTCAGCGGCAGGATCGTCAGGCCGGGATCGGGCATCGGAGGCTCCAGGGCGGGCGGGCGCGCGGAACCGCAGGGGCCGCCGCGCGTTGCAGGGCAGAGGAAAAGGCAAGGATATGCCGCTGCCATGCTGAACCAGAGCAGCGCCACGGTCGAGACGCCGCGGCCGCGTCGCAAGGCCCCGCCGCCGCCACCGACCCCGCAGAGCGAGGCGCGCGCCGCCGGGCTGCGCTACGTCTCCGACACCGGGCCGGGCATCACCCGCCAGCGCCAGGGCGAGGATTGGCGCTTCCGCGGTCCGGACGGCAGGCTGATCCGCGACAAGGCGACGATCGAGCGGCTGAAGAAGCTGGCGGTGCCGCCGGCCTGGACCGAGGTCTGGCTCTGCCCGCGCGCCGACGGCCATATCCAGGCCACCGGCCGCGACGTGAAGGGGCGCAAGCAGTACCGCTACCACGCCGACTGGCGTGCCGCGCGGGACACCACGAAATACCAGCACGTCATGGAATTCGCCCGCTGCCTGCCGCAGCTGCGCGCCCGCATCGCCGAGGACATGGAGCAGCCCGGCCTCGGCCGCCAGAAGGTGCTGGCCACCGTTGCCCATCTGCTGGACAGCACGCTGATCCGCGTCGGCAATGAGGATTACGCCCAGGCCAATGGCAGCTACGGGCTGACGACGCTGCGCAACCGCCATGTCGCCATCAAGGGCGCCGAGCTGCGCTTTGCCTTCCGCGGCAAGAGCGGCAAGGACTGGACGCTGGCGCTGCGCGACCGGCGCGTGGCCAAGGTGGTGCGCGCCTGCCAGGATCTGCCCGGCCAGTCGCTGTTCCAGTACCTGGACGAGGAGGGCGAGCGGCAGAGCATCGATTCCGCCGACGTCAACGACTACCTGCGCGAGATCACCGGCCGCGACATCACCGCCAAGGATTTCCGCACCTGGGCCGGCACCGTGCTGGCGGCCATGGCGCTGAGCGAGTTCGAGCGCTTCGACAGCGACGCCGCCGCCAAGCGCAACGTCAAGGCGGCGATCGAGCACGCGGCGACCCGGCTGGGCAACACGCCCGCCATCTGCCGCAAATGCTACGTCCATCCGGAAGTGCTGGACAGCTACCTGCAGGGCAGCCTGCTGGTGCAGGTGAAGCAGCAGGTCGACGCCGTGCTGCGCGACGATCTGCCGAAGCTGAAGCCGGAGGAAGCCGCCGTTCTTGCGTTTCTGCGGAAGCGGTTGCGGGAAGAGAAGGCAGCATAGAAAAGACAGGGGAAGGCCAGGGGAATGAATTCCCCTGGATTTTTCTGTCTGTTGGCCGTCTGGCGCCCAGCCACATCGCCACCAACGACGTGCCGGCATCACGGCGGGACGCCTCTACAAAAACAGCGCGACCTCGAAGGTCGCGCTGCTGATGGGCCGTGGCGCCTGCCGTCCCCACATGGACACGGCAGTCAGACAGAGAAAAGAAGGGCGCAAACGTCTACGTTTGCGCGGGGGAATTCATTCCCCTGACCTATCCCTGTTCTGACTACTCCGCCGCCTGCGCGTATTCTTCCAACGGCGCGCAGGTGCAGATCAGGTTGCGGTCGCCATAGACGTTGTCGACGCGCTTCACCGGCGGCCAGTACTTGTGGGCCGCGACGAAGGGCAGCGGGAAGGCGGCCTCCTCGCGGCTGTAGGGATGCGTCCACTCCGCCGCCGCGATTTCCGACGCCGTGTGCGGCGCGTTCTTCAGCGGGTTGTCGGCGCGGTCGCTGCGGCCCTGCTCCACCGCGCGGATCTCGGCGCGGATGGCGATCATGGCGTCGCAGAAGCGGTCCAGCTCGGCCTTGGTCTCGCTTTCGGTGGGCTCCACCATCAGCGTGCCGCTGACCGGCCAGGACATGGTCGGCGCGTGGAAGCCGTAATCCTGCAGGCGCTTGGCGATGTCCTCGACGAGGACACCACCGCCCTGCTGGAAGCCACGGCAGTCCAGGATGCATTCATGCGCCACCATGCCGCGCGCGCCCTTGTAGAGCACCGGGAAGTGCCCATCGAGCCGCTTGGCGATGTAGTTGGCATTGAGGATGGCGACCTGGGTGGCCCGTGTCAGCGCCTCGGGCCCCATCATCCGGATATAGGCGTAGGAGATCGGCAGGATCGAGGCGCTGCCGAAGGGCGCCGCCGAGACCGGGCCATAGCCCGTCGTCGGACCGGCCTCGGCCAGCAGCGGGTGGTTCGGCAGGTGCGGCGCCAGGTGGGCCGCGACGCCGATCGGGCCGACGCCCGGACCGCCGCCGCCATGCGGGATGCAGAAGGTCTTGTGCAGGTTCAGGTGGCAGACATCGGCGCCGATCCGCCCCGGTGCGGTCAGGCCCACCTGCGCGTTCATGTTGGCGCCGTCCATGTAGACCTGGCCGCCGGCCGCATGCACCGCGTCGCAGATGCGGATGATCTCCTCCTCGAACACGCCATGCGTGGACGGGTAGGTGATCATCAGCGCCGAAAGCTTCTCGGCGTGCTGCGCGATCTTGGCCTCGAGGTCGGACAGATCGACATTGCCGTCGCGGTCGCAGCCGACGACCACCACGCGCATGCCGGCCATCACGGCGGAGGCCGGGTTGGTGCCATGCGCCGAGGAGGGGATCAGGCAGACGTCGCGCTGGCCTTCGCCGCGCGCCTTGTGGAAGGCGCGGATGGCCAGCAGCCCGGCATATTCGCCCTGGCTGCCGGCATTCGGCTGCAGCGACACGGCGGCGAAGCCGGTGATGGTGGCCAGCCACCCCTCCAGCCGGCGGACCAGGGCGATATAGCCGGCGGCCTGATCGACGGGGGCGAAGGGATGGATGTCGGAGAAGCCCGGGAAGGTGACCGGGATCATCTCGGCCGTCGCGTTCAGCTTCATCGTGCAGGACCCGAGCGGGATCATGCTGCGGTTCAGCGCGACGTCCTTGTCCTCCAGCGACTTCAGGTAGCGGAGCATGGCGTGCTCGGCGTGGTGGCTGTTGAACACCGCCGCCGTCAGGAAGGCCGAGCTGCGCGCCAGCGCGCCGGGGATGCCGCCGGCCGGGGCCAGATCGGCCAGCGCCGCCGCCTTGCCGCCCACCTTGGCCAGGATGGCCACCAGCGTCTCCAGCTCGGTGCGGGAGACGGTCTCGTCGAGGGCGATGCCGACGCCCGTCGCATCGATCCGGCGCAGGTTGAAGCCGCTCGACAGCGCCTCGGCCATCAGGGCGTCGGCGTGGGTGCCGGCCTCGATCGCCAGCGTGTCGAAGAAGGCGTCGTGGCGCAGCGTGAAGCCGGCCTTGGCCACCGCATCGGCCAGCAGCCGCGCCTGCAGGGCGACGCGGCGGGCGATGCGGGTCAGGCCCTCGGGGCCGTGCCACACCGCGTACATGCCGGCCATCACCGCCAGCAGCACCTGCGCGGTGCAGATGTTCGAGGTCGCCTTCTCGCGGCGGATATGCTGCTCACGCGTCTGCAGGGCGAGGCGCATGGCCGGGCGGCCGGCGGCATCGACCGAGACGCCGACCAGGCGGCCCGGCATCAGCCGCTTATAGGCGTCCTTGACCGCCATGAAGGCGGCATGCGGGCCGCCATAGCCCATCGGCACGCCGAAGCGCTGCGACGAGCCGATGACGACATCGGCGCCCATCTCGCCCGGCGGCGTCAGCAGCACCAGGGACAGCGGGTCGGCGGCGACGATGGCCAGGCCACCGGCGGCCTGCACGGCGGCGATCTCGGCGGTCAGGTCGCGGATCTCGCCGGTCGAGCCGGGATACTGCAGCACCAGCGCGAAGGGCTTCTTCTCCGCGCAGGCCGCGGCGATCCCGGCGACCGGCACGACGACGACCGACAGGGAAAGCGGCTCGGCGCGGGTCTGGATGACGGCCAGCGTCTGCGGATGCACATCGGCCGCGACCAGCAGGGTCTGCGACTTCGCCTTGCTGGCGGCGAGCGCGAGCGCCATGGCCTCGGCCGCGGCGGTGGCCTCGTCCAGCAGGCTGGCATTGGCCATCGGCAGGCCGGTCAGGTCGGTGACCATGGTCTGGAAATTGACCAGGGCCTCCAGGCGGCCTTGCGCGATCTCGGCCTGGTAGGGCGTGTAGGCCGTGTACCAGCCCGGATTCTCCAGCACGTTGCGCAGGATCACCGGCGGCACCTGGGTGCCGTGGTAGCCGAGGCCGATCAGCGAGCGCCGGCGGGTGTTCAGCTCGGCCAGGCCGCGCAGTTCGGCGATGGCTTCCGCCTCGTTCACCGGCGCGGGCAGGGTCGAGAAATCCTGGCCGCGGATCGCCTTGGGAACCGTCTTCTCGGACAGTTCCTCCAGGCTGGCGGCGCCGACCACCTTCAGCATGGCGGCGATCTCGGCCTCGCCCGGGCCGATATGGCGGGCGGCGAAGGCACCGTGGTCCTCCAGCGCCGCGAGTTCGTCCAGCGCGCTGCTCATGCCTGGCTGTCCACGAAGGCCTGGTAGGCGGCCTCGTCCATCAGCGCCGCGATCTCGGCCTCGTCGGCCGGCTTGATCTTGAAGAACCAGCCCTCGGCGGTCGGCGCGCTGTTCACCAGGGCCGGGTCGTCGGACAGCGCCTGGTTCGACTCGACGATGCTGCCGGCGATCGGCGCATAGACGTCGGAAGCCGCCTTGACGCTCTCGACCACGGCGCAGGCCTCGCCGGCGGTGACGTCACGGCCGGCCTCGGGCAGGTCGACGAAGACGACATCGCCCAGCGCGGTCTGCGCATGGTCGGTGATGCCGATGGTGGCCACGCCACCCTCCAGCCGCACCCACTCGTGATCCTTGGTGTATTTCAGCTCGGCCATGGGGGCAGATCCTTATCGGGCGTAGCGGTGAGGGATGAAGGGGGTGGCGGCGACGCGGGCGGGCACCGCCTTGCCGCGCACCATCAGGTCCAGCTTGGTGCCGTCGGCGGCATGCTCGCGCGCCACATAGCCCATGGCGCAGGGGCCGTTCAGGCTGGGGCCGAAGCCGCCGCTGGTGATCTCGCCAACGTTCGTGCCGGCGACGGCGATCTCGGTATGGCCGCGGGCCGGCTGGCGGCCCTCCGGCAGGATGCCGACGCGCAGGCGCTTCGTCCCGCCATCCAGCTCGGCGCGGACGCGCTCGGCGCCCAGGAAATTCCACTCGGTGCGGCGGCGCTTGCCGATGGTCCAGGTCAGCGCGGCCTCGACCGGGCTGGTCGTCTCGTCGATGTCGTTGCCGTAAAGGCAAAGCCCGGCCTCGAGCCGCAGCGAATCGCGCGCGCCCAGACCCGCCGGCACCACGCCGGGCAGCGCCAGCAGGAGGCGGGCCAGCGCCTCGGCCTGGTCGGCGGCGACGCTGATCTCGACGCCGTCCTCGCCGGTATAGCCGCTGCGGCTGGCCAGCACCGGGATGCCCTCGATCGTCGTCGCGGCCACGCCCATGAAGGGCAGGGCGGCCAGCGCGGGGGCCAGCGGCGCCAGCAGGGCCAGCGCCTGCGGCCCCTGGAAGGCCAGCAGCGCGCGGTCGTCCAGCCGGTTGAGCTTCACGCCCGCGGGCAGCACCGCCTCGATCGCCGGCAGGTCGACATGCTTGCGGCTGGCATTGACCACCAGGAACAGCCGGTCGCCCAGGTTGGCGACCATGAAATCGTCCAGGATGCCGCCCTCGGCGGTCATCAGCAGGCCGTATTTCTGCCGGTTCGGCTTCAGGATCTGGATGTCGCCGGGGGTCAGCTGCTCCAGCGCGGCGGCGGCGCCGTCGCCGACCAGCTCGGCCTGGCCCATGTGGGAGACGTCGAACAGCGCGGCGCCGGCGCGGGTCGCCAGGTGCTCGGCCATGATGCCGGCCGGGTACTGCACCGGCATGGAATAGCCGGCGAAGGGCACCATGCGGCCGCCCAGTTCGCGATGCAGGGACGCCAGCGGCGTTTCGAGAAGGGTCTCAGCGGAATCGGCCACGCAGCCTCCAACGCCGCGCCGGAGCGCAGCGGGTCAGGGTTCGTGGCCCCCCTCTGTCCGATGACCTGAGAGATTCAGCGCGGGCGTTGCGCGCCTTACTCCGTCGGTGCCGGTCCCTGCTTCCAGGTGCCGGGCTTTCCAGAGACCCCTACCCACGCGGCCCTTCTGCCTGAGCGTTTCCGGGGGCCGGTTGCGCCTTCGGCGACAGCCAAACCAGGGGCGAACCCCAGGCGCTGTGCTCTCCCGCGTGGGATCTGCGGGTGGGCTCCCCATTGCCCCAGGGAAAGGGGCAAAGCAAGTGAAGGGTAGGCCAGGGGAATGAATTCCCTTTTTTCTGTCAGGCTGCCGCTGCCTCCCGGCCAGGCGGGACGCGATACTCAGCGGTCGCGCGACGTCGCCGCTGGTGCCATTTTATGAAAAGGTGCCCCGCCGTGCTGCCCTGGTATCGCCTGTGGAGAGGCGCGGGTCCCCAAACGGCCGGTGATCAGAAAAAAGAAGGGGTCGAGGGGAATTCATTCCCCTCGCCTTGATCTGCCTTCTCTTAACGCGGCCCCCGCGCCCGGTTCAAAGCCAGCTCATCCGGCGACAGGACGAAGCCCAGCCAGACCTGCCGGCGCGCCGCCGCCTGGGCATTGCCCGGCAGGCGGATGCTGATCTCGTCCGAGCTGCGGGCGCGGGACACGTTGGGGGCGAATTCCACCTGCAGGCCGTAGGTGGTCGGCGGCGCCACCGGCTGGTCGTCCTGCATCACCGCCACCATGTAGGTGATCTGGGCGGTGTTGCCGCGGAAGGCGGGGCCGCGCTCGACCAGGAAGCTGGGCGTGACGGTCACGTCCAGGCCGCCGTTGCGGCCGTAGTCGCATTTCGCCTGGAAGCCGGAGACCGAGGCATTGAGTTCCATGGCCGTCAGGTCGCGCCCGCCGCCGGGGCGGAAGCGGGTCAGGTCCGCCGCGTCGGCGATGATCGAGATCCGCGGGCAGGGCGCCATGGCGTCGAGCAGCGGGTTGCCCCGGTCGCTGCCGCCGCAGCCGGCAAGCAGCGTGAGCCCGCCCATCGCCGCCATCATGCCGAGCCGGAGGTTCCGCGCCTTGACCATGCTGCCACTCTTCCCCTTAGTGCCGGGTCTCGATAGCACGGCCGGACGGCCGTCCATCACCCCCCGTCGCAGCCCCACCCCCGGACAGGCCGGGCGGAGCCCATGAATCACCACGCCCCCATCGAACAGGCTGCCATGACCGTCAAGCCCGCCCTGCATGTCCTGCTCGCCGGTCCGCGCGGCTTCTGCGCCGGGGTGGACCGGGCGATCAAGATCGTCGAGGAATCGCTGAAGCGCTTCGGCGCCCCGGTCTATGTGCGGCACGAGATCGTGCACAACAAGTTCGTCGTGCAGAGCCTGGAGGCGCAGGGCGCCATCTTCGTCGAGGAGCTGGACGAGGTGCCGCAGGACGCGCCGGTGGTGTTCTCGGCGCATGGCGTGCCGAAATCGGTCCCGGCCGAGGCGCAGCGGCGCAACATGGTCTATCTGGACGCCACCTGCCCGCTGGTCAGCAAGGTGCATCGCGAGGCGGAGCGCCACTCGGCGGCCGGGCGCCACATCCTGCTGATCGGCCACAAGGGCCATCCGGAGGTGATCGGCACCATGGGCCAGCTGCCGCCCGGCAGCGTCACCCTGGTCGACAACCTGGCCGAGGCCGAGGCGGTGATCCCGCCCGAGGGGCCGCTGGCCTATACCACCCAGACCACCCTGTCGCTGGACGACACGGCCGAGATCGTCGCCGCCCTGACCCGGCGCTTCCCGCACATGGTGGGCCCGGCCAAGGAGAGCATCTGCTACGCCACCACCAACCGGCAGGGGGCGGTGAAGGCGATCGCCGGCCGGGCCGAGATGGTGGTGGTGGTCGGCGCGCCGAACTCCTCCAACTCGGTGCGGCTGCGCGAGGTGGCGGAGCGCGCTGGCTGCCCGCGCGCGGTGATGGTGCAGCGCGGCCGCGAGCTGGATCTCGGGCTGGTCGAGGGCGTGCGGGTGCTCGGCATCACCGCCGGGGCCAGCGCGCCGGAGGTGCTGGTGGACGAGGTGATCGCCCGGCTGCGCGAAGCCTATGAACTGACCCTTGAGGAAGTCGTGGTGGCGGAGGAAAACGTCACCTTCAAGCTGCCGGCCGCGCTGGCGCGTTAACGTCTTACTTCTGGAGCGCCAATGGCGGTCTATACCGAGGTCACGGAGGCCGCGCTGCGCGGCTTCCTGGCCGATTACGATCTGGGCGAGCTGGTCGCCCTCCGCGGCATCGCCGAGGGGGTGGAGAACAGCAACTTCGCCCTGCAGACCACCGGCGGCAGCTATATCCTGACGCTCTACGAGAAGCGGGTGGACCCGGCCGAGCTGCCCTGGTTCCTCGGCCTGATGCGGCACCTGGCGGCGCAGGGCCTGTCCTGCCCGCTGCCGGTCGCCGGCCGCGACGGGGTGGCGCTGCGCCAGCTGGCCGGGCGGCCGGCGGCGATCTGCACCTTCCTGCCGGGCAACTGGCCGCGCCGGGTGCGCCCCGAGCATTGCGCGCCGCTCGGCGCCGCGCTGGCGACGCTGCATTCCGCCGGCGAGGGCTTCCGGGCGGAACGCCCGAACGGCCTCGGCCCGCGCTCCTGGGCGCCGCTGCTGGAGCGCTGCCGCGACGGCGGCGACGCGGTGCAGCCCGGGCTGATCGCCGAGCTGGACGGGCATCTGGCGGGCATCCTGGCGGCCTGGCCGGCCGGCCTGCCGCGCGGCCATATCCATGCCGACCTGTTCCCGGACAATGTCTTCTTCCTGGAAGATGCGCGCGGGGCGCCACGGGTCTCCGGGCTGATCGACTTCTATTTCGCCTGCACCGACATCCTGGCCTATGACCTGGCGATCTGCCTGAACGCCTGGTGCTTCGAGCCGGATTTCGCCTTCAACGTGACCAAGGCGAAGGCGATGATCGGCGCCTACCAGGCGCTGCGGCCGCTGTCCCAGGCGGAGATCGAGGCGCTGCCGGTGCTCTGCCGGGGGGCGGCGCTGCGCTTCCTGCTGACCCGGCTGTTCGACTGGACCAACACGCCGCCGGGCGCCATGGTCACCCGCAAGGACCCGCTGGAATACCTGAAGCGCCTGCGCTTCCATGCCGGGGCCAAGGATGCCAGTGCCTATGGCCTCTGACACCCCTGACACGGCCGGGCGGCTGGTCGAGATCTGGACCGATGGCGGCTGCAAGCCCAATCCGGGCCCCGGCGGCTGGGCCGCCATCCTGCGCTATGGCAGCGTCGAGAAGGAGCTGTCCGGCTACGAGGCGGCGACCACCAACAACCGCATGGAGCTGACCGCGGCGATCTCGGCGCTGGAAAGCCTGAAGCGGCCCTGCACGGTGGTGCTGCACACCGACAGCGAATATGTCCGCAACGGCATCAGCCGCTGGGTCAATGGCTGGGTGCGCAACAACTGGCGCAACGCCGCCAAGGACCCGGTCAAGAACATGGAGCTGTGGCAGCGCCTGCTGGCTGCCGCCAAGCCGCACCAGGTCGACTGGCGCTGGGTGCGCGGCCATGCCGGCGACCCGATGAACGAACGGGCCGATGTGCTGGCGACCCAGGCGCGGGTGAACGAAGGGCGGTAGCGGGGTTTGAGCACCCCCTCCCGCCCGCCCCGGGACCGCCCTGCCGGCTGACGGCCTGCATCCGCGGCAGCGGCGCGGCCCACGCTCCGGTGGACTTCGCGATCAACCGGATGGCCGGTCCCGGCGTTGCAGCTGCGCAAACCCGAAGGATCATCGCCATGCGTCTGCCCCTGCTCACCGCCCTCACCGGTCTGGCCCTGATCGCCGCGCCGCTCGCCGCCTCCGCCCAGACCGCGCCGGCCGCCGGCGCCCCGGCCGCGGGCACCGCGTCGGGCCTGCGGATCGAGGCCAACCAGATCCGCGCCAAGCAGCTGATGGACCGCGACGTCTACACCACCGACAACACCGAGATCGGCGAGGTCGAGGATCTGGTGGTCGATCCGGCGACCGGCCGCATCGTCAGCGTCGTCATCGAGGTGGAGAACCGGCTGGGCCTGACCGACAAGTATGTGGCGGTCGACCTCAACCAGCTCCGCCTGACGCCGGGCGAGCGCCGCATCACCATCGACATGACCCGCGACAATGTGCGGTCGCTGCGCGGCATCGCCTACAAGGACTGACTATCGCTCCCGGCGCCCTGCGGAAGCGGCCGTCGCCGGCCGCGCGGGGCGCCGGCGACGGCCTGGCCCGAATGGCCGGTTCCCGCCCGTGGGATATCGACTATGGTGGCCAGGGCCCGTGCTCGGGCCGGATGATGGCCGTGCGGAGACCCGCCGAGGGGCCGATCTGCCGCCGCGTTGCGCGGTCGGGCCCGGAGGGGGAGCGCCATGGCCGATATCTGGACCGCGTGCCTGATCACGCTGCTGGTCTTCGGCGCCGCCCTGCTCGGGCTGCGGATGCGGCGCAGCCTGCCCGGGCCGCATCTGGCCAGCGAGGCCCGCGATGGCGTGGTGCGCGGCACCTCCACCATCTCGCTGCTGGCCTCGCTGGTGCTGGGCCTGCTGCTCTCCACCTCGAAGGCCACCCTCGACAACACCGACCGGCAGATCCAGCTGCACGCCGCCGATCTGGTGGCGCTCGACCAGGCGCTGCAGGATTACGGCCCCGAGGCCGCCGCGCTGCGCGGCACGGTGCGCGAGGTGGCGCGCCGCACGCTGCGCGACATCTGGCCGCCGGCCGGGGCGCCCTTCCTCGGCCTGTCCGACGAGGCCGTGGCGGCGGCGCTGGACAGCCTCGCCCGTGCCGCGCTCGACCTGCCGGCGGCCGGCCCGGCGCAGCAATGGGCGCGCGGGCAGATGCTGGAGCTGACCGCCGCGCTGCGCCGCCAGCGGATCCTGCTGGGCGAGCAGGCCGGGCCCACCGTGCGGCCGATCTTCCTGGTGGTGCTGGTCGCCTGGATCTCGGCGCTGTTCTTCTTCTACGGCCTGCACACCCCGGCCAATGGCAGCACCCTGGCCGCCTTCCTGGTCTTCGCCGTGGTCACCGGATCGGCCTTCTTCCTGATCCTGGAGATGGACAGCCCGCTGGAGGGCATCCTGCGGATCTCCTCGACCCCGCTGGAGCGCGCGCTGCGGACCATGCAGTGACGGAGCCCCGGCCCGCCTTCCCGAATGCTTTTTCCAATCTCTTCCCGCAGGGCCGGCCGCCGGCGGGATGCAGCAGCGAGACGATGATGCGCCCTTCCCGGTTTCCCGGCCCCCGCCCCGATCCCGCGCCGGGCCGGCGCGCCCTGCTCGCCGGCCTGGCCGCCGCGGCCATCGCCCGCCCCGCCGCGGCGGCGACGGAGATCCGCCTGGACGATGCCTTCGGCGGCATCGTGCTGACGAAGATCCCCGAGCGTGTCGTCTCGCTCGGCTTCACCACCCATGACACGCTGCTCGCCCTCGGCGTCCAGCCGGTGGCGGTGCGGCACTGGTTCGGCGATGCGCCCGGCGGCATCTGGCCCTGGGCGCAGCCGCTACTGCAGCGCCCCGCGCCGGTGCTGCTGAACGGCGATGTCTCGGTCGAGCGGGTGGCCGAGCTGCGGCCGGACCTGATCGTTGGCATCGGCTCGGGCATCACGCCGGAGATCCATGCCACCCTGTCGAAATTCGCGCCTGTCCTGATGCATGAGCGCGGCCAGGCGACCTATGGGACGCCCTGGGACAGCCTGGCGCGCCGGCTCGGCCAGGCACTCGGCCGCGCGCCGGAGGCGGAGGCGGCGATCGCCGCGGCCCGCCGCAGCTTCGCCGCGGCGCGCGCCCGGCATCCCGGCTGGGCCGGGCGCAGCGCGGTCGCCGCCTACAGCTTCGGCGGCGAAACCGGCGCCTTCACCCGCAGCGACACCCGCGGCCGCTTCCTGGCGGAGCTCGGCCTGGTGGTGCCGGAGGCGGTGGAGCAGCGGCGCGCGCCGCAGGGCTTCTACGCCCGGCTCTCGCCCGAGGATCTCTCGCCGCTGGAGGCCGACCTGCTGATCTGGATCAGCGCCAGCGGCCAGATGGCGGAGATCGCCGCCCTGCCGCTGCGCCGCCTGCTGCGCGCGCATCGCGAGGGGCGGGAGGTCGTCGCCACCGCGCTGGTCTCGGCGGCGCTGTCCTTCGGCAGCGTGCTGTCGCTGCCCTTCGCGCTGGAGGCGCTGGAGCCGGAACTGGCCGCCGCGCTGGATGGCGACCCGGCGACGGTGGTGCCCTCCGCGCGGGCCACCGGCATCGCCCCCTGAGGCAGGGCTTCGCCTACGCCGCCACCGGATCGAAATGCGGGATCGCCGCGATCAGCTCGGCGGTGTATTCGGCCTGCGGCGCGCGGAAGATGCGCTGGCTGTCGCCCTGCTCGACCACCTGGCCGTTGCGCAGCACGATCATGCGGTCGCAGAGCATGCGCACCACGTTCAGGTCGTGGCTGACGAAGAGATAGGCGAGGTTCTTCTCGCGCCGCAGCCGCTCCAGCAGCTGCAGCACCACCGCCTGCACCGAGACGTCGAGCGCCGCGGTCGGCTCGTCCAGCACCAGCAGCTTGGGGTCCACCGACACCGCGCGGGCGATGCCGACGCGGGCGCGCTGGCCGCCGGAGAGCTGGTGCGGGAAGCGCTCCAGCAGCGGCAGCGGCAGGCCGACGCTGACGGCGCAGTCCTTCACCCGCTTGGCGAGCTCCGCGCCGTCGCGCAGGCCGCGCAGCCGGCGCAGCGGATCGGCGATGCTGTCGAAGGCGCTGAAGCGCGGGTTCAGGCTCTCGCCGGCATCCTGGAAGACGATCTGGATCTGGCTGCGCTGCGGCGCCGCGTGGAAGTCGCGGGCGGGCACGTCGGAGACCGACTGGCCGTCGAAGATCACCTCGCCGGCCGTGGCGTCGATCAGCCGGGTGACCAGGCGGGAGATGGTGCTCTTGCCGGAGCCGCTCTCGCCCACCAGGCCAAGGCTTTCGCCCGGCTGCATCTGGAAGGAGACCTTGTCCACCGCGGTCACCCCGCCGGGGTATTTCTTCACGAGGTCGCGGACCTCGAGCAGCAGCGGCGTGCCGGCGGGCAGGGGCGCGCGGCGCAGGGGTTCGGCGGGAAGCTCGACGTCGGGGGAAAGCGAAGCAATGGTGGAATGCGGGGTCGGGCAGGCGGCGACCAGGCGGCGGGTATAGGCATGGCCCGGCGTGCCGAACAGCCGGGCGGGCGGCGCCTCCTCGACGACGCGGCCCTGCTCCATGACGGCGACGCGGTCGCAATACTGCGCCGCCAGGCCCAGATCGTGGGTGATCAGCAGCATGGCCATGCCGCGCTCGCGGGTCAGCGTCGCCAGCAGGTCCATCACCGCCTTCTGCGTGGTGACGTCGAGGCCGGTGGTCGGCTCGTCGGCGATGATCAGCCGGGGCGCGCAGGCGATGGCCATGGCGATCATCACGCGCTGGCACATGCCGCCCGACAGCTCGTGCGGGAAGGCCTCCAGGCGCTGGCCAGCGTTGCGGATGCGCACCTGCTCCAGCAGGGCCAGGGCCTGGTCGCGCGCGGCGCGCGACGACAGGTCGCGATGCGCGCGCAGCGCGTCGGCCAGCTGGGCGCCGATGCTGCGGATCGGGTTCAGCGCGGCGCGCGGATTCTGGAAGATCATCGAGAAGGCGGCGCCGCGCATCGGCCGCAGCACGTGAGCGCCGGCGCGGGTGATGTCGCGCCCGTCGAAATGGATGCTGCCCCCGGTGACGCGCCCGGCCTTGTCGAGCAGCCCCATGGCGGCCAGCGCGGTGACCGACTTGCCGGAGCCGCTCTCGCCCACCAGCCCGAGCACCTCGCCCGGGTCGAGGGCGAAGCTGGCGCCGCGCAGGGCCGCGACATCGCCGCGGCGGGTGGCGAAGCTGACCTCCAGGTCCTGGACCTGCAGCAGAGGCGTGGTCATGTGCGCATCCTCGGGTCGAGGATGTCGCGCAAGCCATCGCCCAAAAGGTTGAAGCAGAGGACAGCGAACATCAGCGCGGCGCCGGGGAAGAAGACCAGCCACCACTTGCCGGAGGCGATGAAGCGCGCGCCTTCCGCCACCATGATCCCCCATTCCGGCGTCGGCGCCTGGACGCCGAGGCCGATGAAGGACAGGCCGGCGGCATTCAGGATCGCCCAGCCCAGGTTCAGCGAGATCTGCACGGCGACGATGGGCAGGATGTTCGGCAGCAGGAAGAACAGGACGATGCGGCCGCGGCTGTTGCCCGAGGCCTGCGCCGCCTCGACCCAGCCGGCGTTGCGGCGGACGGCGACCTCGGTGCGGGCGAAGCGGATATAGAAGGGAAGATTGATGATGGCGGTGGCGTAGATGATGTTCTCCAGCCGGTTGCCCAGGGCCGCGACCATCGCCATCGCCAGGACGAACAGCGGAAAGGCCATCAGCACGTCGGTGAAGCGGCCGACCCAGCGGTCGAGCCGGCCGCCGACGAAGCCGCAGAAGCTGCCGATCATGGCGCCGACGGCAAACGACAGGCCGACGGCGGCGGCGGCGATGGTCAGGTCCAGCCGCGTGCCGTGCAGCAGCCGGCTGAGGATATCGCGCCCCAGCTGGTCGGTGCCGAACCAGTGCGCGGCGGAAGGCGGCTGCAGCGCGCTGGGCACGTCGCTGGCGACCGGGTCGTAGGGCGCGATCCAGGGGGCCAGCACCGCCAGCAGGATCAGCAGCGCGGTGCCGGCCATGGCCAGCGCCGTCAGCGGATTGCCGCGCAGCACCCAGGCGACATGGCCAAGGGTCGCGTTGCGGCTGGGGGAGGTGAGGGAGGCGCTCATTCCGCGGCGATCCTCGGATCGGCCAGGCCGTAGAGAATGTCGACCAGCAGGTTCACCAGCACGAAGATCGTCGCCATCAGCAGAACAAAACCCTGCACCGGCGCGTAGTCGGAGGCGAGCAGCGCATCGAGCGCATAGGACGCGACCCCCGGCCAGGAGAACACTTTCTCGACCAGCACGTTCGCCCCGAGCATGGTTGAGAAAACAATGCCGGCGATGGTGAGGACCGGCAGCAGCGCGTTGCGCAGCGCATAGACCAGGATGACCCGCCAGGGCGCGAGGCCGATCGAGCGGGCGGTGCGGATGAAGTCGCTGCCCAGCACCGCCAGCATCGAGGCCCGCGTCATCCGCGCCAGCGGGGCGAGCACGAACAGCGCCATGGTGCAGGCCGGCAGGATCAGCTGCGACAAGGCCGCGCGGAAGCCTTCCCCATCGCCGGTGATGGCGAAGTCGACCAGCAGGAAGCCAGTGATCTCCGGCGGGGTGGAGGCGAAGATGTCGATGCGGCCGGTCGGGTCCGGCGCCCAGCCCAGCAGGTAGTAGAAGGCATAGATCAGCAGCAGGCCGGAGACGAAGGTCGGCATGCAGACGCCGAGCGTGCAGAGGAAGCGCACGACGTGGTCGACCGCCGAGCCCGGCCGCAGCGCGGCCAGGATGCCCAGCGGCAGGGCGCAGGCCAGCGCCAGGAACAGCGCCGAGAAGGTCAGCTCCAGCGAGGCCGGCAGCCGCTGCCGCATGTCGGTCAGCACCGGCTGGCCGGTGGTCATCGAGCGGCCGAGATTGCCCGTGGCGATGTCCTGCAGGTAGCGGACGAGCTGCACCGGCACCGGCTGGTCCAGCCCCATCGCCTTGCGCAGATCCTCGATCTCCTGCTGCCCGGCGCTGGGGCCGGAGGCGAAGAACACCGCCGGATCTCCCGGCAGCACCCGCATCAGCAGGAAGGTCAGCACCACCACCCCGAGGATCGCCGGCACCGAGGAGAGCAGCCTGCCCCCGATGCGGCGCCCGATCGCCTGGAACTTGCGCATGCCCGGCCGCCCGTCCTCAGGCCCGCTTCAGGTCGCGGAAATCCACCTGGCGGTAGAACTGGTAGGTGAACTCGCGGATCGCCGGGCCCATCACCGCATCCATGTTGGGCTGCCACAGCATCAGCAGCGGCACCTGATCGGCGAGGATGCCGATCATCTCGCGGCAGGCGGCGTCATAGGCGGCCTGGTCGGTCTCGAAGCGCGCCTGGCCGGACAGCTCGGTGATGCGCGGGTTGTTCCAGCTGGCGAAGTTCCAGCGCTGGTCGCGGGTGAAGTAGAGGTAGAAGAAGTAGTAGGTGGCCGGCAGCCAGGCGGTGCCGGCATCGGTGTAGAAGGGCAGCTTCTTCTCGGCCGCCATGGTGTTGAACTGGGCGTCCGGCATCTTCTGGATCTCGACCTTGATGCCGATCTTGCCCAGCGCCTCCTGCACCAGCGCCGCCAGCGGCTCGGCCGTCGCCGCCTGGCCGGCGGAGAAGGCGAAGCTGGTCGAGAAGCCATTCGCATGGCCGGCCTCGGCCAGCAGCGTCTTGGCGCGCTCCACATCCTGCTTCAGCGGCAGCGGCTGCGGGAAGTCGCTCGTGGCCGGCTGGCCGGTGAAGCTGCCGCCGAACAGCGGCCGGCCGCGGCCGAACAGCGCCGCCTTGAACATGGCGTCATAAGGGAGGGCGGCGGCCACCGCCTGGCGCACCTTGACGTTGTCGAAGGGCGCCTGGGTGGTGTTGAAGCTGATATGGGTGAAGCCGTTGCTCTGCGGGATCGAGGCGACCTTGACCTTGCCGCGGCTCTCCAGCGTGGTGATGTCGCTGGCCTGCAGGTCGATCGACAGGTCGGCATCGCCGCGCTCGATCAGGTTGGCGCGCGTCGCCGCCTCCGGCACGGTCTGCAGGATGACCCGCTTGAAGAAGGGCAGGGCGCCGTCGACGCCGGCCTTCCATTCCTCGTTGCGGGCGAGGGTGACGGAGACGCCGGGGCGATAGGCCTCGACCTTGTAGGCGCCGCTGGCCGCGGTGTTGTTCTGCAGCCAGGTCTGCGCCCAGGGGTCCTCGGCGGTGGCGTGCTGCTTGGCCAGCTTGCTGTTGATCATGATGGCGTAGGGCACGGCGAGGTTGGACAGCGCCAGGCGGTCGGGCTTGTCCAGCAGCACCTCGATCACGCCGGGCCCGGCGATGCGGAACTGCTCGGGCTTGGTCAGCGAGCCGGTCTGGAACTGCGACACCGCCAGCGACTTGGCGCTGACATGGCGGTCGAGCGACCACTTCACATCCTCGGCGGTGACCGGCGTGCCGTCATGCCACTTCGCGTCCTTCCGCAGGTGCAGGGTGATCGTCAGCCCGTCGGCCGAGACCTCGTAGCGCTCGGCCAGCTCGCCGCGGATCACCGTGTGGTCGAACAGCCAGTTGCCGTCGACCTGCTTGCGGCCGAAGGCGACCAGCCGGTCATAGACGTTCATGCTGATGCCGAAGGCCTCGCGGGTCGAGCCCGGCATGGTCGGGTCCAGCGTGTTCACCGCATTGCCGGTGACCTGGCGCAGCGTCTCGGCGCGCGAGGCGGCGGGCTGGGCGCCGGCGGGCAGGGCGATGCCGGCGGGCGCCGCCAGGGCGGTCAGGGCCAGCAGACCCTGTCGACGGGTGAGGTCCATGGGCGGTCAGTCCTTCTGCGGGGCGCCCGCGCCGGGCAGCGCGGGAGAAAAGGCGGGGGAGCGGGTTTGCAAGCGCCGTGCCATCACCCGGCGGCCGCCACGGCCGCGGGGCGCATCACCGCCTGCCGCACGTCATAGGCGGCGAGCGAGGCCCAGTGGCTCTCGAGATCCTCGCGGAACAGCGCGCCGGTCAGGCCGCGCACCAGCTTCGGCACCGCCGTCGTCATCGCGTTGATCGAGGAGCCGGAGGGGCCGAAGCTGACCGTCGAGGCGATCGAGAAGAGATGCAGGTGGCGCAGCCAGGGTGTCTCGCCTGGCCGCTTCTCGACCAGGGCATAGTCCGGCGCGAGATAGGGGTAGCGGCCGATCCGGGCATCCTCCTCGCCGGCGGGCGGGGTGTAGCGGTCGGCCCAGCTGGCGATGTTGCCGGCGCAGCGCGCGAGCTCCGGCCGCGCCGCCGGGTCGACGTCGATGCCGGTGCCGCAGATGATGAAATCCGCCTGGACCGGGCCGCCGGGCGTGTCGATCTGGACGCCGTCATCCTTGGCGCGGGCGCCCAGCCAGGGCGTGCCGGCCACCAGGGCGAAGCCCGGCTGCCGTGCGCAGCGGTCCCAGGTCGGCTGCGGGAAGCCCTCGCGCAGGCTCATGATGTGGCGCATGAAGCGCCAGCGCCAGCGGTCGTCCAGCTCCGAGAGATGGCGCAGGAAGCCCGGGAAGGTCAGCCAGAGATAGGGCTGCACCAGCTGCGGCTCCGGCCGGCGGCAGAAGACGCGGGCGCTGGCGGCGCCGGCCTCCAGCGCCATGGCGGCATTGTCCATGGCCGAGGCGCCGGCGCCGAGCACCGCGACATGCCGGCCGCGCAGGGCGGCAAAATCGATCGGGTCGGCGGCATGCGCCCGCAGCGAGGGCGGCAGCGCCTCGATGAAGTCCGGCATGGTCCAGCGGCCGAGGCTGTCCTGGCCGGTCGCCAGCACGATCTTGCGGGCCAGCCGCGTCTCGGTCCGGCCATCGGCCTGGCGCAGCGTCGCCTGCAGCAGGTCGCCGGGGGCGGGGGCGATGTCGACCAGCGCCGTCCCGTTCTCCACCGGCAGCGCCAGGGTGTCGCGCAGCCACAGCAGGTAGTCGGCCCAGTCCTGCCGCGGGATGCGGTCCAGCGCCTGCCAGTGATCCGCGCCGTAGCGGGCCTCGTGCCAGGACTGGTAGGTCAGGCTGGGGATGTCGAGATCGGGGCCGGTATAGTCCTTCGGGCTGCGCAGCGTCGGCATCCGCGCATAGGTCCGCCAGGGGCCCTCCAGCCCGCGCGGCGCCGCGTCGACCAGGCAGAAGCGCTCGATCCGGGCGCGCTGCAGGGCGAAGCCGATGGCCAGGCCGGACTGGCCGGCGCCGGCCACCAGCACGTCCAGCACCGGCGCGCCGTCCGGCCCGTGGCGCGGCGGCACCCAGGGGCGGGCGGGATGGGCGATGCGCGCCAGGTCGTCGCGCGCCCGGTCGGCGAGGGCTTGCAAGGTCATCGGCTCAGCCCGCCAGCCAGCCGCCATCGACCAGCAGCTCGCTGCCGGTGGTGAAGCTCGAATCGTCGCAGGCGAGGAAGAGGGCGGCGCGCGCCACCTCCTCCGGCCGGCCGAGGCGGCCGAGCGGATGGCGGGCGCGGCTGGCCTCGCGCGGCACCGAGGGGTCGGCATGGCGGGCGAAGCTGCGGCGCAGCAGCGGCGTCTCGATGGCGCCGGGCAGCAGGCAGTTCACCCGCACGCCATCGGCGGCGAAATCCAGCGCCATGGTCTTGGTCAGGCTGATGATGGCGCCCTTGGCGGCGATATAGGCGCTGTTGTTGCGCCCGCCGGCGCGCGCCAGCTGCGAGGCGACGGTGATCACCGAGCCGGATTTCTGCGCCTGCATCACCGGGATCACCGCCTGGCACCAGCGCCAGGTGCCGCCCAGATTGGCCGCCACCACCGCCTCGAAGGCCTCGTCCGGCGTGGTGACGACGGTGCCACCGGAGGAGAAGCCGGCCGCCGTCATCAGCACGTCGATCCGCCCCCATTCCGCCATCACCGCGGCGGCATCGGCGGCCGCGGCGCCCGGGGTGGCGACATCGCCGATGCGGGTGATGGCCTCGCCGCCGGCGGCGCGGATCAACGCGGCGGTTTCCTCGACGCCGGCGGCATCGCGGTCGACCAGGCCGAGCCGGGCGCCCTCGGCGGCGAAGAGCAGCGCGGCTTCCCGGCCGATGCCGGAGCCGGCGCCGGTGACGATGGCGATGCGACCGGCGAGCTTCATGCGGCGCTCGGCGACAGGCGGGGGAGGGACATGGCGGCTTCCTGCTCGGGGCGGCGTTCTGCCGGCATGCTCCGCGCCGCGGCGCGCCGGCGCAACGGCCAGTTTGCGCTAAAATCGGGCAGGATATGGCCGCTGAGAAATATCAGGGTCAAAGCATGGGCAGGATGCGCAAACCGGCGGCGGTAGCCGGCGGAAGGGTCGTGGCCGCCTCGGGCGGGGAAGGGCCGGAAGAAATTTTGCGCCGCCCCGCGGGACGTATTTCGCGATCCCGTCGCGGGGTTCGGCCGAACTGACCGGTGTGGCCTCCGGAAAAAGCCATTTCTTTACAGATGCTTGGGAAAAGAAAGCGGCAGCGGTGGCCGGGCTGCCGCAGGGCTGGGCCGCGAATCCGCCGCTGGCGCGGCCGCTTTAAGGTTGCTTAAGCCGCCGCCCCGCGTGACCACGTGCAACAGCCATGGACAGGGCGCGGCCGAGGCGGCATCAGCCGCGGGCATCGCCTGCGGGCCCGGTTCGCGGTAGAGACGCGCGCCGGGTCCCGGGACCCGAACCCTTCAGGAGGCTTCATGTCGCTCTCCCGCCGTTCGCTGCTGCTGGCCCCCGCCGTCGCCGCCCCGCTGGTCCTCGCCCGGGGCGCGCTGGCCCAGACCGGCCAGCCCGCCGCCGGCGCCGATCCGCGCATGGGCGAGCGCTCGTCCGGCCCGGCCACGGCACCGGTGACGGTGATCGAGTATTTCTCGCTGACCTGCTCGCATTGCGCCGCCTTCCACAAGGAGGTCTGGCCGCAGGTGAAGCAGGAGCTGGTCTCGGCCGGCAAGATGCGCATCGTCTGGCGCGACTTCCCGCTCGACCAGCTGGCGCTGGCCGCGGCGCAGGTCGCCCGCGCCCTGCCGGCGGAGCGCTATGAGGGCTTCATCGCCGCGCTGCTGGGCAGCCAGGACCGCTGGGCCTTCGCCCGCGGCGCCGACAACATCGCCGAGATCGCCAAGATCGCCGCGCTGGCCGGGCTCGGCCGCGCCGAGGTCGATGCGGCGATCGCCGACCAGGGCCTGCGCCGCGCCATCCTGGAAGGCCGCCTGAAGGCCGAGCAGGAGCACCGCGTGAATTCGACGCCGACCTTCGTCTTCGGCAGCAAGGTGGTGCCGGGCGGCATGGCCTATGACCGTTTCGCCCAGCTGGTGGCGGAGGCCGCTTGAGCCAAGGGCGTCCCGACTCCGGCGACCTGCCGCCGGACGACACCACCCCGGACGGCGTGACCGCGCCGCCCGGGACCGAGACCCGGCCCGACCCCGAGGCCGGGCCGTCGCGCGACGCCGAGGCCGCAGCCGCGGCGCGCGAGGCGGCGCTGCGCGCGGTGCTGACCCGGCTGCGCATCGCCGGCTTCAAGTCCTTCGCCGAGCCGACCACGCTCGAGGTCCTGCCGGGGCTGACCGGCATCGTCGGCCCGAATGGCTGCGGCAAGTCCAACGTGGTCGAGGCGCTGCGCTGGGCGATGGGCGAGACCAATGCGCGGGCGATGCGCGGCGGCGAGATGGACGACGTCATCTTCGCCGGCACCGCCACTCGCTCGGGCCGCAACCAGGCCGAGGTGACGCTGCTGCTGGAGGACGCCGCCGGCCTGGCGCCGCCGCCCAATGCCGCCGCCGCCGAGCTGGAGATCACCCGCCGCATCGTCCGCGGCGAGGGCACCGGCTTCCGCATCAATGGCCGTGAGGCGCGCGGCCGCGACGTGCAGACGCTGTTCGCCGATATCGGCAGCGGCGCCCGCTCCTCCGCCATGGTCAGCCAGGGCCGCGTCGCCACGCTGATCGCCGCCAAGCCGGACGAGCGCCGCCAGGTGCTGGAGGAGGCCGCCGGCATCGCCGGGCTGCGCGCCCGCAAGCACGAGGCCGAGCTGAAGCTGCGCCAGGCCGAGACCAACCTGACGCGGGCCGACGACCTGAAGGGGCAGCTCGACGTGCAGCGCCAGTCGCTGCAGCGCCAGGCCCGCCAGGCCGCCCGCTACCGCAATCTTTCTGGTCTGACCCGCGCCGCCGAATCCGAGTTCTTTTCCCTGTTGGTGGCGCGGGCCGAGGCGACGCTGATCGCTGCGCGCGACGGTTTCGCCGCCGCCCAGGCCGCGACCCGGGCCGGCGAGACCGCCGCCGCCGAGGCCGCCACCCGCGCCTTTGCCGCCGAAAAGGCGCTGCCCGCCCCGCGCGAGGCCGAGGGCGAGGCGCGCACCGCGCTGGAGCGCCGCCGCGTCGAGCAGGAAGGGCTGGAGGCCGAGGAACGCCGCGCCCGCGCCGCCCTGGAGGAAGCCGAAGCCCGGCTGCAGACCCTGCAGGACGACCACGGCCATGCCAGCCGCCTGGCCGAGGATGCCGCCGCCGCCGCCGGTCGGCTGGCGCAGGAGGACTCTTCCCTGTCGGCCCTCCTGGCCGCGCTGCCCGGCCGCCGCGCCGAGGCGGAGGCCGCCCAGGTCGCCGCCGCCGAGGCCGCGACCACCGCCGAGCGCGCCGCCGATGCCGCCGCCGCGACCGCCGCCGAGGCCGCCGCCGAGGTCGCCCGGCTGGCCAGCGAAGCCCAGGCCGCCCGCCAGCGCGCCGAGCGCCTGCGCCAGCAGTTCGCGTCCCTGGAGTCGCAGCAGCAGCAGGCCGCCGCCGGGCGCGTGCTGCCCGAGATGCTGGCCGCCGCCGCCGCGCAGCAGCAGGAGGCGGTGGCGGCGCTGGAGGCCGCGCGCGCTGCCCTGGACGCCGCCGAGGCCGCCCGCGCCGGCGCGCAGGAGGCCCATGCCACCGCCCGCCGCGCCAGCGCCGAGGCCGAGGCGGCGCGCAGCCGCGCGACCGCCGAGCGCGACGCCGCGGCCCAGCGCGCCCGCCAGGCCGCCGAGCAGCGCGACCGCATGATGCGCGAGCGCGATGCGGCACTGGCCGAGCGCCCCGACCCCGCCGCGCTGCAGACCGCCCAGGCCGCGGTGGCCGCCGCCGAGGCGGGGCTGGTGGAGGCCCGCCGGATCCTGGCGGAGGCGGAGACCGCCCGCGCCGCCGCCGCCCAGGCGCATGCCGCCGCCCGCGCCGCCGCCGGCACCGCCGAGGCCGCCCGCGCCCGCGCCAGCGCCGAGCGCCAGGGGCTGGACGACCTGCTGCGCGCCCGCGCGCCGAAGGCGGCGGCGCCGATCCTGGATGCCATCGCCGTGCCGCCGGGGCTGGAAGCCGCGCTCGGCGCCGCGCTGGGCGAGGCGCTGGAAAGCCCGGCCGACCCTGCCGCCCCGCGCCACTGGCGCCTGCTGCCGCCGGTCGATGCCGCGCGCCCGCTGCCCGCCGGGGTGACCCCGCTGGCCAGCTTGGTGCAGGCGCCGCCGGAACTGGCCCGCGCCCTGACCCAGATTGGGCTGGTCGAGGCGGGCGCCACCGGCGAATCCCTGTTGCCGCTGCTGGCGGAGGGCCAGGGCCTGGTGGCGCGCGACGGCGCGCTGTGGCGCTGGGACGGGCATTGCCTGCAGGCCGGCGCGCCCAGCCCCGGCGCGGTGCGGCTGACCCAGCGCAACCGCCTGCGCGCCGCCGAGGCCGCCCTGGCCGAGGCCGAGACCGCCGCCAAGGCGGCCGCCGCCGCCGCCGAGGCGGCCAAGCAGGACGAACAGAAAGAAACCGCCGCCGAGGCCGCCGCCCGCCAGGCGCGGGGCGCCGCCGAGACCGCGCTGGGCCAGGCGCGCGAGGCCGAGCAGAAGCTGGCGGGCGCCGCGGCCCGGGCGGAAAGCCGGCTGGCGGCGCTGGGCCCGCAGCTGGAGCGGCTGCAGGCCGAGCACGACGCCGCCGCCGCCGCCCGCGACGCCGCCGCCGCCGCCCTGGCCGGCCTGCCGGAGGCCGCCGCGCAGCGCGCTGCCCGCGACCAGGTGGCGCGCGAGGAAGCCGCGGCGCTGGCCGCCGAGGCCGCCGCCCGCGAGGCCCGCCGCCGCGCCGAGGCCGGGCTGGAAGCCGCCCGCGGCGCCGAGGCGCAGCTGGCCCGCCGCGCCGCCGAGGCCGAGAGCCGGCTGGCGGCGCTCGCCCCGCAGCTGGCGCGTGCCGGCGAGGAGCGCGCCGAGGCCGAACGCCTGTTGCAGGCTGCGGAGGCTGCCCAGGCGGCGCAGCCCGACCTGGAGAAGCTGCGCGCTGGGGTGGAGGCGGCGCGGAAGACCCTGGCCGAGGCGCGGGCGACGGCGGCCAATGCCCGCGACAGCGCCACCGGCCTCGCCGCCGAGCTGGAGCGCGCCACCGCCCGCCGCGCCGTGATCGGCGACGAGCAGCAGAGCTGGCAGGCGCGCAGCGCCACCGCCGCCGCGCGCCTGGAGGAGATCACCCGCCGCCGCGCCGAGGCGGAGGCCGCGCGCGCCGCCGCCGCCGATGCGCCGGAGGAGGCCGCTGCCCGCCGCGCCGCCTCGGGCCGGATCCTGGCCGAGGCGGAGGCGCGCCATGCCGCCGCCGCCGCCGCGCTGAAGGCCGCCGAGGCCGAGGACCGCGCCGCCCAGGAGGCCCGCCGCCAGGCCGATGCCGGCTTCGCGGCGGCGCGCGAGGCGCAGCTGCGCGCCGAGGCGGCGCGCGACGCCGCCGAGGCCGCCGCCCGCGCCGTCGCCGAGCGGCTGGCCGAGAAGCTGGGCGAGGGCGCCGATCTGCCCGAGCCGCCGGACGACCTCTCCGACGCGGCGGAAGAGCGCGCGCGGAAGAAGGCGGAACGCCTGGCCCGCGAGCGCGAGGAGATGGGCCCGGTCAATCTTCGTGCCGAGCAGGAGATGGAGGAGATCGAGGCGCGGATCGGCGGCATCGACCGCGACCGCGACGAGATCGGCGCCGCCATCGCCAAGCTGCGCGGCTCGATCGGCCATCTCAACCGCGAGGGGCGCGACCGGCTGCGCGCCGTCTTCGACCGGATCGACACCGAGTTCCGCGCCCTGTTCGGCCGGCTGTTCGGCGGCGGGCGGGCGCATCTGGCGCTGGTCGGCAGCGACGATCCGCTGGAGGCCGGGCTCGAGATCTATGCCGAGCCGCCGGGCAAGAAGCTGGCGACCCTGTCGCTGCTCTCGGGCGGCGAGCAGGCGCTGACCGCGCTGTCGCTGATCTTCGCCGTCTTCCGCTGCCAGCCGGCGCCGGTCTGCGTGCTGGACGAGGTGGATGCGCCGCTCGACGACGCCAATGTCGAGCGGCTCTGCGGCCTGCTGGAGGCGATGGCGGCCGAGGCCGGCACCCGCTTCCTGGTGGTTACCCACCATCCGCTGACCATGGCGCGCATGCACCGTCTCTATGGCGTCACCATGCAGGAGCGCGGCGTGTCGCGGCTGCTCTCGGTCGATCTGGGCACGGCGGTGGAGCTGGTCGACGGCGCCTGAAGCGGGCCGTGGCGTGGCGTTTGGGCCACGTCACCTTCCCGAACCTTGCCTGCGAGGAATGCGCTTAACAATCCATTCAGGAACGTGCTGGTAAACGGAAGTATGCGGCGTGGCGCCTGCCGGCCCTCCCGGAGGAGAATTCATGCGTCGTCGCGACAGCCTGCGGCTTTGCACCGCCAGCCTCGTTGCCGGCCTGGCCGCGACCGGGCGGCCGGTGCTCGCCCAGACGGCCGCCCCCGGCGCCGCCGCCGAGCCGGTGGTGCTGCGCGTCGCCGGGCTGATCCGCCAGCCGCCGCAGGGCGAGCGCGAATTCACCCTGCCGCAGCTCGAGGCGCTCGGCCTGACCTCGCTGCGCACCATCACGCCCTGGGACCGCGGCCTGCGCAGCTTCTCCGGCATTCCGCTGCAGCGCCTGCTGGACGCGGTGGAATGCCTGGGCAGCATGCTCGAGGCGGAGGCGATCAACCGCTACACCGCCTCGATCCCGGTGGCCGACGCCCAGCTCGGCGCCTTCATCGCGACCCGTCTGGAAGGCCGGCCGATGCGGGTGCGCGACCGTGGCCCGCTCTGGCTGCTCTATCCCTGGTCCGAGCGGCCGGAGCTCGATCGCAGCCTCTATCATGAACGGGCGATCTGGCAGCTGCGCCATATCGTCGTCCGCTGAAGGCCGGCCGCCCCATGTCCTCCCCCCGGGATATCGGCGCCATGGCCGAGGCGATGCGCCCCGCGCCGGCCGCGGCGCCGGCCTCCGGCCCGCCGCCGCGCCTCTCCCTCGCCCGGCTGCTGGCGGCGGCGCGGCAGGGGCGGCGCTCGGTGCAGCTCGGCCTCGGCATCGCCGCCCTGCTGTTCTTCGTCTCGCTCGGCGTCTCGATGATCAACGCCACCTCGCAGTACCGGCTGGAGGCGCGGATGCAGCGCTCCGGCCTGTGGATGTCGAGCCATGCGGCGGTGGAGGCCGCGCTGTTCGGCACCATGCTGCGCGGCTACATGATGGGCGAGCTCGCGCCCGCCCAGCTCGAGGAGCAGTTCGAGGTCGTCTACAGCCGCATCCTGCTGCTGGGCAGCGGCGACCGGCCGAGCGAATATGCCCAGCTCGAGCGCATCCGCAACAACCTGCCGGCCATGCTGCAGGCGATGGCGGCGATCGAGCGCGAGATGGTGCTGCTCTTCGCCGGCGAGCGGGACGCCTATCGCCGCATCCTGCCGCAGGTCGCGGTGGTGCAGGAGCAGCTGCGCATCACCAACCTGCACATGCATCAGGACCGGCTGCAGGCCGCCGACATGGCGGTGGGCGGCATGCGCCGGCTGAGCTGGACCTTCCTGGCCGCCGGCGCCGGCATGCTGGTCTCGGTCGGGCTGCTGGTGGCGCTGCTGATCGCCGAGACCCGGCGGGTACGGCGCTCGATAGCTTCCGCCCGGGGCGCCGCCGAGCGCCAGGCCGAGGCCGAGCGCACGCTGCGCGCCCTGATCGACAGCCTGCCGGCGATGATCAGCGCCTTCGACCGCTTCGGCCGCCACCTGTTCATGAACGAGGCGCATGCGCGCTTCCACGGGCCGGCCGCCGGCGCGGTGCCGCCCGGCGAGCATGGCCGGCTGGAGCTGGCGCTCGCTAGCGCCGGGCCGCTGCCCTTCCAGGAGCGGGCGCTGCAGAACCAGGATGGCGAGGAGCGCACCCTGCTGACCACGGCCGTCGCCGTGCCCGATGGCAGCGGCGCGGCGGGCCGGGTGGTGTTCATCGCCCTCGACATCACCGACCGCAAGCTGGCCGAGGAGCGGGTGCGGCACCTGGCCGAGCACGACCCGCTGACCGACCTGCCGAACCGGCTGCTCTTCGCGGTGCGGCTGAACGCCATGCTGGCCAAGGCGCGTGCCAGCGTGGCGCAGGGCTTCGCCCTGCATTGCGTCGACATCGACCGCTTCAAGGCGATCAACGACAGCCTGGGCCATCCGCTGGGCGACAAGCTGCTGCTCGCCGCGGTCGAGCGGATGCGCGGCTGCCTGCGCCGCTCCGACACCCTGGCGCGGGTCGGCGGCGACGAGTTCGCTATCATCCAGGCCGATGTCACCGGGCCGCAGGACGCCCTGCGCATGGGCGAGCGGCTGGTCCGCGCCATGGCGCAGCCCTTCGAGATCGACGGCTGCATCATCGAGAGCGGGATCAGCGTCGGCACGGCGCTGGGCCAGCTGCATGGCCAGACGGTGGAGCTGCTGCAGCAGCGCGCCGATATCGCCCTCTACCGCGCCAAGGGCGAGGGGAGGGGCCGCGCCATGCTGTTCGACCCCGGCATGGAGACCGCGCTGCAGGAGCGCCGCCAGATGGAGGCGGAGCTGCGCGAGGGCCTGGCCGAGGGCGCGCTGCACCTGCTCTACCAGCCGAAATTCTGCCTGCAGAGCGGCCGGCCGATCGGCTGCGAGGCGCTGCTGCGCTGGAACCATGCGGAGCGCGGCGCCATCCCGCCGGCGCTCTTCGTCCCGGTGGCGGAGGAGGCGGGCATGGCCGGCACGCTCGGCCGCTACGTGCTGCGGGCCGCCTGCGCCCAGGCGCTGGCGTGGCGAGAGGCGGGCGTCAACATGCCAGTGGCGGTCAACCTCTCGGCCGCGCTCTTCGCCTCCGACCAGGCGGTGGAGCTGGTGGCCGAGGCGCTGTCGGTCAGCGGCCTGCCGCCGCATCTGCTGGAGATCGAGCTGACCGAGGGCGTCTTCATCCGCAATGCCGAGGCCGCCCAGGCGGCGCTGCAGACGCTGCACCGGCTGGGGGTGCGGGTGGCGCTGGACGATTTCGGCACCGGCTATTCCAGCCTGGCCTATCTGCAGCACCTGCCCTTCGACGTGCTGAAGGTCGACCGCGCCTTCGTCCACGACCTGCGCGCCGAGGAGGACAACAGCAGCTGGATCGTCGAGACGATTCTCCGGCTGGCCCATGGCCTGGGCGCCAGGGTGGTGGCGGAGGGTGTCGAGACGCCGGAGCAGCTGGCGGCGCTGCGCCGCCTCGGCTGCGATGCCGCCCAGGGCTTCCTGCTCGGGCGGCCGATGGCGGCGGAGGCGCTGACCCGGCTCGCCCTGACCGACGCCGCTGGCGACTCCGGGCCCGCGCTGCTGCCGCCGGCCCTGCCGCCCGCGCTCCTGCCGCCAGCCCTTCTGCCGCCAGCCCTTCTGCCGCCGTCCGGGTGAGCCGGAAAAGGCTTGGGCGCGCGCGGCGCGCAGGCTAGTCTACCGCCCGTCACGATGCTGCCCGCCGGGCCGCCCGCCGGGTCGCCGCGCCGCCCTGTCGGACGCGGCCATGGCGGTCTGGCGGAGAGCTGCCGGCAGGCGCCGGCGCGTTGCCTGAAACCCCGCTGGCAAAAGGGGTTTCACCCCTCTGGCCCGGTCCCGCGCACTTGACACCACATGAACGCCCCCTTACGAGCCGTCCAGCCTTCCGGCGGGGGAAACCGCAGCGGGAGCGAGGGTGAACGAGCAGAACGATTTCGATGCGCGCCTGCGCCAGGCCCGGCAGAAGCGGGGACTGGAGAAGGCGGATGCCAAGGCGGCGGACGGCTCCTCGGGGCTGCCCGGAAGCGCCTTGCGCGTCGGCATGCGGGCCGGTGTCGAGGTGGTCTCCGCGCTGATCGCGGGGTCCGGCCTCGGCTGGCTGCTGGATCGGTGGCTTGGCACGTTCCCCTGGCTCTTCATGCTGTTCTTCGTGGTGGGCGGCGCCGCCGGGGTGTTGAACGTCTATCGGCTGTTCAACCCGCGGAACGGCGCTCCGAGATAAGCACCGGATACGGGAGAGCCGCAGTGGCCGCCGAAGGCAAGACGATCGACGCGCTGAGCCAGTTCGAGCTGACCCACGCCTTCGGGCCGATTGGCGCGGCGGTGAACTTCACCCAGTCCAATGCCCACATGCTCGCCGCCTGCGTGGTGATCGTGGCGCTGATGGCCTGGGGCATGGCGCCGCGCGCCGTGGTGCCGGGCCGCTTCCAGGCCCTGGCCGAGACCTTCTACGAATTCGTCGAGAACCTGGTCGCCGGACAGGTGGGCCACGAGGGGCGTCGCTATTTCCCCTTCGTCTTCGCCCTGTTCATGTTCGTGCTGTTCGGCAACGTGATCGGCCTGCTGCCCTTCGCCTTCACCTATACCAGCCATATCGCCGTGACCTTCGGTCTGGCCTTCCTGGTGTTCCTGGTGACGACGGTCGTGGCGCTCGCCCTGCACGGCAAGAAGTTCTTCGGCTATTTCTTCCCCGAGGGCGCGCCGCTCTGGCTGGCGCCGATCATCGTGCCGGTCGAGGTGGTCTCCTACCTCTCGCGCCCGATCAGCCTCTCGGTGCGTCTGTTCGCCAACATGGTCGCCGGCCACGTGCTGCTGAAGGTGTTCGCCACCTTCGTCGTGCTGCTGGGCGGCCTCGGCTTCATCGGCCCGGTGGTGGCGCTGCTGCCGCTCTCGGTCAACGTTCTCCTGGTCGGTTTCGAACTCCTGGTCGCCTTCCTGCAGGCCTATGTGTTCGCCATCCTGACCAGCATCTACCTGCACGACGCGGTGCACCTGCACTGACGGGGCCAGTCCCCACAAGGGGGCCACGTCTTTCCAGGACCCGCGTCAGCGGACCAACATCAGATCAGCGAAGGGATTACTCTGATGGAAATCGTGCTTGCTGCTAAGGCCATTGGTGCCGGCATCGCCGTCCTCGCCCTGTTCGGCGTCGGCCTGGCGCTCGGCAACATCTTCTCGACGCTGATCGCCTCGGTTGCCCGCAACCCGGCCTCGCGCGACACCGTCTTCCCGATCGGCATCCTGGGCTTCGCCCTGACGGAAGCCGTGGCGCTCTTCGCGCTGCTGATCGCCTTCCTGATCCTGTTCACCTGATCCCGGCCGGCGCGCCGTGCCGCAAGGTCCGGCGCGCCGATCGATCGACAGGGTGAACGGCCTGAGGATGCAGAAGATGAAGTCCGCGACCACCAAAGCCACCCGGCTCAGCCTTGCCGCGCTGGCCATGACCGCCGTCTCCACCGCCGCCATGGCGGCCGAGGGGGGCATGCCGCAGCTCGACTTCGGCAACCCGCTGATGCTGGCCCAGGTCGTCTGGCTGCTGATCATCTTCGGCGTCTTCTACTACGTGCTGTCCAGCATCGTGCTGCCCAAGGCCGCCGCCGTGCTGGACGAGCGCCGCAGCCGCATCGAGGGTGACCTCGAGGCCGCCCGCGCCGCCAAGGCCGAGGCCGATGCCGCGCTGGTCGCGCATCAGGCCGCCACCGCCAAGGCCCGCGCCGAGAGCCAGGCCGCCATCGCCACCGCCGGCGCCGCCGCGCAGGCCGATGCCGCCGCCCGCACCGCCGCGCTGAACGCGAAGCTCAACGAGCAGATCGCCAGCGCCGAGGCCCGCATCAACACCGCCCGCGACGCCGCCATGGGCGCGCTGCGCGAGGTGGCCACCGACACCACCAACGCGCTGGTGCAGCGCCTGACCGGCCTCCGCAACGAGGCGGCCGTCTCCAGCGCCGTCGAGCGCGCGCTGGCTGCCCACGGCAAGGCGTAAGGGAGGTCACCATGCACCATTACGAGCATTTCTGGCTGGACCCGAAGTTCTGGGTCGCCGTCTCCTTCGTCATCTTCGCCGCCCTGGTCGCGAAGCTGGTCTGGGCCAAGGCGACCGAGGCCCTCGACGCCCGCGCCGACAAGATCCGCGCCGAGCTGGATGAGGCCGCCCGCCTCCGCGCCGAGGCCGAGGCGATGCGCCGCCAGGCCGAGGCCGACCGCGCCGCCGCCCTGGCCGAGGGCGAGGCGCTGATCGCCCGCGCCAAGGCCGAGGCCGAGCGCCTGGCCGCCGCCACCGCCGCCGAGGCGGAAGCCGCCGCCAAGCGCCGCGAGCGCATGGCCATGGAGCGCATCCAGGCCGCCGAGAGCGGTGCCCTGGCCGAGGTCCGCCAGGCCGCCGCCGCCATTGCGACGGCCGCCGCCCGCGACGTCATCGCCAGCCAGCTGGATGCCGCCACCGACGGCAAGCTGATCGACGCCGCCGTCGCCGACCTGCCGCGGGCGCTGCGCGCCGCCTGATCCGGCCGCCGCCGCCGCCATCGAGAAGGGGCCCCCAGGGGCCCCTTTTTTCATGCGCCGCTGCCGGCCATCGCCGCCGCCGGAAATTCACCCTCGAATCCCCCTGGGCCGGGTTGCGCGGGGAAGCCGCCGCGCCGATGCTCGGCGCCTGCCGGACGCCGCCCCGGCCCCGCCAGGGGCGCAGGAGCGCGACCTTCCGGCCCGCCGCATCCGGGCCGCCGCCAAGGCGGCCGCGACCACGGGAACACGCCATGAAGCTCTACTACTCCCCCGGTGCCTGCTCGCTCGGCATCCATGTCCTCCTGGAAGAGATCGGCGCGCCCTATGAGGCGGTGCCGACGCTGCTGAAGGAAGGCGCGCAGAACAGGCCGGAATTCCAGGCGATCAACCCGAAGGGCAAGGTGCCCACGCTGACCCGCGGCGATGGCGTGGTGCTGACCGAATGGCCGGCCATCGCCTATTGGCTGGCCAACAGCCACCCGGGCAGCCAGCTCTGGCCGGCCGGACTCGACGAGCAGACCCAGGCGCTGGCGCTGATGGACCATGTCTGCGGCACCATCCACCCGCAGGGTTTTTCCCGCCTGTTCAACCAGGCGCGCTTCGCCCCCAGCGAGGCCGATGCGCCGAAGGTCATCGAGCAGGGCCGCGCCATCGCCGAGAAGGGCTTTGCCGTCATCGAGAAGCAGTGGGCGGGTGGCGACTGGCTGCTGCCCTCCGGCTATTCGGTGGCCGATGCGGCGCTGTTCTTCGTCTCCTACTGGGCGGTGAAGCGCATGAACATGACGCTGCCGCCCAAGGTCGCCGCGCATTTCGCCCGCATGCTGGCGCGCCCCGCCGTGCAGCGCGCGCTGGCGGCCGAAGGTCTCGGGGCCTGATGCCCGAGGCGCTGATCCGCAAGCCGTTCTGGTTCCTGCGCCACGGCGAGACCGACTGGAACGCCCAGGGGTTGTCCCAGGGCAATATCGACATCCCGCTGAACGCGGTGGGCATCGCCCAGGCCGAGCGCGCCGCGCGGGCCCTGGCCGCCCAGGCGGTGGAGGAGCGCCGGATCGCCACCGTGGTCGCCTCGCCGCTCGGCCGCGCCAAGGCGACGGCGGAGACGGCGGCGGCGGCGCTCGGCCTGCCGGTCGAGCTGCACGGCCCGCTGCACGAGGTCTCCTTCGGGGTCCAGGAAGGCCAGCCGATGGCGGGCTGGTTCGACGACTGGGTCGAGGGCCACTTCACCCCGGAGGGGGCGGAGAGCTTCCTGCAGCTGCGCGAACGCACCGTCGCCGCCATCAACCACTGCCTGGCGCAGCCGGGGCCGGTGCTGGTGGTGGCGCATGGCGCGCTGTGGCGCGCCTTCCGCGCCGAGGCCGGGCTGCCGGCCAATGTGCGCACCCCGAACGCCCTGCCGATGTGGGTCACCCCGCCGGCCGAGGGCGAGACCGCCTGGCGCTTCGAGCCGCTCGACCTCTCCTGAGGTCCGCCGTCTCGGTCAGCCGGTGAGAAAAAGGCCGGGGATCCTTCGGGATCCCCGGCCTTGCCGTTCAGGGCCGCACCACCCGGGCCTGCGGCGCCGGCGGGTTGGTGATCTCCGGTGGCTGCGCGGCGTTGCGCAGCACCTCGCGGATGCCACCCGCCGCCTGCTCCGCCGCGACATAGGCGACATCGCCCCAGAGCCCGTTCAGCGAGCCGCGCGGCACCTCGTTGATCTGCACCACGCGGCCGAGCTCGTAGCCGTCGCGCCGCGTCACGATCCATTGCAGCTCGATCCGCTGCTTGTCGCCGGTGGTCACCGCATCGACCTGGCCCTGCACGGCATAGGTCGCGCCCTCGGCATTGTCCTGCGGCAGGTAGGCGAGCTTGGTCAGGAAGCTGCGCATCTGCTCGTTCAGGCTGCGGTTGCCGTCGCCCGGCGCGCCGCGCACGCCGGCCAGGCGGATGCGGATGACGCCCTGGCCGGCCAGGGCCTGCGGGTCGCTCGCCTTGCGCGCCGCCTCGACCCGCTCCAGCAGCTGCACCACCAGCTTGGCATCGCGCTCGGCGACCTGCTTGAAGGCGGCCTCCTCCTCCAGCCCCCAGCCGCGCAGCGGCACCGGCGCGCCATCGGCCGAGCCGAGCGAATCGCCATCGGCGTCCAACAGCTCGTAGCGCGGCACCAGCCGGTCGCCACGCCGCTCGGCGGAGACGCGCAGCGGCCAGTCCAGCGGATAGGGGCTGGCGATGGCCACCGCCGGCACCTCGGCGACGCGCAGCGCCTCGGCCAGGGTGTTGGAGAAGCGCTCCGCCCCGGCATCGGTCAGCAGCGCCTGGGTCGGCCGCGGCACGGCGATGCGGTAGGCCGGCGGCTTCGCCAGCCGCGGCGCGTCGCCGCCCGGATTGCCCCAGTAGGAATAGTAGCTGCCGCAGCCCGAGAGGGTGGCCAGCAGGGCCAGCGGCAGGAAGAGACGCCGGAAAGCTTCAGATAAGGGCAAAACAGGACACCAGCATGGTCAGCATCACCATCACGAGGAACATCACCAGATAGGGCATGGCGGGGGGCTCTCAACCCGGCAGGGCGATGGCCGAGAGCTGGTGGCCGATCGGCCCCTCGCCGGCGAGGGTACGCCGGCGGTGGCTGAAGAAGCGTTGCGGCTCGGCGAAGGTATCGGCCGGGATCACCGCGACCAGCCCGGCGCCGGCGGCGACCAGGCGGGCGGCGCAATAGCCGGCCAGGTCGAACTGCCAGTGCCCGTCGCGCCGGCCGGGCACCAGGAAGCGCGCATCGGCCTCGGCGCGCGCCAGCACGGCGTCGCGCAGCTCGGCGCCGACCTCATAGGAGGCCTGGCGGATGCAGGGCCCGACCACCGCGGTGATCTTCCTGCGGTTCGCGCCGAGGCCCTCCATGGCGTCGAGCGTGGCCTCCAGCATGCCGGCCACCGCGCCGCGCCAGCCGGCATGGGCGGCGCCGACGACGCCCGCCTCGCGGTCGGCGAACAGCACCGGGCCGCAATCGGCGGTGACGATGCCGAGCGCCAGGCCCGGCACCCGGGTCACCATGGCATCGGCGGTCGGCCGCGACTCGGGCGGCACCGGCTCGGTCAGCACGGCGACCGCGGTGCCGTGCACCTGGGTCAGGCCGCAGAGCGCCCCGGCCGGCAGGCCCAGCGCCGCCATGGCGCGGGCCCGGTTGGTGGCGACCGCCGCGGCGTCGTCCTTGCCCGACAGCGAGCAGTTCAGCGAGGCGAAGCCGCCGGTGGAGACGCCGCCGCGGCGGGTGAAGAAGCCATGCGGCAGGCCGGAGAGCGGATCGGCGGTCAGGAATTCGGCGGTCATGCGGTCTCGAACCCCGGCAGATTGGGCAATTCAGGGTGGCAAAGCCCCAGCGCCTTGAACAGCCGCCCCATGCCTTCGGGGGCGATCAGGCGCTGGGCGGCGGAAAGCTGCATGCCGGCGCTGGCCGGATGGCTGCGGGCCAGCATGCTGGCGCGGGTGACCAGGCCGAGCGCCTGCAGGAAGATGCCCTGCGGCAGCGGCCCCCAGATCCGCGCGCCGGCGGCGCGGCCGGCGGCGGCGATGGCCTGGAAGTCGACATGGGCGGTGATGTCGGCACTGCCCGCCGGGTCCAGCGGATCGGCGCGGCGATGCTGGCTGAGCGCCTGCAGCGAATCGCCGAAGCCGCTGCGCGCCGGGCCGTAATCGATGAACAGCGCGGCGCCGCCCTGCCGGGCGAGCCGTGCCGCCAAGCGCCGGGTCAGCGCCAGCCCGGCCTCGCAGACCTCCTGCACGGCGCCTTCCGGCGCCTCGGCGGGCAGGGCGGGGAGCGATTCGGCGGGCAGCTCGACGAAGGCGCCCCCGGCGACATGCCGTTCCAGCCAGGCCCCGCCGCGGCGCACGAACTGGCGGATCGGCAGCGCGTCCAGGAACTCGTTGGCCAGGATCAGCGCCGGGCCGGCGGGCAGGGTGTCGATCGTGTCGTGCCAGGCGGGGCCGGCGCCGCTCGGCAGCAGGGTGCGCGCCTGGGTCAGCCGCAGCGAGGGGCTCTGCTCCACCAGATGCACCTGCACGGCCTCGCGGAACTCGGGCATCACCGTCTCGACCGCGCGCAGCGCATCGGCCATCAGCGTGCCGCGGCCGGGGCCGAGCTCGACCAGCAGCACCGGGTCGGGCTGGCCCATGGCGCGCCAGACCACCGCCGCCCAGAGGCCCAGGCACTCGCCGAAGGCCTGGGAGATCTCCGGCGCCGTGGTGAAGTCGCCGGTGGCGCCGAACGGGTTGCGCCCGGCGTAGTAGGCGCTGGCTGCCCGGGCCATGAAGCGGTCCAGCCTCTCGGGAAGGTCCTGGCTCATGGCGCGGGCGCCGGGCTCAGGCCGCGGCCGGCCGGGCCGGCGGGCGCGCCGCCAGCATCAGCCCCGCGCCCACCAG
Organism: Roseomonas sp. USHLN139; assembly: GCF_037145735.1. Classification (NCBI taxonomy): domain Bacteria; kingdom Pseudomonadati; phylum Pseudomonadota; class Alphaproteobacteria; order Acetobacterales; family Roseomonadaceae; genus Roseomonas; species Roseomonas sp. USHLN139. The sequence goes on along the minus strand of NZ_JBBCWY010000008.1, from coordinate 10,359 downwards.
CACCATCGGGATCGACAGCAGCTGCCCCATGGTGGCGCCGCCCCAGAGGAAGCCGAGCTGCGCGTCCGGCTGGCGGAACAGCTCGCCGATGATGCGGGCGATGCCATAGCCGGCCAGGAAGGCGCCGGCGATGAAGCCCTGCCGCGCCCGGATCGCCGGAATACGGACGAGGATCTGCAGGATGACCAACAGACAAAAACCTTCGAGGAAGGCCTGGTAGAGCTGGCTGGGATGGCGCGGCTCCGGTCCGCCATGCGGGAAGACCATCGCCCAGGGCACGTCGCTGACGCGGCCCCAGAGCTCGCCATTGATGAAATTGGCCAGCCGGCCGAAGAACAGGCCGACCGGCACCACCGCGGTCAGCCGGTCGCCGAAGCGCAGCACGTTCAGCCCCTGGCGCCGGCAGAACAGGAAGACGGCGACGATGACGCCGGCCGCACCCCCATGGAAGGACATGCCGCCCTTCCAGAGGTAGAGCGCCTCCCAGGGCGCCGAGAGATAATGGTCGGGCTGGTAGAACAGCACATAGCCCAGCCGCCCGCCGAGGATCACGCCCAGCACCGCCCAGGTGACGAAGTCGTCGATCTGCTCGGCGCTGGCGGCCACCGGCTCCAGCGCCGCCAGCCGCCGCATCAGCCGCCAGCCGATCAGGATGCCGGCGATATAGGCCAGGGCGTACCAGCGGATGGCGAAGGGCCCGATCTCGACCAGCACCGGGTCGATGGCGGGGAAGGGGATGGCGAAGAGCATCAGGCGGCGGCCTTAACGGTAGGGGTCGGGCTGGGTCAGGAAGTCCTGAACGTAGCGGCGGACCCCGTCCTCGAGGCTGGTGGCGCTGCCGTCGAAGCCGGCGGCGCGCAGCCGTTCCATCCGCGCTTGCGTATAGTACTGGTACTTGCCGACCAGATCGACCGGCATATCGACGAAGGCGATCTCCGGCGCGCGGCCGAGCGCCGCATAGATCGCCCGCGTCAGGTCGAGGAAGCTGCGCGCCGTGCCGGTGCCGACGTTGAACAGGCCGTTCACCGCCGGATGGTCGAGCAGCCAGAGCATCACCTCGACGCAATCGTCGACATGCACGAAGTCGCGCAGCTGCTCGCCATCGGCGATGCCCTCGCGGTCCGAGCGGAACAGCGTCGCCGGCGCGCCGGTCATGATCTGGCGGAACTTGTGCAGCACCACGCTGGCCATGCGGCCCTTGTGGAATTCATTCGGCCCGTAGACGTTGAAGAACTTCAGCCCGGCGCATTGCGGCGGCTGCGGCCGGCCCAGCGCCTGCAGGGCGGCGATCCGCCGGTCGGTCTGGTGCTTCGACCAGCCATAAAGGTTCAGCGGCCTGAGCCGCGCCAGCGCGTCGCGCGCCGGGTCGTCATCGAAGCCTTCCGTCCCGTCGCCATAGGTCGCCGCCGAGGAGGCATAGACCAGCCGCACCCCGGCCTGCGCGCACCAGTCGTGCAGCGCCAGCGTCAGGACCAGGTTGTTCTCCGCCACCAGGTCGCCGTCGCGCACCGTGGTCGCGCTGATCGCGCCGAGATGGAAGATGACCTCCGGCCGGTTCACCGCCAGCCAGTCCCACAACCGCTCCGGCGGCAGCACCCCGGCGATGTCGTGATGCGCCAGGTTGCGCCACTTCTCGCGGCCCTCCTCGCCGGCGCGCAGCCGGTCGCAGACCATCACCTCGGCACCCCGCTCACAAAGCGCCGCGACCAGGTTGGAGCCGATGAAACCGGCGCCGCCAGTGACCAGATACATGCACGGGTCCTTCCGCGATTTTGCGCGCGGGGGGGCATGGTCGCCCGCCGGGCGCGCCGGGTATAGGCGCCGGGCGCGGGGCCGGGCAAGTTGCGCCGCAAATGGAGGGTCAGCAGATGAATAGCGGTTCCGAGGGCGGCGCTGGGCGCCGCGGCAAGTTCTTCGACGACCTGGCCGGCATGGCCGGCGGCGCCTTCTCGGTGGTCGCGGGACTGCGCGCCGAGGTCGAAGCCATGGCCAAGTCCCAGGTCGAGATCATGGTGCAGAAGCTGGAGCTGGTGCGGCGCGAAGACCTGGACGCGGCGCTGGAAGTGGCGCGGCGGGCGCGGGAGGAAAGCGCGGCCCTCGCCGAGCGGGTCGCCAAGCTGGAAGCCAAGCTCGACGAGAAGGGCACCGATACGCAGGCCGGGGCGCCGGTCTGACCACGGAGAAAAGGCCAGGGGAAGGAATTCCCCTGGACCCCTTCTTTTTTCTGATCCTTATGCCGCCCCGGGGGGCGTGGCTCAGAAGCTGAAATAGACGCCCGGGGGCGGACGGTAATACCGCGGCGGCGGGGGCGGCGGCGGGTAGTACACCCGCGGCGGCGGGTAGTAGTAGCGCGGCCGCTCATAGCCGTAATAGCGCGGCGGCGGGGGCGGACGGTAATAGTCCGGCCGGCCATAGCCATAGCCGCGATGGCGCCAGTGATCGTGCACCAGCACGACCTCGTCATTCGCCTGGGCCTGAGCCGGCAGCGTGGTGAGTCCCAGCGCCAGGCCGACCGCGGCCATGCCAGTCAAAGCCAGATTGCGGAAGCCGGGCATGGTTGGGTTCCTCCTCGACATGACCCTGAAAATGGCCAGTCCGTAAGGCAGAACCGTGGCGGACACCGGGCCGCTTCATGGCCGAGCTTTCACAGCCGCGTGTCAGGTAACCCGGTAAGTCGCTGTTCCCATGCCCTCACCGATGGCAAGGAACAGAAAAAAGAAGGGGTCCAGGGGAATTCCTTCCCCTGGCCTTGCTGTCCCTGACGATCAGCCGAAGACGCGCTGGAAGATGGTGTCGACATGGCGGAAGTCGCGCTGCGGATCGATGATCTGGTCGATGGTCGCCGCGTCGAACTTCTCCGACACCTCGGCGTCCAGCAGCAGGTTGTCGCGGAAGGTCTTCGCGTCTTCCGAGCCGAGCGCCGTCCAGGTCGCCATGGCGGCGCGCTGCACGGCGCGGTAGGCGCCCTCGCGCGACAGCCCGGCCTGGGTCAGGGCCAGCAGCACCTTCTGGCTATGGGCGACGCCGCCCAGGCTTTCCAGATTGGCGTTCATCCGCTCCGGATAGACGGTCAGCTTGTCGATCATGCCGGTCAGGCGGAACAGCGCGAAGTCGAGGGCGATGGTGGCGTCGGGGCCGATCACCCGCTCGACCGAGGAGTGGCTGATGTCGCGCTCGTGCCACAGCGCCACGTTCTCCAGCGCCGGCAGGGCATAGCCGCGCACCAGCCGGGCCAGGCCGGTCAGGTTCTCGGACAGCACCGGGTTGCGCTTGTGCGGCATGGCCGACGACCCCTTCTGGCCGGGGTGGAAGTATTCCTCCGCCTCCCGCACCTCGGAGCGCTGCAGGTGCCGCACCTCGGTCGCCAGCCGCTCGATGCCCGAGGCGATGACGGCCAGCGTCGCGAAGAAGGCGGCGTGGCGGTCGCGCGGGATCACCTGGGTGGAGACCGGCTCGACGGCCAGGCCCAGCTTCGCGGCGACGAATTCCTCGACCTTCGGGTCGACCGCGGCGAAGGTGCCGACGGCGCCGGAGATGGCGCAGGTGGCGATTTCTTCACGCGCCACGGCGAGGCGGGCCCGGTTGCGGCTGAACTCGGCGTAATGGCCGGCCAGCTTCAGGCCGAAGGTGGTCGGCTCGGCATGGATGCCGTGGCTGCGGCCGATGGTCGGCGTCAGCTTGTGCTCGATGGCGCGGCGCTTCAGCGCGGCCAGCAGCGCGTCCAGATCGGCCAGCAGCAGGTCGGCGGCGCGGGCCAGCTGCACCGAGAGGCAGGTGTCCAGCACGTCGGAGCTGGTCAGGCCCTGGTGCATGAAGCGGGCCTCGGGGCCGATTCCCTCGCCCAGCCAGGTCAGGAAGGCGATGACGTCGTGCCGGGTCTCGCGCTCGATTTCGTCGATTCGCGCCAGGTCGGCTTCCGAGATGGCGGCGGCGCGCGGGCCGCCCTTCTGCCGGATCAGCGCGGCGGCCTCGGCCGGGATGGTGCCCAGCTGACCCATCGCCTCGGCGGCCAGCGCCTCGATCTCGAACCAGATCTGGTAGCGCGCCTCGGGCGACCAGATGGCGGCCATTTCGGGACGGGAATAGCGCGGCACCATGGGCCGATCTCCTGCGCGGGTGGGGGAGGCGAGGTGGCCGGCACGCGCGCGGCCCGGGAGGGCGGGGAATGGCGGCCAGGCTTGGCGGCGTCAACCGGCCAAACATGTCAAAGCTGTCATGTTCCTGCATGACTGTTGTGCAATGTTCAAGACAGCCTTATGCGCCGGGCTCACCATCGGGAATGGGGACAAGCGTTCATGGATTTGGCGGCTTTCATGCCGGAGCTGATCGCTCTCGGACAGGTCCTGCTGATCGACCTCGTGCTGGCGGGCGACAATGCCATCGTCGTGGGCATGGCCGCGGCCGGCCTGCCGACGGAACAGCGGCGCAAGGCGATCTTCTGGGGCATCGCCGCGGCGACGATCATGCGCATCGGCTTCGCCGCCATCACCACCCAGCTGCTGGCCATCGTCGGCCTGACGCTGGCCGGTGGCGTCCTGCTGCTCTGGGTCTGCTACAAGATGTTCCGCGAGCTGCAGCGCGGCCATCAGCCGGAAGTCTCCGAGGCGGAGATGGAGCAGGCGGCGGCGGGCCCCGGCCAGGGCAAGACGCTGAAGGGCGCCATCATCCAGATCCTGGTGGCCGATGTCTCGATGAGCCTGGACAACGTGCTGGCGGTCGCCGGCGCGGCCAAGGACCATCTCTGGGTGCTGGTCGTCGGCCTGGCCATCTCGGTGGTGCTGATGGGCGTCGCCGCCACCTTCATCGCCCGCCTGCTCGAGCGCTACCGCTGGATCGCCTGGATCGGCCTGCTGGTGATCCTCTATGTCGCGGTCCAGATGATCTGGTCGGGCGGCGGCGAGGTGCTGCCCTATCTGACCGGCGGCAGCCAGCCCGCCGGCTGAGCCACCCGATCAACCCGCCCGGAAAGGGGCCCGGCAGCCAGGCTGCCGGGCCCTTTTTCATGCGTGAAGCCCCTGTCACAACCCTTGGCTTTGGTGATTCGCATTGCGAATCCGTCACTTGGCCGACAGGCGCCGGGGGGGCGCCGCCTTGACGGCCCTGGCCCGCTCGCGGAGCGTGCCGCCGGAATGAGGGCCAGAACGGTCCTTTCTCGGCGCAGTGCGGCGCCCTGGCGGGGGAATCCTGATGGAAAGTCTGACTGGCATGCTCGGCCCGCTGGCCGAGATCATCTGGCTGAATGTCATCCTCTCGGGCGACAACGCCGTGGTGATCGGGCTGGCGGCGGCGGGGCTGCCGGCGCATCAGCGCGGCAAGGCGGTGCTGTTCGGCGTGGTCGCCGCGGCGGTGCTGCGCATCGTCTTCTCGATCTTCGCCACCCTGCTGCTGTCGCTCTGGTGGGTCGACCTGGTCGGCGGCGCGGCGCTGCTCTACATCGCCTTCACCTTCTACCGCGAGCTGCGCCATGGCGGCGGCGACGAGGCCGAGGCCAAGGGCGAGGCGGAGGAGAAGAGCCTGCTGCAGGCGCTGTGGCAGATCATCCTGGCCGATGTCTCGATGAGCCTGGACAATGTCCTGGCGGTCGCCGGCGTGGCGCGCTCGAACCTGACTCTGCTGGTCGTGGGCCTGGCCATCTCCATCGTGATGATGGGCCTGGCGGGCGGCCTGCTGGCAAAGCTGCTGGATCGCTACAAGATCATCGCCTATGTCGGCGTCGCGCTGATTGCCTATATCGGCTTTGAACTGCTTTGGGAGGGCGTGATCATGGCGAATGCAGCACTGCAGCTGGGGCTTCCCGTGCCGGCACCGGAGGCCGCGCATTGAAGGCGGCCGGGCTCGGCCTCTGCCCCGCGCTGCTCGCCGCCGGCCTGCTGGCCGGTTGCGTCGCGCCGGGCGACGAGGCCGCGACCGGCGCCGCCCGGGCCGCGCAGGAGCGGCCCAGCTATGACATCGTGCTGGCCCGGCTGCCGGAACAGGCGGCCGGGTTCAGCCGCGGCATGACCACCGACATGGAGGCCAGCGCCCCCGGCCAGGGCCGCGCCGTCGATTACGCCACCCCGGCGCGCGGCAGCGTGCTGGCGCGGGCGGCGGTCGCCACGGTCATGCTCTATGAGCACGGCCAGCCGGTGCTGACCCCGGCGACGCCGGCGGCGGTGGTGACCGGCAAGCTGGAGGAAGGCGTCGCCGAGGCGACCAGCCCGGCCCCCGGCCGCCGCATGGCCGAGACGGCGCGCCACGCGCTGGACGTGCCGGGCGGCGCACCGATGCAATGCGCGGTGGTCGAGGGCACCTATGGCCGCACCGCGATGTGGCAGCAGGTCTGCGTCGGCATCGCCGCCGGGCGCTTCCTGAAGGTCTTCGTGGCGGTGCCGACGCGGCAGAAGGCGCTGCTGACCGAGATGGACGCCGACACCTTCACCCGCGCCATCGCGCAGGCCGCCCGCAGCCGCTGAAGCGGGCGGCAGGACCGGGGGACCGGCGCCCCCGGCGCCTCGCCTATTTCTGCCGCGGCCAGTCGAGCCGGGGCTCCGCCCGGCGCGGCTGCCCGGCCTCGGGCCAGGCCGCCGGCGGCGGCACCGGCGGCGTGATCCGCGACTCCCGCGGCGCCGCCATCGGCGGCAGGCCGCGCGTCGGCGGCTCCGCCCATTCCTCGGTCGAGGCAGCGGGCCGGCGGTTCAGCGCCGGCTCCTGCAGGCGCAGCGCCAGCTCGCGCAGCTCGCCCTGGATCTCGTCGAGCTGCACCTCGAGGGCCTCCAGCCGCGCCTTCACCCCGAAGACGCTGAACGGCATCAGCAGGAAGGCGGCGGCGCAGAGCAGCCCGAGGCAGAGCAGCAGCAGCCCGGTCCATTCCGGCATGCCGGGGATGGACAGCGAGGCCACGATATTCCGCACACCGTCCATTTCCATCTCTCAGCCGCCTGTCACGCTCATGTGGCGCCCGACCGCGGGGCGGGCGCGGCGCCGGTCGATGACGAAGTCATGGCCCTGCGGCTTGCGGGCGATGGCCGCCTCGATCGCCGCCCGCAACCCGGCCTCGTCGATGCCCGGGTCGCGCAGGACGGCGCGCAGATCCGCGGCATCCTCCTGGCCCAGGCACATATACAGGGTTCCGGTGCAGGTGAGACGCACCCGGTTGCAGCTTTCGCAGAAATTATGGGTCATCGGCGTGATGAAGCCGAGCCGCTGCCCGGTCTCGGCGATGGTCATGTAGCGCGCCGGGCCGCCGGTGACGTGGTCGCTGTCCTCCAGGGTCCAGCGCTGCCGCAGGTCGCGCCGCACCAGGGAGAGCGGCAGGTACTGGTCGCTGCGGCTGCCGGTGATCTCGCCGAGCGGCATGGTCTCGATCAGCGTCAGGTCGAAGCCGTGCTCGCCGCACCAGGCGATCATCCGGTCGAACTCTTTCTCGTTCACGCCCTTCATCGCCACCGCGTTGATCTTTACCGCCAGGCCGGCGGCCTTGGCGGCGAAGATGCCGTCCAGCGTCTTGCCGATCTCGCCCCAGCGGGTCAGCGCCTTGAAGGTCGCCGGGTCCAGCGAATCGAGCGAGACATTGATGCGGCGGACGCCGGCGGCATGCAGCTCCTCGGCATATTTGGTCAGCTGGGTGCCGTTGGTGGTCAGCGTCAGCTCGCGCAGGCCCCCCGGACCGAGGCGCTGGCCCAGGTTGCGGATCAGCCGCATGACGTCGCGCCGCACCAGCGGCTCGCCGCCGGTAAGCCGCAGCCGGTCGACGCCCAGGCCGATGAAGGCGGCGCAGAGCCGTTCGAGCTCCTCCAGGCTGAGAATCTCGGCCTTGGGCAGGAAACTCATGTCCTCGGCCATGCAATAGACGCAGCGAAGGTCGCAGCGATCGGTCACCGAGACGCGGAGATAGCTGATCCGCCGGCCGAACGGATCGATCATGGGGCAATTCCTGACGGGATACGACGCCCTGTCATTTGGGCGGTCGAGGGGGCGGCATGCAAGGGGCGGCGCATGCGCGCCTGCTCAGCCGAGCAGCGCGAAGAGGCCGGCCGCCAGCAGGGCGAGCAGCGCCAGACGGCGGTACCAGGCGACCGGCAGCACATGGAACAGCCGGGCGCCGACCGGCACGGCCGCCAGCAGCACGGGCAGCATCAGCGCGGTCAGCAGCAGCACCGGCCAGCCGATCAGCCCGCCCCAGAGCGGCGGGATGACCGCGACGATGCCGATCAGGCCGAAATACAGGATCAGGTTGGCGCGGTGCTGCGCCGCCGCCTCCGGCCCCGAGAGCAAATAGAGGATGACCGGCGGGCCGGACATGCCGGTCGCGCCCTTCAGCAGGCCGGAGAGGGTGCCGATCGTCAGGTTCAGCCCGAGCGGCCGGCTGCCATGGTAGCGCCAGGGCGACATCAGCAGCAGGCCGAAGACCAGGACGAAGCCGCCGATCGCCTTCCGCAGCAGCGCGCCATCGGCGACGAACAGGATATAGGCGCCGAGCGGCGTGGCCAGGATGGCCGCGCCCCCCATCGAGAAGATCACCCGCCGGTTGGCCTGGGCGAAGGCGCGCGGCAGCAGATAGGCGGAGACGAAGAGCTCCATCAGCAGCATCACCGGGACGCCGGCGCGCGGGCCCCAGAGGGTGGAATAGACCGGCGCCAGCAGGATGGCGGTGCCGAAGCCGGAATAGCCGCGCATCAGCCCGGCGATCAGGGTGGCGAGGGCGGCGACGGCCAGCGCGCCGCTGCCGAGCTGGCCCCAGGCCTCGGCCAGGGCGGCCATCATGGCGCGTCGACCACCTCGAGCGCGACCTGGGCGGCGTTGATCAGCAGCTTGCCGGCATGCTCGAAATTGACGGTGACGCGGGGGCCCACCACCGATTGCACCTGGCCGGTGCCCCAGTCCGGCCGGGTCGGGTGGCGCACCAGCATGCCGGGCTCGAGCAGGGTCATTCGCGGCGGTCTCGCATCATCGGCGGCGAAGGTGACGGAGGCTGGCGGCCGCGGCCAGCCCGCGCCATGCTGCCTGATGATCACGGAAGCGTGATGTTAACTCCCCGTGAAGCCGATCCCGGATAGGGGCCCGGCAGGGACAGCGGAGCGAGCCTGGCCATGGATGCGGAAGCGATGCTGGCGCAGGATCTCTGCGCGCGCCTGTGCCACGATCTGGTGGGGCCGCTCGGCACCGTCGCCGGGGCGATCGACCTGCTGGCCGAGGAGCCCGAGGCCGGGGAGCTGGCGCGCGACGCCGCCGCCGAGCTGCGCCGCCGGCTGAAATTCTGGCGCGCCGCCTGCGGGGCGGGGACCGGGCCGCTGGCGCTGTCCGAGGTGGCGGGGCTGGTCGACGGGCTGCTCGCCGGCGGCCGCGCCCGGCTGGATCTCGGCCAGCTGCCGGCCGAGGCGGCGCTGCCGGCGCCGGTGGCGCAGCTGCTGCTGGTCGCCGCCATGCTGGGAGGCGAGGCGCTGCCGCGCGGCGGCACGGTGCAGGTGGGCGCCGCGCCGGGCGGCTGGGAGGCGGGGCTGCGGCTGTGCCCGGCCGGGCGGCAGGCCCGCTGGCCGGCGAGCCTGGCGCCGGTGCTGCAGGGCGAGGGCCAGGGCGGCCCGCGCGAGGTGCTGGCGCGGATGCTGCGGCGGCTGGCCGCCGCCGCCGGCTGGAGCGTGCAGCTGGCGGCGCCGGCGGACGCCGTCGGCGACGATGCCGCGCCGGCGCTGCTGCTGTGGCCGCAGGGGGTGGCGAGCTGAGACTGAGCCACCAGCGGCGGCGCATTCGGCCCCCGGCTTTACGCTTTCTTCGGCACGGCGCCCCCAGGCTGCGGATGACGCCATCCGATGCCGCCTTCCGGGGAATGCCGTGGACGACCTTCTCGCCGACTTCCTGACCGAGACCAATGAGGGGCTGGCGGCGCTCGACGTGGCGCTGCTGAAGCTGGAAAAGGCGCCGGACGACCGCCCGACGCTGTCAGAAATCTTCCGCAACGTCCACACGATCAAGGGCACCTGCGGCTTTCTCGGCCTGTCGCGGCTGGAGAAAGTGGCGCATGCGGCGGAGAACGTGCTCGGCCGCTACCGCGAGGGCACGCTGCAGGTGACGCCGGAGGGGATCACGCTGATCCTTTCGGCGCTGGACTGCCTGAAGAGCATCGTCGCCGGGCTGGAGGCGACCGGCAGCGAGCCGGGCGGCGACGACACCGCGCTGATCGCCCGGCTGGATGCCGCCTGGCGCGGCGAGGCGCCCGGCGCCGCCACGGCCGCCGCGCCGGCGCCGGCGGCCGCCATCGACACCTCGCCCGAGGCCTCCGCCAGCGCGGCCGAGGCCGCCTTCGACGCCCTGCCGGGCGAGCCGGCCGCCGCCGCGCCGCCGCCGCCCGCCCCGGCGCCGAAGGAGGCGGAACCCGCCCCGGCC
>NZ_JBBCWY010000007.1:0-316906 GCF_037145735.1 Roseomonas sp. USHLN139 | reverse complement strand
TGCGCTCTGGGATGCCATCCGTGACGCCCTCCCGCAGTTCTCACCGCAGGAGTGTGCCAGCTACTTCACCGCCGCAGGATATGAACCAGAATGATCGGATTATGCTCTAGCTCAATAAATTCAGAAAGTTCGAGATCACGGTCCGCAAGATGAGGGCGAATTTCCTTGAATTTGCTGTAAATAGCAAGATTTTCTGAAAGTGTCGGAAAGTGCGAGTTTAAATTTCTCCCTTTAAAGTAACCAAATTTATTGAGATCATCAATAAAAATACGAGCAATCCCAAGATGTTCGGTTTCATCATTTCCCGAGAACCCCATGAATTCTTTTCTGAAATTTCCTTTGAAATGATCTTCAATCATTTTTTTATCTTGTGTTGAGAACTTACGATAAGAATTCTCAATTATGTACCACATATCAAGTATATTTATGACTTGCTGGGCTGATTTAGGATTATCTACATGATTGTGAAATATCCCTGTAAATTCAGAATTTATTGCCCAGTAGTGCCCTCCCAAAAGAAGTTTTTGCAGGAGGATACTCTCGGATGAATCACTGATTTCTTTAAGTATTTCTGTTAAAAGGTATAAGGAAAGTTTTTCTGCGCCTGTGGGGACAAAATTTTTCTCATCAGTGAGCCTTTCCGAATTGTAAATAAGAAACTATATTGCGCTTGTTCTTGAAAATCCTTTTTTAATGCGCCATTTTTCCAAGAATTCAGATGAATTTTCGCTTATTTCGATAGTAATTTTGTTTGATTTGGTTTCCATATCCATCTCCAGGTATCTTATACAGTAGAATAATTTAATGATAAGGCGATCGAATCGGATTATCAACAAAATCTAATCTGTATAGTTGCGCAAGTCGTTGCCAAAAGGTTTCTTTGAACGTTGCTTAAATCAAATTCAAATTATAATTTTATATCAGAGTTTGTTAGTTTAGCGATTTAAATAGATTATGAGAGGTCAATAACAGCCTCTAAACCAACTGCCTCTCCGCCAACTCCCTGAACACCCCTCCACGCTCCATCAACTCCGAAAAAGAACCGCTCTCCACGATCCGCCCCTCACTCATCACCAGGATCCGGTCCGCATGCACCACCGTCGACAGGCGGTGGGCGATGACCAGGCGGGTGGCGTTCAGCCGGTCCAGGCTTTCTGTCACCACCGCCTGGGTCCGGTTGTCGAGGGCGCTGGTCGCCTCGTCCAGCAGCAGGATGCGCGGCCGCGCCACCACCGCGCGGGCCAGCAGCACGCGCTGCACCTGGCCGCCCGACAGGGTGCTGCCGGAATCCGAGATCACCGTCTGCATCCGCATCGGCATGGCGCGGATGTCCTCGGCCAGGCCGACCCGTTCGGCGGCCTCCCAGGCCTCGGCCTCGGTCAGGTGCAGGTTCGCCCCCAGGATGTTCTCGAGGAGGGAACCCGGCAGCAGCCGCCCGTCCTGCAGCACGACGCCCAGCTGCCGGCGCAGCGCCTGCGGGTCCAGCCCCTGCAGATCCTGCCCGTCATAGAGCACCGCCCCCGCCTGCGGCGTCTCGAAGCCCAGCAGCAGCCGCAGCAGCGTCGACTTGCCGCTGCCGGACGGCCCGACCACCGCGACGTATTCGCCGGCCGCGATGCGGAGCGACAGGTCGGCGAACAGCGCCGGCGCCTCGGGCGCGTGGCGGAAGGTGACGCGGCTGACCTCGATCGCGCCGGAGAGGCGCCCCGGATCGGCGCGGCCGCCGCCGCTTTCCGGCACCGCCTCCAGGATCGGCGCGGCATAGGCATAGAGCGGCCGCAGCCCGGCGATCTGCACCGCCGTCGCCATCAGCGCGGTCAGCCCGCCCAGGCACTGGCTGAAGGCGTTGAGGAAGCCGAGCAGCGCGCCGAGCGCCAGCCCGCTGGCCTGCGTCCCCGTGGGCCCGAGGCCCAGCGCGTGGATGGCGGTGAACAGGGCGGCGGTGGCCAGCGGCAGGCCCAACCCGTTCAGCAGCTCGGCCAGGCTCTGCGTCTGCTCGGCCAGGAAGCGCTGCCGGGCGAGGCGCGCCTGCAGCCGCGACCAGCGCAGGAAGGCGCGGTGCTCGGCGGCGGCCAGGCGCAGCTTGGCGATGCCGGTGGCCAGCTGCAGCAGCAGCCCGGCGCTCTCGCCGGCCAGCCGCACCACGTCGCGCTCCTGCCGCAGCCGCATCCAGCCGAGCAGCACCCCCGGCACCAGCAGCAGGCCCAGGCAGGCCAGCGCCACCAGGGTCAGCGCCGGCGAATACCAGGCCATGATGCCGAGCGAGACCAGCGACAGCACGCCGGTCAGCAGGCTGCCCACCATGGCGCCGCCGGCCGCCTGCTGGATCGCCTGGATCGCCAGCGCCCGCTTGGCCAGCACGCCGGCATTGTGGTCGCGGAAGAAGCGCATCGGCAGGCGCAGCAGCCGGTCCAGGATGGCGGCCTGCAGGCGGGTGCCGGCATGGCCCTCGATCCGCAGGGCGGCGATCTGCACGGCGTAGCGCAGCAGCAGCATGACCCCGGCCAGCAGCCCCAGCACCAGGCCGAGCTCGGCCAGCTTCGGCAGGTCATGGGCGGGGATGACGCTGTCGACCAGCACGCCGGTGGCCAGCGGCAGGCCGAGATTGAGCAGCCCCGCCGCCAGGCCGAGCCCGAGCACGGTCGCCGCCTCGCCACGGCTCCAGCGCAGCACCCGGCCGATGATGGACAGGCCCGAGAGCGGCCGGGCCGGCAGCGGCAGCGACAGGCTCTGCGCGGCGCCGCGCAGCCGGGCGGCCTCCCGCGCCGGCAGCGGCGAGACCGCGCCCGCCACCGGGTCATAGGCGCGCCAGCCGCCGCGGAAGCGGCGTGGCAGCAGGGCCAGCGGCGGCGCCTCGTCGCGCAGCAGCAGCAGCGGCCCGGCATCGCGCCGCCACCAGCCGGCTTCCAGCTGCACCGGGCGGGCGCGGATCCCGTTGGCGCGCAGGATGTCCTCCAGGCTCGGCGGCTGCAGCGCGCCATGCAGCCGGCGCGGCGGCGGCGGCACCAGCCGGCCGCCGAGCGCCGCCACCACGGCCGCCACGGCGCGCAGCAAGGGATCGTCGCTGTCGCCCACCGCCTCGACCGGCGCGGCCCGCGCCGCCAGGGGGGCGGCCAGCCGGTCCAGGCCGGCGCGCCCGGCCGAGAGATCGGCCTCGGCCCGGGCGCGCAGCCGGTTGGCCTCGTCCACCGCCGCCAGCCGCAAATTCAGCGGCAGGATCTCTAACAATTGCCGGTGCAGGGTCGCCAGGCCGGCCCAGGCCTCGCCGGTGGCCAGGGCGGCGGCGGTGTCGCGGCTGTCGAGCGGGGCGGCGCGGGTCAGCTCCAGCCAGGCGCCGGCGGCCAGCGGCAGGGTCTCTCCCGACTCGACCTCGCCGGTGTCGAGGAAGAAGCCGGGGGCGGGCAGGGTGACCCAGCCCAGCCCCTGGGCGCAGCCGAGCCGCTGGCCGGGCTGCGGATCGATCCGCTCGCCAGGGCGGAACTGCCCGGCCAGGCGCGGGCGCGGCGCGATCGGGCGGGCCAGGGCCAGCGAGACCTCGCGCGCCCAGGCTTCCACCGGGGCGGCCAGCGGCCCCTGCTCGGGCAGGCCGCGCAGGGCCGCCAGCGGCAGCCGGGCGATGACGCTGCCGACCTGTCCCACCGCCAGCAGCCCGACCGGCGCCGGCAGGCTGCTGCCATCGAGGCCGAACAGCAGCCCGCCCTGCGGCACCGCGAAGAGATGCTGGCGCAGCCCGGCCGGCCTGCCGTCTTCCAGGGGGACGAGGAACAGCTCGACCGCGCCCTCCAGCACCAGCCAGGCGCCGGAAGGGTCATCCAGAACGAGCGGAGAATTGCCGGCGATCGGGCGGATCGCGCCCTCGCGGCGCGCCAGCTCCAGCAGGGCGGGGCTCGGCATCGGCGTCAGGCCTCGATCAGCCGGGCATAGGCGCCGCCGGCGGCCAGCAGCGTCTCGTGCGTGCCGCGCTCCAGCACCTTGCCGCGGTGCATGACGATGATCTCGTCGCAGTCGCGGATGGTCGACAGGCGATGCGCGATGATCAGGCAGGCGCAGCCGCGGCGGCGGAGATTGTCCATGATCCGCTTCTCGGTGACCGGGTCGAGCGCGCTGGTCGCCTCGTCCAGCACCAGCAGGCTGGGGCTGGCGACCAGGGCGCGGGCGATCTCCAGCCGCTGCCGCTGGCCGCCCGAGAAGTTGCGGCCGCCTTCCTCGACGGCGCCGTCATAGCCGCCGGGGCGCGCCATGATGGTGTCGTGGATCATCGCGTCGCGGGCGGCGGCGGTGATGGCGGCCTCGGGCATGGTGTCGTCCCAGAGGGCGATGTTGTCGCGCAGGCTGCCCTCGAACAGCACGATGTCCTGGTCGACCACGGCCAGGCTGTCACGCAGCAGGCGGCGCGGCAGGGCGGCGGGCGGCAGGCCGTCCAGGCGGATCTCGCCCGACCAGGGCTGGAACAGGCCGGTGACCAGCCGCCCCACCGTCGACTTGCCGCTGCCCGAGGGCCCGACCAGCGCCACCCGCGCCCCCGGCACCAGCTCCAGGGAGAATGCCTCGATCAGCGGCGGCTCCAGCAGCGCGTAGCCGAAGCTGACGCCGGACAGCGACAGCGCCCCGCTCAGCCGCTGCCGCCTGCCATCGAGCTCGTGGTCATCGGCGAACTCGGGTGCCTCGGGCTGGAGAAGCACGTCCTCCAGCTGGTCGACCACGCCGCGCGCGGATTGCAGCTGCACCGCGCTCAGCATCAGCAGGCGCAGCGGCACCGCCATGCCCGCCTGCAGCAGCTGGAAGGCGACCAGCGTGCCCAGCGTGATCTGCCCCCGCATCACCAGCCAGCCGCCCAGCAGCAGCACCAGCGCGGCGCCGAGCTGCGCCAGGAAGTCGGGCAGGGTGACGAAGCCGGCCGAGAGCCGCCCGGTCTCCTGCTGCTGGCTGGCGACCAGCGCGTGCTGCCCGGCCCAGGCGGTGAAGAAGGGGCCGTCGGTGCCGGTGGCCTTCAGGCTCTCGATCAGCTGCAGCCCGAGCATGGTCCTGGCGCCGAGCTTCACCTGGTCGAGCGCCGCCTTCTGCTCGCGCGCCTCGATCCGCCGGCGGGCCAGCAGGAACAGCGCCAGGTTGCCGGCGGCCGCCAGCGCCGCGACCGCCGCCAGCGGCGGACTGGTCAGCAGCATCGCGGCCAGGAAGACCAGCACGCCCAGCCCCTCGGCCAGCAGCACGGCCAGGTCGCGCGCGGCATGCTGGCCGAGCGCCGTGGTCAGCTCGGCCCGGCTGCCGATGCTGCCGGCATAGCGCTGGGTGAAGAAGGGGATCGGCAGCCGCAGCATGCGCCAGACGAAGCGCGCCGAGGTGGCGAGCGTCACCCGCGTCGCCAGCCGCCGCACCACCAGGCCTTTCAGCCAGGCCAGGCCCGCCTGCAGCAGCGCCAGCCCGACGAAGGCGGCGACCAGCCATTCCAGCCAGTCGCCCTGGCCCTCCAGCAGGTACTGGTCGATGAAGATGCGGCTGAAGGCCGGCAGCAGGATGGCCGCCAGCACCAGGCCGAGAGCGGCGAGCGCGACATAGGCCATGGCGTCGCGCGCGCCGGCCAGTTGTGCCCAGAGCCGCCCGGCGATGCCCGGCGGCGCGCCCTCGCGCCGGAACTCTGTCCCCGGGACGAAGGTCAGCACCACGCCGGAATAGATCGCGTCGAATTCCGCCTCCGTCATGATCCGCCGGCCGCCGGCCGGGTCGTTGAGGAAGACGCGGCCCTTCGAGAAGCCCTCCAGCACCATGAAGTGGTTGAGGTTGACGAAGACGATGGCCGGCTTCGGCACCGCCTTCAGCGCCGCCAGCTCGTGGCGGAAGCCGCGCGCCTCCAGCCCGTAGCGGCGGGCGGCGCGCACCACATTGCCGGCGCGGCTGCCGTCGCGGGAGACGCCGCAGGCCAGCCGCAGCTCGGCCAGCGGCACCCAGCGGCCATGCGTGGCCAGCACCATGGCCAGGCAGGCGGCGCCGCATTCCACCGCCTCCAGCTGCAGGATGGTCGGGCTGCGGCGGCGGCCGGCGTCGGGGGGTGTCGCGGCGGCCATGGCGCTCAGCGCAGGCCGAGCCGCGCCAGCAGCGTCTCGGCCTCGGGCAGCAGCAGGGCGATCAGCGGGATGTCGTCGACGACGATGCGGCCCTCGGCCGGCGTGCCATTGCCGATGGCGCGCTGCGGCCCGGTGCCGGTCGACCAGCGATAGCCCGATGGCGTCGCCGGATCGCGCGCCAGCCGGACGGTGGCCTGCACCGGCGCGCCCTGCTGCGTCAGCTGCTCCACCAGCGCGGCATTGCGCAGCGTCCGCTGGATGCCTTCGCGCGTCGCCGCGATCGGCGAGACCGAGAGGATCTCCCCTTCGATGAAGCCGTCGCGCTGCACCCGCACCGTCGAGGGGATGACCTGCACCCGCATCCCCGGCCGCACCCGCTTGCCATCGGCCGGCGGCACGTAGAGCAGCCCGACCAGGCTGTCGGCCTCGCTCTCGCTGCCGGCCAGGAAGCGCAGCACCGGCGCGCCGGCCTCGATCCGCTCGCCGGGATTGGCGACCTGCTCGACCAGCAGCCCCTCGGCCGGGGCCAGCACCTGGCCGCGGCGGGCGAGCTCGGCCTCGGTCCAGGCGATCTCGCGCGCCACGGCGGCGCGGCGGACGCCGAGGTCGAGCAGCTCGCGGGCGCCGCGGATGCGCTCGGCCTCCGCCTCGGCGGCGATCTGGACCAGGGCGGCCTCGGCCTCGCTGCGCTGGCTCTGCACCTCCTGCGCCTGCTGCCGCGCCGCCAGGAAGCGCTCGCGGGTGCCGAGGCCACGGGCGAACAGGCCCTGCTGGATGCTGGCCATCTCGGCCATGGTGGCCTCCAGCGCCACCAGCGCGGCGCGGCGTTCGCGCAGGCTCTGCTCGCGCGCGGCGGCGAGCCGGCCGCGCGCCGTGGCCTCGCCGTCGAGGAAGGCGCGGATGCGCCGCTCCTGGTCCTCCAGCGTCGCCGCCTCGGTGCGGCGGCGCGACAGGTCGGCCTCCAGCTCCGGCTGGTCGAGCAGCGCCACCGGCTGGCCGGCGGCGACCCGCTCGCCGGGCAGCGCCAGGAGCTGGCGCAGCCGCCCGGTGGCGGGGGCCACCACATCGCCGACGCCGCCGGCCGAGAGCAGCACGCCCTGTGCCACGGTCTTCACCGCCGCCGTGGCGACGATGCTCCAGGCGAGGCCGGCGGCCAGCAGGAGCAGCAGCAGCAGCAGGGCGGGCCAGGCCAGGGAGGGGGTGACGCGCAGGACGCGGTCGAGCTGGTCCGGGCTGGGCGGCCGGACCAGGCCAGCGCTGCCGAGGCCGCCGCTCAAAGCCCCGGACCGGCCGGCCGGCCGAGGCAGCTCAGCATGAAGGCCAGTTCCGACATCTCGCCCTGCTGGCCGCCGCTGATGCCGTCCAGCGCCGCCTCCGACAGCTCGCCGCGGGGGGAGAGCTCCTCGCGCAGGCGGCGGACATGGCCGCGGATCTCGGCCGCGCTGGTGGCGATGCCATGGCGGGCGCCGATGCGGTCCAGCAGCTCGGCGGCGGCATCGAGGTCGCGCAGCCCGGCCAGGCCCGCCGCCGCCTCCGGCCGCTCCGCGAAGAGCTGGCGGAAGCTGGCCATGACATCATCCGGTCGCATCGCGCCCTCCCTCGGCCGACTCGCTGTGCGGCCGCTGCATCCTAGCCGGCGCGGCGCGGGCGGGCCCGGCCGGCCGGCTCAGAGTTTTTGCCCCGCGTTGCAAAATTACGGCGGATGCATCTCAAAGCGCCAGGGGGCCGCGACAACAAGCCTTCACCGTGACCATGCGGCCATGGCATTGGTCTCGGCATGTGGCCGACCTCCTTCTGCCGTCCCGAGCAGGCCTGGGCCGGTCTGCTGCCGCCGCCGCTGGTGGCGACCCTGCGGCATCGCATCGCCCTGGCCGGGGCGCCGGTCATGGCGCTGCGGGTCGCCTTCCTGGGCGGCACGGCCGGCGGCGCGCTGGCCGTGCCGCTGCCGCAGGGCGGGGTCGAGCTGCTGTGGATCGGCGTGCGCGCCGGGCTGCGGCGGCGCGGCATCGGCGCGGCGCTGCTGCGCGGCCTGCGCGTCGCGCTGCCGGCGCGGCCGCTCGAGGTGCGCTGGACCCCGCCCGAGGAGGCGCCGGACGGGCTGGGCGCGCTGCTGGCCGCCGCCGGCGGGGTGGCGCGGCCGGCCGGGCTGAGCGTCAGCCTGTCGCCGGCCCTGGCGGCGCACCGGCTGGCGACCATGCTGGCGCGGCTGCCGCCGCCGGCCGGGGAGGTCTGCGACTGGGCCAGCGTCGATCCGGCGGCGCGCGCCGCGCTGCGCGCCGCGCTGGACCGGGCGGCGGTGCCCAGCGGGCTCGATCCCTTCCAGCTGGCGCCGGCCTGCGCGCCGGAGCTCAGCCTGGCCTGGCGGGTGGAAGGCCAGGTGCTGGGCTGGGCGATGGCGGCCTGGACCGCGCCGGACCGGGTCTGGGTGCATGCGGTCTATGGGCTGGGCGCCGGCCGGCGCGCGCCGCAGAGCCTGCCGCTGCTGATCGCCCTGCTGCGGCGGCAGGCGATCCGCGCCCCGGAGGGCCGCTGCGGCTGGGAGACGCCGGACCACCAGGCGCCGATGCTGCGCTTCATCCGCCGCCGCGCCCTGGCCACCGGGGCGCGGCTGATGCCGCGGCTGCAGCTGCGGCTGGAGCCCTGGGAGAGCCAGGCTCAGGGCGGGCAGGCGGGGCGCAGCACGCTGTCGCGCCAGCCGGCATAATCGGCCGGCGGCATCACCCGGATGGCGGGCGACCCGGCCTCGCCGGGGAAGTCGCCGGTGGCCGCGGCGGGGATGGCGATGGTGGCGACGCGGCCGGGAATGGCGGTGGTGCTCAGCCCCAGCCCCGGCACCCGCCAGTCATGCAGGGCATCAGGGTCCTCGCTGCGGAGCATGACCGGCGCGGCGCGGCCCTGCGGCAGGACCAGCGGCCCGGGCAGCGGGCAGGCCGGGCCCTCGGGGCGCGGATAGGCGATGCGCCAGCCCGCCGCGGTGGCGGTGACCTCGGCGGCCCAGGCGACCGGCGCCGCCTGGCGGGTCAGCAGGTCATAGGCATCGCGGGCCGGCTGGGCCGGCGCCGCCCCGGTCAGCAAGGCCAAGGGCAGCGCCGCCAGCGCCAGGGCCCGGACCATCCGCATCAGCCGGGGCGCGAAAGGGTGCGGCGGACGGCGTCGCACCAGCCGGCATAGGCCGCCTCCCGCGCCGCCGGGTCCAGCGCCGGGGTGAAGCGGCGCTGCAGCCGCCATTGCCGCGCGAAATCCGCCGGCGCCGGGCAGAGGCCGGCCTGCAGCCCGGCCAGATAGGCAGCGCCCAGCGCGGTGGTCTCCTGCACCACCGGGCGATCGACCGGGCGGTCCAGCATGTCGGCCAGGCATTGCATGGTCCAGTCGGAGGCGGCCATGCCGCCATCGGCGCGCAGCACCTCGATCGCCTGGCCCCCGGCCAGCGCAGCGGGGGCCAGGTCGCGGTGCATGGCCTCCAGCAGGTCGCGGGTCTGGAAGGCGGTGGCCTCCAGCGCGGCGCGGGCGAAATCGGCCGGGCCGGAATCGCGGGTCAGGCCGAAGATGGCGCCGCGCGCCTCGGCATCCCAATGCGGCACGCCGAGGCCGACGAAGGCCGGCACCAGATAGAGGCGCTTCGCCGGATCGGCGGCCTCGGCCAGGCGGTTGCTCTCGGCGGCGCTGCCGATCAGCCCGAGCCCGTCGCGCAGCCATTGCACCGCCGCGCCGGCGACGAAGATGGCGCCTTCCAGGGCATAGGTCCGCTTCCCGTCGAGCTGGCAGGCGATGGTGGTCAGCAGCCGGTTCTTCGAGCGCACCGGGGTGTCGCCGGTGTTCAGCAGGGCGAAGGCGCCGGTGCCATAGGTCGCCTTGACCATGCCGGGGCGGAAGCAGGCCTGGCCGATGGTCGCCGCCTGCTGGTCGCCGGCGACGCCGCGGATCGGCAGGGCAGCGCCCAGCAGCGCCGGGTCGGTGGTGCCGAACTCGGCGGCGCAGTCGCGCACCTCCGGCAGCATCGAGGCCGGGATGCGGAAGAGGTCCAGCATCGCCGGGTCCCAGGCGCCGGCCTCGATGTCGTAGAGCAGCGAGCGGGCGGCGTTGGTCGCATCGGTGACATGGGCGCGGCCGCCGGTCAGGCGCCAGATCAGCCAGCTGTCGACGGTGCCGAAGGCGAGCCGCCCCTGCTCGGCGGTGCGGCGGGCGCCGGCGACATGGTCCAGGATCCAGGCGATCTTGGTGGCCGAGAAATAGGGATCGATCAGCAGGCCGGTGGTGGCCTCGACGGCGGCGGCATGGCCCTGCTGGCGCAAGGCCGCGCAGGCGGCGGCGGTGCGGCGGTCCTGCCAGACGATGGCGCGGTGCAGCGGCCGGCCGGAGGCGCGGTCCCAGACCAGCACGGTCTCGCGCTGGTTGGCGATGCCGATGCCGGCGATGGCGCCGGCGTTGACGCCCGCCCGGGCGATGGCCTGGCGCAGCGTCGCCAGGCTGGACTGGAACAGCTCTTCCGGATCGTGCTCGACCCAGCCGGGGCCGGGATAGTGCTGGGCGATCTCCTGCTGCGCCATCGCCCGCGGCGTCAGGCCCGGCGTGTCGAACAGGATGCTGCGCGTCGAGGTGGTGCCCTGGTCCAGCGCCAGGATCAGCCCTTCGGTCATTCCTCTCCCCCCGTCGTCTCGCAGACCCCGTTGTTCCGGCTGCGGCCGCGGAAGGCAAGCCGGTCAGCGGCGGGAGAGGCTCAACACGCTCTGGTGGATGCTGCGGATCAGCTCGGGCAGCTCGGCCGGGGCGACCGGGGTGCTGGCGACGAAGGCGGCGACCAGGCTGGCGGTCTCGGCCCGGGCGGAGCGCGGCGGCGCGCGGCGCGGCGCGGCAACGGCCGGCGCCGCCTCCACCAAGGCCTCGGCGGCCTCCGCCTCGGCGGGCTCGGGCCGGTCCTCCGGGGCTTCCCCGGTCTCCTCCGGGGCAGGCGCGGGCGCCACCGGCTGGCGACGGCGGGGCGCGGCCCGGGCCGGCGGCGGCGGTTCGGCGGCGGCTTCCTCCTCCGGGACAGCCGCCGCGGCGGGGGCGGATTCGGCCACTGCCGGCTCAACCACCGCCGGCTCAACCACCGCCGGCTCAACCAACACCGGTTCGGCCAAGGCCGGCGGGGCCGGCTCGGGTTCAGCGAGAACGGCTTCGGGCGGCAGCGGAACCTTGGCCTCCTGCAGCAGCCGTGTCAGGGTGGCGGCGGTCTCGTAGAAGCCGTCCTGGCGCTGGCCCAGGAAGGCCTGATCGTCGAGCCAGAAGACGCGTCTCTGCATCGACAGGCGCGCGATCTGGTCGGGGGCGGCGGGTTGGAAGCTGCAGCCGAGAGTCTCGGCAATGCGGAACTGCTCACGCGTCAGGTGCACGTCTTGGTCTTCCCTCGCGGGCGAGGTGCGCCGCTTGCTTCGGAATCCACCAGGACCCGTCCCCGGCGCTGCCGGCGGCACGATAGCCTGAGCCCGGGCCTGAACCCTAGAGCACAAGTGTAAAAAGGCCGAAAGTTCCGCAAAGCATTCGATCCGGCTGCCGCCCGTATCATGGCCGAAGTCCGGCGCGTTGGACTTGCGGCGCCGGCGGCCGGCCAAGGCAGGCGGCGACGGCCAGGCCCGCCCTTCCGGCCAGGGATCGCCGGGAGGGCCGCGCTGGCCGGGCGGTCAGGCTTCCTTCGGCTCGGCGGTGTCGCGGAAATACGGCTCGACCGTGCCCTGCAGCTTCATGGTCATCGGATTGCCCTTGCGGTCCAGGGTATTGCCGATGGTCAGGCGGACCCAGCCCTCGCTGACACAGTATTCGTCCACGTTGTTCTTCTCGACGCCCTTGAACCGCACGCCGACGCCGCGCTCCAGCAGGGCCTGGTCGTAGAAGGGGCTCTTCGGATTGGAGGAAAGGCGGTCGGGCGGGGTGTCGGTCATGGCAGGACCCTTCGAGGCAGGGGAAGAAAGGAGGCCGGGGGTCATAGCCGATCCGGCGCGGCGCCACCACAGCCAGGGCTGCGAGCGGCGCCGCGAGGAACGCTCAGCGCTTCGGGCGCAGCGGCGGGGCCAGCACCTCGGCCGGGATCGGGCAGGCATAGGCGCGGCCGCCGGTGCGGCCCGCCAGCTCGGCCTTGGCGCGGGCCAGCAGCTCGGGATCGCGATAGGCGTCGAGCGCGGTCGCGGCCATCGCCTTGGCGGCCTGGACCATGCCCTTGTGCGCGTGGCCGCTCTTGCCCTGGGCCACCGCCTGCCAGGTGTGGAAGGGGGTGCCGACCGCCCAGGTGGCGCCCCAGCACTGCACGGTGGGGACGATCTGGCTGACATCGCCGACATCGGTCGAGCCGTTGCCGGCCAGCGAGGTGCCGTCGAAATGCAGCACGCCGGCATGCAGCGGCTCGGCGCCGACGCTCTCCGGGGCGGCGACGGCGCGCAGGCTGTCGGCGATGTCCTCCTCGCTCAGCGTCGCGCGGATTTCCTCGGCGAATTTCAGGTCGGCTTCGTCGAAGGAGGGCGCGCCGAGACGGGAAAGGTTCTCGAACATGCGCATCTCCAGCGCGGTGTTCGGGATGGTGTCGGAACAGGCCTTGTCGATCTCCATCGACATGCTGGTGCCGGTCATGATGGCCGCCCCCTCGGCGCAGGCCTTGACGCGGTCGAACAGCGCCTGGGCGTCGCGCACCTTGGGGCCGCGGATCAGGTAGAGCACCTCGGCATCGGCCTGCACCACATTCGGCGAATTGCCGCCGGAATTGGTGATGGCGTAATGGACGCGGCAATCCAGCGGCATGTGCTCGCGCAGGTAGTTGACGCCGACATTCATGATCTCGACCGCGTCCAGCGCCGAGCGGCCCAGCCAGGGCGAGCCGGCGGCATGCGAGGCGCGGCCCTTGAAGCGGAAATAGACCTGGAAATTGGCCATGGAGCGCTGCGAGTTGACGCTGCTGACCACGCCCGGATGCCAGGTCACCGCGGCATCGATGTCGTTGAACACGCCCTCCCGCGCCATGAAGGTCTTGCCGGAGCCGCCTTCCTCGCCGGGGCAGCCATAGTAGCGGACGGTGCCGGGCAGGCCGTTGGCGGCCAGCTCGTCGCGCGCGGCGACGGCGGCCAGCATGGCGCCGGCCCCCAGCAGGTTGTGGCCGCAGCCATGGCCGGTGGCGCCCGGAGTGACGGCGCGCGGCTCGGCAATTCCGGCCTCCTGGCTGAGGCCAGCCAGGGCGTCGAACTCGCCGAGGAAGCCGATCACCGGGCCACCGCTGCCGGCCTCGGCCATGAAGGCGGTGGGGATGCCGCCGAGGTTGCGGGTGATGCGGAAGCCCTCGGCCTCCAGCAGGGCGATCTGCTCCTCGATCGAGCGGTGCTCGGCGAAGCGCAGCTCGGCATGCTCCCAGATGCGGTCGGCCATGGCCGAGAAGGCCGGGCTCTTCCGCTCGACGGCGTCGGAGAGCTGGGTGAGGGAGAGGGGATCGTTGCGCATCGGGGGCCTCGCAGGGGCAGGAGCGGCGCCGGCGGGTGGTCAGGTCGACGTCGGAAGCCGCCTTCCTATGCCCAAGGGCCGTTCTGGTCAAAGGCGGCAGGGCCGGTCACGGTCTCCGGTCCCATTCTCTGGTCACAGTCTGGCGCGGCGGCATCACAGCCCGGCCAGCGGCGGGACCAGGGCCTTGCCTGTTGCGGAAACGCATGGTCCCTGGGCCGCGCGACCTGCAACGCCCGAACGGAGAGCCCATGTCCAGCCCAGTGTCCGGCCCAGTGTCCGGCCGCCTGCCGCCGGCCGAGAAGATCGGCCTGGCGCCGATCGCCCGGATGACCTTCGGCGTGATCGGACGGCAGCCGGTCGCCTTCCTGCTGCTGCCGCTGCTGGTGGTGTCGCTGCCAACGATCGCCGGGCAGTTCCTGCTGGCGCGGACGCTGCTGGTGCCCGACGTGATGGTGGAGAGCAGCGCCAGCATGATGGTGATCGGCGCCGTCACGGGGGCCGGGATGGGGCTGTTCGGCATGCTGCTGCACTACCTGCTGCAGGCGGTGCTGACCCATGCCGCGGTCGCCGACTTCAACGGCCGCCGCGCCGGCCTGGGCGAGAGCCTGGGGCGCGGGCTGCGGGCGCTGCTGCCGGCGCTGGCGGCGGCGATCCTGATGCTGATGGGCATCGTCCTGGGGATCGCCCTGCTGGTGGTGCCGGGGGTGATGCTGCTCTGCGCCTGGTCGGTGACGGTGCCGGCGGTGGTGATCGAGCGGACCGGGGTGTTCGGCGGGCTGCGCCGCAGCCGGGAGCTGACCAAGGGCAACCGCTGGCGCATCCTCGGCCTGGCGATCTTCTACATGGCGATCAGCGCGGCGCTGAGCGGCATCCCGGTGGCCTTCGCCTATCTGCTGGTGACGACCGAGTTCTACTGGGTGGACACGCTGCTGCAGGGGCTGACCTCGGCGGTGAGCGCAACGATCGGCGCGACGGGCAGCGCCGCGCTCTATGCCGAGCTGCGCCGCATCCAGGACGGTGCCGGCCCCGAAACCCTGGCGTCGATCTTCGACTGAGGCGCGCGGCAGCACAGGCAGAAAAAAGCAGGGGTCCAGGGGAATTCATTCCCCTGGCCTTCTCATGAATCGTGCTTGTCCCTGCGCCGTTTGCCGAACAGCAGCTTGCCCTCCAGCTCGCGCCGCAGCGCCAGGTAGTAGGCCCGCAGGAAGGCCGCGTCGTCCATCGCCTCGCCCTGCCAGTCGATCTTGCGGCGGATGCGCTCGGCGACCTCGCGGAGGGTGGCGGCGCGGTCCTGGCGCAGCACGGTTTCCAGCACCTGCAGCTCCTTGACGCCATAGGCGCGCAGCTGCTCGGTGGTGAAGCTTGGCCCGGCGGCGGCGACGGGCATGGTGGCCAGGTCGGCGAGCAGCGCGCGGCGCGGCAGCTTGACCACCCAGGTGCCGGCGAGCAGGTCGCCGACCCGCAGCCGGTCCTTGTTGAACAGCGGGAAGAACAGGAAGATCCCGGTCCAGACCAGGCCGGCCGCGGCGATCCAGCCGGAGACCTGGTCGTCGCCGGCGAAGAACATGGTGATGGGCAGGAAGATCTCGATCTCGCGCATCAGGTTGCGGGCGAAGATGGCGTCGGCGCCGAGCCGGCCGCCGTCGCGCGCCGCGACGCGCAGTCCCATCAGCCGCTTGCCCGGCGTGGCATTGCTCGGGCGCAGCTCGAAGACGGTGAAGTAGAAGCTGCGCAGCAGGAAGAAGCTGAGCAGCCAGACGATGGCGGCCAGCGGCAGGTCGGCATGGCGGCCGCCGGCCAGCATCGCCCAGCATAGGATGGTGATCGCCACCAGGATCGCCACCATGATCAGCAGGTCGATCAGGAAGGCGGCGGCGCGTTCCGAGGCCTCGCCCAGCGTCAGGCGCAGATCGACGCCCTCGGGGGTGACGAAGCGTCGGATGCGGCCGGGCTCGCGGGCGGCGGGGGCGGGTTTCGCCGTGGCGCTCATGCGTCGCCGCCTTCGGCATCGCGGCGCGGCCAGCCGAGATAGAGCGCCCAGAAGAGCGCCGTGGAACCGGCGATGGCGTAGCGCCAGAGGTCGCTCTGGATCATCTGGCGGCCGAAGCCTTCCAGCAGGCCGGCGAGCACCAGCATCAGCACCACGCCGCCCATGGCGGTGGCCGCCTGGCGGCCGGCGAGGCTGGCCGAATGCAGCCGGCTCTCGGCGCCGGGGAAGGCGACGGCCAGGCCGATGCGCAGGCCCGCGGCGCCGGCCAGCATGATGGCCAGCAGCTCGGTCACGCCATGGATCAGCAGCCAGCCGCCGAGCTCGAAGCCAAGGCCCTTGCGGACGAAGACCGCGACCATCGCCCCCAGCACGGCGCCATTATAGGCCAGCAGCAGCACCGTCGGCAGGCAGAAGGCGAAGCCGAGGGCGAAGGTCATGATGGCGATGCGCGCATTGTGGGTGAACAGGTAGGTGGCGAAGACCGAGAGCGCGTCGGCCGCCGTCTTGTCCTCGTCATAGAGGGTGCCGCGCAGGTATTGCGCCGTGGCGTCGGGGTCGCGGCCGCCGGCGAGGCCGGCGGGGACGAAGCTGCGGTACCAGTCGGGATCGGCCTGCACCATGGCGAAGGCCACGACGGCGCCGAGCAGGGTGATCAGCAGGGCGGCCAGCAGCTCGCGCCCCATGCCCTGCACCGCGCGCGCCCAGCCGCGGGCGAGGAAATTTCCCAGCCGCTCGCCCAGGCTGGCGCGGCCGCCATAGACGAAGAAATAGGCGCGGGTGCAGAGCGCCTCCAGGTAGCGCACCAGCCCCTGGTCGAGCGAGGTGGCGCGCGCGATCGACAGCGCCGAGATGGCGCTGCGGTAGAGCACCGGGATGGCCAGCAGATCGTCATCCGACAGCCGGCCCCAGCGGCCGGCCTCGGCCAGCTTCAGGAGGGATTCGAGGCGCTGCCACTCGGCCTCGCGCTCGCGGCGGAAGCGGTGCGAGCGGAGGGGAATGTCGCGGGGGGGCGCGTCGCCGAGGATGTCGCTCATGCCGGCGGCCTCACAATGCGTCGCGCCGCTTCAGCGCGTCGTAGCGGTCGATCAGCGCCGGGCCGAGCTCGCGGGCCGAGGCCTGGATGACCTGCACGCCCAGATGGCGCAGCTTCTCCATCACCAGTTCGCGCTCCTGCAGCATGGCGCCGGCGACGACGGCGCGGGAGACATCGTCGCTGCGGCGCGGGGCGGCCTCGGCCAGGGCCTCGAGCTCGGCGTCGCGCAGCGCCACGAACAGCACGAGGTGGCGCGCCATCAGCCGGCCGACATTCTCCAGCATCAGCTCGGCGCCGGTGGTGTCGGCGAAGTCGGTGAAGACGACGACCAGCGAGCGGCGCTTCAGCTCGCCGCCGAGGCGGGCCAGGCCGAGGGTGAAGTTGGTTTCCTCGGTCGAGTATTCGAGGCTGGCCGCCAGGCGCTGCAGGGTCGGAAAGGCGGCGGGCCCGACCAGCGCGCCGGAGGACAGCACCGGCTGCGCGTCGAAGGCGAAGAGGCCGACGCGGTCGCCGCCGCGCAGCGCGACATAGGCCAGCAGCAGGGCGGCATGCAGCGCGTGGTCGAGCTTCGGCAGCCCCTCCATCGGCGCGCACATCAGCCGGCCGGTGTCGAGGGCGAGGACCACATGGTGGTTGGTCTCGGCATGGCTCTCGCGGGCCAGCAGCCGGACATGGCGGGCCGATTGCCGCCAGGCGATCGAGCGCAGGCTGCCGCCGGCGCCGAATTCCTTCAGCGCGTGGAATTCGGCGCTGTCGCCGATCTGCTGCTGCACCCGCTGGCCGGGCGGCGCGTGGCGGGAGAACAGCCGCATGGCGAAGTCGGTCACCGCCTTGGTGCCGGGAAAGATCTTTATCCGAGGCCCGGGACCGAAGCTCTGCTGGCGCCAGACCAGGCCCAGCGGGCCGCGCCAGCGCAGCCAGGCCATGGGAAGGCTGGCCTCGCCCCGGCGCTGCGGCGCCAGGGTGACGCGGGCGGTGTCGGAGAACACCTGGCGGGCGGGGCTGGCGGCCAGCAGCGGATCGACCTGCAGCGCCAGCTCCAGGCTGGCCGGCGCGCGGCCGCGGAAGGCCGGGCGGAAGACGGCCTCGGCGCGGTCGTCGAGCCCGACGGCGCCGGGCAGGTCGAGGTTCAGCGCCAGGCCTTTGCGCCGGGCGCCGAGCGCCAGGTCAGCGGCGATGAGCAGAAGAACGAAGAGAATCCAGGCGAGGCCGAGCACCCAGAGCCGCGGCAGGAAGAGGGCCAGCAGCAGGGCCAGCGGCGCGCCGGCCGCCATCAGCGCGATGGCGCGCCGCGTCGGATAGAGCGCGCCGCCGGCCGGCTTCACTTGGGGGCTTCCACCTGGGCGATCAGCTCGGCGACGACCGTCTCGGCGCGGCGGCCCTCGATCTGGGCGGCCGGCGAGAGCAGCACGCGGTGCCGCAGCGCCGGCAGGGCCAGCGCCTTGACGTCGTCGGGGATGACATAGTCGCGCCCCTCCAGCACCGCCCGCGCCCGCGCCGCCATGGCCAGCATCACCGCCGCGCGCGGCGAGGCGCCGCCCTCCAGGTCGGGCGCCTCCCGCGTCGCCCGCACCAGGCGGACGATGTAGGAAACGATGTCCTCGTGCAGGCGGATGCCGGCGACGACCTCCATGGCGGCGGAGAGCCCGGCGCCGTCCAGCACCGGCTGCACCCCCATCGCCGCCGGATCGGGCGAGCCGCTGCGCTGGCCATGGCCGGCGACGATGGCGCGCTCCTCCTCCTCGGAGGGATAGGGCATCGACTGCTTGAACAGGAAGCGGTCGAGCTGCGCCTCGGGCAGCGGATAGGTGCCCTGCTGCTCGAGCGGATTCTGTGTCGCCACCACCATGAAGCGGGTGCCCAGGTCGTGGCGGACGCCGTCCAGCGTCACGTGGCGCTCCTGCATCGCCTCCAGCAGGGCGGCCTGGGTCTTCGGCGGGGTGCGGTTGATCTCGTCGGCAACCAGCAGCTCGCAGAAGATCGGGCCGCGCGTCAGGGTGAAGGCGCTGGTCTGGAAGTTGAAGACATTGCTGCCCAGGATGTCGCCCGGCATCAGGTCGGGCGTGAACTGGATGCGGCCGAAATCCAGCTTCAGGGTGCGGGCGAAGCACTGCGCCAGGAAGGTCTTGGCGGTGCCGGGCGGGCCTTCCAGCAGCACATGGCCGCCGGCCAGCAGCGCCGTCGTCATCAGCTCCACGGTGGCCGACTGGCCGATCACCGCCTTGCCGATCTCGGCCTGGATCTGCTGCGCCAGGGCGCGGACCTCAGCGACGTTCACGGGTCAATTCCTGTCTCCAGCGGTGCAGGTTGCGGGCGGCGCGGACCAGCTCCGCCCGGTTGGTGGCGGCCTCGGCGGCCTCGCGCAGCGCCGCCAGGCTGTCCTTCAGCCCGAGCAGTTTGCGGCGCCGCTCCAGCGCCTCGGGGTTCAGCCGGGTCAGCCGGACGGTCAGCGCGGCATAGCGGCCGCCCATGCGGTGCTCGCGCTGCGCCATGGCCAGCAGACCGGCGGTGTTGTCGGCCAGCGCCCGCGACCCCAGCGCCAGCGCCGCGGCCTCGGCGCGGGCCGGGCCGAAGCGGCGGGCGGCGTGCCAGGCGGTCAGCAGGGCCGCCGCCAGCAGGCACAGCGTCGCCGCCAGGAAGGGCGGCTCGAGGGCGAGGCGCATCGGGTTGCGCTGCCGCGCCAGCCCGTTCAGCGAGACGTCGAACCGCACGCTGCCGCCGGCGCGCAGGCCGTCGATGATGGCGAAGGCGGTCTCCGCCCCTTCGAGGCTGCGCAGGCCGCGGTTGTTCAGCAGGTCGGGATCGGCCAGCACGTAGAGATTGCCGAGGCCGCCATGGCGCGCCAGCAGCAGGCGGCCGTTCGGATCGGTCAGCACCGGCTGGTAGTCGCTGCCGAGGACGCTCTGCACCCCCTCCATCGGCGCGGGCTTCAGCCGGCGCTTGGCCGGCAGCGGCGCGGCCGCGGTCAGCAGCGGCGTCGCCGGCTCCTCGGAGCGCGACACCTTGCCGTCGTCGAGCAGCCGCGAGACGGTGGGCAGGCCGAGCAGCCGCGGGTCGCGCAGCCAGCCGGGATGGTCGGGGTCGGGCCGCGCCGCCCATTTCGGCAGCACCAGCAGCACCGCGCCGGTCCGCGCGCCGATCAGCGGCGCGATCTCGCGATAGGCGCTGCCGGGGCCCGGCGTCAGCACCAGCAGGCCGGCCGCGGCGGGGATCGAGGCGGCATCCTCCGGCCCGGTGCGGGAGATGCCGGTCGGCACGCCCTGGTCCTGCAGCAGGCGCACCAGCCCGGCATAGCCCAGCGCCGAGCGTGACAGCGCATGCCCGCCGGGGCTCTGCCCGGCGCGCAGCTCGGGCTCGTAGATGGTCAGCAGCAGGAAGGCGGCGAAGGAGAGCACGCCGACCAGGATCAGCCAGAGGGCGGCGACCGGCGAGAAGCCGGCGCCGGCGAGGCGGGCGGCCCTGCTCATGCGGGGCTCATGCGGTCCAGGCCGCCGGCTCGGCGAGGCGGGCGAAGAAGCCGCGGCATTCCTGCCATTGCGCCTCGCCGATGGCGCGGCCGCCGAAGACGGCGCGCTCGACCACCGCGGCGATGGCGCCGAAGGCCTGGCGCACCGGGCCGGGCAGGCCGGGCAGGGCGGCGATGTCGCGGCTGGTGAAGGCCGGGCGCAGCAGGCGCGGGCGCTGGATGCCGATCTCGGCCAGGCTCTGGTGCAGCAGGACGCGGACCGCCTCGGCGAAGCGGCCGGCGGCGGCCAGGGCATCGGCCTCGGCCAGCAGGGCGCCGGCGCGGGCGGCCTGGCGCTCGGCTTCCGCTGTCGGGACGGCGAGGCCCGCGCCCTCGCGGCGGCGCTGCGCCTGGCGCAGCTGCTGCAGGACGACCCAGGCCAGCAGCAGGCCCAGCACCGCCACCAGCCCCCAGAGGATCCAGGGCGCCACCGTGCCGAGGCCGCCGATCCAGTCCAGGGTCCAGCCGCGGCCGGGCGGCGGCGCCGGGGGCGGCGGGGGCGTCGGCTCCGGGAAGGCGAATTGCAGCCGGCCATCCGCCAGCAGTCGCGCATGCGCCGCGGCGAGGCCGGACCGGGCGGTCTCGTCCATGGGGTCCTTTCGCTCCAGGAAAACGGCATGGCCGAGGCGCGGCCGGCTGTCCATGGCCGGATGCCTGACAAATCGGTGCGGCGGGGTGGTTGCGGCGCGCCGCGTCCGGGCGCCTGATGAGGGGCCGGAGCCTCTCACCCGAAGGACAGATCCATGCGCACCCCCCTGATTCTCGGCGGCCTCGGTGCCGCCTTCGTCGCCGGCTTCCTGGCCAGCGCGCTGGTCGGCCGGGCCGATGCCCAGGGCACACCAGCCCAGGGCACGCCGGCCCAGAGCACGCCAGCCCAGAGCACGCCGGCCCAGGGCGCCCGGCCGGCGGGCCTGACCGCGCAGATCATCAACCTCTCGGCCCTGACCGAGGACGAGATCGGGCCGCTGGTGCCGAATGCCGATCTGCGCTCGCGCACCCTGGTGACCACGCCGGAGGGCACCATCGCGGTGCAGAGTGGCAATGTGCTGAAGCACTTCCATGCCGAGGCCAACGAGATCCAGCTGATCCTCGACGGCAGCGGCTCCTTCTGGCTGGGCGACCGCGAGGTGACGGTGAAGCCGGGCGACCTGATCATCATCCCGAAGGGGACGCCGCATGCCGGCTCGCGCGCCGCGACCGGGCGGTTCCGCTCGCTGGCGATCAAGCTGCCGCCGCAGCGGCCGGGCGACGTGCACCCGGTGCCGTAGCGCGCGATGGCTTGAGGGGGAATCACCGAGAAGCCTGGATCGCGCGATCCAACAAAGCGCGAGGGCGGGCGGCCGTCAGCCCTCCTGGATCAGGGGGGCGTGACGGTCGACCAGGATGGCGCTGGCCTGGTTCAGGCCGACCAGCTCGACGGCGATGCCGTGGCGGCGCAGCCGGGTCACCACGCCTTCCAGCGCGCCAACCGCGGTGACGTCCCAGAGATGCGCGGCGGTCAGGTCGATGCGCACCCGGCGGGCGGTGTCGCGCAGGTCGAAATGGTCCGCGAAGGCCTCGGCGCTGGCGAAGAAGACCTGGCCGGCGACGCGGTAATGCCGGGTCTCGGTGGCCGCGTCGTACTCGACGGTCACCTGCATCATCCGCATGACCTTGAAGGCGAAGAAGACGCCGCTGAGCAGGACGCCGACGGTGACGCCGGCGGCCAGGTTGTGGGTGACCACGGTGACCGCGACGGTGGCCAGCATCACCAGGCTGGAGGGGCGCGGATGGCGCAGCAGGTTGCCCAGCGAATCCCAGGCGAAGGTGCTGATCGAGACCATGATCATGATGGCGACCAGCGCGGCCACCGGCACCGCGGCGACCCAGGGGCGCAGCACCACCATCAGCACCAGCAGGAAGACGCCGGCGACCAGGGTGGAGACGCGGCCGGTGCCGCCATAGCGCAGGTTGCCGACGGTCTGGCCGATCATGCCGCAGCCGGCGATGCCGCCGAACAGCCCGGCCGCCAGGTTGGCGAGGCCGAGCCCGGTGCATTCCTGCGCCTTGGAGCTGGTGGTCTCGGTCTGCTCGTCGACCACGCTCGCCGTCATCATCGATTCCAGCAGCCCGACCACCGCCATGGCCAGCGCATAGGGCGCGATGATCCCGAGCGTCGCGAGGTTCAGCGGGATGTCGGGCAGGAAGAAGTGCGGCAGCGCCTCGGGCAGGCGGCCCAGCTCGGCGACGGTCGTCACCGGCATGGGGACGAGCACCGTCAGCACGGTCAGCGCCAGGATGCAGATCAGCGGCGAGGGGATCACCGTCGTCACCCGCGGCATCAGGTAGATGATGGCGAGGCCGGCGGCGATCAGCGCATAGGTGTGCCAGGTGACGTCGATCATCTGCGGCAGCTGCGCCGAGAAGATCAGGATCGCCAGCGCGTTGACGAAGCCGGTGCGCACCGAGCGCGAGACGAAGCGCATCAGCACGTCGAGCCGCAGCAGGCCGAAGACCACCTGGATGAGGCCGCAGAGGATGGTGGCGGCCAGCAGGTACTGCAGGCCATGCGTCGCCACCAGCGCCGCGGCCACCAGGGCGACCGAGCCGGCGGCGCCGGAGATCATCGCCGGGCGGCCGCCGAACAGCGACAGCACGATGGCCATGACGAAGGAGGCGAAGAGCCCGACCTCGGGGTCGACGCCGGCGACGAAGGAGAAGGCGATGACCTCGGGGATCAGGGCGAAGGTGCCGACCATGCCGGCCAGCACGTCGCGGCGCAGGGCGGCGAACCCGCCGAACCATTCGGCCCGGTAGCGTGAAAGATTGATCGATGTCATGCGATGTCGCATCCGCAGAGGGGGCACGGGCCGCGCGGGGTGTCCCCGGGGCGGTCCATCGTGTCACCTGCGTTGTCCGGCGGATCGGCGGCCGGAAGAGCCACCCGGGTTTGCACCGGGTCCGGGGCGAATGCGCCAAAGCTAGCCGGGCCGATGCTGCGGTGCAACCTCGGTCCGGCCCAGGTTAACGTCGCTTCATGTTCCAGAAGATCGGGAAGCCCTTCAGCACGCCCTCCAGATCGGCGCGGTAGGCAGTGGGCTGGTAGAAGGCGCCGAGCGGCAGATAGGGCACCTCCTGGAAGGCCAGCGCCTGCATCTCCCGGCAGATCCTCTTCTGGTCGTCGAGGTCAGGGGTGTCGAACCACTGGTTGCGCAGCGCCTCCATCCGCGGATTGTCGGGCCAGCCGAAGGTGGCGGCCCGGCCATGGCCGCGCAGATAGGTATTGGCGGCCGGGTTCACCGCGCCGACGCCCAGCGTGTAGTTGGCCCAGACATGCCAGCCGCCCTGCTCGACCGGGGCGGGGGAGGCGACGCGGCTGAGCACCGTGCCCCAGTCCAGCGCCTGGTAGTCGAGGTTGAGGCCGACGCGGCGGAACATGTCGCCGGCGACCTCACTGATGGCGTTCAGCGCCGCGAAATCCGTCGGCACCGGGAAGACGATCCTTTCGCCCTTGTAGCCGGCGGCGACCAGGGCGCGCTTCACCGCCTCCAGGTCGCGCGGACCCCGCAGGTTCTCGAGCCCCGCCGCGTTCGCCATCGGCGAGCCCGGCGAGAAGAAGCCGACATCATCCTTCCAGCGGCTGCGATCCTCGCCGGCGATGGCGATCAGGTAGTCGGACTGGCGGATGGCGCCCAGCAGCGCGCGGCGCATCTCCGGCCGGTCGAAGGGCGGGATGGCGTGGTTGAAGCGGATCATCGGCAGGAAGCCGAAGGTGTCCAGCACCTCGACCTTCAGCGCGCGGTTCTTCTGCAGCAGCGGCAGGTAGTCGGCGATCGGCTGGTCCCACCAGTCGATCTCGCCGCGCTGCAGGGCGGCGGCGGCGGTCGCGGCATCGGGGATGGTCAGCCATTCGACGCGGTCGAACTGCGCCCGCTTCGGCCCGGCGATATAGCTCGGCGTGCCGTCCTCGCGCGGGCGGTAGGCCTCGTTGCGGGCATAGACGGCGCGGGAGCCCGGGATGCGCTCATTGGCGACGAAGCGATAGGGGCCGCTGCCGACCATCTCGGTGATCTGGGTGGTGCCCTCGGTCCTGGCCAGCCGCTCGGGCATGATGGCGCAGATGCTGGCGCCCGGCTTGCCCAGCACGTCCGGCAGCAGCGGGAAGGGTTTTTTCAGCCGGAACTCGATGGTGCGGTCGTCGGGGGGCGAAAGTTCGTCGACCACGGCCATCAGCGACTGCGCATAGGAATCGCGGCTGCCCCAGCGGCGGATCGAGGCGACGCAGTCGCGCGCCAGGACCGGAGTGCCGTCATGGAAGGCCAGGCCCGGCCGTAGCGTCAGCCGCCAGCGTTTGCCGTCGTCCTCCACCACATGGCCCTGCACCATCTGCGGATGCGGGCGCAGCTGCTCGTCGACGCCATAGAGGGTGTCGAAGACCATCATGCCGTGGTTGCGGGTGACCAGCCCGGTGGTCTGCACCGGGTCAAGCAGCGCCAGATCCGCCTGGGGCACGAATTTGAGCACCCGCTGATCCTGCGCCGCCACCAGCGCGGGCCGGGCGAGCCCGGCCGCCGCCCCGCCGAGGAAGAGCCGGCGCGGGATCACGCCACGGCCTCCGCCAGCAGCGGCCGGTGCTGCGCCCAGGGCCGCGCCTGCTCGAAGGCATGGGAAGCCTGCAGCACGCCGAGATCGTCGAAGCGGGGCCCGACGATCTGCAGCCCGACCGGCAGGCCGGAGGCCGTGAAGCCGCAGGGGATCGAGGCCGCCGGATTGCCGGAGAAATTGAACGGATAGGAGAATTCCGCCCACATCAGCCAGTCCCAGGGATGCTGCGGCCAGTCCTCCGGCTGCAGCAGATGCGCCGGGAAGGCGGCGGTACTGACCGCCGGCGTCAGCAGGAAGTCATAATCGGCGAAGAAGCGGTGGATGGCTTCGACATAGTCCAGCTTGCGGGCGCGCATCACGTGGTACTGCTCGGCGGTGAAGCCGCGGCCAGCCTCCATCAGGGCGACCAGGCCCGGATCCATCCGGTCGCGCCATGCGTCGAGAAACATGTTGGCCCGCGCCAGATAGCCGGCCGGCCAGAAGAAGCGCGCCAGCTCCGGCCCCAGCGGGCCCCAGCCGGGGGTCACCAGCTCGACCCTGGCGCCCATCTCCTCGAAGGCGCCGACGGCCTTCTCGACGAGGGCGGCGACATCGGCATCGACCCGGGCATGGCCGAGATCGGGGCTGAAGGCGATGCGCTTGCCGCGCAGATCGGCCCGCAGCAGCGCCGGGTAGTCGGCCGGCGGCGCTTCGCAGGAGGTGTGGTCCCAGGGGTGCGGGCCGGCCATGGCCTTCAGCATCATCGCCGAGTCTTCGACCGTGCGGGTCAGCGGCCCCATATGGGTGGCATAGTCGTTGTTCGGCACCGGCCAGTAGGGGATGCGGCCATAGGTCGGCTTCAGCCCATAGACGCCGCAGAAATGCGCCGGCATGCGCACCGAGCCGCCGCCGTCGGAGCCCAGATGCAGCGGCCCGAAGCCCGCCGCCGAGGCCGCCGCCGCACCGGCCGAGGAAGCCCCCGCATTATGGCCGTGCTTCCAGGGATTGTGGGTGATGCCGGAGAGCGTGCTCTGGCTGACGCCCTTCCAGCCGAATTCCGGCACCGCCGTCTTGCCCAGCATCACGGTGCCCGAATCATGCAGGCGGGCGATGCAGGGGGCGTCGACCTCCGGCACCCAGTCCTTCGTGGCCAGCGAGCCCATCGCCGTCACCAGCCCCTTGGTGTGGTGCATGTCCTTGATGGTGACGGGGATGCCTTCCAGCGGGCGCGGGCTGCCGCCGGGGGCATAGGCGGCCTCGGCGGCGCGCGCCTGGGCCAGCGCGATCTCCGGCGTCAGCATGGTCATGGCGTTCAGCGGCGGGTCCAGCGCCTCGACACGGGCCAGCAGCGCCTTGGTCACCTCGACCGGCGACAGGCGTCGCGCGGCATAGTTCCGGCGCAGCTCGGCAGCCGGCATGAAACCCAGTTCTTCGCTCTCCATCGGCACCCCCTCTTGGACAAGGCGTGGCGTTGGCGGCACTCCCCAGGCGCAGAGGTCTTTGTCAGCTTGCCGGTGGAAGGCAGCCTCGCTTATGGGAAGAAACTATGAAGACGCAGCGTTCCGTATGTCAATCGGCACCATCGAAGATGGGCCGGCCGCGCGACCCGGCGCTCGACGGCGCGATCCTCGACGCCGCCCAGGCGCTGCTGGAGGAGGCCGGCTGCAGCGGCTTCACCATGGAGGGGGTGGCCAGCCGGGCAGGGACGGGGAAGCAGACGCTCTACCGCCGCTGGCCGTCGCGGGGGGAGCTGCTGATCGATCTCTACTACCGCGACCCGATGCCGCCGCCGCCGCTGGACGGCCCGCTGGCGGCGGCGCTGGACGGCTTCCTGGAGCTCAACCTGCAGCGGCTCTACCACCCCTGGCACCAGAACCTGCTGCGCAGCCTGGCCGTCGCGGCGCAGGAGGATGCGGCGCTGAAGGCGGTGATGCTGGCCCGCATCACCCGCCCGCGGCTGGAGCTCGGCCGGGCGATCTTCCGCCGCGCCGAGGCGGCGGGGGAGGTGCCGGCCGGGCTCGATGCCGAGCCGATCCTGGAGGGCGCCATCGGCGCCATCTGGTTCCGGCTGCTGTTCACCGAGGAGCCGGTCACGCCGGCGCTGAAGCCCCGGCTGCTGCGGGCGATGCTGGCCCAGGCCCGGGGACCAGCACCTGGAAAGGGCACCGGCTGAAGCAGGTGGTGCCCGCCGGCCGTCAGTGCCAGGCGGCCAGGCCGGCCATGATCTGGCGGTTGATGGCGATCAGGAAGCCGAGATCGGGGCTGTGCCGGTCCTGCTCGCGCAGCACCGCCACCGCCAGCGTGGCCAGCCCCTGACAGAGGGCCGGCGGCAGGTCGCTGTCGGGATCGGCGATCGCCACCATCACCGCCTGCCACAGCCGCCGGTTCAGCCGCAGCGCCTCGGCCCGCTGCGCCCGGTCGGCCTGCGCGGCCTCCAGGGCGACCACCGCCTTCTGGAAGGCCGCCGCCTCGGCGGCGCGGCCCTGCTGGACCGGCAGGGTGGCCGCGGCCAGGGACAGGGACAGGGCGGGAGAGGCGGCGGGGGCGAGGGTGGCGGTGATCATCGGCGGGGCTTCCTGCGGGGTTGCGTCGCCGGGTCATCCGGCGTGCCCTCACATTGCCGGGAGCTTGCTTACCCGGCGGTTAAAGCGTGGGGCTCGCTCATTTTTTCGCCGGCCTCAGCCATTGCCGCGGAAGCCCGGATAGAGCGTCATCCCGCCATCGACATAGAGCGTCGTGCCGACCACGTAGTCGGCCAGATCGGAGACCAGGAAGAGCGCGGCGCGCGCCACATCCGCCGGCTCGCCGACGCGGCCATAGGGGATCAGCTCGAGCATCTTCGCCTCGCCCTCGGCCCGCGCCTCGGCATTGATGCGGGTGCGGATGGCGCCGGGGGCGATGGCATTGATCCGGATGCCCTCGGCCGCGACCTCCTGTGCCAGGGTCTGCATCAGCATCGCGACACCCCCCTTGGCCGCCGCGTAATTGGCATGGCCGGCCCAGGGGATGCGGTCATGCACCGAGGACATGCAGAGGATCTTCCCCAGCGCCCGCGAATGGGGGCGGCGCCCCTGCGCGCGGAAGCGGCGCAGCGCTGCCTGGCAGCAGAGGAACTGGCCGGTGAGGTTGGTGGAAATCACCTTGTGCCAGTCCTGCAGGGACATGTCGGCAATGGGCGCGTCCTGCTGGACGCCGGAATTGGCCACCAGGATGTCGATGCCGCCGAAGCGCGCGGCGGCCGCCTCGAACATCCGCGCCACCGCATCCGGGTCGGCGACATCGGCCTGCACGGCGAGCGCCTGGCCGCCTGTCGCCTCGATGCCGCGCACCACCTCGGCGGCGGCCTCGACACCGCCATGGTAGTTCACCACCACCGCGGCGCCGGCTTCGGCGAAAGCCTCGGCGATGCCACGGCCGAGGCCGGAGCTGGCGCCGGTGACGACGGCCACCTGGCCGGCAAGGGATAGCTGCATGGGCAAAGTACCTCCGCCCCGGCAACGCGCCACGGGGGCCAGGGGGAGGCGGCAACTCTGCGTGTGCGGTCAGGCCTGGGCGGGCAGCCAGAGGCAGACCAGCGTGCCCGCGCCGGGCCGGCTCTCCAGCGCCAGCCCGCCGCCGGACTGCTCGGCGAAGCCCTTCGCCATGGACAGGCCGAGCCCGGTGCCCTGCTCGGCCGGCTTGGTGGTGAAGAAGGGCTCGGTCACCCGCGCCAGGGTTTCCGCATCCATGCCCGTGCCCTCGTCGCGGACGCCGAGCCGCAGATAGGCGCCGGGCGCCAAGCCGGCGGGATGGGCGGCGCCCGGCGCGACCCGCTCGGCGGCGGCGGAGAGCAGGATGCGGCCACCCTCGGGCATGGCGTCGCGGGCATTGATCGCCAGGTTGAGCAGCGCCGTCTCCAGCTGCCGCCGGTCGGCCAGCAGCGGCGGCAGGCCGGCGCAGGGCTCGACCTCGCAGACATACTGGCGGCCCAGGCTGTGGCGCAGCATCTCCGCTAGCTGCGCCAGCAGGCAGGCCGGGTCCACCGGCTCGGCGCGCAGCTCGGCCTGGCGGGCGAAGGAGAGCAGCCGGCTGGTCACCGCGGTGCCGCGATCGGCCGCCTGCAGCAGCGCCTCGGCGACGGCGGCGACCTGGTCGGGCTGGTCGGGCGCGCGGGCGATGATGGCGGCGCCGCTCTGCACCGTCTGCAGCAGGTTGTTCATGTCATGCGCGATGCCGCTGGCCAGCTGGCCGAGCGCGCGCATCCGCTCGGCATGGGCAGCGCGGGCCTGGGCGGCCTCGCGCTTGGCCACCTCCTCGCGCACCCGCTGCTCCAGCGCCTGGTTCAGCCGCTCGAGCTCGGCCTGGGTCTCACGCAGCGCGGTGATGTCGTGATGCGCGCCGACCATGCGCAGCGCCCGGCCCTCGGCGTCGCGCTCGATCTCGGCGCGGGCGGAGATCCAGCGCACCGCCCCCGCGGGCGTGACGATGCGGTATTCCTGGGCATAGTCGAGCGCGCCGCTGGCGTCGGAGACCGCCTCGAGGAAGCGCCGCTCGGCCCTTTCGCGATCCTCGGGATGCAGGCGGGCCACCCAATGGGCATGGGCTTCCTGCGCCACGGCGGCGGGCAGCCCCTGCACCGCCATATACTCGGGCGAGCGCAGGTTCAGGCCGCTGGAAAGGTCGATCTCGAAGCCGCCGACCTGGCCGATGCGCTGGACGCGGCGGAGCCGGGCCTCGCTCTCGGCGAGGGCGGATTGCAGGCGCGAGGCCTCGGTCATGCAGGACGCGGGAGCTGGATCATCGGGCGCCGCCTGGGCCAGGCCACGACGCGCGGCCGGCGCCGTCATGATGACCGAAAGCACAAGCGCGGGCAATCCAGGGGGGTCAGCCGATCGCCCGCAGGGTGAGCGGGTCGCCTGCGCCCCCGAAGCGCTGCTGCAGCGTGTCCCGGAAGACGGTCACCGCCGGCGGGGCGGCGCCGGCGAACAGCGTCATGCAGGAGCGGAACTTCAGGTCGTCCGGGCTGCCGAAGATCCCGCTCACCGTCCTGTCCGGATGGCCGGCGACCAGGCCCGTGTGCTCGACCAGCCGCGCGCCCAGGACCGGATGGTCCAGATAGGCGCGGGCCGCGTCGAGATCCTCCAGCCCGTAATGCAGGGCGGTCGGGCTGCGGCCGAGGCAGCGCAGCTGCGGGAAGACGAACCACATC
Organism: Roseomonas sp. USHLN139; assembly: GCF_037145735.1. Lineage (NCBI taxonomy): Bacteria > Pseudomonadati > Pseudomonadota > Alphaproteobacteria > Acetobacterales > Roseomonadaceae > Roseomonas > Roseomonas sp. USHLN139. The sequence goes on along the minus strand of NZ_JBBCWY010000007.1, from coordinate 287,107 downwards.
CAGTGGCTGCGCTTGCGCCCCGCCGCCAGCTCGGCGCGGACGGTGTCGAGCACGGGGCCCTGGGCGTCAAGGAAGCGTTGGGGATCGAGCATGTCGCGCAGGTGGGGCGGCGACCGGCGGGCTGCAAGAACAGGCGGCGGGGCGGCGGGGCGGGCGGCAGGACCGCGCGCCCCGCCGATCCTCAGGCTTCCATCGCGCTGTGCGCCTGGACGAAGCCCGCGAAGGTCTCCGGCTTCAGCTCGATCCCCAGCCCCGGCGCGTCCGGCACGGAGACCGTCCCGTCCGCGTTGAGCCGCGGCCGCCCGCAGAGGTCGAGCAGCGGGTTGGGCCCGGCGTCGAATTCCAGGAAGGGATAGGCGCCGAGCCGGGCGCCGCTGCGGATCGCCGGCAGCGTCGCGGTGAAATGCAGCGCCGCCTGGAAATTGACGATGCCGCCCCAGACATGCGGGACGACCGGCCGCTCGAAGATCTCGCCCAGCATGGCGACGCGCTTCGTCCCGGTCAGGCCGCCGCAAAGGGCGATGTCGGGCTGCAGCACGTCCAGGCAGCCGGCCTCCAGGAAGGGCAGGAAGGCCGAGGCGCTGCCGAATGTCTCGCCACCGGCCAGCGCCGGTGTCAGCTGCGGCGCCAGCATGCGGTAGCCGGCGAGGTCGTCGGGGATGCTGGGCTCCTCGATCCAGAGCAGCCTCGCTTCCTCCATCCGGCGGGCGGCGGCCAGCGCGGCGCGCGGGGCGTAGGACTGGTTGAAGTCCAGCATCAGCGTGCCCTCCTCGCCCATCAGCCGGCGGACGGCCAGGGCGGTGGCGGCATCGTCGGCCGGGTCGAAGCCGCTGCGCAGCTTGATGGCGCGGAAGCCGGCGCGCAGATACGTCTCCGCGTCGCGCTCGAAGTCGCGATAGGGATGGCCGCCGGGCTTGAAGAAGGGGCCGGAGGCATAGGCGGGGATGCGGTCGCGGATCCGCCCGCCGAGCAGGGTGCTGAGCGGCACGCCCTGCTGCCGCGCCGCCAGGTCGTGCAGCGCGATGTCGAGACCGGCCACCGCGATCAGCGCCGGGCCGCCGCGGTCGGTGCCGGCGGCATTCAGCAGGGCGTGCCAGTGGCGGGTGATGGCCTGCGCGTCCTGGCCGAGCAGCAGCCCGGCCAGGCGGCTTTCGATGATCGCCCGGGCGGCGGCCGGGGCCTGCCAGCATTCGCCCCAGCCGGACCGGCCGGCGCGGTCCCGGATCTCCACCAGCAGCGTCTCGCGCCGGTCGAAGAAGACCAGGGCATTGCCGATGACCTCGGGCAGCGGGGCGACCAGGTGGTAGAGGCGGATGGCGGCGATGGTCATGCTTCGGCTTCCGTGGCGGCGGGGGCGGGGCGCTGCTGCATCATCTCGCGCATGCTGCGGCCGAGGATCAGGATGGCGATGGCGGTGGCCGCCATGGCGCCGGCGAGGACGAAGAGGGCGCCGGCGAAGCCGCCGGTGGCGTCGCGCACCCAGCCGATGATGCTGGGGCCGAAGAAGCCGCCGGTGCTGCCGACCGAGTTGATCAGCGCGATGCCGGCCGCGGCGGCCGCACCCGTCAGCAGGGTGGTCGGGAAGATCCAGATATTGGGCGAGGCGCCGCCGATGCCGGCCGCGCCGATGGTCAGGCCGAGCAGGCCGACCAGCGGGTCGCTGGCGAGCGCGGCGATCAGGAAGCCCACCGCGCTGGCCAGGAAGGGGCCGGCGGCGTGCCAGACGCGCTCGCCGGTCTTGTCGGCGTGGCGGCCGACCAGGATCATCGCCAGCGCCATGAAGGCCGAGGGGATGGCGGCGACGAAGCCGGTCTGCACGGTGGAGAGGCCGAAGGCCTTGATGAACTGCGGCATCCAGATGGCGATGCCGGTGGTGCCCATGACCAGGCCGACCGCGATGGCGCACATCAGCAGCACGCGGCCATCGGTCAGCGCCCGCCCGATGCTGAATTTTTCTTTCCGTTCCTGCGTCGCGCGCTCGGCGGCCATGCGGCTGGACAGCCAGCCGCGCTCCTCGGCGGTCAGGAACTTGGCCGTCTCCGGGCGGTCCGGCAGGGCCAGCGCCACGACCACGCCCATGATCATGGCGGGCATGGCCTCGAGGAGGAACATCCACTGCCAGCCGGCCAGGCCCTGCAGCCCGTTCATGTGCTCGATGATCAGGCCGGAGACCGGGGCACCGATCACCGAGGAGAGCGGCACGGCGATGTTGAAGGTGGCGAACATCCGCGCCCGGTATTCGCGCGGAAACCACAGCGTCATGTAGAAGATCATGCCGGGGAAGAAGCCGGCCTCGGCGGCGCCGAGCAGCACGCGCACGGCATAGAAGCTGGTCGGGTTCCAGACGAAGGCGGTGGCCGCCGAGAGCAGGCCCCAGGTGATCAGGATGCGGGCGATCCAGATCCGCGCGCCGAAGCGCACCAGCATCAAATTGCTCGGCAGCTCGCAGAGCACATAGCCAAGGAAAAAAATACCGGCGCCGAAGCCGAAGGTCGAGGCGCTGAAGCCCAGATCCTGGTTCATGGTCAGCGCGGCGAAGCCGATGTTCACCCGGTCCAGGAAGGCCGCGAAATAGCAGACCATCAGGATCGGCAGGATGCGCCAGGCCGCCTTGGCGATGATGTCGGGACGGTCACGGGTGCTGGCGATGGGGGCCGCCATGGTGGGGTTTCCTCTCCGGAGCGCGCGGGCTGCGCCGCGCTTGGTGTTCGTCTTCCCGCCGTCATCGGATCATTGACATCCACAATCAAATGGGATGTTTCAAACTCGTCATATTGGAAAAACTGATAGCGGCATGCGGGTCACGCTCGCCCAGCTCGAGGCCTTCTTCTGGACGGTGCAGCTCGGCTCGGCGCAGCGGGCGGCGCAGCACCTCAACCTGGCGCAGCCGACGCTCTCGCTGCGGCTGAAGGACCTGCGCGAGGCGATCGGCGCGGAAATCCTCGAGCGCACCGGGCGGGGGCTGCGGCCGACGCCGGAGGGCCGCGCCCTGCTGCCGCGGGTCGCCGCCATCATGGCCGAGCTGCGCGGCATCGGCGGCGCCGACCCGGTGCGCGACATCGCCGGTCCGATCCGCGTCGGCCTGGCGGAGGGCTTCGCCGTGACCTGCCTGCCGCCTCTGCTGGCCGCCCTGCGGGAGGACCATCCGGCGCTGCAGCCGGAATGGGTGGTCTCGACCAGCGCGACGCTGGAGACGGCGCTGCTGCGCGACACGCTGGACATCGCCGTGCTGCTGAACCCGATCGGCGACGAGCGGCTGGCGATGACGCCGCTCGGCGCGCAGCCGACCAGCTGGGTGGCACCGTCGGGCTGGCGGCTGGCCGGCCCGGTCAGCCCGCGCGACCTCTGGGACCTGCCGGTGATCTCCAACCCGCCGCCGGCGGCGATGCACCGGCAGATCGGCGGCTGGTTCGCGACCGCCGGCATCGCGCCGCGCCGTCTTTCCGTCTGTACCTCGGTGGCGGTGATCGCCGAACTCGTCGCCGGCGGGATCGGGGCGGGACTGCTGCCGGTGCGGATGGCGGCGCGCTATGTGGCCGAGGGCAGCATGACGCTGCTCACGGCCAATCCCCCGGTGGAGAATGGCCGCCTCTTCACCGCCGCCCGCATGGGGGTGGAGGAGCCGAAGGTGATGGCGGTGGCCCGCGCCATCTCCCGCGTGCTGGCCCGCATCGACTACCTGCAGGCCTGAGCATCAGGCCAGCGCCGGCACGATCGCCTGCTCGACGAGCGCGTGCAGCGCGCGGGCATGGCCGCCGGCGCCGCCCGAGCGCTGCCGGGGGTCCGAGGTCATCACGACCGAGAGGCCGAGCCCGGGCAGCACATGCGCCATCTGCCCGCCGAAGCCCCAGGCGTAGAAGCGCGGCTGCTGCCCGACGGGCCGCAGGAACCAGCCATAGCCATAGGCGTCGCCGGTGAAGGCGGAGGCGGTGCGCGGCGTCCAGCAGGCGGCGATCCAGTCCGGGCGCAGCACCTCCTGGCCATTCACCGCCTGGCCGTTCAGCCGGTGCATCTCGGCGAAGCGCAGCAGCCCGCGCGGCGAGATCAGCATGTCGTTGCCGCCGAAGAAGATGCCCTGCGGGTCGCGCGGCCAGGGCGGCAGCGCGATGTCCAGCGGCCCGGCCAGCCAGTCGCGCGCCAGGGCATGGGTGGAGCGCCCGGTGACCCGCGTCAGGATGGCCGAGAGCAGGTGCGTGTTGCCGGTGGAGTAGAGCATCGGCCCGCCCGGCTCGGCGACGAAGGGCCGGGCGAGCGCCGCGCGCACCCAGTCGCGGCTGGCCACCCATTGCCCGTAGGAGGCGCCGGAGGTGCGCTCCAGCCCGGCCTGCATCGACAACAGGTTGCCGATGGTGACGCGGGCCAGCCGCGGATCGGCCTCGCGCGGCAGGCGGTCGCGCAGGATCGGCGCGATGGGCTGGTCCGCGCCGTCCAGATGGCCGCGGGCGATGGCGGCGCCGACCAGCGCGGCGATCACCGATTTCGACACCGACTTGACATTGGCCGGGCGATCCGGCGGCGGGCCGCGGTAATGCCGCTCGGCGATGACCTGGCCATGCCGGGCGACGATCAGGTTGTGCAGCGGCGCCAGTGCCCCGGCGGCGGCAAGGGCCGGTTCCAGGCGCGGATCGGCCTCGGCGCGGGCGGCCAGCGGCAGCAGCGCCGGCGCGGCCAGCAGCAGGCGTCGGGTCAGCATGTCCTTCAGATGGGCGCCGCGATGCGGCGTCGGTAGGGCGCGTTACGCTTCGCCAAGATCCGGCAGCGGGCGGGCGGCCTCGGCATAGCCTTCCCAGGGATCGGCGCGCTTCAGCCGGGCGGGCGCGGTCGCGATGGTGAAGGCCTGCGGGTCCAGCTTCGGCCCCAGCTCCTTCCAGCCGACCGGCAGGGAGACCGGGGCGCCGGGACGGGCCCGCGGCGACCAGGCGGCCACCGCCGTGGCACCGTGGTCATTCCGCAGATAGTCGAGGAAGATCCTGCCACGACGCGCCTTCTTGGCCAGGGTGGTGGTGTAGCGGTCCGGCTTCGCCTGGGCCAGCACGTCGCACAGCGCCTTGCAGAAGGCCCTGGCCGCCGGCCAGCCGGCGCCGGGGGTCAGCGGCACCACCACATGCAGCCCCTTGCCGCCGGTGGTCTTGACGAAGGCGCCGAGCGCGAGCTGCGCCAGGTGCTTCCTGAGATCGCGGGCCGCGTCGATCACCGCACCGAAAGACGTTCCCTCGCCGGGATCGAGGTCGAAGACCAGCCGGTCGGGGCGATCGACATCCTCCGCCAGGGCGCCCCAGGGGTGGATCTCCAGCACCGCCGCCTGGGCCAGCGCCGCCAGCCCGGCCTCGTTGTCCAGCGCCAGATAGGGTTCCCGCTCGCCCTCGACCTTCACCTCGCGCAGCAGGGACGAGGTGCCGCGGCCGGCATGGCGCTGGAAGAAGCGCTGGCCCTCGATGCCGTCCGGCGCGCGCAGCAGCGAGACCGGCCGGCCGCCGGCATAGGCCAGCAGCCGCGGCGCCACGGCGGCGTAGTAGTCGGCGAGCTGCTGCTTGGTCACCGGCGGCTCCGGCCAGAGCCGCTTGCCGGGATTGCTCAGCCGGGGGGCAGAGGCGGCCGGCTTCGGCGCTGCCGCCCTGCCGGGCCTGGCCAGCGGGCCGGGCGGCGTCACCTCCGCTGCCGGCTTGTCCTCGCGCAGGCCCTTGAAGGAGGCCTGGCGGATGCGGCCCTCGCCGGTCCAGCCGGCGAAGTCGATCTCGGCGACGAGACGCGGCTCGACCCAGAGGGCGCTGCGCCGGTCGGCCGGATCGACCCCGGCCGAGAAGGGCGAGGTCCTGCGCCCCAGCGGCTTCAGCGCCCGCACCAGGCTGGCCGCCTGCGCCCCGGAGATGCCCGAGCCCACCCGGCCCAGATAGACCAGGCCGCCATCGCGCCAGGCGCCGAGCAGCAGGGTCATGCTGCCTTTCGGCCCCTTGCCGACGCCGCCGATGACGAACTCGTCGTTGCCGCGGCATTTGGCCTTCACCCAGTCGGCACTGCGCCCGGCGCGATAGGGCGAGACGGCGCGCTTCGAGACCACGCCCTCCAGCCCCATGCGGCAGGCCGAGCGCAGCACCGCCGTGCCGGCGGCGGCGAAATGCTCGACATAGACCACCGTTTCCGGCGCCCGCTTCAGCAACTGCTGCAGCCGCGCCTTGCGCTCGGTCAGCGGCGCGCCCCGCCAGTCCTTGTCGCCCTCGGCCAGCAGGTCGAAGGCGAAGAAGCGCAGGCTGCCGGTGCGGCCCTGCTCCATGGCGCCGACCAGCGCGGCGAAATCCGGCGTGCCCTCGGCGTCCATCGCCACCAGCTCGCCATCCAGCACGGCATCCGGCAGCCTGCCCAGCGCGGCGGCGGTCTCGGGGAAGCGCCCGGTCCAGTTGAGGCCGTTGCGGGTGAAGAGGATGGCCGTACCGTCGCGGAGATGCGCCTGCAGCCGGTAGCCATCGAGCTTCAACTCGTGCAGCCAGGCCTCGCCGGCGGGCGCACGGTCCTCGCTGACGCAGAGCTGCGGCGGCACGAAGCGGCCGATCTCGATCGGCGCCTCGGCGGCGGCACGCTCCTCCGCCTTGCGGCGGCGGGGGGCGCGGGGCGGCGGCGGGGCGCCGGCCTTCTGCCGCGCCGCGGCGATGCGCCCGGGCGAGGCGCGCCCCCGGGTCTTCGCCGCCGGCTTCGCCGCGGCCGCGCCGGCGATCTCCGCCATGCTGCGGCCGGAGGCGACCGAGGTCTGCGCCGCCTCGACCAGGGATTCGCCCTCGCCGGGGCGCGCGGCCTCGTCATCCTCCTTGATCAGCAGCCAGTTGTCGCGCTTCTCCTTCGCGCGGCGGCGCATCCGCACCAGGGTCCAGCCGCCCTGCAGCCGTTCGCCATGGGCGCGGAATTTCAGCTTGCCGGCGGCCAGGGCCTTGGCCGGATCGTCATCCAGGCTTTCCCAGCTGCCGCGGTCCCAGAGCATCACCGTGCCGCCGCCATACTGGCCCGCGGGGATGGTGCCCTCGAAGCTGGCATAGCTCAGCGGATGGTCCTCGACCTCGACGGCCAGGCGCTTGTCGGCCGGGTCCAGGCTGGGGCCCCGGGTGACCGCCCAGCTCTTCAGCGTGCCCTCCAGCTCCAGCCGCAGGTCGTAATGCAGCCGGGTGGCATCGTGCTTCTGGATGACCAAAGCCGGCGCGCGGGACTGGCCCCGCCGCGCCGGCTTCGCATCGCCCGCCGGCTCGGCCGTGCGGGTGAAGTCGCGCTTGGCGCGGTAGCGGGCGAGATCCTCTTTCGGAGCCATCGCGGCGCCGCCGCGCCGGGCCGCTCAGTCGGCCAGCTCGGCCGGCACCTTGCCGCCATTGGCCGCCAGCTTCTGCATCACCTGCTTGTGCAGCCAGATGTTCATCGCCGCCGAATCCTCGGTGTCGCCGCTGTAGTTCAGCTCGCGCGCCAGCTCCTTGCGGTTCTGCAGGCTGCTGTCGAGGCCGAGCAGCTTCATCAGGTCGACGATCGAGCTGCGCCAGTTCAGCGTCTGGCCGGACTTGGCGGCCATGTCGGTCAGCACCGCCTCGACATCGACCGGCTGGGCCGGGGTGGCGGGCGCAGCGGCCGGCGCGGCGGCGGCGGGGGAGGTGCCGACCGGGGTGCCACCGGGCGCGGCCATCGGCGCATCGCCGGGCATCGGCGCCGGCGGGGTGGCCGCGGTGGGGGCGCCACCGGGGGCCGGCGCGGCAGCCGGCGCGGCCTCGGCGCGATGGCCGAAAATCTTGTTCATGATGCTGCTGAAGACGCTCATCGGGTCATCCTTGGTCTGCTAGCGTCCGCCCCTGCGACAGGCGGGCGCGGTGCAGCAGTAACGCGGCCAGCCGCCGCGGGTTTTCCCGCGGCGGAACAGCATTCGCCCGAAGTTCCCAATATGGCGCCAAGAAGCCGGCGGCGGGACCGATGAAAATCCCGCGCCCCTTACTTGAGCTTATCCGGCGCGCATCCGCTGCGCCGCCATTTCGCCGATCATCACGCAGGTGAAGTGCAGGTTGGCGCGGCAGTCGGTCGGCATGATCGCGGCATCCGCCACGCGCAGCCCCTCGACCCCCTGCACCCGCAGATCGGGATCGACCACCGCCATCGGGTCCGAGGCGGGCGCCATGCGGCAGGTGCCGGCGGCGTGCTGGATGTCGTTGCACTCGGCCAGCATCAGCGCGTCGAGCTCGGCATCCGGCAGCGCCACCGCCTCGGCGAAGGGCAGGTCGAGCTCGCCGAAGCGGATCCCGGTGGCCAGGGCGCTGACCGGCGCCTGCGCCACGATCCTGGCCAGGCGGCGCAGGCCGTCGCGCATCCGCAGCCGGTCGCGCGGATCGTCCAGCATGTTCTCCTCGACCACCGGGTTGGCGGCGGGGTCGGCCGAGGTCAGCCGCACCTCACCGCGCGAGAAGGCGTCGTAGAGCGCGACGCCGATCGAGCCGACCGGGGCCGGACCGCCGGGGACGAAGCCGCTGTGGTTGAAGGCGATCATGATCATGTCGCGCTCGCCGCCCTGGCCGAGGCCGGAGCTGTAGGTCAGGCAGCAATTGGTGTGGCGGCTGTCCGGCCCGGCCGCGACATGCTCGGGCTTCAGCTGCAGGCTGGCGCGCAGGATCGGGTGGTCCATCAGCCCCTGGCCGACGCCGGGGGTGTCCTGCAGCACCGGGATGCCGAGCGCCGCCAGCTGCGCCGCCGGGCCGATGCCGGAGCGCATCAGGATGGTCGGGCTGTGGATGGCGCCGGCGCAGAGCACGATCTCCCGCGCCGCGATCTCGACGGGGGCCGCTTCCCCCTCGAAGCGGACCCGCAGGCCGCGGGCGCGCCGTCCCTCGAACAGCACGCGATCGACCAGCGCGCCGCCGCGGATCTCGAGATTGGCCCGGCCGCGCGCCGGCTCCAGATAGCCGTCATTGGTGGTCACCCGCAGCCCGTCGCGGCTGTTGATCGGGTAGCAGGAGACGCCCTCGCCCTGCGGCGCGTTCAGGTCGGCCTTCCAGGGATAGCCGAGGCCGAGCGCCGCGTCGCGCAGGCCGCGATCGACCGCGCCCCATTCGGCCTGCGGCGCGTGCCAGACCGGCAGCGGCCCGCCCTGGCGGCGGCCCGGACCGGCGGCGGTCTCGTTGTCGTCCTCGATGCGGTCGAAGATCGGCAGCACCTCGGCGGCCGACCAGCCGGTGCAGCCCAGCGACGCCCAGTGGTCGAAGGCCGCCGGCACGCCGCGGATGGCGATCTGCGCATTGACCGTGGACGAGCCGCCCATGGTCTTGCCGCGCCAGTAGAAGCGCGGCGCCTGGACGCGGGTGCGGCGGGTCTCCAGCCCCGGCCACTGCCATTCGGCCTGATGCGCCGGGTCGCGCATGAAGGGGATGATATTGGCGCTGCGCAGCGCCGGCGGGGCATCGGCCGCACGCCAGTCGCGCCCGGCCTCGAGCAGCAGCACACGCCGGGAAGGATCCTCGGAGAGGCGGGCGGCGAGCGGGGCGCCGGCAGAGCCGGCCCCCACCACGATCACGTCATACATCATCGGAGGACCCTATTTCTTCGTCACGTTCCAGAACAGCGGGATCGCCGAATTCGGCAGCCCCTCCAGCACGGCGCGATAGGCGGCGGGCTGGGCGAACTGGCCGAAGGGGATGCCCAGGCCCTGCTCATAGACGATAGCCTGGATCTGGCCGGCAATGGCGCGCTGCGCCTCGCGCGTCGGCGCCCGGGCGAAGGCCTCGTAGAGCGGCACCAGCCGCTGGTCGCACATGAAGCCGCCGGTCAGCGAGCTGGTGCAGTTGAAGGCAATCACCGAATTGGTCAGCGGCGAGGCCAGGTCGAAGCCCAGCGCATGCACGCCATAGACGCTCCAGCCCTGGCGCTGGGTGCGGCGCGCCAGCACCGAGGCCCAGTCCATCACCTGCAGGTCGACCTTGAAGCCGGCCCGCGTCAGGCGGTCGGCCAGGATCTGGCTGGAGACCTTGGGCGCCTCGAGGTCGGAGGCGGTCAGCACGATCACCGGCTCGCCGGCATATTTCGTCTGCTTCAGCGCGGCGGCTGCGGCCTCGATCGAGGGATCGGCCAGAGCCTCGGCGCCCTGCAGCGTCTCATAGGGCGAGCCGCAGATGAAGAAGGCGGCGCAGGACTGTGAATAGCGGCCATCGAGGCCGAGGCCGGCCATGACCTCGGTCTGGTTCACCAGGCGCAGCAGCACGCGGCGGATGGCCGGGTCGTTGAACGGCGGCGAGGCGGTGTTGATGCGGTAATGGCCGGTGAACATATGCGCGCCGGTGAAGTTCATCAGCCGCAGCCGGCGGTCACGCTCGATGGCGGCCAGCATGTCGAAGGGCGCGTATTGCATGTAGTCGATGTCGCCGGCCTGCAGCGCCGAATAGGCCGTGGCGCCATCGGGGATGACGCGGATGTCGAGGCCGTCGACCTTGACCACCTTGCCGCCGGCCAGGAAGTCGCTGGGCTCGGGGCGCGGCTTGTAGGCGGCGTTGCGGCGCAGATACAGGCTGTCGCCGGTGCGGTGCCGGGCGCGGTCATAGACGAAGGGGCCGGAGCCGACGATCTCCGAGACCTGGGTCGAGCCGGGCGTCGCCGCGATCCGCGCCGGCATGATGAAGGGCGTCGGCGAGGAGGTGGTGCCGAGGGTGTCGAGCACCAGGCCGTAGCGTTCCTTCAGCACCAGGATGAAGCTGTCGGGGCCGGTGGCCTCCAGCGTCTCGGTCACCGCGGCGAGGCGGCCGCCGAGGGCGCTGCGGGTGAACCAGCGCTTCAGCGAGGCGACCACGTCGGCGCCGGTGACCGGCGCGCCGTCATGGAAGGTCTGGCCCGGCCGCAGCGTGAAGCGCCAGGTCAGCCCGTCCTCGGAGGTGGTGTAGTTCTCCACCATCTGCGGCTGCATCGTGCCCTTGGAATCCGGGCCGAACAGCGTGTCGAAGACCATGTAGCCGAAGGTGCGGGTGATATAGGCGCCGGTGAAATGCGGATCGAGGGTGACGATCTCCGCCTCCAACACGATCTTCAGCGGCTCGGCGCGGGAGGGCGCGGCGGCCCCCAGACCCAGAGCCAGGGCGCCGAGCGCCAGCCAGTTACGCCATCGCATCATCGTGTCATCCCGGAATGAAATCTTCTTGGGACAAGCAAGCCCTATGCCGGGATGATTGACCAGGCGGAAAAATCACTCTGGCCGAACGGTCGTGATGGTGCCGGGCGCAAACACCGGCGAGGCGGGGCCGACGCCCGGGCGTCGCGCTCCCGGCCTGCCGGCGCGCGCGCCATCCTGGCGCGCCGGCAGGCGGCCGGCCGCCGCCTCAGTGCGGCAGGATCCGGCTGAGCACCGGCACCAGCAGCGTGCCGACGACCAGCCCGATCAGGCCGGACAGCCCGGCGGTGACCAGCCAGGCGAGGACGCCATTGCTGGTGGCATGGGCGGCGCCCTCCACCAGATGCGCCGGCAGGGTCCAGCCGAGTTCCTCGGTGCCATGCAGCAGGATGCCGCCGCCGACCCAGAGCATCGCCGCCGTGCCGATGATGGCGAGCAGCTTCAGGAAGCCCGGCATGCCGACCACCAGCCCGCGGCCCACCGCCTGGGTGACGGGGCGCAGCGCGCGATCGGCGGCGGAGGCGGGGGTGGCGTCGCCCGGCGCCGGGCGGCCGCGCAGGCCGAGCAGGGTGCCGGCGGGACGCGGATTGGCCGCCAGCGCCACGCCGACATCATCGGCCTTCACGATCAGCGCCACCCCGCCATAGACCAGCGCGGTGAGGCCGATGCCGACCAGGCCGAGGATCACCGCCTGCGCCACCACCGAGGGGGTGGTGAGGCCGGCCAGGGTCAGCGCCATGATCTCGGCCGAGAGGATGAAGTCGGTCTTGATGGCGCTCCGGACCTTCTGCTCCTCCAGCAGGGTGGCATTGGCGGGCGTCACCGCCGGGGCGGCCTTGGCCTGGTGCGGGCCGCGCAGGCTCTCGATGATCTTCTGCGCGCCCTCGTAGCAGAGGTAGAGGCCGCCCAGCATCAGCAGCGGCGTCATCGCCCAAGGCGCGAAGGCGCCGAGCAGCAGGGCGGCGGGCAGCAGGAACAGCAGCTTGTTCTTCAGCGAGCCGAGCGCGATGCGGCCGACGATGGGCAGCTCACGCGAGGCGGCGAAGCCGACGACATAGCGCGGCGTCACCGCGGCATCGTCGATGACGACGCCCAGCGCCTTGGTGCCGGCCTTGGCCGATTGCGCCGCGATATCGTCGAGCGAGGCGGCGGCGACCTTGGCGAGCGCCGCCACGTCGTCGAGCAGCGCCAGCAGGCCGACGCTCATCGCCGGCCGCTCCGGCAGGGGACAGGCAGGCGGCGGGAGAGGGTCAGGGGCAAGGTCGAAGCCTCATGCGCGGAAGAGGGAAAGCGCCATGGTCCAGGCCAGGCCGAGGAAAAGGCGGCAGGCGGCACCCGGGTTGCAGCCCGGCGGGGACGGCTGCCCTAACCGGCCTCGATCCGCCGCCAGCCCGCCACCACCCGCCGCTCCGGCAGGGCGACGGAAAAATACTGGCCGCCGCCCTCGCCGGGCTGGTCGGTGGCGCGGCTGATCGGCTGGCCGGACAGCGCGCTGAGCAGCAGGGCGCCGACGCCGCCATGCGCGATGACGGCAATGCGGCGCGCCGGGCCGGCCAGGGCCAGCACCTGCTCGATGCCGCGCAGGATGCGCGCCTGGGCATCGACCGCGCGCTCCCAGCCGCGGATGCTCTCTTCGGGATGGGCGAAGAACAAATCGGCGGTCGCCTCGAATTCGGCCCGCGGCAGGTAGCCGGTGGCCGAGCGGTCGTTCTCGCCGAGCGCCTCCAGCACCACCGGCGCCAGCCGCCGCGCGGCGCCGAGGATCGCGGCGGCGTCGCGCGCCTTCCGCTCGGCGCTGCAGAACAGCGCATCCACCGCCCGCGCCCAGGGCGCCGCGACGGCCCGCCGCATGCGGGCGCGGCCAAGCTCGGAGAGCGGCCAGTCGGGCACGGCGACGGCCGGGTCGATCAGCACCTCGGGATGGGTGACGAAATGCAGCAGCCGGGGGTCAGACGTCGCTGGCATAGGGGATGATCTCGACCGGGCGGGCGAATTCGGCGGCCAGCCGCTCGCCGAGCAGGGTCAGCCCGTCCGGCGAGGGGTCGCGGGCCAGCGTCAGCACCGGCGGCAGCCAGCCGGGGCGGGCGGCGCTGAGGCGCGCCAGCAGCGTCGCGCCGCCGGCGCCCTTGGCGGGCAGCAGCCGCTCGACGGCGAAGCCCTCGATGCGCCCGGTCGGCACCAGGCAGAACTGGCCCTGGCAGAAGATCAGCGCCTCGGTCGCCGGGCCGCGGGCGAGCTGGCCGAGCCAGGGCCGCATCGCCGGCTCGGGCTCGCGCGCGAATTCCAGCAGCATCTCGGCCGCCGGGCGGCGCGCCAGCGCCTCCAGGCTCGGCGCCGGGCGGGAGGGGTTCTCGGCCAGCGGCACGGCATGGGCCAGCCATTCGCGCTCCTGCGCCGAGAGGCGGCGGCGGAAGCCGGTCTCGATGGCGATGTGGCAGGCCTGGCGCAGCCGCGGCTCGTGCTGATGCGCCGGGTTGGGCTCGCGATGCGCGGCCTGCGGCCAGGTGGTCAGGGTCAGGGCGGCGGCGCCCTCCCGCCATTCGGCGCGCAGCACGCCGCCGCTCTCGACCACCGCCACCGGGCCGAGATGCGGCGCCAGCGCGGCGACCACGGCGCGGATATTCGCGGCGGGATCGGCCGACAGCCAGGCGACCGAGGAGAAGCTGACCGGCGGCAGGTCCGGCGGCGCGTCGTGCCAGACGGCGGTGCCGAGCGGCCAGAGCAGGCCCGGCACCAGCGGCCGCACGGTCGGCGGGGCGATGACCGTCTGGGTGAAGGCCGGGTGCGGCGCGGTGCCGTGGCGCTCGGCCAGCCGGCCGCGCGGCAGGCGCCAGGGCAGGCCGATGGCGTCCAGCAGGTCGTGGATGCGGTTGCCCTCGCCCGCCGCCGCCGGCCGCGGCGATGCGGGCGCCGCCGCCTCCGCCCGGGGGCGGCGCAGCCAGCTCAGCATGGCGGGCGGGTCGCGAGGATCATCCCCGCCATGTAACCATGCGGGCCAGGCTTTCGCCACCCAAGGGCTTTCGCCACCTGGGGGCTTTTCGCCAGCGCGCCACGCCGCCATCTTCGCAGCCAACGCAGAAGGTGGAGGGAGAGCGGAGATGGATGCGATGCCGCGGCTGACGGAACTGGCGCATGGCGGCGGCTGCGGCTGCAAGCTGGCGCCGGCGGTGCTGCAGGGCCTGCTGGCGGGCCAGCCGCAGGCCGGCCCCTTCGCCCAGCTGCTGGTCGGCGCCGAGACCAGCGACGATGCCGCCGTCTGGCAGGTCAATGACGAGCTGGCGGTGATGGCCACCACCGACTTCTTCATGCCGATGGTCGACGATCCGACCGATTTCGGCCGCATCGCCGCGACCAACGCCATCTCCGACATCTATGCCATGGGCGGCAAGCCGATCATGGCGCTGGCCATCCTCGGCATGCCGCTGGGCAAGCTCGCGCCGGAGCAGGTGCGCAAGATCCTGGCCGGCGGCGCCGCGATCTGCGCCGAGGCCGGTATCCCGGTGGCCGGCGGCCATTCGATCGACAGCCCCGAGCCGATCTACGGCCTGGCGGTGATCGGCCTCGGCCATCCGGCGCAGGTGCGGCGCAACACCATGGCGCGCCCCGGCGATGCGCTGATCCTGACCAAGGCGCTGGGCGTCGGCGTCTATTCCGCCGCGATCAAGAAGGGCCGGCTGCCCGAGGGCGGCTATGCCGAGATGATCGCCTCGACGACGCAGCTGAACCGGGTCGGCGCCAGCCTGGCGGCCGAGAGCGCGGTGCACGGCATCACCGATGTCACCGGCTTCGGCATCCTGGGCCATGGGCTGGAGCTGGCGCGCGGCTCGGGGGCGCGGCTGGAGATCGAGGCGGCCGCCCTGCCGCTGCTCGGCCAGGCGGAGGCGCTGGCCCAGGCCGGCTTCATCACCGGCGCCTCGCACCGCAACTGGGAGAGCTACGGCGCGGCGATCACCCTGCCGCAGGACTGCCCGGACTGGCGCCGGCTGCTGCTGGCCGATCCGCAGACCTCGGGCGGGCTGCTGCTCAGCGTGGCGCCGGAAGCCGCCGGGTCGGTGCTGGACCGCGTCCGCGCCGAGGGTTTTTCCCGCGCCGCCATCATCGGCCGCGTCGTGGACGGCGCGCCGGGCGTCACGATACTTTAGGAACGGCGGCTTACAGGAGGCGGCGGCCGCCGGGCATCAGGCCGACCGGGATGACGCCCACCGGGATGATGCCCACCGGGATGATGCCGGGCGGGATTCAGGCCCGGCGGCGCGCAACCCCGGCCGCCGCGGCCGGCTTGTGCAACAGCAGCAGGGAGGCAGGACGATGCGACGGGCGAAGCTGATCACGGCGCTGGCAGGGCTGGCCATGGCATCGGTCGCGGTGCCGGCGGCCTGGGCGCAGGGCCGGCCGCAGCCGGCGGCACCGGCGAGCCAGACGGGCTGCGCGGCCAGCAACCAGGCGGCGCCGGCCACCGCGCCGCAGCCGGGCAAGGATGGCACGGCGCCGGGCAATGCGGGCTCGACCGGCTGGAGCGGCGGCACCGGCGGCTCCTATATCGGCACCAATCCGCAGGGCAACGGGCAGCAGTCGGCGACCTGGCAGCCGCCCACCGCGCGCGGGCTCGACCCGCTGAAGCCACGCACCGAACGGGCCTGCTGATCTTTCAGGAACAACGGCTTGCGGTGCGGCGCTTCAGTGGCGCCGCACCTCTTCGAGCTGCAGTGTCAGCCCGTCTGCATTGAAGAAATAGCCGTCACGGACCAGGCTGCGATCCTCGTGCAGCTTGGCGGTCAGCGCCGCCAGCCGCGCGCGCGCGGTGTCGTCCGGCACCAGCCCCTCGCGCCCGGCGCGGTAGAAGACGACGCCGTCCCAGGCGACGCCAGCGCCGATGAACAGGCGCTTCATCTCCGGCCAGCGGGTCTCGTTGCCCAGCACGTGAAGCCAGGCGGCGCGCCGTGGCTCCACCGTGCTCTCGCCGATGCCGAGCAGCACGAAGAGCATGGTGAAGTCGCCGGCCTCGGCATGGGTCGCGATGATCCAGTCGTCGAAATCGGTCTCGGCGGGAAGGGTCATGCGCGGGCGTCCGGCGAAGGGGATGGCGGAAGAGAATGGGAGTCGAACCCACCCGGGACAGTCTCGCTGCCCCACCCGGATTTGAAGTCCGGACGCCCCACCGGGGACGATTCTCTTCCATCTCCCGGCAATGGACCGAACAGGTCCAGCCGATGCGGATTGATGCGCCGGAGATCGCCGCGGCGCAAGGTCACACCCTGCCGGTCGAAGAAATCCAGGATCTGGATGGCGACCTTGCGGCCATTGTCCATGCGGTCGCGGAAGGCGGCGGCGGTGAACCAGCCACCCTCCGCCTGCGCGCTGCAATCGATCGCCAGCCCCACCATCTCCCGCGTCGTGGCGCGCAGGAAGAAATGGTCATGCGCGATCTGGTCGATGCGGCCCTGGCGGGCGCAGGCCTTCAGCAGGCGGCGCATCTCGGGCTCGGGGATGCCCAGCTTGCCCGCGAAGTCGCGGGTGCGCGGCGGGCGGAAGCGCGCCTCGCCGGCCAGCTCCGGCGCCACCTTGTCCCAGATCGCCTCGTCGGCCGGATCGAGGCGGAGCTCGTGGCCGGGCAGCCGCAGGAAGGACCCCTCGGCCACCAGCACCCCCGCCGCGGCCAGCCGGTCGAGGGCGACCCGGAAGGCGGGCGCCGGCAGGCGCGGTGTGGCCAGCAGCCGCAGCCGCTCGCGGCCCAGGCCCTGCTGATCGGGATGTTCCTCGTGATGTGCCGCCAGCGTCGCGGCGATGCCATCCGAGAAGGCGGCCCAGCGCGCGGCGGAGAGGGCGTGGAGCAGCCCGCCGGCCTCCAGGGTGACGACATCCCGGTCCGCGATCAGCGCGGCGGCTTCGGCGGCGCCCAGCGCCTGGTCGCGGGCGAAGCCCTGCGCCTCGACCAGGAAGGGCGGCAGGTCGAGCAGGGCGGCGAAGCGCTGGCCGGGCGCCGGCCGCGCCAGCGCGCCCAGCACCGCCAGCCGCTCTGCCGTGCCGCGCTTGCGCGCCGGCGGGCGCAGATCGACGAAGACGCCGCCGCCGAGGGTGCGCTGGGCGGAGACGTCGCGCAGCACGAAGCGGTCGCCGGCGGCAGCCGCGATCGGCCGGTCGAGCACCAGCTGCACCCAGCCGGCCTCGCCCGGCGCCAGCGGCCCTTCCAGCGGCACCAGCCGGGCGCCGACCTCGTTGCTGCCGGCATGCAGCCGGGCCGGGAACCAGGTGCCGAGCGGCTTCGCCTCGCCCGGCAGCACACGGCAGCGGGCATCGATCCGATCGGTCGGTGCGTGCAGGGCCGGGGCCAGCACCATGTCGCCGCGGGCGATGGCCTCCTTGCTGATCGCCTCGCCGGCGAGGTTCAGGGCGCAGCGCTGCCCGGCCAGCCCCTCGGTCGCCGGGCGGTTCTGCGCGTGGATCGAGCGCACCCGCGCGGTGAGCCCATCCGGGCTGACGGTGACCGTGTCGCCCAGCGCCACCCGGCCCGACAGCACCGTCCCCGTCACCACCGTGCCGGCACCCGAGAGGGAGAAGCTGCGGTCGACCGCCAGGCGGAAGGCACCGGAGGCGGCGCGCGCCGCCGTCTCCGCCGCCGCCCGCTGCAGCGCCGCCTTCAGCGCCGCGATGTTCTCGCCGCTGCGGGCGGAGACCGGCAGGATCGGCGTGCCCTCCAGCCCCGTCCCCGCCAGCAGGGCGCGGATCTCGCCCGTGACCGCGTCGCGGCGGGCGGCATCGGCCAGGTCGGCCTTGCTCAGCGCCACCAGCCCGCGGGTCAGGCCGAGCAGGTCGAGGATCGCCAGATGCTCGCGCGTCTGCGGCATGACGCCGTCATCGGCGGCGACGACCAGCAGCGCGAAATCGATGCCGCCGGCGCCGGCCAGCATGGTGTGGACGAAGCGCTCATGGCCGGGGACATCGACGAAGCCCAGCGTTCCCGTCTCGCCCGGCAGATAGGCGAAGCCGAGATCGACGGTGATGCCGCGCGCCTTCTCCTCCTTCAGCCGGTCGGTGTCGACGCCGGTCAGCGCCTTCACCAGCGCCGTCTTGCCATGGTCGATATGGCCGGCGGTGCCGATGATCATGCGGGGGTCTCCGGAAGCGGTGCGGGGGCCGGCGAGATCCGGGCCGCCGCGGCCGCGGCCGCCTGG
Source organism: Roseomonas sp. USHLN139 (assembly GCF_037145735.1). Taxonomy (NCBI): domain Bacteria; kingdom Pseudomonadati; phylum Pseudomonadota; class Alphaproteobacteria; order Acetobacterales; family Roseomonadaceae; genus Roseomonas; species Roseomonas sp. USHLN139. The sequence goes on along the minus strand of NZ_JBBCWY010000007.1, from coordinate 268,831 downwards.
GCCTCGGGGGTGAGGGCGGCGCGGACCGCGGCGAGGAAGGGCTGGGCCAGGGCGCTGCCGCCGGCCTCGGCGCGCAGCAGCCATGGCAGCGCCAGCGCGGGGTCGCGCGGCACGCCGGCGCCGAGCTGGTGCGCCGCGCCCAGCATGGCGGCGCCATCGGCATCGCCGCGGGTCGCGCCGGCCCGCCACCAGGCGGCGGCGAGCGCCACGTCGCGCTCCACCCCCAGGGCGTGGTGGTGCAGCATGCCGATCCGCGTCATGGCGGCGGCGACGCCGGCCCGTGCCGCCGGGATCGCCCAGCGCAGCGCCTCGCCCGGGTTGGCGGGCAGAAGATCATCCTCCAGCAGCAGCCAGCTCAGCATGTCCTGCGCCAGGGCGTCGCCCTGTTCGGCGGCGGCGCGGTAGAGCTGCTGCGCCCGGCCCGGATCGGCGGCGATGTCGCCGCCGCCCTGCAGGTAGAGCGCGGCCAGGTTGCGCTGCCCCGCCGCATGGCCGGCGGCGGCCGAGAGCTGCAGCCAGCGCTCGGCCAGCGCGGGGTCGCGGGCGACGCCCAGGCCCTCGGCGAAGCAGGCGCCGATATTGGCCTGGGCGCGCGCATCGCCGGCCCGCGCCAGCGGCTCCCACAGCGCCAGCGCCGTGGCGTGATCGCCGGCGCGGAAGGCGGCCAGCGCCTCCGCCATCGGGTCGGCGGCCGCGGCGCGTGGCCGCAGGCGCTCAAGCCAGCGCAGCATGGTCCAGCGCCGCGAGGTTCTCGACGAAGGCCGCCTCCTCCGTCAGGCAGCGCAGGTCGAGCAGCAGCGCCCCCTCCTGCAGCCGCCCGACCACCGGCCGCGGCAGGTCGCGCAGCGCCGCCTGCAGCGCCTCCAGCGCGCGGCCGCCGGGGGCAGTGATGCGCAGCGCGAAGCTCGGCAGCGTCTCCAGCGGCAGGGCGCCAGAGCCGATCTGGCTGCGGCATTCTTCGGCCTGTGCCGTGAAGCCGGCGGGCAGCCTTTCCGCCACCCGCGGCGCCAGGCGACGGGCCTGCGCCTCGATCGCCGGCTGCGGCCGGGCCAGCAGCGCCAGGGTCGGCAGCCGCTCGGCCAGCCGGTCGGGATCGCGGTAGAGGCGCAGCGTCGCCTCCAGCGCCGCCAGCCGGATCTTGTCGAGCCGCAGCGCCCGCTTCATCGGGTTGCGGTTGATGGCGGCGACCAGCTCGCGCCGGCCGACGATGAAGCCCGCCTGCGGCCCGCCCAGCAGCTTGTCGCCGGAGAAGGTGACCAGATCGGCGCCCTCGGCCACCGCGTCGCGCACGGTGGGCTCCCGCGACAGGCCGTAGCGCGACAGATCGACCAGCGTGCCGGAGCCCAGATCGTTCAGCAGCGGCACCTTCTTGTCAGTGGCGATCCTGGCCAGCGCGCTGCCGGAGACCTCGGCGGTGAAGCCCTCGATCCGGTAGTTCGAGGTATGCACCTTCAGGATCAGCCCGGTCTCCGCGGTGATCGCGCCGAGATAGTCCTTCGGATGGGTGCGGTTGGTGGTGCCGACCTCGACCAGCCGGACGCCGGCGCGGGCCATGATGTCGGGCATGCGGAAGGCGCCGCCGATCTCGATCAGCTCGCCGCGCGAGACCACCGCCTCGCGCCCGGCGCCCAGCGTGTTCAGCGCGATCAGCACGGCGGCGGCATTGTTGTTGACCACCGTCGCATCCTCGGCGCCGGTCAGCTCGCAGAGCAGCCCGCGCAGGTGCGAATCCCGCTCGCCGCGGCGGCCGGTCGCCAGGTCGAATTCCAGCGCCACGGCGTCGCGCATGGCCGCCGTCGCCGCCTCGATCGCCGCCTCGGCCAGCAGGGCGCGGCCGAGATTGGTGTGCAGCACCGTGCCCGTCAGGTTGAACAGCGGCCGCAGCCCGGGCCGCGTCGTCCGGTCCAGCTGCGCCCTGGCGGCGGCGATCAGCGCCGCGCTGTCGGGCAGCGGATCGGGGCGTTCGGCGCGGATCTCTTTCAGTGTGTCGCGCAGGGCCTGGGTGGTCGCGGCGCGGCCATGCGCCTCGATCAGCGAGGCGGCCTCGCCCAGCAGGCGGTCGACCGAGGGCAGGGCGCGCAGATCGGCCGACACGGCCTCAATACCCGACCAGGAAGGGATCGAAGCCGGCGCGGCGATAGCCCGTCTGCTGCATCATCAGGTCGAGGCCGAGGCTGGCCACGTCGTCGGCCACCGTCTCCAGCGAGGGGTTCTTGTCCTGGTAGAAGATCTTCACCCAGGACTGGCAGCTGTCGCAGCACTCGGCCTTGACCACCGGCATCTCCTCGCCCTCCGGCGACTGGTAGCCGACGCCCTTGGTGCTGCCGCAGGCCAGGCACTTGATGCGCACCTCGTTCCACTGGCTGTTGCAGCAGGCGCAGGCGGCATAGCGCGCGCCCTCGGCGCCCTGGCGGCCGACCACCATCGAGGCGACCGGCGGCCCGCCGCAGACCGGGCAGACACCGGTCGCCAGCGGCAGCAGCGCCTTGGCGTCCAGCGCCGCGGCGGCGCGCGCCATATGCACCTGCATGGCGGCGGCCAGGAACAGATGCTGCGGCAGGGCCTCGGCCGGCATCGCATCCGCCAGCACATTCGCCAGCATCTTTTTCAGGTCTGCGCCGTCGTTGCGGCGCAGCTCGTCGAGCCCAGCGGCCGCCGGCGCGGGCATCTCCAGGTCGCGGATGGCGTCGAGGAAACGACGTGCCGTCTCCGCCAGCACCGGGTCCCCGGCGATGGCCGCCCGGTCCAGCGGCGGCATGGCGTTGTCGCGCGCCCGCTGCAGCTGCTCGGTCGGCGGCGGCGCCAGGGGCGGCAGGTCGGCGGCCAGCGCGGCCTGGGCGTCGCAGAGCCCGGCCAGGAAGCCGAGATAGGGCGCCAGGTCGTGGCCCTGCGCCAGCACCCGGAAGCGCGCCGCCCGCGCCGCGAAGAGCGGCGCCGGGTCGGGCACCAGGCAGAAAGCCGGTTTCACCAGCCGCCCGATCATCGACGGATCGGGCTGTATCCCTTGGAATCCAGACATGCTCACCTCGCGGGCCGCACCGGCCACGCCCTGTTGCGGTGGCCCGGCCTATTCGGCCGGACCGCTCTTGCGCGTCTCGGCCCGGCGCAGCCCGGCCAGTTCGCGCAGCCATTTGCGATGGTGCCGCCAGGCCCAGCCGCCGGTGACGGTGCCGCGGGTCATGGCGCGCAGCGTGCCGCGGGTCCAGATCGCCGCATAGACGTGCAGGATGAAGATGCAGATGATCAGCACCGCCGCGATGGAATGCGCCAGCACGGCGACACGGCGCAGCGGGATGCCGAAGTAGTCGGCGAAATACTGCTCCCAGATCATCACGCCAGTGGCGATCAGCAGCAGGATCAGTGCCGCCATGCCCCAGAAGATGAACTTCTGGCCGGCATTGTACTTGCCGAGCTCCGGCAGCTTCTCCTCATGCCCGCCGACGACGTCCTTGATCCGCGACAGCCAGATGGCATCGACCTTCTCCGGCAGGTTGGCCCGCCAGAGCTGCAGGAACAGCACGAAGAAGCTGACGAAGAGCAGCACGCCGATCCAGGGATGCAGCGCCCGCGTGTTCTGCCCGCCGCCGAACAGCGCGGTCAGGAAGAACAGCGACGGGGTGAACAGCGCCAGGCCGGAAACCGCCAGCAGGATCAGGCTGCCGGCGGTGATCCAGTGGTTCAGCCGCGTGGCCGCGCCATAGCGGCTGACGGTGACAGGCTTGCCCGGTTCCACCGCGTCGCCGGGCTGGGCATAGACCAGCCGCGGCTTGGCCGGGGGCTTGCCGGCGGTGCTGCTGCTCATGGGCGGGGTTCCGGTCCGGGGGGCGGGGCGGAGCCGCTGTCATCGACCAGGCGCTCCGCCGCTTCCTCCTCCTCGCGCGAGACGCGGTTGGCACGGCCGAAGACGCCATGGATCACGCTGCCCACCGCCATGAAGCCCATGGCGGCGATGCCGACATACTTGGTCACGCCCTTCCAGCTCTGCACCAGCGGCGAGATGGCGGGATTGGCCGGCAGGTTGGCATAGATCTGCGGCTTGTCGGCATGGTGCAGCACATACATCACATGCGTGCCGCCGACGCCCGGCGGGTCGTAGAGCCCGGCCTGGGTATAGCCGCGCGACTTCAGGTCGGCGATGCGGCCCTCGGCATGCTTCTTCATGTCCTCCTTGGTGCCGAAGACGATGGCCTGGGTCGGGCAGGCCTTGGCGCAGGCCGGGCCCTGGCCCACCGCCACGCGGTCGGAGCAGAGGGTGCACTTGTAGGAGCGGTGATCGGCCTTGGAGATGCGCGGGATGTTGAACGGGCACCCCTTCACGCAATAGCCGCAGCCGATGCAGTTCTCGTGGATGAAATCCACGATGCCGTTGGAATACTGCACGATGGCGCCGGGCGCCGGGCAGGCCTTCAGGCAGCCCGGATCGGCGCAATGCATGCAGCCATCCTTGCGGATCAGCCATTCCAGGCTGTCGGTCGCCGGGTTCACCCATTCCGTGAAGCGCATCAGGGTGAACATGTTCTCGGTCAGGTCATGCGGGTTCTCGTAGACGCCCACATTCTCGCCGATGCCGGGGGTGGTGTCGTTCCACTCGATGCAGGCCGACTGGCAGGCCTTGCAGCCGATGCATTTCGACACGTCGATCAGCTTGGCCACCGGCGTCAGCTGCCGGGTCGGCGGCGGCAGGTCGCTGGTGGCCGAGCGACGGATCACGTCGCCGGCCCCCAGATTGCTGGCCATGGGCTGCACCGGCGGGTTGCTGACCGCGGTGCGCGGGCTGTCGGGTCCGTTGGCCATGCTCATGCCACCTCCCTCACGCCACGACCCCGCCCTTGGGGGCGGTGCTCGGCTCGATATTGACCAGGAAGGCCTTGTAGCCCGGCGTCTCGATATTCGCCTCGCCCACGAAGGGGCTCAGCGAATTCGGGCCGAAGCCCTTCTTCGCCGCGCCGACGAAGCCCCAGTGCAGCGGGATGCCGATGACATGCACGGTCTTGCCGTCGCAGATCAGCGGCCGGATCCGCTTGGTGACCACGGCCTTGGCGCGGACCTCGCCGCGCTTCGACCAGACGCGCACCCAGCTGCCGCCGGCGATGCCCTTCTCCCGCGCCAGCTCCTCGGAGAGCTCGACGAAGAATTCCGGCTGCAGCGCCGCATTCACCCGGTTGTGCTTGGTCCAGTAGTGGAAGTGCTCGGTCAGGCGGTAGGAGGTCGCCGCATAGGGGAACTCGTCGGACGTCCCGAACTGCGCCACGTCACTGGCGAAAATGCGGCCGACGGGATTGCCGCGCATTTTCGGGTTGAACGGGTTGGCGATCGGGCTTTCGAAGGGCTCCATATGCGCCGGGAAGGGGCCGTCGCGCAGCATGCCGCGGGCGAAGAGGCGCGAGGTGCCTTCCTGGTTCATGATGAAGGGCATGACGTCGCGCGGCTTCGCGGTCGGCGCGATATCCGGCACGTCATAGCCCGTCCACTTGGTGCCGTCCCATTCCAGCAGCTTGCGGGACGGATCCCAGGGCTTGCCGTCGAGATCGGCCGAGGCGCGGTTGTACAAGGTGCGCCGGTTCAGCGGCCAGGCGAAGGTCCAGTTCGGATGGGCCCCCGTGTTGTCCGGGTCGTGGTTGTCCCGGCGCGCCATGTTGTTGCCGGCCTCGTTGAAGCAGCCGGAATAGATCCAGCAGCCGCACATGGTCGAGCCGTCGTCGCGCAGCTGGGAGAAGTTCACCACCTGCTTGCCGGCGGCCACCAGCACCTTGGACGGGTCCGCCGGGTCGCGCAGGTCGGTCAGCGCGCGACCATTGATTTCCTTCGCCAGCTCCTCCGGCTCCGGCTCGCCGGGATTGTGGTACTCCCAGGAGAGGTTGAGGATCGGGTCGGGGAAGGCGCCGCCCTCCTTGCGGTAGAGCTCGCGCATCCGCAGGAAGATCTGCGCCATGATCCAGGTATCGGCCTTGGCCTCGCCGGGCGGGGTCGCCGCCGGCCAGAACCATTGCAGCCAGCGGCCCGAATTGGTCAGCGAGCCCTGGTCCTCGGCGAAGCAGACGGTCGGCAGCTGGAACACCTCGGTCTGGATCGCCTTGGTGTCGACGTCGTTGTAGTCGCCATGGTTCTCCCAGAAGCGGGCGGTCTCCGTCTCCAGCGGGTCCATGGTGATCAGGAACTTCAGCCGCGACAGGCCGGCCGTCACCTTGCCCCGGTTGGGGAAGGCGAGCAGCGGGTTGAAGCCCTGGCAGATATAGCCGTTCACCTTGCCCTGGTTCATCAGCTCGAACATGCGCAGGATGTCGTAGGCCGGCACGTCGAGCTTGGGCAGGTAGTGGTAGCACCAGTCGTTCTCGGCCGTGGCGGCGTCGCCCCACATGGCCTTCTGGAAGCTGACCATGAACTTCGAGTAGTTCTGCCAGTAGCTGGTCTGCCCCGGGCGCAGCGGGCGGAACTGCCGCGTCGCCATGTAGGTCTTGTAGTCGGTCTCCCGCTCGGTCGGCATGTTCAGATAGCCGGTGAGCAGGTGCGACATCAGGCCGAGATCGGTCAGGCCCTGGATGTTGGAATGCCCGCGCAGCGCGTTCATGCCGCCGCCGCGCACGCCGATATTGCCCAGGATCAGCTGCAGCATGGCCATGGCGCGGATGTTCTGCGCGCCATGCGAGTGCTGCGTCCAGCCCAGCGCATACATCGAGGTCATCGTCTTGGTCGGCGACGAGCACTCGGCGATCATCCCCGCGATCTGCAGGAATTTCTGCCGCGGCGTGCCGCAGATCCGCTCCACCATCTCCGGCGTATAGGCGGCGACGTGCTGCTTCAGCAGGTTCCAGACGCAGCGCGGATGCGTGAGCGTCGGGTCGACCTTGGCGAAGCCGTCCTCGCCCATCTCGTAGTCCCAGGACGAGCGGTCATAGTCGCGCTTCTCCTCGTCATAGCCCGAGAAGAGACCGTCGGCGTAGGAGAAGCCCTCCTTCACGATGAAGGCGGCGTTGGTATAGGCCTTGGTATACTCCCACTGCACCTTGTCGTTCTGAATGCAGTAGTTGATCACGCCGTTCAGGAAGGCGATGTCCGACCCCTGGCGGATCGGCGCATAGACGTCCGACACCGAGGCCGTGCGGGTATAGCGCGGATCGACGACGATCAGCTTGGCGCCGCGATGCGCCTTGGCCTCCGTGACCCACTTGAAGCCGCAAGGATGCGCTTCCGCCGCATTGCCGCCCATGACGACAACGAGGTCGGTGTTCTTGATATCGGTCCAGGCATTCGTCATCGCACCACGACCAAAACTCGGGCCCAAACTGGACACCGTGGGGCCGTGTCAGACGCGCGCCTGGTTATCGAATCCGACGATCCCGAGGGTCTTCGCCACCTTGAAGGTGGTCCAGGCCGTCTCGTTGGTGGTGGCGGAGGCGGCCAGCATGCCGGTGGTCGCCCAGCGGTTCACCGGGACGCCCGCGGCATTGGTCGCCAGGAAATTGGCGTCGCGATCGTCCTTCATCAGCCGCGCGATGCGATCCAGCGCGGCGTCCCAGGAGATCGGCTCGAACTTGTCGGAGCCCGGCTTGCGGTGCATCGGCTGGCGCAGCCGCGTCTCGGCCCGGACGAAATCCTTCAGCGCCGCGCCCTTGGGGCAGAGGGTGCCGAGATTGGTCGGGTGGTCGGCATCGCCCTCGACATGCACCAGCTCGGCGCGCTCGCCCTTCCGCACGTCACCCTTGGAATAGAGGATGACGCCGCAGGCGACCGAGCAATAGGTGCAGGTGTTGCGCGTCTCCGTGGTGCTGGCCAGTTTCATCGGCCGCACATGGGCGATGACCGCGGCTTCGGCGCTGCCGAACCCCATCGCCCCCAGAGATGTCGCCGCAACACCCGCGCCCGCGGCTTTCATGAAGCCGCGCCGCGAGAGTTCCATATTCATATGGCCCTCCCTCATCGGAGCATATCGCAGAAGAACAAGGCACAGTTGTCAACCGCGCCCGGCAAAGTCAAGCAGCAAGCCGGCGAAGTGTCCCCGGCGCCCCGCCCGCAAAGGCATGGCGCCGGGACTTGTTTGCGACTAAGTCGCATTTGTCGCCCGGCGCCGCATTCTTGTGCGGCGCAGTCCTGGATCAGATTGCGCCGCAACCGTCTTCACGCCGTTAATTCCCGCGCCGAAATGGCGTAGCGGAAGCTGGCCGGGTCGAGGCAGTCGGGCTGCCCGGCCGGGGTGAAGGCGCAAGGATACATCAGGAAGGCGAAGTTCGGCTTCTGCGCCCCGAGCGCCTCCGGCAGCACGATGTCGGTCGCGCTGTTGAAGCCGATCCAGTTCATCTCCCAATGCCCGAACAGCCGGTCGCGCAGCGCCCGGATCTCCGGGCTGTCGACCGCCAGCTTGTGGTCCAGCACCACCTTGCGCACATAGGCCGGGTCGACCGGGAACCAGCCTTCCTGCTCCAGATAGACCTCGGTGCGGCAATGCTGCGCCTTGGAGATATCGGTGCTGGTGGCGCCCAGCGTGCGGAACTGGCCGGAGGCGGCGGTGCGGATGCCATAGACATCGCGCGCCGGGAAGCCGGCGGCGCGCGCCAGCCCGGTCATCAGCCCGTTGATGTCGGCGCATTTGCCGGAGAGGTTGCCGCTCTCCAGCATGCCGCGCACATCGCCCAGGCCGCAGCCCGGCGTCTCCGGGTTGCGCGCCGTGTTGTCGACCACCCAGTCATACAGGGCGCGCAGCCGGGCACGCGGCTCGCGGATGCCGGCGGTGATGCGGTCGGCGGTGGCCTTGACGATGCCGTCAACCGGCACGCTCTCGGTCGGCTCCAGCCAGAAGGCGCGCTCGGCCCGGGTGGCGGCGAGGCCCGAGGCGGCGCCGTCGCGGTCGCGGGTGGCCACCGTCTGCACCAGCGACAGGCGGCGCGGCCCGGCCTGATCGGCAGCCCAGTCCAGCTTCAGCAGCGCGGCGCCATAGCGCTCGTCGCGGACGATGCCGCCCCGCGCCGCGCTCTGCCAGCGCAGGTCCAGCCCGGCCTGGTAGCCGCCGGCGGTCTGCGCCAGCGGCAGCCAGAGCTGCGCCGGACCCGGCGTCTCCGGCAGGGTGACCTCGGTGGTGAGCTCGAAGCGGCGCCAGCCGGCAGGAAGGCTGGCCTGCGCCGCGGCAGGGCGGGCGAGGGAGCCGAGGGCCAGCCCGGCCGGCAGGGCGGCGAGGCTGGAGAGAAGGGCGCGGCGCTGCATGACGGGGCCTCGTGCGAAACGGACAGGGGCGGCGGCACCGCCGGGCAGGGCGTGTCTTGTGCCACGATACGGAAAAATGCCCGATCCCTCCGCCGATCGCAAGCAGGACGCGACGACGGCGCCGAATCCTGCGCGCGATCGGTTCGCTCAGTCGGCCGCCTCCGGCAGCGCCTCGCCGGCGACCAGGCGGTGGCCATGGCAGAAGACCTCGAAGCGGGGGGCGCGGGCGCGGGCGATCAGGGTCAGCCCGCAGGCCTCGGCGCTGCGCACCGCCAGCGCCGTGGGCGCGGAGACCGCGACCAGGATGGCGGCGCCGAGCAGCGCGGTCTTCTGCACCAGCTCGACCGAGACGCGGCTGGTCATCACCACCGCGCCCTCGGCCGGGTCGAGGCCGGCGCGGCGGAGGGCGCCGACCAGCTTGTCGAGCGCATTGTGCCGGCCGACATCCTCGCGCAACACCAGCAGCCCGCGCGCCGGGTGCCAGAAGCCGGCGGCATGGGCGCCCTGCGTCGCCCGGTGCAGCGCCTGGCGCGCCGCCATGGCGGAGAGCGCCGCGCCCACCGCGCCGCCGGGCAGGCGCGGCCCGGCCGGCACCGGCGGCAGCGGCCGCAGCGCCGCCTCCAGGCTGTCCAGCCCGCAGAGGCCACAGCCCACCGGCCCGGCCATGAAGCGCCGCCGTTCCAGCAGCGCCGCCTGGCGGCCTTCCGTCAGCTCCATCCGCAGCTCGATGCCGCGCGCGCCGGGGCGGACCTCGAGCGCGGTGATCTCCTCCGGCCTGGCGACCAGCCCCTCGGTCAGGCTGAAGCCGATGCCGAAATCCTCCAGATCGGCCGGCGTCGCCATCATCACCGCCTGGGTGGCGCGGCCATAGGTCAGGGCGACGGGCACCTCCTCGGGCAGCAGGCGCTCGCCGGGCGCGGCGGCGGGGGCGGCATCCTGCCAGGCCCAGCTGGCGCAGGACGCCGTCGGGCTGGTCATCGGGTCGGGCGGCGTGTCGGCCATGCGCGGGGGATCCATCTGCCGGGCTGCCGCAGAGATAGGGCGCCGGCGGCCCGGCCGCGAGGGCAGGCCCGCGCCCGCCCCGGCATCAGCCGCAGGCGACGCGGTTCCGGCCGGCCTGCTTGGCGCTGTAGAGGGCGCGGTCGGAGCGCTGCAGGACGGCTTCCAGCGTCTCGTCCGCCACCCGCACGACGGCGCCGATGGAGAGGTGCACCGCGACATCGCCGCCGGGCGAGAGCACCGGCCGGGCCGCCATGCTGGCCCGCAGCCGCTCGGCGACGGCAGCGGTCTCGGCCGGCCCGGCCTGCGGCAGCAGGACCGCGAACTCCTCGCCGCCGAGGCGGGCGATCAGGTCGTGCGGGCCGCGCAGCAGCGAACGGCAGCGCCGCGCCACCGCCTGCAGCACCAGGTCGCCGATCGGATGGCCGTGGCGGTCGTTGATCGACTTGAAATGGTCGATGTCGAGCATCAGCAGGCCGAGCGGCTGGCCCGCGGCCTGCATCCGTTCCACCAGGGCCCTGCCGGCGGCGGTGAAATGGCGGCGGTTCGGCAGGCCGGTCAGCGGGTCGGTGCCGGCCATGCGGCGCAGCTCCTCCTGGGCGCGGCGCTGGGCGGTGACATCGACGAAGAGCCAGATGCGGCCACGGCGGCCATTGCCGAGGATCGGGTGGGTGTCGACCTCGAGTTGCCGGTCGCCGATCAGCCAGTGGGTGACCATGGCGTAGTCGAGGTCGGCCTGCCGCGGCGCATAGGCCGCCGCCAGCGCCGCGGCATTGCCGGCGCTCTCGCGCAGGCGGCGCATGGCGGCGGCGAGCCGCGCGGCGGACAGCTCGCCGGAGGGCAGGTCCAGCAGACGGGCGGCGGCCTGGTTGACCAGGGCGGTGCTGCCGTCGCCGTCGAGGATGGCGATCCCGCTCTGCACGCTCTCGAAGAGGTCGTGGAAGCGCTCGCTCAGCAGGCAGCGCTGCAGCACCGCGCGGCGCGCGCCCAGCATCTGGCAGAAGGCCTTGCCCAGCAGCGGCAGGCCCTGGCCAACGGCGCTGCGGAAGGGGCCGTCGAAAGGCCGGGCCGGAGGGGCGGCATAGAGCATCAGCACGCCGCTGCGCGGCGCCCCGGGAACCGGGGTGGCCAGGTGATAGACCCGGGCCGCCGGCCGGCCGAGCGCGGCGAGCACGCCGCTGGGCAGGCGGAAGCTGCAGGCGGGCAGCGGGCCGCCGGAGAAGTCATGCGCCTCCAGCCGCAGCCCGGCGGTGCAGAAGGCGCCCGGCGGCGGGCCGGGATCGGCGGCGCGTGGCGTGGCCAGCCCGTCCTCGCCGGCCTCGTAGGCCACGACCAGGTCGGCGCCGGCGGCCTGGCGGACGAAGCCGGCCAGCGCCTGCAGCCCGTCATCCTCCTCGATGCCGGCCGGCGACGGGGGCGGCCAGGGGGGTGACCAGGGGGCGGGCCAGGAGGCCGGCAGGGGGGCGAACGGCATGGCGCCGCTCAGCCCGGCAGGCCGGCCATCCGGGCCGCCAGGATCCCGATCACCGCGTCGGGCGCGGTCAGGTGCGGCAGGTGGCCCTCGGCCTCGACCACGGCGAGGCTGGCGCCGCGGATATGCCGCTGCAGCCACTGCGCCACGGCCATCGGCACGACGACGTCATGGCGGGTCTGCAGCAGCAGGGTCGGGCTCTCCAGCCGGGCGGCGACCGCGCGCATGTCGGATTGCAGGATGGTGCGCGCGATCGACAGCGCGATGTCGGGCCGCATCAGGAAGAGGCTGCGGCAGAAGACGTCGAGGGCGGGTCGGTCGGGGACGCCCAGCATGGCCGGGGCGAAGCCGCTGCCCCAGGCCTGGAAATCGGCGACGATGCTGGCATAGAGGCAGTCGAGATCGGCCTGGTCGAAGCCGCCATGGTAGTCGCCATCATTCAGGTAGCGCGGCGAGGCGCCGAGCATGACGAGCTGCCGGAAGGGTTCCGGCCGCACCGCCGCCGCCGCGGCACCGATCATGCCGCTGACCGAATGACCGAGATAGATGCAGTCCTCGATGCCGAGTTCGTCCAGGATCTCGAGCAGGTCGTCGGCGAAGCCGAAGAGGGAATTGTGCCGGCGCGGATCGAAGGTCTCAGTGCCGGCGGCGCCGCAGCCGGCCAGGTCGAAGGAGATGACGCGGCAGCGCGGCGCCAGCCAGTCGCAGATCGGCTCCCAGGCGGATTGGTCGGTGCCGAAGCCGTGCGAGAGGATGACGGTTGCGGCACCCTGGCCGGTGATGCGGCCGTTCAGCGCGGCGAAGCGAGAGGACAAAGCGAGCTCCGAACCTGCTGGGCCCCGGGAGGGGCCGTGAACGCGATCTGTGGCGTCGCGACCGGGGCTTGCCAGGCCGGGGAGCGCGGAAGAGGGCGGTGCATGCAGGGTCCACCGTCGCCAGGCCGCAAGCCAGAGCACGAACATAAAGTGGTTGTAAAGATGGGACCGGACACAGCCAGAGCGTCCCGAAGGGCCGCCGATCGCCTACCCACCACCGCGATGGATCACCGAATCGGCCGATTCATTCTTTCAGAATCAGAAATTTAAAGGAAATTCTTGAGATCAAAGGCGAGCACCATCCTTGCCGGTCCGCGCCGTAGTGGTTTCACGCCGCGGCCGGCTCAATGGCGGGCGCCGCGCCCCTGCCGTGCCGTCCGACGCCGCCGAGGCGGCCAATCCTCCTGACGAAGGACACGGCGCCGGGCCGCTAGAGCAGCGCCACCACCAGGCTGGCGGCCAGCACGTTCAGCACCCCCGCCACCACCATGACGGTGCTGGCGATCGAGCCTTCCTCGCGGCCGATCTGGTAGGCGCGGGCGACGCCGGCGCCATGCGCGCCCATGCCGTAGAGCGCGCCGCGCGCGAAGCCGCTGCGCAGCCGCAGCAGCCGCCCCATCAGCCCGCCGCAGGCGGCGCCGAACAGGCCGGTGATGGCGGTGAAGCTGGCGGTCAGGCCGGGAATCCCGCCGGTCTTGCCGGCGATCGACATGGCCAGCGGCGTGGTGATCGAGCGCGGCAGCAGGCTGGCGCGCAGCTCCGGCGACAGGTGCAGCAGCACGGCCAGCCCCCAGGAGACGCCGACCGAGAGCAGGCTGCCGGTGGCCACGCCGACCAGCAGCACCTTCCAGTGGCGGCGGATCACCTGGCGCTGCTCATAGACCGGCAGGGCGAAAGCGACGGTCGCCGGGCCCAGCAGCATGGCCAGCCAGCCGGTGCCGGCGAGATAGTGGCGGTAGTCGCTGCCCGAGGCCAGGAGCAGCGCCATGCAGCCCAGCCAGGCCACCAGCAGCGGGTTGCTCCACCAGGCGCGGCAGCGCCGGTGCAGCCAGCGGCCGCCGGCATAGAGGCCGAGCGTCACCGCGCTCCAGACCGCCGCGCTGGTCGCGAGCTCCTGCCAGCCGAGCGGCGCCGGGTCAGCCATGGCGGGCCTGGCGGGCGAGGCAGAGGTCGATCACCTTGGCGGTGCCGGCCATGACCACCAGCGTGCCCAGCAGGATGGCGCCGAGCAGCTTGAGCCCGACCAGGCTGAGCAGGTCCGGATGCTCGGTCAGCGCCAGCATCGGCGGGATCAGGAAGAGCACCAGATGGGCGAGCAGCAGGCCCGCGCCCTGGCGCACCCAGCGCGCCGGCAGCAGGCCGCCGCCGATCGCCGCCAGCAGCAGGAGCATCCCCAGGATCGAGCCGGGCAGGGGCAGGCGGGCCAGGGCGCCCAGCTGGCAGGCGCCCCACCACAGGGCGGTCAGCAGCAGCACCTGCAGTGCCGCGCTGCGGCGCATCTGCACGCGCAAAAGGCGGATCGGCCGGGCCCGGCGCCATGTCTCGATGGCATTGCCTGGAAAATCACCAGAAAGCTCGATTGTCGCTGCCATGCTTGGGTTCTATGCCGCAGCGCAGTATGCCTGAAATGAATTGATGGAATTTGCTGCATTCCTGCTGGGAATAGGAGGGGATCATGGACCTGCGTGCCCTGCGCGCCTTCGCCGCCGTGGCGCAGGAGGGCGGCTTCTCCGCCGCCGGGCGCCGCATCGCCGCCACCCAGCCGACCATCAGCAAGGCGGTCCGCCAGCTGGAGGAGGAGCTGGGCGGGCCCTTGCTGATCCGGCTCGGCAGCGGGGTGGCGCTGACTAGCCTGGGCGAGATCGTGCTGCGCCATGCGACGGCCATGCTGGAACAGCGCGAGGCCCTGCTGGCCGAGATCGCCGCCAGCCGCGGGCTGCTGCAGGGGCGGCTGCGGCTCGGCCTGCCCAGCTTCGGCAGCGCCGTGCTCTTCGCGCCGCTGGTCGCCGCCTTCCGCGCCCGCTTCCCCGGCATCACCATCGATCTGAGCGAGCAGGGCGGGCGGCGGCTGCAGGAGGCGGTGCTGGCCGGCCAGCTGGACCTGGCCATCGCGCTGCATCCGGTGCCCGACGCGCTGCACTGGCAGGAGGTGCGCGACGACCCGCTGATGGCGGTGCTGCCGCCCGGCCACGCGCTGGAGGGAGCGGAGAGGATCCGCCTCGCCGCGCTGCAGGACAGCCCCTTCATCCTCTACGAGCAGGGCTTCGCGCTGAACGACCTGATCGAGAGCGCCTGCCGCCGCCGCGGCTTCACCCCGCGCGAGGCGGCGCGCAGCGGCCAGGCGGATTTCATCATCGCGCTGGCCGCGGCCGGGCTCGGTGTCGCGGTGCTGCCGCGGCTGATGCTGGACAACCGCCCCGGCCTCGGCCTGGCCACCGCGCTGATCGACGAGCCCGACCTGCGCTGGCGCGCCGGCATGGTCTGGCGCCGCGACGCGCCGCTGTCGGAGGCGGCGCGCGCCTGGGTCGAGGTCGTCCGCGCGCATATGGCGCTCTAGGCACTGTCCTCCGCGGCCCCGGGATGCGGTGGCTCAGGGAGCCGCGTCGGTGCGGAACGACGCCTCGATGGCGCTGATCAGGGCCAGGATCCGCCGCAGCCGGGGGCGGTCGGCCGGGACCATGCCGTCGCCGGGGGGCAAGGCGGCCGGGAACTCGACCAACGTGGCGGCGGGGCCGTCCTGGCCGATCGCCAGGCGGCAGGCATAGTCGCCCAGCGCCTCATGCGGCGGCCAGGCCCAGCAGCCCAGCGCGAAGGGCCGCCCCTCCATCGTGCCTTCCAGCGCCTGGCGCACCGGCGGCTGCGGCAGCGGCGGCGGCCTCGCCGGCCACTGCGCCGGATCGGCCCGCGTCATGCGCCGCTGCGCCGCCGCGGCCTGCGGGTCGAAGACCATGCTGACGCGCAGCACGGGCTGGCGGGTGGGCTCGGCCGCATTGGCCTCGGCCGGGACCAGCCGCCCCTCCGCCTCGAACAGCCGGAAGCTGCAGCTGGCATAGGGATTGTCGGGGCGCGGGGCGATGCAGCTGATCGCGGTGGTCTGCGGCAGCCGCAGCGTGCCGCCCTGGACCGGCTTGAGCAGCTGGCTCGGCAGTTCCAGCCGGCGCCATTCCGCCAGCGGCGTGGTGAACAGCGGATCCGCCGGCTCCTCGCGGCAGGCGGCGAGCGCCACCAGCGCCGCCAACAGTCCCGCCCGCTGAATCGGTCCGCCTCGCACCATAGGCTGCGTATAGGCGCTGCGCCGCGGCCGGGCAAAGGCCAAGCTTGGGCGCGGATGTCATGTAGGGACAAAAACGCCTGCATCGGCCAATCCCGCCACGCCGCCGCCGGCTAGGGTCACGCCCAGGAAGGGGCCGGTCCATGGCCCCCGCAACGGAGCCGCCGCCATGACGCCCACCGCCACCCCGACCCCCGGTGCCAAGCTGCTGACGCCGGCCGACCACACGCTGATCATGATCGACTTCCAGTCGCAGATGGCCTTCGCCACCAAGTCGATCGACGCGGTGACGCTGCGCAACAACGCGGCCCTGGTCGCCCATGCCGCCGCCGGCTTCGGCGCCTCGGCGGTCCTGACCACGGTCGCCGAGAAGTCGTTCTCCGGCCCGATGTTCGAGGAGATCACCACGGCCTTCCCGGGCCAGGCGCTGCTCGACCGCACCTCGATGAACACCTGGGAGGATGCCGCGGTGATCGCGGAGATCAACCGCATCGGCAAGCGGCGCATCGTGCTGTCCGGCCTCTGGACCTCGGTCTGCATCGTCGGCCCGGCGCTCTCGGCGCTCGACCAGGGCTTCGAGGTCTATGTGATCGCCGATGCCTGCGGCGACGTCTCCGAGGAGGCGCATGAGCGCGCCATGCAGCGCATGATCCAGGCCGGCGCGCAGCCGATCACGTCGCTGCAGTACCTGCTGGAGATGCAGCGCGACTGGGCCCGCACCGGGACCTACGAGATGACCACCGGCATCGCCAAGAAGTTCGGCGGCGCCTATGGCCTTGGCATCATCTACGCCAAGTCGATGTTCAACGCGCACGAGGCCTGAAGCCCCCGGCGCGCCGCCCGCCATGGAGATCGGCATGAAGATCTATGCGATGGCGCTGGGTGCCGGCCTGCTGGTCGGCATCCTCTACAGCCTGCTCGGCGTGCGCTCGCCGGCGCCGCCGGTGGTGGCGCTGGTCGGGCTGCTGGGCATCCTGGTGGGCGAGCAGGTGATCCCGGTTGCCCGCCACCTGCTGCAGGGCCATGGAATCGGCCTGTCGGTCCGCAAGGCCGATTGCCGCCGGCACATCTTCGGCCACCTGCCGGGGGCGGCGACGCCCCCCGCGGACAAGGCCTGACAGCCGGCCGGATTGCCGGGGACCGCACGGCCCCCGGCCCCGCAACCGCCAGGGGGAAGAGCGCCATGGCCGAGAACCGGGGCGCCGCCGCTGCGCCCGACATGATCCTGCGCAACGCCCGGATCACCACGCTGGACCGCGGCAACCCCGCGCCCGAGGCGGTCGCCATCAAGGACGGCTTTTTTTCGGAGGTCGGCGACCTGGCGTCCATCATGGCCAGCGCAGGGCCGCAGACGCAGGTGATCGACCTGGGCGGCCGCCGCCTGGTGCCGGGCCTGTTCGACAACCACCTGCATGTCATCCGCGGCGGGCTGAACTTCAACATGGAGCTGCGCTGGGACGGGGTGCGCAGCCTCGCCGACGCCATGGCCATGCTGAAGCGCCAGGTGGCGATCACGCCGCCGCCGCAATGGGTGCGCATCGTCGGCGGCTTCACCGAGCACCAGTTCGTCGAGAAGCGCCTGCCGACGCTGGACGAGATCAATGCCGCAGCCCCCGAGACGCCGGTCTTCATCCTGCATCTCTACGACCGCGCGCTGCTGAATGCCGCGGCACTCCGCGCCGCCGGCTACGACAAGGACACGCCCAACCCGCCGGGGGGAGAAATCCAGCGCGGCCCCGACGGCACGCCGACCGGGCTGCTGCTGGCGAAGCCCAACGCGACCATCCTCTACGCCACCCTGGCGCGCGGCCCGAAGCTGCCCTTCGACTACCAGCTGAACTCGACGCGGCACTTTCTGCGCGATCTCAACCGGCTGGGCGTCACCAGCGCCATCGATGCCGGCGGCGGCAACCAGAACTTCCCCGACGACTACGACGTCATCCGCAAGCTGGCCGATGACGGCGAGCTGACGGTGCGCATCGCCTACAACCTGTTCACCCAGAAGCCCAGGCAGGAGAAGGAAGACTTCCTGCGCTGGACCTCGGAGAACAAGTACCAGCAGGGCGACGACTATTTCCGGCTGAACGGCGCCGGCGAGATGCTGGTCTATTCCGCCGCCGATTTCGAGGATTTCCGCGTCGAGCGCCCGGACATGCCCGCCAGCATGGAGGACGACCTGGAGCAGGTCGCCCGCGTGCTGGTGCAGAACCGCTGGCCCTGGCGGCTGCACGCCACCTATGACCAGACCATCAGCCGGGCGCTGGACGTCTTCGAGAAGGTCGATGCCGAGATGCCGATCGGCGATCTCCATTGGATCTTCGACCATGCCGAGACGGTGTCCGAGAAGTCCCTGGAACGCATCGCGCGCCTCGGCGGCGGCGTCGCGGTGCAGCACCGCATGGCATACCAGGGAGAGTATTTCGTCGAGCGCTACGGCGCCCGCGCCGCCGAGGCGACGCCGCCCGTGGCCAGGATGCTGGAGATGGGTGTCAGGGTCTCGGCCGGGACCGATGCGACGCGCGTCGCCTCCTACAATCCCTGGGTGGCGCTCTCCTGGCTGGCGACGGGCCGCACCGTCGGCGGGATGCGCATCACGCCCGAGCACAACACCCTCGACCGCGAGACGGCGCTGCGCATGCTGACCGAGAAGGTCACCTGGTTCGCCAACATGGAAGGCCAGAAGGGGCAGATCGTCGTCGGCCAGATGGCCGATCTCGCCGTGCTGGACCGCGACCTGTTCGCCATTCCCGGCGACGAGATCCAGGACATCACCTCGGATCTGACCATCGTCGGCGGCAGGATCGTCCATGGCGCCGGCGACTTCGCCAAGCTCTCGCCGCCGCTGCCGCCGGCCATGCCGGACTGGTCGCCGGTCAATCATTTCGGCGGCTACCAGCAGCGCGCGATGCAGAAGGGGGCGACGCAGTTCCTGGCGCAGTCCCGCTGCTGCGACAGCGCCTGCAACGTCCATGGCAACGGCCATGCCCAGGCCTGGGCCAGCAGCGTGCCGGCGGACAATGCCTTCTGGGGAGCGCTCGGCTGCTCCTGCTGGGCCTTCTGACATGGCGCCGCGTCTGCTCGCCTGGCTCGGCCTGCTCGGGCTTTGCGCCGCCTATCTGCAGGGCGGGCTGAACAAGCTGCTCGATTTTCCGGGCGGCGTCGCGGAGGCGGCCCATTTCGGGCTGCCTTTCCCCGCCGTGGTGACCGCCGGCACCATCCTGCTCGAGCTCGGCGCCAGCGCCCTGGTCCTCAGCGGCCGGCTGCGCTGGCTGGGCGCCCTGGCGCTGGGCGGCTTCACCCTGGCGGCCACCTTCGTCGCGCTGCGCTACTGGGAGATGCCGCCCGGCCCGCCGCGCTTCATGGCCGCCAATGCCTTCCACGAGCATCTCGGCCTGGCCGGCGCCTTCCTGCTGGTCGCCCTGCATGACCGCGGCCTGCTGGCGCGCCGGGCATGAGGCGCGCCGCGGCCGTCGCCCTCTCTCCGACGTTCTGACCGAAAGGACCCGGCCATGCCCGAGGCCCGAGCCGTTTCCCCCTTCGCGCCGCTGCGCCAGACCGCCTTCCTGGTGCTCTGGATCGCCACCATCGCCGGCAATATCGGCAGCTTCATGCGCGACGTCGCCAGCGGCTGGCTGGTGACCGAGCTGGCCGCCGGCCCGGCCGCGGTGTCGCTGATTCAGGCCGCCGCCACCCTGCCGGTCTTCCTGCTGGCCATCCCGGCCGGCGTGCTCTCCGACATCCTCGACCGCCGCCGCTTCCTGATCGCGGTGCAGCTGCTGCTGGCCAGCGTCAGCCTGACCCTGGTGCTGCTGTCCGCCAGCGGCGCCATCACCGTCTCGGCACTGGTCGCGCTGACCTTCCTGGGCGGCGTCGGCGCGGCGCTGATGGCGCCGACCTGGCAGGCCATCGTCCCCGACCTGGTCGAACCGCGCGAGGTGAAAAGCGCGGTCGCGCTGAACTCGCTCGGCATCAATGTCGCGCGCGCCATCGGCCCGGCGGCGGGGGGCCTGCTGCTGGCCGGCTTCGGCGCCTCGCTGACCTATGGCGTCGATGTCGCCAGCTATGTCGTGGTCATCGGCGCGCTGCTCTGGTGGCAGCGCCCGAAGCAGGAGGCCGACCCGCTGGCCGAGCGCTTCGGCGGCGCCTTCCGCGCCGGGCTGCGCTATGCACGCGCCAGCCGCGAGCTGCATGTGGTGCTGGTCCGCGCCGCCGTCTTCTTCGGCTGCGCCAGCGCGGTCTGGGCGCTGCTGCCGCTGGTGGCGCGCCGGCTGCTGGGGGGTGACGCCGGCTATTACGGCCTGCTGCTGGGTGCGGTGGGAGCAGGGGCCATCGGCGGCGCGCTGGTGATGCCGCGGCTGCGCGCCCGGCTCGACGGCGACGGGCTGCTGCTGGCGGCGGCCGGCGTCACCGCGGCGGTGATGCTGGTGCTGGCGGCGGCACCGCCGCGCTGGGTGGCGCCGCTGGTGCTGCTGCTGCTGGGCGGCGCCTGGATCCTGGCGCTGACCACGCTGAACGGCATCGCCCAGGCGATCCTGCCCAACTGGGTGCGCGGCCGGGCGCTGGCGGTCTATCTGACCGTCTTCAACGGCGCCATGACCGCCGGCAGCCTGGGCTGGGGCGCCGTGGCCGAGCTGCTGGGGATTGCCGGCACGCTGGTCGCCGCGGCGCTGCTGCTGGTCGCCGCCGCGCTCGTCATGCACCGGCTGCGCCTGCCGGCCGGCGAGAGCGACCTGGTCGCCGCCCGCCACTGGCCGGAGCCGCTGCTGGCCGATCCGGTCGCGCATGACCGCGGCCCGGCGCTGATCCAGATCGAGTACCGCATCCGGGCGGCCGACCGCGCTGGCTTCCACCGCGCGCTGCACGCCCTGGCCGATGAGCGCCGCCGCGACGGCGCCTTCGCCTGGGGCGTGCACGAGGACGTGGCCGAGCCCGAGCGCGTGCTGGAATGGTTCCTGGTGGAAAGCTGGGCCGAGCATCTGCGCCAGCACCACCGCGTCTCGCGCGCCGATGCCGATCTGCAGCAGGCGGTGCTGCGCTTCCACAGCGGCGACGGCCCGCCGCTGGTGCGCCACCTGCTGCCGCTGCAGCCGGGGCTGTCCCGCGAGTGACCGACAGCGAAGGCGGCGGACCGCCGGGTCCGCCGCCTTGCTCCTCCAGGCCGCCCGGATGTCAGCCGCGGGTGGCGCGCTGCCGCCGGCGCCAGGCCATCGGGGTGCTGCCTTCCAGCCGGCGGAAGACGCGGGAGAAATGCGGCTGGTCCGCCATGCCGCAGAGCAGGGCGATCTGGCAGAGCGGCGCCTCGGTCTCCAGCATCAGCCGCTTCGCCCGGGCCATGCGCTGCTGCATGACATAGGCATGCGCGGTGATGCCGAAGCTCTGCTTGAAGGCGCGGGCGAAATGCCCGGTGCTCAGCCGGGCGACGCCGGCGAGCTCCTTCAGCAGCAGCGGCCCGCCGAGGCCGGCCTCGACATGCCGGGTCAGCCGCGCCACCTGCCAGCCGGCCAGGCCGCCCGGCACGGCAGCGGGGAGCAGCGGGGCGGGAAGCAGCGGGGCGGGCCGCGGCGGCTGCGGCTCCAGCAGCCGGGTGGCGCGTTCGAGGATCAGCCCCGCCGCATGCTGGTCGCGGCCGAGCAGGGCGCGCGCATCGCGCAGCAGCCGCGACAGGCCGGCCGGGACGGTGGCGGGCGGCACGGGGGAGAGGGTGCTGGACATGCTCGGGCGCGCTCCGTCCTGGAAGGATGGCCGGCGATGCCGGCCTGACGGGCGCCAGGGTGGAGGGGGCGGGCGGCGCGCTCCATTCTACGGGGATTGATCCGGCCGCGCCCTTCGTGCGGCTCGCCCCATACCTTCGTAGGGGGTGGCCCCTCCGCGGGCCGTTGCGCTCAGCCGAGCGCGCGCTGCAGGCTGGCCAGCATCCGCTCCGGATCGCAGGGCTTCTCCAGGACGTCGAGCGCGCCGCCGGCCCGCGCCTGGCGCTCCAGCCGCGGATCGGGGAAGGCGGTCATCAGGATCACCGGCGGCCCGCCGCGCGCCGCCAGCAGCCCCAGCAGCTCCAGCCCCGAGCGGCCCGGCATCTGCACGTCGGAGATGACGCAGGCGAAGCGGCCCGGATCGTCGGCCAGGAAATCCTCGGCCGAGGCGAAGCCTTCCGAGGCATGGCCGGCGGCGCGCAGCAGGCTGGCGGTGGCCGTCCTGACGCGCCGGTCATCCTCGACGATGGCGATGAGTGGCTGCACGTCCTGTCCCCGGCGCCGCTTCCGCCGGGCGCTGCAGCTATCTAGGGGCCTGTTTCCCCGGGCGGCATCTATACGATGGTTGGGGGCCGGGGTTTCACACGCCGAGGCGCTGCGCCAGCCGCACCAGCTCGGCCAGGCTGCGGGTGCCCAGCTTGCGCATCAGGCTGGAGCGGTGGAGCTTCACCGTGATCTCGCTGAGGCCGAGCTCGCCCGCCACCTGCTTGTTCATCAGCCCGGCGGTGACCAGGGTCATCACCTGCGCCTCGCGCGGGGTCAGCGTGGCGTGCAGCGCCCGCGCCGCCGACAGCGCCGCCTGCGCCTGCCGCCGCTCGCGGTCGCGCCCGAGCGCCAGGTCCACCGCATCGAGCAGGTCCTGGTCGCGGAACGGCTTGATCAGGAAGTCGACCGCGCCGGCCTTCATCGCCTTCACCGACATCGGCACGTCGCCATAGCCGGTCATGAAGACGACCGGCAGCTGCTCGCCGCGCTCGGCCAGCCGCGCCTGCAGCTCGAGGCCGCTCATCCGCGGCAGGCGCACATCCATCAGCAGGCAGCCGGCCAGCGGCGGCAGCGGCGCCTCCAGCAGGTCCAGCGCCGACTCGTAGAGCGCCGTGCGATGGCCGACCGAGCGCAGCAGCGTGTCCAGCGCGCGGCGGATGCGCGCATCATCGTCGAGCACCAGGATCAGCGGCGTCTCGGAGTCCTTGGCGGCAGGCATGGGCTTTCTCCGGGGCGGCTGGTCTCGGCGCCGATCTTCCAAATCCGCGCCGCCGCGGCAAGCACCGATGCGGTGCCGCACCGGAGCCCGACCGGCCGCCGCGGCCGCCGGCCGCCTGCGGATCGTCCAAGACAGCCGGCCCGGCCTGCTGTCCGATCGCCCGGCTCGCGCTTCCTGATGCTTCTCCCGTCACCACGCTCCCGGCAGGGCGACGAGCCGCCACCGACCGGGGCACAGCCGATGCAGGACCCGCCGCCGGCGATGCCTTCCCCCGAGATCCCGAGGCCGGCCGCGCGGCGCCGCCGCTGTCTCCTCCTGCTGGCGCTGGTGGCGGCGGTCTTCGGGGTGGACGCCTTCACCAGCCTGTCCAGCGCCATCGCCGTGCTCTACGTGCTGGTGCCGCTGCTGGCCGCCAACCTGCTGCCGCAGCGCGGGGTCGTCGCCCTCGCCGCCCTCTGCGGCGGGCTGGCGCTGCTCGGCTACGGCATCGGCCATGGACTGGCGGCCGAGCCGGCGGCGACGCTGCGGCTGGCCTTCAGCCTGGTGGCGCTGGCCGCGGCGAGCCTGCTGGCGCTGCGCAGCATCGCCGCCCGCGCGCTGCAGGCAGAACAGGCCCGGCTGCTGGCGGCGAGCGAATCGCGCTACCGCACCATCTTCGAGACGCTGGCCGTCGGCATCTGGGAGCATGACTTCCGCCCGGTGCAGCAGGCGCTGGAAGGGCTGCGCGCTGCCGGCGTCACCGACCTGCCGCGTTACCTGGCCGAGCACCCCGACTTCGTCATCGCCACCCGCCGCCTGGTCACCGTCACCGACGTCAATGCCACCGCGCTGAAGCTGCTCGGCGTGCCCTCGAAGGAAAAGTTCTTCACGCATCTCTCCGGCTTCCTGCCGGAGACCGACGAGAGCTTCGCCCAGTGCCTGGTCGCACTCGATGCCGGCCAGCCGCATTTCACCGCCGAGGCGCGGCTGCGCGCGGCGGATGGTGCCGCCGTCGACATCATCGTCGCGCTGAACTTTCCGCCGCCCGGCGAAAGCCTGGCCCGCGTCCAGGCCAGCGTGCTCGACGTCACCGAGCGCCGCCGCATGCAGGACATGCTGGCGCAGATGCGCGCCGAGCTGGACCGCGCCGGCCGCGTCGCGGCGCTGGGCGAGCTGGCGGCGGCCATCGCGCATGAGGTCAACCAGCCGCTGGCGGCGATCCGCGCCGGGGCGGATGCCGCCCGCCGCTGGCTGAGCCGCGCGCCGCCGGAGCTCGCCGAGGCGCGCGCCGCGCTGGCCGAGGTCGGCGCCGCCGCCCGGCATGGCGGCGAGGTGGTGCGCCGCATCCGCCGGCTGCTCGGCCGGTCCGAGCCCGAGCTGCTGCCGCTGGACCTGGCCGAGCTGGTCGAGGAGGCGCGGCAGCTGGTGCAGCGCGAGCTGCAGGCGGCCGGCATCGCGCTGCAGCTCGAGCTGGCGCCCGGGCTGCGGCTGCAGGGCGACCGCCTGCTGCTGCACCAGCTTTTCGTCAACCTCGTCACCAACGCCCTGCAGGCCATGCAGGCCCTGCCGGAGGGCGAGCGCCGCCTGCGGCTGCGCGCCGAGGCGGTGGCCGGCATGGCCGAGCTGCGCGTCGAGGACAGCGGCCCCGGCTTCGGCGCCGAAGGTGCGGCGCAGGCCTTCGACGCCTTCTTCAGCACCCGCCCCGGCGGCATGGGGTTGGGGCTGGCAGTCAGCCGCTCGATCGTCGAGGCGCATGACGGGATGATCGCCATCGAGCCCGGCCCGGGCGGGCGGCTGCGCCTCGCCCTGCCGCTGGCCCCGCCCCTGGCCCCACCCCTGGCCGGGGCGTGAGGCCCGGCCGCTTTCACAGCATTTCACTGGCCCCCCGCGGCGGGCGCGGTCAGAAGTTTCCCCGCCTGCGGCGCCGTGCCGCCGGCCGCTCGATCGGGGACCCGCCACCGCCCATGGCGCCGAGGCCAGACGCCCTGTCCGCCGCGCACCGCCCGCCCTGGCGCGGCAGCCTGCTGCTGGCCCTGCCGGCGGCGGCGGCCTTCCTGCTGGCGCTCGGCCTGGCGCGGCTGCAGGCGCCGGGGGCGGCGGCGGTGGCCGGGCTGGCGGCGCTGCTGACGCTGGCCGTCGCCCTGCCGCTGGCCTGGTGCCTGGCCCGCGCCCGGCGCGAGCTGGCGGCCAGCGAGCAGCGCTACCGCAGCCTCCTGGCCCAGAGCGGCATCGCGCTGCGCGAGCAGGATCTGGCCAGGCTCCGCGCCCAGCAGGCCGCCCGCGCCGCCGAGCAGGCCCAGGCAGAGCTGGCGCATGTCGCGCGCGTCGCGACCCTGGGGGAGCTCTCGGCCTCGATCGCGCATGAGATCAACCAGCCGCTGGCCGCGCTCACCTTCAACGGCGACGCGGCGCTGCGCTGGCTGGCGCGCGACCCGCCGGCGCTGGGCGAGGTGCGCGACTGCCTGGCCGCCATCGTCGCCGAGGCGCAGCGCGCCAAGACCATCGTGCAGCGGCTGCGCGGCATGGCGGGCCGCCACGCGCCGGAGCGCGCCTGGCTCGACCTCAACCGCGTCGTCGCCGAGGCCGCCGGGCTGCTGCGCCGCGAACTCGCCGAGCAGGAGGTGGCGCTCGACCTCTATCTGGCGCCGGGGCCGCTGCCGCTGCTCGCCGACCGGGTGCAGATCCAGCAGGTGGTGGTCAATCTCCTGGTCAACGCCATGCAGGCGAGCCGCGGGATGCCCGGCCCGCAGCGGGTGGTGCTCTCCACCGAGCGCGGCGAGGAGATCGGCTTCCGGGTCGCCGACCGCGGCGTCGGCCTCTCCGAGACGGCCCTGCCGGACCTGTTCCGCGCCTTCTACACCACCCGGCCGGAGGGGATGGGGATGGGGCTGTCGATCTGCCGCACGATCGTCGAGGCGCATGACGGCCGCATCGCCGGCGCCCCGCGCGAGGGCGGCGGCGCGGTCTTCAGCGTGACCTTTCCGGCGCGGCAGGCCACCGCCGCGGCCCCGCCGGCCGTGCTGCAGCCGGCCGCGGAATAGCGCTGTCGCGATTTTGCCGCGCCTCGCCGCGCTGACACCTTGACGTTTCAGATGACCGTTCCGTAATCCTCTGGAAAGCCTTCGGAAGCCTTTCCGCCAGGCTGCCGACGGCTGACGAGAGGGTCCGCATGCCGCCTGAGCCGACGCCGCCCCGCGCCTCCCTGTCGGCGCTGGACGCCACCATCATGCTGGTGGGCATCGTCGTCGGCATCGGCATCTTCCGCACCCCCTCGCTGGTCGCGGCGCATGTCGAGAGCGAGTTGGCCTTCATCGGCGTCTGGGTGGCCGGCGGCCTGGTCACCCTGATCGGCGCGCTCTGCTATGCCGAGCTGGCGGCGGCCCATCCGCATGCCGGCGGCGAATACCATTTCCTCTCCCGCGCCTATGGCCGGCCGGTGGCCATGCTGTTCGGCTGGGCGCGCGGCTCGGTGATCCAGACCGGGGCGATCGCCGGCGTCGCCTTCGTGCTCGGCGACTATGCGGCGCAGCTGCTGCCGGCCGGGCCGCAGGGGCCGGCGCTCTACGCCGCGCTCTCCATCGTCGCGCTGACCGCGGTGAACGTGCTGGGCACGCTGCCGGGCAAGAACCTGCAGCTCGCCGCCACCGCCATCGAGGTCGGCGCCATCATCGCCATCATCGGCTTCGGCCTGTTCGGCACCCCGGCCGAGACCGTGCCCACCCCCGCCGTGGCGCCGGCGACGGCGGCCTTCGGCATGGCCATGGTCTTCGTGCTGCTGACCTATGGCGGCTGGAACGAGGCCGCCTATCTGACCGGCGAGATGCAGGACGCGCCGCGCACCATCCCCCGCGTGCTGCTGGCCGGCACCGCCATCCTGGTCGCGCTCTATGTGCTGGCCAATCTGGCGCTGCTGTCGATCCTGGGCCTCGACGGGCTGCGCGGCTCGAATGCCGTCGCCGCCGAGATGATGGCCCGGGTCGCCGGCCCCTCGGGCGCCGGGCTGGTCAGCGCCGCCATCATCGTCGCCGCCATCTCGACGCTGAACGCCACCATCTTCACCGGCGCCCGCTCCTGGTCGGCCATGGCCGCCGATGTCACCTTTTTGTCCGTCATCAGCCGCTGGAAGTCTCGCGGCGGCGGGGCGGGGCGCGGGGCGACGCCCGCGAATGGCCTGATCCTGCAGGGCGCGATCGCCCTCGCCCTGGTCGGCCTCGGCGCCGTCACCGAGGACGGCTTCCGCGCCATGGTCGACTACACCGCCCCGGTCTTCTGGGGATTCCTGTTCCTGGTCGGCCTGGCGCTGTTCGTCCTGCGGCGGCGCGAGCCCGGTCGCGTGCTGCCCTACAAGGTGCCGCTCTATCCGCTGACCCCCGCGCTGTTCTGCCTGACCTGCGGCTACATGCTGCATGCCAGCATCGCCTATACCGGCCTCGGCGCCCTGGTCGGGCTCGCCGTGGTCGCCGCCGGCCTGCCGCTGCTGCTGTTCCGCCGCCGCGCCGGCTTCACGCCTTGCTTCGGAGAGACCCGCCCATGAGCCCCTGCCGCATGCGCCGCCTCCTCCTGCTCGCCGCCTGCGCCATGCCGCTGCTGGCCGGTGCCGCCACGGCCCAGCAGCCGCCCCAACAGTCCCCCCAACAGTCCACTGGCGCCCCGGCCTACAGCCCGACCGTCGGCCAGGCCGGCAAGGACGTGGTCTGGGTGCCGACGCAGCAGCAGCTGGTCGACCGCATGCTCGACATGGCCCGGGTCACCGCGCAGGACTATGTCGTCGATCTCGGCTCCGGCGACGGCCGCACGGTGATCACCGCGGCGCAGCGCGGCGCCCGCGCGCATGGCATCGAGTTCAACCCCGACATGGTGGCGCTGTCGCGCCGCAATGCCGAGGCCGCCGGGGTCACCGGCCGGGCCAGCTTCGTCCAGGCCGACATCTTCCAGTCCGACTTCTCCGACGCCACCGTCGTCACCCTGTTCCTGCTGCAGACCCTGAACGAGCGGCTGCGCCCGACGCTGCTGGCGATGAAGCCGGGCACCCGTGTCGTCTCCAACACCTTCACCATGGGCGACTGGAAGCCCGACCAGAGCTTCGACACCGGCGCCGCCTGCGCCAGCTTCTGCCGCGCCTATCTCTGGATCATCCCGGCCCGGGTTGCCGGCACCTGGCAGATCGGCGAGGACCGGCTGGTGCTGGAGCAGCGCTACCAGGGGCTGACCGGCACGCTGACCCAGGGCGGCCAGGCGCATGCGATCAGCGAGGCGAAGATGGAGGGCGAGGCGATCACCTTCACCGCCAATGGCCGCCGCTACACCGGCCGGCTGGAAGGCGGGGCGCTGACCGGCCAGGTCGAGGGCGGCGCCGCCTGGCGCGCCGTCAAGGCCGCCGGATGAGCGCGCCCTCCCGCCGCGCCCTGCTGCTGGGCGCCGCCGCCGCCACCCTGCCGCTGGTGGCCCTGCGCGCCGCCGGCTTCAACGACGCGGCCCCGAATGCGCGCGACCAGCGCCCGGCCTTTGCCGGCCAGACGCGGGCGCCGGTGATCCGCGACAGCGTGACGCCGCGCACCCAGGTGGTGGCCGGCGGGCTGGAGAATCCCTGGGGCCTGGCCGAGCTGCCCGGCGGCGGCTGGCTGGTCACCGAGCGGGCAGGGCGCCTCCGCCGCATCGGCCGCGACGGCCGCTTGTCGCCGCCGATCGCCGGCCTGCCGCCGGTCGACTTCCAGGGCCAGGGCGGGCTGCTGGACGTCGCCATCCGCCCGGGCTTCGCCGAGGACCGCCGCATCTGGTGGAGCTATGCCGAGCCGCGCGGCCAGGGGCTGAACGGCACCAGCGTCGCCACTGGCACCTTGTCCGCCGACTTCACGCGCCTCGAGGAGGTGCGCGTCATCTTCCGCCAGCAGCCGGGCTGGCGCTCCACCCTGCATTTCGGCTCGCGCCTGGTCTTCGACCGGCAGGGCATGCTCTTCGTCACCACCGGCGAGCGCTCGCTGCCCGAGCCGCGCCAGCTCGCGCAGGACGTGTCCACGCATCTCGGCAAGGTGCTGCGCATCACCCCCGAGGGCGGCGCCGCGCCGGGCAATCCGGCGCTCCCCGGCGGCCAGCCGGAGATCTGGTCCTATGGCCACCGCAACCTGCAATCGGCGGTGCTCGGCCCCGATGGCGCGCTCTGGACGGTGGAGCACGGGCCGCGCGGCGGCGACGAGCTGAACCGGCCGCAGCCGGGCCGCAATTATGGCTGGCCGGTGATCAGCTACGGGCTGGAATACAGCGGCCGCGCCATCGGCCAGGGCCGCACCGCGGCCGAGGGCATGGAGCAGCCGCTCTACTACTGGGATCCCGTCATCGCGCCGAGCGGGCTGGCCTTCTACGACGGCCCGCTCTTCCCGGCCTGGCGCGGCAGCCTGCTGGTCGGCGGGCTGTCGGGCATGTGCCTGGTGCGCTTGACGCTGGAGGGCCAGCGCGTCACCGGCGAGGCGCGCTACCTGGAAGGCCAGGCGCGCCTCCGCGACGTGCGCGTCGCCCGCGACGGCGCGGTCATGCTGCTGACCGACGGCGCCGAGGGCGCGCTGCTGCGCCTCGCGCCCGCCTAGGCCTGCAGCGCGACGCCGTCCCGCTGCGGGTCGGCGCCGCCGGTGGCGCGGCCGCCCTCGATCTTGATGGCGTGCAGCGCGGCGAAGGCGAATCCCATGGCGCTGCGGGCGATCGGATAGCCCTCGGCCTCCAGCGCCCGCGTAACGAAATGCGGGATGCGGTTGGAGACGTCGATGGTGTCGCTGTTGACCGAGATGCGCGGCGCCGCAACCGCCTCGAACATGCTCATGCCATGGTCGACGACATTGCTGATGCCCTGGGCGATGGCGGGGACGATGGCGGTGCCGCCCGGCGCGCCGACCACGATGAAGGGCTTCTCGTCGCGGAAGACGATGGTCGGGCTCTGGGAGGAGGTGCGGCTCTTGCCCGGGGCGATGGAATGCGGCCGGCCGGGGCGCGGATCGAAGCCGCTCATCAAGCCGTTGTACATGAAGCCCAGCCCCTCGGTGATGACGCCGGAGGGGGTGTTCAGCGTGTGCGTCAGCGAGACCGCATTGCCCTCGGCATCGACGACGCTGACATGGGTGGTGTCGGCCGACTCGTAGGGCGCGCGCACGACATGCGCCTTCTCGCGCGCGCGGATGCGGGCCGCGATCTCGCCGGCGCGCGACTTGGACAGCAGCCTCTCCACCGGCACCTCGACGAAGTCGGGATCGCCGATGAAGGCGTCGCGGTCGATGGCGACCTGCTTCATCGCCTCGGCCAGGATGCGCAGATGCTCGGGGCTGTTGTGCTCGAGGCCGGCCAGGTCGAACTGCTCCATGACATGCAGCAGCTGCAGCAGGGTGACGCCGCCGCCGGGTACGCCGAGGCTCGCCACCGGCAATCCGCGATAGCTGCCCCAGACCGGATCGGCCTCGGCGACGCGGACGCCCTTCAGATCCTCCAGCGACAGCAGCCCGCCATGCTTCCTGAAGTCGGCGGCGATCTGCTCGGCCATCTCGCCGCGATAGAACAGATCCGGGCCATGCCGGGCGATGCGCTCCAGCGAGGTGGCCATGTCCGGGTTCACCACCCGGTCGCCGGCGCGCTTGATGCTGCCATCGGGGCGGCAATAGAGCGCGCGGCCCGAGGGGCTGAAGCGCAGCGCCTCGGCCGGGTTCACCAGGCCCGAGGCGCTGTGGTCGAGGTTCCAGAAATACTGCACATAGGGCCGCACCATGTAGCCGTGGCGGGCCTGCTCGATCGCCGGGCGCATGACCTCGGCGAGGTCCATGGTGCCGTAGGTCTCCAGCGCGGCACAGTAGCCGGCCAGGTTCCCCGGCGTCCCCGGCGCCTGGTAGCCCATGTCATTGACCTGCCCCTTCACCAGATAGGCGAAGCCGTCGCGCGACTGGCCATTGGCGATGTCCGCCCACATGTCGGGCGCCGCCGCCGCCGGGGCGCGGGCGAAGAAGCTCAGCGTTCTGTGAATGCCGCGCTTCGGCATATAGACCTGCATGGCGCCATAGCCGGCGATGCCGGTCATGAAGGGATCGACCACGCCCTGGACGAAGGCCGCGGCCACCGCCGCGTCGATGGCATTGCCGCCGCGCCGCAGCGCCAGCACCCCCGCTTCCGCCGCCTCGGGCTGCGCCGCCACCACCATGCCCCGCATGTCTCGTCCATTCCTCGTTGTGCGGCGGCCATCCAAGACCCTGCGGGCCGGGCTGTCGAGACGGGCTTGCCGCCGCGCGCCACAGGACTAGGCTGGCGGCATGGCGATGCTGCTGATGCCCGGCTTCATGACCGATGCCGACCTCTGGTCGGCGCTGCTGCCGCAGTGGCAGGATTTCGCCCCCTTCATCCATGCCGATCCGGCGCAGGACGACAGCATCGCCGGGATGGCGGCGCGGGCGCTGGCCGCGGCGCCGCCCGAATTCGTCGCGCTGGGCTTCTCGATGGGCGGCTATGTGGCGCGCGAGGTGGCGCGCCAGGCGCCCGGCCGGGTGCAGGCGCTGGTGCTGATCGCCACCTCCGCCGAGGGCGACAGCGCGGAGCGGGCCGCCAGCAAGGCCCAGGCGGCCGCGCGGGTGGGG
Source organism: Roseomonas sp. USHLN139 (assembly GCF_037145735.1). Taxonomy (NCBI): domain Bacteria; kingdom Pseudomonadati; phylum Pseudomonadota; class Alphaproteobacteria; order Acetobacterales; family Roseomonadaceae; genus Roseomonas; species Roseomonas sp. USHLN139. The sequence continues at coordinate 237,547 of NZ_JBBCWY010000007.1, read as the reverse complement.
CAGGGGGTGCGGCTCGGCCGGGCCGCCATCGCCCGCTCGCTGCATCCGGCGCGCGCCGGGGACCCGGCCCTGATCGCCCGCATCCAGGCCATGGGCGAGCGGCTGGGGCCCGACACCTTCCGCCGGCAGCTGCGGCTCGACCGCCCGGGCGATGCGGAGCGCCTGCGGGAGATCGGCGTCCCCACCCTGGTGGTCGCCGGGCGGCAGGACCGGCTGCGCTCGCTGGACGAGGCCGCGGCGCTGCGCGACGGCATCCCCGGCGCCACGCTGGCGGTGATCGAGGAGACCGGCCACATGATCCCGCTGGAGGTCCCCGCGACGCTGGGATCGCGGGTCGCCGCCTGGCTGAACCTTGTTATTCGGCCCCGCGTGACGAGGTGAGGGGCAAGGGCCGCGTCGCGGCCGCGCATTCCGGAGAGAACCGATGAGCAACACCCCCGACTACCAGCCGCCCAAGGTCTGGACCTGGGACAAGGCCAGCGGCGGCCGCTTCGCCACTATCAACCGCCCCGTCGCTGGCCCCACGCATGAGAAGGAGCTGCCGGTGGGGCGCCACCCGCTGCAGCTCTATTCGCTCGGCACGCCGAACGGCGTGAAGGTCACCATCATGCTGGAGGAGCTGCTGGCGAAAGGCCATGCCGGCGCCGAATACGATGCCTGGCTGATCCGCATCGGCGATGGCGATCAGTTCGGCAGCGGCTTCGTCGAGATCAATCCGAATTCGAAGATCCCGGCCCTGCTCGACCGCAGCGGCGAGAAGCCGGTGCGCGTCTTCGAATCCGGCGCCATCCTGGTGCATCTGGCGGAGAAGTTCGGCGAGTTCCTGCCGCCGCCGCAGGATCCGGCGCGGGCCGAGGTGCTGTCCTGGCTGTTCTGGCAGATGGGCAGCGCCCCCTATCTCGGTGGCGGCTTCGGCCATTTCTATGCCTATGCGCCGAGCAAGATGCAGTACCCGATCGACCGCTTCGCCATGGAGGCCAAGCGGCAGCTGGACGTGCTGGACCGCCGCCTGGCGGACAGCCCTTATCTGGGCGGCGAGGCCTATAGCATCGCCGATATCGCCGTCTTCCCCTGGTATGGCGGGCTGGTGAAGGGCTGGCTGTACAACGCCGCCGAATTCCTCGACGTCGCCAGCTACAAGCACGTCAACCGCTGGGCCGACCAGGTGCTGGCGCGGCCGGCGGTGCAGCGCGGCCGCATGGTCAACCGGGTGACCGGCGAGCCCTCCAGCCAGCTGCATGAGCGGCACGAGGCCAGCGACTTCGAGACGAAGACCCAGGACAAGCTGCAGCCCCAGGGCTGACGGCGGAGGGCTGACGGCGCGGGCGCCGGCCCCGCCGCGGCGAGATGGTGGCGGCCTCAGCCCGGCATGACGGGCTGGGGCCGCTGCACCGCCTCGTCCAACACGCGGTCGGCGGGGTCGAGCGCCGCCTCCAGCGCGTCCAGCCGCGCCGCGAACTCGGCGCGCAGGATTTCCTTCTGCGCCTCGGGCAGCCAGCTGGCCTCGATGCCGGCCAGGCTCAGCCGGCGGGCGTCGGCCGGCTGCCAGCCATTGGCGGCGAAGAGCGTGCGCCAGCAATGGTTCATCGTGGTGCGGAAGAAGGTCGGGTCGTCGGTGCCGAGCACGATGTTCAGCCCGGCCTCATACATCCGCCTGATGCGCTGCTGCCGCGGCGCGCGGTTGCCGGGGATCGAGGACCAGCAGGCCATGGTGAAGGGCACGCCCTCCGCCGCCGCCCGCGCGGTGATCGCCGGATCGGCCAGCATGTTGTAGCCATGGTCCAGCCGGTCGCAGCCCAGCGCGTCACGGCAATGGGTGAAATGCGCCGGCGGCCCTTCATAGAGGGTCTGGTTGTCCTCGCAGACATGGGCGGTGCGGCGCAGGCCGGCGCGTGCCGCGCGGCGCCAGGCCTCGACCCAGACCAGCGGCGGGCCGGCGCGCTCGGCGCCGTCGAGGCCGACGCCCACCACCTGGTGGCGCGGATGGCCGGCGATCCAGTCCAGCATCTCCAGCGCCTCGGAAGGCAGGCAGACGCTGCGGTCGATGCAGGCGATCAACAGAGAAGAAACGCCGAATTCGGCCTCGGCCCTTTCCAGCCCTTCGATCAGCCCGTCGACAATGTCCGGATAGATGGCGCCGTTCGGCGTGTAGTAATGCGGGTTGAAGAAGATCTCCGCGTGGCGGACGGCGCCGTCGCGGTGCAGGTCCTCGATGCATTCATAGGCGACGCGGGCGAAATCCTCGCGGTCCTTCACCGCCAGGGCGCCCAGCCGCAGGATCTCGAGGAAGCCGTAGAAATCCTGCCACTGGAACAGCGTCTCGGCGGGGCGCGGCAGCAGCACGCCATTCTTCTCGGCGAGCTCGACCAGCGTGGTCGCGCGCACGGCGCCGGCGATGTGCAGATGCAGCTCGACCTTCGGCACCAGGTCGATAAAGTCGGAATAGCCCAGCACGGCGCTCACCGGCCGATGTTCCACAGGAACATGGCAGGGCCGGTCAACACCCCGGTCAGGTCGGCGCGCCAGGCGGAGGGTGTGACGAACTGCCCGAGCGGCATGTAGAAGCCGGCCTCGGCGGCGCGGGCATGGATCTTCTCGGCCAGCGCCTTGCGGGCCTCTTCGCTGCCGGCGGCGGCGAAGTCGCTGCGCAGCCGCTCGACCTCGGCATCCTCCGGCCAGCCGGCGAAGCCCGCCGGGCCGGGACCGGCGCCATTGAGATAGACGTTCTGCAGCGGCGTCTGCATGTCCGGCACGGTGTTGGTGGTGTGGAAGATGTTCCAGCCTTCCGGCCGGGCGCGGCGGCCGAAGAAGGTGTTCAGGTCCATGCTCTGCAGGTCGACCTTGAAGCCCAGCTTCGTCAGCAGGTCCTGCGTCACCAGCCCGAGCGCGGCGATGCCCGGCGCATCGGCCGGGTGCAGGATAACCACCGGGCGCTGCAGGTCGGCGCCGCTCTCGGCCAGCAGCTGCTTCGCCGCCGCCAGATCCGCCGCCGGCGGCATCCCGGCGGTGGTCTCGTAGGGCGTGCCGCATCCGAAGAAACTGCGGCATTCGCGGCCGAATTCCGGGCGGCCGGCGACGCCGGGCAGGTAGTCGGCTTGGTTGACCGCCAGCATCACCGCGCGGCGCACCGTGGGATTGTCGAAGGGCGGCAGGCGGTGGTTGAAGCGCAGGATGCCCTGGTAGCCGAAGGGGCTGACCACCTGCACGCGGACCTGGCGGTTGCGCTCCAGGATCGGCAGCACGTCGGCGGGGACGCGTTCCAGGTAGTCGACCTCGCCGGTGGTCAGCGCACTGACCTGGGTCGAGACATCCGGCATGGCGATCAGCTCGACCCGCTCGAAGCGCGGAACCTTGCCGCCGCTGGCCCAGACCGGGGCGCCCTCGCGCGGGCGATAGCCAGGGTTGCGGGCCAGCACGATGCGGTCGCCGGGGCGGTATTCCTCGGCGACGAAGCGATAGGGGCCGGAGCCGATCGGCGTGGTGACCGGCTGGCTGGCTGGCGTCTCGGCCAGCCGCTTCGGCATGATCATCGGCACCATGGCGCCGGGCTTGGCCAGCGCCTCCAGCACCAGGCCGAAGGGGCGCGCCAGCACCAGGCGGAAGCTGCGGGCGTCGACCGGCTCGAGCGTCGCGGTGGCGCGCAGCAGCTGCCCGCCCAGCGCGTCGCGCGCGGCCCAGCGGCGCAGGCTGGCGACCACATCCTCGGACGTCACCGGCGCGCCGTCATGGAAGGCCAGGCCGTCGCGCAGGGTGAAGCGCCAGCTCAGCCCGTCGGCGCTGCGCTCGAAGTTGTCGACCATCTGCGGCTGCGGCCGCCACTGGTCGTCCATGGCGAAGAGCGTGTCGAAGACCAGGTAGGAAAAGTCGCGCGCGGTGAAGCTGGTGGTGAAATGCGGGTCGAGGATGGTGGTCAGCGTCTCCGGCACCACCCGCAGCGTCCGGGCGCGGGCGACCGCCTGGGCGCGCGCCGGCAGGGCCAGCAGGGCGGGGCTGGCCAGGGCCGAGGTGGCCAGGGCGGCGGCAAGCAGGTCGCGGCGGTGCATCAGCGGGAATCCTTGCGGGTCGCCGGCATCTAGGGGCAGGCCCGCACCGCCGACAAGGCCGCTTCGCGCGGCCGGCCGGCGCCCTTCCACCCGGCGGAAGAACGCCCCGCCGAGGCGGTGGCTGCTACAGCCCGACCTTGCCCGCCGGGCTGGCGGCGCCCAGGCGCGAGCGGCGGACATAGCTGCGCATGGTGGTCAGGCTGCGGTGCCGGCTATGGCCCATGATCTCCTCGTCGGGCACACCGGCGCGATAGGCGGTGGTGATGAAACCGGCGCGCAAGCCATGCGGCGAGAGCGGCTCCAGCAGCGTCGCGCGGATACCGGCCTGCTGCGCTCGCTTCAGCAGGATCAGCCGCAGCGCCTCGCCGGTCAGCGCGCCGTCGCGGATCGTCTGGTGCCGGGTGACGCCGCGGAAGGCCGGGCCGCGGGTGATGCCGGCGGCCTGCAGCCAGGCCTTCAGCGCCCGCACCGGGCAGGTCTCCGCCGCGCGCCCCTCGGGGATGCCGATGCGCTGGCCCTCGCCCTCCTGGTCGGTCTTCGAGCGCGGGATCAGCAGCTCCAGGCCGCGCGGCTTCCAGGCGATGTGCTCGACGGCGATGCCGCAGAGCTCCGACCGCCGCAGGGCGCCGGCGAAGCCGAGCAGCAGCAGGGAACGGTCGCGCAGCCCGGCCAGATCCTCCTCGCAGACCGCGACCAGCCGGCGGATCTCCGCCGTGGTCAGCGCCTGGGCGCGTTTCGGCGGGTCGCCATGGGTGCGGCCGATGCCGCGCAGCACCTCGCGGATCGCGGTGTGGCGGGTGTCGAGCGGATGCCCGGCCAGGCGATGCGCGCGGGCGATGCCGGCGACCTTGCGCCGCAGCGTGGCGCGGGCATAGCCTTCGCCGAGCTCGGCCAGGTAGTCGCCGACCAGCGCCGGCGCCGCCGGCAGCGCCTCGGCGCCGCGCGCCTGGCACCAGAGCGCGAAGGCGGCCCAGTCGGCGGTATAGGCGCGCACCGTCGCCGCGGCATCGGCGGCGACGCGGTAGCGGGCGGCGAGGCGGGCGGCGCGTTCAGGCTTCGGATCGGCGGTCATGCGGGGGCAGGCTAGGCGGCCCATCCGGGCAGTGTCAACTTGCGATAATGTTCCTTCTCGCAAGTCAGGATCGGGGCCTGGGCAGCGGCCGCCGGCGGTGGCAGGCTCACCGCCATGCATGACGATCTGATCCGCCTGACCGCGACCGAGGCCGTCGCCCGCCTGCAGCGCGGCGAGGTCTCTCCCCTCGAGCTGGTCGAGGCCGCCGCCGCCCGCATCGCCGCCGTGGAGCCAGCGGTGAACGCGCTGCCGACACTTTGCCTGGACCGCGCCCGCGACCACGCGCGGCGGCTGATGGAGGGGCGCGACCGTGGCGGCGAAGGCCGGCCCGGCTGGCTCGGCGGGCTGCCGGTCAGCATCAAGGACCTGACCGATGTCGCGGGGGTGCGCACCACCTATGGCTCGCCGATCTTCCGCGACCATGTGCCGGCGGCCTCGCACCCGGTGGTCCAGCGGATCGAGGCGGCGGGCGGCATCGTCATCGGCAAGTCGAACACGCCGGAATTCGGCGCCGGCGGCTCCACCTTCAACGAGGTCTTCGGCCGCACGCGCAACCCCTGGAACACCTCCCTCACCTGTGGCGGGTCGACGGGCGGCGGCGCGGTGTCGGTGGCCACCGGCGAGGCCTGGCTGGCCCAGGGCACCGACCATGGCGGCAGCCTGCGCCGGCCAGGCACCTATTGCGGCGTGGTCGGGCTGCGGCCCTCGCCGGGGCGGGTGACGCGGGGGACGGTGAACAATCTCTTCTCCCCGCTCTCGGTGCAGGGGCCGATGGCGCGGAATGTCCCCGATCTCGCGCTGTTCCTCGACGCCATGGCCGGCTGGTGCCCGCTGGACCCGCTGACCTATGACGCCCCGGCGCGCCCCTATGCCGCCGCCGTCGTGGCGGCCGCGGCGGAGCGGCCGAAGCGCATCGCCTTCACCACCGACTTCAACGGCCAGCTGCCGGTCGACCGCGAGACCCAGGCGCTGACGCGGGCCGCCATGCGCCATTTCGAGGAGAGGGGCTGCATCGTCGAGGAATTCGCCCCCGACCTGGAGGAACTGGGCGAAGCCTTCCTGATCCTGCGCAGCCAGGCCTTCGTGGTCGACCGCGAGGCGCAGCTCGCGACGCATCGCGACCAGATCAAGCCCGACATCATCTGGAATACCGAGCGCGGCCTGGCGGCGACGCCGAGCCAGCTGGCCTGGGCCGACCGGCAGCGCGCGGCCTTCTACCGCCGGATGGCATCGATGTTCGCGCGCTACGATGTCTTCGTCACGCCCGGCGCCGCGACGCCGGCCTTCGACGTCATGCTGCGCAACCCGGAGACCATCGCTGGCGTGAAGCTGGAGAACTACATGGCCGGCTCGATGATCAACGCCGCCATTACGCTCGCCGGCTGCCCGGCGGTCGCGGTGCCCTGCGGCTTCGACCAGTTCGGCCGGCCGGTCGGGCTGCAGGTGGTGGCGCCGCCCCGCCGCGACGAGATCGCGCTGCAGGCGGCGGCGCTGTTCGAGCAGGCCAGCGGGCTTTCCCTGAAGCTGCCGCTGGATCCCCGGCCGGGGGTGGTGCCCCCGGCCGAAGTGGCCGCCTAGCTCAGCGCTTGCGGCGCTGCTGGCTGACGTCGCGCACCGCGCCGCGCGCCGCGCTGGTGGTCAGCGCGGCATAGGCCTGCAGCGCCGTCGAGACCACGCGCTCGCGGCCGACCGGCTGCCAGGCTTCCTCGCCGCGGGCTTCCATGGCGGCGCGGCGCTCGGCCAGCACCTCGTCGGGGACGGCCAGGCGGATGACGCGGTTCGGGATGTCGATCTCGATCCGGTCGCCCTCCTCGACCAGGCCGATGGTGCCGCCCTCGGCCGCCTCGGGCGAGCAGTGGCCGATGGAGAGGCCCGAGGAGCCGCCGGAGAAGCGGCCATCGGTCACCAGGGCGCAGGCCTTGCCCAGCCCCTTCGACTTCAGGTAGCTGGTCGGATAGAGCATCTCCTGCATGCCGGGGCCGCCCTTGGGGCCCTCGTAGCGGATCAGCACCACGTCGCCGGCGACGACCTTGCCGCCCAGGATGCCGTCCACCGCCGCGTCCTGGCTTTCGAACAGCCGCGCCGGGCCGTTGAACGTCAGGATCGAGGCGTCGACGCCGGCCGTCTTCACGATGCAGCCGTCTTCCGCCAGGTTGCCGTAGAGCACCGCCAGCCCGCCATCCTTCGAGAAGGCATGCGCGGCATCGCGGATGACGCCCTTCTCGCGGTCGAGGTCGAGCTCCTCCCAGCGGGCCGACTGGCTGAAGGCCTGGGTGGTCGGGATGCCGCCCGGGGCCGCGCTGAACAGGGTCTGCGCGGTCTTGCCGGCGCCGCGCTTCAGGTCCCAGCGGTCCAGCGCGTCGGCGAGCGTCGGCGCATGCACGGTCGCGCAGGACGTATCGAGCAGGCCCGCCCGATCCAGCTCGCCCAGGATGCCCAGAATGCCGCCGGCGCGGTGGACGTCCTCGACATGGACATTGGCCACGGCGGGCGCGACCTTGCAGAGCACGGGGACGCGGCGCGACAGGCGGTCGATGTCGCGCATGGTGAAGCCGACCTTGCCCTCTTCCGAGGCGGCCAACAGGTGCAGCACGGTGTTGGTCGAGCCGCCCATGGCGATGTCCAGCGTCATCGCATTCTCGAAGGCGGCGAAGCTGGCGATGTTGCGCGGCAGGGCGGTCGCGTCATCCTGCTCGTACCAGCGGCGCGCCAGGTCGACGATGGTGCGGCCGGCTTCCAGGAACAGGTCGCGGCGGTCGGCATGGGTGGCGACGATGGTGCCGTTGCCCGGCAGCGCCAGGCCCAGCGCCTCGGTCAGGCAGTTCATCGAATTGGCGGTGAACATGCCCGAGCAGCTGCCGCAGGTCGGGCACGCCGAGCGCTCGATGACCTGGACTTCCTCGTCGGTCACGCTGCTGTCGGCGGCGGCGACCATGGCGTCGATCAGGTCGATGCTGCGCTTCTGGCCGCGATGGACCACCTTGCCGGCCTCCATCGGGCCGCCGGAGACGAAGATCACCGGGATGTTCAGGCGCATCGCCGCCATCAGCATGCCGGGCGTGATCTTGTCGCAGTTGCTGATGCAGACCATCGCGTCGGCGCAATGGGCATTGACCATGTATTCGACGGAATCGGCGATCAGCTCGCGCGAGGGCAGGCTGTAGAGCATGCCGCCATGCCCCATGGCGATGCCGTCATCCACTGCGATGGTGTTGAATTCCTTGGCGACGCCGCCGGCCGCCTCAATCTCGCGCGCGACCAGCTGGCCGAGGTCCTTCAGATGGACATGGCCGGGGACGAACTGGGTGAAGGAATTGGCCACCGCGATGATCGGCTTGCCGAAGTCGGAATCCTTCATGCCGGTCGCGCGCCACAGGCCGCGGGCGCCGGCCATGTTGCGGCCATGGGTCGTGGTGCGGGAGCGATAGGCAGGCATGCGGCATTCCTCCGGGCGCGATCTTGGGCAGTGCTGGCTGCCGGCGGCGGCCACCCTGCCCGTCCCGGCCCTTCCCGGCGGCCCGCGCGCGGGGGGCGGGTCGGCCGGAGCTGCGGAGAAACCACCAGCCCCCGCCGCGGTCAAGCGGGCAAAGCCGGGCCCGCCCTTTCCCGCGCCCCGGCTTCCGCTATGGTCGGCGCGGCACGCCCAGGGGAGGATGGAAAGAAAAATGCGCCGCATTGCCGTCATCAGCGTCACGCTGAACGCCGTCACGCCGATGATGCGCCGCTTCGCGCAGGAGCCCGGCGCCTGGGCGGTGACCAACCTGCTGGACGAGGCGCTGCAGGCCGAGATCGCCGCCGAGGGCCGCGTCACCGACCGCGCCATGGCGCAGATGGGCGGCCTGCTCGGCCGCGCCGCGGCGATCCGGGCGGAGGCGGTGCTGCTGACCTGCACCGTCTTCTCGCCCTCACTGCCGGCGCTGCGCCAGCTCTTCGCCATGCCGCTGATCGGCGCCGACGTGGCGATGCTGGAACAGGCGGCGGCGCTGCGGCGGCGCACCGCCATCCTCTGCACCTTCCCGGCCGCGCTGGCCGGGTCGGCGGCGATGTTCGAGGCGGCCTCCGGCGGCATGCCGGCCGATGTGACGCTGGTGGAGGGCGCCCAGGCCGCCATGGCCGCCGGCGATGCCGCCCGGCACGACGCGCTGATCGCCGAGGCGGTCCGGGCGAAGGCCCGGACGCATCAGGCGGTGGTGCTGGCGCAGATGTCGATGGCCGGCGCCGCCGCGCTGCTGCCCGAATTCCTGGCGCCCGACGCCCCGGTGCCGCTGCTGACCAGCCCGGACTGCGCCGTCGCCGCGCTGCGGGCGGCGCTGCCGGCCGGCAGCTGAGCCCCGCCCGCCGCCGCGCCTAGCCGGAGGAGCCGCGCACCACCAGCCGGCCGCGCAGCGACACCGTCTCGTCCGGCAGGCCGCGATCGGCCATGCGCGCCCGCAGCAGGTCGAGGGCGCGGCCGATCATCGCCGGCAGCGGCTGCTCCACCGTGGTCAGGTCGTAATGCGGCCAGGCGGCGGCCGGCAGCCCGTCGAAGCCGACCACCGCCATGTCGCGCGGCGCCGCCAGCCCGGCCATGCGCAGCGCGTCGATCACCCCCATCGCCATCACGTCGCTGACCGCGAAGACCGCGTCCGGCCGCTGCTCCGGCGGCAGCGCGGCGATCGCCTGGCCGGCCGCATAGCCGCCCTGATGCGTCGAGCGCCCGTCCAGCCGCCGCGGCGGCGCCAGCCCCATCGCCTGCAGCGCCTCGCAGAAGCCCTGGTCGCGCTCCTGCCCGGTCGAGCTGGAGGTCGAGGTGCGCACCAGCGCGAAGCGGCGTCGGCCCTGCGCCACCAGCAGCTCGGCCAGCTGGCGGCTGCCGAAGCGGTTGTCGCAGGTCACCGCGCTGCAGTTCAGCCGGGCGACGCGGTTGACCATGACCACCGGCACGCCATTGGCGGCGCAGACGGCGCCGACATGCGAGGGCAGCTCGACCGAGGTCATCAGGCAGCCATCGACCTGGTATTGCAGCAGGGCGTCGGCGGTCAGGTCCTCGATGGCGCCGGCGCCGGCATGGATCACCAGCAGCCGCATGCCGCGCCCGGCCGCCTGGCGCACCGCCTCGTGCAGCAGCTCGGTGTAGAAGGGGTTGGTGGGCGGGCCGAGCACCACGCCGATCAGCCCGCTGCGGCCGGAGGACATGGTGCGCGCCGAGGCATGCGGCGTGTAGCCCAGCTCCTGCGCCAGCCGGGCGATGCGCGCCCGCGTCTCGGCGGAGATCCTGGTGTCGCCCTTCAGCGCCCGCGAGATGGTCGAGGGCGCGACGCCGATCTGCCGCGACAGGGTAACGATGGTGGTGCGGCGGCCCTCCGGCGGGGCGGGCGCCTTGGGCGGCAGGTCCTTCATGCCGGCATCTTAGCATGGCTGCGGCCGCCGCAAGGCGCTGCCGGGCAAAATAGCGCGCAAATTTTTGCGCAGTTATTTGCGCTGCACCATGCCCATGAGGCCCCAAGATACATGCGCGGACTCGCAATCATGCGTTGACACCGCCGAAGGAACCGGCGCTATATCAGGCCAACGATGCGCAAACGTTCGCGCATCCAGCGCCGGCAACCATCCGGGGCTGTGGAGGAAACAGGTGGCGAGCGGCGGTCCGGCAGGACCGCCAGGAGCGGCGACGCGTGACCGGGCCCCTGCCCGCCCGCCGCCGCCGGCCCGCCCGGGAAGGAGGATTGGCCATGAGCGGCACGCAGCGTCAGATCAAGATGGTGGGCTTCCTGCAGGCGCAGAACTGCTCCATCGCGCCGGGCTCCTGGCGGCATCCGGCCGGGGCCACCGACTTCACCTCGCCCGAGTACTTCCAGCGCCTCGGCCGCGTCATGGAGGAGGGCAAGTTCCACATGACCTTCTTTGACGACCGCCTGGCGCTGCCCGACATCTTCAACGACGACTACCGCGACGCCGTCGCCAATGGCGTGCGCGTGGTGAAGATGGACCCGGTCTCGATCATCACCATGATCGGCGCCGCGACCAGCCGGCTCGGCCTCGGCATCACCTATTCGACCACTTATTACGAGCCCTTCCACGTCGCCCGCCTGTTCGGCACGCTCGACCTGATGACCAAGGGGCGCGCGGCCTGGAATGTCGTCACCTCGCTGAACAATTCGGAGGCCGCCAATTTCGGCCGCACCGAGCACCTGGCGCATGACCTGCGCTACGACCGCGCCGACGAGTTCATGGAAGTCGTCATGGGCCTCTGGGACTCCTGGGAGGATGGCGCGCTGCTGCTCGACAAGGAGAGCGGCCGCTTCGCCGACCCCAGCCGCGTGCATGCGCTGAACCACAAGGGGAAGTACTTCTCGGCCAAGGGCCCGCTGCCGGTGCCGCGCTCGGCGCAGGGCTCGCCGGTGCTGATCCAGGCCGGGCAGAGCGGCCGTGGCCGCAGCTTCGCCGGCCGCTGGGGCGAGCTTATTTTTGTCGTCTACCCCAACCTGGCCGTTGGCCAGAAGCAGTATGGCGAGCTGAAGGCCGCGGTGGCCGCGGCCGGCCGCAACCCGGACGAGGTCAATGTCTGCCCGGCCTGCTATGTCTGCGTGGCCGACACCCAGCAGGCGGCCGAGGAGAAGCGCGAATACATCCGCGCCCTGGCCAAGCCGATCGACGCGCTGGTGCTGCTGTCGGAGGCGCTGAACTTCGATTTCGGCAGCAAGGACCTGGATTCGGAATTCACCGATGACGAGCTGCAAAAGCTGTCCTGGAGCGGCTTCCGCGACCGGGTGGTGACGCTCTCCGGCAAGCCCAACCCGACGGTGCGCGACTTCGTCCATTTCTCCGGCCGCGGCACCATCGGCGAGTTCCCGATCTTCTGCGGCACGCCGAAGACGGTGGCCGACCAGATGGAGGAATGGTTTTCTTCGGGTGCCTGCGACGGCTTCGTGCTGGCGGCGACGCACACCCCGGGCGCCTTCGAGGATTTCTCGCGCTACGTGGTGCCGGAGCTGCAGCGCCGCGGCCTCTACCACAAGGATTATGCCGGCGCGACGCTGCGCGAGAATCTCGGCCTGCGGCGGCCGGCAGCCGGCGACTGGCGCAAGCCGCAGCTGCGCCAGGCCTCCTGACCATGCCGGGCGACAGCCTGCTGCAGGAGGCGGTGCCGCTGGACGCCGCCGGCTTCCGCCGCTGCCTGCGCGGCCAGGCCGGCAGCGTTGCCGTCATCACCTGCGGCACCGGCCCCGCCCGCACCGGGCTGACGGCCACCGCCGTTTGCCCGGTGACCGACGCGCCGCCGACGCTGCTGGTCTGCGTCAATGCCGCCGCCAGCGCGCATCCGGTGATCCGCGCCAGCGGCCGCTTCGGCATCAACCTCCTGGCCGCCGGGCAGGAGGCGATCGCCGGCCGCTTTGCCGGGCGGGACGGGCTGGCCGGCGCGGCGCGCTATGCCGGCGCCGACTGGCACCAGGCGCCGGGCGGCGCGCCGCTGCTGCGCGCGGCGCTGGTGGGCTTCGACTGCGCGCTGGAGGCCGAGCACCGGCATGGCAGCCACTCGGTCTTCATCGGCCGCGTCGAGGCCGCGCTGTGGCGCGAGGATGCGGCGCCGCTGCTCTATCTCGACGGCCGCTTCGGCCAGTTCGCCGCGCCGCCATCCGGCTGATCCGCGGCGCGACGCCGCAGCCAACGACAAGAAGAAGTGGGAGAGAAACGCATGACACCGAGCCGCCGCCAGCTGCTGCAGGCGACCGCCGCCACCCCGATGGCCATCGCCCTGGCCACCCCCGCCCTGCACGGCGCCCGGGCCGAGGCCGGCTGGCCGAACAAGCCGGTGCGCATCGTCGTGCCCTATGCCCCCGGCGGCGGCACCGATGTCACCACCCGCGCGCTGGCCGAGGTGCTCGGCCAGAAGCTCGGCCAGACCTTCGTCATCGATAACCGCGCCGGCGCCAATGGCGTGGTCGGCTCCGAGGGCATCGCCCGCAGCGCGCCGGATGGCTACAGCTTCGTCGCCGCCACCAGCACGCATGTGATGAACCGGCAGATCGTGCCGCAGCTGCCCTATCATCCGATCAACGACTTCACGCCGATCGCCATGCTGGCGCGCTATCCGCTGGTGCTGATGACCGGCAAGGACAGCCCCTACAGGACGCTGGCCGACCTGCTGCAGGATGCGCGGGCGAAGCGCGGCCAGATCGCGCAGGGCACCTCGGACGCGCAATCCTCCTACTGCGCCAACAATTTCGCCCGCCAGGCCAAGGTCGAGCTGGTCGAGGTGCCCTATCGCGGCAGCGGCGCCTATCTGGCCGACCTGACCGGCGGCCACCTGCCGGTCGCCTGGGGCAGCACGGCGACCGCCATGCCGCTGCTGTCCGCCGGCACGGTGCGGGTCCTGGCGATCTCCTCGCCCGAGCGCTCGCGCTTCCTGCCCGAGGTGCCGACGCTCGCCGAGGCCGGTGTCGAGAACGCGGCCTTCGCCGGCTGGTTCGGCCTCTTCGCCCCGGCGAAGCTGGCGCCCGCCATCGCCGACAAGCTGAACGCCACCATCCAGGAGGCCTTCGCCGATCCGGCGATGCGCAAGCGGCTGGACAGCTTCGCCGTCGATCCGGCGCCGATGGACCGCGCCGCCTTCGCCAGCCTGCTGCTCGAGGAGGACCGCCGCTGGGAGGCCGCCGCGCGCGACAACCTGCTGCCGCGCGGCTGATCCCCTCTCCCGAGAATTCCCCGACCGCATCAGGAGCCTGACTTGAACGAATATCGCATGCTCTCGACCAGCGGCATCCTCGGCTATGGCTATGCCGAGGAATCGCTGAGGATCGGCATGTCGTGGCAGCCGCATCTGATCGGCTGCGACGGCGGCAGCACCGATCCCGGCCCCTACTACCTGGGCGCGGGAAAATCCTTCACCTCGCGCCTGGCGGTGAAGCGCGACCTGCGGCTGATGCTGATCGCCGCCGTCGCCGCGCGCATCCCCTGCATCATCGGCACCGCCGGCGGCGCCGGCGGCGAGCCGCATCTGCAGGACACGGCCGCCCTGGTCCGCGAGATCGCCCGCGAGGAAGGTCTTTCCTTCAAGATGGCGCTGATCCATTCGGAGCAGTCGAAGGAATCGCTGATCGAGCGGGTGAATGCCGGCAAGTCGCGGCCGCTGGGAAAGATGCCGCCACTGGATGCCGAGCGCATCAACCGCGCCGAGCGCATCGTCGGCATGATGGGACCGGAGCCTTTCGTGAAGGCGCTGGATGGCGGCGCGCAGGTGATCCTGGCCGGCCGCTCCAGCGACCCGGCGCAATGGGCCGGCCCGGCCATGCGCGCCGGCATCCCGCCGGCGCCCGCCTGGTATGCCGGCAAGATGCTGGAATGCGGCGCCGAGCCCTCGGTGCCGAAGGAGCCGGACAATATCTTTCTTCGTGTCTACGACGACCATCTCATCTGCGAGCCGCCGAACCCGATCCGCCGCTCGACGCCGCTGGCGGTCGCCAATTTCGCGCTGCACGAGAATTCCAGCCCGATCCACCACACCGAGCCCGGCGGGCTGCTCTACACCAGCGACTGTGTCTTCGAGGCGGTGAGCGACCGCGCCGTCAAGGTCAGCGGCATGACCTGGACGCCGGCCAAGGAATACACCGTCAAGCTGGAAGGCGTGGAGCGCGCCGGCTATCGCGCCATCACCATCTGCGGCACCCGCGACCCGGTGCTGATCGGCCAGATCGACAGCTACCTGGCGACGCATCGCGAGAAGGTGGGCCTCAAGGCCGCGGCCTTCGGCGTGCCGGCCGAGGACTATGTCATGACCGTCCGCACCTATGGCAAGGATGGCGTGATGGCCGCCTGGGAGCCGGTGAAGCAGATCACCTCGCACGAGCTCGGCTTCGTCATCGAGGTGATCGGCAAGACCCAGGACATCGCCAATGCGGTGATCGCCATGGCGCGCACCTCGATGCTGCATGCCGACTTCCCCGGGCGTTTGTGCAAGGAGGGCAACATGGCCTTCCCCTTCAGCCCCTCGGATATCGAGCTCGGCCCGATGTTCCGCTTCAGCGTCTTCCACACGGTGGCGCCGAAGGATCCCTGCGAGATGTTCCCCATCGAATACGAGACCGTCTGAAAAGGCCCGGAAGAATGCCCCGCATCCGCGACATCGCGCAGATCTGCAAGAGCAAGAATGCCGGCCCCTTCATGGTCACCATCGACGTGCTGTTCGAGGACCATGAGCGCTACCGCCAGGTGAAGGCCACCGGCGTGCTGAACGCCGCCCTCTTCGCCCGCCTCTACGGCGTGGCGGAGGCGGATGTGCTCTTCACCCCCTACGACACGGCGGCCGCCTTCAAGGCGACGCTGCCGCGGCTGGTGCCGGCCGGCGACATCGGCGACACCGATGTCTATGGCGCGCAGCAGCACGCCCCGCTGCTGGATGTCGAGGTGCCGATCACCCTCTGACCCACCGCGCGGCGGCGGCAGCCCCGCCGCCCCGCGCTGTTGCGAATGGATCGCATCCAGGGCTATAGCCCGCCCGGCATGACGGGAAAGGATGCGACCATGGCGGACCCCGCGGATGCCGCCCCGCCGCCGCGGCTGCGCGACCCGGTGCTGCTGGCGCTGATGGTCGCCACCTTCTCCGGCAGCCTGGCGATGATGGCCTTCGTCGCGCTGATCGGCCCGGTAGCCCGCGTCGCCGGCCTCGCCCCCTGGCAGGCCGGCCTGGCGGTCACCGCCTCGGGCATCCTGTGGATGCTGGGGGCGCGGCCCTGGGGCCTGGCCAGCGACCGGCTGGGCCGCCGCCGGGTGCTGCTGATCGGCGCCACGGGCTTCACCCTGGCCTATTGGGCGCTCTGCCTGGTGATCGACGCGGCGCTGCGCTGGCAATTCCCGGCCTGGCTGGCGCTGCTCGGCCTGGTCGCCGGCCGCGCTGCCGTGGGCGGCACCTATGCCGCCATCCCCGCCGCCAGCGGCGCGCTGATCGCCGACCGCGTCGCACCCGCGCACCGCGCCGGGGCCATGGCGCTGCTCGGCACCGGCAGCGGCGCCGGGCTGGTGATGGGCCCGGCCGTCGCAGCGGCCCTGGTCCCCTACGGGCTCAGCACCCCGCTGCTGGCCACCGCCGCGCTGCCGCTGGTGGCGCTGCTGGCCATCCTGATCCTGGTGCCGGCCGAGCCGCAGCAGACGCGCCCGCCCCGCAGGGCGATCAGCCTGCGCGACCGGCGGCTGCGCCATCCGCTGGCGATCGGCTTCAGCGCCATGTTCAGCGTCGCCATCGCCCAGGTCAGCATCGGCTTCTTCGCCCTCGACCGGCTGGGCCTGCCGCCCGAGGCCGCGGCGCAGGCCGCCGGCAGCGCGCTGATGCTGGTGGGCGTCGCGCTGGTGCTGTCCCAGGCCATTGCCGTCCGGCTGCGCCTGCCGCCGCGGGTGATGATCGGCAGCGGCGCGGCGGTGGCCGGGCTCGGCTTCGGCGCGGTCGCCCTGGCCGGCGATGCCGTCGCCCTCGGCGCCTGCTATTTCGTCGCGGCCGCCGGCATGGGCTGGGTCTTCCCGGCCTTCCAGGCGATGACCGCCAATGCGGTCGGCCCCGGCGAGCAGGGCGGCGCCGCCGGCGCGGCGGGCGCGGCGCAGGGCCTCGGCATGGTGGCCGGGCCGGTGGCGGGCAGCCTGCTCTACATGGCCGGGCCGACGCTGCCCTACCTGCTGGTGGCCGGGCTGCTGCTGGCGGCCTCGGCCTCGGTCTGGCTGACCCGCGGCGGCCGCGCGGCGCCGCCCCTTGCCCGGCCGGGGCCCGGGGCTTAATGATAATGACTATCAATTCGCGTCCCGCCCCGCGCCCCTAGGAAGACGGATGTCCGCCCTGCTGCCGCTGAACCAGACCTGGCCCGCCGCGTTCGCGGCACGCTACCGGGCCGCCGGCTACTGGCGCGGCGAGACCTTCGTCTCGTTCCTGCGCGACCGGGTCGCGGCGCATCCCGACCGGATCGCCATCGTCGGCGGCGGGCAGCGCTGGTCCTATGCCGGGCTGGCGGCGCGGGCGGAGAAGGCGGCGGCCGGCTTCCTGGCGCTGGGGCTGCGGCCCGGCGACCGGGTGGTGGTGCAGCTGGGGAACATCCCGGAATTCTTCGCGGCGGTCTTCGGCCTGTTCCGCGCCGGGCTGGTGCCGGTCTATGCCCTGCCGGCGCACCGCCTGACCGAGATCGCGCATTTCGTGCGGAAATCCGAAGCCGCGGCCTATCTGGCCGCCGCCCGCGGCGTCGACGGCTTCGACCATGCCGCCCTGGCCCGCGCCCTGCCGGAGGCCGCGCCGACGCTGCGGCATGTGGTGCTGGTCGGCGAGGCCGGCGAATTCACCGCCTTCGACAGCCTGGACGGCGACCGCGCCACCCTGCCGGCCGATCCCGACCCGTCCAGCGTCGCCTTCCTGCAGATCTCCGGCGGCACCACCGGCCTGTCGAAGCTCATCCCGCGGACGCATGACGACTACATCTACAGCTTCCGCGCCAGCAATGCGGTCTGCGATGTCACCGGCGACAGCGTCTATCTGGTGGCGCTGCCGGCGGCGCACAACTTTCCGATGAGTTCGCCCGGCCATATGGGCACGCTCTATGCCGGCGGCCGCGTGGTGCTCAGCCCGCTGCCCAGCCCGGACACCGCCTTCCCGCTGATCGCCGCCGAGAAGGTGACCATCACCGGGCTGGTGCCGCCGCTGGCGCTGCTCTGGGCCCAGGCGGCGACGGGCACGCGGCACGACCTGTCGAGCCTCGACGTGCTGCTGGTCGGCGGCGCCAAGCTGACGCCGGAGGCCGCCCGCCGCCTGCGCGCCGCCCTGTCCTGTAGGCTGCAGCAGGTCTTCGGCATGGCCGAGGGGCTGGTGAACTACACCCGCCTGGACGACCCCGAGGCGGTGGTGCTGGAGACCCAGGGCCGGCCGCAGAGCCCGGGCGACGAGGTGCTGATCCTCGACGATCTGGGCCGGCCGGTGCCCGAGGGCGAGCCCGGCCACCTGCTGACCCGCGGCCCCTATACCATCCGCGCTTACCACAATGACGACGCCGCCAATGCGCGCTCCTTCACCGCGGACGGCTTCTACCGCACCGGCGACATCGTCCGCCGCACGGCCGAGGGCAATCTGGTCGTGCAGGGCCGCGCCGGCGACCATATCAACCGCGCCGGCGAGAAGATCTCGGCGGAGGAGATCGAGGATCATCTGCTGGCGCATGATGCGGTGTTCGACGCCGTCGTCGTCTCCGTCCCCGACGAATTCCTGGGCGAGCGCAGCTGCGCCTTCGTCATCCCGCGCGGCGCGGCGCCGAAGGGCGCGGCGCTGAAGGCCTGGATGCGCGGCCGCGGCATCGCCGAGTTCAAGGTGCCCGACCAGGTCGTCATCGTCGATGAATTCGAGACCACCGCCGCCGGCAAGATCAGCCGCAAGGAGCTGCGCGCCCGGCTGCGCGCCCGCCTGCTGGCCGAGGAAGCCGCCGGCTGACACCCAGGGAATCTCTTTCCGTCATGACCGAACACCTGCCCCTGACCCGCGAGCGCATGCGCGACGACATCGCCAGGCTGCTGCGCATGCCCGCCGGCGAGATCGGCGATGATGACGATCTGGGCGATCTCGGCCTGGATTCGATGCGCGCCATGGCGCTGCTGCAGCGCTGGACCGAGGGCGGCCTGGCGCTGGACTTCGCCGAGATGGCCGAGCGCCCGAGCCTGGCCGCCTGGTGGGCGGTCGCCGGGCGCGCCCAAGCGAAGGACTGACAGCGATGGCTGACGGGGGCGCCGCGGCCCGGCTGGACCTGCCGCTGACCGAGGCGCAGGAGGGGCTGTGGTATGCGCAAGCCCTCGACCCCGGCAATCCGCTGTTCAACACCGGCCAGTATATCGCCCTGACCGGCCCGCTGGAGGTCGACGCCTTCCACCGCGCCGTCGACGGCATGGTGGCCGAGGCCGATGGTCTGGCGCTGCGCATCGCCGAGACGCCCGAGGGCATCCGCCAGCGGCTGGACGTGACCCAGCGCCCCTGGCTGCAGATCGTCGACGTCTCTGCCGAGGCTGATCCCCTCGCGGTCGCGCGGCAGGACATGCTGGCCGACATGGCGACGCCGGTCGATCCGGCGCGCGGCGGGCTGGCGGCGGAGCGGCTGTATCGCCTGGGGCCCGACCGCCATCTCTGGTACCAGCGCGCGCATCATCTGGTGCTGGACGGCTTCGGCACCGAGCTGCTGGTCAGGCGCGTCGCCGAACTCTATGCCGGCACCCCCGGCCGCCCGCTGGCCGGCTATGCCGCAACCGCCGAGGCCGATGCCGCCTATCGCGCTGGCCCCCGCCGGGCGGAGGATGCCGCCTATTGGCGCGCGCTGATGCAGGGCGCCCCGGACAGCCCCGTCGCCGGCACCGCGCTGACCGGCCGCGCCGCGCATCGTGCCCATGCCATGATCGGCGACGAGGCCGGCGCCGCCCTGCGCCGGGTGGCCGAGGCCCTGGAGCTGGCCTGGCCGGACCTGCTGACGGCGCTGCTCGGCGCCTATTGCCGCCGCCTGACCGCCGAGCCGGAGGCGGTGATCGGCGTCACCTTCATGAACCGCTTCGGCAGCGCCGCGGCGCGGGTGCCCTCGACGCTGATGAACGTTCTGCCGCTGCGCATCCGCTTCGACGAGGACCTGCCGCTGGCCGAGGCGGTCGCCGATGTCGCCGACCAGCTGGCCCGGCTGCGCCGCCATGGCCGCTACCGCGGCGAGCAGCTGCGCCGCGACCTCGGCCGCATCGGCGGCGGGCGGCGGCTGCATGGCGCCATCGTCAACATCCAGCCCTACCATGCCATCCCGCCCTTCGCCGGCCTCACCGCCGAGCTGCATCTGCTCGGCACCGGGCCGGTCGACGACATCACCTTCGACCTGCGCACCGATCCCGGCGCCTCCCGCCTGCGGCTGGATGTCGAGGCCAATCCCGGCCTGCACACCGCCGAGGAAGCCGCCGCCCACGCCCTCCGCGCCGCTGGCTTTGTCGAGGCCGTGTTGGCCGCCGGCCGCTTCGACACGGTGCCGCTGGCGACGCCGGCGGAAGCGCAGCGCTTCGTCCATGACGTCAACGCCACGGCGCATCCGTTGCCGGAGACCACCCTGGCCGCGCTGATGGCCGAGACGATGGCCGCGCATTGCGACGAGGTCGCGCTGGTCTTCGAGGGCGCCACCCTCTCCTATGCCGAGCTCGACCGCCGCAGCGCGGGCCTGGCCGCGGCGCTGGCGGCGCGGAACATCGGCCCGGGCGCGCTGGTGGCGGTGGCGCTCGACCGCTCCTTCGAGCTGGTCGTCGCCCTGGTCGGCGTGCTGCGCGCCGGCGCCGGCTACCTGCCGCTCGACCCGGCGCATCCGCCGGAGCGGCTGGCGCGCATCCTGGCTTCCGCCCAGCCGGCGCTGATCCTGTCGGCCACGGCGCTGACCGGGGCCGTGCCGACCCTGCTGCCCGATGCCTGGCCGGCCGAAGGAAGCGCCCCGGCAGGCCCGGGCGTCGATGACGTGGCCTATGCGCTCTACACTTCCGGCTCCACCGGCGAGCCGAAGGGCGCGGTCATCACCCACCGCGCCATCGTCAACCGGCTGCTCTGGATGGCGGCGCAATATGGCGTCACCCCGGCGGACCGCATCCTGCAGAAGACCGCCGCCACCTTCGACGTCTCGGTCTGGGAGTTTTTCTTACCCCTCATCACCGGCGCGCGGCTGGTGCTGGCCGCACCCGGCGCGCAGCGCGACCCGGCGGCGATCGCCAGCCTGATCCGCGGCCAGGACGTCAGCATCGCGCATTTCGTGCCCTCGATGCTGGCCGCCTTCCTGGCGCATCCGGACGCCGCCGGGCTGCATCTGGGAAAAGTCTTCTGCTCGGGCGAGGCGCTGACCGACGAGCTGCGCGACCGCTTCCACGCCACCATGACCGCCGAGCTGCACAACCTCTACGGCCCGACCGAGGCTGCCGTCGATGTCAGCCACTGGCCCGCCGGCCCCGCCGACCGCAGCCGCCCGCTGCCCATCGGCTTCCCGGTCTGGAATACCTTTCTGTACATTCTGGACGAGGCGTTGCGCCCGTTGCCGCCCGGCGTCACCGGCCATCTGTTCATCGGCGGCGTGCAACTGGCGAAAGAATATCTCGGCCGCCCCGACCTGACCGCGCGCGCCTTCATCGCCGATCCCTTCCGCCCCGGGCAGCGGATGTACCGCACCGGCGACCTGGCGATGTTCCGCGCCGACGGCGCCATCCTCTATCTCGGCCGCTCGGACGGGCAGGTGAAGCTCAGAGGCTTCCGCATCGAGCTGGGCGAGATCGAGGCCGCCATCGCCGTCTTCCCGACCGTGCGCCAGGTCCGCGTCATCGCCCGCGAAGACCGCCCCGGCGACCGGCGCCTGGTCGCCTATCTGGTGGTGGCCGCCGGCCATGACCCCGAGGCGCTGCGCGCCCATCTGGCGGCGCGCCTGCCCGACTACATGATCCCGGCCGCCTTCATGCCCCTGGCCGAGCTGCCGGTGAACAGCAGCGGCAAGCTGGACCGCGCCGCCCTGCCCGCCCCGGATCTCGCCACCCCGCCCGGCCGTGCGCCGGAGGGCGAGACCGAGACCCGCCTCGCCGCGCTCTTCGCCGCGACGCTGGGGCTGCCGACCATCGGCGCCGAGGACGACTTCTTCGCCCTCGGCGGCCATTCGCTGCTGGCCGTCGAGCTGACGCAGAAGATCCGAAAAGAATTCGGCCGCGACCCGGGCCTCGGCGCGCTGTTCGAGCGGCCGAGCGTCGCCCGCCTCGCCCGCCTGCTGGACAGCAGCGCCCTGCCGCCCAGCGATGACGGGCTGCGGCCGCTGCTGCGCCTCGGCAGCGGCGAGGCCGCGGCGCCGCTCTTCGTCATCCACCCCGCCGGCGGCATCGCCTGGTGCTATGGCGGCCTGGCCCGGGCGCTGGCCCCGGCGCGCAGCACCTTCGGGCTGCAGGCTCCCTCGCTCGATGCCGCTGTGCCCCCCCCGGCCGACATGGCCGCGCTGGCCGAGGACTACGCCACCCGCGTCGCCGAGGCCCAGGCAGAGGGCCCGATCCATCTGGCGGGCTGGTCGGTCGGCGGCATCATCGCCCAGGCCATGGCGGTCGCGCTGCAGCGGCGCGGGCGGCAGGTCGGGCTGCTGGCGCTGCTCGACGCCTATCCGGCCGATGCCTGGCGCGCCGAGCCCGAGCCCGACCCGGCCGCCATCTACCGCGCCCTGCTGGTGATTGCCGGCCACGACCCGGCGCAGCATCCCGACCTGCCCCTGGAACGCGCGCCCGTCATCGACTTCCTGCGGCGCGGCGGCACGCCGCTCGGCCGGCTGCCGGAGGCGGCGCTGGACGGCGTGGTGCGGGTGGTCGAGGGCAACAACCGCCTGGTGCGCGGCCACCACCATGCCCGCTTCGACGGCCGGCTGGTGCATTTCCGCGCGGCCCATGACCATGCCGGCCGGGCGCTGGCGCCGTCGATGTGGGCGCCCTATGCCACCACGCTCGAGGTGATCGACATCCCGGCGCTGCATGGCGAGATGATGGGCGCCCGGGCCACCGCCCTCATCGCCCCGGCCCTGCTGCGGCGCATGGCCGGGTGACGCCCGGACAGGCCAGGGGACAGCCCAGGGGACGGGCCAACGGCCCGCCCCGGCCGACAGAAATCAGGCGCGGATCAGGCTGACGGTGTCGCCGTTCGGATCCTCGACCGGCGGCTGGCCGCGGGGTGCCGAGCGCGCCTTGTTGGTGACATAGGCCAGGCCCGAGCGGCGATCGACGGCCACCGTGTTGGGCTGCGACCCCGTCGCCAGGTTTGCCTTCAGGTCGAGCGCCTTGGCGTCGATCACGCTGACGGTGCCCGCACCGCGGTTGGCGACATAGGCCAGCGACCCGTCGCCCGAGAGGGTGACGCCCAGCGCGCCGGCGCCGGTCTCCAGCGCCTTCACCACCTGGCCCGAGGCGGCATCCAGCACGGTCAGCTGGCCGCTCTTCTGGTTGGTGACGAACAGCCGCTGGCTGCCGGCCTGGAAGGCGATGTTGATGGCGCCCTCGCCGCCCGAGGCGAAGCGGCGGATGCCGGCCTTGCGCGACAGGCTGACCTCGACCACCTCGTTCGACTGCAGCGCCGTGGCGAACAGCCGGTCGCCGGCCGGATCATGCGCCACGCCGATGATGCCGCCTTCCAGCCCCTCGGTGATCACCGAGGCGATCCTGTTGGCGGCGGTATCGACCACCCAGATGGCGCTGGGCTTGTCGCGCGCGCCGAAGACGGTGACGAAGGCCCGGTCATTCGCCTCGTCGACGATCACCTGGCGCAGATGCGCGCCCTCGCCCTCGGCGATGCGCGCCTTCACCGCCCCGGCCTTCGGATCGATCACCAGCAGCGTGCCGGCCCGCGTGCCGGTGGCGAACAGCATCCCGCTGCGGTCATTGGCGGCCAGGCCGAAGGCGGCCTCCTCGCCGAGCTCGATGGTCGCCTTCACCTCCAGCGTGCGCGGGTCGAGGCCGAGGATCTTCGCCTCCTTCGCGCCGCGCGGCCCGGCGGCGGCGACATGCACCAGCCCGGTGGCATGGCTGACGACGAGCTCGTAGAGGCCGCCGGGGGCCAGCTTCACGGTCTTCTCCACCGCCGCGGCGGCAAAGGCCGGGCGGCAGGCGAGGGTCAGCGCGCCGGCGCCGAACAGCGCCAGGGCGCCGCGGCGCGACAGCTTAGGGGCAAGGGAGAGCGACATGGTGCCTGGTCCTTCCGGGCAGTCCTGAGAATGGTTCTCATTATCGCCCGACCGGGCGGCCAGGGCAATCGGGCGGCGGCGCGGCGCATGACGCGGCGGACAGGGCCGGCGGCCGCCGCCCGGCTTGCCAGGGCCGGATGCCGCTGTCAGAAGAGCATGCAACTCATTCGCAGCCAGTGACGGCGCCGGCCGGCAGGGGATCTCAATGCCGCAGCATTGCCAAAAGAACATCTTCTCGCCCGGCCGTCGCGCGCTGCTGGCGGGTGCCGCCGGCCTGGCGCTGGCCCGCCCTGCCCTCGCCCAGGCCGCGCCCTTGCGCATCGGCATGGTCACCTCGCTCTCCGGCCCCTTCACCGCGCTGGGCGAGAGCATGCGCGCCGGCATGCAGCTGCTGCTGGCGCAGGCGGACCAGAGCATCGCCGGCCGGAAGGTGGAATTCCTGGTCGAGGACGACCAGGCCCGCCCCGAGGAAGGCGTGCGCAAGGCGCGCAAGCTGATCGGCCAGGACAAGGTCGACCTGCTCTGCGGCGTCATCAGCTCCGGCGTGGCGCTGGCGCTGCGCGACGTGGTGACCGAGGCGCGGATGCCGACCTTCCTGCTCGGCTCGGCCAACGACCTGGCGCGGAAGGCGGCCAGCCCCTTCATCCTGCGTCCGACCAAGACCAACTGGATGCTGGGCGACACCGCCGCCCGCTGGACCTATGAGAAGGTCTCGAAGTCGAAGGTGCTGACCGTCGGCTCCGACTATGCCGCGGGCCGCGAGTATATCGGCGACTTCGCCGAGGGCTATCGCCGGCTCGGCGGCAGCATCGGCCGGCAGCTCTGGACGCCGCTGGGCAGCGCCGATTTCGGCCCGCTGCTGACCAGCATCGCCTCCGAGCGGCCGGAGGTGGTCTATGGCTTCTTCGCCGGCAGCGACGCCGTCCGCTTCCTGCGGCAATGGAAGGAATACCGCCTGGCCGGGCGCGTGCCGCTGGTCGGCACCGGCGCCTTCTTCGACCAGGAGGATGTGCTGCCGGCCGTCGGCGACGCCGCGCTTGGCGCCGTCAACACCTTCCACCAGTCGCCCACCGCCCCGGCCAGCGCCGCCTTCATCGAGGCCTATCGCGCGACCGGCAAGCCGCTGCCCGGCGAGTTCAGCACCACCGGCTATGTCTGCGGCCAGGTGATCAAGGCGGCGCTGGAGCGCGGCCATGGCGACCTCGCCGACTGGGAGAAGATCCGCGCCGGGCTCTTCGCCGCGCCGGTGGAGACCGCCTTCGGCCCGATGCCCTTCGACCCGCGCAACGGCCAGGCGATCCTCGACATCCATGTCAACGAGGTGACGCGCGGCAGCGACGGCAAGCTGGTCAACACCGTGCGGCACACCTATGCCCAGGTGCGCGACCCCGGCATCCCCGCCTGATCCCATGCCGGGCTATGCCGCCATCCAGGTGCTGAACGCGCTGTCCTTCTCGGCGCTGCTGCTGCTGACCGGGCTGGGCCTGTCGGTGGTGCTCAGCCTGATGAATTTCGTCAACCTGGCGCATGGGTCCTTCTATCTGCTGGGCTCCTATATCGCGGTCCACTGGCTGGCCTCCGGCGCGCCCTGGTGGATGGCCTTCCCGGTGGCCTTCCTGGCCACCGCCCTGGCCGGCGCGCTGCTGGAACGCTTTCCGCTGCGCGCCTTCTATGCCCGGCCGCATCTGATGCAGGTGCTGCTGACCTATGGCCTCTCGGTGATCTTCGCCGACCTGATGCGCTGGGGCTTCGGCGCGCAGATTCTCTCCCCTGAACTGCCGGAAATGCTGCAGGGCGTCCTCTTCCTGTTCGACATGCCCTTCCCGATCTACCGGCTGTTCATCATCGGCGCCGGCTTCGCCCTGGCGCTCGGCCTGTGGCTGCTGTTCGACCGCACGATGTGGGGCGCCGTGGTGCGCGCCGCCGTCAGCGACCGCGGCATCCTCGAGACGCTGGGCATCGACACCCGCCGGCTGTTCGCCGCCGTCTTCATGCTCTCGGCCGGATTGGGCGGCCTCAGCGGCGCGCTCGGCGCGGGCATGCTCGCCGCCTATCCCGGCCTCGACGAAGAGGTGCTGATCCTGGCCCTGATCACCGTGGTGGTCGGCGGGCTGGGCAGCTTCGGCGGCACGGTGCTGAGCGCGCTGGTCGTCGGCTTCGCGCTGACCTTCAGCAAGGTCTGGTTCCCGGAATTCGCCAATCTCGCCGCCTTCTCGGCGATGATCGCGCTGCTGCTGGCCCGCCCCAACGGCCTGGTCGCGCCGCCACTGCGCCAGCTATGATTCCTTTCCGGTCTGCCCTCCCGATGGTCGGGCTGGCGGTCATTGCCATTGTCGCGGCCCTGGCCGGCGATTTCCACCTGCGCTTCCTGGCGGAGATCCTGATCATCGGCACCGCGGTGCTCAGCCTCGACCTGCTGATCGGCTTCGGGGGCCTGATCTCGCTCGGCCATGCCGCGCTGTTCGGCTCCGCCGCCTATGCCGCGGCCATCGCCGCCCAGCAGCTCGGCGCCTCGCTGCCGCTGATGCTCGGCATCGGCATCGCCATGGGCACCGCGGTCGCGGCGCTGATGGGCCTGGTCATCCTGCGCGCCGGCAGCCTCTTCCTGCTCATTCTCGCGCTGCTCTTCGGCCAGATCGTCTGGGAGATCGCTTTTCACTGGCGCGCGGTCACCGGCGGTGCCGACGGGCTGCGCGGGCTGCCGCCGCTGTCGCTCGGGCCCTGGGCGCTGGGCGATGCGCGCGCGCTCTTTGTCCTCGCCGGGCTGCTGGCGCTGGGCAGCCTGAGTGTCGCGCGCAGCTTCGTCGCCTCCCCGCTCGGCCGCGCGCTGATCGGCACGCGGGAACAGCCGATCCGCCTGCAGGCCCTGGGCTACAATCTCTTCTCCGTGCGCTTCCGCGCGCTGCTCGTCGCCGGCGCCATGGCCGGTGCGGCGGGGTCGCTCTACCCCTTCGTCAACCTCTATATCGGGCCGCAGAGCGTGCATTGGACGCTGTCGGCGACGATGATCATCATGCTGGTGATCGGCGGCGTCGGCTCGCTCTGGGGCGCCTTCCTGGGCACGGCGGTCTATCTGGCGCTGCAGACCTATGTCGGCGCCTGGACCGATCGCTGGCAGCTCTGCGTCGGGCTGCTGTTCGTGCTGACCGTGCTGGTGATGCCGCAGGGGCTGGCGAGCGGCGTTCGGCGGCTGGCCCGCAGGGAGCCCCGGCCATGACCGCGCTGCTGCAGGTCGACGGCGTCGCCAAGAATTTCGGACAGTTTGCCGCCGTCAGCGATGTCTCGCTCGACCTGCGGGCTGGCGAGACGCTCGGGTTGATCGGTCCGAATGGCGCCGGCAAGACCACGCTGTTCAACATGATCACCGGCTTCCTCAGGCCCGACAGGGGGAGCGTGCGCTTCGACGGCGCCGCCATCGACGGCCTTTCGCCGGCGCAGCGCGTGGCGCGCGGTCTGGTGCGCAGCTTCCAGAAGCCGATGCTGTTCCCGGCGCTCAGCTTGCGCGAGAACATCGCCATGGCGGCGCGCCAGCAGGCCGGGCGCGGCCTGTCCTGGTGGGGCGGCGCCCGCGCCAGCCGCGCCGCGAATGACCAGGCCGACCGCCTGCTGGCCGAGGCCGGGCTGCGGCAGCGTGCCGAGGCCCGCGTCGCGGACCTGGCCTATGGCGAGCAGCGCATGGCCGACCTGCTGATCGCCCTGGCCCTGCGGCCGCGCCTGCTGCTGCTGGACGAGCCCACCGCCGGCCTCGCACCCGAGGAAGCGCGCCGCCTGCTGGCCCTCATCCGCCGGCATGACCAGGGCAGCGCGGTGATGCTGATCACCCATGAGGTGGAGATCGCCTTCGCCAGCTGCGACCGCATCGCCGTGCTCGATCTGGGACGGCTGCTCTGCCTCGACCGGCCGGAGGCCGTGCGGGCGCATCCGGCGGTGCGCGAAGCCTATCTCGGGGCGCTGGCGGCATGATGCTGGAGCTCGACAGCCTCTCCGCCCATTACGGCAGCGTCGAGGTTTTCTCCAATGTTTCGCTGCGCATCGCCGCCGGCGAGAAGGTGGCGCTGCTCGGCCGCAACGGTGCCGGCAAGACGACGCTGGTGCAGGCGCTGTTCAACCTCGGCCCGCGCCTGTCCGGCACCATCCGCCTGCGGGGCGAGGCGGTGCAGGACTGGCCGACGCACCGCATCGCGCGGCGCGGCATGGCGCTGGTGCCGCAGGGGCGCGGCCTGTTCCCGACGCTGTCGGTGACGGAGAATCTGCGCCTCGCCACGCTGCGCCAGCCGCGCGGCGAATGGACACTGGAGAAAATCTTCGAGACCTTCCCGCGGCTGGCGGAGCGGCGGCAGGCCTCCAGCAGCGCGCTCAGCGGCGGCGAGCGGCAATTGCTGGCGATCGGCCGCGCCCTGCTGACCCAGGCGCCGCTGCTGGTGCTGGACGAGCCCAGCGAAGGCCTGGCGCCGATGATGGCGGAAGAAATCATCGTCCAGCATGTGGGCCGCCTGGCCGAGGCCGGGCTGACCGTGCTGCTGGCCGAGCAGAATGCGGCACTCGCCTTGCGCCTCTGCCCGCGCGCCCTGGTGCTGTCCGGGCGGCGGCTGGTCTTCGACGGGCCGTCAGAGGCGCTGCTCGCCGACCGCGCGCTCCTCCAGGAACACCTGGGCGTCTGAGGCCAGCAGAAAGCGCAGTGACCGCAGCAGCCCGAGCGGCAGCATCGAGGCATGCGTCTCGCCGGCGCAGACTTCCGCCTGGATCCGCGCCTGCGGCAGGCAGGAGCCCAGCACCGTCGCCATCTCGCGCAGATTGCTGACCATGCCACGCCGCCCGCGCCGCGCGGCGATCTCTTCCGCGCCCGGCAGCCCGGCTTCCCAGGGGGCGAGGCCTTCCTCCCATTCGCCGACGGCCAGGAAGACATCCGGCCGGGCATCGGCGGTCTTGGCGAGCCCGCGCAGCAACCGCGGCCGGTCCCACCAGATCGAGGGGCTGAGCGCGCCATAGCCGCTGAACAGGGCGCGGTCATGCGCCAGCAGGTCCAGCACCAGATTGCCCGCCAGGGAATGGCCGATGATGATCTGCCGCGCCGGGTCGATCGGCGCCTGCCGCGCCACCAGCGGCCGCGCCAGGTCGCGCAGCATGTCGCGGAAGCCGTCGCGCCCGCCGGAGGCGCCGCGATGCGGCTCCTCCGAGGGTGGCCCGGCGGTGTAGTCGAAGCCGCGGCGCGCGCGGTCGAAGCCCCCCTCGGTCGGATAGGCGATGCCGGCCAGGATGGCGGGTGCCATGCGCGTCACCTTCTGCCGCGCGGCCGAGATGCGCAGGGTCTCCAGCGCCGTGCCGAAGCAGGCATTGGCGTCCAGCAGCCAGACCACGGGAAATCCGGCCGGCGGTGCGGGCGCATCGGGCACCGCCAGCCAGAGCTGCCAGCCGCCCGGAATCTCGAGAACCTGCGTGCCCGGCAGGGAAACCGGCGGCACCGTCTCAGCCCCGCAGCGTCGCGCCGCCATCGACCAGGATATCGGTCATGGTGACATGCGCGGCGCGGTCGGAGAGCAGGAAGAGGACGGCATCGGCGACATCCTCGGGCGTCGCCAGCTTGCCGAGCGGAATGCCGGGTTTGTAGGCCTCGGGCAGGCCAGCGATGACGCGGGCGGCGCCGTGCTCGTCGGCCCACATCCCCGTCTGCATCGGCGTCAGGGTCGAGCCGGGGGCGACGATGTTGCAGCGGATGCCATGCGGCGCCAGCTCCAGCCCGAGGCAGCGGGTGAACATGCTAGCCGCCGCCTTCGACGCCGCATAGGCCGCCATGCCGTGCCGCGGCACGCTGGCGGCGTTGGAGCTGACGGTGACAAAGGCGCCGCGCTGCCGCGGCGTCATGCGCTGTGCCAGGGCGCGGCCCAGATGGAACACGCCCTGGGCATTGATGGCGAAGACGCGGTCCCAGTCGGCATCACTGGTCTCCGCCACCAGGCCGGTGGCCAGCACGCCGGCGACGCTGACGCCGTAGTCGATCGCGCCCCATTCCGCCTCGACCCGCGCCACCAGCGCCTCGACGGCCGCGGCATCGGTGACGTCGAGCGGCGCGCGCCAGACGCCGTCGAGCGCCGGAATGCCGTCGATGCGCAGATCGGTCGCGACGATGCGCGCGCCTTCCTCGTGCAGCGCGCGGACCAGCGCCGCGCCGATGCCGCCCCCCGCCCCCGTCAGGAAGGCGATCCGTCCCTCGATGCCGCTGGCCCGCATGGCACTGCTCCCGCTGCTCAGAAGGCGATGCGTGCCACGCTCTCGGCCGAGTTGCGCGGCATATCCCGCCCGTTCTTCACCGAGACATAGAGCAGCTGGCCCGCCGCGTCGAAGGCCAGGCTGTTCGGATGCGTTGGCAGGGCGATTGTCGCGCGGCTGGCGAACGTCGCGGCATCCAGCACGGCGATGGCGCCCGCCTCGCGCGAGGCGACGAAGAGCCGGCCGCCGGGCGCGTCCAGCAGCAGCGAGATCGGGCCCTTCGGTGCCGGCGCCTCGGCGACCAGGCGGCCATCGGCGGGATCGAGCCGCGCCACCCGGTTGCCCGGATGCTTCGAGGTGAAGCCCGGCTGCATCTTCGCCTGATAGCCGGGCATGCCCTCCAGCCCCTGGTCGACCGCCAGCAGCTGGCCGTTGGCGGCATCGAATTCCAGGTTCATCGGCTGCTCCAGCCCGCCGGCGGCAACGTCGCGGGCCAGCGTCATCGCCTTCGCGTCCACGGTGTAGAGCCGGCCGAGCAGTGACGACAGGAAGACGCGCTGATGGACGGAATCGATGGCGATGCCGATGGCGCCCGGCCCCATGCCGGTCACCGTGCCCTTCAAGGTCATCGCCTTGGCGTCGACAACGTACAGCACACTGTTCTCGGTGCTGAAGCCGGGGATGTAGAGGGTCGCGCCCGTCGCATCGAGGCGCAGCTCGCGCAGGCTATAGGGTGCGCTCTCCTTGCCGTCGGCGCCGCGCAGCTTCTCCGCCAGGCGCAGCGTGCCGAGCAGCCTGTTGCCGGCGATGTCGACGACGCTGACCGCGGCCTCGGTGCTGTGGCCGATATAGAGGCGGCCGGCTTCGTCATCGAGCGCGACGCCGAAGCCCTTCAGCGTCAGCGGGATCTCGGCCTGCACCGCCAGCGTCGCCGGATCGAGGCGCAGCACGCGGCTGTCCACCGCATTCTCGCCGAAGCCGCCGGAGGCGGCGACGAAGACCGCCTTCTGCCGCGCGCTATGGGCGAGCTCGTAGAGGCCGACGCCGATCTCGCGGCGGGTCATGGCCGGCTCGGCGGCGCGGGCCGGCAGCGGGAGCAGGCCGAGCGCGGCGAGGCCCAGCAGCGGCCGGCGACCCAGGGCGGGAACATGCGGCATGGCGCGATCCTTTCGTTCATTCCGTGGCCCTCAATGGCTCACAGCAAGGCGAACAACCCCGCCGGCAGCGGCGCGGCGCCGAGGCACAGCGCCAGCCGCGGGGCATAGCACAGCAGCAGCGCCAGCGGCATGGCCGCGGCGGTCAGCAGTCCGGTCCAGGCGACCAGGCCGAGGCCCCAGCCGAAGTCGGCGACCAGTGGCCAGAGCGACAGCGCCAGCAGCAGCCAGCCGCCCCAGAAGCAGAGCCGTGCGCGCAGCACGGGGATGCGGCGGCTGGCAAAAACCTGCTCATGGTGGCGTTCCATGGCGAGCGCCAGCGACAGGAAGCCGGCATAGGCCAGTGCCAGGCCGAGCAGAATCATGGCGTGGCCTCCGCCGCGCGGGCGGCGCGGGCCGGGCGACGCGCCGCCAGCGGCACATGCCGCGCGACCTTCACCGCGATGGCCGCCAGCGCCGCGCCGCAGAGCAGCAGGCCGAGGTCGAAGCCGACCCGCACCCCGTCGCCGGCGTTGGCCGAGGCGACCAGATGCGCGTCGGTGACGATGAAGTTCAGCACCGGCAGCAGTGCGAAAGCGGCTGCCCCGGCCGCCAGCTGGTCGACCCAGGCGCGACGTCCGCGGCGTAGGAGCGGATGCAGCAGGCACAGCCCCCAGACACCAAAGAAAAAATGGATCTCCCAGGCGGCGCGTTGCGGCAGGTCGGGCGGCAGCAGGCGGTTGGCCCAGAAGAACCCCGCCATGGCCAGCGGCATGCCGGCGATGGCGGCGATGTTCAGATGCTCGACCAGATGCGTGCCGAAGCCGACGCGGCCCGCCTTCGCCGCCTGCTGCCGCTGCTTCACCGCCCAGTGGATGCAGCCGGTCGCCACCATCACCGTGCCCGCGATCCCGGCCAGCAGGAACAGCGCGCGCAGTGCGGGTCCGGCGAAGCGCGCCAGATGCAAGCCGTAGAGCACGCCATGCAGCTGCGCGACCGGACCCGCCTCGCCGGACTGCGCGATGACGGCGCCGCTGACGCCGTCGAAGGTCAGGCTCTGCGCGCTGGTCGAGATGCGCTGGCTGCCGCTGCGCAGCAGCTGCACCGTGGCCTGGGCGTCGCCCGGGTTGCTGACGGTGATGCGGCCCGGCGTGCCGCCCTGCCAGCGCCGCGCGGCCTCTTCCAGCATCGGCGCGACGGGGGCCAGCGGCGCCGGCACATTGGCGCGCGGGCGCGGGGGCGGGCTGCCGGAGAGCTCGGCGTTGAAGCCCTGGCGCTGGTTCGGATAGGCGCGCTCGATGCCCCAGGGCATGGCCATCGCCATGAAGATCACCAGCCCGCTATAGGTGATCATCAGGTGGTAGGGCAGCGCCAGCACCGCCGTGACGGCATGGCCGTCCAGCCAGGAACGCTGGCCCTTGCCGCTGCGGAAGGTGAAGAAGTCGGCGAAGATGCGCCGATGCGTGATGATGCCGCTGATGATCGCTGTCAGCATGAAGGCCGTGCAGACGATGATGATCCAGCGTCCCCAGAAGACGCTGAGGTAGTGAAGTTCAAAATGAAACCGGAAGAAGAACTCGCCGCCCTGGGTGTCGCGCGCGGCGACCGGCTCGCCGCTGTCGGGATGCAGGGTCGCGCTGCGGAAGCCGCGGCCGCCGGCGGCGGGGTCGCGCCAGAAGACGCGGATGGAATTCTCCCGCGCCTCGGGCAGGGTGATGAACCAGCTGGGGGCGCGCGGCGCCAGGCGCTGCATCGCCGCGATCGCCACCTCGGCATTGTGCGGCCCGGGCGTCGCGGCGGCGAGCTCGGGGCGCATCCAGTGCGAGATCTCCGGGCGCAGATAGGCCGCTGTCCCCGTCAGGAAGACGGCGAAGAGGATCCAGCCGACCAGCAGCCCGCTCCAGGTGTGCAGCCAGGCCATGCTCTGGCGGAAACCGTCCTTCATGCGGGCGCTCCCTGCAGCCAGAGCAGCAGCGCCAGAAAGGCCGCCGGCAGCGCGATGCCCAGCACGGCGCGCCAGGCACGGCGCGCGGCGAAGGCCCAGACCAGGCAGCAGACCAGCACGACAAAGGACAGGAGACCGCCCAGCAGGACGGCCTCCACGCGCGGCATCGGCAGGCTGGTGGCCAGCCAGGCGCTGGACAATCCGGCGAGCGCATAGCCGCCGCCCGCACCCGCCAGCGTCCGGGTCACGATGCCGGCGACACGGCGCGCCTCGGCGCCGCGCGCTGGCTTCCCCCGGGTGGCCGCCGCGCTCATGCCGCGCTCAGAACCGGTAGCGGAGGCTGCCGGTGACGGTGCGGCCATAGCCGTACCAGCACCAGGCATAGCCCGCGCAGCTGTTGATGTAGCGGGTATCGGCAAGATTGGTGACATTGACCGACGCCAGCATGCCTTCGAGGTTGCGGCCGAGCTGGCCCAGGTCGTAGCGCAGCGCCATGTCGAACAGCGTGGCCGCGCGCACCTTGAAGGTGTTGGCGTCGTCGCCGTAGCTGGAGCCGAGATAGCGCACGCCGCCGGCGACGCCCAGGCCCTGCAGCCGGCCTTCCGGCGCGGTATAGTCGAGCCAGGCCGAGGCGCTGGTGCGCGGCTGGCCGGCCGGCGTCTTGCCCTGCAGCGGCACGCTGCCGCCCGAGGCGCGGCCCTCGATGGCATAGTCGATATTGGTTACGTTGTTGCTGCGGCTGTATTCGACATCCTGCAGGGTGAAGGCCGTGGTCAGGCGCAGCCCCTCGGCCAGGCTGGCCTTGGCCTCGAGCTCGAGGCCGCGCGTCGTGGTCTCGCCCTGCTGCGTGTTGAATTGCGGGTTCACCGCATCGGTCGACAGCACGTTCTGCCGCAGCAGGTCATAGGCGGCGATGCTGAAGGACAGGCTGGTGCCCGGCGGCTGGTAGCGCAGGCCGACCTCGTACTGCCGGCCGGTGGTCGGCTCGAAGGGGTTCAGGAAGCGGTCGGTGCCCGACTGCGGCTCGAAGCTCTCGCTGTAGCTGACATAGGGCGCGACGCCGTTGTCGAAAAGATAGACGGCGCCGAGCCGCACGGTCGCGGCATGGTCTTTCTGCCGCGCGGTCGTGGTGCGGCGCTGCGTCGCGACGGCGCTGTTCTCCGTCGTGCTGTCCGACCAGTCGAGCCGGCCGCCGGCCAGCAGCACCAGTTGGCCGATCTTGATCTGGTCCTGCAGGTAGAGGCCGAGCTGGTTCTGACGCTGGCTGCTGTAGGAGGCGAAGCCCGG
This sequence comes from Roseomonas sp. USHLN139, assembly GCF_037145735.1. Classification (NCBI taxonomy): domain Bacteria; kingdom Pseudomonadati; phylum Pseudomonadota; class Alphaproteobacteria; order Acetobacterales; family Roseomonadaceae; genus Roseomonas; species Roseomonas sp. USHLN139. The sequence continues at coordinate 203,177 of NZ_JBBCWY010000007.1, read as the reverse complement.
CCAGACGCTGCCCTGGTTGGCATAGCGCGGGGTGAACAGGTCCTGCTGCAGCGTGCGGCGGCCGGCGGCGGTGTTGTAGGCGGCCGAGCCGGTATAGACGTCGTTCAGCACGCGATAATAGTCGAGGCCGGCCAGCAGGGTGTGCTGCGCCGGGCCGGTGTGCAGGGTCAGCTGCGCCTGGTTGTCGACGGTGAAGGCGTCGAGATTGGCGTCGGTGCCGTAGATCGAGCGCTGGGTGCGGCGCAGATCGGCCGAGGTCAGCGAGTGATAGACGCTGCGGTATTCGCCCTGGGTGTGCAGGTAGCGGAAGTTCTGGCGGAAGGTCAGCGCGCTGTTGACGCGGTGCTCGGCCAGCCAGCCCATCATGTAGTGGGTGCGGTTGGAACGCTCCAGATTGGGATCGCCGTCGTAGAAGCGCATGCCGATGCGGCCATTCGGATTGGGCAGCACCGAACCCCAGGACGGCACGCTGCCATAGGAGGCGGATTCCGGGTCGCGCTGGTAGTGGCCGAAGAGGGTGACGCTGGTCTCCGCATCCGGCCGCCAGGTCAGCGCGCCGGAGAAGAAGTAGCGGCGGGTGCGCGTCTCATCGAGCTCGCCATCGGCCTCCGCATAGGAGCCGATGATGCGGCCGAGGAACTGGCCTTCGCTGTCCAGCTTGCCGCTGAGGTCGCCGGCGAGGCGGCGGCTGTCGCGGTTGCCGCCCTCGACCAGGATCTCGCGCAGCCGCTCCTCGGTCGGGCGCTTGGTGACGACATTGACCATGCCGCCGGGCGGCGTCGTGCCGTAGAGGACCGAGGCCGGGCCGCGCAGCACCTCGACCCGCTCCATGCGATAGGGATCGATGCTCGGATTGGCGTCGCGCCCGCCGGCGATGCGCATGCCGTCGAGGAAGGTCGCCGGCGAATAGCCACGGATCGACATCTGGTCGAGGCGCACCGCGGTATTGCCGCGCGGCTCGACCGTGAGGCCGGGGGTGTAGCGCAGCACCTGGGTCAGGCTGCGGGCATTGCGCGCCTGGATCTCGTCGGCGGTGACGACGGAGATCGATTGCGGCGTCTCGATGATCGGCGTGTCGGTCTTGCTGGCGGTGGCGCTGACCCCGGCGACGAAGCCCGGCACCGGGCTGTGGCCGCGCTCGACGCCACCCTGCACGCTGACTTCCGGCAGGGCGATGGCGGTGCCGTCCTGGGCCAGGCCAGCCTCCAGCGGCAGCACCATGGCGCCGGCGACCAGGGGAGCGAGAAGGGTGCGCTGGCCGCGCCGGATGTTCCTGGGTGCTTGCCGAGCCATGGTCCTGCAGTCCTTACCAGCCAATCGAGAATGAGTCGCAAATGCGAAGCGATCGCATATCCGCCTCATGAAATTCCGGCAAGGGCTGGGGTAACACTTTGTCGAATTTCGCGGCCGCGGCAGCGGGGCAGCGCCGCCGCAGGCGATCCAGACTGGCCGCGTCAGCGGGGATCCGGCGGGAATACCCCGATCGCGCCAATCATCCTCGTCGCTGTCGGGATCAGCATCCGCCGCGAATCGCGACGGGGCGCAGCCGTGCCACGCGCCCCGGCGGCGTCATGCCGCCGGCCCCGCGCGTGGCGCCGGTGCGGCATGACGGCCCGGTCAGGAAGGCAGGCGTGACCCGCCGCCTCAGCTGTCGAGGCGGATCCCGGCCTCGCGCGCGACCTGCCGCCACTTGGCGATCTCGGCACGGATGAAGGCGCCGAATTCCGCCGGGGTGCCGGGGTCGGGGAAGCCGCCGAGCTCCAGCATCCGCGCGGCGACCGCCGGGTCGCGCAGGATGGCGACGGCATCGGCGTTGATCTTCGCGACGATCTCCGGCGGCGTGCCGGCGGGGGCCACCAGGCCGGACCAGCCCAGCGCCTCGTAGCCGGGCAGCCCGCTCTCGGCGATGGTGGGCGTCGCGGCCAGCTGCGGCGGGCGCGCCTTGCTGGTCACCGCCAGCGCCCGGGCGCGGCCGGACTGCACCTGCGGCAGGGCGCTGGCCAGGCTGTCCATCATCAGCGGCACATTGCCGGCGATCAGGTCGGCCATGGCCGGGCCGCTGCCGCGATAGGGCACATGGGTCAGCTTCAGCCCGGCGCGATGCGCCAGCATCTCCATCGCCATGTGCTGCGCCGTGCCCGGCCCGGCCGAGGCGTAGTTCTGCGCGCCCGGGTTTTCCTTCGCACGAGCGACGAAGGCGGCGAAATCGGCGGGTCCGGTGGCAGGATGCGCCACCAGCACCAGCGGCAGGGTGAAGATATTGGTGATGGCGACGAAATCGCGCTCGGCGTCATAGGGCAGCTGCGCCATCACCGAGGGGTTCACCCCGAGCGTGCCCGAGGTGCCGACCACCAGCGTGTAGCCATCCGGCGCCGAGCGCGCGCCGGCCTCCATGCCCAGCGCGCCGGCGCCGCCCGAGCGGTTCTCCACCACCACCCGCTGCGGCCAGCGCTTCGACAGCTCGTCCGCCACCAGGCGGCCGAAGAGGTCGGCGGCCTGGCCCGGCGGGAAGGGCACGATCAGCCGCACCGGGCGGGACGGCCAGGCGGGGTGGAGGGTGGCCGGCTGGGCGATGGCGGGCTGGGCCAGGACGGGGGTGGCGAGGATGGCGGGCGCCATGGCCAGCAAAGGCCGTCGAGCGATCTTGGGCATAGTGAAAGAAGCCTCCCTGGGGCCCTTCTGCCGGGGGTGGCGGGGCCGTTCCTGCTTGACGGCGGCATCCTGCCTTTGCCAACAATGCATACGCAAACGAATTCACCAGCGAGGTCCAGGAATGGCGATGCCGGCCGATCGCGCCGCGGAGGAACCCCGCGCGCGCAGCGCCGCCGAGACCGCGCATGCGGCGCTGAAGGCGCTGATCCTGGACAATGCCCTGCCGCCCGGCAGCCAGCTTCTGGAGAGCGAGCTGGCGCTGCAGCTCGGCCTGTCGCGCACCCCGGTGCGGGAGGCGATGGTGCGGCTGCAGCAGGAAGGGCTGGTCGCCATCACCCCTCGCCACGGCATGCGGGTGCTGCCGATCGCCGCGGGCGACATGCGCGAGATCTATGCCGTGCTGACCGCGCTGGAGCCGATGGCCGCCGAGCTGCTGGCCCGCCGCGCCGATCCGGCCGCCGGGCTGGAGCGGCTCTCGGCCGCCTGCGACGCGATGGAGGCGGCGCTGGCCGCCGAGGACCGTCCCGGCTGGGCCGCGGCCGACGAGGCCTTCCACCTGGGCCTGGCCGAGCTCTGCGGCAACCGCCGGCTGGCGGGGATGGTGATGCAGGTCTGGGAGCAGTCGCACCGGGCGCGGCTCTTCACCCTGCAGCAGCGGCCGCTGCCGGCGCGCAGCACCGCCGAGCATCGCCGCGTGCTGGAGGCCATCGCCGCCGGCGAGGCCGATCGCGCGCGCAGTCTGTACCACCGGCACCGCGCCCGCAGCGGCGCCGAGCTGGTTTCCCTGATCGAGAGGAGTGGTCTGGCATGGCTTTGAGCAACGCGCTGCGGATCGCGCTGATGCCGGGCGACGGCATCGGCGTGGAGGTGACCGAGGCCTGCGTCGCGGTGCTGCGCCCGCTGGCCCGCCGCCACGGGCTGGGGCTGGATTTCGACGAATTGCGCGCCGGCGCCATGGCCTATCGCGACACCGGCACGGCGATGGACGAGGCGAGTTTCGAGCGGGCAAAGGGCGCGGATGCCATCCTGCTCGGCGCCATGGGCTGGCCGGGCATCCGCTATCCGGACGGCACCGAGATCGCGCCGCAGCTCGACCTTCGCTTCCGGCTGGGCCTCTTCGCCGGCGTCCGGCCGATCCGCGCCCTGCCCGGCCTGCCGACGGTGCTGGCCGATCCTCGCGCCGCCGGCATCGATCTCGTCATCCTGCGCGAGAGCACCGAGGGCCTGTTCGCCGCGCGCGGCCGCGGCGAGATCATCGAGGATCGCGAGGCGCGCGACACCATGGTGATCACCCGCGCCACGACCGAGCGCCTGTCGCATTTCGCCTTCGACCTCGCCCGCCGGCGCGCGGAGAAGCGCGGGCGGCCGGGCAAGGTGACGCTGGTCGACAAGGCCAATGTCTTCACCGGCTTCGCCTTCATGCGGAAGGTCTTCTACGAGGTCGCGGCCAGGCACGCCGATGTCGCGGCCGGCGACCATTATATCGACGCCATGGCGCTGGACCTGCTGCGCCGCCCCTGGGAGTTCGACGTGCTGCCGACCGAGAACATGTTCGGCGACATCCTCTCCGACCTCGGCGCCGGGCTGATCGGGGGGATGGGCTTCGCGCCCTCGGCCGATATCGGCGAGGGCCATGCCGTGTTCCAGCCGAGCCATGGCACCGCACCGGACATCGCCGGGAAGGGGGTCGCCAACCCGACCGCCATGCTGCTCTCGGCGGCGATGATGCTGGACTGGCTGGCCAGCCGCGGCGCCGGGCCGGCCTGGGCCGAGGCGGCGGCCGAGCTGGAGGCGGCGGTCGACGCGGTCTTCGCCGCCGGGCTGCGCACCCCGGATATCGGCGGCCGGGCCGGCACGGCCGAGGTGGCGCAGGCGGTGCTGGAGAGGCTGCAGCAGGGCGCGCTGGCCTGAACGCCCGCTTCCTCCGGCGCAATCGCATTGCCGCTGCCGCCGGTTTTCGGCAAAAGGCACGATAAAGTGTGCGGGACAGGATGGCCGGATGAACCAGGATCAAGCGAAGCCCGAGGCGGCGACCTCGGGCGTGGCGGCAGCCTCGGCGGCGAAGCCGGCGGCCGCCGCCTTGCCCGCGGTGGCATCGTCGGCGGCCTCGTCAGCGGCGGCCCCCCGCCCGCCCTACCAGCCGCCCTCCACCCGGCTGACGCAGGCCGGCCCGGCCGGGGTGCGCTTCGACTTCAACCAGGGGGCGCGGATCATGCTGCCGCCCGGCACGCCGCGCGCCGTGCGGCTGTGGGATGCCGATACCGGCAGCGTTCTGTTCCGCAGCACCACCGAGGGCGTGGTCGTGCATTCCTCGAAGCGCTTCTTCGTGCGCTTCCGCCTGGAGATCTGGGACGGGGCGGATGCCTCGGGGCCGCCCTCCTTCACCCATGACTACGATGCGCGCGACCGCGAGGTGCTGATCCAGTTCCCGGTCGGCACGCTGGGCGACAGCCTGGCCTGGTTCCCCTATGCCGCGCGCTTCGCCGAACAGCATGGCTGCCGCCTGACCTGCAGCCTGTCCGGGCTGATCATCCCGCTGCTGCGCGACGCCTATCCGCACATCACCTTCATCACGCCGGAGCAGCTGGCCGAGGGCAAGCTGCGCGACAGCTTCTACGCCACCTATTGCCTGGGCCTGTTCTTCGACGATGCGAAGAACGCGCTGCAGCCGACCGATTTCCGCCTGGTCGGGCTGCACCGCACCGCCGGCTATATCCTGGGCGTCGATCCGTCCGAGATGGCGCCGGCGATCAGCTTCGACGATCCCGGCCCGCCGATCGACGAGCCCTATGTCTGCATCGCCGTGCAGTCCTCGACCCAGTGCAAGTACTGGAACAATCCCGAGGGCTGGCGCCAGGTTGTCACCGCGCTGAAGCAGGCCGGCTTCCGCGTCGTCTGCATCGACCAGAAGCCGGTGCATGGCCAGGGCATCGTCTGGAACCACATGCCGCATGGCGTCGAGGACGAGACCGGCAACCGCCCGCTGACCGAGCGGGCCCGCTGGCTGCGCCATGCCGCCTTCTTCATCGGCACCAGCTCGGGCCTGGCCTGGCTCGCCTGGGCGACGGGCACGCCGGTGGTGATGATCAGCGGCTTCACCCATCCCACCAATGAATTCACCACCCCCTACCGGGTGATCAACTGGCACGCCTGCAACAGCTGCTGGAACGACCCCAAGCACCGCTTCGACCACCGCGACTTCCTGTGGTGCCCGCGCCATGCCGGAACGCCGCGGCAGTTCGAATGCTCGCGCCTGATCACGGCCGAGCAGGTGCTGTCCACCATCGCCCGCGTCCCGGCCTGGCAGGCGATGCAGCGCCGGAAGGCGGCGCCGGCCGCCCTGGCCGCGCCGCCGGCGGCAGCCCTGGCCGCCGCGCAATAGGCGGGCCGCTCACCGCCCCAGCGCCGCCGGCTGGGCGGCGCTGCGGGCGGCGGGGGCCGAGAGCAGGGCGAGCACCGCCGCGACCGGCATCGGCCGGCCGAACAGCCAGCCCTGGCCGATGGCGCAGCCGAGATCGTCCAGCAGCGCCGCCTCGGCCTCGCGCTCGACACCCTCGGCCACCGTCGCCATGCCCAGGCTGGCAGCCATGGCGATGACGGCGGCGACGATGCTGCGGCATTCCGGCTGCTCGCTCATCCGGCCGACGAAGCTGGCATCGATCTTGATCTTGTCGAAGGGCAGCGCGCGCAGATGGCTCAGGCTGGAATGGCCGGTGCCGAAATCGTCCAGCGCCAGCCGCAGGCCGCGCTGCTTCAGCCGCAGCAGCACGGCGCGGGCGCGGTCCAGATCGCCGATCAGCACGCTCTCGGTCAGCTCCAGCTCCAGCCGGGCCGGGTCCAGCCCGGTTTCGACCAGGATGTCCTCCAGGCGCGGCGTCAGCCCTTCATCCGACAGCTGCAGCGCCGAGAGATTGACCGCGATGCTCAGCGGCAGCGGCCAGTCGCGCGCCGCCAGGCAGGCGCGGCGCAACAGCGCCTCGGTCAGCGGGCCGATCAGCCCGGCCTCCTCGGCCAGCGGGATGAAGCAGGCCGGCGAGATCATGCCGCGCTGCGCATGCGGCCAGCGCGCCAGCACCTCGAAGCCGATCAGCCGGCGCGCCGGCAAGGCCACCAGCGGCTGGAAATAGGGCTCGATGGCGCCCTGCTCGATCGCCTCCGGCAGCTCGGCCAGCAGTTCGGCGGCGGCCTGGGCGGCGGCCTCCATGCCCGGCGTGAAGCGGCGCAGGCTGCCGCGCGCCTCGGCCTTGGCGCGCTGCAGCGCCAGCTCGGCGCGGTGCTGCAGCAGCCCGGCCTGCTGCCCGTCGGCCGGGGCCAGGGCGATGCCGATGCTGGCGCTCAGCCGCAGCCGCTGCCCCTGCAGTCGGAACGGCCGGCGCAGCAGGGCCGCCAGCCGCCGCGCCATGGTCTCGGCGGCGGCCGCGCTGTCGCAGGGCATCAGCAGCAGGAATTCGTCGCCCCCGACCCGGGCGACCAGGCCCGAATCGGGCAGGGCCGCGCGCAGCCGGAGGGCGACCTGGCGCAGCAGCCGGTCGCCGAGCGCCGGGCCGTGCAGGTCGTTGACCAGCCGGAAGCGGTCCAGGTCGAGGCGGTAGAGCGCCAGCGGCACGCCGCTGGCCAGCCGCGCCACCAGCGCCTCGGACAGCTGGCGGCGGTTGGGCAGGCCGGTCAGCGGGTCCTCGGCCGCGGCACGCCGCAGCGCCGCCTCGGCACGGTGGCGGCTGGCGCGTTCCCGCCGCTGTTCCCGGTTGCGCCGCAGCGCATAGGCCGCCAGGCCGAAGGGCAGGATGAAGGCCAGGGTCAGCAGCTCGTCGAGCTGCCAGTCCTCATGGGCCTCGACGAAATGCTGGATCGCCTCATAGGCGTCGAGGCTGCTGGCCAGCCCATAGGCGGCCAGGCAGACGGCCAGGATCAGCATCAGGTCGCGGCGCGCCCGGCTGGGACGCAGCGCCTTGCGGAAGGCCCGCCGCCGCAGGCGCCGCGCAGGCCCGGCAGACGATCCGGGCAAAGGGTGGGCCTGGACGGGCATCTCGTCTCATTTTTGACCGATCTTCTGATTGTCTAAGACGGATTGTTTAACGCTTACTGAAGCGTTGGACGGCGCCGCGGGGCCGGCCTCCTTGAAGCCCGGCGGCGGCTGCCCGCTCTGCGCCGGGGCGCCCTGCCTTCGGAAGAAGCGAGGCCGGTCGCCTAGTTGTTTGTTTGACCGCGTGATTCAGGCTTTTCGGTGATTCCCCCTGCGGCCATCACGCTCTAGCATCGCCCCAGGGCTTCGACGGACAGCGTGCCGGAAGGACATCAGCGTGAGCGTCAGCAGCAGCACCAGGGTCCCCGCCGGATGAGCGCCGAGGCGCCACCGGCACCGGGACACAGCGTCTCCAGCCTCAGCCGGGCGCGCGAGGACCGGATGTGGGCGGTCGTCGCCGCCATCGGCCGCCGCACCCGCATCGCCGAGATCTATCCGAGCCGCGCCGCGGCGGATGCCGACCGCAGCTGGCGCGAGCAGCAGATCCGCGCCTATGCCGGCTTCCTGCGCAGTGCCAGCATGCCGATGCCGAGCTACAGCGTGACGCCAATCCGCCGTGCCGACCTGCCGCGCGGCTGGCGTCCCCTGCCCGCCCTGGGCTTTCTGCGCGGGCAGTTCGGCTGAGGCCGCTTTGCGTTTGACGCAGCGCAGCATGGCCCGGTAGAAGCGCGCCTCCCCCACGCCTGCCAGCCTGAACCGGCGCAGCCCTGATCCGCGCCGGAGGCGCCGCACGACCATGTCCCCGACCTTCCAAGAGCTCGGTCTCGCGGCCCCGCTGCTGCGCGCGCTGGACGAGGCCGGCTATGCCCGCCCCACCCCGATCCAGGCGCAGTCGATCCCGCTGCTGCTGGCAGGCCGCGACCTGCTGGGCCTGGCGCAGACCGGCACCGGCAAGACCGCCGCCTTCGCCCTGCCGCTGCTGCACCGCCTGGCCGCCGATCCCAAGCCCGCGCCGAAGGGCGGCGCCCGCGTGCTGGTGCTGGCGCCGACGCGCGAGCTGGTCTCGCAGATCGCCGACGGCTTTGCCCAGTTCGGCCGGCACCAGGCGCCGAGCGTCGCCACCGTCTTCGGCGGCGTCAGCCAGTTCCACCAGGTCAATGCGCTGCGCGACGGCGTCGACATCCTCGTCGCCGCGCCGGGCCGGCTGCTCGACCTGATCGGCCAGGGGCTCTGCGACCTGTCGCAGCTCGAGGCGCTGGTGCTGGACGAAGCCGACCAGATGCTCGACATGGGCTTCGCCCGGCCGATCGAGCGCATCGTCGCGACGCTGCCGAAGGACCGCCACACCCTGCTGTTCTCGGCGACCATGCCCAAGTCGATCGCGACCCTGGCGGAGAGCCTGCTGCGCGACCCGGCCAAGGTGGAGATCGCGCCGCCCTCGACCACCGTCGACCGCATCGCGCAGTCGGTGATGTTCGTCGACGCCGGCGACAAGCAGGCCGCGCTGCTCTCCCTGCTGGCGACGCCGGGCATCGGCCAGGCCGTCGTCTTCACGCTGACAAAAAACATCGCCAACGAGGTCTGCGGCTTCGTCACCGAGGCCGGCTTCACCGCCGAGGCGCTGCACGGCAACAAGTCGCAGGGCCAGCGCGAGCGGGCGCTGGAGGCCTTCCGCGCCGGCACGGTGCAGGTGCTGGTGGCGACCGACATCGCCGCCCGCGGCATCGACGTCGACACGGTGACCCATGTCTTCAACCACGACCTGCCGGCCGTGGCGGAGAGCTATGTCCACCGCATCGGCCGCACCGGCCGCGCCGGGCGCAGCGGCGTCGCCGTCACCCTCTGCGACGCCGAGCAGCGCGCCTGGCTGCGCGATGTCGAGCGCGAGATCGGCCGCGCCCTGGACGTCCAGGCCGACCACGCCTGGCATTCCGAGGCGGCGCGGCTCTCGACCCTGCGCCCGCCAGTGCTGGGCGGCGGCCCGGTCAAGGAGATCAAGCCGCAGGAGAAGCGCGAGCGGAAGGTCTGGACCGAGGAGGAGAAGCTCGCCGCCCGCGAGGCCGCGATGGCCGCCAGGAAGGCCGCCTGAACCAACCTGCCTTCAAGAGACGAAGGCAGGTTGGTTCAGGACTTTGTTTGATCGCGTGGTTCAGGCTTTTCGGTGATTCCACCTGAAGCCATCACGCTCTAACGGCCTTTGAAGCTGGGCTCGCGTTTCCCCAGGAAGGCGTCGCGGCCTTCCTGGAAGTCCTCCGTGGTATAGAGCAGGCCCTGGAAATCCGCCTCGGCCGCCAGCGATTCCGCCAGCGTGCCGGTCGAGCGGTTCAGCAGCGTCTTGGCGAGCGCGTTGGACAGCGGCGCCCTGGTGGCGATCTGCCGGGCCATCGCCCGCGCCGCCGCCAGCGCCTGGCCGGGCTCGGCCAGCTGGTCGACCAGGCCGAGGGTCGCCGCCTCCTCCGCCCCCATCGGCGCGCCGACCAGCATGACGCGCTTGGCCCGTCCCAGCCCCATCCGCCGCTGCAGCGTCCAGGCCAGGCCCAGGTCGGGCACCAGCCCGACGCGGTTGAAGGAGCAGGTGAAGACCGCCGCGCGCGAGGCGACGACGATGTCGCAGGCGGCGGCGACCGAGATGCCGGCGCCGGCGGCATGGCCTTCGACCGCGGCGATCACCGGCTTCTCGCCTTCGGCCAGCAGGCGGATCATGCGGTGGCCCCAATGCAGCCGCGCCCGCCCACCCATGCCGGTGATGCCCTGCATGCCGGAGATGTCGCCGCCGGCGCAGAAATGCCCACCCTCGCCGGCCAGCACGATGGCGCGGCACTCGGGATTGGACAGCGCCGCTTCCAGATGCGCCATCAACGCCTCGCGCAGCGCCGGGGCGAGGGCGTTGCGGCGGCGCGGATAAGACAGGGTCAGCTCCAGCACGCCGTCTTCCAGGCGGGCATGGGTGGTGGCTTCGGCGGCCTCGTCGACGATCTTGTCCATGGTTTCCTCCGTGTCGGCGGCGAGGCTAGACGCAGAAGCCGCGCGCGTCACACCCCCCGGCTGAGGCCGCCATCCACCGCGATCGCCTGGCCGGTGACATAGGCCGCGACCGGGCTGGCCAGGAAGGACACCATGGCGGCGACCTCGGCCGGGGTGCCGAGCCGGCCCATCGGGATGTCGGAAGCGACGCGGGCCAGCACCTCGGCCTCGGTGATCCCCTCATCGGCGGCCATCTGCTTCGCCCGCGACTGCCAGAGCGGCGTCAGCGCGCGGCCGGGCGAGACGCTGTTCACCGCGATGCCTTCCGCCGCCAGCTCCAGCGACAGCGTTTTGGCGAGTGCCAGCACGCCGGCCTTGTGCACGTTGGAGACCACCTGATGCGCCGTCGGCTGGCGCGCCGAGACGGCGCCGAGCAGCACCACCCGCGCGTCGCCAGCGGCGCGCAGCATCGGCAGCAGCGCGCGCACCGCCCGCACCGTGCCGAGGATGTTGAACTCGTAGTTCTCCAGCCAGGCCTCGTCGGAGAGATCGCCGAAGGCGCTGCGCCGGCTGCCGCCCGCCGCGCAGACCAGCGCGTGCAGCGGCATGCCGCCCAGGCGCTCGACCAGCGCCGCCAGCGAGGCCGGGTCGGACTGGTCGCAGACGATGGTCTCCGGCGCCGTGCCGGCCTCCTGCATCAGCGTGGCGGCGGCGCTGGCCAGGCGCGCGGCGTCGCGCCCGGCGATGGCGACCCTCGCCCCCTCCCGCAGCAACTGCCCGGCGGTCGCCAGGCCGATGCCGGAGGAGCCGCCGATCACCAGGGCGAGACGCCCCTGCATCCCCAGATCCATTCGATCACTCCACCTTGGCGCCGGTGGCCCGCACGATCGGCGCCCATTTCTCGGTCTCGAGCCGGATGAAACGGGCCAGCTCCTCGGGCGAGCTCGGCACCGGCTCGACCCCCTGGCCCTCCAGCGCGGCGGAGACGTCCGGGTCGGCCAGGGCCTCGCGCATCGCCGCGTTCATCCGGGTGACGATGGCGGGCGGCAGGCCCTTCGGCCCGACCAGGGCGTACCAGTTCTGCACCTCGTAGCCCGGCAGGGTCTCGGCCACCGTCGGCACCTCGGGGCGCGCCTTGATGCGCTGCGCCGTCGGCACCGCCAGCAGCCGCAGCCGCCCGGCCTGCACCTGCGGCAGGGCGGTGGGCGCGGTGGAGAAGGCATAATCCACCTTGCCGCTCATCAGGTCGGTCATCATCGGCCCGCCGCCGCGATAGGGGACATGGACCGTCTTCACCCCGGCCATCTGGTCGAGCAGCGCGCCGGCCAGGTGCCCGGCGCCGCCGATGCCGGAGGAGCCATAGGTGATGGTCTCCGGCGCCGCCTTGGCCGCGGCGATCAGATCGGCGACGCTCTTCCACGGCCGGTCGACCGGCACCACCAGCACGTTCAGCACATTGCCCGACATGGCGACCGGCGTCAGGTCGGCCTGCGGGTCGAAGGGCATGCTGGCATAGAGGCTGGGATTGATCGCCAGCGCGCCGATGGTGCCCATCAGGAAGGTGGCGCCATCGGCGGGCGAGCGCACCACGATCTCGGTGGCGAGATTGCCGCCGGCGCCGGGGCGGTTCTCGATCAGCACCGGCTGGCCGAGCAGCGCGGTCAGCCGCGGCTGCATCACCCGCGTGCTGATGTCGGTGGCGCCGCCGGCGGCGAAGCCGACGACGATGCGGATCGGCTTGCTGGGCCAGGCTTCCTGCGCGCGGAGCAGCCCGGGCCTGGCCAGGGTGAGGCCAAGCCCCCCCAGCCCGGCGCCCAGCAGGGTGCGGCGGTCGATCATCGGACTTCCTCCTCCGGCGGCCGCGGCCGGGCCCGTCTGTCGCGGGTCCTCTGGCCGGGCCGGGTCCCTTGTTCCGAGAGGTCAGCTCCCGGTGAATTGCGGGGCGCGCTTCTCCATGAAGGCGCGGCGCCCTTCGATATAATCCTGGCTGGCGAAGCAGCCGCGCACCAGGCGGTCGCAGAGCGCCTCGTCCGGGTCGGGCTTCAGCGCCTCGGCGACGATGGCCTTGACCGAGGCGACGGTCAGCGGCGCGTTGCCGGCGATGGTGGCGGCGTAATCCTCGACCAGCGCGTCCAGCGCGTCATCGGGCACCACGCGGTTGACCAGACCCATGACGCGCGCGTCTTCCGCCGAGAACTTCTTCGCACTGAAGAAAAGCTCCTTGGCGAAGGAGGGGCCGACGAGGTGCACGAGGCGGCGGATGCCCTGCAACGGATAGCCCAGGCCCAGCTTCGCCGCCGGGATGCCGAAGGAGCTCTTCTCGGTCGCCATGCGCATGTCGCAGCAGACCGCCAGCGCCGAGCCGCCGCCGATGCAGTGGCCACGGATGGCGGCGATGGTCGGCTTGGGGAAATCGGCCAGCGCCTCATAGACCTTGGCGGTCTGCGCCTGGTAGGCGGCGACCGCCTCGGCCGAGCCGCGTTCGCTCTCGAATTTCGAGATATCGGCGCCAGAGACGAAGGCCTTGCCGCCCGCGCCGGTGACGACCAGCACGCGCACCTCCGGGTCGGCCGCGAAATCGGCAAGAATCTGCTCGGCCGCCAGCCACATCTCCATGGAGACCGCGTTGTGGCGCTCCGGGTTGTTGAAGATCATCCAGCCCACGCCGCCCGCCTTGCGGGAGAGCATCTTGTCGGTGCCGGGCGCCGGATGGGCGGGCGGGAGCATGTCGGGCATGGCGGGCGTCTCTTTCGCGATCCGATCCGCAGGCTGCGGGCTGCCGCCGGGGCTGTCAACAGCCTGTTGACAGGGCGGCGGCCGGCATGATGCCTTGCCGCCATGGACATTCCCCCTGCCCTCCTCCCCCAGGGCTTGCCCGCCAGCCTGCCCGACAGCCTTCCGGACGGTCTTCCCCTGGCCGAGCGTGCCCGTGCCGGGCTGGAGGCGCTGATCCTGGCGGGCGAGCTGGCGCCCGGCAGCCGGCTGAACGAGGTGGCGCTGGCCGCCCGCCTCGGCCTGTCGCGCGGGCCGCTGCGCGAGGCGCTGCGCGGGCTGGAACGCGACGGGCTGGTCGCCGCCGGCCCGGCCGGCCAGGGGATGAGCGTGCGCCGCCTCGAGCCCGAGGAAATGGCAGAGCTCTACGACATGCGCGCCCTGCTGCAGGGCTTCGTCCTCGCCCGCCTGGCGGAGCGGCACGCGGCCGGTCGCCTGGACGCGGCGACGATGGACGCGCTGCGGGCCGATGTCGCGCAGATGCAGGAGGATGCCGAGGCCGGGCGCGCCGCCGGCTACTACGCCCGCAACCTGGCCTTCCACGACGCGCTGCACGCGGCGGCCGGGCATCGCCGGGCGGCGGCGCTCTACGGCTCGCTGCTGAAGGAAAGCCACCTGGCGCGGCAGCGCGCGCTGTCACAGGCGGCCGCGATGCGCGAGAGCAATGCCGAGCATGCCGCCATGCTCGACGCGGTGGCCGCCGGCGACGCCGTCCGCGCCCGCCAGCTGGGCGAGGCGCATGTCTCGGAAGGCGGCAAGCGGCGCTGGCTGGAAGCGCTAACGGGCGGGTGAGAGCGGTCGCGGCGCGACCCTCGCCGCGGCTGGCCACTCTCCCTCGTCCTCCACGCTGCCGACCGCCAGCCTGACCGCCGGACGGGGCAGCAGCATCCTCCCACCGGGGTCGAACAGCGTCACAGGGATCCCGGGAAAGCACGGCACGTCTTTCGCATCCTCTCCTTCCTTGATGATGCTGACAGCAAGATCTCGCACCGGCCGGCTGCCGCCACGGTGATCAGCGCGATTTCTTGCTTCATCACAAGATAGCGAGAAAAAATCTGCGCTTTGCGCCCATCGCAATCGGCTTGTTGCGTTGCAACAACCCGATGCAGGCGAGACTTGGCCGCAGGCTGCGAAAGCTTGGTGGAAAACGCAGCGGCCTTGCGCAACCACACCCCGCAAGCCTGCCTTCCCGTCTGGAATTTGCTGCAGAGCACAACATGCATCGCGGGAAAATGCCGGATGCGGGCGCGCCATCCGACGTGGCCTCGCCCGATTGCATCGGGCTTCAGAGCCGGCTTAACGTTTTCGTCATGATCGCTTCCGTTCTCATGGATCGCCTCTGGGAGCTCGCCCTCGACGGGGACGTTGACTCCATCCGCTCCGAAACGGAGCGGTACCTTCTCACCCAGCCCGATACGGTCAAGGCGAGGGCGCATGAGCTCGAACAGGCCTGGATCGAGAAGATCGAGACGCCGGAAGTCGGTGGATATGCCTCGAGCGAGCCGGAGCGCGTCGCCTTCGAGGAAGCCCGCAGCGTCGTCGCGCAGTATCTGTAGCCAGCCTCATCGAGGAAGCCCGAGGACGGCGCCGCGCGCCGCCCTCGCCGCCCGGCTGGTCAGACCTTCCTGACGTTCCAGAAGACCGGGAAGCCGCGCACCACATCCTGCAGCTTCGCCGACTGCGCCGCCGCCTGCAGGAACTGGCCGGTCGGGATATAGGGCAGGTCCTGCATGGCCTGCAGCTGCAGCCTGCGCGCCACCGCCTGCTGCGCGGCCAGGCCCTCGGCCGCGAACCATTCGCCGACCAGCGCCTCGAGCTCGGGCAGGTTGGGCCAGCCATACATGGCCTTGTCGCCATTGCCGCGCAGCGCCAGCTGCAGCGCCGGATTGGCCATGTCGACGCCGGTCAGCGCGGTCATCAGGCAGCTCCAGCCGCCCTTCTCCACCGGCTCGCGGCTGAGGCGCCGCGCGGTCAGCGTGCCCCAGTCGGACATCTGCAAATCGACATTCATCCCGGCCTTGCGCAGCATGTCGGCGGCGACCTCGGCCAGCGTGCCGATGAAGGCCGGATCCGAGGCGCCCAGCAGCACCACCTTCTCGCCCTTGTAGCCGGCGGCGGCGAGCTCGCGCTTGACCTTGTCGTAGTCGCGCGGGCCCTTGAAGACCTCCATCCCGGCGTCGCTGGCCATCGGGCTGCCCGGCGTGAAGAAGCCGATCGGCGCATGCCACATGGCGGGATCGGCGCCGGCGACGGCCTGGACGAAATCCGCCTGGTTCACCGCACCCAGCAGCGCGCGGCGGATCGCCGGATTGTCGAAGGGCGGCTGCAGATGGTTCATGCGCATCAGCGTGATCATGCCGCTCTGCTCCTGCACCGCCACCTTCAGGCTGCGGGCGCGGGCGAGCAGCGGGATCACGTCATTGGCGGCGAATTCGAGCCAGTCCTGCTCGCCGCTGCGCATGGCGGCGGCCGCCGTCGCGCCATCGGGAATGGTGGTCCATTCGACGCGGTCGACATGCACGACCTTCGGCCCCGCCGTGCCATCGGCGGTGCCGCCGCTGCGCGGCACATAGCCGTCGAAGCGGGCATAGGCGACGCGGACGCCGGAGACGCGCTCATCGGCCAGGAAGCGGAAGGGGCCGGAGCCCACCATCTCGGTGACCTGGGTGAAGGGGTCGGTCTTCGCCAGCCGTTCCGGCATCATCACCGGCACCAGCGACGGCATCTTTCCCAGGGCTTCCGGCAGCAGCGGAAAGGGCGCCTTCAGGCGGAACTGGATGGTGCGGTCGTCGGGGGCGGAGAGCTCTTCGGTCGCCGCCATCAGCCCCTGGCCGAAGGCATCGCGCACGGCCCAGCGGCGGATCGAGGCGACGCAGTCGCGCGCCAGCACGCGCTCCCCGTCATGCCACTTCAGCCCCTCGCGCAGGATCAGCTTCCAGAGCCTGCCACCATTCTCGACGACATGGCCCTCGACCATCTGCGGCGTCACGCGGAACTGCGTGTCGGTGCCATAAAGCGTGTCGAAGACCATGTAGCCATGGTTGCGCGTGGCATAGGAGGCGTTGATCACCGGGTCGAGCACGGTGAGGTCGGTCTGCGGGATGAAGCGCAGCACGCGGTTCTGCTGGGCATGGCCGATAGCGGGGGCGGCCAGCAGGCCAGCGCCAGCGGCAAGAAAGGTGCGACGCTTCACGGCATCGGTCTCCGGTGAATGAAGAAAGGGATCAGGAGGGCAGCGGGGCGTTGCGCGCCACCAGCCAGCCGCCATCGACCACCAGCACCTGGCCGGTCATGAAGGAGGCGTCGTCGGAGACCAGGAAGGACACCACCGAGGCGATCTCCTCCGGCCGGCCGGCGCGGCGCAGCGGCGTCGGCGCCAGCATGTTCTGCCGGTAGTGCGGGTTCTGCAGGTGGTTCGCCGTCATCGGCGTCTCGATCACCCCGGGGGCGATGGCATTGACCAGGATGCCGTCCGGCCCGAGGTCGCCGGCCAGCTGCCGGGTGAATTGCGCGACGCCGGCCTTGGCCACCGCATAGGCCGTGGTGCCCGGATAGCCGACCAGGCCGAAGATCGAGGAGAGGTTGACGATCCGCCCGCCCGGCCGGGTCAGATGCGGCAGCACGTCGCGGGTGACGCGCAGCACCGCCTTGAGGTTGGTGTCGACGAAGCGGTCGATCAGCTCGTCATCGGAATCCGACAGCTTCTTCGCGCCACCGATGCCGGCATTGTTGACCAGGATGTCGATGCGGCCATGCGCCTCCAGCGCCGCCCTGGCGAGTTGCTTCCCCGCATCGGCCACGTTGATGTCGAGCAGCAGGGGCACCGCGCCCAGCGCCGCGGCGGTCTCGATCACCGCCTCGTTGCGGTCGGCCAGCAGCAGCCGGGCGCCGTCCTCGGCCAGGCGCCGGGCGGTCGCCGCGCCGATGCCGGTGGCGGCACCGGTGACGATGGCGACGCGGCCTTCGAGCTTGCGGGTCATCGCGATCCCCTCAGCCGGCCTGGCGGGCGCGGAAATCGCGCTGGATCTGGTCCAGCGTGCAGAATTCGGCGCCGCGCTGGGTCAGGCCGTCGATCAGCTTTTCGAGGAACAGCATGCGATGGCCGCGGCCGACCACATAGGGGTGGAAGGTATAGACCAGCATGCCCTGCTCGGTGGTGCGCTGCATGTAGTCGAAATCGGCCAGCCAGTTCTCCAGCACGTCATTGGCATTGGCCAGGCCAGGCATGACGCCGGCCTTGGTGCGGAAGAACTCGAAATGCGGGTGGTCGTCCAGCGACCAGCTGATCGGCACTTCCACGAGATTGGTGGTCTCGCCGAAGATCAGCGGGCCATCGACGGTCACCTTGTCGCCGCGCCGCGCGAAATAGGCCTCGCAGTCATGGCCCATCATCGAGCTGTCGTATTCGCAGCCATGCTGCAGCATCAGGTCGATGCTGCGGTCGGACAGATCCCAGGCCGGCGAGCGGTAGCCCTTCGGCCCGGCACCGGTCAGTTTCTTGATGCTCTCCACGGCGCGGGCGAATTCCTCCGCCTCCACCTCGGCGGACAGCTCGGCCGGCGGCACATGGCTCCAGCCGTGATGGCCGACCTCGTGACCCGCCTCGACGATGCGGGCGCAGATCGCCGGATAGGTCTCGATCACCACGCCGGGGATGTACCAGCTGGCCTTGATGCCGCGGCTGCCCAGCAGGTCGAGAATGCGGCCGGCGCCGATGACGCCGAACTCGCCGCGCGAGACCGGCGTCGGCGTCAGCATGCCGCGCGCGGCGAAGCCGGAGAAGGTGTCGAAGTCGAAGGACAGGCAGGCGACATGGCGCGGCATGGGAAGGCCTCCTTGGCAGAAGAAGAATCAGCGGGCGCGGCGGATGTTCCACAGCACGGGGAAGCCGACATCGATCACCCCCTGCAGCTCGCTGCGCCAGGCCGCCGGGGCGGAGAACTGGCCGGTCAGCGGGAAATTGACATTGGCCAGGGCCCGGCGGTTGATCTCGGCGGCGAGCGCGCGGCGCGCTTCCAGATCGCTGCCCGGCGTCGCCTCGAAGCGCTGCAGCAGCGGCGTCAGCGCCTCGTCGCAATAGTTCCAGGGCGCGCCGCCGGTGCAGTTGTAGCCGATGCCCATGTTGCTCAGCGGATCGGCCAGGTCGAAGCCGGTATAGACCACCGGCACCGCGCTCCAGCCGCCGCGCTCGACCGGCTCCCGGCTCGACCAGCGCTGCGCCACCACCGCCCAGTCCATCAGCTGCTGGTCGACATTCAGCCCCAGCCGCTTCATGCGGTCGACCACCACCATGGCCATCGGGTTGATCAGCGCCGAGGTGGCCGAATGCAGGAAGACCACCCGCTCGTTGTTGTAGCCGGATTCCTTCAGCATCTGCCGCGCGCGCTCGAGATTCGGCTGGCGGAGCGCCTCCGACCCGGCCTCGCTGGCATAACGGGTGCCGCAGAGCGTCATCGACTGGCAGAGCGGCAGCGACATGCCGTCCGGCAGGCCATGCGCGGCGACGATCTCCGACTGGTCCAGCGCCATCTGTAGCGCCTGGCGCACCTTGATGTTGTCGAAGGGCGGCTGGGCGTGGTTCAGCGCCAGCCCGCCCATCAGCTGGGCGACGCCGCGGGCGCTGGCGACGGTCAGGCGGCGGTCGCGGGTCAGCAGCGGCAGGAAGTCGACGGGGGCGTATTCGAGATAGTCGACCTCGCCATTCTGCAGCGCCGCGGCGCGGGTCGCGGCATCGGCGATGTTGATGAACTCGGCGCGCTCGACATGCACCTGCTTGGCCCCGGCCAGCCCGTCCGCCGGCTCGGCGCGCGGGACGTAGCGCGGGTTGCGGCGGAAGGTCGCCTTCTCGCCCGGCACCCACTCGCTGGCGTTGAACAGGAAAGGGCCGCTGCCGATGATCTCGGGCACCGGCGTGGTCGGCGGCGTCGCCGCCAGCCGCGCCGGCATGATGAAGGGCACATGCACGCTGGGCTTGGCCAGGGCGTCGATCACCCCGCCGAAGGGGCGCGACAGCACCAGGGTGAACTGCGTGGCATTGTCCGCCGTCAGCGAGGCGGTCGCCGCCAGCAGCCGGCGCCCGGTGGAATCGCGCGCGCCCCAGCGCTTCAACGAGGCGACGCAATCCTCCGCGGTGACCGGCTTGCCGTCATGCCATTCCAGGCCCGGACGCAGGGTGAAGCGCCAGGTCAGCCCGTCCGCGCTGCTGCTCCAGCCTTCCAGCATCTGCGGCCGCGGCTCGCCCTGGCTGTCCTGCGCCACCAGCGTGTCGAAGACCATGTAGCCGAAATTGCGGGTGATGAAGGAGGGGCTGGTGATCGGGTCCAGCACCTGCAGCCCGGCGCTGACCACCAGCCGCAGCGGCTTCTCGGCCGCGCCCTGCGCCAGGGTGGGCGCCGTCAGCGCCAGGGCCAGCGCGGAGGCCAGCAGCCCGCGCCGAACGATGTTTGCCAGATTCATCCCGGAAATCCCCCAGACCCGTTGCAGCCGCAGGCACCCTTCCCTGTCGGGCGGGGGCTCTGCGTCCCCTCGCCCGGCGTCGTCACGCGAGGCGGCCGCCATCGACCGGCAGGCAGACGCCGGTGACGAAGCTGGCCGCGTCGCTCAGCAGATAGAGCACGGCATCCGCCACCTCGCCGGCCTGGCCGAAGCGGCCCAGCGGATGGCGGGCGCGGAACAGCGCCCGGCGCGCCTCCTGCGCCGCCGCGTCGCCGGCGGCGTCGAAGGTCGCGGCCAGCATCGGCGTCTCGATCGAGCCGGGGCAGACGCTGTTCACCCGGATGCCCTGCGGCGCATGCGCCAGCGCCAGGCTGCGGGTCAGCATCACCACCGCGCCCTTGCTGGCCGAATAGGCCTGCAGCTGCGCCGAGCCGGTCAGCCCCGCCGCCGAGGCCATGGTCACCACCGCGCCGCCGCCGGCCGCCTGCATCTGCGGGATGAAGGCCGCCGCCGCCGCCCAGCTGCCCTTGACGTTGACGGCGAAGGTGCGGTCCCAGTCTTCCTCGCTGGCCTCGATGGCCGGGCCGGTGGGGCCGAGGATGCCGGCGCCGGTGACCAGCAATGTCGCCGGACCCAGCTTCGCCAGGCTCTCGGCCGCAGCCTGCCGCAGCGCCTCGGGGCGCGTCACGTCGCCCTGCCAGGCGAGGCTGCCCGGACAGTCCTGCAGGGTCGCGGCCAGGCCGGCGGCGTCGCGGTCGAACAGCAGCAGCCGCGCGCCCTCCGCGGCCAGCGCGAGGGCGGTGGCGCGGCCCAGGCCGGACCCCGCCCCGGTGACGGCGCCGATGCGCCCCGCGAAACGCTGCATGCCGAGCCCCTCCCCGTCGCGGCCTCCGCCGCTTCCATCCAGCGAAAAATGCCGCTATATCGCTGAGCGATACGGTCGCATTGCCGGCGAAAAGGTTAGGAAGCACGGATGAAGGTGTCAACGGCGGAGCCCGGCACCGCGGTTCCCGCAGCGGTGGATGACCGCCTGTTCCTGCAGGGGGTGCAGCGCACCATGCAGCTGCTGGAGGCCTTCAGCCGGCATCCCCGCCCGCTCAGCCTGGCCGAGCTGGCCGCCGCCGCCGGGCTGGACAAGAGTTCGGTGCAGCGCATCGCCCATACCCTGCAGGCGCTAGGCTACCTCGACCGCCAGCCCAACGGGCTGGCGCCGGGCAAGAAACTGCTGGACCGGGGCTTCGACTTCCTGCGGACCGAACCGCTGATCGAGCGCGCCGTCCCCGTGCTGCACGAGCTGCGCAAGGCGATCCCCGAGCGCGTCGATCTCAGCCTGTTCGACGACACCAGCGTCATCTACGCCGTCCGCCTGCAGAGCAAGCGCGAGACCTTCTCGGCCACGCTGGTCGGGCGGCGCATGCCCACCTTCTGCACTTCCGGCGGCCGCGCCATCCTGGCCGCGCTGCCGGAGGCCGAGGCCGAGGCGGTGCTGGCGCGCTCCGACCGGACGCCGCTGACGCCCTCGACCATCACCGACCTGCGCGGCCTCCGCGCCAGGCTGGCGGAGGCGCGGCGCGACGGCTTCGCCCTGTGCCTGGAGGAATCGCTGCGCGGCGAAATCACGCTGGGTGCCGCGGTGCGCGATGCGGAGGGCCGGCCGGTCGCCGCCATCCATGTCGCCGCCTCGCTGGCGGAATGGGAACCGGCCGCCTTCCGCCGCCTGGCGCCGCTGGTGCTGCACGCGGCGGAGGCGCTCAGCCGCATGCGCTGAGCGGCGCAACCCGCGCTTCATCGAACTGCCACGCAACCGTCATCGGGACGACGCACGAAGCCGTTACCTCGCGGCGCCATGACAGCGGCCCCCGGTCCCGCGGATGCCATCCGCCTCGACAGCCTGCGCAAGCAGTTCGGCAGCAGCACCGTGCTGCACGACATCCACCTGCGCGCGGCGCGCGGCGGCTTCGTGGTGCTGCTCGGCCCCTCGGGCTGCGGCAAGTCGACCCTGCTGCGCGTCATCGCCGGACTGGAACGCGCCGATGCCGGCCGCGTCGTGCTCGACGGGCGCGACGTCGCGGACCTGCCGCCGGCGGCGCGCGGGCTGTCGATGGTCTTCCAGTCCTATGCGCTGTTCCCGCATCTCGACGTCGCCGAGAACATCGTTTTCGGCTTGCGCGCCCGTCGTGTCGCGGCGGCCGAACGTGAAGCCCGCCTGTCCCGCGCCGCCGCCCTGCTGGGGCTGGAGAAGCTGCTGAAGCGGCGGCCCTCGCAATTGTCCGGCGGCCAGCAGCAGCGCGTCGCGCTGGCGCGCGCCATCGTCGCCGAGGCGCCGATCTGCCTGATGGACGAGCCGCTCTCCAACCTCGACGCCAAGCTGCGCGGCGAGATGCGGCGCGAGATCCGCGCGCTGCAGCAGCGGCTCGGCCTGACCATGGTCTATGTCACCCACGACCAGGCCGAGGCGATGAGCATGGCCGACCAGGTCGTGCTGATGCGCGACGGCCGCATCGAGCAGGACGCGACGCCGGCCGAGATCTATGCGCGCCCCGCCAGCGCCTTCGTCGCCGGCTTCATCGGCACGCCGCCGATGTCGCTGCTGCCGCTGGTGGCGCATGCCGGCGGCGCCGGCCTGGCCGGCCTGCCCGACCATATCCTGGCGCCCGCCGCGGCCGCCGGCGCGCTGCTCGGCATCCGTCCGGAAGAGGTCACGCCGGCCGAGGACGGCCTGCCCGCCTGCGTCACCGCCGCCGAGTTCCTGGGCGCCGAGACGGTGCTGGCCTGCGCGCTGGGCAGCGGCGGCGCCGTGCTGCAGGTGCGCATCCCCGGCCACCACGCCCTGCCGCCGGGCAGCCCGATCCGGCTGCGCCTGCCGCCCCTGGCGCATCTGTTCGACGCCGCCGGCGGCCAGCGCCTGCCGCTGCCCGCCGCCGCATGATCCCGCTTCAACCGGAGACCGATCCGATGCCGATCACCCGCCGCGCCGCCCTGGGCGCCCTGGCCGCCTCGCCCTTCCTGGCCGCCCCGGCCGTCCGCGCCCAGGCGCCGGTCGAGCTGACCTTCAACTATCCGATCGCCGTCGGCGGCCCGATCGCCAGGATCATCGACGGCTATTGCGACGACTTCCAAAAGGCCAATCCCGGCATCCGCATCCGCCAGGTCTATACCGGCAGCTACCAGGATTCGATCACCAAGGCGCTGACCGCGACGCGCGGCGGCGATGCGCCGGACATGGCCTGCCTGCTGTCGACCGACATGTTCACCCTGATCGACGAGGATGTCGTGCTGCCCTGGGACGGGCTGCCGGGCGCCGAGGCCGCCTGGATGGACCGCTTCTATCCGGGCTTCATGGAGAACAGCCGCAGCGGCGGCAAGACCTGGGGCATTCCCTTCCAGCGCTCCACCATCGTCATGTACTACAACAAGGAGGCTTTCAGCGCCGCCGGGCTGAACCCGGAGGTGGCGCCGGCCAACTGGACGGAGCAGGTCGAGTTCGCGCAGAAGCTGACCCGCCGCTCGGGCGACAACGTCAGCCAGTGGGGCCTGCAGATCCCCTCCTCCGGCTTTCCCTACTGGCTGTTTCAGGCGCTGACCACGCAGAACGACGTGCGCCTGATGAACGAGGCCGGCAACCAGACCTTCTACGCCGATCCGAAGGTCGCCGAGGCGCTGCAGTACTGGCTGGACCTGGCGCAGAAGCACAAGGTGCACCCGGCCGGCATCGTCGAATGGGGCACCACGCCGCGCGACTTCTTCGAGCGCAAGGTGGCGATGATCTGGACCACCACCGGCAACCTGACCAACATCAAGACCAACGCCCCCTTCGCCTTCGGCGTCGCCCAGCTGGCCGCCGGCCGCAAGCCCGGCAGCCCGACCGGCGGCGGCAATCTCTACGTCTTCAAGGCGGCGTCGGAAGCCAAGCGCGAGGCGGCGGTGAAGTTCGCCCGCTTCCTGACCGAGCCGGAGCGCGCGGCGCAATGGGGCATCGACACCGGCTATGTCGCGACCTCGCCGGAAGCCTGGGAGACGGCGAAGATGAAGGACTACGTGGCCGGCTTCCCCGCCGCCGCCGTCGCCCGCGACCAGCTGCGCCATGCGGTCGCCGAGCTGTCCACCCATGAGAACCAGCGCGTCACCAAGGCGCTGAATGACGGGCTGCAATCGGTGCTGACCGGCCGCAGCCAGCCGCAGCCGGCGATGACCGCGGCCCAGGCCGAGGCCGAGCGCATCCTGCGCCGCTACCGCGGCTGACCCCGAAGGCCGGGCCCCTGCGCATGCCCCGCTCCCTGCATGCCTGGCTGATGCTGGGCCCGGCCCTGCTGCTGCTCGCGGGTTTCACCCATGTGCCGGCGCTGGCGACGCTCTGGCATTCGCTGTTCTCGACGCCGATGCCGCGCCGGCCGGCGGTCTTCGTCGGTCTCGACAATTATGCCGCGCTGGCAGAGGACCCGATCTTCTGGCAGGCGCTGTGGAACAATCTTCTCTATGCGCTGGGCACGGTGCCACTGTCGATCGCACTGGCCCTGGCCATGGCACTCTGGGTCAATGGGCGGCTGCGCGGCCGCACGGTCATGCGCATCGCCTTCTTCACGCCGACCGTGCTGCCGATGATCGCGGTGGCCAATCTCTGGCTGTTCTTCTACACGCCCGATTACGGGATGATCGACCGCGTCACCCGCCTCCTGCTCGGCTGGGGGCCGACCAACTGGATCGGCGCGCGCGAGACGGCACTGGGCGCCATGATGGCCATCGCCGTCTGGAAGGAAGCCGGCTTCTTCATGATCTTCTACCTGGCGGCGCTGCAGGCCATCCCGCCCAGCCTGCTGGAGGCCGCTGCCCTCGAGGGCGCCTCGCGCGGGAGAATCTTCTGGCGCGTGACGCTGCCGCTGCTCGGGCCCACCACCCTCTTCATCGCGGTCAATGCCGTGATCAACAGCTTCCGCCTGGTCGACCATATCCTGGTCATGACCCAGGGCGGGCCGGACAATGCGACGGCGCTGCTGATGACCTATATCTACGAGACCGGCTTCCGCTTCTGGGACACCGCCCAGGCCTCAGCGCTGACCGGCGTGCTGCTCGGCGTGCTGGCGGTGATCGCCGCGCTGCAGTTTTCCCTCCTGGGCCGTCGGACGCATTACCGGTGACGCGCTGGATCCCCCGCCTCGGGCTGACGCTGGAGACGGCAGCGGCCTGGCTGCTGGCGCTGCTCTGGGCGGCGCCGGTGCTCTACGCCCTCTGGGCCGCCTTCCATCCGACCGGCTATGCGACGCGCTTCGAACTGACCGCGCCGCTCACCCTGCAGAACTTCCTGTCAGCCTGGGAGGCCGCGCCGTTCGGGCGCTACTTCCTCAACACCCTGGTGCTGGTCTGCTTCGTCACCGGCGGGCAGTTCGTGCTCTGCACCCTCGCCGCCTTCGTCTTCGCCCGCAGCCGGTCGCGCTGGATGAGCGCCCTCTTCGCCATCGTGCTGGTGCAGCTGATGGTCATGCCCGACATGCTGATCGTCGAGAATTACCGGACCATGCGCGCGCTCGGCCTGGTCGACACGGTCTTCGGCATCGGCCTGCCCTATCTCGCCTCCGCCTTCGGCATTTTTCTGCTGCGACAGACCTTCCTGCAGATTCCCGCCGAGCTGGAGGAGGCCGCGCGGCTGGAAGGCTGCGGGCCCTGGGCGATCCTGTGGCGGCTCTACGTGCCCTTGGCCAGGCCGACCTACCTGGCCTATGGCCTGACCTCGGTGGCCTATCACTGGAACAACTTCCTCTGGCCGCTGGTCATCACCAACAGCGTCAGCACGCGACCGCTGACGGTGGGGCTGGCGGTCTTCGCCTCCACCGACCAGGGCATCGACTGGGCCATCATCAGCGCCGCCACCCTGCTGACCGCGGCGCCGCTGCTGCTCGGCTTCCTGCTGTTCCAGCGGCAGTTCGTGCAGTCCTTCATGCGCGCCGGCATCAAGTAGCGGGCATCAGGTCGCGGGCGCCTCCAGCAGCCGCCGGTAGCGGGCGGCGCAGGCGGCCACCATGGCCTCGCCGCCCTGCGCCACCTCCTGGCCCAGGAAGGCGCCGTAGATCCGCTGGTAGCGCCAGGGCGCCAGCCGGTCGGTCAGCTGGCGCAGCCGGGCCGCCGACAGCGGCAGCATGTTGGGATAGCTCCACTGGAAGGAGACGCCGCGCGCGCCCGGCGTCACCTGGACAATGTCGCCCACCAGCAGCACGCCCTCGCCCTCCGCCCAGTGCAGCACGGTGCCGCCGGCATAATGCCCGCCGGCGCGGACCAGCGTCAGGCGCTCGGCCAGTGGCAGGCTGTCGCCCTCCCAGAAGCGCAGCCGGTCGTCGGGGCGGACGACATGGGCGCGGTCGGCGGCGTGCAGATGCACCGGCACGTCGAAGGCGGCGGCCCAGTCCTGCATGGTGGTGTAGTAGTGCGGATGCGACAGCGCGATGCCGGCCAGCCCGCCCAGCGCCGCGATGATCTCCCGCGTCGCCTCGTCCAGCAGCGCGATGCAGTCCCACAGGATATGGCCCTGCGGCGTGCGGACCAGGAAGGCGCGCTGGTTGATGGCGAAGGCGGGGACCGTCTGCAGGCTGTACAGCCCGGGCTGGTGCCGGCGCCAGGCATTGCGGTGCCCGGCCGCCAGCGCCGCCGTCGTGGTCCAGGCCTGGCCGCCGGCCGGGACATACTGCCGCTCCTCCTCGCAGATCGGGCAGGACCGCGGCGGCGCGGCGGCGGGCGCGAAGGAGGTGCCGCAGGTGGCGCAGAGATAGGTCGGCATGGCGGGCAGCGGGCTCCGGGGCGCTCCCGCCCGTCAGGATGCGGCGCGCGGCGAGGCGTCGCGGCAGACTAGCCGCTGCGCGCCCGCCGGTGCACCCCCGGCGGCGAGCGGCCGCCGGAAGGGCATCCCCTCACTCGACGCGGATGCCGCCCTCCTGGATCACCGGCGCCCAGCGCTCATGCTCGCGCTTGAGGAAGTCGGCGAATTGCTGGCGCGGCCCGGCGACGATGCTGCCGGCCTGGCTCTCCTCCACCGCGCGACGCACCTCGGGCACCGCGGCGACGCGGTTGAACACCTCGTTGATGCGGTCGGCCAGCGCCGGGTTCATGCCGGGCGGGGCGGCGACGCCATACCAGATGGCGACGTCGAAGCCCGGAATGGTGTCGCGCATCAGCGGCGCCTCGGGCGCCTGCGGGCAGGGGCCGCCGCCCATGGCGATCACCCGCAGCTGCCCGCCGCGCACCATGCCGAGCACCGAGGACAGCGTCGGGAAGCAGAACTGCGTCTCGTTGCGCATCACCGCCAGCGCGGTCTCCGACCCGCTGCGGTAGGGGATGTGCACCATGCTGATCTTCGCCTGCCGCTCCAGCAGCGCCATGAACAGGTGGCTGCCATTGCCGACGCCGGCCGAGGCATAGACCAGGCTCTCCGGCTTGGCGCGCGCCGCCTGGATCAGCTCGGCGACGGTCTTCTGCGGCACCTGCGGATTGGTCACCAGCGCCGCGTGCAGGTTGGCGCCGTGCATGATCGGCGTGAAGCCGGTCATCGGGTCGTAGCTGAGCTGGCGGTTCAGCAGCTTGCCGATCGCGTTGGCGCCGATATCGGCCATCATCAGCGTATAGCCATCGGGCTGCTGGCCGGTGACATAGGCGCCGGCCACCATGCCGCCGGCACCCGAGCGGTTCTCGATCACCAGCGGCTGGCCATTGGCGAATTCGGGGAAACGCGCGCCGAAGCTGCGCGCCAGCGTGTCCACCGCGCCGCCGGCGCCGAAGGGCACCACCATGCGCACCGGCCGGTCCGGCCAGGCGGCGGCGGCGGTGTTGCCCAGCGCCGGCCGGGCCAGCGCCGGCGCCAGCAGCAGCCCGGCCGCCAGCCCCCCCAGCCCGCGCCGGGTGGCCTTCGGTTCTGCGAACTCGTTCATCGGACGTCCCTGTTTCTTCTTGGCAGATGCTTCTTGGAAGATCGTGCGGCGGCGCCGGCCGGCGCCGCCACGGATCACTCGGCGGCTTTGGCGGCCTCGGGGCGGGCCCAGCGGCGGTCGAAGTCCCAGACCTCGGCGAAGCCCATCAGCTCGTTCATCCGGGCGAAGTCGTAGAGCACCTCGTCGCCCAGGCCATGCGTCACGCCCTGCGCCTTCAGATGCGCGAAGGAACGCTCGAGCGCCGCGGCCACCGTCAGGAAGCCCAGCGCCGGATAGATGGCGATGTCGTAGCCATAGCTGGCCAGCGTCTCGGCCGAGAGGATCGGCGTGCGGCCACCGCCATCGACATTGTTGGCCAGCAGCGGCGCATCGATCTCCTGGCCGATGCGCTTCATCTCGTCCTCGCTCTCCGGGCTCTCGATGAAGACGATGTCGGCGCCGGCGCGGCGGTACAGCTTGCCGCGGCGGATCGCCTCATCCAGGCCGAGCGTGGTGCGCGCATCGGTGCGGGCAATGATCAAAAAGTCGTCGCTCTTGCGGGCCTCGACGGCGACCTCGATCTTCAGCGCCATCTCCTCGGCCGGGATGACGCGGCGGCCCGGGGTATGGCCGCATTTCTTCGGCACTTCCTGGTCCTCGAGCTGGATCGCGGCGATGCCGGCGGCCTCGTAGCCCATCACCGTATGGCGCACGTTGAGCAGCCCGCCATAGCCGGTATCGGCATCGGCGATCACCGGCGTCGCCGAGCCCTGGGCGAAGCGGCCCATGCGGCCGACCATGTCGCTGAAGGTGGCGATACCGGCATCCGGCAGGCCGAGATGCGAGGCGACCGTGCCATAGCCGGTGGCGTAGAGCGCGGTGAAGCCCATGCGGTCGGCGATGCGGGCGGAGATCATGTCGAAGATGCCCGGCGCGACGATGAACTGCTTCGCCGCCAGGGCTTCCTTGAGACGCTTATCGGCCATTGTTCTGGTCCAGTCCTGCTATCGAAAGAAATCTAGGCGGCGGCGCCCAGCGCCTGGCGCACGCGCGGCACCAGCCCGCCGGCGGCCAGGATGGCGCGCACCTCGTCGCCCAGCGCTGCCGCCCGCCACGCCTGCCCGGCCTGCGCGATCGCCATGGCGTCCAGGTCGATGCTGGCTTCCTCGCCCTCGCGCAGCGCGCCGGCGGCCTCGGCGCAGAGCAGCACCGGCAGGCCGAGATTCACCGCGTTGCGGAAGAAGATGCGCGCGGCGCTGACCGCGACGATGCCGGCGACACCGGCCGCCTTCAGCGCGATCACCGCATGCTCGCGCGACGAGCCGCAGCCGAAATTGCGGCCGACCGCCAGGATGTCGCCCGGGCGGACGCGATGGATGAAATCCGGGTCCAGCCCCTCCAGGCAATGCCGGCCCAGCTCCTCGGGCTTGCGCAGCGCCAAATAGCGGCCGGGCAGGATGACGTCGGTGTTCACCTCGTCGCCGAAGCGGTGGACGCGGCCGGTGATCAGCGCGCTCATGCCGCGATCTCCATCGCCACCACCTCGTCGGGCGGGCAGATCTCGCCGGCCACCGCCGCCGCCGCCGCCACCCAGGCATTGGCCAGGAAAACCTGGCTGTCGGGATGGCCCATGCGGCCGCGGTAGTTGCGGTTGGTGGTGGCGATGGCGGTCTCGCCCGCCGCCAGGATGCCCATATGGCCGCCGAAGCAGGCGCCGCAGGTGGGGGTGGAGATCGCCGCGCCGGCGGCCGAGATGGTATCCAGCAGCCCCTCGGCCATGGCCTGGCGCCAGATCTTCTGGGTCGCCGGCACCACCACCATGCGCACCCCGGGCGCCACCTGGCGGCCGCGCAGCACCGCGGCCACCTGGCGCAGGTCGGTCATGGTGCCGTTCGAGCAGTTGCCGACATAGACCTGGTCGACCCGCTGGCCACGCAGCGCGCCGACCGCGACGCCGGAGGCCGGCGAGGGCGGCCGCGCCACCATCGGCGACAGCGCACCCAGATCGATGCGGATCACCGCGCGATAGGCGGCATCGGCATCCGGCAGCACGGCAGCGGCCGGCGCCATGCCGCGGCGGACCATGTCGGCCGCCGATTGCGCGTCGCCCTCGAAGACGCAGCAATCGGCGCCGGCCTCGACCGCCATGTTGGCCACCGCCATGCGCTCGTCCATGGTCAGCGCCGCGACGCCGGGGCCGCCGAATTCCAGCGAGGCATCGGCGGCGCCATCCGAGCCGATGCGGCGGATCAGCTCCAGGATGACATCCTTGCCGGTGACATAGGCGGAAGGCGTGCCGCCGAGCTCGACGCGGATGCTGTCGGGCACCCGCATCCACAGCCGGCCCAGCGCCAGCGCGCCGGCCAGGTCGGTCGAGCCGAAGCCGATCCCCAGCGCGTTGAAGGCGCCCGCCGTGCAGGTATGGCTGTCGGCGCCGAAGACGATGCCGCCATGGCCGATCATGCCGAGCTCGGCCAGCAGCGTGTGCTCGATGCCGCCGCGGCCGGGCTCGTAGAAATGCGCGATGCCGTGGCGGCGGGCGAAGTCGCGGGTCATGGCGATGGCGCCGGCCGCGGTGACGTCCGGGGCGGGGGCGAAGTGGTCGGCCACCAGCACGATGCGCGACGGGTCGAAGGGGCGGGTCGCGCCCATGGCGTCGAACTGCTCGAAAGCCAGCGGGCCCGAGACGTCGTTCAACAGCACCACATCGGGCCGCACGGTGATGATGCTGCCCGGTTCGGCCCGGCCTTCGACCGCATGCGCGGCGAGGATCTTCTCGGTGATGCTGCGGCCGGTCATGGCCGCGCGGCGCCGTCTGGCATGCTGTTCTGCTCCCGCCCATCGCTGCGACCGGTCTCTCCGCCGGTCGCTTGTGCAATCGTTAGCACAGAAATTTTCCCTGGAAAGCCGATTCCTGCCGATGCTGCAACGCGGCATCGTTTGCACCAGGAATTCCCCCATGCTAGCCGGAAGCCATGGATGATGCCGACACCCCGCCCCGCCGCCCTGCCCGCGCCGCCGGGGCCAGGGCGGGCTCGGGGCGCGCGACCATTGCCAGCCTGGCGCAGCGCGCCGGGGTCGCGGCCTCCACCGTCTCGCGGGCGCTGCGCGACGATGCGCGGATCTCGCCAGAGGTCAGGGCGCGCATCGCCGCCCTGGCGGCCGAGGCCGGCTACACGCCCGACATCCTCGCCCGCACCCTGGTGCTGGGCCGCTCCGGCCTGATCGGGCTGGTGCTGGGGCCGGTGGAGAACCCCTTCTATGCCGAGCTGCTGCAGCAGGCGGTGCGGCTGGCGGCGGCGCGCGGCTGCCGGCTGCTGCTGCTGCATGCCGGGCCCGGCCCGATCGAGGACGCCACCACCGAGGCGCTGCTGCAATACCGCGTCGATGGCTGCCTGGTGACCTCGGCCGAGCTTTCTTCCAAGGCCGCGGCGATCTGCGCGGCCAACAACGTGCCGCTGGTGATGATCAACCGCGTCGCGCGCGAGCATGGCTCGGCCGTCTCCTGCGACAACCGCGCCGGGGCGGAGGCGCTGGCCGGGCTGCTGCTGCAGGCCGGGCACCGGCGGCTGGCGGTGGTCACCGGCAATGCCGCGACCTCGACCGGGCGCGAGCGTGCCGAGGGCTTCTGCCAGTTCGTCGCCGCCGCCGGCGGCGACCTGCCGCTGCTGGTCACCGGCGGCGCCAGCCATGCCGCCGGCTTCGCCGCCGGGCAGCGGATCGCCGCCCTGCCCGCCGCCGAACGCCCCGACGCCATCTTCGCGGTGGCCGACATCCTGGCGATGGGGGTGATCGACGCGCTGCGCGAGGCGGGGCTCACGGTGCCCGGCGATGTCTCGGTCGTCGGCATGGACGGCATCGCGCTGGCCGACCGCCCGCCCTACCGCCTGACCACCGTGGTGCAGCCGCTGGAGGTCATGGTGGCGCGCGGCCTCGACCTGCTGCTGGCCGGCATCGAAGGCGGGGCCGGCGCGGCGCCGCAGGAGCGCGTGCTGCTGCGCGGAAGGCTGCGCCTCGGCGCTTCCTGCCGGCTGCCCGAGTCATCGCTTCCGCTGATCGGAAGCACGGCGCAGGCGCTGCCGGCGGCAGAGTGATCTGCCGCCGGCCGCGGCACGAACGGCAGGATCTGCGCCGCGCCGGGCCTGGCATCGGCCTGCCCCTTGCCAGCCCGGCCCGGCTGCAGGAGGCTGCCCTTCCGCTACGCCGCCGCGCCCGCCAGCGCAGATCAGGAAGTGCCGCGCCATGTCTCCTCCCGTCGATCGCGTCCAGGATGATGCGGCGCTGCCGGCCGATGCCGATGTCGTGGTGATCGGGGCCGGCGTCGCCGGCATCACCGCCGCCTATTTCCTGGCCCAGGCCGGCCAGCGCGTCGCGGTGCTCGAGAAGGGCATCGTCGCCGGCGAGCAGTCCAGCCGCAACTGGGGCTGGTGCCGCGTGCAGAACCGCGACGAGCGCGAGATCCCGCTGGCCCAGCGCAGCCTGGAGCAGTGGGACAAGCTGGTCGCCGAGACCGGCGCCGATCTCGGCTTCCGCCGCACCGGCCTGACCTATGTCACCGACAGCCCGTCGGAGCTGGCCACCTGGCAGAAATGGGTCGACATGGCCCGCACCTACCAGCAGCACAGCCGCATGCTGACCGGCGACGAGGCCCGCGCGATGACCCCGGGCAATACCCAGTCGCATCGCTGGATCGGCGGCGTGCATTCGCCGAATGACGGCATGGCCGAGCCCGCCAAGGCCGTCCCCGCCATCGCCGAGGCCGCCCGCAGGCTGGGCGCCACCATCCACCAGCGCTGCGCCGTGCGCGGCCTGGACACCACCGGCGGCCGGGTCAGCGGCGTCTTCACCGAGCGCGGCCGCATCCGCGCGCCCGTGGTGCTGCTGGCGGCCGGCGCCTGGTCCTCGATGTTCCTGCGCCGCCACGACATCGACCTGCCGCAGTCCAGCGTGCGCTCGACCATCTTCGCGACCGAGGTGGCGCCGCAGGTGACGCCGGGCGGCTTGTCGACGCCGGGGGTCACCATCGGCCGCCGCCGCGACGGCAGCTACATCATCGCCGCCGCCAATCGCGGCCAGATCGAGCTGACGCCGCAGGGCATCCGCTACGCCCGCAAGTTCTGGCCGACGCTGATGGAGCGCCGCAAGAGCGTCACCTGGGGCTTCGGCGGCTCCTTCTTCCGCGGCCCGGGCGCGCATTACGGCAAGTGGTCCTTCGACAAGCCGACGGTGTTCGAGCAGGAAGACATGCGCACGCTGGACCCGACGCCGAACACCTCGATCATCCCGGCGGCACTCGACAAGATCGCGAAATCCTGGCCCGACTTCGCGGGGGTGAAAATCCGCCAGAGCTGGGGCGGCTGGATCGACAGCACGCCGGACGCGGTGCCGGTGATCGACCAGGTCGCCGCCCTGCCCGGGCTGTGGCTGTCGACCGGCTATAGCGGGCATGGCTTCGGCATCGGCCCGGGCGCCGGCCGCTTGACCGCCGACCTGATCCTGGGCAAGCCGCCGATCGTCGACCCGACGGCCTTCCGCTACGCACGCCTGGTCGACGGCAGCCCCATCCGCCGCCCCGGCATGTTCTGATTCTTCTTTCGGTGCTGCCGCGCTCGATGGCGCGGCAGGGTCGCGATACGGGGCGGAAAAGAATGTCCGAGGCGAAGCCGCAGTTCCACATCCCCGCCGGCGGCGAATTTCTGCTCTTGCCGCCGACGCAGCAGGCCTTCGCCTATCGCAACGTGGACCGGATGTTCGCGACGCGCGCCGTGACGCGCGGGCCGGCGGTGCGCGAGTTGCCGCGCGGGCCGGAGGTCGCGCCGCGCTACAGCGTCGATGGCGTCGAGCACGGCGTGGACGAGTATATCGACCGCGCCTGCATCGCCGGGCTGCTGGCCATCAAATCGGGCCGCATCGTGCTGGAACGCTATGCGCTGGGCCTCGAGGAATCGACGCGCTGGTCGACCATGTCGATGGTGAAGTCGCTGACCTCGACGCTGGTCGGCGCGGCGCTGCGCGACGGCGCCATCGGCAGCCTGGACGACAAGGTGTCTTTCTATGTCCCCGCGGTGCGGGGCTCGGCCTATGACGCGGTCGCGGTGCGCGACCTGCTGACCATGTCCTCCGGCGTCGCCTGGAGCGAGGACTACACCGACCGCCATTCCCATGTGAACCGCTACAGCCGGAGCCTCGGCGACAAGGTGCCCGGCGGCGTGCTGAAGCTGCTGGGTGAGCTGCGGCCGGAGCACGTCCCCGGCACGCGCTTCCTCTACAATACCGGCGACACCTATCTGCTCGGTTGCCTGCTCTCGGCGGCGACCGGCTCGACCATCGCCGACTACATGACCCGCCGCGTCTGGGCGCCGCAGGGCATGGAGTTCGACGCCTTCTACACGCTGGAATCCGAGGGCGGGCAGGAGATCGGCGGCAGCCGCGCCGGCATGGCGCTGCGCGACCTCGGCCGCTTCGGCCTGTTCCTGCTCGAGGGCGGCCATGGCATGCTGCCGGAGGGCTGGCTGCAGGAAGCCTCCCGCCCCGCCTTCACCCTGAACCCCGCGGAAAACTCCTTCGGCGCCACCGGCTATGGCTATAGCTGGTGGCTGCAGGAGGGGGTGATGGCGGCGGTGGGCTTCGCCGGGCAGAGCCTCTGCCTGGACCCGGCGGAAGAGCTGGTGGTGGTCACCCTCTCCGCCCGGCCGCAGCCGCCCTATGCGGCCGCCTATCCCATCGACATGAAGGCGGAGCGCGCCGCTTTCCACGCCGCGCTCACCGCCGCCCTGCGCTGAGCCGCCTCAGGCGGTGACGTGGACCCCGGGGCGGCGCCCCTGGTTCCACTGGCCGCCCAGCGCCCGCTCGATCTGCGCCGAGAGCTGCAGCAGCAGCCCGTCGCCGCCCTGCTTCGCCTGCGCCTGGATGCCCAGCGGCAGCCCATGCGCCTGCTCCGCCATCGGCAGCGAGATGCCCGGAATGCCGCAGAGATTCGACAGCGGCGTATAGGCGAAGAACTTCCAGAGATTGCCGAACCAGTCATAGACGTCCGGGTTGTCGCTGATCGTCAGGTATTCCGTCGTCCCCACCTTCGGCGTCGGCAGCGCGGTGATCGGGGTGAGCAGGATGTCCCATTCCTCGAAGAAGGCACCGAAGGCGCGCGAGGTGCTGTTGAACACCGCCTGCATCTTCGTCCGCTCGGAATAGCTGGCGCCGATGCCGGCCTGCCAGATGCGGATGTTCATCGGCTCGATGAGCTCGGCCGGTGGCGGCGCGCTGCGGCCGACCTGGGCCAGCAGGGTCTCGATGGT
Organism: Roseomonas sp. USHLN139; assembly: GCF_037145735.1. NCBI lineage: Bacteria > Pseudomonadati > Pseudomonadota > Alphaproteobacteria > Acetobacterales > Roseomonadaceae > Roseomonas > Roseomonas sp. USHLN139. The sequence continues at coordinate 168,207 of NZ_JBBCWY010000007.1, read as the reverse complement.
CTGGGCGAAATTGGTGATGTAGCAGGTGGTCTGCGCGGCATAGGCGGCGCGGAAATCGACCTTGGGCACCATCCATTCGACATGGTGGCCGAGGCCCTCCAGGAAGCGCCCCACCCGCTCCAGCTCGGCGACGAATTCCGGGATGGCGCGATAGTCGCCCCATTCATGCGACAGCGCGATGCGCAGCCTGGACGGGTCGCGCTTGATGAGCTCGGCATAGGGCTCGGGCGCGGTCCAGTAGGGCATGAATTCGCCGGGCGCGCCGCCGCGGCAGGCATCGATGAAGCTGGCCATGTCGCGCACCGTCCGCGTCTGGCAGCCCTGGGTCGAGACCACGCCCATCAGGTCGGAGCTGTAGGGCGCGACCGACAGCACGCCGCGCGACGGCTTCAGCCCGACATTGCCGCAGACCCCGGCCGGGATGCGGATGGAGCCGCCGCCATCGGTCGCGTGCGAGATCGGCGTGACGCCGGCGGCGATCGCCGCCGCGGTGCCGGCCGAGGAGCCGCAGGTGGTATAGTCCAGGTTCCACGGGTTGCGGGTGACATACATCGCCGGGTTCTCGGCCGAGCTGCAGACGCCGAATTCCGGCGTGGTGCTGCGGCCGATGATGTTCAGCCCCGCCTTGCGCAGCTGCGAGGTGAGGAAGCTGTCGGCGGCGGCGCGATTGCCGCGCATCAGGAAGGAGCCCATCTCCTGCAGCCGGCCCTTCAGGGTCGGGCCGAGATCCTTCATGAGGTAGGGCACGCCGGCGAAGACGCCGTCCGGATTCATGCCGTCCTTCAGCGGATCGGCGACGACATCGTCGAAGACCTCGACGACGGCGGAGAGGGCGGGATTGATCTTGGCGATGCCGGCGGCGGCCTGGGCCGCCAGCTCGGCCGGCGTCACCTGGCCGGCGCGCACCAGCCCGGCCAGCGCCGTCGCGTCGTGGCTCGCCCATTCTTCCCAGCTCATCGCCAACGTCATCACGGCAATCCCTTGCGTCTCGCGGAAGCCGGCGAGCCTAGTCGCGCGCCGCACCCGGTCAAGGGAGCGGCCCCTCGATCGTGAAGCGCGGCCGTCTGGCGCCCGCAGCCCGGCCGCGCTTAGGTCGCGGCGATGCCGACCGAGACCGAGCCCGCGCCGCCCGAGAACCCTGCCGGGTTCAACCCGCTCTGGCTGGTGCTCGGCCTGGCGCTGCTGGTGCTGCTGCCCTTCGGTCCCCTGCTGCTGCTGGCCGCCGGGCTGGCGGGGATGTTCCTGGCCGATCAGCTGGCGCAGATCCCCGGCCTGCTGGCGGTGCTGCTGCTGTTCCTGCTGGCCGGGCCCGAGCCGATCGGGCCGCGCCTGTGGCTGGCCTTCCGCTGGGGCGCGGGCACGGCGCTGGTGGCGATGCTGCCGCTCGGCGCCGCCATGCTGCTGGCCGATGGCTGGCTGGACGCGCAGGGCGGCGCCCTGCTGCAGGCGGCGCTGTGGATCGACGCGGCGTGGCTGCTGCCGGCGGCGCTGCTGGCCTGGGGGCGCCCCGCCGGGGAGGTCTGGCCGAAGGTCCTGCTGCTGGGCTGTGTCGCCACGTCCCGCCTGATGATGGTGCCACTCTTCCTCTCCGCCCTCGTCACCAGCGCCGGGCAGGAGGGGATGCAGATCGTCGTGCTGCCGCTCTTCGTCGCCGGGATCTGCCTGGGAATGCTGATGCTGCTGGCGCTCTGCGGCCTGGCCGCCCGGGCGCTGCAGGCGGCGGGCGGCGGCCGCGTGGCACCGCGGCGGCTGCTGGCGGCGCTGGCTCTCCTGGCCCTGGCGGCGCAGCTGGCGCGCCTGGCCAGCGGCCTGCAGGCCGGCGGCTGATGCAGGATACCGGCTGCAGCCTATAGCCTATATCAGCCGGGCCGGCCGATCCGCCCCCAGCGGCCAAGCGCGGCCGGGTCGGCCCCGGCCACTGCCAGGCTCTTCCAGACCACGGTGGCGATGGTGTCATAGACCGGCAGGCCGAGCTTCGCCTCCCAGCCGGCGACCAATGGCGCGGCGCGCAGATTGGTGCAGACCACGGCGACGGCCTCGACGCCCTCCGCCGCCACCGCTTCCACCATTCCGGTCAGTGCCGGCGCCTCGACCTCGCTGAAGGAAAAATTCTCCTGCAAGCCGAGATGGCGTTCGCGGCCGGCATCGATGCCGAGGGTGGCGTAGTTGGCGACGATCCGCGCCTGGACATCGGCGCGGTAGGGCGTGACCAGGCCGAGCCGCTTCACGCCGGTCGCCGCCAGGATCTCGTTCAGCGCCAGCATCGAAGTGGTGGCGGGAATGCCGGTCGCCGCGGTGATCCGCGCGCACAGCCGATGGTCGGCCTCGAAGCCCAGCCAGCCGGCGGAGGTGCCGTTCCAGCCGATGACATCGACGCGGGCATCGGCCAGCAGCTCGGCGGCGCGCAGGATGGCGCTGTCGTCGAACTGCGCCAGCGCGCTGTCGGACAGCGCGATCTCGGTGACGCGGAAGCGGGAGAAATGCGCCGAGGCGCCGGGGACGCTGGCCACCATCGCCTGCGTCACCGGCTCCAGCACCGTGTTGGAGGAGGGCGTCAGCATCCCCAGCCGGATGCGGCGCGCCTCACTCATTGAGGCCGCGCCCCGGATAGGGATGCGTGGCCATCCAGTGCTGCGCGATGTCGATGCGCCGGGTGATCCAGACATCGTCGAACTGCCGGATATAATCGAGCAGCTTGGCCAACCCCCGCGCCCGCGCCGGATGGCCGATGAGGCGCATATGCAGCCCGATCGACATCATCTTCGGCGTCCTGGCCTCTTCCTCGCGCAGCATGTCGAAGCCGTCGCGGACGAAGCTGAACCAGTCGTCGCCGGTGCCGACATGGCCGTTGAATTTCCCATCATTGTGGGTCAGCGAATAGGGCACGACGAGATGCGGCCTGCCCTCCACCGTCAGCCACCAGGGCAGCTCGTCCGCATAGCTGTCGCTATCGTACAGGAAGCCGCCTTCCTCGGCGACCAGGCGGCGGGTGTTGACGCTGGGCCCATAGCGGCAATACCAGCCGAGCGGGCGGTTCCCCACCGTCTTCTGCAGGGAGTCGACGGCGCGGCGGATATGCTCGCGCTCCTCCGCCTCCGACAGCTCCCAGTGCTTCACCCAGCGCCAGCCATGGCAGCAGACATCGAAGCCGCTGTCGCGGATCGCCGCCGCCGCCTCCGGATTGCGCTCGAGGGCGAGGGCGCAGCCGAAGACCGTCATCGGCAGGCCGCGTTCCTGGAACAGCCGCATCAGCCGCCAGAAGCCGACGCGGCTGCCATATTCGAACATGCCCTCGGCGGCGAGGTCGCGGCCCCTGCCCTGCTGCCCGCCGGATTCGGTCAGGCCCCACTCGCTGTGGTCCTCGCCATCCTGGATCGAGGGTTCCGAGCCTTCCTCGTAATTCATCACGAAGTTGACGGCGAGCTTCGCGCCCTTCGGCCAGCGCGGATCGGGCGGGTTGGCGCCATAGCCGCGGAAGTCGCGACGCACCTCGTAAGCCATGCGCGGATATCCCCCTCAGGGCAGGTCGAGATCGAGGTCGAAGGGCGCGACGGGGACGAATTCCTCGTCGCCGACCGTGCCGTCGCGCCACATCACCACGGCGAAGCGGGCCGGCACCTCCAGCACGGTCAGCGGATGGTGCCAGACATCGGCGGCATAGGTCACCCCCTGGCCGCGGCCGGCCAGGAAGGCCTCGGCGCGCGCCATGTCGGGCCCGCCGCCGGCGGCATGCGGCGCCACCAGCACCACCCAGCGCGAGGGGCCGAGCGGGATGAAGCTCTGCGAGGAGAACTGGTGCCGCTCCATGGTGCTGACGCGCAGCAGGCCACCGGGATGCGGGTCGCGCCAGGAGAAGGCCAGGCTGGGCCAGGCGCCGGGCCGGGCGCTGCCGAGGGCGCGCTCGAAATAGACGCGGCCGGGCTGGCCAGGGGGTTCCAGCACCTCGCCATAGGCGGCGAAGGCCTCGGCGGTCAGCCGCTTCAGGGTCAGGCTTCCGGTCACGCTCATCCGGCCATCCTCCGCACCAGGCCCACCGCCCGGTCCATCAGCATGAGAAGCAGGAAGGCCACCGCCACCAGCACCCCCGAGGCGGCGGCGACCCGCACATCCAGCGCGCTTTCCATCATCCCCCAGAGCCGGATCGGCAGCATGTCGGTCTGCGCCGAGGAGAGGAAGAGCGAGACGGGCACATTGTCGAGAGAGGAGACGAAGGCCAGGAAGCCGCCGGCCGCCACCCCGGGCAGGATCAGCGGCAGGATGACGCGCCGGAAGGTGCGCAGGGGCGAGGCGCCAAGGCTGGCGCTGCTCTCCAGCAGCGCCAGGTCGAGCCCCGCCGCGCTGGCGCCGACGGTGCGCAGCGCGAAAGGGGTGGCGATCATCGCATGGCCGGCAACCAGCAGCAGAAACGACGGTGGCAGGCGCAACCACGAAAAAAACATCAGCGTCGCCAGGCCATAGGCGATGCCGGGCAGCACCAGCGGGGCCAGGAAGGCGCCCTCGGCGAAGCGGGCCCAGCCGGCGCGCGAGCGCGACAGGGCCAGGGCGGCCGCCGTCGCCAAGGCCGTCGAGATCGCCGCCGTGCAGGCCGCGACCGCCAGCGAGTTCAGCGCCGCCCGGTGGATCTGCGCCGAGCGCAGCGGGTCGAACAGCTCGACATACCAGCGCAGCGTCAGCCCCGGCGGCGGGAAGCGCAGCGCCTGCGAAGTGGTGAAGGAGGTCAGCAGCACGATCAGCACCGGGCCCGCCAGCACCATCAGGCCGATCAGCGCCAGCGCCAGGATCAGCAGGGCGAGCGGCCGGTCGCGCGGGGCCAGGCGGCCGATCATGCCTGCGCCCCGCGCGCCAGGGCCGAGAGCGCGGCGGCGACCGCCAGCACGCTGCCCATCAGGGTCAGCGCCATGGCGGCGGCCAGCGGCCAGTTGAACACCACCATGGCCTGCTGCCAGACGAGCGCCGGCAGATAGGCCAGCCGGCCGCCGCCGATCACCGATTGCGAGATGAAGGCGGTGGCCGCCGAGGCGAAGACCAGGGTGGCGCCGGCCAGCAGCCCGGGCAGCGCCAGCGGCAGCACCACTTTTCTCAACGTCCGGAACAGCGAGGCGCCGAGCGCCGACGACGCATCGAGCAATGCCGGATCGATGCGGGCCAGGGCCGCGATCAGCGGCAGCAGCATCAGCGGCATCTCGATCTGGGTCAGCGCCAGGATCAGGCCCGGCTCGGTCTGCAGCAGCGGCACCGGGCTGCTGACCAGGCCGGTGGAGAGCAGCGCCGTGTTGATGACGCCCTCCCGCCCCAGGATGACGATCCAGGCGAAGGTGCGCACCACCACCGAGGTCAGCAGCGGCAGCACCGCCGCCAGCAGGATGACTTTTTTCAATCCCGGCCCGGCGACCAAATGCAGCAGGGCGAGCGGCACCGCCAGCAGCGCCGTCGCCAGCACCGCCAGCGCGCCCAGCCGCAGCGTGTTCAGCACCGCGCCGAGATGGAAGGCATCCCCCAGCACCTCGAACCAGGCCTGCAGGCTGAAGCGGGAAAAATTCTCATCCGTCGCGAAGGAGGTGGCCGTGAGGAGCAGCAGCGGCGCCAGGAAGAAGGCAAGCTGCGCCAGGCCGAGCGGCAGCGCGAGCTTCCAGGCGCCCTCGCCCATGGCTACTTCGCCATCTCGCGGTTGAAGCGGTCGATCCAGCGGGCGCGCAGCGGGTTGATCTTCGACCAGTCGTGGCTGACGAAGCCCTTCAGCTCGTCGAGCGACTTCACCGGGACGTCCGGGCCCGGCGTCACGCCGGTGTTGACGGGGACGAAGAAATACGGCGCCTGGCTCAGCCCCGCCTGCACCGGGGTCGAGATCATGGTGTCGATATACTGGTAGGCGGCCTCGATGTTCCGCGAGCCCTTGGCGATGTGCATGGTGGTGCCGAAGGCCGCGGCGCCGGTCTCGGGCACGGCGAAATCGATGTCGACGCCGCGCGACTTCAGCAGCGTCACCGTGTAGGTGTTGGTGTACATCACGTCGATCTGGCCCTGCTGGAACAGGCCCGGCATGGCCGCCGGCTGCGCCACCGCCGCCACCTGCGGCAGGATTTTTCTCAGCTCGGCGAACAGGGGTTCCACATCCGTCTCGGAGCCACCGAAGACCTTGGCCATCTCGATCAGCGAGATGGTGCCGAAGGTGGTGCCGAAGCCGGTCAGGCCGAGGCGCGAGGCGTATTCGGGCTTGAACAGGTCGCGCCAGCCGGCGGGCTTGGCCAGCTTCTTCGGGTTGTAGGCGATGCCCACCACCTGGGCGGCGACGCCGGCGCCATGCGCATCGGCATAGCCCGCCGGCAGCTTGTCGCGGTTGGTCAGGCGGGCCGGGTCGAAGGGCTCGAACAGGCCGAGGTCGATGCCGCTGACCCGCGGCCCGGGATCGAGCACGAAGACGTCGAAGGGCGCCGCGCCGCGCGCCGCCCGCGCCTTGGCGATCTGGTCGACGGCGAAGAGCGGCTCGAAGGCGACGTCGACGCCATGCGCCTGCTTCAGCGCCGGCGCCAGCACGGCGCGCAGCGCCTCGTCCCAGCCGCCGGGATAGACGGCGGCGGTCATGCTGCCGGCGGCGCGGGCGGCGCGGCCCGGCAGCAGGCCAGCGGCCCCCAGGCCAAGGCTGGCCCCGAACAGGCTGCGGCGGCTGAGATCGGTCATGCGGCATCTCCGGCGGCGAAAAGGGCGGGACGGGCGTCGGGCAGCAGCGCGACGCGCACCGGGCCGGGCGCGGGCGGCGCGCCCTGGCGCGGCTGGTGCAGCTTGAGCTCGGTGGCGCCAGCCTCGACATCGTGCATCAGCGCCGGGCCCAGCGGCAGCGACTGGCGCAGCCGCGCCGGGAAGGCGGCAGGGTCGGGATCGCCGGCGTCGCGCAGCGCCAGCTGCTCCGGCCGCGCGGTCAGCAGCACCCGCTCGCCGACCGCGAAGCCGCGCGGGCTCTCCGCCAGCAGGCTGGCCCCGAGGTCGAGGCGGATGCGGTAGGCGGCGCCTTCCCGCGCCTCGACGCGGCCATGCAGACGGTTGCTGGTGCCGACGAAGCCGGCGACGAAGGGGGTGGCCGGGTTGTCATAGACCTCGGCCGGGGCGGCGACCTGCTCGACCCGGCCGCCGCGCATCACCGCCATGCGGTCGGCCATGCTCATCGCTTCGTCCTGGTCATGGGTGACGAGGACGGCGGTGACGCCGAAGCGGCGCTGGATGCGCTTGATCTCCAGCTGCAGGTCGAGCCGGAGCGCCCGGTCGAGCGCGGCGAAGGGCTCGTCGAGCAGCAGGATGGCGGGCTCGATGGCCAGGGCGCGCGCCAGCGCCACGCGCTGCTGCTGGCCGCCGGACAGCGCGCGCGGCCTGCGCCCGGCGAAGCCCTCCATGCGCACCGCGGCCAGCGCCGCCTCCACCTTCGCGCGGATCTCCTGCTGCGGCCGGCCGCGCGCCTCCAGCCCATAGGCGACGTTCTGCGCCGCGGTCATGTGCGGGAAGAGGGCATAGGACTGGAAGACGATGCCGACGCCGCGGCCGCCGGGGGAGAGATGGTCGATCGCCCGGCCATCGACCAGCACGCGCCCGGCCTCGGGGCGGATGAAGCCGGCGACGGCGCGCAGCAGCGTCGTCTTGCCGCAGCCCGAGGGGCCGAGCAGCGCCAGGATCTCGCCGGGCGGCACCGAGAGGGTGACGCCATCGACCGCGACGGCCTGGCCATAGCGGATCCGGATGCCGTCCATGTCCAGGCGGTGGCCTGCCGGGGCTCCGGCGGCGGCGGCGGGGACGGCGGGGGCTGTCTGCTCGAGCATTCCGCCAGGCTTGCAGCAAGGCGCATGCCAGCCGCCGGCTTGCCGGTTTTGCAGGCGCCATGGCGCGCCGCCACTCACCGCCGCGCCCAAACCGCGCGCCATTGCCCGTTCCTCAGGCAGCCCGGCCCTGGCCCGGCCGTTGCATCGCGCCCCGCCGCATCGCGCGGAAGGGCATGGCATGACACGGGACCTGATCGGCTATGGCGGGCGCTGGCCGGATCTGCGCTGGCCGAACGGCGCGCGGCTGGCGGTCTCGCTGGCGGTGAACCTGGAGGAAGGCGCCGAGCAGCAGGTGGGCGATGGCGATCCCGTCTCGGAACGCCTGGGCGAGGTGCTCAGCGTCGTTGCCCCCGGCCGCCGCGACCGCGGCCAGGAGCAGATTTTTTCATACGGCACCCGCGCGGGCATCTGGCGGTTCCTCGACGCGCTGGAGCGCCACCGGATGCCGGCGACCTTCCTGATGTGCGGCCGCGCCGTCGAACGCGCCCCGGCCCTGGCCGCCGCGGCGGTGCAGGCGGGGCATGAGGCGGCATTGCATGGCTGGCTCTGGCGGCCGCATGCCGATTATGCCGAGGCCGGCGCCGAGGCCGCCGATATCGACCGCGCGGTGGTGGCGATCCGCGCCGCCACCGGCACCACCCCGCGCGGCTTCTTCTGCCGCGGCGCCGAGAGCGGCTGGACCCGCGCCCTCCTGGCCGAGCGCGGCTTCCTCTACACCTCCAACGCCTTCGACGACGACCTGCCCTATCGCGACCCCGGGCATCCGGGGCTGCTGGTGCTGCCCTATGCGCTGGACAGCAACGACATGAAGTTCTTCCACCCCAACGGCTTCGTCCGTGCCGCCGAGATGGTCGAGTATGTCGGCGACGCGCTGGCGGTGCTGCTGACCGAGGCCGAGCGGGGCCGGCCGCGGCTGCTCAATATCGGCTACCACCTGCGCATCGCCGGCCGGCCCGGCCGGTTCCGCGCCTTTGAGGGCGTGCTGGCCCTCCTGCAGGCCTGCGGCGACCGCGTCTGGGTGGCGCGGCGCGACGCCATCGCCGAGGCCTTCCTGGCGGCCGGGGGCTGAGGTCGGGCGCCTCCCCGGCCGCCATGCGAAGAAACGAAGGCCAGCCGGCGATGGCGTCGCTGGTCGGGATCAGGCGGCAGCCAGCGCCACGGCATGAAGGGCGCGCGGCATCACGCGCTCCCCCTGCTTCGGCCGCTTGCGGAAGGCGTCACCGGCCCTGGCGTTCTGACCCGGACCGCCGAGCAGCCCGGCGGAGAGTCGAAATCGCGCCGGTGGCAGCCCCGGGCGATCGTCCACGGCCGCGCCGCCTGGCAGGCGGCCTGCCCCGCGCATGGCAAAAGGGCCGGCCCGGAAATCCGGCCGGCCCCTCGCCTGGCGTGAAGAGAAGAAGAGAAGGAAAGGGAGAACTACTCGGCGGCGTCGGCGTCGCGCGTCACGGCCCGCAGCGGTTCGGGCCGCAGCAGGGTGGTGCCCGGCCCCCAGGCCTGGCCGGCGCGCAGCGCGTCGCGGATCAGGCTGGCCACCGATTGCAGATGGTCCCACATCGCCGCATGCGCGGCGGCCGGATCACGCGCGGCGATGGCCTCGGCCAGCCGGCGATGCTCGGCGGCCCCCCGGCGGCGGGCGGTCTCGTCGACCAGGGCCGCGCGCATCATCGACCATTCGCTGCGGATGCGGCAGCCTTCCAGCTGCTCGAACAGCGTCAGCAGCAGCGGGTTCTGCGCCGCCTGGGCGACCGCCCGGTGCAGCAGGGTGTCCCAGCGCCCCCAGCTGTCGAGATCAGCGGTGTCACTGCCCCGGCGCGCTGCCTGCTCGATGGCGGCCAGCTGCTCGGCATTGGCCTTGGCCGCGGCCAGACCCGCCAGCTGCGGCTCCAGCGCCAGGCGGGCCTCCATGATGTCGAGCGGCTGGCCGGGCGGCATGACCCGCATGGGCTCGCTGGCCGGGCGTGGACCCAGGAAGGTCCCCTGCCCGACACCGCGCCACAGCTGACCTTCCAGCTCCAGCCTCGCCAGCCCTTCGCGAAGGGCACGGCGGCTCAATCCCAGCTTTGCGGCCAGGTCGCGCTCGGGCGCAAGACGCGCCCCTTCGGGCAAACTCAGCCCCGCCAAGTGGGCCCGCAATGCTTGCAGGGCCTCGTCGCCTTTCCTCATGTGACCATGATACGAAGGTTTCGCAGGCGTGAAAGCTTCATTTTGCATGCGTTAGACAAGAATCGGCAAATATTTCCAAATGTTGAATAGCACCAATTCTTGATTGGTCTCAATCAAGGCCGGGACCAACCCACGTTTATAACGCATGTTAACTTTCGACCGCGCAACAGTGTGGCAGGGCGTGCGGCGAGAAGCTGCCCTGCCACGAGCGAGGATTGCCGCGCATCTGCCCCTGGACGCCCGGAACCCTGTGGCCAGGCGCGACACAGGGCCCTGGGACTGGATTGTAACGCTGCGTAGCGGCTGATGCGCGCCTGCGCGACGCCTGGGCTGGTCAGCTTTCCGCGAGGATGGCGACCCCCGCCGATCCTGGCGGCCCCGGCCGGGATCGCGGCGCGCCGCGCCAGGCCATGGATCAGGAAACTTTGTCTCCTGCAGCCTGCGGCGCTATTGCAGTCGGAGCAAACCCGGAGAGCGCCATCATGGCCGGATATGCCCCCCCGCGGGACTATGACGACGACGTGGAGCCGGCCCCCTCGCTGCTGTGGCGGGGGCTGCGGCTGACGGTCTGGGCGGTGGTCAGCTTCGCGCTCACCTTCGTCGAGCTGGTGGCCGAATGGGTGGCGCCGCTGGTGCTGATGGCCGGGCTCGCCTGGTGGGGCGTGCTGCAGGTCGTCGGCACCATCCGGGTGGAGCCGGAGATCCAGCAGTTCCTGACCTATGTGCCGCGCCAGCTGCTGGTCGGCGGCACCGTCTGGACACCGGGCATGCTGATCACCCAGGGACTGACCCTGCTCGCCGTGGTCGCCGCCTGCCGCACCCTGAACCGGCTGATCTCGCGCGAGGTCTGAACCGGCCGCGAAGGGGCGCGCCTCCCGCCCCGCCGTATTCCGGTGGCCTTCCTTCGGGCAGCGGCCCGGGCAGCCTCCGGCGGCCGGCCCGACTCCGGGCGCCAGCCGGGCCATTCCGCGCCTGGCCCTGCCGCGGGAAACCGGCCGCCCCTCTAAACAGCGGGTTATCCGGCGTGCCGGCAGGGCCAGCCATGCGGCGGGGGCGCAGACGGAAGCTGGCAGGCAGGGGGGGCCGGCTGCTAGGATGGCCCTCCTCTTCGCGCGGCCGACCAGGGCCCCGCGCCGCCACGAAAGCCTCGCTGCCATGCGGTTGTCCCGTGCCCAGCTCCTGCGCCTCCTGCCCGGCCTCGCGATGGCGTCGGCGGCGCCTGCCCATGCCCAGGCCCAGGGCGCCCAGGTGCCGGGCGGCAGCACCGCCAACAGCCCGAATCCCGGCGGCGGCAATGGCGACCTCGTCTATGTGCTGAACTCCGGCGAGGCCAATATCCTGGTGCTCGACGCCGCGACGCGGGAGGAGCGCAAGCGCATCCCGGTGCTGCGCGAGGTGCACCACCTGGCGCTGACCCCCGATGGCAGCACGCTGATGGTGGGCGATTCCGGCGCCAACGAGATGCTCTTCATCGACCCCGCGACCGGCGATCTGCGCAAGCGCGAGGTGCTGTCCAACCCCTACCACCTGGGCTTCAGCCCGGATGGCAAGCGGCTGGTGATCACCAGCCTGCGCCGCGACCAGGTCGACATCTATGGCTGGGACGGCACCGCGCTGACGCTGCAGAAGCGGCTCAGCCTGCCCGACATGCCGAGCCACCTGGCCTACCGCCCCGACAATGCCGTGGTCTATGTCACGCTGCAGGGCAACGGCCTGCTGGCCGCCATCAGCCTGGAGACGCTGGAGCCGCTCTGGTCGATGGAGGTCGGGCCGGAGCCCGCCGGCATCATCTGGCACAATGACCGGCTGCTGGTCGGCATCATGGGCAGCGACCATGTCGCCGTCGTCGATCCCGCCACCCAGACGATCGAGCGCACCATCGTCGTCGGCCGCGGCGCCCATGCGCTGTTCCCGGCGCCGAAGGGCGGCCCGATCTTCGTCACCAGCCGCGTCGACAGCCGCATCTCGCTGCTCGATCCGGCGACGCTGACGGTGAGCCGGACGCTGCGCGTCCCCGGCGGGCCGGACTGCATCAGCATCGACCCGCAGGGGCGGCTCTGGGTGACGCTGCGCTGGCAGGGCCGCATCGCCGTCATCGATCCGGAGACCGGCAAGATGGAGGTGCAGCGCGCCGGCCGCTCGCCGCACGGCATCCTCTATGCCGCGAATGCCGCGTCGCGCGCCGCCGTCACCAACTGACCCCGCCATGGCGCGCGCGACCTTCGACCGCCGGCGGCTGCTGGGGGGCGCGGCCGGCCTGGCCGCCGCCGTCGCGGCACCGGGCTTGGCGACCCCTGGCCTGGCGCAATGCCGGGCCGGCACCCTCTATCTGACCATCGACACCGGCTGGGGCCGCGAGGCGGAAATGATCGCCGCCGCCCTGGCGCGGCACGGCGTGAAGGCGACGCTGTTCCTGGCGAACGAGCCGGATTTCCGCGGCGGCACCACGCTCGGCCCCGGCTGGGCGGCGTTCTGGCGCGCCCGCGCCGCCGAGGGCCATGCCTTCGCCAGCCACACCTGGCGCCACTGGTATTTTGCCGGCGATCCGGCGCCGGACCGGGTGCGCTATGCCTCGCGCCGCGGCGAGGGGGCGGAGACGCTGGACCAGGCGGGGCTCTGCGCCGAGCTCGCCCGCCCGATCGAGGCGCTGCGCCAGGTCGCGCCGGAGGCCAGGGTCCTGCCGCTGTGGCGCGCCCCGGGCGGGCGGGTCACCGCCAATGCCCGCGCCATGGCCGCCGCCTGCGGCCTGCGCCACCAGGGCTGGTCGGCCAATGGCTTCCTGGGCGATGAGCTGGACAGCACCGCCTCTCCCAATGCCCGGCTGCTGGCCCAGGGCCTGTCCCGCATCCGCGACGGCGAGGTGCTGCTGATGCATTGGGGCGTGCGCAGCCGGAAGGAACCCTTCGGCCAGGTCTTCGAGGCCCTGCTGGAAGGCCTGCTGCAGAAAGGCTTCTGCTTCGCCACCCTGCCCGAACGCGGCATCTGAGAGAGGGATCGGCCCGCATGTTCGAAACGCTGCGCGACGGCTGGGACCAGATGAATGGCTGGCTGTTCGAGACGCTGGTGCAGCCCCTGCTCTATGCCGCCGGCATGATGGAATGGGCGGAAGACGCCTTCGAGTGGATGGACTTTGCCCTGTTTGGCCTGCTGCAGGTGCTGATCATCTATGCCATCTGCCGGCCGCTCGAGGCCTGGATGCCGGTCGAGCCGCGCAGCGACCGGCGCAGCATCCGCACCGATGTCATCTACACCCTGCTGACCCGGCTGGGCCTGCTGCCGCTGATCGCCTTCGTCGCCTTCGCCTCGATGGAGGCGCGGCTCTCCGGCATGGTGGCCGAGAGCGGCTGGGTGCCGCCGACGCTGGAGACGCTGTTCCCGGTGCTGCGCGACTGGCCGCTGCTGGCGCTCTGCGTCTACATCATCGTGCTGGATTTCGGCGAATACTGGCGCCACCGCTTCCAGCACATGTTCCCCTGGTGGTGGGCGCTGCACTCGATCCACCATGCGCAGCGCCAGATGACCTTCTGGACCGACGACCGCAACCACATCGTCGACGACCTGATCGGCGCCGTCTGGTTCGGCGGCCTCGCCCTGCTGATCGGCGTGCCGCCCGGCCAGTTCCCCATCGTCGTCGTCATCCTGCGGCTGGCCGAGGCGCTGAGCCACGCCAATGTCCGCCTCAATTTCGGCGCGCTGGGCGAGCGGCTCTTCGTCTCGCCGCGCTTCCACCGGCTGCATCACGGCGTGCTCGGCTCCGGCGAGAGCGGCAAGAACTTCGCCGTCCTCCTGCCGGTCTGGGACATCCTGTTCCGCACCGGCGATTTCGAGCGGCACCGCTATCCCGAGACCGGCGACCCGGAGCTGCCCGAGGCGCTGGCCACCGGCGGCTGGCTGCACCAGCAATGGGCCGGGCTGCGGCGGATGGGCGCGGCCCTGATCGGGCGCGGCTGAGCATGCCCGCCCGCTATTCGGCGCCCGCGGCGCTGCGCAACCGCGACCCGATCCTGGCGGTGCTGCGCCAGTTCCTGCCACCGGCCGGCCTGCTGCTCGAGATCGCCAGCGGCAGCGGCGAGCATGCCGTCCACTGGGCCCGCCACCTGCCGGACTGGACGATCCAGCCGAGCGATGCCGAGGCGCGGGCGCGCGACAGCATCGCCGCCCATGCCGCCGAGGCCGGGCTGCCGAACCTGCTGGCCCCGCTGGCGCTCGACGCGGCGGCGGCGCCCTGGCCGGTCGACCGCGCCGACGCGGTGCTCTGCATCAACATGATCCATATCGCGCCCTGGGCGGCGACGCTCGGCCTGCTGGCCGGGGCGGCGCGCTGCCTGGCGCCCGGCGCGCCCCTGCTGCTCTACGGCCCCTATCGCCGCGACGGCCTGCCCACCGCCCCGAGCAACGAGGCCTTCGACGCCGATCTGCGCCGCCGCAACCCGGCCTGGGGCCTGCGCCGGCTGGAGGATGTCGCCGCCGCGGCCGCCGCCGCCGGCTTCCAGCCGGTGCCGGCGGTGACCGAGATGCCGGCCAACAATCTCACCCTGGTCTTCCGCCGCGGCTGAGCCGGCCAGGATCGCCGCTGGCCTTCACCGGCCGTTCAGCCCCGCGGGTGCAGCATGCCGGCACCAGGTCAGGGATCTCGGGGGCGGGCATGCGCAGGCTTCTCCGGCTCGGCTTTCTGCACGCGGCGCTGGCGGTCGCGACCGCTGGGCTGGCCGTGGCGCAGCCCGCCACCGCACCGCAGCCCCTGCCGCTGCGCGGCGATGATGCCGAGGCACGGGCGGTGGTGCAGGCCGCCCGCTCCTGGCAGGTCGCCCGGGCGCGCGAGCTCGGCGTCGAGCCGCAGATCGCCACCGCCCGGATCGACCTCGATGGCGACGGCCAGGCCGAGATCATCGCCACCCTGCAGAGCCCCGAGAAATGCGCCGCCATGGGATTGCGCGACTGCCCGCTGATCGTGCTGAAGGCCAAGGGCGCCCGCTTCATCGAGGTCGGCAGCTTCTTCGGCGATGCGGTGCAGGTCCTGGACCGCCGCACCCAGGGCTGGCTCGATCTCGAAAGCCGTTTCGCGCGCGGCCCCTGGCGCCGGACGCTGTGGGACGGGACCATGTACCGAATGGTTCGGTAAGTGCAAAAAATTTGAACGGGCTGTCCTGAAGGGCTAGATGCGAGGCTCCCACCGCGAGGGTGCCGATGCCCGACCCGCAGCCCCGTCCTGCTCAACCGCCTCGCCCCGCCCCGGGTCAGGTGCCGATCGCGGCCGAGCAGGAACGGATCCGCCGCGCCATCGCCAGGACGGCCGCCCAGCAGAGCGCCCTGCAGCGCCAGGCTGGCGGCCCGGAGGATGCCTACCACCGCAAGGTCCGCCAGGAGCGGCAGGAGGCGGAGGACCGGCTGTTCCGTCTCTGGCGCGGGCCTGCGCCCAAGAAGGCGGCCGCCGCGCCGCCGGCCAAATCCGGCAATGCGCCGCTGCTCTACGGCCTGGCCGGCGCGGCCGGTGCGGCGCTGCTGATCATCGTCGTCCCCTGGCTGATCTCGCTGGCCCCGGGCCGCTTCTTGCCGCAGGCCGCGTCCCTGCCGGCGGCGGCCAGCCTGCTCGGCTATTCCTCCGCCGCGGCCTTCCAGTCCGACCAGCGCGCGGCGCGCGACGCGCTGAAGACGGCGATGGCGGCCGGGCCGGGGACACAGGAGAAATGGACCAACCCGGAGACCGGCAATCTCGGCCTGCTCTGGGTCGAGGGCCAGGTCGGCGGCATGGACGGCGACTGCCGCAAGGTCACGCAGCGGATGAATGTGCAGCGCAGCCTGTGGGAGACGTCCTTCACCAGTTGCCGCCAGGGCGGCAGCTGGTCATCCGATCTGGGCTGGGAGAACGCCGGCCGGCCCAGCCTGCGGCCGCCCCGCTCGCAGCGCTAGCCGGCGACGTTGCGGCGCTTCTGTCCAACAGGCTGACGCCTTCCGCACGCTGTCAGCCCGGCACTTGAGGCCGGGCCGCCACACCGCTGCCGGCTGCCCCGCCTGGTCGCGGCAGGGCGGCCGTGTCGCCGGTTACGCCGCTGGCTTTACTGGTAGCCGCCGGTCTTTTCGCGCTCCTTGGCCGCATCGGCCTGCGCCTTCTCGTCGACCGGCTTGGTCTTCCCGGCGCTGTCGTTCTGGGGCGCGGGAGTCTTCTTCTCGTCGTCGCTCATGCGCGTGGTCCTTTCTGGGGATGCCGGAACAACCCCTGCAGGCCGCACAAGTTCCGCCGCGCCGACCCGGGGCCGCAGCAGCGATCATCGCGACGAGACCCGGCCGCACGGCGGGGTCGGGCCGGGAGGATCAGTCCGCCGGGATATCGGCCTGCCGCCGGACAGCGGCCACCACCTCGGCCAGGGCGGTCTGCGGGTCGGGACAGGGCGGCGACACGGTCTCGATGGTCCTGCCGGTGGCCGTGATCGTCAGCACCGCGCTGCGGACCCAGCGATGGTCATCGGTCGCAGAAGCGGCCGTCACCCGGATCGTATGGTCGCTGCGAATGATGAGCTGCGGCATGGTTCAAGGCCTAGCCGAAGCCTTACCTTCCAACCTCTAACATGGGTTAAAGGTCAAGCGAATGGCATCGCTTGCGTCGCCGGCCGGCCGGGGCGTTGTCGCCCCGGCCTGCCTTCTGGTTCACGCCCCGCGGCACCGGCCTCAGCCGGGGCGGAACCGCCGCGGCTCGATAGCGGGCGGCAGGCTGGCGGCCACCGCATGCCGCCCGGCATTCTCCGAGCCGGCGTGGAAGGCAGCGACCTCGCCGATCGTGGCGATCCAGCAGCCCGGCTCGGCGGTGACGCGCTGCAGCAGCTTTTCCAGCACCGCCAGCCGCTGCGCCCGGCCGGAGATCCAGTCATGCACGGTCAGCACCATCAGCTGGCCCAGCCGGTGCAACAGGGAAAACTCCTCCAGCCAGCTCTCCAGCACCGGGCCCGAGGCCTGCGGCGACCAGCGATCGGTGCCGCCGCCGGAGAACTTGAAGAAGATGGCGTCGTCGACCGCCCATTGCACCGGCACCTCGACCACGTCGGCGATCTCGTAGGGGTGGTCGAAGCCCATCAGCGAGCTGTCCGACAGCCCCTGCCGCGCCAGCTCCGCCAGCATGCCCGGCGTCATCTCCCAGGCGGGCGAGCGGAACATGGCCGGCCGCGTCCCGGTCTGCTGCCGGAACAGGGCCAGGGAGGCATCGAGCGCGGCCATGAATTCCTCGTCGCTGCTCTCGGCGACGATCTCGTGGAAATAGCCGTGCAGCCCGATCTCGTGGCCGCGTGCCAGCAGCGCCGGCAGCAGCTCGGGATTGGCCTCGGCCACGGCGCCGGGGACGAAGAAGCTGCCCTTCACCCCGAAGCGGTCCAGCAGGTCGAGGATGCGCGGCAGGCCCTGGCGCAGGCCGAAATGCCGCTGCTCCAGCTGGCCGAGCGTGCGGCGGGCGTCCTCGGCGCGGTTCACCCAGAGATAGGGCGCGTCGCAGTCGACATCGACGCTGAAGCAGAAGGCGCTGTTCTTTCCGTCCGGCCAGCGATAGGCCGGGCGCGGCGCGAAGCAGGGAGCCCCGCTCACAGCGCCGACTTCTTGTCCTGGTAGACCGCCATGGTGCCGATCGAATTGCCGCCATCGACCGAGAGCGTGCTGCCGGTGACATAGGCGCCGGCGCTGCTGACCAGGTAGAACAGCGCATTGCCGATATCCTCGGCCGAGGTGCCGCGGCCGAGCGGGATGGCGGCGGTGGTGTTGGCGACATGCGCCTCGGTCAGCGGGCTCGCCGTGCTGCCGGGGGCGAAGCCGGGCTCCAACGCGTTCACCCGGATGCCGTATTCGGCGAGCTCCAGGGCGAAGCCCTTGGTCAGCCGGTCGAGCGCCGTCTTCGACACGCAATAGGGCACCACCGAGCGCCGCATCTTGCGCGAGGCGCCGGAGGAGATGTTGACGATGCTGCCCTTCACCCCTTCGGCCACCATCTGCTTGGCCACCGCCCGCGTCAGCAGGAAGGGCGCGCGCAGGTTGATGTCGAAGATCCGGTCCCATTCGGCGGCGTCGAGATCGAGCAGGAAGCCGGACGGATAGACGCCGGCATTGTTCACCAGGATCTCGGCCGCGCCCCAGCGGCGGCCGATCTCGGCGGCCAGGGCCTCGATGCCGGCCGCGTCGCGCAGGTCGGCGGCGAAGGCGAAGCCGCCCTCGCCCAGCGCGACCTCGGCGGCCAGCTTGTCCAGCGCCGCCGCATTCCCATCCGTCGCGCAGACCACCGCGCCGACGGAAAGAAAACTGTCGACGATCCAGCGGCCGATGACGCCGCAGGCGCCGGTCACCACCACGCGCTTGCCGCGCAGATCCTGGGCGAAATCCATCGGACGGGTCCTCTCTCCTCAGCCGGCCCCTGCGCTATCCGACGCGCGGCCTCCTGCCAAGGGCGGATCGGCGCGGCACCGGGGCCAGGGCGGGTCGGGAGGGCGGCCGGCCCTCCCGCCGCCGCCTCAGGAGACGTCCTCGGCCGGCGCGGGCAGGGCCTCGGGCTCGTGCCGCCCCTGGTCGAGGGCCGAGCGGACGGCGGCGGTCAGGCCGGCCGCGTCATAGGGCTTGGTCAGCACCACGCTGCCGGCCAGCTCGCCGCGCAGCAGCGGCGCGGCGTCGCCGCTGGCGAAGACCACGCCGATGCGCGGATCGGCGGCGCGCGCATACGCCACCAGCTCCGCCCCCGAGGCGCGCGGCAGGTTGATGTCGGTCACCACCACGTCGATCGGCTGCGCCTGCAACGCCGCGGCGGCCTCCTCGGCGCTGACCGCCTCGATCACGGTATAGCCCGCCTCAGCCAGCATCTCGGCCGAATTGGCGCGGATCAGCCCGTCATCCTCGACCAGCAGCACCGTGGCCAGGGTGGCCTTGCGCGGCGGCCGGGCCAGGCTGGCCCGCCCCGGCACCGGCCCGGCCGCCGCCTGCCGGCGCTGCTGCTGGTTGGCCAGCACGTGGCGCAGCTTGCGGGCCAGCGCCTCGCGCGGATAGGGCTTCGAGAGCAGCTCGACCCCGGCATCCAGCCGCCCGCCATGGACGATGGAATTCTCGGTATAGCCGGAGGTGAACAGCACGGCGATCTCGGGCAGCCGCTGCCGCGCCTTGCGCGCCAGCTCGGGGCTCTTCAGGGGCCCCGGCATCACCACGTCGGTGAACAGCAGGTCGATCGGGATGCCGCTCTCGATGACATGCAGCGCGCTGGTCGCATCCACCGCCTTGAGCACGCGGTAGCCCAGCTCCGACAGCATGGCGACGACGACATCGCGCACCTCGGCATCATCCTCGACCACCAGGACGGTCTCGGTGCCGCCGACCACCGGGCCGGTATCGACCTGCACCGCCACATCCTCCGCCTGCATGGCGCGCGGCAGATAGAGCCGGATGGTGGTGCCCTGGCCGGGCTCGGAATAGATCTTGATGTGGCCGCCGGACTGCTTGACGAAGCCATAGACCATCGAGAGGCCGAGGCCGGAGCCCTTGCCTTCCTCCTTGGTCGAGAAGAAGGGCTCGAAGACGCGGGCGATGATCTCGGGCGTCATGCCGCAGCCGGTGTCGGAGACCGCGAGCATCACGTATTGCCCCGGCGCCACCTCGTCATGGGTGCGCGCATAGGCGTCGTCCAGATGCGCATTGGCCAGCTCGATGGTCAGCTTGCCGGCGCCGCCCATCGCGTCGCGCGCATTGATCGCCAGGTTGAGCAGGGCGTTCTCGATCTGGGTCGGGTCGATGAAGGTGTTCCACAGCCCGCCGGTCAGGATGGTCTCGACCTCGATCGCCTCGCCCAGGGCGCGGCGCAGCAGCTCGTCCATGCCGTGCACGAAGCGGGAGACGTTCACCACCTTGGGCTCCAGCGCCTGGCGGCGGCCGAAGGCGAGCAGATGCGCGGCGAGCTTAGAGCCGCGGCTGACGCCCGACATGGCATTGGCCACGTGCCGCTCTGCCCGCTCGTTGCCGGCGATGTCGCGGGCCAGCAGCTGCAGGCTGCCGGAGATGACCTGCAGCAGGTTGTTGAAGTCGTGCGCCACGCCGCCGGTCAGCTTGCCGACCGTCTCCAGCTTCTGCGCCTGGGCCAGCTTGGCCTCGGCCTGCCGGCGCTCGTCGATCTCGGCGATGACGCGCGCCTCGAGGGTTTCGTTCAGCGCGCGCAGCTGCTCCTCGGCGCGCTGGCGGTGCCGCACCTGCGAGGCCAGCAGGTCGGCCTGCCGGCGCAAGGATTCCTCGGCGGCGCGCTGCTCGGTGATGTCGCTGTGCACGCCGACCCATTCGACGATCTCGCCGCGGGCGTCGAGGATCGGCAGGCTGCGGATGGCAAAGGTCCGCCAGGCGCCGCTGTGGTGGCGCACGCGATGCTCGAAGACGAACATCGACTTGCTCTCGACGGCCTGCCGCCAGGCGGTGACGCTGGCCTCGGCATCGTCCGGATGCACGGCGCTGGCCCAGCCATAGCCCTGGTACTCGTCGCGGGACTGGCCGGTGAGGGCGGCCCAGCCCGGCTGCTCGCCCAGCATCCGCCCGTCGGCGCTGTTGGTCCAGAGCACGCCGTGCACCGCGTCCATGGCGGTGCGGAAGCGGCGGTTGCTGGCGTCGGCGGCCTGCTGCTCGCGGGCCCGGCGGTCGACATCGACGCCGAGGATCTGCACGCCGTCGATCCTGCCGTCGGCGCCGCGGGTGGGCAGATAGGTGATCTCGCAGTGCCGCGCCGTGCCGTCGCGGCGCGGGATGGCGGCCTCGATGGTGATGCGCTCGCCGGCCAGGGCCCGCTCGATCACCGGGCGGCGGGCCTCGTAGAAGGCATCGCCCGTCACCGCCCGCATCGGCCGGCCGATGACCTCGGTCAGCGGGATGCCGAACCATTCCTCGTAATGGCGGTTGGCGAAGCGGTAGACGTGGTCGAGGTCCAGCTTGGAGACCAGCATCGGCAGCGCATCGGCGAGACGGCGCAGCTCGGCCTCGCGCTCGGCCAGGGCCTGTTCGGCGGCATGGCGGCCGGTATTGTCCAGCACGGTGCACATCACGCCGCCGACCCGGCCTTCCGCCTCGTGGATCGGCGTGTAGAACAGGTCGAAGACGACCTCCTCGTCCACCCCGTGGCGGCGCAGCGTCATCGGCTGCTCGCGATAGGACACCACCTCGCCGCGCAGGCCGCGCTGCAGGATGGCGCGGTTCCAGTCCCAGATCTCCGGCCAGACCTCGGACACGGTGCCGCCCAGGGCGCGCGGATGGTTGCCGCCGGCGATCGCGCGATAGCCGTCATTGTAGATCATGACGTGGTCATGACCCCACATCAGCACCTTGGGCACCGGCGAGTTGACGATGTTGGAGACCGTCGTGCGCAGCGCCGGCGACCAGCCCGAGACCGGCCCCAGCGAGGTGCCGGCCCAGTCCCGCTCTCGCACCAGCGCGCCGCATTCGCCACCGCCCGGCGGCCAGGCCGAGGGCTGCGCCACCGCAGCCGCGTCCTGACCCCGCAATCCGCGGAGGGCAGCGCCCACCATGTCCTCGGCCGTGCCGTACCGGCCCGCAGCCAGGCTGTCGCGGACGAACTGCTCGAGATCGGGCGGCAGGGAGACGTTTCGGAACTGGCTGGAGGACATAACCCGCCCATGCCGTGGCAGCTGACCCGCTGTCAACATCATGCATTATGACTTACCGGCTCTTCAGGAGAGGCTTTCCGGAGACTGAAACTTCAGCGGCGCTATTGGCGCGGGCGGCGCCGGGGGCCGCCCTCCCCGGGGCCTGCGCGGCGGCTCGCGCCATCCCGCGCCGGGGCGGCCACGCTCAAGGTTGCACGGCAGAGGGCCGGCAGGCGGGCCATGGGCAAATTTTCACGGTGACCTTCGGCGGCCTGCACCGTTACATTGCTGCAGCGCAGCATGGGCCGCCCCTGGCCCGGCCGCGCGAAACTGGAGGTATCCTCACCGTGACCGACATGAATCCCGGGCTGGCAGAGCTGGTGCGCCTGCGCCGGCACTGGACCCGGCTGATGACCGGCCACCCCGCCTCCGTCGCCCCCACGCCCGCCCCCGCGCTCGACGAGGATGCTGGCTTCCTGGACGAGACGCCGGGCAATCCGGGCCAGCTGCGCCTGAAGGCCTGCCTGCCGGAGGCGCTGCCGCCGCGCGCCCCGCTGGTGGTGGCGCTGCATGGCTGCGGCCAGGATGCCGCCGGCTTCGACCAGGCCTGCGGCTGGTCGCAGCTCGCGGCCCGCCGCGGCTTCGCCCTGCTGCTGCCCGAGCAGCGGCGCGAGAACAACGGCAATGGCTGCTTCAACTGGTTCGAGCCCGGCGACACGGCGCGCGGCGAGGGCGAGGTCGCCTCGATCGCCGCGATGGTCGAGCGCCTGGTCCGCCGCCACCGCCTGGACCCGGGCCGCGTCTTCGTCACCGGCCTGTCGGCGGGGGGGGCCATGACCGCCTCGCTGCTGGCCTGCTACCCGGAGCGCTTCGCCGGCGGCGCCATCCTCGCCGGCCTGCCGCATGCCGCGGCGCGCGGCGTCAGCCAGGCGCTGGAGGCCATGTTCCACCCCGCCTCCCGCCCGGCCGAGGAACGCGCGGCCGCGGTGCGCGCCGCCTCGGCCCATGCCGGCCCCTGGCCGCGCCTGTCGATCTGGCAGGGCGAGGCCGACGAGACCGTCCGCCCGGCCAATGCCGAGGAGCTGCTGAAGCAGTGGCTGCCGCTGCACGGGCTCGATCCCGCCCGCCCCTCGCGCGAGGAAGCCGGCCACCGCGCCTGGAAGGGCGCCGTGGAATGCATCACGCTGCCCGGCATCGGCCATGAGGTGCCGGCCGGCGCGCCGGAAGCCATCCTCGACTTCTGGGGGATCGCGGAAGAAAAAATCTTCCTGGTGGGGCCGGAGGGCGACGCCCGCGGGGAAGCCCGCTAGGCCCGGGCGGCCACGGGAGAGGCCGGCCGCGTCTCCCGGGCCAATCGTCCGCCCGAGATCAGGCCAGGAGACGCCACTCCCCTGGCCTGCCGCCGCCTTCCGCGACGCGAAACCCTACTGGCTGAGCGCCTTCTTCGCGACCTCGACATAGAGCGCCGATCCATAGGGGATCGCCTCGTCGTTGAAGTTGTAGTGCGGGTTGTGCGCCGAGGCGCCGGGGCCGTTGCCGACATGGATATAGGCGCCGGCGACCTTCTCCAGCATGAAGGAGAAGTCCTCCGACCCCATCACCGGCTCGCGGTCGCGCTTGACCAGATCCTCGCCCACCAGCCCGGCGGCGGCATCGGCGATGGTGGTGGTGCAGGCCGGATCGTTGATGGTGGGGGCGAAGATCAGGCGGAAATCGACCTCGGCCTTCGCGCCGAAGCCGGCGGCGACGCCCTCGGCCACGCGCTTCAGGCCGCTCTCGATCTGCTCGGCCACCGCCTTGCTGAAGAAGCGGGCGGTGCCGGAGAGCGTCGCGGTCTGCGGGATGACGTTGTAGGCGTCGCCGCCGCCGACCTTGGTGACGCTGATCACCGCGGTCTCGCGCGGCGAGATATTGCGCGAGACGATGGACTGCAGCGCGGTGGCGATGTGGCAGGCGGTCAGCACCGGGTCGATGCTGGCCTCCGGCCGCGCGCCATGCGAGCCCTGGCCGGTCACCGTGATGTCGAAGAAGGCGCCGCCGGCCATGAAGGGCCCGGCGCCGATGGCATACTTGCCGACATCGAGGCCGGTGGCGTTGTGCATGCCGTAGAGCGCGTCGCAGGGGAAGCGCTCGAGCAGCCCGTCCTCCAGCATGGCCAGCGCGCCGCCGCAGCCTTCCTCGCCAGGCTGGAAGATGAGGTTGATGGTGCCGTCGAAGTCGCGCGTCTCGGCGAGGTAGCGCGCGGCGCCGAGCAGCATGGTGGTATGGCCGTCATGGCCGCAGGCGTGCATCTTGCCCGGCGTGCGGCTGGCATAGCCGAGGCCGGTCAGCTCCTCCATCGGCAGCGCGTCCATGTCGGCGCGCAGGCCGACGGCACGGTTGCCCGGCCGGCCGCGGATGACGCCGACCACGCCGGTCTTGCCGACGCCGCGATGCACCTCGACGCCGTAGGATTCGAGCAGGCCGGCGACGATCTCGGCGGTGCGGTGCTCCTCCATGCCGAGCTCGGGATGCGCGTGCAGGTCCTGGCGCAGCGCGGTGAGCTCGGGGTGGTAGCGGCGGATATGGTCGAGGCTGGACATCGGGGACGGCTCCGGAAGGCAGGCAGGGGCCAGGCGGCGGACCGCCCGGGCCGGGTGGACAGGGTGTCTAGCGGGGGCGGATGCCCCAGAAGACGAACAGGCCGTTGGGCACATCGGCCAGGTGGCGGCGATAGGCGGTCTTGTAGAGATACTGGCCGGTCGGCACGAAGGTCGCCTCGCGCAGCACCGCCGCCTGGATCTCGCCGGCAATGCGTTTCTGCGCCGCCACGTCCGGCGCGTCCAGCCAGGCCTCGCGCAGCGCCTCGATGGCGGGGACGTCGGGCCAGCCGAAATAGGCGCGCGCGCCATTGGCGCGCACCACCTGGGAGACCACCGGGTTGATCATGTCGAGCCCGGCCCAGGTGGTGTTGAACATCGACCAGCCGCCCTGCTCCGGCGGCGCCTTGCTGGCGCGGCGCTGCACCAGCGTGCCCCAGTCGGACATCGCCGGCTCGACATTCATGCCGAGCCGCTTGAGGGTGTCGAGGCAGACCTCGCCGATCGCCGCCAGCACCGGCTGGTCGGTCGGGATCATCAGCACGACTTTCTCCCCCTTGTAGCCGGCGGCGGCGAGAGCCTGCTTCGCGGCCTCGAGGTCGCGCGGCGCGGTCACCGCCTCGATGCCGGCCTCGCTGGCCATCGGCGTGCCCGGGGTGAAGACGCCGATGCCGGTGCGGCGCAGCGCCGGATCGGTGCCGGCGGCGGCGATCATGCAATCCTCCTGCGACATCGCCTGCAGCACCACGCGGCGGATGGCGGGGTTGTCGAAGGGCGGGTGCAGGTGGTTGAAGATGCCGGTGCCCATGGTGCCGAGCGGCGTCGCCAGCTGCGTCGCCACGTTGCGGTTACGCTCCAGCAGCGGCAGCAGGTCGTTGGTCGGGTTCTCCCACCACTCGACCTCGCCATTGATCAGCGCGGCGCTGGCGGTGCCGGGGTCGGGCATGACATGCCACTCGACCCGGTCGAGGTTGACCCGCTTGGGCCCGGCGGCCCAGGAGACGGCGCCGTCCTCGCGCGGCTTGTAGCCGGCGAATTTCTCGTAGACGACGCGGGCGCCGACCACGCGCTCATCCGGCTTCCAGCGGAACGGGCCGGAGCCGATCATCTCGGTGATGGCGGTGGTGGGGGCGGTCTGCGCCAGGCGCTCCGGCATGATGAACAGCGCCGAGGGGCCGACCTTGGCCAGGGTCTCCAGCATGGCGCCATAGGGGCGCTTCAGGCGGATGACGAAGCGGCGGTCGTCGGGGGCGCTGATCTCGTCGAGCCGGGCGAGCAGCGCCTGGCCGAGCGAATCCCGCTGCGCCCAGCGGCGGATCGAGGCGACGCAGTCGCGGCCGCGCACCGGCTCGCCGTCATGGAAGACCAGGCCGGGGCGGAGCGTGAAGGTCCAGCGGCGGCCGTCCTCCTCCACCGTATGGCCCTCGACCATCTGCGGCTGCGGCCGCAACTCGGCATCCAGCCCGTAGAGCTGGTCCCAGATCATCAGCCCATGGGTGCGGGTGATATAGGCCGTGGTCATCACCGGATCGGTGACGGTCAGGTCGCTTTGCGGGACGTAGCGGAGCACCCGCGACCCGGCCGCCTGCGCCAGCGAGGGGCGCGGCAGGAGGGCGGCGGCGGTGCCGGCGAGGAGGAGGCTGCGGCGATGCATGAACGACCCTGTCTCGGAATGGCGGAACAGGACTGGCGTCGGGCGTCTGGCGCACCCCTGGCCGCCAGCAAACACCGCGCCGGGCCGGGGGGCAAGCGGCGGCTCCATCCGGCGCCCGCTTGCCCCGTGCCCGCTTGTCCGGTGCCCGCTTGTCCAGTGTGGGGCGGCCCCGCATGCTGCCGGCCATGCCCAGCGACGCCGCGACCGACGATCTCCCTGCCCAACGACCTGGCCTGCCCCGGGTCGCCGTGGTCGGCACCTCGAACAGCGTCGCCGCCGGCGGCTGGGCGCGGGTGGTGCAGCAGGCGACCGGCCTGGTGGCGGCGCAAAATTTTTCCCTGGGCTTCTGCAGCAGCGACCTCTTCGCCTTCCGCCGCGACGCGATGGACCCGGCCGAATTCGACCTCTGCCTGGTCGATTTCGCCTGCAATGACGGCACGCTGCTGGCCTCGGGCGCGCATGACGCGGCGCGGATCGAGGCGGCGCTGCGCCATGTCGTCTCGGCCACCACCACCGCCGGCTGCCTGCCGGTGCTGATGATCCTGCCGGTGCAGAGCCTGCGCCCGGAGGGGCGGAAGATCGGCCCGCTCTACCGGGCGGCGGCGGCGCGCTTCGCCCTGCCCTTCTTCGACGGCTATGCCTGGCTGGACCGGCTGGAGGCCGACCCCGCCATGGCGGGCGTGCCGCTGTTCAAGGACAACATGCACCTGGACCACCCGGTCTCGGTGCAGCTGGGCCACATGATCGCCGAGCGGCTGCCGGCGCTGGCCGCGGCGCGCTATCCCGGCGGCCGGCCGGGCGCCGCGCCGGGCTTCGAGCTGCGCTACTTCCCCGCCGGCCCCGCCATCCGCCGCGGCCTGCCGCGGGTGACGCGCGGCACCGCGCTGCTGCAGCTGGAGCTGGTCGAGGTCGCCGCCGAGACCGGCTTCGACTTCCAGCTGCCCGCCGGCTTCGAGGCCACCGGCCTGGTCGCCGATTTCGGCCACAGCCAGGCGGTGGTGACGCTGAGCGGCCGGCGCAGCACGCGGCTCTACGTCGCCTCCAAGCATGCGACCGGGCCGGAGGCGAAGATGGTGATGGGCATCTGGCCCTTGCCGACCCCGGTGCCGGAGCTCGGGGGCACGCTGCGGGTGACGGTGGGGCGCGGCCGGCACTGGGACGTCACCACCGATCACGGGGTGAAGCCGCTGGGGCCCGACGAGACGCCCCGGCTGGCGCTGGCCGGGCTGGTGGCGCGCCGGCGGGAGCCGGCCCTGCCGCTGCGGCGGCTGCTGGCCGGCGCGCGCGACCTGGTGGCGGAAATCCCCGAGGCGCGGATGCAGGCGGCTCGGGCGGCACTACAGAAACCGGTACCGGCCAGGCCGGCCGGCTGAGTTTCTCGTATCCCTGATGAAATGACCAAGAAGTGCAATTTTGAGACAAATTGCGCAGGTTTTGTTAACAGCGCGCATGGATTACCCGCTTTTGGCACGCCTGGGATACGTCTAAAGTAAGCGCGCGGTTACTGCCGCACCTCGTCCTCCTCCGTCCCGGATAGGTTCCCGATGCAGTCTGCGCTCGCCGGTCTTTCCATGCTGATCCTCGGGGACAGCCATTTCGGGGCCCAGGGCTACCTGATCACCACGCTGCAGGACCAGCTGATCCAGCAGGGCGCCAAGGTCTCGACCTATTCCGCCTGCGGCTCGCCGGCCAGCGTCTTCCTGACCAGCCGCGTCGCCTCCTGCGGCACGGCGCAGCGCATCCAGAACGGCCCGATCCAGCAGAAGCGCGGCAATGACGCGCGCACCACGCCGCTGGCGCAGATGGTGCAGCAGGCCAAGCCGAATGTCGTGGTCATCGCCATGGGCGACACCATGGCCGGCTATGTCCGCCGCGAGCTGCCGGTCGACAGCGTCAAGGAGGAGGTCGCCGCGCTGACCGACCAGCTGCGCGCCATGAACCTGCCCTGCGTCTGGATCGGCCCGAGCTGGGGCACCGAGGGTGGGCCCTTCATGAAGACCTTCGCCCGCGTGCAGCAGATGTCGCAGCTGCTCTCCACCGTGGTCGCGCCCTGCACCTATGTCGATTCGACGCGGCTGTCGCAGCCCGGCCAGTGGCCGACCTTCGACGGCCAGCACTACACGCTCGACGGCTACAAGGCCTATGGCGCGCAGCTGGCCCAGGCGCTGGCCGCGCTGCCGCAGCTGCGCGACATCCGCCGCTAAGCCCGACCCCGTCCCGGCCGAAGTGAGGTGAGGCAGGCATGATCTTCGCCTCCTTCGAATTCCTGTGCCTGTTCCTGCCGCTGTTCTTCGCGGCCTATTTCCTGACGCCGCAGCGCTGGCGCAACTTGCCCGTCCTGCTGCTGAGCTGGGGCTTCTACGCCTGGTGGCGGCTCGACTTCCTGGCGCTGCTGCTGGGCGTCACGCTGTTCACCTTCCTGGTCGCCCGCGCCATGGAGAAGGCCGGCGCCCAGGGCCCCCTGGCCAAGCGCTGGATGCAGTTCGGCCTGGTCGGCAACCTGGCGACGCTGGGCTATTTCAAATACGCCAATTTCGGCGTCGACAGCTTCAACATGCTGCTCGACGGGCTGGGCCTCGGGCGGATGGGCTGGACCGAGATCGCGCTGCCGATCGGCCTGTCCTTCTACGTGCTGCAATCGGTCAGCTACCTGGTCGACATCCGCCGCGGCACCGTCCCGGTCAGCCACAGCTTCCTGGGCTATGCCACCTACAAGGCGATCTTCTCGCAGCTGATCGCCGGCCCCATCGTCCGCTATGCCGAGATCAAGAACGAGCTGGTGGTCCGGCAGTATTCCTGGGCGCAGTTCGGCATGGGCGCGCGGCGCTTCATGATCGGCTTCGCCATGAAGGTGGTGCTGGCCGACACGATCAGCCCGATGGTGGATTCGGTCTTCCACCTGGCGGCGCCGACCCTGGTCGACGCCTGGGCCGGCGCGCTGGCCTATACGCTGCAGCTGTTCTTCGACTTCGCCGGCTATTCGGCCATGGCCATCGGCCTGGCGCTGATGATCGGCTTCCGCTTCCCGGAGAATTTCGACAACCCCTATCTGGCGGGCTCGATCCAGGCCTTCTGGCAGCGCTGGCACATGACGCTGGGCCGCTTCCTGCGCGACTATCTCTACATCCCGCTGGGCGGCAGCCGGCAGGGGCAGACGCGCACCTCGGTCAACCTGTTCCTGACCATGCTGATCGGCGGCTTCTGGCACGGCGCCAACTGGACCTTCATCGCCTGGGGCGCCTGGCAGGGGGCGCTGCTGGTGGCGCACCGGCACTGGCGGATGGGGCATGCGGCGATGCCCTGGATCCTCGGCCATGCCATCACCTTCCTCGCCGTGCTGCTGGGCTGGGTGGTCTTCCGCGCGCCCGACCTGCCCAGCGCCGGGCGGATGTATGGCGGTATGATCGGGCTGCACGGCACCGGCCTGTCGGACGAGCTGGCCTGGCAGGTGACGCCGGACCAGTGGATCTGCATCCTGGTCGGCCTGAGCTTCGTCTATCTGCCGCTGCTGCGCGGGCGCCTGCCCTTCCTGAAGCCGGCCGCCGAGCTCGGCCCCTTCTGGCGGCTGCCCTGGACGGTGGCGCCGCTGCTGGCCTTCCTGCTCGGCATCGTGCTGCTCTACAGCCGCGCCGCCGTGCCCTTCCTCTATTTCCAGTTCTGAGGCCGCCATGACCGAGGCCGAGACCGGACCGCCCAAGATCGCGCAGCCCTGGATGCGGCGCGCCGGTGCCATCCAGGGGGTGGCGGCCGCGCTGCTGCTGGCGCTCGGGGCCTGGCAGGGGCTGGCGGCGCTGTCGACCACCAGCGCGCAGAACCGGCTGCGCCCGGTGCTGACGCTGCCAGCCCTGCTGGAAGGCCGCACCACCGCCGCGGTGAACCACGTGCTGGCGCATCTGCTGCCGGCGGATGGGGCGCTGCGCGCCGCCGGCGGGGTGCTGCGCTGGGGGGTGTTCGGCTCCGGCGGGCCGCAGCTCAGGGTCGGCTGCGACGACTGGCTCTACCTGACCGAGGAGCTGCGCCCCTGGCCGGAGGCCGCGGCCCATATGGAAGCGCGCGCCGCCGCCATCGGCCGCATCGCCGGCCGGCTGGCGCAGCGCGACATCGCGCTGCTGGTCGCCGTGGTGCCGGACAAGGCGCGGCGGCATCCGGAGCATCTCTGCGGCGCGCCGCGCGCGGCGCAGGCGGAGGCGCGCTACGACGCCTTCCTGGCAGCGCTGCGGCCGCAGCCGGTGACGCTGGTGCCGCTGCTGGCGCCGCTGCGCGGCCCGGACCCGGCCTTCTGGCGCACCGACACCCACTGGAACCAGCCGGGTGCCGCGGCGGCGGCAGAGGCGATCGCCATCGCGGTCGGCGGGATGGCCCCTGCCCCGCTGCTGACCCGCGGCGAGCATTTCGCCACCACCTCGGCCGATACCGAGAGCAACGGCCCGGGCGACCTGCTGCGGCTGATGAGCCTGGACCAGCTGCCGGGCTGGATGGCCGCCTGGGCCCGGCCGCAGCCGGACCGGCAGATGGTGGAGAGCACCGCGGCGGTGGGCGGCGGCGCGGATTCGGGTGGCGGCGGGCTGCTCGACGAGACGCCGGCGCCGGAGATCGTGCTGCTGGGCTCGTCCTTCTCGCTGAACGCCAATTTCCATGGCCGGCTGCAGCAGGCGCTGGAGAGCACGGTGGTGAATTACGGCCAGGCAGGCGGCGCCTTCTCGGGCGCGGCGGCGGCCTATTTCGCCAGCGAGGCGTTCCGCGACACGCCGCCGAAGCTGATCATCTGGGAGATGCCGGAGCGGGCTGTCGTGCAGCCCCTGTCCGACACCGACCGCCAGCTGTTCTCGCTGTTCGAGTGAAGTGTCCCACGCCCGGATAGGGCGCGCGGCAGCACAGACAGAAGAAAGATAGGCGCAAACGTATACGTTTGCGCGGGGGAATTCCTTCCCCCGGCCTTTTCAGACTTTCTCGGCCTTCCTGACGATGGCGTCCGCCGTTTCCAGCGTGGCGAAGAGCGCGCCATAGGGCGGCAGCTGGGCCTGGCCCTGGTCGATGCTGCCCCCGAAATCCGGCCCGAGGACCGTCCCGGCGTCCAGGGCGCAGCGCTGCGGCGCGTCCGAGAGGTTGAACAGCGCGACGATCCGCTGCCCGGCATAGTCGCGCACCAGGCCGAGCAGTGGCGCCGGCAGGTCGAGCCGCTGCTGGCCGCCGCGCACCAGGGCGGGATGCGCCCGGCGGAAGGCCAGCGCTTGGCGCCAGAGGCCGAGCAGGCTGCCCGCGTCGCCCGCCTGCCGGTCGACGGCCAGCGCGCGGTGCGAGGCGGGCACCGGCAGCCAGGGGGTGCCGGTGGTGAAGCCGGCCTCGGGCGCCCCGGCCTGCCAGGGCATCGGCGTGCGGCTGCCGTCGCGGCCGCGGAATTCCGGCCAGTAGGTCAGGCCGAAGGGGTCGCGGATCTGCTCATAGGTGAGCTCCGCCTCCGGCAGGCCGAGCTCCTCGCCCTGGTAGAGGCAGAGGCTGCCGCGCATCGACAGCAGCAGGGCCACCAGCAGGCGGGCGAAGCGCGGATCGGGCGCAGCGTCGCGGCCAGCGGGGTTCCAGCGGGTGACGGCGCGCTCGACATCGTGGTTGGAGAAGGACCAGCAGGGCCAGCCTTCGCCCTCGGCATGGCCATCGGCCTCGGCGATCAGGGCGGCGGCGATGGCGTGGTCGAAGCCGCCGCGCAGCGGGCGCAGGGTATAGGCCATGTGCAGGTGGCGGTCGCCGCTGCTGTAGCGGCGGACGCGGTCGAAGGCGCCGTCCTGGCTCGACACTTCGCCCAGGGTGGTGGTGCCGGGGTAGCGGTCGGTGAGCTGGCGGATGCGGGCCAGGACATGGTCGATGCCCGGGTGCAGCATGTCGTGCTGATGGGTCTGCAGGCCGAACAGCTTGGCCGGCGTCGGGCCGGCGAAGGGGCGGGCCGGGTTGGACGCCAGCGCCGGGTCATGCGCCAGGAAGTCCACCGCATCGAGGCGGAAGCCGTCGACGCCGCGCTTCAGCCAGAACTCGCCGACCGCCAGCAGGGCGTCGAGCGCCGCCGGGTTGTGCAGGTTCAGGCTGGGCTGGGTCGAGAGGAAATGGTGCAGGTAGTACTGGCGCCGCCGCGGCTCCCAGGTCCAGGCGCTGCCGCCGAAGACGCTCAGCCAGTTGTTCGGGGGCGTGCCGTCCGGCGCGGGATCGGCCCAGACATACCAGTCGGCCTCGGGCGCCGCGGTCCCGGTGCGGCTGCGGCGGAACCAGGGATGCTGGTCGGAGGTATGGCCGCCCACCAGGTCGACCAGCAGCTTCAGCCCGCGCGCATGCGCCGCGGCGAGCAGCCGGTCGAAATCCTCCAGCGTGCCGAATTGCGGATCGACCGCCAGGTGGTCGGCGACGTCATAGCCGAAGTCGCGGCCGGGCGAGGCGTAGAAGGGGCAGACCCAGATGGCATCGACGCCGAGGGCGGCGATGTGGTCCAGATGCCGCTCGATGCCCGGCAGGTCGCCGATCCCGTCGCCATTGCTGTCCGCGAAGCTGCGCGGATAGACCTGATACAGCACCGCGCCGCGCCACCAGTCCGCTCCCGCCACCATGTGCTCGGTCTCCCCGCTTCCGGTCCTTGGGACCTTGTTTCCCGCGGACGGCCGGGGGCTCCCCGGCTCCTCGCGTTTTCGTGATAGCAGTAGAGAAGTTAAAATTGGCCGGAATTTGTCGGTTCCGGGGCCTCGGCGCGACAGAGGGTGACGATGTGTCACCCGGATGCATCAGCGAGAGCTTCAGCATGAATTTCCGTGATGCCGCATGGGCTTGACCCGGCGGTGACGCATCCCGAGGGATAAGGGGGACGACGACGCAGGAGACGCGGCATGGACCTGACCCCCGCCGAAGGGCCCCCCCTGGACGAGCCCGGCTTCCCGGTCGCCGCCACCGCCTCGCTGCAGGAGGGGCGGACCACCACGCTGAAATTCGGCGACAGCTTCGCGCTGGCCGACCATGCGGGGGAGCTGCCGGGCGGCGCCGCCGGGCTGTATCACGGCGACACCCGCCACCTGTCGCGCTTCGCGCTGCGGCTGAACGGCACCCGGCCGATGCTGCTGAGCGCCGCGCTGCTGGAGAACAACGCGGCGCTCGGCTGCGACCTGACCAATCCGAGCCTGCCGCCGGCCGAGCCCGGCGCCGCCCCGGTGCCGGACGACCGGCTGCACCTGCGCCGCAGCCGCTTCCTGTTCCAGGGCGCCTGGTTCGAGCGGCTGGCGATCCGCAATTTCGACCGGGTCGCCCATCGCGTCCGGCTCGACCTGTCCTTCGCCGCCGATTTCGCCGACCTGTTCGAGGCGCGCGGTGCCCGTCGCCCGGCGCGCGGCCAGATGCACCCGCCGCTGCTGGAGCGCGACGCGGTCACCCTGGCCTATACCGGCCTCGACGGGCAGCGCCGGGAGACCAGGCTGCGCTTCGACCCGGCGCCGGACCGGCTGGCCGGCAACCAGGCCAGCTACCTGGTGGACATCCCGGCCGGCGGCCGGCGGGCGCTGTTCATCGAGATCCGCTGCGCGGGAAGCGCCGCGCCCTGCAGCCCGCGCATCGCCTTCGGCCAGGCGCTGCGCGATGGCCGCCGCTGGCTGCGCCGCCATGTCGCGCGCCATGCCCGGATCGAGAGCAGCAACGACATCTTCAACGAGGCGATGAAGCGCGCCGGCGCCGACCTGACCATGCTGACCACCGAGACGCCGCAGGGCCCCTACCCCTATGCCGGCATCCCCTGGTACAGCACCGCCTTCGGCCGCGACGCGCTGATCGCCGCCCTGCACACCCTCTGGTACGACCCGTCGCTGGCGCGCGGCGTGCTGGGCTTCCTGGCCGCCAACCAGGCCACCACGCTCGACCCGGCAACCGAGGCCGAGCCGGGCAAGATCCTGCACGAGACGCGGCAGGGCGAGATGGCGATCCTCGGCGAGGTGCCGTTCCGCCGCTACTATGGCAGCGCCGATGCGACGCTGCTCTTCGTCATGCTGGCCGGCGCCTATCTGGACCGCAGCGGCGATGTCGCCACGCTGAAGGCGCTGTGGCCGAACATCGAGGCGGCGCTGGCCTGGATCGACCAGTATGGCGACAGCGACGGCGACGGCTTCCAGGAATACAGCCGCAAGCGCGCCGACGGGCTGCTGAACCAGGGCTGGAAGGACAGCCACGACGCCATCTCGCATGCCGATGGCCGCATGGCCGAGGGCCCAATCGCGCTGGTCGAGCTGCAGGCCTATGCCTATGCCGCCTGGCGCGCCGCCGCCCGCATCCTGATCCGCTTCGGCGAGGGCGAGCGCGCCGCCGCCCTGGAAGCCCGCGCCGAGGAACTCCGCCGGAAGTTCGACGCCGCCTTCTGGGACGAGCAGCTCGGCACCTATGTGCTGGCGCTGGATGGCCAGAAGCAGCCCTGCCGGGTGCGCGCCTCGAATGCCGGGCACGCGCTCTTTGCCGGCATCGCCCTGCCGGAACGCGCGCCCCGCCTGGCGCAGACGCTGCTCGACCCGTCGCATTTCTCCGGCTGGGGCATCCGCACGCTGGCCTCGGGCGAGGTGCGCTACAATCCGATGAGCTACCACAATGGCTCGGTCTGGCCGCACGACAATGCGCTGATCGCCGAGGGCTTCGCGCGCTACGGGCTGCATGCCGAGGCCGCGCGGGTCTTCACCGCGATCTTCGACGCCGCCTCCGCCGCCGAGCAGCGCCGGCTGCCCGAGCTGTTCTGCGGCTTCCCGCGCCGCGCCGGCGAAGGCCCGACGCTCTATCCGGTGGCCTGCGCGCCGCAGGCCTGGGCGGCGACCACGCCGTTCGCGCTGCTGCGCGCCTGCCTCGGCCTCGGCTTCGATCCCGCCGGCAGCACGGTGGATTTCGACAAGCCGGTGCTGCCGCGCTTCCTGCAGAGCCTGACGCTGCGCAATGTGACGCTGAACCATGGGCATCTCGACATCGCCCTGCAGCGGGTGGATGGCGAGGTGGCGATGCATGTGGTGGGGCGCGCGGGCGGGCTGCAGGCGGTGGTGCGCAGCAGATAG
Organism: Roseomonas sp. USHLN139; assembly: GCF_037145735.1. NCBI lineage: Bacteria > Pseudomonadati > Pseudomonadota > Alphaproteobacteria > Acetobacterales > Roseomonadaceae > Roseomonas > Roseomonas sp. USHLN139. The sequence goes on along the minus strand of NZ_JBBCWY010000007.1, from coordinate 133,368 downwards.
GGGCAGGCCAGGGGAATGAATTCCCCTGGACCCCTTCTTCTTTCTGTCAGATTGCCATGTCCACGTGGAGACAGTACGCGCCACGGCCCCGCGTCAGCGCAACCTCTGAAGATGCGCTATTTCATGATGATGCGTCCCGCCGCGATGCGACTGTGCTCTCAACCGCCGACAGAACAGAAAGAAGAAGGGGGCTCGGGGGAATTCATTCCCCCGACCTTCAACCTGCCTGTCTATCCTCCAAACTTATCCGCCCACTGCTGATGAACCGGCAGATCGACGATCTCGCAGAATTCCCCGTAGGAGATCATCGCCCCGGCCCGGTCTTTCGGCGTCCCGGCGGCTTTCAGCACGGACAAAGTCTCGCTGATCGCCTTCGCCGCCGAGAACAGCGTGCTGACGGCGTAGAGCACGACGGAGAAGCCCATCGCCTGCAAATCGTCAGCGGAGAGCGCGACCGTCTCGGTGCCGTCAACGATCGAGACCACCTTCGGACCAGGGATGGCTTTCGCCACGGCCTCGATCTCGGCGATCTTCTTGATGCCGTCGACAAAGACCAGGTCGACGCCGGTCTCCTGGTAGAGTCGCGCCCGGCGCAGCGCCTCCTCCATGCCGGCGGCGCCCAGCGCGTCGGTGCGGCCGATGATCATCATGTCGGCGGTGCCGCGGGCCTCGACGGCGCAGCGCAGGCGGGCGGCGCTTTCATCCGCGTCGACCAGGCGGATGCCGGCGAGCTGGCCGCAGCGCTTCGGCGCCACCTGGTCCTCCAGGTGGATGGCGGCGACGCCGGCCTGGATGTATTCGCGCACCGTGCGGTGGATGTTGGACGGGCCGCCATAGCCGGTATCGGCATCGGCGATCACCGGGATCCCGACGCAGCGCGTCATGTTGCGGGCGTGCTCGGTCATCTCGGTCTGGCTGAGCAGCCCGATATCCGGCGTGCCGAGGCGGCTGGCGGTGGCGCCGAGCCCGGTCATGTAGATCGCCGGGAAGCCGGCGCGCTGCACCAGGCGGGCGGTCAGCGAATCCGGCGCGCCGGGCGCCTGGACGATGCGACCGGTGGCGATGGCAGCGCGCAGGCGGGCGCCTTGCGTGGTCTCGGTCATGCGGGATCCTCCCCTTCTTGCTTCAGCGGCCGCCGGCGACGTCGAGGATGGTGGCGGTGACATAGGCGGAGGCGCCGGACAGCAGCCAGAGCGCAGCCTGCGCCACTTCCTCGGGCCCGCCCACCCGCTGCAGCGGGATCATCGGGGCGATCTCGGCCAGCTTCGCGCGGTCGCCGAGGCTGTCCTGCTGGATCGGCGTGTCGATAATGCCAGGGGCCAGGGCGTTGACGCGGATCGCCGGGGCCAGCTCCTTGGCGCTGGCGCGGGTCAGGGCGGCGATGGCGCCCTTGGTCGTGGCGTAGAGCGCATTGCCCGGCATGCCGCCGGTGCGCGCCGCGATCGAGGAGAGGTTGACGATCGAGGCATGCGGATGCGGCGCGCGGGCCTGGAGATAGGCGCGGGTGCAGTAGAGCACGCTCTTCAGGTTGATCGACAGGACGCGGTCGATCTCGTCGGCCTCGAGCTCGGCCAGTGGCACGCGCTTGCCGATGATGCCGGCATTGTTCACGAGGTGGGTCGGGCGGAAGGCCGCCGGCAGGGCTTTCGTCGCGGCGGCGACGGCGCCGGCATCGCTGACATCGACCTGGTCGGCATGGACGCCGTCGCGGCGTTCCGCCGGGGCGCGCAGGTCCCAGACCACGGCCCTGCCGCCATGGGCCAGGACCGCATCGACGATGGCGCCGCCGATGCCGGAGGCGCCGCCGGTGACCAGGACGACGGCGTCGCGCAGGGCATCGGGCGACAGGCTGGGGGCGGGCGGGGTCATGGCGGCTTCCTCCGGTTCTGCTTTCAACTAGGATACATGTTGTTGTGTTCCAGAAGCAAGGCAGCTAGCTTTCGCGCCAAGGCGGCCCGGGACAGGGTGGCGCGCATGAGGACATCCAAGGAACCGCGGCCGGCACCGCCTGGCGGCCCGGCCACGCCGCTGCCCTCGCGCGTACCCGACCGTGGCGGCCGCGAGGAGGAAACCAATGTCCAGTGCCGTGTCCATGACGGAGGTCCCGCCGGACCTCCGTGCCAGCGCCATGAAGAAGCTCAGCACGCGGATCGTGCTGTATTGCTTCGCGCTGTTCATCATCAACTACCTCGACCGTGTGAATGTCGGCTTCGCGGCGCTGCAGATGAACGAGGAGCTGGGGCTGACGCCGCGCATCTTCGGCATCGGCGCGGGCGTCTTCTTCCTCGGCTACATGGCCTTCGAGGTGCCGAGCAACCTGATCCTGCACAAGGTCGGGCCGCGCATCTGGATCGCCCGGATCATGGTGACCTGGGGCATCGTCTCCTGCGCCATGGCCTTCACCGCCGGGCCCTGGAGCTTCTACATCCTGCGCTTCCTGCTCGGCCTGGCCGAGGCCGGCTTCGCGCCCGGCATTCTTCTCTATCTGACCTACTGGTTCCCGGCGAAGGAGCGCGGCCGGGCGGTGGCCGGCTTCATGACGGCCACCGTGCTGTCCTCGGTGATCGGCGCGCCGCTGTCGGGCTGGCTGATCAGCAGCACGCACGACTTCGCCGGCTTCTCCGGCTGGCAGTGGATGTTCCTGCTGGAGGGCGCGCCGGCCATCCTGCTCGGCATCGTCACCTTCTTCTACCTGGTCGACCGGCCGGAGCAGGACCGCCACTGGCTGACCCCGGCCGAGCGCGACTGGCTGATGGCCGAGCTGCGCCAGGAACAGAGCGCCGTCGCCGGCCACGGCATGGCGGATGTCCGCGCCATCTTCCGCGACCGCCGGGTCTGGCTGCTCACCCTGGTCTATATGTGCAACGGCATCGCCATCTATGGCGTGGTGCTGTGGCTGCCGCAGATCGTCAAAAGCATCGGCGATCTCTCCAACCTGCAGACCGGGCTGGTCTCGGCCATCCCCTTCATCTTCGCCGCCATCGGGCTGATCGTCATCGCCCGCAACTCCGACCGCACCGGCGAGCGCAAGTGGCACACGGCACTGAGCGGTCTGTTCGGCGGGCTGTTCCTGGCCGCCAGCGCCTTCGCGCCGACGCCGCTCGCCGGCCTTGCCCTGCTCTGCTGCGCCGCCTTCGTGCTCTGGGCGACGCTCGGCGTGTTCTGGACGCTGCCGACGCAGTTCCTGACCGGCGCCGCGGCGGCGGGGGGGCTCGCCGCCATCAACGGCTTCGCCCAGCTCGGCGGCTTCTTCGGCCCGACCCTGGTGGGCTGGGTGCGCGAGAGCACCGGCAGCTTCACCTATGCGCTGCTGGCGCTGGCGGTCTTCCCGGTGATCGGCTGCCTGATCTGCCTCTCGCTCCCGGCACGGCGCGACGCTTAAATAGGCGGCGGGGCATGGCAGCGGGGGAGTGGCGCATGGCGGACCAGACGAAGCGGGCGCCCTCGCTCGGCGCCAGCCTGGCCGAGCGGATCCGCGGCGCCATCATCTCCGCCGATGTCGACCTGGGCGAGGCGCTGTCGGAGGACGCCCTCGCCGCCGCCTTCGGGGTCAGCCGCACGCCGGTGCGCGAGGCGCTGCGGCTGCTGCAGACCCAGGGGCTGGTCAGCGTGGTGCCGAAATCCGGCACCTTCGTCTTCAGCCCGGGCGAGGCGGATATCGTCGAGCTCTGCGAATACCGCTCGATGCTGGAGGTGAAGGCGGCCTGCCTGGCCTTCGAACGGGCCCGGGCCGAGACCCAGGCGGCGCTCGCCGCCGCGCTGGGCGAGATGCAGGCGGCCGCGGCGGCCGACGACATGAAGCGCTATGGCCGGGCCGACATGGCCTTCCACCTGGCCTTCTTCGCGCAATGCGGCAACCGCTACCTGACCCAGGCCTATGACATGTGCCTGGGCCGGGTCTCGGCGCTGCGCACCCATCTGGCGGTGCTGAGCCCGGGCGAGCCGGCGCGCTCGCTGGCCGACCATGCGCGGATGGTCGCCCTCTTCGGCGGCCATGACGCCGAGGACCTGGCGGAGATCCTCGACCGGCATATCCGGCGGACGCGGGAGAATTATATCGAGGCGCTGCAGGGCCGGCTGCGCGCCGCGGCGGCGGCCGACCCCAGGGCCCGGCTACGCCGCAAGCTGGGCGTCGGCTGAACCGACGCCCAGGTCTCAGATCAGCGCATCGCCAATCAGCGCATCGGCGGGGCGTATTGCAGGCCGCCCTTGTTCCACAGGTTGTTCATGCCGCGCGGGATGCCGATCGGGCCCAGGTTGCGCTCCCAGATCTCGCCGTAATTGCCGACGGCCTTGATCACCCGCACCGCCCAGTCCGGCTCGAGGCCCAGCATCTTGCCGAGGTCGCCGCTGCGGCCGATGAAGCGCTGCACGTCCGGATTGGTGCTGGCCGCCTGCTGGTCGACATTGGCGGCGGTGAGGCCGAGCTCCTCCGCGGTCAACAGAGCAAAGTGCGTCCAGCGGGCAATATCGGAAAAGCGCCAGTCGCCCTTGCGGATGGCGACGCTCAGCGGCTCCTTCGAGATCAGCTCGGGCAGCACCACGAACTGGTCGGCATTGGCGCCCTGGTTGTAGCGCAGCGCCGCCAGCGTGGTGGAATCGGTGCTGTAGGCGTCGCAGCGGCCGGAGAAGAAGGCCTTGCGGACCTCGTCGATATCCTCGATCAGCAGCGGCGTCATGGTCAGCCCCTGGGCGCGGAACCAGTCGGCCGCGTTCAGCTCGGTGGTCGAGCCGGGCTGCATGCAGATGGTGGCGCCGTTCAGCTCCTTGGCCGAGCTGATGCCGAGCGACTTCTTCACCATGAAGCCCTGGCCGTCGAAGACATTGGTGCCGACGAAGACCAGGCCCAGCGCCGCCTCGCGGCCCAGCGTCCAGGTGGTGACGCGCGACAGGACATCGATGTCGCCCGACTGCAGCTGGGTGAAGCGCTGCTGCGTCGTGGTCGGCACGATGCGCACCTTCTCCACGTCGCCCAGCACGGCGGTCGCGATGGCGCGGCAGTAATCGGCGTCGATGCCGCGGAAGCGGCCATCGGTGCCCGGCGTCGCGAAGCCGACGGTGGAAGGCGTCACGCCGCAGACCAGCGCGCCGCGCGCGCGGATCGCGGCCACCGCATCGGCGGAGGGCTGCTGCGCGGCGGCAGGGGTGACGACGGACAGAAAGGCGGCAGCGAGGCCGCCGAGGCCGGTGAGAGCCAGCGGGCGCATGATGGGTTTTTCCTCCCCTTGCCGGCCATGCCGAAGGGGCGGGGCCGGGGCGCCGGATTAAGGCTTCGGCACTGCTCACGTGCAAGGGAGCGGCCGAAAGAAACCGGTGGAAAAGCCGGCGCGGCGCGGGGCTCAGCCGGCGGCCAGGCCGGGGGGGAGGGCCGGCTCGGGCTGCGGCCAGGGCTGCGGCCGCAGCGCCGCCGCCTCCACCGCCTCGGCCAGGCCAGGGCCCTGCAGCTCGGTGCAGCCGGCGGCCAGCAGGGCGTCGAGCTGCGCCTTGCTCTCCACCCCCACCGCGCTGACGCCGAGGCCGAGCCGCCGGCCCAGCAGGGCGATGGCGGCGACCAGGCTGGCCGCCGGCTCGCGCTCGACATCGCGCACCAGCATCGGCGCCAGGCGCAGCCGGTCGAAGTGGAAACGCTGGACGGTGGCCAGGGCGGTCGGGCCCTCGCCGAAGCGGTCGAGCGCCAGGCCGACGCCGGCGGCGCGCAGCTTGCGCAGCGAACGCGGCACCTCGGCGGGGGCCGGGCCCAGCACCGTCTCGCCGACGGCGATCTCCAGCCGGCCGGGCGGCAGGCCGCTCTCCGCCAGCCGCTGGGTGACCATCTCCACGAAGCCCGGATCGCGCAGCTGCACCGGCGTGACGGGGACCGTCAGCCGCCAGGCCGCCGGCCAGGACAGCGCCGACTGGCAGCCCCGCCGCAGCAGCATCTCGCCGAGCGGCAGCACCAGCCCGGTGCGGTCGGCCAGGGCCAGGAAGGTGTCGGGCGGGATGTCGCCCTGCAGCGGATGGCGCCAGCGCGGCACCACGCAGCAGCCGGCCATGCGGCGCGTCCCGGCGGCGAAGACCGGCTGGTAGAGCGGATCGATCTCGCCCTCCGCCAGGGCCCGCCGCAGCGCCGCCTCCATGCCGTCATTCGCCCGCTGCCGCGCCTCGAGCCCGGCATCGTAGAGGCAGACATCGCCGCGCCCCTCCTCCTTGGCGCGGTAGAGGGCGAGGTCGGCGCAGCGCAGCAGCGCCTCGGCGCCGCCGGCGTGACGCGGCGCCAGCGCCAGGCCGAGGCTGACGCCGATCACCGCCTGGCGCCCCTCCAGCTGGTAAGGTTCGCAGAGCGCGGTGCCGAGCCGGGTGGCGGCGGCCATCGCCTCGGCCTCGCCGATGCCTTCCTTCAGGATGGCGAATTCGTCGCCGCCCAGCCGGGCGCAGAGGCTGCCCGGCGCAAGGGTCTCGCGCATCCGCTCGGCCACCCGGCGCAGCAGGGCGTCGCCGCCGGCATGGCCGAGCTGGTCGTTCACCTCCTTGAAGAAGTCGAGGTCGAGCAGCAGCAGCGCGACCGGGCGGCCGGCGGCCAGCAGGCCTTCCAGCCGCGTCATGAATTCCGGCCGGTTGGCCAGGCCGGTCAGCGAATCATGACGGGCGAGATAGGCGATGCGCCCGGCCCTCTCCTCCCGCTCGGTCACGTCGCGGTCGATGCCGCGATAGCCGAGCAGCGTGCCATCGGCCGCCAGCAGCGGGATACCGCTGGTCTCCAGCACGACCTCGCGCCCATCGGCGCGGCGGTTGCGGTTGAGCAGCCCCGAGAAGGGGGCGCGGCGGGCGAGGATATCGGCGAACAGGGCGCCGACGCGCTCCGCCTCCGCGGGCGGCATGAAGTCGAAGGGGGTGCGGCCGAGGATCTGCTCCGGCCGGAAGCCGAGCAGGCCTTCCGCATGGGCCGAGACGAAGACGTAGCGCCCCGCCGCATCCACCTCCCAGATCCAGTCGGAATTGACGTCCAGCAGCGCCTGCAGCCGGTCACGCTCCCGCGCCAGCGCCAGCTCGGCCTCGGGAACCTGCCGGCACGGCGTCGGAACCGCCGCTCCGCCGCGCGGGCCGGGCCAGGCCCGCCGGAACAGGAGCTTCAGGAGGCGCAAGCGGCAGCCCTATCGTCGGGGAAATGGGGGAGGCCCGGCGGTACCGGGCCAAGGGGCGCTCCGATAGCACGATTTCGTGCACGATGCGACGGCGATCAGATTCAGGCCCGCGCGGGCAGCTGGACTTTCCGTCTCAATTTTTCGACCTCGGCCCGGGTCGGATGCGCGGTGCCGGCATTCGAGACCGCCGCGGCCCCGGCGGCCATGCCCCAGGCGAAGGCGTCGGGCGGCGCCGCGCCGCGCGCCAGCGCCAGGGTCATAGCGGCGACGAAGCTGTCGCCGGCGCCGACCGCGCCGCGCACGGTGACCGGCAGGGCGGGCAGGCGCAGCACCCCCTCGGGGGAGGCCAGCAGCGCGCCCTCATGCCCGAGCGTCACGGCGATCAGCCGGGCCGCCCCCTGCCGGATGGCTTCGGCGGCGGCGTTCTCCAGGGCGCCCGGCTCGCGCAGCTTGCGGCCGACCAGCGACTCGAACTCGCCCTGGCTCGGCTTGATCAGCGCGACGCCCTGGCCGATGCCGGCGCGCAACGCCGGACCCGAGCTGTCCAGCACCAGATGCAGCCCCCGGGCCCGGGCGATCGCTGCGACGCGGGCGTAAAAATCCTCCGGCACGCCGCGCGGCAGGCTGCCGCTGGCGACCAGCCAGTCGCCTTCCGGCAGGTGCTCCAGCGCCGCCAGCGCCGCCTGCCACTCGCTCTCGCCGACCTCGGGGCCTTCGGGGACGAAGCGGAATTCCTCGCCCAGGCTGCGGTCCAGCACGGTCTGGCTGATGCGGGTGCGGCCGGCGATCGGGATGGCGCGGTGCGGCAGGCCGATCTCGCCCAGCAGCTCGACCAGGAAATGGCCGGTGACGCCGCCGGCCAGGATCACCGCCTCCGTCTCGCCGCCGAGCTCCTGCACCACGCGGGCGACGTTCACACCGCCGCCGCCGGGGTCCTGGCGTTCATCCGTGGTGCGGATCTTGCGGACGGGCTGCACCTTCTCGGCCTGGCAGGCCAGGTCGATGGTGGGGTTCAGGGTCAGGGTGGTGATGCGCGGCGCCATACCGGCAGATGTGTGGCGCGCGCGCCGCTGCTGCAACCTCGGCCAGGCGTAACCCGTGACCGCTCGACCTTTATTTACGAAGCCTTATGGATGGGGTCGATCCAGGCCACGTTCTCCGGCTTCTCCACCGGCTCGATATCCAGGTTGACCACCACCGCCTCGTTGTCGCTGCGGACGAGCACGCATTCCAGCGTCTCCTCCTCCGAGGCGTTGATCTCCTGGTGCGGCACATAGGGCGGCACGTAGATGAAGTCGCCGGGGCCCGCCTCGGCGACGAATTCCAGCTTCTCGCCCCAGCGCATGCGGGCGCGGCCGCGGATCACATAGATCACGCTTTCCAGCGCGCCATGGTGGTGCGCGCCGGTCTTGGCATTGGCATGGATGTGAACCGTGCCAGCCCAGATCTTCTGCGCGCCGACGCGGGCCGCGTTGATCGCCGCCGCCCGGTTCATGCCGGGGGTGGAGGCGGTGTTGGTGTCCAGGCTGTCGGCCGGGATGACGCGGACACCGGAATGCTTCCAGCCGTCGGCCGGCGGCTCGACATGCAGATCGGAGTGGTCAAGACCGTCATGCGGCATGGGGCAATCCTCCCGCTTGGGCGCGTGCTATCGGCCATTGTGTCGTGGAGCAGCGTGTATCCGTCAAGGCCGGTGCTGCCCCTCCGGTGCTGCCCATCGCTGGCGCGACGGCATCCTCCTGCAGGTGTCACGATCCTGCAACCGGCCTGTCATCCCGCTGTCAGCCCAGGGGTCTAACGCTCCGCCCATCGCAGAACCGGTGGGACAAGGTTGGATATGGCGCGCCGCAAGAATGTGTTGCTGATCGTGGTGGACCAATGGCGGGCGGACTTCATGCCCGTGCTGGGCGCCGATTTCCTGCGCACCCCCAATCTGGACCGGCTGTGCCGCGAGGGCGTGACCTTCCGCAACCACGTCACCACCACCGTGCCCTGCGGTCCGGCGCGGGCCAGCCTGCTGACCGGGCTCTATCTGATGAACCACCGGGCGGTGCAGAACACCATCCCGCTGGATGCCCGCCACCTGAACCTGGCCAAGGCGCTGCGGCAGATCGGCTATGACCCGGCGCTGATCGGCTACACCACGACGACGCCGGACCCGCGCGCCAATCCGGGCAAGGACCCGCGCTTCTCCATCCTGGGCGACCTGATGGAAGGCTTCCGGGCGGTCGGCGCCTTCGAGCCGAGCATGGACGGCTATTTCGGCTGGCTCGCCCAGAAGGGTTTTTCTCTCCCCGAGAACCGCGAGGACATCTGGCTGCCGGAGGGCGAGGATTCAGTGCCCGGCGCGACCGATCGCCCCTCGCGCATTCCGTCGGAGCTTTCCGACACGGCTTATTTCACGGAGCGGGCCCTCACCTACCTCAAGGGGAAAGGTGAGAAACCCTGGTTCCTGCATCTGGGCTACTGGCGGCCGCATCCGCCCTTCATCGCCTCCGAGCCCTACAACAGAATGTACAGCCCGGCCGAGATGCCGGCGCCGGTGCGCAAGCCCGACTGGCAGGAGGAGGCCGGCCAGCATCCGCTGCTCGACTTCTACCTGCGCGGCATCAGCCAGGGGTCCTTCTTCCATGGCGCCGGCGGCGCGGCGACGGAGCTGTCGGAAGCCAGCATCCGGCAGATGCGCGCCACCTATGCCGGGCTGATGACCGAGATCGACGACGCGCTCGGGAAGGTCTTCGAGTATCTCGAGCAGACCGGGCAGTGGGATGACACCATGATCATCTTCACCTCGGATCATGGCGAGCAGCTCGGCGATCACTACCTGCTGGGCAAGATCGGCTATCACGACGAAAGCTTCCGCATCCCGCTGGTGATCAAGGACCCCGAGGCGCCGCATTCGGCCGGCCGCATCGAATCTGCTTTCACCGAAAGCGTCGACGTGCTGCCGACCATCCTGGAATGGCTCGGCGGCCGCACGCCGCGCGCCTGCGACGGCCGCGCGCTGCTGCCGCTGGTGCAGCAGGGCAGGCCGGCCGACTGGCGCGACCATCTGTTCTACGAATACGACTTCCGCGACATCCATTATTCGCAGCCGGAGACGGCGCTCGGCCTCGACAAGGACGACTGCTCGCTCTGCGTCGTGCAGGACGAGGACTGGAAATATGTCCATTTCTCCGGCCTGCCGCCGCTGCTCTTCGACCTGAAGGCCGATCCGGACCAGTACACCAACCTGGCCGCCGATCCGGCGCATGCCGCGACCGTCGCGACCTATGCGCAGAAGGCGCTGTCGCACCGCATGCGCCATGCCGAACGCACCCTGACCCATTTCCGGTCCACGCCCCGTGGCCTCGAGGAGCGCAGCTGATGCTGTCCCATCGTCGTTCCCTGCTGCTCGGTGCCGGCGCGCTCGGCGCCAGCGCCGCCCTGCCCCGCTTCGCCATCGCGCAGAATGCCGGCGCCGACCGCCGCCCCAGCATCGCCATCGCGGTGCAGAAGATCAGCAACTCCAACACCCTCGAAGTGCTGCGCGAGCAGTCCAATGTGGGCGAGCGCGTGCTGTTCTCCTCGCTCTGGGAAGGGCTGATCGGCCGCGACTGGCTGGGCGGCCTGAAGGCGGTGCCGGAGCTGGCCACCGAATGGACGCGCCTCTCCGACAAGGTCATCGAGCTGAAGCTCCGCCAGGGCGTGAAGTTCCACAATGGCGACGAGATGACGGCCGAGGACGTGGCCTTCACCTTCGGCCCGGAGCGGATGTTCGGCGACACCCTGCCGGTGGCCGATGGCCGCACCATCCAGATCAGCGGCGACCGCATTCCGACGCGGGCCGGCCGCGACCTGCCGGCGGAAGTGCCGGCCGTGGCGCGCCGCTCCTTCCCGGCGCTGCAGCGCGTCGAGGTGGTCGACAAGTACACGGTGCGCTTCCACAACGCGACGCCGGACGTGACGCTGGAAGGCCGGCTGTCGCGCTATGGCGCGCAGATCGTCAGCAAGCGCGCCTATATCGAATGCGAGACCTGGTTCGACTGGGCGCGCAAGCCGGTCCTGACCGGCCCCTACAAGGTCGCCGAGTTCCGCGCCGATCAATCTCTCCGTTTGGTCGCGCATGACGAATACTGGGGCGGCCGGCCGCCGCTGAAGGAAATCCGCTTCATCGAGGTGCCCGAGGTCTCGGCGCGCATCAACATGCTGCGCTCCGGCGAGGTGCAGTTCGCCTGCGACATCCCGCCCGACCAGATCGAGGGCATCGAGGGCGACCGCCGCTTCGAGGTGCAGGGCGGCACCATCCTCAACCACCGCCTGACCTGCTTCGACAAGAACCACCCGCAGCTGGTCGATCCGCGCGTCCGCCGCGCCTTCACCCATGCGATCGACCGCCAGGCCATCGTCGACAGCCTCTGGGCCGGCCGCACCGTGGTGCCGCGCGGCCTGCAATGGGACTATTACGGCGACATGTACGTCGCCGACTGGGAAGTGCCGAAATACGACCCGGCGGAGGCCCAGCGCCTGCTGAAGGAGGCGAACTACAAGGGCGACCCGATCCCCTATCGCCTGCTGAACAACTACTACACCAACCAGACGCCGACGGCGCAGATCCTGGTCGAGATGTGGAAGCAGGTCGGCCTGAACGTGCAGATCGAGATGAAGGAGAACTGGTCGCAGATCCTGGAGCGCAGCAACACCCGCGCCGTCCGCGACTGGTCGAACAGCGCCCCCTTCAACGATCCCGTCTCCTCGATCGTCAACCAGCACGGGCCGAACGGCCAGCAGCAGCAGGTCGGCGAGTGGCGCAACGACGAGATGACGACGCTCTCCGTCGAGCTGGAAACCTCCACCGACCGCGCCCGCCGCAAGCAGGTCTTCCGCCGCATGCTGGAGATCTGCGAGCGCGAGGACCCCGCCTATACCGTGCTGCACCAGAACGCGACCTTCACCGCCAAGCGGCGCGACATCGGCTGGAAGGCCGCGCCGGCCTTCGCGATGGACTTCCGCGCCGGCAACTGGAAGGTCTGAGCATGGCCGAGGCTCTCGTCGAGATCCGCAGCCTGACCGTCAGCTTCGAGGGCCAGCCGGCGCTGCGCGGCGTCGACCTGTCCATCGGCCGGGGCGAGGCCGTGGCGCTGGTCGGCGAGAGCGGCTGCGGCAAGTCGGTCACCTGGCTGGCCGCCCTCGGCCTGCTGCCCGCCAGGGCCCGGGTCGGCGGCAGCGTCAGGCTGGACGGCGCCGAGCTGGTGGGCGCCGCGCCCGCCACGCTCGACCGCATCCGCGGCCGCCGCGTCGCCATGATCTTCCAGGACCCGGCCAGCAGCCTGAACCCGGTGCACCGCATCGGCCGGCAGATCGCCGAAGGGCTGCGGCTGCATCGCGGCCTGGACGGCGCCTCGGCGCGCGCCGAGGCCAGGCGCCTGCTGGAGCGCGTCGGCATGCCCGACCCGGCGCGGCGGCTGGAGGCCTATCCGCATGAGCTCTCCGGCGGGCAGAACCAGCGCGTGATGATCGCCATGGCCCTGGCCGGCGAGCCCGAGCTGCTGGTGGCCGACGAGCCGACCACCGCGCTCGACGTCACCATCCAGGCGCAGATCCTCGAGCTGCTGCAGGAGATCCGCCGCGACACCGGCATGGCCCTCGTCCTGGTCAGCCACGATCTCGGCGTCGTCGCCGAGACCTGCGAGCGGGTCTGCGTCATGTATGCCGGCCGCATCGTCGAAGAGAACCTTGCCAGCCGGCTGTTCGCGGCGCCCTCGCATCCCTATGCGGAAGGCCTGCTGGCCGCCCTGCCGCCGATGGACGGGCCGCGCCGGCCGCTGCTGGCCATCCCCGGCACGGTGCCGGAGCCCTGGGCCATGCCGCCCGGCTGCGCCTTCGCGCCGCGCTGCCCGCGCGCCACGGCGTCCTGCAGCGCCGCGATGCCCTGCCTGGAGGCGCTGGCACCGCAGCACCGCGCCGCCTGCTTCCACCCGGCGGTGCATGCCACCACCACCCCCTCCCCTGCCCTGGCCCCCGCATGAACGCCCCTCTTCTCGAAGCCCAGGGCCTCACCCGCCGCTACTGGCAGCGCCAGGGCTTCTTCGGCCGTCCCGTCGAGGTCCGCGCCCTGGATGGCGTCTCGCTGACGCTGGAACGCGGCAGGACCCTCGGCCTGGTCGGCGAATCCGGCTGCGGCAAGTCGACCACCGGCCGGCTGGTGCTGGGCCTGGAAACCCCGGACCAGGGCAGCGTCCGCTTCGAGGGCGCCGCCCTCCCCGCCCCCGGCAGCAGCGCCTGGCGGGCGCAGCGGGCCAGGATGCAGATGGTTTTCCAGGACCCGCTGGGCGCGCTCGACCGCCGCCTCTCCATCGGCACCCAGGTCGAGGAGCCGCTGACAATCCACGGCCTGCCCGGCGGCCCCGAGCGCGTCGCCACCCTGCTGCAGGCGGTCGGCCTGCGCCCCGACCAGGGCGCGCGCTACCCGCATGAGCTCTCCGGCGGCCAGCGCCAGCGCGCGGTCCTCGCCCGCGCCATGGCGACCGATCCCGCGCTGCTGGTCTGCGACGAGCCGATCAGCGCGCTCGACGTCTCGATCCAGGCGCAGGTGATGAACCTGCTCTCGGAGATCCAGGCCGAGCGCGGCGTCTCCATCCTGTTCATCAGCCACGACCTGCGCGCCGTGCGGCAGATGAGCCACCGCGTGGCCGTCATGTATCTCGGCCGCATCGTCGAGGAAGGCGAGCCCGACGCCGTGCTGCACGACCCGGCCCACCCCTATGCCCAGGCCCTGGTCTCGGCCATCCCGCATCCCGGCCGGCGTGGTCAGCGCATCGTGCTGCAGGGCGACCCTCCCAACCCGGCGGCGCGCCCCTCCGGCTGCGCCTTCCACCCGCGCTGCCCGATGGCCGGCAGCCGCTGCGTCACCGACAACCCGGCGTTGAAGCCGCGCGCCGATGGCCGCCTGGTCGCCTGCCATGTCGCGCAGGGCGAAATGCCGGCCGGCCACGGCCTCATCGTGAAAAAGGCGGCCTGACATGCTGCGCTTCCTCGGCCTGCGCCTGGCCCGCGCCTTCCTGACCCTGGTGCTGGTGGTCAGCTTCGCCTTCATCGTGCTGCGCCTGTCCGGCGACCCGGCGCTGCTGATCATGTCGGCCGATGCGCCGCCGGAGGCCGTCGCTGCCTTCCGCCGCGCCTGGGGTCTGGATGACCCGCTCTGGGTCCAGTACTTCCGCTACTTCGCCGCCATCTTCCAGGGCGACCTGGGCAATTCGATGCGTGACGGCCGCAGCGCCATCAGCCTGGTGGCCGAGCGCATCCCGGCCACCCTGGCCCTGACCCTGCCCGCGCTCGCGATCAAGCTGGGCCTTGGAATTCCAGCGGGCATCTACGCCGCATTGCACAGAAACTCCTTCGCCGACCGCGCGGTGATGCTGCTGGCGGTGGCCGGCTTCACCGTGCCCTCCTTCGTGCTCGGCCTGCTGCTGGTGCTGCTGTTCGCCGTGCAGCTCGGCTGGCTGCCCTCCGGCGGCCAGGACAGCTGGCGCCATGCCATCCTGCCGGTGATCACGCTGGGCCTCGGCGGCGCCGCCGTGCTGGCAAGGTTCACACGCTCGGCGATGCTCGAGGTGCTGGGCCAGCCCTATATGCGCACGGCGCTGGCCAAGGGCGTGCCCTGGCAGATGGCCGTCCGCCGCCATGCCCTGCCCAATGCCGCCATCCCGACGGTGACCATCGTCGGCTTCATGATCGGCAGCCTGCTGGCCGGCGCCGTCGTCGTCGAGAGTGTCTTCTCCTGGCCCGGCGTCGGGCGGCTGCTCGTCGTGGCCGTCGCCAACCGCGACCTGGCCGTCGTGCAATGCATTTTGCTGCTGGTCGCCGCCACCATGATCATGGCCAACCTGGCGGTGGACCTGCTCTACGGCGCCCTCGACCCGCGCCTGCGCGTTGCCACGCGCGGAGAGGCCTGACCATGTCCGCGACCACCCCCGCCGTCCTGCCGCTGCCCGTGGCGCCGCCGAAACCGCGCCGGAAGATCCCGCCGATGGTGGCGATCGCCCTGGTCTGGATCGTCGCCGTCCTGGCCATCGCCTTCCTCGCCGAGCAGATCCGGCCCTATTCCATCACCGCCCTCGACCTGCGCGCCCGCCTCTCGCCGCCGGTCTTCATGGGCGGCAGCTGGGCGCATCCGCTCGGCACCGACGAGCTCGGCCGCGACGTGCTCTCGCGCCTGATCGTCTCCATCCGCATGTCGCTGCTGATCGCCTTCGGCGCCGCCATCATCGCGGCGACGCTCGGCGTACTGCTCGGCTTCCTCGCCGCGCATTTCCGCGGCTGGGTGGAGCAGGCGGTGATGGCCCTGGTCGATTTCCAGGCCGCCATGCCCTTCATGATCCTGGCCCTCTCGGTGCTGGCCTTCTTCGGCAATTCCCTGCCGCTCTTCATCGGCCTGCTCGGCCTGCATGGCTGGGAACGCTACGCCCGCATCGCCCGCGGCCTCGCCATCAGCGCCGGGGCGCAGGGCTATGCGGCAGCCGTCCGCCAGCTCGGCGCCACGCCCTGGCGCGTCTATGCCCATCACGTGCTGCCCAATATCGCGGCGACGCTGATCGTCTCCATGACGCTCGCCTTTCCGGAAATCATCCTGCTGGAAAGCGGGCTGTCCTTCCTCGGCCTCGGCGTGCAGCCGCCGATGACCTCGCTGGGGAACATGGTGGGGTATGGGCGGGAATACCTGACGCGGGCGCCCTGGATCCTGCTGTCGCCCTCGGCTGTCATCGTGCTGACGACGCTGTCGGTCAGCCTCGTGGGCGACTGGCTGCGGGATCGGCTGGATCCGACGCTCAGATAAGCAAAGCAAGCACCGGGGGCATTGAATGCCCCCGGACCCCCACATTCAGGCAGACTGGATCACGGCCGAAAAACTGCGGTCCAGGATGTCATCGGCCACAATGCGCCGCCGCACCAAGCCGGCCCGCGTGTACAGGTCGATATTGCCCTGCTCGTCCCGCGCCACACTGTCGTCGATCGGCACCACCCGCGTGCGGGCGCGCGTGAACCACTGCACGGCCACCGGCTCGGGTACATTCATCAGGCCGGACCACGTCTTGGCGTACGAAGAAATGTTGTCGTTCGCCCAGCGACGCGCGACCGTCAGGCGACGCACGAAGTCTTCCAGGTCAGGCCGGCGCGACGCGATGGCATCGTCCCGCGCCGCCTGGAAGCTCAAGCCCGGCGTGATGCGGTTGCCATCGACGATGCGGCGCGATCCGACCAGCACCTCTTCCTGCGACACATAGGGTTCCCAGGTCGACCAGGCCTCCACCGCGCCGCTGCCATAGGCCGCCTTGGCATCCGCCGGCAGCAGGAAGACCAGCTTCACTGCATCCGCCGGCAGCTTCGCATCCTCCAGCGCCGCCAGCACCAGCTGGTGCCCGATCGAGCCGCGCCCTGTCGCGATGCTCTTGCCGCGCAGATCGGCGAAGCTGCGGATCGGGCTGTCCTTCGGCACCAGGATCGCCAACCCATCCTGCCCCTGCCGCGTCGCCGCGATCGCCTTGGCCGGCACCCCTGCGGCGGCGCCGAAGGTGAAGGGCGCATCCCCCACCAGCCCGGTATCGATGGCGCCGGCATTCAGCGCTTCGACCAGCGGCGCGGCGGCGGGGAACTCGCTCCAGGCGAAGCGCCCCTCGACGCCCTTCAGCACGCCGGCCGCCTCCATCACGGCGCGCGCATTGCCGCGCTGGTCGCCGACCCGCAGCGGCGCCTGCGCCCGCAGCACCCGCGGCGCCGCCAGCACGGCGGCCCCGGTCAGCAGAATTCGACGTGTGGGCAGGAAAGTCATGCGGCGATGTCCTGATGCGCCAGCTTCTCGGCCAGCAGTCGGCGGGTGGCGGGCAGCAGCGAGCGGCCGTATTCGACCGCGTCTTCCAGCGGATCGAAGCCGCGGATCAGGAAGGTGGTGACCCCCAGCGCGTGGTAGTCGAGGAAGGCCTCGGCCACCTGCTCCGGCGTGCCGACCAGCGCGGTGGTATTGCCGCGCGCCCCGGTCTCGCGGGCGATGGCGGTGTAGAGCCGCCCCTCCGGCCGGTCGCCCAGCGCCGCGGCGTCGAGCAGCCGCTGCGACCCGGCATTCTGCGGCGCGCGGCTCTTGGCATCTGCGCCGGTCGCCAGGATCGCCTGGCCCTTCACCCGGCGGATCTCGCCCAGGATCGTCTCGGCCTTGGCCCAGGCGGCTTCCTCGGTCTCGGCCAGGATCGGGCGGAAGGACAGGCTGAACTTCACCTGCCGCCCGTGCTTCGCGGCCTCGGCGCGGACGCGGGCGACGATGTCGCGCACCTGCGCCTGGGTCTCGCCCCAGAGCGCATAGGTGTCGGCATGCCTGCCCGCCACCCGCAGCGCCGCTTCCGAGGCGCCGCCGAAATAGATCGGGATGCGCGGCGCCTGCACCGTCTTCACCTCGGGCGAGGCGCCCTTGATGCGGTAGTAGGCCCCCTCATGGTCGACCGGCCCCTCGCCGCTCCAGACCGCCTTCAGCACGTCCAGGTATTCGTCGGTGCGGGCATAGCGGTCATCCTTGCCCAGCCAGTCGCCGTCGCGCGCCTGGTCGGTGTCGTCGCCGCCGGAGATGACATGGATCGCCGCCCTGCCGCCGCTGAGCTGGTCCAGGCTGGCGAAGGCCCGCGCCGCCGTGGTCGGCGCCTGGAAGCCCGGCCGGTGGGCGACCAGGAAGCTGACCTTCCTCGTGTGCGCGGCGGCATCGGCGGCCAGCAGCAGCCCGTCCGGCCCGTTGCTGTACCAGCCGATCAGGATGCGGTCGAAGCCGGCCTCGTCATGCGCCTGCGCCGAGGCACGGAAATAGCCGAGGTCGATCGCCGGGCCGGAGGCCGGATGGATCTCCGACTGCTGGCGCGGCTGGACCATGCCGATGAATTCGAGCTTGTCGGACATTGCTGTCTCCTCCTCAGCCCAGGCCGAGCGCCAGGCGCCCGGCGAGGGTGAAAGCGGCATCGGGTTGCGGGGTATGGATGCGGGCGCAGAGCACATCGCGCAGATGCCGCTCCAGCGGGTTCTTCCTGGCCAGGCCATGATTGCCGGTCAGCGCCAGGGCCTGCTGCACCACCTCGATGGCATTGTCGGCGGCCAGCGTCTTGATCAGCGACGTCTCGGTCGCCGTCGCCCCGTCGCCGGCATCCTGGTCGGCTGCGGCCGCGGCCACCATCCGCGCATTGGCCAGCAACAGCGCCTCGATCCGGCCGACCGCCTCCTGCATCCGCGGCAGCGTCGCCAGCGGCGCGCCGAGGGCAGACGGCACGCGGCTGCGCAGGAAGCCGAGCAGCCAGTCGCGCGCCGCCCGCGCGACGCCCGTGTAGAGCGCCGCGATCAGCAGCGTGTTCCAGGCCGCCTGCGCCGCATCCGGCCGTGCCCAGTCGGCCGGCAGCCGCAGGTCGGGCGCCTGATGCCCGGCGATGGCGACGCCGTCGAAGACCACGGCATGGCTGCCCGAGGCGCGCAGCCCGGCCTGGTCCCAGCTCTCCTCGATGGCGACGCCCGCGGCGCCGGCCGGCACCAGCACCAGCCCGGTGCGCGGCGCGTCTTCATCCGTGCGCGCCCAGACCAGCATCCAGGTCAGGGCCGGCGCGCCGGTCGAGAAAATCTTCCGCCCCGACAGCCGCCAGCCTTCGCCGTCGCGGCGCAGGATGGTCGCCGGCAGCCCGCCGCGCGCCGGGGTGCCGAGCTCCGGCTCGACGCGCAGCGCATTGACCAGCTCGCCGCGCTCGACGGCGCCGCGCGCCAGCCTTTCCTTCAGCGCCTCCGGCCAGGCGGGCTCGGCGCAGAGCTGGCGCAGCTGGATGAACTGCATGGCCAGCACCAGGGCGGTGGCCGGGCAGCCTTCCGCCACCTGGCCGACGATCTCCGCCGCCCGCGCCAGGCCGATCTGCGCGCCGCCGAACCGCTCCGGCGCGGTCAGGCCGAGCAGCCCGGCTTCCTGCAGCGCCGCGAAATTCTCATGCGGAAAGGAAGCGTCGCGATCATGCTGCGCCGCGCTTTCGGCGAAGCGACGCTTCAGCGCGGGCAGCGGGTCGAGACGAACGAAGCTGTCCATCAGGCCGCCTCCTCCAGTTCGACGCCGAGCGCGCCCAGCAACTGGCGGCGCAGCGCCGAGAAGACCGGATCGGCATGGCGGCGCGGCCGCGGCAGGTCGACCGCCACATCGGCGGCGATGCGGCCGCCGTCGAGCACCAGCACGCGGTCGGCGAGAAGCACGGCCTCGTCCACGTCATGCGTCACGATCAGCGTGGTCGGGCGGTGGTGCCGCCACAGCTCCAGCACCAGGGCATGCATGCGGATGCGGGTCAGCGCGTCGAGGGCCGCGAAAGGCTCGTCCAGCAGCAGCAGCTTCGGCTGGCGCACCAGGGCGCGGGCCAAAGCGGTGCGCTGCGCCTCGCCGCCGGACAGCGTCGCCGGCCAGGCGTCGAGGTGACGGCCGAGCCCGACCTCCTGCAGCGCCGCCTCGGCGCGGTCGCGCAAGGCGCGGCCGTCCAGGCCGATGACGACATTCTGCCAGACCTTCTTCCAGGGCAGCAGCCGCGGCTCCTGGAAGGCGACGGCGACCGGCCGCGGCAGGTCGAGCTGCGCCTCGGCCGGCGCCGGGTCCAGCCCGGCCAGCGTGCGCAGCAGCGTCGACTTGCCGGAGCCGCTGCGGCCGAGCAGCGCGGTGAAGCTGCCGGGCGCCAGCTCCAGCGAAAGATTGTCCAGCACGGTGTTCGTGCCGAAGCGGCGGGTCAGGTGGCGGACGCGCAGGCTGCGGTCGGTCATGGCGCTCACCCCTTCACCAGGCTGGGGCGCCAGGCCAGCGCCCGGCGCTCGACCAGACGCACCAGCGCATCGGCGCCGAGGCCGAGCAGCGCATAGACCAGCAGGCCGACGACGATGATGTCGGTGCGCAGGAATTCCCGCGCGTCGTTGATCAGGAAGCCGATGCCGGAACTGGCATTGATCTGCTCGGCGATGACCAGGCTCAGCCAGGCGCTGCCCAGCGCATAGCGCAGCCCGACCAGCGCCGAAGGCAGGGCGGCCGGCAGCACCACATGCCGCACCAGCCCGCGGCGGTCGAGGCCGAAGACCTGCCCCGCCTCGACCAGCTTTGGCTCGACGCCGCGGATGCCGGAGAACAGGGTCAGATAGACCGGGAAGGTGGCGCCCAGGGCGACGAGGGCGATCTTCGGCGTCTCGCCGATGCCGAACCACAGGATGAACAGCGGCACCAGCGCCAGGAAGGGCAGGGTGCGCAGCATCTGCATCGGCGCGTCCACCACCTCCTCGCCGCGGCGCGACAGGCCGGCGACCAGCGCCAGGGCGACGCCGGCGGAGAGGCCGATGGCGAGGCCGGCGCCGACCCGGCCGAGCGAGACCAGCAGATGCGACGGCAGCTCGCCCGACAGCGTCAGCTCCCAGGCGCTGGCGAGGATGGTGCTGGGCGCGGCGAGGGTGCGCGGCGCGATCAGCCCGGCCATCGAGGCCGCCTGCCACAGCAGGATGATCGCCAGCGGCGAGAGGAAGCGGCGCAGCTGCGGCGGCAGCGTCAGGCGCGGCCGGAACGAACGGCGCGCGGGGGCGGCGATCAGGGCGTGCGGCAGCCTTGCCGCATGGGTCTCGGACATGCTGGTCCTTCGCGGCGCCAGGGCCGCCTGCGGGCTGGAAGGGAGCGGCCGGGCCGGTGGGCCGCGGCGACGGGCCGGGTCAGGCCCGACAGCAACCGGGCATTCGGCGGGGGAAGGAATGGCGCTGCGTCATCGGCCCCGAAAGTATGAAGCCAGAGGCCGGCGGGAAAGAGTTGTGATTCCCAAACTTCGGCGCCCCGGCAGGATGCCCGTCCTGCCGAAGCCCGGGGCGGCGGAAAACTATTCCCGCGCCGCCTCGGCCATGCGGTCGCGGAAGGCGGCGCCGCCCAGCGGATAGGCGGTGGTGTGCTTCATCCGCTCCATGGCGAAGCGGGAGGTGACGTTGCGCGGCGCGGTCGCCGCGATCAGCTTCTTGTAGAAGGCGTCATAGGCGGCCATGTCGGCGACCGCGACGCGCAGCATGTAGTCGACCTCGCCGGCCATGCGGTAGGCCTCCATCACCTCGGGCATGGCGGCGACGGCCTCGGCGAAGCGGCGCAGCCAGGCCTCGGAATGGTCGCCGGCCTCGATGGCGACGAAGACGCTGAGCCCGAGCCCGACCGCCTCCGGCGAGACCAGGGCGACGCGGCGGGTGATCACCCCCTGCCCTTCCAGCTTCTGCACGCGCTTCCAGCAGGGGGTGGTGGACAGCCCCACCCGGTCGGCGAGCTGCGCCACGGACAGCGTGGCATCGGCCTGCAGCAGGCCCAGGATCTTGCGGTCGATCTCATCCATGCCGGCAGCCTAGCACCGCCCTGCCGCCCGCCGGCAACCCGCGCCGCCGGCCGGCGTTGGCCCTGGCATGAGCAACGCCCTGATCATCCTGCTGGTGCTGGCCGTGGTGGCGCTGCTGCTGCTGGTCGCCGAACGGCTGGAATTCCTGTCGGTCTTCAAGCGGCGCCGCTAGAGCGGGGGGGGGGGGGGGGGGCGGGGGCGCCGGGCCCCCCGGGGCGGGGGGGGCGGGCCGGCTCCGGTGTTGTGTGCGGGTGGGTCCCCGGGGGGCGGGGGTGGGGGGTTCCGGGTCCCCCTGGCCCCCGCCACCGCTCTAGCTTTTCATTCTTGCGAGCCTCTTCACCCGATCGGGTGATTCCACCTGGTCGGGATCGGCTCTAGGCAACCGCGCGGAACAGCTGCGGCGGGATCTCGGCCAGGAAGCGCGAGGGCTTCGCCGCCCAGTCGCGCCGGTGCCGCACCCAGCTGAGCCACAGCGTCTTCCGCGCCCGCGTCAGCCCGACATAGAAAAGCCGCCGCTCCTCATCGAGGCTGCCCTGCGCCTCGGCGCGGAAATGCGGGAAGACGCCATCCTCCAGCCCCGGCAGCAGGACATGGTCGAATTCCAGCCCCTTGGCGCGGTGCAGCGTCATCAGCGCCACGGCGTCCGGCGCCTCGGCCTCGGTGCCGGCACTGCCCAGCGCCAGGGCATCCGCATAGGCGGGCAGGCTGCCGCTGCGGGCGGCGGCGGCGAAGGCGGCCTCCCAGGCGGCGAGCCGGTCCGGGCTCGCCTGGCGCAGCCCATCGGCCAGCCCGGCGCCGATGGCCGCCAGCTGCAGCGCGTCGGCGGGCGATGGGCGCTGGGCCGCCAGCCTGTCGGCGATCGCCCGGGCGGTTTCGGCGACGGCCTGCAGCGGCGCGCGCTCCTCCTCGGTGGCGGGCAGCGACGGGATGGCGGCCGCGAGTGCCAGCCCGGCCCCGGCGGCATGGTCGCGCAGCCGGGCGAAGAGCCGCCCCGAAAGCCCGCGCGCCGGCATGGCGCAGGCGCGTCGGAAGGCGTCGTCGGCCGCCGGGTCCCAGGCGCCGTCACGCCAGCTCAGCGCCAGCCGCAGCCAGGCCTGCGCGGCCAGGATCTCGCGCGGCGGCTCGGGCTCGCGCTCGGCCACCAGCCCGGCCGGGATGCCGGCCTCGCGCAGCCCCTGCAGCAGCGGGTCGGCGAGGAAGCTGGCGCGCAGCAGCACCGCGGCGTCGCGCCAGGCCATCTCCGGCGTCTTCTTCCTCAGCGCCAGCAGGCGGCGGGCGACCGCCCTGCCCTCCTCCTCGGCGGTCTCCAGGATGGTCAGGCTCAGCGGCGGGCCCAGGGCCGAGGCGGCATCGGCCGGGCGCAGGGTCTTGCGCAGCGCCTCCGGGTCGCAGGCGGCCACCGCATTGGCGGCGAGCAGGATGCGGCGGGTGGAGCGGTAATTGGTCTCCAGCCGCAGCGGCGCCGGGGCGGCGGGATAATGCTCGGCGAAGCGGCGCAGCTCGGCGACCGCCGCCCCCCGCCAGCCATAGATCGACTGCGCATCGTCGCCGACGGCGAAGACCCGCCCCCCCTGCCCGGCCAGCAGCTTGACCAGCCGGTGCTGCGCCAGGTTGGTGTCCTGGAACTCGTCGACGAGGATTTCCGACCAGCGCCCCTGCCAGCGGGCGGCCAGGCCAGGGTCGGCGCGCATGGCGCGCACCGGCAGCGCGATCAGGTCGTCGAAATCCAGCGCCGCGCGCTCGGCGAGCGCCTTGCCGTAATCAGGCAGCAGCGCCGCGGCCTGGTCGAGCAGCGCGCCCTCGAAGCGGGCGAAGGCCGGCCCGCGCGGGGTCTTGGCCAGCCGGCCCTTGAGCAGGGAGATCACCTCCTGCAGGGCGGTGCCGGTCTGCGCGTCGCGGAGGCCCGCCACCTGCATCAGCAGGCGCCGGGCCTCGGCCTGCGGCATGATCGAGAAGCCGCGCGGCAGGCCGGGAACATCGCCGCCATCCTCGATCAGCAGCCGGGCCATGGCGGCGTGGAAGGTACCGACCCAGCGTGGCAGCCGGCCGGGCGGCAGGCGCTGCGCCAGCCGCGCGCGCATCTCGGCCGCCGCCTTGGTGGTGAAGGTGATGCAGAGCAGGCGCGACGGATCCTCGCCGCGCCGGCTGATCAGGTCGACGACGCGGCGGGCCAGCGTCTCGGTCTTGCCCGAGCCGGCGCCGGCGATGACCAGCTGCGGCGCCGGGGCCAGGACGGCGGCGCGCTGCGCCGGGTTCAGCCCGTCGAGATGGGAGTCACTCATGCGGCGCCGTCCAGGAAGAGCGGCCGCGCCTCCGGCTGCACGGCGATGCCTTCCGCCGCGAGCGAGGCCAGGAGCGCGTCCCGGTCGAGCCGCAGATAGCGCACCAGCAGTTGCACATAGACCCCGACGAACGCCGCGCCATGGCCGTCGGACCGGCCCTCCGCCGTGCTGGTCAGGCAATGGGCCAGCTCGTGCAACAGCACCCAGGGCGGGCATTCAGGCGGCAGGCGCAGGCGCAGCCGGTCCGCATCGGCGATGCGGCGCCGCGCCTGGTGCGGCAGCTTCTCGACCTTCGGCGGGAAGCGCAGGCCGAGCTCGCCCCAGATCGCATCGACCATCGGCTGGGCGGCGGCGAAGGCGACCATGCCCCCCGCCTGCGGCGCGACCACCCGGTCCTCCCAGGCATAGACGCGCTGGCGCTGGCTGTCCCGCGGAGGCGGCGTGCTCACTCCAGCGCCCCCTGCCCCGTGCCGCGCAGCGGGCGGTCGAGGCTGATGCGGTCGCCGGCGGCATAGCCCTGCCGATAGGCGCCATTGGCGCGCAACCCGCTGCGGCGGGCGCTGACCAGGCGGACGGAGGTTTCCTTGAAGGCATCCTCCACAACCCGGTGCTTCACCACGATCAGGGCGCTGCCGGTGCTGCGCTTCGCCGCGACCTCGGCCTCCCGCTCGGCATGCAGGGTCTCCAGGCGCTCGGCAATGCGGCTGGCCAGGCCCTGCTGGTAGCTGGTCGAGGCCTGCCGCAGCGCGGTCGCCCGCAGGCCAGGATGCGCCGCGCGGAAGCGGGCCAGCTCGGTCTGCATGCCGCGCTCGATGACGGCATAGAGATAGCTGGCCATCGCTGTGTCCTCCTCGAAGCCGAAGAAGATGTAGCGGGGGCGGTCCTCCTCCCGGGTCAGCCAGACCTTGCAGTCGCAGAAGCGGGCGATGGCCGGAACGCAGCCATCGATCGGGCGGCGCTGGCGGCCGGCCAGCGGGATCTCGACCTGCACGCAGCGGGCGGCGCGGATGTCGATCTCCTCCATGCTGAGGGCGTAGCGTTCCAGCAGCCGGCCCGCCATCTCGGCGGCGGCGAGCGCCTCGGCCTCGGTGCAGCCATTCGAGACGGTCTTTTCCGTCAGTGCCTTGATGCGCGCCTTGACCCGCGACAGCTCATCCGCCTGCTGCATCGTCCCGTCCGTCCTGCCCGTCGACATCGCCTGACCGGCCGCGCCTATAGCATGGAAGGGGCCGCGGCGCAGGCGCCGGCGGCAGTGAAAGCCGGCATGACAGGCGGCCGTTGGATGCATCCATCTTCCAGGGAATAGCGGCACGGCCATGCTCCGCATTCCGGCCCCTTCGGCTGCGCCCGGTCGATGTTGGATGCATCCATGGCCAGACCTGCCAGGGCCAGACCTGCCAGGGCCAGACCTGCCAGGGCCATGCCCCGTCTGTTTTCAGGCTCCCTTGTCAAGGAGGCCGCTCCAGACCGCTGCCGGTCTTCAGCAAGGGCGAGCAACCCCATGGATGCATCCAACCTCATTCGCCTCGACAAAGACCTCGCCAGATCGCGGCTTTGCGTTTAGGTAGGCGCCGGGGGACTTCGGGGGTAGCATGGATCAGCTCGACACCTTCCGCCGCATCGCCGAGGTGCTGCGCTCGGCGCAGCGCACCGCGATCGAGGTCGAGAACGCGCCGGACAAGCGCAAGCGGCTGCGCAGCTTCTCGGTGCAGGAGGCGGCCGCGCTGATCGGCGTGACCCCGGGCCAGCTGCGCAAGGCCGGCCGCCTGGCCCCGCAGGGCGGCGGCATCACCCCGCGCGCCCGCCTGGAATTCGAGGAAATCCTTGAGGCGCGGCGGGCGCTGGGCAGGCTGCCGCGCCGGGATCCGGCGCGCGGCGAAGGCCTGGCCAGCATCGTCTTCACCAACTTCAAGGGCGGCTCGGCCAAGACGACGTCGAGCGTGCATTTCGCCCAGTTCCTGGCGCTGGCCGGATACCGCGTGCTGCTGGTCGATCTCGACAGCCAGGCCAGCGCCACGGCGCAGTTCGGCCTGGACCCGGCCAGCGAGATCGGGCCGGAGAAATGCTTCCTGGCCTGGCTGAAGCGGGCAGGGGAGGGGGAGGGGCTCGCCGAGCGGCTCTGCCAGAGGACCTATTGGCCTGGCATCGACCTGCTGCCCGCCGGCGCCGCGCTGGCCGAGGCGGAGGAGCTGCTGGCCGCCCGCGCGGCCGGCGGCACTGCCGAGAAGACGCTGTATTTCGACGAGCTGGCGGCGCTGCTGGCGGCGACCGGCGAGCGCTACGACATCGCCGTCGTCGACACCCGGCCGGACGTCAACATGCTGATGACCACGGCGCTGCACGCGGCGACCGGGATCGTGGTGCCGACCCGGGCGACGATGACCGACCTGGCCTCGACCGGGGAGTTCTTTGCGCATCTGGCCGGCTATACCGGCGACTTCCGCGAGGCCTTCGGTCAGGGGCTGGACTTCGCCTTCAGCCGCATCCTGGTCACCGCCTTCGATCCGACCGACCGCAGCCAGGAGGCGCTGCTCGGCCTGCTGCGCGAGCGCTTCGGCGAGGCCGTGCTGCCGGAGGCCTTCCTGCATTCGCGCATCATGGGGACGGCCGGTTTCGGCAAGGAGACGCTCTACGAATACGAGCCCTCCACCGACCGCGCCGCCTACAACCGGGTGATCGCCAGCGCCAATGCGGTGAACCGCGCGATCCTGGCGCAGGTGCTGCAGCATTGGGGGCGCGCGGCATGAAGAACCGTTTCAGCAAGCTGAGCGAGGCGCTGCACAACGCGACCGCCGAGGTGGCCGCCGCGCCGCCGGCGGCCGAGCCCGCCGCGCAGCACCGCCCGGCCGCCGCACTGACCGCCGCCGCCGAGGGCCTGCGCGAGCGAATCGCCCGGCTGGAGGCCGAGCTTGCCACCAAGGGTCAGGCCGAGGCCGGGCTGCAGCGGGCGCTGGCCGCCGCCCGCGCCGTCGCCGCGAAGGCGGGGGAGGGGGCGGAGGAATTCCTGTTTGTCGATCCGGCCCTGGTCACCGACCGGCTGCCGCGCGACCGGCTGCCGGGCGCCTTCGACGGCGCCGAGTTCGAGGAGCTGCTGGAAGACATCCGCGCCAATGGCCAGAACGATGCCATCACCCTGCGCCGGCAGGGGGAGGGGTTCGAGATCGCGGCCGGGCGGCGACGGCTCGAGGCCTGCCGGCGGCTGGGCATCCAGGCGCTGGCGCGGGTGCGGGCGCTGGACGATGCGGCGATGCTGCGGGTGCAGTTCTCGGAGAATGAGCGGCGCGAGGATATCTCTGCCCTGGAGCGCGCGCGCTGGTTCGCCGAGGTGAGGGGGCGACTGCCGGGGACGGCGCGGGAGATCGCGGCGCAGTTCGGCCTCGATCCCTCGACCCTGAGCCTCTATCTGCGCCTGGCGCGCTTCCCGGCCGAGATCACCGAGAAGCTGCGCGAGCCGCGGCGGCTGGCAATGCTGCGGGCGCGGCGGGTGATGGAGGCGGTGGAAGCCGACGAGACGGCCTTGCCGCGCATCCTCTCGGCGCTCGATGCCCAGGCCCGCGCCGCCGGCAGCACGCTGGATGCCGAAGAACAGATCTCCTTGCTGATGCGCGTGTCGGAGGGCCGCGAGGCGCGTCCCGGCAGCAACCGCCCGACGATGCCGGAGCGCCGCCATATCGTGCATGAGGGCAAGCGCATCGGCACGCTGACGCGCAATGGCGGCCAGTGGGTGTTCCGCTTCGCCACCTCACTGCCCGACGAGACGGTGCAGGCCCTGGCCGACCGCCTGCCCAGCCTGCTGCCCACCGACAGAAAAAGATAAGGGAGGTCTGGAGGGAGAATTCCTTCTCCCTCCAGCCTTGCTCTTCTGGTGCGAACCCTGCCAGCCGCCGTCAGGAAGAGACCGGCGGCGGCGACGGCTCCAGCAGCAGCCCGCGATCCGACACCCGCACCTTGGCGTTCTTGTAGGCCGAGAGCGCCAGGTGCAGCGGCCCCTCGAACTGGGTCTTGAAGTTCTTCAGCGCGCCGACCTTGGAGCCGAACTGCCGCCAGAGCCGATCCCAGCCGATCGGCGTCTCCTTCGGCAGGGAATGCAGCCGGTAGGCGAGCCAGAGATAGATATCGATGGCCAGCGGCGAGGTGGTGAGGTCGCGCACCGCCGCGCGGTCCACCAGCACCGGATGGCGCCGCAGCTCGTCGAAGAAGGCCTGGGACAGCACCACGTGCTCGACCAGGCGGGAGGCCTTCTTGGAGCGGGGGTCGGGCTCGCCGATATAGCTGTAGGCATCGACCAGGCGCTGGTTGACGATGACGCCCTTCTTGTCGTTGCCGAAGCTGAAGTCGACGGCACAGGTGGCGAGGCGCTCCAGCTGCTCGGCCACCTTGCCGTTGCTCGGGCCGCCGCGGCTGATGCCGAGCCGCGCCAGCACGGCGCTGGCCGAGCGGCCCATATGGATCTCGCGCGAGCCGCGTTCCAACGCCTCGGTCTGCCAGTCGATCATCAGCAGCCGGGCATAGCTGCCGAAGGGAACGCCGATGAATTCCTGGCTGTTGTCGTCGCGCAGCCGTACGCCGGGGCGGACCAGCAGCCGGGCGTAATCGGTGTCGATCAGCCAGTTCTGGTCCTTCGGCTGGTCGCGATGCGGCAAGCCGGCCAGGCACCAGGCGGAATAGCTGTAGCCGATCTCGCTGCCGCCCTCGAATTCGCGGACGATGGCGGAGGAGGCGGTGTCGGCGATCTGCCTGCCCATGCGGCCGGCCAGGGCCTTGCTCAGGCTGGGCGGCCGGTTCTCGAGCACCGCCAGCTGCGCCGCCTTCACGGCACCCTTGGCACCCTTGGCCTCGACGATGCCATGCACATTGGCTGCACGGCCGAAGAGATCCCCTTGATCGGTCGCGGGGTGCTTCATCGGGTCATTCGTTCCGGCGGCCGAAGCCTTTGGATTCGCTGGCAGCTCAACCATGGACGGCAAACTGCCCCGGCCCGGCGACGGGTGTCGATGCGAACCTTGCCAACCGGCCTGCTGCCGGCCTGTGAACCTTGCCAGCCCAGGGCAATGGCCAGGAGTGAAGAGAGATTGTTATTGAAGAAGGGCTGGCAGGGTTCCTGTGGATAACCGATTTTCCCGTTCGATATCAGTCTCTTCGGGGAAATCGTCGCTGCTGGCAGGGTTCGCAGTTGACGCGGCCATCGACGATTCCGGCGGCTTGCAAGGTTCACAGCCTGGTCCTGCACAGAATCGGCGGGTGGCGGCGCGGCTGGCAAGGGTCACAAGTGTCTCGAATCCCTCGGCCGAGTCCCGCGGCCCTGCGGTGGCTGGCAAGGTTCACAGCTGGGAAGGTTCACCGGGCAGCGGGCAGGCTGGCAAGGTTCACAGCCCCGCCTCGGGGCGGCTGGCAAGGTTCGCATCCTGACACGACGCGGCCACCGGGGGCGGGCCGAAGCAGACCGCGAAAGCGGTGGTGAACGTCGCAGAGCAGCGCATCCACGGCGCTGCGGCATGACTCATAATCAATGCCGCGCCGGAAAAAGTGGTCGGCATTCGCATTGGGCATGGCGGGGAAGCGCGGGCGTGAGAGCAAAGCCGCTGATTTTTCACCCATTCGTCACGCAATATGCTAGTTGCCCCGTCGCGCGCGCTGCCGTCCCTTTGGCGATCCCGCGCGCCGACCCCCGGGATCAGGATGGTCTCCGCCGGGTATCGGCTCGCGAAGGGGTGTTTGCAGACGGTCAACCTTCCTAAATAGACACGCGGCCACCCTGCGGCGGCCGCCATTCCTTTTGTCACTCCGCTGATCATGCCGGCGCCCTACCAGGCGCGGTGCCGGCATTTTGGCCCCTGAAGGGCGGGCAGCGATGGTGCGACGTAAAGACCTTGTTGGGGCCTCTTCCCTGGTCCCCCAGCACGAACGAACAGGTGGATAGATGGACGGGATGTTTACCTACGGCGCGACGGATCAGGGCGACACCGAGGGTGGCGCTCCGCTCAAGGGGCGGACGGGCGCTTTTGGGGACATCCTGGCCCGCGAGACGCCGGAGGCCGAGCGTCCGGCCGGGTTGAACCGCGGCTGGCGGGCCGAGATGGGCGACGAGTTCGACAGCCCCGAGACGGTCGACGTGCGGGTCGAGGAGCATGCCGAGGAAGAGGAGGAGCGCGAGCCCTCCGAGGCCGAGGAAGGCGAGGAGACGCGCGAGACCCCGGAGGCCGAGGAGGGCGCCGAGGGCGGCAACGTCAACGAGGCCAGCCTGGCGCGTTCCGACGACCCGGTGCGCATGTTCCTGCGCGAGATGTCGGGCACCGATCTGCTGAGCCGTGACGAGGAGATCGCCCTCGCGCAGCGGATCGAGGCCGGGCGCGACGCCATGCTCGCCGGCCTGTGCGAGAACCCGATCACCTTCACCCATCTCGAGGCCTGGCGCACCGCGCTGCAGGAATCGCAGATGCCGCTGCGTGACGTGGTCGAGCTCGAGGCGATGGCCGCCGATGCCGCCCCGGCGCCGGAGCCGGAGGAGGCCGAGGAAGGCGAGGCGGCAGCCCCGCACGCCACCCTCGACGAGAAGATGAAGCCCGAGGTGCTGGCCGCCTTCGGTGCCGCGCTCGAGGCGCATGCCGTGCTGCGCGGCATGACCGCGCGCAGCGGCGACGCCCAGGCCAAGCGGGCCGAGATGGTGGTGCTGTTCGGCGCGCTGCGCCTGCGTCCCGCCCGCCTCGACCTGCTGGTGGCGCAGGTGCGCGACATGCACCGCCGCCTGCTGGGGCTGGACGGCAAGGCGGTGCGCCTGGCCGCCGCCGTCAAGCTGGACCATGAGACGGTGCTGAAGCTGTGGGACGGCAGCGAGGCCGGCGCCGTGCGCGTGCTCGACGCCGCGGCCAAGGTCCGCAGCAATGCGGCGCGCCATGCCCTGGCGCTGCGCGAGCTGCGCGACGGCCTGCCGCCGATCCGCGCCGGCATCGCCAAGCTGGAGGCCGAGAGCGGTCTTTCCGCGCCCGAGCTGCGCCGCGTCTGCGCCGAGGTCGCCCGCGGCGAGCGCGACATGCGCAAGGCCAAGGAAGAGCTGACCCGCGCCAATCTGCGGCTGGTGGTGCACATCGCCAAGCGCTACCGCAACCGCGGCCTGATGTTCGGCGACCTGATCCAGGAAGGGAACATCGGCCTGATGCGCGCGGTCGACAAGTTCGACTGGCGCCGCGGCTTCAAGTTCGCGACCTATGCCACCTGGTGGGTGCGCCAGGCGATCACCCGGTCGCTGGCCGACCAGGCCCGCACCATCCGCGTTCCCGTCCACATGACGGAGACGGTCGGCAAGGTCGCGCGCATGAGCCGCCGCTTCGCCCAGAAGGCCGGCCGTGAGCCGACGCCGGAAGAGCTGGCGGGTGAGCTGGGCATGTCGGTGGACAAGGTGCGCGCCGTGCAGCGCCTGGCGCGCGAGCCGGTCAGCCTGGAGAACCCGATCGGCGAGGATGATGACGGCCGCCTCGGCGACTTCATCGAGGACGAGAACGCGGTGATCCCCTTCGACGCCGCCGCCCGCTCCTCGATGCGCGACGCGACCATGCGCATCCTGTCCGACCTGACGCCGCGCGAGGAACGCATCCTGCGCATGCGCTTCGGCATCGGCGGCGAGAACGACCATACGCTGGAAGAAGTGGGCAAGACCTTCAACGTCACCCGCGAACGCATCCGGCAGATCGAGGCGAAGGCGCTGAAGAAGCTGCAGGTTTCGAAGCGCGGCAAGTCGCTGCGGTCGTTCCTGGCGTAAGAGAAGACAGGGGTAAGGCTGGGGGAATGAATTCCCCCCGCCAACGTATACGTTGGCGCCCTTCTTTTCTGTTCTGCTGGCTGTTGAAAGAATTGCGCCTCGCTGAGCCAGCATTATGGTGGCTCAGCGGGGTGCAGTTTTTTTGTGACGTCTGCGCTCCCTGACAGGTCGCGCTGACGACTGGCCGTTTCACGTCCTGTCGTCACGTGGACACGGCAGTCTGACAGAAAGAAGAAGGGGTCCAGGGGAATTCATTCCCCTGGCCTGTTTCTTTCTTACTTGGAGATTTCGGTCTCCACGACACCGACCCCCGCGAACTCCGCGCGGACGGCCGTCCCGGCCTCGACCAGGATGTTGCCGGTGCAGCTGCCGGTGGTGATGACCATCCCCTTCTTCAGCCCGCCGAAGCGCTTCGCCCCCTTGTTGGCCAGCCACTGGATCAGGCGGATCGGCTCGCCGGCGCTGTTGCCGCCGACATGCTCGACCGCGACCTCTCCGTTGAAGGTCAGCTTCACCGGCAGCTTCGGCGGATCGATCTCCTGCCAGGCGGCGACGGCGGGGCCGACCACCAGGGCGCCGTGGTTCACCTGGTCGGCGGCGTGGCTCAGCGGGTCGCTGATCGCCAGGCGCTCGAAGCGGGTGTCGACAATCTCGATGGTCGGGTTCAGCGTCGCGATGGCGGCCAGCACCTCCTCGCGCAAATAGGGCGCCTCGCGCGGCGGCAGGTCGGCGCCGAGGGTATAGCCGATCTCGGCCTCGATGCCGGTGATGTTGAAACCGGCGGCCGGGAAGGGGCTGGCGTCGAAGCGCAGGTCGGCCTGGTGCAGCGGCACGCCGGAGGGCTCGGCCTCCGGGCTGGCGGCGCCGACCTTCCAGCCGGCGATCGGGCCACGCTCGGCGGCGACCAGAAGCTGGATCTCCACCACCTCCCCGGCGTTCTGCGGGCGGGCGCCCTCGGGCAGGTGGGTCAGCCAGCGGCGGCTGCGGCGGGCTTCCAGCAGGGCCTGGGCGGCGGCGGCGAAATCGGTGGCCATGGCGCGGTGCTCTCTCCGTGTCGGGGGCCGCATCCTGGCGGATCGCCGCGCGTTGAGCGAGAGGGGCAGCTTATGGTCGGCCATTGCATCTGGTGGTAACCAGGGCGGGCGGCTGAGGGATACGGTTCTTGGGTGCGGTTGTCGGCGGTGACGCCTATCTTGTGTTTCGGCTGGGAAGCCGCCGCTGCGCCCTGGCGCGCGCCGCGGTGCGCGAGGTGCTGCCGCTGCCGCGGCTGTTCCGCCCTCCCTCGCTGCCGAAGCCGGTGGCCGGCTTCCTGAACCTGGGCGGCACGCCCGTGCCGGTGATCGACCTGGTGCGGCTGTTCGGCCTGGCCAGTGCCGCCGAGACCGAGCAGGCGCTGTACCGCCATATCCTGCTGCTTGACGATCCGGGGGGCGCCGCGCCGCGCGGGCTGCTGGTGGACCGGGTGACGGACCTGCAGCGGATCGCGCCGGAGCGGCTGCGGCCGGTCGCGGCCGAGGCCTCGCTGAATGGCTGCGCCATCGCCGAGCTGGAGACGGCCGAAGGCTTCGTGCATCTGCTCGACGCCGCCCGGCTGCTGCTGGAGCAGGAGGCGGCGGCGCTCTCGGCGCTGCAGGAGGGGGCGTCGGCGCGGCTGGCCGACTGGGGCCTGGCGGGAGACGGGCCAGGGTGACGCCGCAACCGGGCCGCCTGCCGGCCTTCACCCCGCATTTCCTGCCCGATGTCGACTTCACCCGGCTGAAGCGGCTGGTGATCGCGCGCACCGGGCATTTCTACTACCAGGACAAGGATGAACTGCTCTGGGAGCGGCTGCGGCGGCGGCTGCGCGAGACCGGGCTGACCAGCGCCGGCGCCTATCTGGCGCGGCTGCTGGACGAGGCGGCGGGGCCCGCCGAATGGGCGGCGCTGGAAGCCGAGATCACCATCGGCGAGACCTTCTTCTTCCGCTACGCCGAGCAGTTCGCGGCGCTCGCCGACACCATCCTGCCGGACATCCTGGAACGGCGCGGCGAGGAGAAGAAGATCCGCGTCTGGAGCGCCGGCTGCGCCAGCGGCGCCGAGCCCTATTCCCTGGCCATCCTGCTGCACCGCCTGCTGGGCGAAGATCTGCAGCGCTGGCGCCCGGCGCTGATCGGCAGCGACCTGAACGCGGCGGTGCTGGCGCAGGCGCGGCGTGGCGAATACAGCCGCTGGGCGCTGCGCAGCCTGCCGGCGGAGGAGCTGGAGCGCGACTTCACCACGGTCGAGGATGGCCGCCGCTTCCAGCTGCGCCCGCAATTCCGCGCCATGGTGCAGTTCGAGCGGCACAACCTGCTCAGCCTGCTGGATGGCAGCAGCCCGCTGCAGTTCAGCGAGTTCGACCTGATCCTCTGCCGCAACGTGCTGATCTACTTCCATCCGGAGGTGGTGGAGCAGGTGGTCCGCGCCCTGGCCGAGCGGCTGCGCGAGGGCGGCTGGCTGCTGCTCGGCCATGCCGAGCCCAACCCGGCCTTTGCCGGGTTCCTCGAGGTCGTCCAGCTGCCCGGCACGGTGGCCTATCGGCGCGGCGGCATGCCGCCGCGGCCGCCGGCCGGGGCCGCCCTGCCGCTGCCCCTGCCACTGCCCCTGCCGGTGATCGCGCCGCCGACGCCCTTCGTCCCGCCGCTGCTGCCGGTCGCGCCGCTTCCGCCCGTGCCGCCGCCCCCCTCGCTGTCGCCCCCGCCGCCGCCGGTGGCGGCGCCGGGGGAGACGGTGCCGGACACCAGCTGGCAGGCGGAGCTCGCCATCGCCCGCGACCGGGCGGATGCCGGCGACCTGGAAGGGGCGCAGCGGGCCTGCCGGGCCGGCCTGCTGCTGCAGCCGACCGCCGCGGCGCTGCACTATTATGACGGGCTGATCCGCCGCGCCCTGGGCCAGCCGGGCGAGGCCGCCCAGGCCTTCCGCCGCGCGCTCTACCTGCAGGGTGACTTCGCCATGGCGCATTACCAGCTCGGCCTGCTGCTGCTGGACGAGGGCGAGCGGGCCGCCGGGCGCCGTGCCCTGACCGTCGCCGCGCGCATCGCCCAGGGCCAGCCGCAGGCCGCCCTGCTGGCCGAGGGCGATGGCATGACCGCCGGCGCGCTGCGCGACCTGGCGCGGCTGCAGCTCGAGGCCGCCGAACGGAAGGGCGCCGACTGATGCCGAAGACCCTGCAGAACCTGCCCTCCTTCGCGCATCGGGCGGAGCGCATCCTGGAGGAGCGCACCGCGGCCCTGGCGGCGCGGCCGGCGCTGCGCGCCGCGGAAGCGCCGAAGCTCGCCCTGCTGGCCTGCGCCGTGGGGCCGGAGCTGTACGGCCTGCCGCTCACCGCCGTCGCCCATGCGGTGCCGCAGGGGCCCTGCGCCCGGCTGCCCGGCGCGCCGCCGGCGCTGCTCGGCCTGTTCGGCCAGGCCGGCCAGATCTTCTGCGTGCTCGACCTGGGCACCGCCTTCGGCCATCCGGCCGGGGCCGGCAGCCCGGGCCATTTCCTGCTGCTGCGGCAGGAGCGGGGGGCGACGCGCTTCGCGCTCCGCGCCGACCGGGTGCTCGGCGCGGTCCGCGTCACCCCGCCCGACGAGGCCGACGGGATCAGCCGCCCGGCCGGCAGCCCGGTCGCCGGCCATGCGCGGCTGGAGGACGGGCGGCTGATCGCGCTGCTGGTGCTCGACCGCCTGCTGCAGCCTTATCTTCCGGCGGCGCCCGCCGCGCCGGCCCCTTTCCAGACCCCTCGCGGAGCCTGAGCCTTGAGCATCGCCAATCGTATCCTTCTCGGCTTCGCCGCCCTCACGATGCTGCTGATCGGGCTCGGGGTCTATGGGCTGAACCAGATCAGCGTGGTCACCCGGGCCACCGACACCATCGTCAGCCGCGACCTGCTGATGCTGCGCCAGCTGATGGAACTGCGCGACGCCGAGGCCGACATGCAGGACGCCCGCAGCCGGACCAGCTCGCGCTTCCTGGTGCGCAGCCTGGGCCGCGAGATCTCGGGCGACGATCCGGCCCAGACCTGGCCGGGCCATCTGGCCCGCGCCGAGGGGCTGCTGCAGCAGATGGCGCAGACCGCCAACCAGAATGCGGCGACGGCGCAGAGCAATGATCGCCGCGGCGGCTGGACCCAGATCGGCCAGCTGCTGGCGCAGGCGCAGACGCCGCTGCGGCAGATCCGCGAGGCGACCCAGGCGCAGTTCGCCGCCATCCGCGACAATGACCTGGCGCGGGTGCAGGGCCTCGGCGAGAGCGTCGTCATGGCGCGCACCGAGCTGGGCCGGCTGATCGACCGCCTGCAGGAGGCGGTGAATGGCAGCATCGCCGCCGGCCAGGCGCGCGGCAGCGAGATCTACGAGGAGAGCCGCCTGTCGGTGACGCTGGTGCTGGCCGCCGCCGTGCTGCTGGCCATCGCCATCACCCTGGTGATCCGCCGCTCCATCGTGCAGCCGCTCGGCGCCTTCATGGCCTTCGTCGAGCGGGTCGGCCGCGGCGATCTCAGCGGCGAGGCGGCGCTGACCGGGCGCGACGAGCTCGGCCGCCTCGGCGTCACGCTGAACGCCATGGTCGAGGGGCTGCGCCAGCTCGCCCGGCAGAGCCGCGAGGCGACCGAGAACCTGAACGCCGCCGCCGCCGAGATCCGCGCCTCCACCCAGGAGCAGGCGGCGAGCGTCGAGGAGCAGCTGGCCGCCGTGCAGGAGACCGCGGCGACGGTCGACGAGATCACCCATTCCGGCGTGCAGATCGGCAAGCGGGCGCAGGAGGTGATCGCCTCGGCCCAGGCCACCGCGCAGACCTCGACCGCCGGCCTGCGCGCCGTCGACGAGACGGTGCGCTCGATGGACCTGATCCGCGACCAGGCCGAGGCGGTGGCCGGCAACATCGTCGCGCTGTCGGAGAAGACCCAGGCGATCGGCGAGATCATCGCCAGCGTCAACGACATCTCCGAGCGCAGCCACCTGCTGGCGCTGAACGCGGCGATCGAGGCCGCCGCCGCCGGCGAGCAGGGCCGCAGCTTCGCCGTCGTCGCCGCCGAGATGAAGACCCTGGCCGACCAGGCCAAGGAGGCGACCAGCCAGGTGCGCTCGATCCTGGGCGACATCCAGCGCGGCATCAATTCCTCGGTCATGCTGACCGAGGAGGCGGTGAAGCGCGTCGCCGCCGGCCGCGAGCGCACCGACACCACGCACACGACCATCACTGAGATCAGCAGCCGCATCCAGGAGAGCGTGCAGACCTTCCAGCAGATCGTCGCCAGCACCAACCAGCAGCAGCTGGGCATCGAGCAGGTGATGAGCGCGCTGCAGAACATCCGCCAGGCCAGCCAGCAGACCGCCGCCGGCACCCGCCAGCTGGACACGGCGGCCGCCAACCTGTCGCAGCTGTCGCAGCAGCTGGTCGGCCTGGCCGACCGCTACCGCCTGTGACGGCATGACCGACTTCCGCCAGGAGCTGCTCGCCGCCTTCGGCATCGAGCACCAGGAGCATCTGGCCGCGATCCGCGCCGGCCTGGCGGCGGCCGCGCGCGGCCAGGAATTCGACCTGCGCGACGTCTTCCGCCGCGCCCACAGCCTGAAGGGGGCGGCGCGCGCCGTCGACCTGCCGGTGGTCGAGGAGCTGGCGCACCGGCTGGAGGCGGTCTTCACCGCGGTGGGGGAGGCGGGGCTCGCCCTCGACGCCCCCGCCATCGCCGCCATCCAGCTCGGCCTCGACGGGATCGAGGGCTATGTCGCGGCCCTGGCCATCAGCCCGCAGCCGGCTGCCCCGGAGGCGGCGCTGCGCGCGCTGGAGGGGCTGCTCCCGTCCCCCCCTTCGGCCGCAGGGCCGTCGACGGTGCCTGCCCCGCCCGCTTCCCCGGTGCCTCCTCCGGCGGCGGCCGAGCCGGCCGTGGCGCCGGAAGCGCCGCCGCCGGCCGAGGCGGGCCCGGCGATCGAATATCTGCGCATCCCCGCCACCCAGGTCGAGGCGCTGGGCAGCGCCGTGCATGTCCTGTCCGACAGCCTGGGCCGCCAGGCCGGGCTCGATGCCGGGCTGCACGGGCTGGCGGCGGCGATGCGCGGGCTGCGCCGCGACTTCGACGGCCTCGCCCGGGCCGCGATCAGCCCGGCGCGGGCGGAACACTTCGGCCGCGAGCTGGACCGGGTGGCGCGCGAGCTCGGCCAGCTCGCCCGGGCCCGGCGCGAGGCCGCCTGGAGCGCCGAGGCCGCCGCCGCGCAGCTGCGGCTGGAAGCCGGCCGCATCAGCTTGGTGCCGGCCGAGAGCGTGCTGGGCTCGCTCGGCCGCATGGCGCGCGACCTGGCGCGGGATGCCGGCCAGCCGGTGGCGGTGCGGCTGGAGGGGCTGTCGCTGCAGGCCGATCGCCGCGTGCTGCAGGCGCTGAAGGACCCGGTGACGCATCTGCTGCGCAACGCCATCAGCCACGGGCTGGACAGCCCGGCCGAGCGCGCCCGCCGCGGCAAGCCGGAGACGGCGGAGATCACCCTGGCGCTGACGGCGCGCGGCGGCCTGCTGGTGCTGCGCGTCGCCGATGACGGGCGCGGCCCCGACCTGGCGCGGATCGAGGCGGTGGCGGTGCAGCGCGGCCTGCTTCCCGTCCGCGACCCGGCGACGCCGCCGCCGCCCGCGGAGCAGCTGCTGTCCCTGGTCTTCGAGCCGGGCTTCTCCACCGCCGGGGCGGTCGACCGCCTGTCCGGCCGCGGCATCGGCCTGTCGGTCGTGGCCGAGGTCGCGCGGTCGCTGCGCGGCGCCGCCAGCCTGCGCCCGCGCTTCCCCTGGGGCGCCGAGGTCGAGATCGCCGTGCCCTTCTCCGCCGCCCGCCAGCCGCTGCTGCTGGTGGAGGCCGCCGGCCAGAGCTACGGCCTGCCGAGCCATGGCGTCGAGCGGCTGCTGCGCCTGCCGGCCGCGGCGCTGGAAACCGTCGAGGGCCAGCCGGTGCTGCGCATCGAAACCGAGGGTCGCGACGTTATCGCCCCCGTGATGGCGCTGCCTGTTCTGCTCGGCGAGCCGGCGACACCGATTCCGGTGGAAGCCGGCCATGTGAAGGCGGTGCTGCTGAGGAGCGGCGACCGGCGCTGCGCCGTGGCCGTCGACGCGCTGCACGACCTGCGCGAGCTGGCGGTCGAGGCGCTGTCCCTGCCGGGCGTGGATGCCGGTCTGGTCACCGGCGTCACCCAGCCGGAAGGCGCGCTGCCCGCCCTGGTGCTCAGCCCCGAAGGGCTGGTGGCACGCTGGCTGCGCGATGCCGGGCAGCTGGCCGGCGCCGGCCTCGGCCTCGCCGCCGCGCCGCAAACCCGTCCGGCGGCGACCATCCTGGTGGTCGATGATTCGATCACCACCCGGACCCTGGAGAAGAGCATCCTCGAGGCGCAGGGCTTCCGCGTGCTGCTCAGCGTCGACGGGCTCGACGCGCTCAACCTGCTGCGCGCCGGCGACGCGCCGGTCGACCTGGTGGTCGCCGATGTCGAGATGCCGCGCATGGACGGCTTCGGCCTGCTGCAGGCGCTGAAGACCGATCCGCGCCTGGCCGCCATCCCGGTCATCCTGATGACCAGCCGGGCCGATCCCGAGGATGTCCGCCGCGGGCTGGAGCTCGGGGCCGGGGCCTATATCACCAAGCAGAAGTTCGACCAGCGCGAGCTGCTGGCGACGATCGGCCAGATGCTGTGA
Source organism: Roseomonas sp. USHLN139 (assembly GCF_037145735.1). NCBI lineage: Bacteria > Pseudomonadati > Pseudomonadota > Alphaproteobacteria > Acetobacterales > Roseomonadaceae > Roseomonas > Roseomonas sp. USHLN139. The sequence goes on along the minus strand of NZ_JBBCWY010000007.1, from coordinate 94,181 downwards.
CCATGCTGCCTCTTCCTGCCCTCGGCGGCGCCGCCGTGCGCGTCATGATCGTCGAGGATTCCCTCGTGGTCCGCCGGCTGCTGGCGCATATCGTCTCGCGCGATCCACGGCTGACCCTGGTCGCCGCCGTCGCCTCGGCCGAGGAGGCGCTGCAGGAGCTGCCGCGCATCCGCCCCGATGTGATCTCGATGGATATCCGCCTGCCCGGCATCGACGGGCTGGAGGCGACGCGGCGCATCATGGCGGAGCAGCCGACGCCGATCGTCGTCATCGCCGACAGCGTCGAGGATGCCTCGCTGCACATCTCGATGAACGCGCTGCGCGCCGGCGCCCTGTCGGTGGTCGAGAAGCCGGTCGGCATGGCCACCGGCGGGCATGAGCGGATCGCCGAGACGATCTGCACGCAGCTCTACATCATGAGCCAGGTGCCGGTGATCCGGCAGCGCGGCGCGGCGCTGGAACGGCCGCTGGCGCCGCGCCCGGCGCCGCCGCGCGCCGACCAGCCGCCGAAGCGGCCGGGCATCGTCGCCATCGCCGCCTCCACCGGCGGGCCGCCTGCGCTGGCCCAGGTGCTGGGCGCCCTGCCGGCCGGCTTCCCGCTGCCGGTGCTGGTGGTGCAGCACATGGGCGGCGCCTTCATGGAAGGCTTCGCCCAGTGGCTCGACGGGCTGGTGCCGCTGCCGGTGGCCATCGCCCGCGAGGGCGAGGTGCCGCTGCCGGGCCGGGTCTATGTCGCGCCGGGCGACCGCCACCTGATGGTCACCGCGCCGGGGCGGCTCCGGGTCAGCGCTGACCGGCCGCTTGGCAGCCAGCGCCCGGCCGCGACGCTGCTGTTCCGCTCGCTGGCCGAGCATTGCGGGCCGCAATCGATCGGCGTGCTGCTGACTGGCATGGGCGAGGATGGCGCGCTCGGCCTGGCCGAGCTGCGCCAGGCGGGCGGCTATGGCATCACCGAGCATGAGAGCACCGCGGTCGTCTATGGCATGCCGGCGGCGGCGGTGCGGCTCGGCGGCTCCAGCCTCAGCCTGCCGCTGCCGATGATCGGGCCGCGCCTGGCGCAGCTCGCCGGTTCCGCCACGCCATGAACCTGCCCCTGATCCTGCTGGTCGAGGATTCCGACACCCAGGCGCTGCAGATGCGCCGCCTGCTGGAGGCGCAGGGCTTCGCCGTCACGCGCGCCGCCAGCGCCGAGCTGGCGCTGGACCAGCTGAACGAGGCGCTGCCGGCCCTGGTCATCGTCGACTACCACCTGCCGGGGATGAATGGCGACGAGCTGGCGCGGCAGATCCGCCTCAGCAGCCGCACCCGCGCCATCCCGGTGCTGATGCTGACCGAGGCGCGCGAGGGCGACCTGGAGCGCCAGGGGCTGGAATCCGGCGCCGATGCCTATGTGCCGAAATCCGCCGATCCGGCGCTGCTGCTGCTGCGGCTGCGCGCCCTGCTGCGCCGTCACGAGGCGGCCGCTCCCGAGGCGCCCGCCGCCACCCCGCAGGCCGATGGCGCCTTCCGCCGCGCCCGCCTGCTGGTGGTCGATGACAGCGCCACCTACCGCGCCTATCTCGCCGGCCTGCTCGGCCGCGACGGCCATGCGGTGCAGGCGGTGGACAGCGCCGAGCTGGCGCTGGAGGCCGTGGCCGCCGGCCCGTCGGCGCCGGACTGCGTCGTGCTGAACGCCTTCAGCCACCGCTTCGACGGCATCGCCCTCTGCGCCCGGCTCAACGCGCTGCGCGGCGCGCCCGGCGAGAGCACCGGCTTCCAGATCGTGGCGCTCGGCCATGAGGGGGCGGCGGGGCGGGAGATGCTGGCCGGCATCTTCGAGGCCGGCGCCGACGACCTGATCCCGGCCACCGCGGAAGCCAAGGTCCTTTCGCTGCGCATCCGCGCCGCGCTGCGCCGGAAGTTCCTGCAGGACGAGGACCGCCGCGCGGTCGCCGAGCGGCGCGAGCGTGAGCTCTCGGTGCGCCATGCCCAGGCCGAGGCCGCCGCCGCCCAGGCCAAGGCGGCGCTGGCCGGGGCGCTGGCCCGCGCCAATGGCGAGCTGGAGGAAGCCAACCGCGCGCTGCGCGACACCCAGACCAAGCTGGTGCAATCGGCCAAGATGGCCTCGCTCGGCGAACTGGTCGCCGGCATCGCGCATGAGATCAACAACCCGCTCGCCTTCATCGTCGCCCACCAGGCGACGGTGGAGCGCCTGCTCGGCCAGGTGCAGCCGATGCTGGCGGAGGGCTCGCCGGCGGTGCCGCTGGTCAACCGCTGCCGCGACCGCTCGCAATCCATGACGCTGGGGCTGAAGCGGATCCAGGACCTCGTGTTGAACCTGCGGAAATTCTCTCGCCAGGACGACGCCTTCCAGCGGGTCAACGTGCCCGATGCGCTGGACACTGTGCTGGCGCTGCTGGCGCACAAGCTGACTGACCGGATCGAGATCCGCCGTGACTACCGGGCGGTGCCCGAGCTGCGCTGCTCGCCCTCTCTGCTGAACCAGGTCGTGATGAACATTGTCAGCAATGCCGCCGACGCGATCCCTGAGCGCGGCAGCATCACCGTGGAAACCGACAACGACGCGAAATTCTACCGCATCAGCGTGACGGATTCCGGCCCCGGCGTGCCGGAGGACTTGCGCGAGCGGATATTCGAGCCATTCTTCACCACCAAGCCGGTGGGCGCCGGGACCGGTCTCGGTCTCGCCATCGCCTATAACGTGATCCAGGCGCATGATGGCACGATCAGCGTCGGCAGCGGCCCGCAGGGCGGCGCCTGCTTCGTGGTGACAGTGCCGATGCAGCCGGGACGCTGAGACGCCGATGACCATGATGCCGGACCCGCCTGCCACCCTGCTGCTGGTCGATGACGAGCCGGAGATCCTCGTCGCCCTGTCCGACCTGCTGGAGGACGAGTTCCGCATCCTGACCGCGAGCTCCGGCGCGGCGGCCCTGGCGCTGCTCGAGCACCAGCCGCCCGGTGCGCCCGAGGTGCATGCCATCCTCTCCGACCAGCGCATGCCGGAGATGACGGGCGATGTCTTCCTCGCCCGCGCCCGCCAGGTCTGCCGCGCCGAGGCGCTGCTGCTGACCGGCTATGCCGACCTCGAGGCGGTGATCAGCGCGGTCAACCACGGCCGCATCGCCGGCTATGCGCCCAAGCCCTGGGAGCCGGCGGCGCTGCTCAGCATGGTGCGCAGCGCCGTCGAGCGCTTCCGCCTGGCCCGCGCGCTGGAGACCGAGCGCGCTTTGCTGCAGGGCCTGCTGGCGTCGTCCGCCGATGCGCTCTCCTTCAAGGATCGCGGCGGCCGCTTCATCCGCCTGAACGCCGCGAAGGCGCAGTCGCTCGGCCGCAGCGTCGAGGCCAGCCTCGGCCTGGAGGAGGCGGCGCTGCTGCCCGAGCCCGGCCGCAGCGCCCTGCACAGCGCCGAGGCCGAGGCCTATGCCGCCGGCCGCGCCACCGAGACCCTGGAGCAGCGCCATCCGCCCGGCGGCGCCGCGCCGCGCTGGATCCGCACCATCCGCATCCCGGTGCATGACGGCGACGGCGAGGCGCGCCATCTCGCCACCATCGAGCACGACATCACCGAGCAGCGGCTGATGGAGGAGCGGCTGCATCAGGCGGAGAAGATGCAGGCGCTGGGCACCATGGCGGGCGGCGTGGCGCATGACTTCAACAACCTGCTGACCGCCATCCTGGGCAGCCTGGAGCTGCTGCTGCACAGCAACCTCGCCGAGCCGCGCCAGGCCCTGCTGGTGCGCAATGCCATCAAGGCGGCGGAGCGCGGCTCGACGCTGACCCAGCGCCTGCTCAGCTTCAGCCGCAAGCGCGAGCTGCAGCTGCGCGCCACCGACGTCAACCAGCTGGTCACCGAACTCGACGACCTGCTGCTGCGCTCGATCGGCCAGGCCAAGCTGCACCGCCGCCTCGATGCCGATCTCTGGCCGGCCATGGTCGATCCCGAGCAGCTCGGCCTGGCCCTGCTCAACCTCTGCATCAACAGCCGCGACGCCATGCCCGAGGGCGGCAGCATCACCATCGCCAGCGGCAACCGCCATATCCTGGAAGACCAGGTGCCCGACCTGGCGCCCGGCGACTATGTCTCGCTGCGGGTGATCGACACCGGCAGCGGCATGTCGCCGGCGGTGCTCGGCCAGGCCTTCGAGCCCTTCTTCACCACCAAGGAGGTGGGCAAGGGCACCGGGCTCGGCCTGTCGATGGTCTATGGGCTGACGCGGCAATCGGGCGGCACCACCACCATCGTCAGCGCGGCGGGGCAGGGCACCACCGTCGAGCTGCTGCTGCCCCGCGCCACCCTGCCCGCCGAAGCCCCGGCCGAGGGCGACCCCACCCCCGTGGCGCCGCGCCGCCAGGCGACCGTGCTGGTGGTCGATGACGATCATGGCGTGCGTGGGGTCACCGCGACCTTCCTCGCCGATCTCGGCCATCGCGTGCTCGAGGTCGCCGATGGCGAGGCGGCGCTCGCCGTGCTGCAGCAGGGGGAGGAGATCGGGCTGCTGGTCACCGACCTCGCCATGCCGCGCATGACGGGCACCGAACTCGCCGAGCGCGCCCGGGTGCTGCGGCCGGCGCTGCCGGTGCTGGTGCTGACCGGCTATGCCGATGCGCTGCCGCTCGCGGCCGGCCAGCCGGTGCTGCGCAAGCCCTTCCGGCTCGGCGACCTCGCCCGCAGCGTCGAGGCGCTGCTGACCTAGCCGGCGCGCCGCCTATCGCTGCAGGATCAGGGCAGCCGCCTTCTCGCCGATCATGATGACGGCCGGCTGGATATTGGTCGACGGCACCAGCGGCATCACCGAGGCATCGGCCACCCGCAGGCCCTCCACCCCGCGCACCCGCAGCGCCGGATCGACCACCGCCTGGTCGTCGCTGCCCATGCGGCAGGTGCCGCAGGGATGATAGACCGTGGTGCCGGCCCGGCGGATATAGGCGAGCAGGCTGTCGTCGTCGTCATGGTCGGCGGGCGGCGCGATCTCCTCCTCCACCAGGTCGACGAAGGGCGCGGTGCGGCCGATCCGCCGCCCCAGCCGGGCCGCCGCCAGCATCGCATGCTGGTCCGAGGGCGCCGACAGGTAGTTCGCCTCGATCACCGGCGGCGCCGCCGGATCCGGGCTGCGCAGCCGGATCTCGCCGCGGCTGTCCGGCCGGCACTGGCCGAAATTGATCATCACCCCGGGATGCTTCGGCAGCACGTAGCCGGTGCTGGCCAGGCTGAAATTGATGAACTGGAACTGCACCTCGGCCTCCTCGGCGCCGGGCGTGACGCGGGCGAAGCTGGTCGCCTCCGTCGCGCCCACCGCCAGCGGCCCGTCGCGGCGCAGCGCATAGCCCATCGCCGTCGCCGCCAGGCGCAGCGGATTGGCCATCACCTCGTTCACCGTCCCGGCCGCGCGCGTGCGGAAGTTCAGCCGCGCGATCAGATGGTCCTGCAGGTTGCGGCCGACGCCCGGCCGGTGCAGCTGCACCGGGATGCCCATCGCCTGCAGCGCCGGGCCGTCGCCGATGCCCGACAGCATCAGCAGCTTCGGCGAGACGATGGCGCCGGCGCTGAGGATGACCTCGCGCCCGGCGAGGAAATGCTCCTCCCCCGCCTGGCCGGCCCGCCGCGCCGCGACGCCGATCGCCCGCCCGTCGCGCAGCAGGATGCGGCGGACATCGACACCGGTCAGCACGCGCAGATTCGGCCGCTTGCGCGCCGGCGCCAAATAGGCCCGCGCCGTGCTGACCCGCCTTCCGCCGCGCACATTCATCTGGATCGGCATGACGCCGTCGATCGGCCCGTCATTCATATCGGCATTGAACGGCAGGCCGGCCGCCTGGCAGGCGGCGATGAAGGCCTGCGCGCCGGGCGACATCCGCTTCACCTGGCCGACGGGCAGGGGGCCGCCCTGGCCGCGCGTCTCGCCGGAGGGGCCGGCCCAGTCCTCCATCTTCCGGAAGAAGGGCAGCACCTCGTCATAGGACCAGCCCCGGGCGCCGGCCTGGGCCCAGCGGTCGAAATCCCGTGGCGAGCCGCGCAGGAAGACCAGCCCGTTGATCGACCCCGACCCGCCCAGCACCTTTCCGCGCGGCCAGTTGATCCGGCGATCCGCCAGCCCGGCTTCCGGCTCGGTCGCGAATTTCCAGTCGTAGCGGCCGCTGGCGAAGAGCCGCGCATAGCCGGCCGGCACATGGATCCAGAGGTCGCGATCCTCCGGCCCGGCCTCCAGCAGCAGCACCCGGTTGGCCGGATCCTCCGACAGCCGCGCCGCCAGGACGCAGCCGGCCGAGCCGCCGCCGACGATGATATAATCCGCCGATCTGTCCACGCTGTCCGCCTCAGGTCATCATCATGCCGCCGGCGACGTCGACGACCTGGCCGGTGACGAAGGAAGCCTCCTCCGAGCTGAGGTAGAGCGCAAGGTCCGCGACCTCGTCCGCCCGCCCGAGCCGCCCGAGCGGCGTCGCCGCCACCTGCCCGGCATTGACCGCGTCCCCCACGCTGCGGATCAGCGGCGTGTCGATACGGCCCGGCGCGATGGCGTTGACGCGGATGCCGTAGCGGCCGAGCTCGCCTGCCAGATGCTTGGTCAGCCCGATCAGCGCCGCCTTGGTCGCCGCGTAATGCGCGCCGACCACGACCGAATAGGTGCGGCCGGCGACGGAGGACATGTTGACGATGGCGCCCTGGCCCGCCTCGCGCATGGCCGGCGTCAGCAGGCGGATGGCGTTGAAGCAGCCATTGAGGTTGACGGCGACGACCCGCTCCCATTCCTCCGGCGCCATCTCCCAGGCCTCATGCGCGCGGCCCTCATGCTTGGGCGAGATGCCGGCATTGTTGACCAGCACGTCGAAGCGGCCGCCCAGCGCTTCCTCCAGCTGGCTGACGGCGACCGAGAGCGCGGTGAAGTCGGCGACATCGGCGGCGGCGGCCGCCGCCCGGCCACCGGTGGCGGCGATCGCGGCGGCGGTGGCCGCGGCGCGCTCGGGATAGGCATCGAGCACGCCGACCGCGGCGCCGCGGCGGGCGAAGGCCTCGGCGATGGCGGCGCCGATGCCCTGGCCGGCGCCGGTGACGAGGACGAACCGCCCGGCATGGCTCGGCCGGGACTGCAGCGCTTGCGTCATGACGCCTCCTTCAGATGCCGAGATAGGCGCGGCGGACATGGTCGTCGCGCAGCAGCGCGGCGCCGCTGTCCTGCATCACGATCTCGCCGTTCTCCAGGACATAGCCGCGATCGGCGATGCTGAGCGTGCGGAACACGTTCTGCTCGACGAGCAGCACGGTGACGCCGGTGGCGACGATCTTCTCGACCACGTCGAAGACCTGGGAGACGATGATCGGCGCCAGGCCGAGCGAGGGTTCGTCGAACATCAGCAGCTTCGGCCGCGCCATCAGCCCGCGGGCGATGGCCACCATCTGCTGCTCGCCGCCGGAGAGCGAGCCGGCATGCTGCTCCAGCTTCTCGCGCACGCGGGGGAAGAGGTCCATCACCTCGTCCATCGTCGCCGCCATCCGGGCGCGCGCCTGCGGCGTATAGGCGCCCATGCGCAGATTGTCGCGCACCGACATGAAGGGGAAGAGCTGCCGCCCCTCCGGGATCAGCGTGATGCCGCGCGCCACCACCTCGTGCGGCGCCAGTTTTTCTATCCGTTCGCCCTCAAAGGTGATGGTCCCGGCAGTTGGGCGAACCAGGCCGGCGATGCTGCGGAGCGTCGTCGTCTTGCCGGCACCGTTGGCGCCGACGATGGTGACGACCTCGCCCTGCCGCACCTCCACCGTGATGCCGTGCAGGATGGTGGTGCGGCCATAGCCGGCCTGGACATTACTCAGCGTGAGCATGGGAAAAATCCTTCCCCAGATAGGCCTCGACCACCACCGGGTCGCGCACCACATCGGCCGGCAGGCCCTCGGCGATGACGCGGCCGGAATTCAGCACGACGACACGGTCGGACAGCGCCATGATCGCCTGCATCACATGCTCGATGGCGATGATGCTGACGCCGCTGTCGCGGATGCTCTCGACCAGCTGGATGGCGCGGCGGACATCGGTCTGGTTCAGCCCGGCCATCACCTCGTCCAGCAGCAGGATGCGCGGCTGCATCGCCATGACGCGGGCGATCTCCAGCCGCTTCAGCCCGCCGATGGTGAGGCTGCGCGCCTCGACGTCGCGCTGCGCCCAGAGGCCCATGCGCTGCGCCGTCTCCAGCGCCGCCTCGCGCGCCGCGGCGCGGCCGGGATGCCTGTGGAAGGCGCCGATCATGATGTTCTCCAGCACCGTCATGGCGGCGAAGGGCTGGACGATCTGGAAGGTGCGGCCGATGCCGGCCTGGGCATAGCCATGTGGCGTGCGCGGTGTGGCGAAGCTGCCGTCCGCCAGCCGCAGTTTGACCAATCCGCTGTCGGGCGCCAGGAAGCCGGAAAGCTGGTTGAACAGCGTCGTCTTGCCGGCGCCGTTCGGTCCGATGATGCCCAGCACCTCGCCCTGCCGCAGCGTCAGGCTGACATTCTGAGTCACCGCCAGCCCGCCGAATTTCTTTTCCAGATTCTCGGCGACGAGGAGGGGCTCGCCGATGGCGCGTGGCTCTGCCGGGCGCGGCGTTGCGGGGAGGGGGGCCGCCGCCTCGACATCCTGGCGCGGCGTGGCGGGGCGCCGCCGCAGCAGGCCCGCCAGACCGTCGGGAACAAACAGCACGATGAGCACCAGTACGGTGCCATAGACGAAGCCGTGCAGCCCGAGCGCCGAGGCGCCGAGCCAGCCGCGCGCCAGCTCGGTCAGCGGCACCACCAGCAGCGTCCCCAGCAGCGGGCCGATCACCGTGCCGATGCCGCCGATCAGCGCGAACATCGCGATCTGCACCGAGAAGGCCAGCGAGAACATCGCCTCCGGCTCGATGAAGGTCAGGTACATGCCGTGGAAGGTGCCGACCATCGAGGTCAGCGCCGCCGACAGCGCGACGGCGTAGAGCCGCATGCGCAGCGTGTCGATGCCGGCCGCGGCGGCGGCCGCCTCGCGCTCGCGCGTTGCCACCAGGTAGTAGCCGAAGCGCGCATGGCGGATCCAGGCGGTGATCCCCACCGTCAGCGTCAGCAGGCCGAGCGCGATCAGCAGCGAGGGCCAGCGCTCGAAGAAGATCATCCAGGCCCAGCCGGTCTGCAGCGGCACCATCAGCCCGACGGCACCGCCGGTGAAGCCGGTGAAATGCAGTGCCAGCAGCCGGATCACCTGCAGGAAGGCGATGGTGGCCAGCGCGAAGAAGGGCCCGCGCAGCCGGAAGCAGGGCAGGCCGATGGCGACGCCGACCATCGCCGAGATCGCCGCCCCGCCCAGCATGCCGAACCAGGGCGAGATGCCGAGCGGCACCAGCAGCCCCGCCGTATAGGCGCCGATGCCGTAGAAGATGGCATGGCCGAGCGAGAGCTGCCCGGCAAAGCCGCCAACGATGTTCCAGGCGGTGGCCAGCGCGCCGTAGAGGCAGATGGTGATGAAGACATGGAAGACGAAGTCGTCGCCGATGGCGTAGGGCACGGCGAAGAGCGCGATCAGCAGCGCGGCGATGCCCAGCGCGCCGGGATCGAGGCGGCGGCGCGGCGGCGTGGGCGCTTCGAGGGTCGTGTCGCTCATGCGCCTCACTCCGAGCCGCGGCCGAGACCGAACAGGCCGGTCGGGCGCAGCAGCAGGATCAGGATGAACAGGCCGAAGATCACCACCTCCTTCAGGTCGGGGGCGATGTAGTAGCCGCTCAGGCTGTCGACCAGGCCGATCAGCAGCGCGCCGATGAAGGCGCCGTGCAGGCTGCCCATGCCGCCGAGCACGACGACGACGAAGGCGGTGAGGACGAAATAGGTGCCGACGGTGGGCGAGGTCGGATAGACCGGCGCCACCAGCGCCGCGGCCAGCCCGACGCAGCCGGCGCCGATGCCGAAGGTCACCATGTAGATGCGGTTGACGTCGACGCCCATCAGCTGCGCCGCCGCCCGGTGCTGCGCGGTCGCGCGGATGGCGCGGCCGAGGAAGCTGCGCTCCATGAACAGGTGCAGCGCGGCGACCACGGCGATGCCGGCCAGGAACATCACCAGCTGGCCCAGGATGATGCGGAAGGGCCCGAAGGTGATCGGGTCGCGCACATGCGCCGCCGGCGTGGCGTAGAGGTCGGCGCCGAACAGCAGCAGGGCGAGGTTGATCAGCGCCGTGGACAGGCCGACGGTGGCAAAGATCTGCACATGCGCGTCGCGCGCCTCCAGCAGCGGCTGCAGGATGAAGCGCTGGACGGCGACGCCGATGACGAAGAGCACCAGCACCAGCGGCGGCGCCAGCACATAGGGGTGCAGGCCGAGCTTGGTGGTGCCGAGCCAGGTCAGGTACATGCCGGCCATCAGCAGCTCGCCATGCGCGAAGTTCACCAGCCGGATGATGCCGAAGATCAGGGTCAGGCCGACGCTGATGATGGCGAAGAGCCCGCCCAGCATCAGTCCGTTCAGCACCAGCTGCAGGAAGGTTTCCATCGATTTCCCCTCGGGCGCGCGGCGGCGGCGGGGGCGTGCCCCGCCGCCCGGGACGCGTCAGCGGCGCAGCCGCATCTCGGCGACGGCGGCGTTCGGCGGGAAGACGGTGACCAGGCGGCCGTCCTGCCACTGCATGCCCATCATCTTGGCGCGCTCGTTCTGCCCGTCGGGGCCGAACTTCACGCCCCAGCCCTCGGCGGTCTGGCCATCGGGCACGTCGACCGCGGCGACGGCGGCGCGGATGTCATCGGCCGAGAAGGACTTCGCGGCGGCGATGGCGTCGAGAAAGACCTTGGCGCCGACATAATTGCCGAGGCTGTGGCCCGAGCGCGGCTCCATGTTGTAGCGGGCGCGATAGGCGGCGACGAAGGCCTCAATGCCGGGCGCGGCGGCCGGGTTGATGGCGAACTGGGTGAAATCGATGTTCAGCGCGCCGTCGATGACATCCTGGCCCACCGCCTGCATGGTCTCGCGCAGGGAGTAGCCGCCGCCGCCGCCGATGATGGCGCGCGGGCGGAAATTGGCTTCCCGCGCCTGGCGGAAGAACAGCACCGTGTCGTTCTGGTACGACGTCTGCAGCACCACATCGACCCGCGCCGCCTGCAGCCGCAGGATCAGCGAGGACATGTCGACGATATTGGCCGGGTAGGGCAGGGTCTCGACCACGTTCAGCCCGTGCTCGCGGGCGAAGCCGGCCTGGAAGCGGCCGACGGTGGTGCCGTAGAGGCTGTCCTCATGGATGATGGCGATGCGCAGCGCCTTCGGCTCAACCGACAGGCCGGGGGCCACGGCATTGACCACCATCTCGATGGCGCGCGCCGCCATGTCGCGCGCCGTCGGATTGGTGCGGAACAGGTAGCGGAACTTGCGGTCGGTGATCGCGTCCGACACCGCGCCCATCTCGAAATAGGGGATGCGGGCCAGCTCGGCGACCTGGCTGGCCACCTGGCTGCGCGCCGAGGAATAGGTGCCGAAGATGGCGCGCACGCTGTTCACCGAGATCAGCCGCCGCGCCTCGGCCACCGCCTGGTTGTTGTCGACGGCGTCGCCGCGCACCAGCACGATCTTCTCGCCGCGGATGCCGCCCGCCGCGTTGCGCTCCTCGACGGCGAGCTCGAGGCCGCGCCAGCTCTCGTCGCCCAGCACGGCGAGCTCGCCGCTGAAGGGGAAGAGCGCGCCGAGGCGCAGCTCCGCCTGCGCGGCCGTTGCGGTCAGTCCGAAGCCAAGTCCAGCCAGAGCGCCGAGCATCAGCCGGCGGCCGCCTTTCCAGTCGATCATCCCACCCTCCCGTTGATTGCGCCGGCGCTTCAAGCGTCGCCTGGTCGCAGCAGTATCTTGATCGCGCCGCGCTGCCGCGCGGTCTCGAAGCCTTCCAGCGCCGCCGAGAGCGGCAGCTCGGCCGAGATCATCGGCGCCAGCTGGGCGCGATGCGCCGGATCGGCCAGCAGCGCCAGCACGCCCGGCCAGGCGGCGCGCACCGTGTCATGCGCCGCGCGCAGCTGCTGCTTGTTGCGGACGAATTCCGTGACCGGCAGCGGGAACGGCGCCGCATGGATGCCGGCGATGGTGAAGACGCCGCTGGAGCGCAGCACCGACAGCCCCTCGGCGATCGAGGCGGTGACGCCGGTCGCCTCGATCACCCGGTCGACCTTCTCGCCGAATGTCTGCTGCACCGCGGCGGCCAGGCTGATGCCCGAGAGGTCGACCAGGTCGCGCAAGCCCATGCGGGTGGCGCAGTCGAGCCGCAGCTTGTCGTTGTAGCCGGCCAGCAGCACACGGGCGCCGCGCTGCTGCGCCATCCAGGCGATGGCCAGGCCGATCGGGCCGGGGCCGAGCACCAGCACCGCCTCGCCGGGCTGCACGCCGGCCACCTCCACCGCGTTCCAGGCGATGCTCAGCGGCTCCGCCAGGGCGCCCAGCTCGATGGGCACGCCGTCGGGCAGCCTGAAGCAGTTCGCGGCCGGCGCCAGGACGACCGACGCAAAACCGCCATCGCAATGCAGGCCCAGGATGCGGCGGGCCTGGCAGTCCTGCGTGCGGCCTTCGCGGCAGGCGCGGCAGGTGCCGCAGCCGATGGTCGGCCAGGCGGTGACGGCATCGCCGACCGCGAATCCCGTCACGCCCTCGCCCAGCGCCGTGACCCGGCCTGCGAATTCATGGCCCAGCGTGAAGGGCATGTGGGGCGCCATGAATTCGTAGCCCGGCGTCCATTCATAGGCATGGATGTCGCTGCCGCAGATGCCGGCGGCGGCGATGCGGATGGCCAGCTCGCCCGGGGCAGGGGGGCCGGGCGGGGCCACCTCCTGCAGGGTCAGCCCCGGCGCCGGGGCCAGCTTGCGCAGCGCCAGCATCAGAAGGGCGAAGGATAGGTGTTGTCGTAGAAACTCACCGGCGGCCGCGCATCCGGGTCGGTGATGACATCGACCAGGCTCGGCCCCTTCTGCGCGAAGGCTTCTGCCAAGGCTTCCTGCAGCATCGCCGGATCGTCCACGCGCAGCCCGTGGCAGCCGCAGGCCTGGGCGATGACGGCATGGTCGACCGGCTGGAAGTAGCAGGCCTCGGTATGGGCGCCGAACAGCACGTCCTCGGCATGCTTCTGGTAGCCGAGGATCTGGTTGTTCAGCACGATCACCGGAATGTCGAGGCCGAGGCGCCGCGCCGTCTCCAGCTCGGCCCAGGTGTGCGCGAAGCCGCCGTCGCCGGCCAGGCAGACGACCTTCCTGTCGGGCGCGGCCATCTTCGCGCCGATGGCCAGCGGCAGGCCCCAGCCCAGCCCCGCCAGCCCGCGCGGCGTCAGGAAACGCTGCCCCGCCGCCCGTGCCGTCAGGTAGTTGGTGATCCAGATGGAAGAGTAGCTGGCATCGGCGACGACGATGGTGTTGGCGTCGATCATCTGGTCCAGCAGCTGCATCACCCGCTCCGGGCGGATCGGCGCGCGGTCGCTCTCGCGGATGCGCTGGGTGAAGCTCTTCCAGTCCTCGACGCCGGCGCGGATCTGGCCTTCGACCGCGGCGCGGGCCTGGGCGCGGCGCTCGACGCCCTCGGCCAGCATCGCCTCGCGCAGGGCAGCGAGCGTCAGCTTCGCATCGCCCATCAGCCGCAGCGCCTCGTAGTTGCGGCCGATCTCGGTGCCGTCGATGTCGATCTGGATGAAGCGCGCGTTGGGCGGATAGAGCTTCCAGCTGTCGGTGCCGTTCTGGTTGGCGCGGTTGCCGACCAGCAGCACGACATCGGCCTCGGTCACCAGCGGCCGCAGCGCCCGGCCGCGCGCGCCATCGCCCATGAAATAGCCGACCACGCCGAGCGAAAGGGCATGGGTCTCGTCGACGGTGCCCTTGCCCATCACCGTGGTGGCGACCGGCAGGTGGCAATCCTGCTGCAGGGCGGCGAGCTCGGCGCAGGCGCCGGAGGCATGCACGCCGCCGCCCGCGATCACCAGCGGCGCCCGGGCGCCCGCCAGCAGCCGCGCGGCCTCGCGGAGGCGGGACGGATCGGCCAGCGACCGGTCAAGCGGGAAATGGCCCAGCTCGGCCTTGCGGGTCTCGGCGGCGGCGGCGGTCTCGGTCAGCAGATCGGCCGGGACGATCAGCGCGACCGGGCCGGGCCGGCCGCTGCAGGCCTGGACGAAGGCCAGGTCGACCATCTCCTCGACGCGCGAGACATGGTCGATGCGCCGCGCCCACTTCGTGCAGCCATCGAACAGCCGCAGATGGTCCAGCTCCTGGAAGGCATTTTTTTCTGTTGTGTTGCGAGCGACGTCCTGGACCAGGGCGACGATGGGGATGGAGGCCTTCAGCGCCTCGGCCAGCGGCGGCACCAGCAGGGTGGCGGCCGGGCCGTTCTGCGCCGTCACCACGCCGACCTTGCCCGAGACCCGGGCATAGCCGTCGGCCATGGTGCCGCCGGCATTCTCGGCGCGGTAGGTGGCCTGGCGGATGCCGGCCTGGGGGGCGGCCAGGAAGAAGGCGCTGGGGATGCTCTGGCCGAACACGGTGTCGACGCCATGCCGGCGGAAGGCATGGGCCAGGCGCAGGGCCACGGATTCGTTCACGCCCCCGCGGGCGTGCACGGCGCTGTCCATCACGTTTCCTTCCCTGGTCACGACGCTTGTTATGCGTCATTTGATATAACACTGCGGATCGAGGCCGGGGCCTGTCAACCATGAACGAAATGATCAAGGCGGCCGGCCTGCAGGAAAGCCCCGGACCGTTCCGCCGCCTGACCCGCGACAGCCTGAGCGAGCGCGCCTACCAGGAGGTGCGCACCGCCCTGATGCTCAGCCGGCTGGCGCCGGGCGAGAAACTGCTGCTGCGGCCGCTGGCGGCGCAGCTCGGCATCAGCGCGACGCCGGTGCGCGAGGCGCTGCTGCGGCTGGTCTCCGAGCAGGCGCTGCAGATCGACGAGCGCGGCACGGTGATCGTGCCGCGCATCGACCGCGCCCGCTTCCTGGAGATCCGGGCCCTGCGCTGCGGGCTGGAGGGCCAGGCCGGCGAGGCCGCCGCGGCGCTGGCGACGGAGGCCGATATCGCGGCGCTCGCCGGCCTGCATGCCCGGCTGGTGGCGGCGGAACGGCAGCGCGATTTCGCCACGGCCCTGCAGACCAACGAGGCCTTCCATTTCGGCCTGTGCCGGCTGGCCGGCATGCCGGTGCTGCTGGGCCTGCTGGAGATCCTCTGGATGCAATGCGGCCCGCTGCTCAGCCATCTCTATGCCGGCGGGCCGGAGAACCCGCCGCGGCACGGCCATCTGGAGGCGCTGGAGGGGCTGCGCCGGCGCGACGGCGCCCTGGTGCGGGCCGCCATCATCCGCGACATCGAGGAAGGCGGCCGGCCGCTGCTCGATTTCCTGCCCTGAGAATCAAAAGCCGAGGCGGCGTCTCAAAAGCCGCAGCCGGCGGCAGCGTCCCTGCCGGCGTCACCGGGGAGCCAGCGGGCAGCAGAAAGCCCGGGGAATCACCGATCCCCCGGGCTTGGTCAGCGCAGATGCCGATCGCCGCCCTTCCGGGCAGCGGAAAATCAGGCCTTGGCGGCCTTGCGCTTGTTCTTCTTCAGCGCGGCATGGGCCGCTTCCTTCAGCGCCGGCGACGGCTTGAAGCGCACCGTGGCGCCGGCCTTGACCGCCACCTTCTCGCCGGTGCGCGGGTT
The DNA here is from genome assembly GCF_037145735.1 of Roseomonas sp. USHLN139. Classification (NCBI taxonomy): domain Bacteria; kingdom Pseudomonadati; phylum Pseudomonadota; class Alphaproteobacteria; order Acetobacterales; family Roseomonadaceae; genus Roseomonas; species Roseomonas sp. USHLN139. The sequence continues at coordinate 78,551 of NZ_JBBCWY010000007.1, read as the reverse complement.
CATCGCCTGGCGCTTCGGCGTGTCGCGCACGATGAAGGCCCCGAAATCGGGGATGGTGAAGCGGCCGGTCTTCACGATCTCGGCCTTGATCGCCTCGATGATATCGCCGGCCAGCGCATTCGCGCCGACGCCGGTGATCTCGATCGAATTCTGGATGGTGTCAGCCAGGAACTTCTTCGACATGATCTTGCCTTTCGCGCAATGCCCCACCCAAAGCACAGGCGGCGGCAAGAGTGAAGTCCTGTTTATGCCTGCGATCAGCAGAAAGCGTCTTGATGTGACCGGAGGGCACCGCCACCCTCGCGCGGCTGGAGGGGAGACGCCCGCAATGAAAAAGCTGATCAACGACCCGCGCGCCGTGGTGCGGCAGATGCTGGAGGGGCTGGTGGCCCTGGCCCCCGGCCAGGCGCTGCTGGCGGCCGAGGATGTGGTGCTGCGCCGCGACCCCGGCCCCGCCGCCACCCGCCGCGTCGCCGTGCTCTCCGGCGGCGGGGCCGGGCACGAGCCCGCCCATGCCGGCTATGTCGGGCCCGGCCTGCTGGCCGGGGCGATCACCGGCGACGTCTTCACCTCGCCCTCCACCGATGCGGTGCTGGCCGGCATCCGCGCCGCCGCCGGCCCGGCGGGCGCGCTGCTGGTGGTGAAGAACTACACCGGCGACCGGTTGAATTTCGGCCTGGCCGCCGAACTGGCCCGCGGCGAGGGCATCCCGGTCGAGATCGTCGTGGTGGCCGATGACGTGGCGCTGCGCGACACCGTGCCGCCCGAGAAGCGGCGCGGCATCGCCGGCACGGTGCTGGTGCACAAGGTGGCCGGCGCCGCCGCCGAGGCCGGCCTGCCGCTGGCGGAGGTGGCCGCCGCGGCGCGCGCCGCCGCCGCCGCGCTGGGCTCGATGGGCGTGGCGCTGGGCGCCTGCACGGTGCCCGCCGCCGGGCGCCCCGGCTTCACGCTGGGCGAGGCGGAAATCGAGCTGGGCCTCGGCATCCATGGCGAGCAGGGGGTGCAGCGGGTCGGGCTGGCCCCGGCGGATGCCCTGGTCGCGCGGATCCTGGAGACCATCAGCGCCGACCTCCGCCTGCAATCCGGCGCCCGCGTCGCCCTGCTGGTCAACGGGCTGGGCGGCACGCCGCCGATGGAGCTGGCCATCGTCGCCCGCGCCGCGCTGGCCTGGCTGCGCGGCCAGGGCATCGAGGTGCTGCGCGCCTGGTCCGGCAACTACCTGACCGCCATCGAGATGCCGGGCATGTCGCTCTCGGTCATGGCGCTGGACGAGGCCCGGCTGGCCTTCCTCGATGCCCCAGCCAGCGCGCCGGCCTGGAGCGGCGATGGCCGCATCCCGGAGGCGCCGGCCATCATCCCCGCGCCGGTGGTGGCCGGGGAGGCCGCCGCGGCGCCCGGGCCGCTGGCGCCGGCGATGCGGCGCCTCGTGCTGGCGGTCTGCGCCGCGCTCGAGCAGGCCGAGCAGGAGCTCACCGCGCTGGATAGCGCCGCCGGCGACGGCGATCTCGGCATCAGCATGCAGCGCGGCGCCGCCGCCCTGCGCGCCCTGCCCGACGGCGCCTATGCCAGCCCGGCCAGCCTGCTGGAGGCCATGGGGCAGGCGCTGCGCCGCGCCATTGGCGGCAGCTCCGGCCCCTTCTATGCGGTGGGCCTGCTGCGCGCCGCCCGGCGGCTGGACGGCGTCTCCCGCCCGACGGCCGCGCAGCTGGCGGAGGCTTTCGCCGACGCCGTCGCCGCGATCGGCGAGCTCGGCGGCGCGCGGGCGGGCGAGCGCACCATGCTGGACGCGCTGCTGCCGGCGGCCGAGGCGCTGACGGCGGGGCAGGGCCTGCCCCAGGCCCTGGCCGCCGCCGAGGCCGGGCTGCAGGCGACCGCCGGCATGCGCCCGCGCCAGGGCCGCGCCGCCTATCTGGGTGAGCGGGCCGTCGGCACGCCCGATGCCGGCGCCGCCGCCGTGGTGGTCTGGCTGCGCGCCCTGGCCACGGCCTGACGCTGCCGCGCCGGGGAGATCGTTCCCCGGCGCGATCTTTTCTCAACCCGGCCCGCCCCCGCGCCGTTAGAGGCGCGGATGGCAATGGCCATTCCCCCGTGGAGAGGCGCATGCACCGCCATGTCACCTGGCGGCCGGCCCTGCTGGCCCTGACGATCACCATGGCCGCCACGCCGCTGGCGGCGCAGGAGGCGCGCGCCCCCGAGGCGGCGCGCGAGACCCTGGCAAAAGGCAGCGTCTTCCGCGTGCTGGGCCAGGAGGTGCGCGGCGTCACCAACATCGTGGTCGCCCAGGTGGTGAACGTGCTGGTGGATGCGCAGGGCGAGCCGCGCGCGGCGGTGCTCGACTATGGCGGCTTCCTGGGCGTCGGCAAGCGGCGCATCGCCGTCGGCTGGCAGGCGCTGAGCTTCGGCCCCGAGGGGATCCGGCTGTCGATCAGCCGCGACCAGATGAAGAATTTCCCGGACTACAAGGAAGGCGAGGAGGTGGTGATGGCGCTGCCCCCGCACGGTCCCGAGGCCGCTTCCGGGGCCTCGCCCGCCGAGGCGCCGCCGGCGGAGGCCGCGCCGGCCGCCGAGCCGCCGGCGGAAGCCCCCGCCGCCCCGCCGCCGGCCGAGGCGCCGGCCCAGATGCCCCCCCATACGCCCACGCCCGCGCCCGCGCCGGCACCCACCCCGCCGCCCGCCGAACAGCCGCCGGCCGCCCCGGCCCCCACGCCGGCCCCCGCGCCGGCGCCCGCTCCGGTGCCGGCACCGGCCCCCTCTGGCGCCGCGGCGCCCCGCCCGGTGCCCTGAAGGATGCGGGCATGACGGCGGGCCGCAGCCGGCGCAGCCTCGACTGGCTGAACTTCTTCGTCGCCGACGTGCAGACGGGGTTCGGCCCCTTCGTGGCCGTCTACCTGACCACCCAGGCCTGGACCGAGGTGGAGATCGGCTTCGCCCTCAGCCTGGGCACGCTGACCGCGATGATCAGCCAGCTGCCCGCCGGCGCGCTGGTCGATGCGCTGCGCAACAAGCGGCTGGCGGCGATGCTGGCCCTGCTGGCGATCGCGGTGTCGGCGGTGCTGCTGGCGGCGCTGCCCTTCACCCTGCCGGTGCTGATCTCGGAGGTGCTGCACGGCTTCGCCAGCTGCGTGCTCACCCCCTCGATCGCGGCGATCAGCCTGGCGCTGGTCGGCCGCGCCGCGCTGGGCGAGCGGCTGGGGCGCAATTCGCGCTACCAGGCGCTGGGTGGCGCGGTGGCCGCCGGCGTCATGGGGCTGGTCGGCACCTATGTGGCGCCGGCCGCCGTCTTCTGGCTGACCGCCGCCCTGACCGTGCCCAGCCTGCTCTGCCTGGCGATGATCCGCGGCGAGGACCTGACCCAGCGGGCGGTGCCGCTGGCGGCCAGGGGCGAGGGCGGCGGGCGGGTCATGGACCTGCTGCGGCAGCCCGGCATCCTGGTCTTCGCCGGCTGCTGCCTGCTGTTCACCCTGTCGAACGCGGCGATGCTGCCGCTGGCGGCCTCGATGGTGACCCGGCAGACCGGCGACGAGGCCAACCTGATCATCGCCGCCTGCCTGGTGGTGCCGCAGCTGGTGGTGGCGGGGCTGGCGCCGCGCTTCGGCCGCCTGGCCGAGACCCGCGGCCGCCGGCTCGTGCTGATGATCGGCTTCGCCATGCTGCCGCTGCGCGGGGTGCTGCTGGCGGTGGTCGGGCATCCGCTGGGGCTGGTGGTGGTGCAGGCGCTGGACGGGGTCAGCGCCGCGACGCTGGGCGTCATGCTGCCGCTGATCGCCGCCGACCTGACCCGCGGCAGCAACCGCTTCAATCTCTGCATGGGGATCTTCGGGCTGGCGGTGGGGCTGGGCGGCACCTTCAGCACCAGCCTGGCCGGCCTGGTCGCCGGCTGGCTGGGGGCGGGGGTGGCCTTCGGCATGCTGGGCGGCATCGGCCTGGCCTGCCTGCTGCTGGCCTGGGCCGCCATGCCGGAGACCCGCGCGCCGGCGCCGCAGCTCGCCGGCGGCGAGGCCGCCGCCCGGGCCTGAAGCCGCCTGGGCCTGACGCCGCGGGGGCCTGAAGCCGCGCGGGCCTGAAAAAGCCCGGCTCCTTGCGGGGCCGGGCCGGTTGGGCGCTGCCTGGAGCGGCGCTTATTCCTTCTGGTTCTTCATCAGGTTGCCGAGCTCGCCCGGACCGGTGGTCTTGCTGCCGGGGCGGGTGGTGTCGGGGTCGCGCGTCGAATGGCCGGTCAGCATCCCGGTCCATTCGCCGATATGCAGGCCGGAATGCAGGCCGCGATCGTCGACCGCCGGGTTGCCGGGCTTGCCGGCGGGCTGGCCCGGGGTCTTGCCAGCAGCCGGGGTCGCGGCCTGGTCTGCCCCGGTCCCCTCGGCCGGGGCGGCGCCGGGATGGCGTTGATCGGTCATCGCACTGTCTCCTTCAGTCGGGGCTGACAAGGCAACGGGGGCCGGCGCCTGCGGTTGCGCTGGCGCTATTCCACGCCCCATCATGGGTTAATATGTATAAAAAATCGTAAAATACTTGATTGCACGCTTTTGATGTGGTGAAAGGGGCGCGTTCCGGGCGGATGGGCCGCCCCGCGGAGATTTGAGATGCAGCTTGCACCGCGTCACGAAAAGCTAAAGCGCCTTGTCCTCCTCTCCGATCGGTCTGCCGGCATGCCCGGCGGCGCGGCGATGCCCGGCTGTCGCTGTCGGCGCTGACGCCTGCCGCCCGCCTGTCCTGACAGCTTCCCCGGTTCCGAGGGTCCGGCGCGCCGCGCCAGGGCCAGGAGAGAGAACATGATCGCTTCCCGTCCCGTCGATATCGGCGGCCGCTTCGTCGGCGTCGCCGTCTCCAGCCATGGCGGCTGGCGCTTCAAGGCGGTCGATCCCGTGGTCGACGACATCGACGGCGCCCGCTTCGACAGTCCCGCCGAGGCCGCCCGCGTCGCCCGCCTGGTGGTGCAGCGCGCCCAGGACTGGCAGCCGCAGCATGGGCAGCCACCGCATGGGCAGCCGGCCCGCCGCGGCTGACGCGCCGGGCGGCATGCCGCCCGGAACCCTCGTTTCCCTTTGCCGGAGCTTCGCCGGGCGCCGCATGATCGCTGTGCTGCCCGGCGGGGTTTCCGCCGCTTCCGATTCTCCGAGGAATTTCCATGCATCGCAGAGAGCTGCTGGCCGCCGGTGCCGCCGCGTCGCTGCTGGCCCGCCCGGCCATCGCGCAGAATCCCTGGCCGAACCGGCCGATCCGCATGGTCGTGCCCTATACGCCGGGCGCCGCGACGGATGCCATGGCGCGGCTGGCGGCCCTGAAGCTGCAGGAGCAGCTGGGCGTCACCGTGGTGGTGGAGAACCGCACCGGCGGCAGCGGCACGGTGGGCGGCCAGGCGGTGCTGCAGGCGCCGCCCGACGGCTATACCCTGATGGGCTCGGCCTCGATCCATCCGATGGCGCGGCATGTGATGAAGGTCGTGGGCTATGACCCGGTCGCCGATTTCCTGCCGATCGCCCGCACCGCGCGCGGCCCCTGCGTGCTGGTGCAGGATCCGCGCCTGCCGCAGCAGACGCTCGCCGAGGTGATCGCGGCGGCGAAGGCGGAGCCGAAGCGCTGGTCTTTCGCCACCTCCTCGCTGGGCGCCGCCGGGCATCTCGCCTCGATCGAGTTCAACCGCCAGGCCGGCACCGAGATCGAGATCGTGCCCTATCGTGGCTCGGCCCCGGCGCTGACCGATGTCGCGGCCGGCAATGTGCAGCTGATGTTCGATCCGGTGCTGGCCACCCTGCCGATGATCCGTGGCGGCCAGCTGCGGGGCTTGGGCATCGCGACGCCGGCCCGCACCGGGCTCGCCGCCGAGTTGCCGACGCTCTCCGAGAACGGGCTGCCGGGCTTCACCTTCTATTCCTGGTACGGCGTCTGGGCGCATCGCGGCATCCCGGCCGAGATCGCCACCCGTCTCAACGCCGCCCTGGTCAAGGGCCTGCACGAGCCAGAGACGGTGCAGCGCCTGGCCGGCCAGGGCTTCGAGCCGGTGCGCGAGAGCATCCCGGAGATCGAGCGCGCCATCGCCGCCGAGGTCGAGCAGAATGCCGCGCTGCTGCGGCTCGCGAAGTTCGAACCGCAATAGCCATGGCGGCCGCGCCCGTCTTCCGCTTCGCCGCCGGCTGGCGCAGGCTGGCGGTTCTTCCGACCGAGGATCTTCCATGACCGTCAAGGCCACCGCGCCCGTCGACCCCGCCGATCACACCCGCATCCAGGACTGGTTCCGCGAGCTGTCCGAGCATGTCCAGGCGGTCGATTTCGCCGCCGCCCGGCATCTCTTCTCCGACGACTTCCTGGCCTTCGGCACCTTCTCCGACTTCGTCTATGGCCAGGCGCCGGCCGAGCAGAACCAGTGGCGCAAGGTCTGGCCGACCATCGACGGCTTCACCTGGCGCCTCGACGACGTGAAGTCGATCGTCTCGCCCGACCGGCTTTTCGCCGTCGGCCTGGGCATCTGGGATTCGACGGGCTATCAGCCGGATGGCATGCCGTTCGACCGCAAGGGACGCGCCACCGTCTCCTTCGGCCGTGACGCGGTGGACCAGCCCTGGGTGGCGACGCACACGCATATGTCGCTGTTCCGCGGCACGCCGGATGTCTCGCACGGCAACAAGCCGTCGCGCAGCTGAGCGGAGGGGCGCTGACCTCTCCGCCGAGAGGAGGGAAGATTGCGCCCCGCCACCCTGGCACTCCATGCCGCCGAGCCGGCGCGCGCCATCGGCGCGCCGGTGACGCCGCCTCTGGTCACCGCGACCAGCTTCCACACCGATCCCGACGCCATCGGCTTCTCGGCCAATGACCTCGGTGCCGATGCGCCGATGTTCTACACGCGCTGGGGCAATCCGACCGTCGCCCTGCTGGAGCAGCGCCTGGCCGCCCTCGAAGGCGCCGAGGCGGCGCTGGGCTTCGCCAGCGGCATGGCCGCCACCGCCGGGCTGTTCCTGCACCGCCTGGCGCCCGGCAGCCACCTGCTGCTGAGCGATGTCTGCTACGCCGGCGTCGCCGAATTCGCGCTGGAGACGCTGGCCCGCTACGGCGTCGCCGTCAGCAGCGTCGACATGTCCGACCTGGCCGCCGTCGCCGGCGCGATCCGCCCCGGGACGCGGCTGCTGCATGTCGAGACCCCCGCCAATCCGATCCTGAAGCTCGCCGATATTGCGGCACTCGCCGCCATTGCCCATGAAGCCGGCGCGGAACTGTCGGTCGACTCCACCCTGGCGACGCCGGTGGCGACGCAGCCGATCGCGCTTGGGGCCGACTGGGTGATCCACTCCCTGACCAAATATGCCTGCGGCCATGGCGATGCGCTGGGCGGCGCGGTGATCGGCCGCGCGGCCCCGATCGCCGCCCTGCGCAAGGAGGCGGTGATCCATCTCGGTGGCGCCATCAGCCCCTTCGCCGCCTGGCTGATCCTGCGCGGCCTGGAGACGCTGCCCGCCCGCATGGCGCTGCACGAGCGCAATGCCCGCAGCGTCGCCGATTTCCTGTCGGCGCATCCGCGCATCCGCCGCGTCTATTGGCCCGGGCTGGAAAGCCACCCGCAGCACGCGCTGGCGAAGCGCCAGATGGCCAATTTCTCCGGCATGGTCAGCTTCAGCGCCGATGACGACAAGAACCTCGCCCGCCGCCTGGCCGAGCGGCTGACGATCTGGAGCTACGCGGTGTCGCTGGGCAAGGCGCAGAGCCTGCTGTTCCACATCCCCGCCGATGACGTGGTGCGCGGCTCCTTCCGCCTGGAAGGCGCGGCCGCGGCGGCCTATCGCGACTGGACGGGGGACGGGACGTTCCGGCTGTCGGTGGGGTTGGAAGATCCGGCGGATCTGATCGAGGATCTGGAGCAGGCTATCAGGGACTGAAGAAGGTCGCGCTGCGCCTTGGCCGTGTCATGTCCCGTCGCCACCTGGACACGGCAGTCTGACAGAAAAAAGAAGGGGTCCAGGGGAATTCCTTCCCCTGGCCTTCACTCTGCCTTCTGCCTACCCGAAAGCTTTCTTCAGAGCCGCCACCACTTCCTCCCGCGCGTCATTGGCTTTCGACAGAAGCGCCGTCTGCCCGATGAAGCCATGCGGCACGCCTTCGTAGAGCGTGGTCGTGTGCGGCACCCCCGCGGCGTCGAGCTTCTTGTCGAGGGCCAGCGTGTCGTCCAGCAGCGGGTCCAGCGCGGCCGCCTGCAGCAGCAGTGGCGGCAGGCCGGCCAGCTGGGCGTACAGCGGCGCCACGCCCGGGTCGCTGCGCTGCGCGGCATCGGGGGCGTAATGCGACCAGAACCAGTCGAGCTTCGCCGTCGACAGGCCGAAGCGGCCGTCGCCGCGCTCGCGGTGCGAGGCGGTGTCGTGCTGGGCGGAAAGCATACCATAGACGATGACGCCGAGTGCCGGCAGGGGCTCGCCGGCGTCGCGCAGGCGGATCAGCGCGTTCAGCGCCAGGTTGCCGCCGGCCGAATCGCCGCCGACCGCCAGGCGCGTGCCGTCGATGCCCTGCGCCGCGCCGTGGTCGCGCAGCCAGCGGAGGGCCGCCAGCACCTGGTCGATGGCGGCGGGATAGGGGTGCTCGGGGGCGAGCGCATAATCCAGTCCGACGACGACGAGGCCGGCCTGGTCGGCGATCTCGCGCTTCCAGCGGTCCAGCGAGTCGATCCCGCCGATGGCGAAGCCGCCGCCATGGATGTGCAGATAGGCGGGCACGGCAGCCGCGCCGGCGCCGCGCGGACGGTAGAGGCGCAGGCGCAGCGGCGGGCTGGTGGTCTCCAGCACGGTTTCCGTCACCGAGGCCATCTCGGGGCCGCCGGCATTGAGGAAGGCCTGGAAGGCGCTGGCCTTCTCGCGCGCCTCGGCGATCGGCTGGGTCAGCACGTCGCCATTGGCGACGCCGGCCTCGCGGCAGCGCGCCTGGGCGGCGGTCACTTCGCTGTCGGGCAGCAGGGGGGCGAGGCTCATCGGGATCTCCCGCATCGGATCGGCATTGTCGTCCGGCAGTCAAGCAGCGGCGTGGCCCAGGGGGAAGGGGGCGTCCCAGTCGAAGGGCTCGCGCAGGCGCGCGGCCAGGTGCTCGATCAGGGTGCGGGCCTTCAGCGGCAGGGCGGCGGCGGGCGGCCAGACCAGCTGGATGGTGTCGGGCTCGGGCATCCAGCCGGGGATCTGCAGCGGCACCAGGGCGCCGGCCCGCACCTCGGCCGAGAGCAGGAAGGTCGGCAGCACGACCAGGCCGATGCCGGCGCGGGCGGCTTCCAGCAGGGCCTCGCCGCTGTTGGCGGTCAGCCGGCCGCCGAGCACCAGGGAGCGCGCCTCGCCGCCGCCATCGGCCGGGATGAAGCGCCAGATATGCCCGGAGGAGGCATTGGCATAGCCCAGGCAGGAATGCCCTGCCAGCGCCTCCAGCGCGCCGGGCGCGCCATGGCGGGCGACATAGTCCGGGCTGCAGCAGAGCGCGCGGCGGCTGGTGCCGAGGCGGCGGGCGCGCAGGGTGGAATCGCCGAGCCGGCCGATGCGCAGCGCCAGGTCGTACTGCCCGGAGAGCAGGTCGACATGCCGGTCGTCGAAGTCGAGCGCCACCTCGATGCCCGGATAGTCGCGCAGGAAGCCGGCGATCAAAGGTCCGAGATGACGCGCCCCGAAGGAGAGCGGGGCGGCCAGCCGCAGCTGCCCGGACAGCGCGCCGGAGCGGGCCATGACCTCGTCGGCCACGGTGTCGAGCTGCGCCAGCAGGGCGCGGGCGCGGGCCACCAGCAGGGCGCCGCTTTCGGTGGGCGTCACCTTTCTCGGCGCCCGGTGCAGCAGCTTCGCGGACAGCTGGGCCTCGAGCTGCGCCATGCGCTTGCTGACCACCGACTTGGCCAGGCCCATGCGGGCGGCGGCGCCGGTGATGGTGCCGCAATCGACCACCTGGATCAGCGTGGCGAGGGCGTCGATATCCGGCCGCATCGTTCGTCTCCGGAGAACGGAAGGTTTCCCAGGCGACGCTTGCCGGAAACGACCGGGCTGCGCAACTCTTCCCCCAGACGAACCCCACCCCGAGACGGAGACCCGCGATGAGCAAGATCCTGGTTCTGTACTATTCCAGCTACGGCCATATCGAGACCATGGCGAAGGCGGTGGCCGAGGGCGCCCGCGCCGTCCCGGGCACCGAGGTGGTGATCAAGCGCGTGCCCGAGACGGCGCCCGCCGAGGTCGCCAAGGCCGCGCATTTCAAGCTGGACCAGGAAGCGCCCGTCGCCACCGTCGCCGAGCTGGCCGAGTACGACGCCATCATCTTCGGCACGCCGACCCGCTTCGGCCGCATGGCCTCGCAGATGGCGAGCTTCCTCGACCAGGCTGGCGGGCTGTGGTTCGGCGACAAGCTGGTCGGCAAGGTCGGCTCGGTGTTCAGCTCGACCGCGACCCAGCATGGCGGGCAGGAGACGACCATCGTCTCGACCATCGTCAACCTGCTGCATTTCGGCATGACGGTGGTGGGGCTGCCCTATACCGAGAAGCGCATGCTGGACAACAGCGCCGTCAATGGCGGCACGCCCTACGGCGCCACGACGATCGCCAATGGCGACGGCTCGCGCCAGCCCTCCGAGGCGGAGCTGGAGATGGCCAAGAGCCAGGGCCGCCACGTGGCCGAGGTGACCGGGCAGATCCTGCGCGGCCGCGCCTGAGGAGTTTTCAAGCGTGTGATCGCCTGAGACGGAATCGTCGACGGCGTGAATCACCCGCTCAAACATGAAGCTGGAGGGTGATCGGCGCGCCTGTCAGCGCTGACCACCCTCCAGCGAGCCCGGCGGGGCGGCGGCAGGGGCCGTCCGTCCCGCGACGAGGGCAAGGACGACGATCATGCAGCTGCATGGCATCCATCACCTGACCGCTGTCTCCGCCGATGCGCGGGGCAACCATGACTTCTACACCCGCGTGCTCGGCATGCGGCTGGTGAAGAAGACGGTGAACCAGGACGACACCAGCGCCTATCACCTGTTCTATGCCGATGGCGAAGCCAGCCCCGGCAGCGACATTACTTTTTTTGACTGGCCCGTCGGCCCGGAGCGTCGTGGCACGCATAGCGTGACCCGCACCGGCCTGCGCGTGTCGGGCGAAGACTCCCTGAAGTTCTGGGCCGCGCGCCTGGCGGAGCAGGGTGTCAAAGCCGAAAAAATCCGCGAGATCGACGGTCGGCTGCAGCTCGACTTCGAGGACCCCGAGGGCCAGCGCCTGGCGCTGGTCGATGATGGCGGCCGCGGCGAATCGCATCCCTGGGCGCGCAGCCCGGTGGACGCCGCGCAGCAGATCCGCGGCCTCGGCCCGATCACCATGAGCGTGCCGGACCTGCGCCGCTCCGACGCTTTCGCGACCGACGTCATGGCCATGCGCCGCACCCGCAGCTATCGCAGCGACGACGCCCGCCCGGTCGATGTCCATGTCTATGAGATGGGCGAGGGCGGCCCGGCGGCCGAGCTGCACATGCGCGTCGAGCCCGGCCTCTCCCCGGCCCAGCCCGGCGCCGGCGGCGTGCACCATGTCGCCTTCCGCGTGCCGGATGCCGATTACGGCGCCTGGGTGGACCGCTTCAACAGCCTGCGGCTGCGCTCCAGCGGGCCGGTCGACCGCTACTACTTCCGCAGCCTCTATGTGCGGGAGCCGGGCGGCATCCTCTACGAGATCGCGACCGACGGCCCCGGCTTTGACGCCGACGAGCCGAAGGACCGGCTGGGCGAGAGCCTGTCGCTGCCGCCCTTCCTGGAGCCGCAGCGGGCGTCGATCGAGCGCGGGCTGAAGCCGCTGTGAGCGCGAACCCGCATGCCGGCCGGCCCCTGCTGCGGGCCGGCGTCGCGGCGGGGCAGGCGCCACGGGCGCTGGTCCTGCTGCATGGCCGCGGTGGCAGCGCGGCCGACATCCTCGGCCTGGGCGGGCATCTGGCGGTGCCGGGCTATGCCCTGCTGGCGCCGGAAGCGGCGGGCAGCAGCTGGTATCCGCACCGCTTCATCGAGCCGGTGGCGCGCAACGAGCCCTGGCTCTCCGGCGCGCTGGCGGTGGTGGAGGCGGCGGTGGCGGCGACCGGCCTGCCGGATGACAAGGTCGCGCTGCTCGGCTTCAGCCAGGGCGCCTGCCTGGCGCTGGACTACGCCTGGCGCAGCGGCCGCCGCTTCGGCGCGGTGATCGGGCTGAGCGGCGGGCTGATCGGCGACCAGCTGCCGCCGGTCACCCCCGGCGCGCGCTTCGACGGCGTGCCGGTGCTGCTCGGCTGCAGCAGGCAGGACGGCCATATCCCGCTGTCCCGCGTGCTGGAGACCGAGGCCCGCTTCAAGGCCGAGGGCGCCACGGTCACCACGCGGCTCTACGAGGGCGGCCATCACGGCGTCACCGAGGACGAGGTGATCCTGGCCCGCCAGCTCCTGGCCGGGATCTGAAGGGCGGGCCGGTGCGGGGTGCGACCCCTCGCACCGGCCGAATGAATAATTCGTAACTATTATAGTATAACATACCAAACTAAGCCTGGGCGCCGCCTTCCGGAGACCGCCCATGCCGTGCCGCCGCTTCCTCCTCTGTGCTTCCGCCACGCTGCTGCCAGGGGTCGGCCTTGCCCAGGACGCCATTCCCCTGGCGCCGGTCGCGGTCACCGCCAGCCCGGTGCAGACCGGCCAGGCCGGCAGCTTCGTGCCGCTGACCATGGTCGAGCAGCCGGCGATCGCCGAGGCCGGCGCGCGCAGCCTGGCGGAGCTGCTGGCGCAGGAGCCGGGCCTCGCCGCCACCAGCTTCGCCCCCGGCGCCAGCCGTCCCATCATCCGCGGCCTCGACAATTTCCGGGTGCGGCTGCAGGAGAACGGCTTCGCTGCCGGCGATGTCTCCGCCTATGGCGAGGACCATGCGCCGCCGCTCGACCCCTGGGCGGCGGAGCGGGTCGAGGTGATCCGCGGTCCCGCCTCGCTGCGCTGGGGCTCGCAGGCGATCGGCGGCGTGGTCAATGCCATCAACAACCGCATCCCGACCGCGCTGCCGGAGCGGGACGTGCAGGGCCGCGCCGGCGGTGGCTGGAGCAGCGGCAGCCGCGGCTGGGATGGCGGCGCCAGCGCCGACATGCGCGCCGGCAACTGGGTGCTGCATGGCGATTTCTCGGGCCGCAAGGACCATGACTACCGCCTGCCCGGCGGCGGGTCGCAGGCCAACAGCTTCGTCCGCAGCGACGGCCAGGCGATCGGGCTGAGCTATATCGGCGAGCAGGGTTTTATTGGTACCTCGATCTCGCGGTTCCGTAGCCTCTACGGCATTCCGGGTGGGGAGGAGGCGGCGCTGGGCACCGCCATCGACCTGGAACAGACCCGCTGGGCCAGCCGCGGCGAATACCGACCCGCCGGCGGGCCACTCCGCAGCATCGCCTATTGGCTCGGCTTCTCCCGCTATCGCCACGAGGAGATCGGGCTGGAGCATGAGGACGGTGAAGAGCAGGGCCAGGCCGAGGGCGGCCCGGTGGTGCATGGCGGCTTCCGCAACATGACCTGGGACGGCCGGCTGGAGCTGCAGCACCAGCCGATCACCACCGGGCTGGGACCGCTGGACGGTACGCTGGGCTTCTCGGTCGAGCGCGAGCGGCTGCGCACCACCGGCGAGTTCCTGGAATTCCTGCCGCCCGCCCGCACCGACCGCTATGCGGCCTATCTGTTCGAGGAGATGCGGCTGACGCCGACGCTGCGGCTGCAGGCGGCGGCCCGCATCGAGGCGGTGCGCATCACCGGCGAGACCGCGGATTTCTCCGGCGGGCTGCTGCCGGCCGATGCCGAGCAGGAACTGGAGAATTCAGGCCGGCGCCGCAATTTTGCCCCCGCCAGCGCCAGCCTCGGCCTGCTGCAGGATCTGCCCTGGGCGATGCAGGCGCGGCTGACCGGCGCCTATGCCGAGCGCGCCCCGAGCGCGGCCGAGCTGTTCTCGCGCGGCGCGCATGACGCCTCCGGCACCTTCGACATCGGCGATCCCGGGCTGCGCAAGGAGCGGGCGATGAGCGCCGAGCTCGGCCTGGCGCGGCAGACCGGCCGCTTCCGCTTCGACACCAGCGCCTTCCTCTCGCATTTCGACGGCTTCATCTATCATGCGCTGACCGGCAATTCCTGTGGTGAGGACTTCGCCTCCTGCTCGGCGGGGGGTGGCGGGGAATTCCTGCAATCCGCCTATGGCCAGCGTGACGCCCGCTTCTACGGCCTCGAGGCCAAGGCGGAGCAGGATCTGTTCCGCCTCGGCGCCGGGCAGTTCGGTGTCTCGGCGCGCTATGACTTCGTGCGCGCCGAATTCTCGGGCGGTGGCAACCTGCCGCGCATCCCGCCGCACCGCCTGGGCGGCGGGGTGTTCTGGCGAGGCGGCGGCTGGAACACCGGCGTCGACTACCTGCATGCCTTCGACCAGAACCGCGTGGCCGAGGCGGAGACCTCGACCAAGGGATACGAGCTGCTGAATGCCCGCATCGCCTATACCGCGGCGCTGGATGCCGATCGCGCGCTGACGCTGGCCGTGCTTGGCAGCAACCTGCTGGACCGCGACATGCGCAATGCGGCCTCCTTCAAGAAGGACGAGGTGCTGCTGCCGGGCCGCGCGATCCGCTTCATGGCCAGCCTCGCTTTCTGAACCCTATTGGGCGGTCGCCCCGGAAATGCGCACCAGCTCGCCGGCCTTCTCCAGCTCGGCGAGCTGGAAGGTGGCGAATTCCTCGGGCGTGCTGCCGACCGGCTGGTAGCCGAGCGCCTCCAGCCGCGCCCGGGTTGCGGGCTGGCGCAGCACCCCGGCGATGGCGCCGGCCATGGCGGCGACGATCGGCGCCGGGGTGCGAGCCGGGGCGAAGACGCCCTGCCAGGTGTTGAAGACATAGCCGGGCACCGCCTTGCCCACCGGCGGCACGCCGGGCAGGCTGGGCGAGGGGTCCTGGCGGGTGACGCCGAGGGCGCGCAGCTGGCCGCTCTGCACGAAGGCCATGGCCTCGACGATCGGCGAGAAGACCAGGTCGATGCGGCCGCCGACCAGGTCGGCGATGGCCGGCGCGCCGCCGCGATAGGGGACATGGGTGAATTTCACCCCGGCCTGCTGCTCGAACAGCGCCGCGCCGAAATGCTGCGAGCTGCCGGGGCCGGCGGTGCCGATGTTGATCGCGCCCGGATTCGCCCGGGCGAAGGCGACCAGCTCGGCGACCGAGCGGCAGGGCGTCGCCGGATGCACCACCACGACGCAGGCGTTCAGCAGGGTCAGGGAAACCGGCGCGAAATCCCGCACCACGTGGAAGCCCATCTCGGGGTAGAGGAACTGGTTGGTGGCGTGCGTCCCCACCGAGGCAGCGACATAGGTGTAGCCGTCGGGCGCGCTGCGGGCGACGAATTCCGAGCCGATATTGCCGGCCGCGCCGACGCGGTTCTCGACCACCACCGGCTGTCCGAGCGGGCCGCCCAGTGCCTCGGCCAGGATGCGGGCGGCGGTGTCGGTGCTGCCGCCGGGGGCGAAGCCGACGACCAGGCGGATCGGGCGGGTGGGGGTCCAGGCGGCGGGTTGGGCACGGGAAGTGGCGGGCAGCAGCGGCAGTCCCGCCAGGGTGGCGAGGATCGGGCGGCGTTGCATGGGCGATTCTTCCGGTTCTGGCTTGGTTGGCTCCCGGCGGCCGGCCTCTGCGGGCCGGGCCACCGGGACCAAGCTTGCCGCCGTGACGCCCGTCTGGCCAGGCATTCGGCCCGTGCCCCGGCGTCCCGCCCCGAAACGGCCCGCGGCAGCACCGACAGAAGGAAAAGAAGGGGGTTCAGGGGGAATTCATTCCCCCTGATACTTGTCCTTCCAGCTCCGGATGGCGCCCGGATAGGGCAGGGCCGTCGCCTCATAGACCCCGCGCGCGATGGCCCGCGCCATGACGATCCCGGCGAGATGCCCGAGCTCGACCAGTGATCCGCCCGGCTTCTCCCCGGTGGCGGCCGCGAAGACGGTGTCGCCGTCATTCGGCGCATGGGCCGGCAGGATGGCGCGGGCCAGGCCGTCATCGGCCATCAGCGCCAGGCGGCGGCATTCGGCCTTGGTCAGGGTCGCGTCGGTGACGACCAGGCCGATGGTGGTGGCGGTGGGCGCGCCGCCCTTGATCCGCAGCCGCAGGTCGAAGCTGCTGGGCAGCCCGAGCCCGCCGAATTCCTGGTCCTGCTCATAGGGGGCGGCCCAGAAATGCGGCCCGTCGCCGACCAGCGGCGAGCCCACCGCATTCACCGCCACCAGCGCCGCGATGACATGGCCGCTGGCGGTGCGCGCGCTGGCGCTGCCGAGGCCGCCCTTGACCAGCGGGGTGGTGGCCCCGGTGCCGGCGCCGACGCTGCCCAGCGCGAAGCCGCCGGGGCGGGCGGCGAGGGCGGCCTGGTAGCCCAT
The DNA here is from genome assembly GCF_037145735.1 of Roseomonas sp. USHLN139. Taxonomy (NCBI): domain Bacteria; kingdom Pseudomonadati; phylum Pseudomonadota; class Alphaproteobacteria; order Acetobacterales; family Roseomonadaceae; genus Roseomonas; species Roseomonas sp. USHLN139. Next base: position 62,196 of record NZ_JBBCWY010000007.1, on the reverse strand, counting down.
CTCGCGATAGGGGGCGAAGCGGCCCCAGTCCTTGTTGCCGCCATTGGCCAGGTCGAAGAGGATGGCCTGGGGCGCCAGCGGGATCGGCATGCCGCCGAAGACCTGGCCGCGCCCGGCCTCGCGCAGCGCCGCCTGGACCCCGCCCGCCGCGTCCAGCCCGAAGGTGGAGCCGCCGGAGAGGGTGATGGCGTCGATCCGCTGCACCGTGGCGTCGAGATCGAGCAGGGCCGTGTCGCGCGAGCCCGGGGCGCCGCCGCCGATCTGCACGGCGGCGGTGGCAGGGGGCTCGAAGATCACCACGGTGACGCCCGAGCCGAGCGCCAGGTCGGTGCTGTGGCCGAGGCTGACGCCGGCGACATCGGTGAGCAGGTTGCGCATGACGGCCATCATGCGCGCAGGGCGGGCGGGTTCAAGCCCGTCATCGCCTTGTTGTTGCGTGGTGGCGGGGCTATCGCTCCCGCACCCGTGAAGGAATTTTGACGTTTGGCCCGCCAGCGGGCAGTTTGCGCGCCGGAGGTCGCCTGATGAACTTGCCCACCCCCAGCCGCCTGCTGTTCCACCTGGCCGTCGCCGCCGCCTTCGCGCTGATCCTGGCGCCGGTGGTGATGGTCATGGTGATCAGCGTCTTCCGCCAGGAGATCGTCAGCTTCCCGCCGCCGGGGCTGACGCTGGACTGGTACGTCAATGCCTGGGACCGGCAGGAATTCGCCCGCGGCTTCGTCTCCAGCCTGCAGGTGGCGCTGCTGGCCACCCTGATCGGCGTGCCGACGGGCACGGCCGCCGCCTATGCCATCGCCCGCGGCTGGCTGCCGGGGAAGGGCGCGGTGAACACCCTGCTGCTCAGCCCGCTGGCGGTGCCGGGCGTGGTGGCGGGCACAGCCCTCTACATGTTCTACCTGCGCGCCGAGTTCTGGGTCGATGCCGACATCACCGCGACCCTGCAGGGGCTGGTCGCGGCGCATGTGCTGCTGACCATCCCCTGGACGGTGCGGCTGGTCTCGGCGAGCCTGGCCAATCTGGACCGCTCGGCCGAGGAGGCGGCGGCCAATCTGGGCGCGCGCCCCTTCACCGTGTTCCGCCGGGTGACGCTGCCGATGCTGCGGCCGGGCATCGTCGCCGCCTGCCTGTTCTCCTTCATCCAGAGCTTCGAGAACCTCGAGCTCTCGCTGCTGCTGGTCGGGCCGGGGCGGACCACGCTGCCGGTCGCCATGCTGAGCTATCTCGAATTCCGCATCGACCCGACGCTTGCCGCCGTGGCCACGGTGCAGATCCTGCTGGTCGCGGGGCTGATGCTGCTGACCGACCGCTTCGTGAAACTGTCGAGGGTCGTGTGACGCGCTTGCACCACGCCGAAGGAGAGCATTGATGGGCAATCTGGTGCTGGAAGCGCTGTGCAAGCGCTATGGCTCCTCCACCGCGGTGGAGCGGGTCGACCTGGAGGTCCGGCAGGGCGAGATGGTGGCCCTGCTCGGCCCCTCGGGCTGCGGCAAGACCACCACCTTGCGCATGGTCGCCGGCTTCATCCCGCCGAGCGAGGGCCGCATCCTGATCGGCGGCCAGGACGTGACGCGCCGCCCGGCGCATGCCCGCGACACCGGCATGGTGTTCCAGTCCTACGCCCTGTTCCCGCACATGACCGTCGGCCAGAACGTGGCCTTCGGGCTGGAGATGCGGAAAGTGGGTCGTGCCGAGCGCGACAGCCGCGTCATGGAGGCGCTGCGCCTGGTGCGCCTCGACCACCTGGCCGACCGGCTGCCGCGGCAGCTCTCGGGCGGGCAGCAGCAGCGCGTGGCGCTGGCCCGCGCCCTGGTGGTGAACCCCGCCGTCTTCCTGCTGGACGAGCCGCTGTCCAACCTCGACGCCAAGCTGCGCGGCGAGGTGCGGATGGAGATCCGCGCGCTGCAGCAGCGCCTCGGCCTGACCACCCTGATCGTGACGCATGACCAGGAGGAGGCGCTGACCATGGCCGACCGCCTGGTCGTCATGGAGCGCGGAAGGGTGCGCCAGGTCGGCACGGCGGAGGAGCTCTACGAGAACCCCAGCGATCCCTTCGTCGCCGGCTTCGTCGGCCGCTGCAACCTGATCGAGGGCCGCATCGAGGCGGCGGGCGGCTTCCGCGCCACCAGCGGCGCCCTGCTGCATTGCGACCCCGCCGCCGTCGCGGTCCGCCCCGACGCGACCCTGCTGGCGCTGCGCCCCGAGCGCATCGCGCTGCAGCCCGACGCCGAGGGCGGCGGCCGTGTCACCGCGGTCACCTATCTGGGCGCGCTGACCGAGTATCTGGTGGAGCAGGACGGCACGTCCCTGTTGATCATCCGCCCGACGCCGACGCTGGCCGACCCGCTGCGGCGGCTGGCCGTCGGCGATGCCGTGACGCTGAGCTGGGAGGCCGCGGCCGCCCGCCTGCTGCCTGCTGCTTGAACCGACCCGAACCCCTCATCCTGGGAGAGCTGGCATGAACATCACCCGTCGCGCGACCCTGGCCGGCGCTGGCGCCGCCTTCGCATCCATCACCGCGGGCCTGCCGGGCCTCGCCCGGGCCCAGGCCAAGCAGGTCGTGGTGGGCACCTGGGGCGGCGATTACGGCGAGCTGCTGCGCGCCAATATCGACCAGCCGATGATGGCGCCGCAGGGCATCGAGGTCCTGCAGGACATCGCCAATGCCGATCCGCGCAAGACCAAGCTGCTGGCCGAGCGCCAGGCCCGCCGCGGCACCTTCGACGTCGCCTGCCTGTCGGACACCGACATGCACATGATCTCGGCCCAGGGCGTCTTCGACAATCTCGACATGGGCAAGCTGAAGCGCGGCGCCGCCATCCTGCCGGCGCTGGCCAAGCCCTATGCCGTGCCGCACATCTATTCGGCCCTCGTCCTGCTCTACAACCCGAACAAGATCACGACGCCGCCCAAGGGCTTCGCCGACATGTTCGACCCGAAGTATCGCGGCCGCGTCGGCTTCTCCGACATCCTCTACAGCACCAACACCTTCGCGGCCGCCATGGCCGGCGGCGGCGCCTTCAACAACTACGCGCCCGCGCAGAAGAAGCTGATGGAGCTGCGCTCGCTCGACGCCAAGGTCTATCCCTCCAACGAGGCGCTGGCCGCCGCGCTGAAGTCGGAAGAGGTCTGGATGACGCCGATGTGGCTGGCGCGCGGCTTCATGTGGCAGAAGGCCGGCATCCCGGTGAAGCATGTCGTCCCGTCGGAAGGCGCCTATGCCATCGTCTTCGAGATGGCGGTGCCGAAGAACAGCCGCAACAAGGACAATGCCTACGCCTATATCGACGCCGCGCTGCAGCCGGCGGCGCAGGCGGCCTTCGCGGACCGCATGGGCTACCTGCCGACCGTCAAGGACGCGCCGCTGCCGGCCGCGATCGCCAGCCAGATCAGCCTGACCGAGGCCGAGCAGCAGCGGCTGCGCGCCCCGGACTACGACTATCTGCTGAAGACCCATTCCGAGATCCTCGACTTCTGGAACAAGCAGTTCAAGGCGTAACCCGATGGCCGCGCTCGTCCTTCCCGCCGGATTGCTGGTGCTGCTGCTGCTGGTCGCGCCCATGCTGCTGCTGGCGCGCATCTCCCTGAACCAGTTCAGCCCCACCGAGATGATGGTGGAAGCGACGACCGCGGCCAATTACCTGCGGGCGATCCAGGATCCCTACTACCAGCAGGTGATGGCGACGACGCTCGGCGTCGCCCTCGGCTGCACCCTGCTGACCCTGGCGCTCGGCTTCCCCGCCGCCTACTGGCTGGCCCGCATGCAGAGCCGCTGGAAGAGCCTGGCCACCATCCTGGTGCTGTTCCCGCTGCTGGTCGGCAACGTGGTGCGCGCCGCCGGCTGGATGGCCCTGCTCGGCAATGAGGGGGCGATCAACGCGGCGCTGAAGGGCCTCGGGCTGATCACCACCTCGCTGCCGCTGCTCTACAACACCGGCTCGGTGGTCACCGGCATCGTCGCCGTGGTGCTGCCCTACATGATCCTGACCCTGGCCTCGGTGATCGAGAGCATCCCGCGCCAGGCGGAAGAGGCGGCGTCCAACCTGGGCGCGAAGCCCTTCACCGTGTTCCGCCGCGTCGTGCTGCCGCTGGCGCTGCCCGGGGTCGCCGCCGGGTCGGTGCTGGTCTTCATCCTCTGCATGAACACCTACGCCTCCGCCGTCCTGCTCGGCGGGCCGCAGTTCAAGATGATGGCCCCCGCCGTCTATGACCAGTTCGTCCGCGGCAACAACTGGCCCTTCGGCGCGGCCCTCGCCTTCATCCTGCTCGGCGTGACCTTGCTGCTGACCGTGGTCGGCAGCACACTGCTCGGGCGCAAGTACAAGACGGCTTGAGAGGGGCGCCGCCCCTCTCAACCTCTCCCCGCCAGGAACCTCAGGTTCCTGGACCTCCCATCCAAGAGGGACCAAGAAGATGGACGCGAAGCCGCAGACGGGTGAGGAAATCACCGGGCGCAACCAGAAGAACGGCATGCCGCCGGTGCCGGCCTCGACCGGGCGCGACTGCGGCTCGGGGCCCTTCAGGCGCCTGGTGCTGCGCGGCGCGACCATCATCGACGGCACCGGCGCGCCACCCTGGGGCCCGGCCGATATCGTCATCGAGAACGACCGCATCGCCGCCATCGTCGCCGTCGGCACGCCCGGCAAACCGATCAGCCCGTCGCGCCGCCCGCCGGCCGGCGACGAGGAAATCGACTGCCACGGCAAGTTCGTCACCCCAGGCCTGATCGACTGCCACGCCCATGCCGGCGTCCCCTACCACGCCCTGCACGGCACGCCGGCCCCGGCCGACTATGTCTACAAGCTCTGGCTGGCGCATGGCGTCACCACGGCGCGCGAGATGGGCGGCTTCAGCGGCCTCGGCTGGATGGTCGAGCAGCGCAAGGCCTCGCAGGAGAACCGCATCGCGGCGCCGCACCTGGTGGTGCATTCCTACTTCCCCGCCGTCAACGACATGCTGAAGACCATCCACACGCCGGACGAGGCGCGCGCCTGGCTGCGCGACCTGAAGTCGCGCGGCGCGGATGGCGTGAAGTTCTTCGGCGCGCCGCCGGCGATCATGAAGGCGGCGCTGGCGGAATGCCGCGAGCTCGGCCTGCGCAGCGGCTGCCACCACGCGCAGCAGGCGGTGACGCGGATGAACGCGCTGACCACCGCCGAATGGGGCCTGACCAGCGCCGAGCATTATTACGGCCTGCCCGAGGCGCTCTACGACAACCGCGTCGTGCAGAGCTACCCGGCCGGCTACAACTACAATGACGAGTATTTCCGCTTCTCCTCCGCCGGCCAGACCTTCCAGCAGGCGGCCGAGCCGGGCAGCGCGAAGTGGAACGAGGTGATGGAGCGCTTCCTGGCGCTCGACTTCACCTTCGTGCCCACCTTCTCGATCTACGACGCCAACCGCGACGTGATGCGCACCCGCCGCGCCGACTGGCATGAGGACTATACCTGGCCCAGCATGTGGCGCTTCTTCCAGCCGGCGCGCGGCGGCCACGGCTCCTACTGGTTCAAGTGGTCGACCGGCAACGAGATCGACTGGAAGCAGCACTACCGGCTGTGGATGGCCTTCATCAACGAGTACAAGAACCGCGGCGGGCGGGTCTGCACCGGCAGCGATTCCGGCTTCATCTTCCAGACCTATGGCTTCGGCTTTGTGCGCGAGCTCGAGCTGCTGCAGGAAGCCGGCTTCAACCCGCTGGAAGTCCTGCGCAGCGCCACCATCCAGGGCGCCGAACTGCTCGGCATCGACGGCGAGACCGGCAGCGTCGAGGTGGGCAAGCGCGCCGACCTGCTGGTCTTCGACGAGAACCCGCTGGAGGATTTCAAGCTGCTCTACGCCACCGGCGCGCTGCGTCTGAACGACGCGACCGGCCAGGTGGAATGGCGCCAGGCGCTGCGCCACACCATCCGCGCCGGCCTGGTCTTCGACATCCCCGCCATGCTGGCCGACATCCGCAGGATGGTCGCCGACCAGAAGGCGATCGAGGCCGAGGCGGCGGCGAAGACCCCGGAAACCGCGCCAGCATGACCGATCCCAAGGCGCCGGCCGAGTTCATCCTGCTCGCCGGCTTCCTGGGCAGCGGCAAGACCACGCTGCTGCGCGACTGGCTGGCCCTGCCGGAGGCCGCGGACACCGCGGTCATCGTCAACGAGGCCGGCCAGATCGACATCGACGGCGCCGTCATCGCCGACAGCGGCCCGCTGCCGCTGGCGATGCTCAGCAATGGCTGCGTCTGCTGCTCGCTGACCAACGACCTGGTCTTCACCGTGCAGTCGCTGCTGGAAGGCCGCGAGAAGGCCGGGCTGCCGCCCTATCGCCGCATCATCCTGGAATGCAGCGGGCTGTCGCGCCCGGGCCCGATCCTGCGCAGCCTCGGCCCGCTGGCGCCGCTTGGCCTGCGGGTGCGCGCCGTGGCCACCTGCGACGCGGCGCAGGCCGAGGCCCGCGCCGCGCATTTCGACGAATTCGCCGCGCAGATCGCCGCCGCCGATGTGGTGGTCATCACCAAGCTCGACCAGGCCGCGGGCGAGGCGGCGGCCGCCCTGGCCGCCGGCATCAACCCGCTGGCCGCCCGCGTGGTCGAGCCCGACCCGGCCCGCCGTGCGCTGGCTGCCTTCACCACCCCGCCCGGCGCCGCCCTGGCCTGGCCCGAGGCCGCCGCGCCGCATCCGCGCATCGGCGTGCATCTGGTGGAGTTCCAGGACGGCGCCAGCTGGGACGACCGCCTCGACTGGATGGAGAATCTGGCCGCCTTCGCCGGCGAGCGGCTGCTGCGGATGAAGGGCTTCCTGCACCCCGCCGATGACCCGGGCGCCGCGCTGCTGGTGCAGGTGGTGGGCACCCTGTTCAGCCCGCTCGCCCGGCTGACGCGGACCGAGCGCACGCCCGAGGCGCTGGTGGTCATCGCCCGCGACCTCTCGGCGCAGGATCTCCGGTCGATGGCGCCCGACGCGCCGGTGCGCATCTCGCGCCCTGCCGGTGGCGCCCGCCGGGCCAGCGCCGCCTGAGCGGAGGCGGCGCTCAGCGCCGCTTCCGCGCCACGAAGGCGCCCAGCATCCGCGCCGGTTCCTCGCCTTCGAAGGCACGGGCGAAGGCCGGGATGCCGGCCTCGGCGCCGTCATCCGGCGTCATCGATTCCCATTGCCGGATCAGCGCCTTCTGCGACCGGATGGCGGCGGGACCGTTCTTCAGCAGCAAGGCGAGCCAGTCCTCCAGCGCCGTGTCCAGTGCCTCGGGGGCAACGCAGCGCTCGACCAGCCCCCAGCGTTCGGCCTCTTCCCCGGTGATCGTCTCGCCGAGCAGCAGCAGCCGCCGCGTCCGCCCCCAGCCGATCAGCCCGGGCAGCAGCGAGGCTTCCACCACCGAGGGGATGCCGACCACCACCTCTGGCATGCCGAGATGCGCGGCGCTGCTGGCCAGGCGCAGGTCGCAGGCGGCGGCCAGCTCCAGCCCGGCGCCCAGCGCCAGCCCCTGCAGGCGCGCGATCGCCGGGACCGGCAGGTCGCGCAAGCTGCGGCAGGCGGCATGCACGGCGGAGATGAAGCGCTGGGCTTCCGCCGGCCCCGCCAGCCCGGCCATGACGCCGATATCGGCGCCCCCGACGAAGGCGCGCTCGCCCGCACCCTGCAGCACCAGCGCGCGAAGCCCCGGATCATCCGCATAGCCGGAGACAATGGAGGCGAGTTGCAGGAACATCGCCTCGGTCATGGCGTTCAGCTTGGCCGGGCGGTCGATGGTGACGCGGGCGATGCCCTGCGCGTCGCGCGCGTGGCGGATCATGCCTTCGCTCATGCCCCCAGGGCTCATGTCGGCTCGATGTTCAGGCGCTTCACCCGATCGCCCCAGAGGTCCAGCTCCCGCCGCATCACCGCGGCGAATTCCAGCGGCGACATGCTGCGCGGCGCCAGGCCCTGCGACGCCAGCCGGTCGCGCAGCTGCGGCTGGGCCAGCACCTCGGCCAGGACGGCATTCGCCCGGGCGATCACCGGCTCGGGGGTCGCGCGCGGCGCCGCCAGGCCGAACCAGACCGACAGGTCGTAGCCCGGCAGGGTCTCCGCCACCGTCGGCGTGTCGGGGGCGAGCGAGAAGCGCTGGCCCGAGGTGACGGCGAAGGCCTTGATGCGGCCTTCCTTCAGCTGCGCCGGGCCGTTGACGAAATCGGTGAAGGTGGTGGTGATGCGGCCGGCGACCACGTCGGTCAGCGCCTCGGCGCCGCCGCGATAGGGCACGCCCAGCATCTGCACGCCGGCCATCTGCGCCATCAGCGCCGAGCAGATCATCGCGCTCTGGTTGCCGTAGCTGTAGGTCAGCTGGCCCGGCCGGGCGCGGGCGATCTCCAGCAGCTGCGCCAGGTTGGCCGCCTGCAGCCCGGGCGTCACCGCCAGCATATAGGGGCAGTCGCAGAGATAGCCGACCGGCGCCAGGTCGCGCAGCGGGTCATAGGGCAGGTTGCGCAGCACATGCGGGTTCAGCGAGGCGGTGGAGACGCTGATCGCCACCATGACGCTGCCATCCGCCGGCGCCTGGATCGCCGCCTGGGTGCCGACCACGCCATTGCCGCCGGCGCGGTTCTCCACCACCACCGGCTGGCGCAGCGCCTGGCCCAGCGCATCGGCCACGGTCCGCGTCATGGCGTCGGTGATGCTGCCGGGCGGGAAGGGGACGATGATGCGCAGCGGCCGCTCGGGCCAGGCCGCGGCGGCGGGCAGGGCGCCCAGCAGCGCCGGCGCCGCCAGCAGGGAACGGCGGGCGATCATGGCGCGGTCTCCTGGCCCAGGAACTGATGGATCGCGGTGTTGTCGACCTGCGGCCCCAGCGCCTCCAGCGCCGCGCTCCAGCGGGCCCGGCAGGTGGCCAGGGCAGCGGCGGGGAAGCTGGTCTCCTCGGCGATGCCGCCCGCGGTCTCCAGGTCCTTGCGCATCAGCCCGAGCTGGAAGCCGGCATCGTAGCGGCGGTTGTTGATGGCCTGGCGCAGCTTGGTCTCGGTGGCGACGTTGCGGCCGGAGGAGGCATTCAGCACCTCGGTGAAGATCGCCGGGTCCAGCCCGAGCCCTTCCGCCATGTGCATCGCCTCGCAGGCCGCCAGCAGCCCGGCGGCATAGACGAAATTGTTCAGCGCCTTCATCGCATGCGCCGAGCCCACCGGGCCGGTGCGGATCACCTGGGCGCCGAGCCGCGCCAGCACCGGCCGGGCACGCTCGCAATCGGCCTCGGCGCCGCCCAGCATGATGGCCAGCGTCCCGTCGCGCGCCTTGGGCACGCTGCCGGAGACCGGGGCATCGAGCAGCGCCGCGCCGCGTGCCGCGACCGCCGCCGCCCAGCGCCGCGTCTCGGCCGGCCGCGAGGAGCCCATGTCGAGCAGCAGCAGGCCGGGGCGCAGATGCGGCAGCAGCCCCTCCATCACCGCCGCGACTGCTTGGCTGTCGGGCAGCATCAGCAGCAGCAGGTCGACCTCGGCCGCCAGTGTCGCCAGATCGCTGGCCAGGCGCGGCGCCCGGCCCGGGGGGGAGGCGGCGGCGAGGCCGGCGAAAGCCTCGGCGCTGCGGTCGGCGACCCGCAGTGGCGGCTCGTCGGCGGCGGCGGTGGCGAGCAGACGCAGCGCCATCGGCCGTCCCATCATGCCGAGGCCGATGAAACCGATTCGCGCCGGGGGGGTGGAGGCAAGGCAGGCGGCGGCCGTGGCCGCAGGCAGGCTGTCCATCGACGTTTCCCTCGCATTCTTGCTTGCGCGGGATGATCCACCCGGTCGCCGCTGCTTGCCAACCGCTTTCGCGCGGGGCCGCCCGGCGTCCGGGTGGCCACGGGCGTGGTGTCAGATGGATTGGCCGGCCGGCGGCCGCGGAGCCTTCGCGTTGCCGGCCGGCGCGGCCCGCTCGCTGCGCGGCGCCAGCGGGGCGGCCGCGTCGCCGCGTCCCAGCTGGCTGGCCAGGCTGACGCCGAGGAACAGGGCGGCCAGCAGCGACAGCACCGACCAGTATTGCATCGGGATCCAGAACAGCGCGTGGCGCGGCCGCAGCAGCACCCGCTGCCCGGTGCGGGCGTCGATCAGCTCCCGCCCCGGCCCGCCATTCAGCCGGCGGCCGACCCACCAGTTGAGCGCGCCGCCGAGCAGCACCAGCGCCAGCGTCGCCAGGGTGAAGGGCAGCGGCGCCGGCCTGCTGCCCATCGCCGCGCCGAGCAGCGCGACGCCCAGCGCCGGCACACCCCCCAGGATCAGCAGCGTCAGGATGCCCCAGCCCTGCCAGATGATCATCGCTTGGTCCTCGCGCTTGCCCCGCCGGCCGTCGCGGCGGGTTCTCCGGCGCCCGTAACGCCTGCCGCGACCGCCGCCCAGGCCGGGCAGGCCCGGTGTCGCGCGCTTGTGCGCTCACGAAATGGCGGGCCGGACGCGGGGTCCTGGCAAAGGAACTGGCGATGGAGGCCATCCTCGCCAGCAGCCAAGCCCAGGCGAAAGGCCGCTGGTGCCTCCGCCACAGCGTCTCGGACAGCAGCAAGGCCGAGCGCCATGCCGTCAGCCATGACAGCGTCGTGCCGCTGCGTCGTGACGCTGGTGCGCGTCGGGCACCCGCCATCGCCCAGGGCAGCGGGGCCCGCGGATCGCCGAGCGGACAATCCAGCCGGGCTGAGGCGCCTCAGGCCGGGCCCGGCAGGGCGCCGCAGGCGAGCGGCGAGGGGGCGAAGCACCAGCCGTTCCGCCCATGCGCCTTGGCCTGGTAGAGGGCGGCATCGGCGCGCGCCATCAGCGCGTCGAGCCCCTCGGGCTGCGGCCCTTCCTGGCGGCTGCTGAGCGCGACCCCGATGCTGACGCCGACAGAGGCGGGATTGCCGGCCAGGTCGAAGGGCTGCGCCACGGCCTCGACCAGGCGCTGGGCCAGCCGGGCGGCCTGCTCGGGGTCGGCGAGCGGCTGCAGCAGCAGGCCGAACTCGTCGCCGCCGAGGCGGGCCAGCAGGTCGCTGCCGCGCAGCTGCGCCCGCATCCGCGCCGCGACCTGCACCAGCAGCGCATCGCCCTGGCCATGGCCCAGCGTGTCGTTGACCTGCTTGAAGCGATCCAGGTCGAGGGCCAGCAGCGCGAAGCCCTGCCCCTCCACCCCCGGGCCGCCACGCGCCCGCAGCGTCGCCTCGGTCAGCTTCTCGCGGAACAGCAGGCGGTTGGGCAGGCCGGTCAGCGCGTCATGCAGCGACTGGTGGCGGAAGCGCTCGGCGAGTTCCTCCATCTCCTCGCACATCAGCTGGGCGACGCGGTCGATGCGGCGGCGTTCGCGATCGGCCTCCTCATAGGCGGCGCTGACCGCGGCCAGCAGCAGGGGGAGGTCGTAGCTGCCATCCGGGCGGCGGGCGCGGCGCAGCTGGCGCGCCAGCAGGCGGTGGCAGCCCTCGATCATCACGCCCTCATCCATCCGCCACCGCCTCACCGAGCAGCAGGACGGTCATGGTCTGGTTGTGCAGCTCGGTCTGCGCCCCGCCGCCGGCGCAGCAGATCTCGCCATAGCTGTAGAAGCCGATCGGCGCCGCGCCCCCGCCCTCGCCCAGGGCCAGCGCCAGGGCGGCATCCTCGACCTCCTCGGCGGTGCGGCCGCCCAGCAGCTGCAGCCGGCCGATGCAGCTCACCAGCAGGGCCAGCCGGTCGCCGGGCAGGGCGGGCAGGCCGGCGCAGGCCTGGCGCGCGGCATCGGCCGCGGCCATGGCGACCCGGTCCAGATTGCCGCGCATCAGCCGCGCCAGATGGCCGGCGGGCACGTTGCCGGCGAAGCGCAGGCTGCCGCGGGCCGGGTCGAAGTGGATCAGCGTGCGCACCACCGCCTGCTCCGGCTGGCCGGGGGGCCAGACCAGCAGCGGAAAGGTCAGCGCCGCGCTGGAGCCGACGAATTCCTCGCCCAGGTAGCGCCGGTAGAGCTCCAGCGCCGGGCGGCCGTCCAGCGCCTGCAGCAGGCTGCCGCTGGCGCAGGTGATCAGGCGGCGCGGCCCGAAGGCGTCGACGCCCGAGGCGGCGCCGGCCGCGATCCGCACCTGCGGGCCGTAGAAGCCGATGGCGGCGGCCAGGCCGTGGCGCGGCGGCCCGTCGATGCCGAGGCCGGGCGGCCCCGGCTCCTCCGGCCGCGCGGTGTCGGACAGCATGCCGCCGAACAGCGCACAGCCCTGGCCCAGCCGGTCGCGCAGCCCGGCCAGCAGCTCGCTGCCATTGACCGTTATGCCGTCGGCCAGCACCAGGATTCCGGCGAGGTCGGGGGCGGAGAGGGCGGCGCCCAGCGCCTGCCCCGCGCGGCGGTCGTCGCCGGTGCCGGCGACCACCTGCTCGACGATGCGGAAGGGCGTGGCCGCGAAGCGCAGCGCCACGGCGACGGCGCCTTCCTGCTGCAGTTCGGCGCCGCGCATCATCGCCTGCGCGCCGCCGGCCACCAGCCGTGCCGCCGGGCAGGCCTGCCGCAGCGGCGCCAGCGCCTGCTCCAGCACGGCACCGCGGCCGAAGCAGAGGATCAGCCCGGGCTCGAAGCCAAGCGACCCCGGCGGCGGCGACCAGCCGCGATCCGGCATCCAGTGCAGCTGGCCAAGGCGCATCGCTCGCGAGGTCCCGTCATGCGCCGCCAGGGAAGCATGCGGGGGCTGAGGGAAGGGTGAAGAGCCGGCGCTGGCCGGCGCTCAGGGCAGCGCCGTCACCTCGGCCTCGATGCCGGCCTCGGCGGTGCCCAGCACGGTCAGCGCGTCGTTCTCCATCACCAGCCGCTCCAGCCGCATCGCCGGGCGGGTCAGCGTCACCCGCAGCCGGCCGGTGACCGCCGGATCGGCCAGGCGGCGGCGCAGTTCCGCCTGGGCGCCGGCGATGATGTCCTTGAGGTCGTAGACGGCGACCTCCGAGAGGGCGGCGCGGATGCGGTCCTCGAAGGTGGCGGTCGCCAGCGACCAGAGCGGGTTGTCGAAGTCGCGCGCGAACTGGATCTCGGTCAGCCGCACCTGGCTGCCGCGCTGCTCGACGACGGGCTTCGCGGTGAAGGTGACGCGGCCGGTGGTGTTCAGCACCCGGCCGGGCAGGGCGGCCGAGAATTCCACGGTCAGCGCGATGTTCGGATCGGAGGGATAGACCGTCAGTGCCTGGATGCGGAACACGGCGGTGAGGCCGCCCAGCGGCACCGGGATGTCCTGGTTGCCGAATTCGCGCATGATCCAGTCGCGGATCATGTCGTAGCCGGCGCGGATCGGCAGGGACAGGGCGATCCGCCCGTCGCGGTCCGGCACCTGGCGCAGCGGGGGCAGGAAGATCTGCCGGGCCGGGGTGGCGGCGGCGCGCTCGGTCACCGCGGTGCGCGCCTGCAGGGCGAGCACCAGGCGCAGATGGTCGGGCTGCACCGCCAGCTCGGAGCTGCCCAGCGCCTGCGGCTCGATCTGCACCAGCAGCGGCGGCGCGGCCGGCAGCTGGACGGGAATGTCGTGCCGGCGCCACTGCTCGGCCGCCGCTTCGCGCAGCCGCTCGCAGGGGATGTTTTCCTTCAAGGTCTGCGGCAGGTTGCGCAAGGCCTCGTCGACCAGGGCGCGCACCCGTTCCTCGATGCCGACCCAGACGCCGCCGATGATCTCGAGGCGCGGCGCCTTGCTCCACTGGTAGCCGATGCGCACGGCGACCGCAGGACACCAGTCGGCATCCAGCGTCGCCTGGATCTCGGCCTCGATATCGGCCGCCGCGTCGAAATTCTTGGCGTCCAGCCCGAGCAGGCTGGCGACCCCCCCGGTCAGCCCGGCCTGGCCATTGACCTGCAGGCTGGTGGTGGCCCGCAGCTGGCCGTCCACCGCGCGGAAGCGGATCGGCGCGGTGCGGCGCAGGGTGAAGCTGTAGCGGGTGCCGTCGCCCTCGCCGCTTTGGCTGAATTCGGCGGGCAGGTCGCGCTCGGCCGCCTGCTGCAGCACGGTGAAGGGGATGCGCAGCCGCACCGAGCCCTCGCTGTCGCGCGGCGGCAGGGCGAGCTGCGCGGCGCGGCGCGGCGGGTCGCCGGTCAGCCGCGCGTCACGCTCCTGATACCAGGCCTGGCCGGTCCAGAGCACGGCGCCCCAGAGCGCCAGCGACACCGCGAGGCCGCTGAACCGGGCCCAGGCTTTCCATCCTCTCATCGCCGCGGTTATGGCACCGCCACCGCCGTGCCGCCGCACACTTTTCTTCCAGTCCGCTTGCGCGACGACCAGGTCCGGGCATATACCCGCGTCATGTCGGCCGCTCCCGCTCCCGCCCGTTCCGCCTGCTACTGCATCACGCTGCGCGGCGCCGCGCGGAAGATCAGCGCCATCTATGACGCGGCGCTGGCCCCGGTCGGCGTCAATATCGGCCAGCTCAGCCTGCTGCGGCGGATCCGCCGGCACGGGCCGGTCTCGCTGACCGAGCTGGGCAGGCTGGCCGAGCTCGACCGCTCCACCATCGGCCGCAACGCCCGGGTGCTGGAGAAGATGGGGCTGGTCGAGGGCCGCAGCGGCGCCGACCAGCGCGAGGCGCCCCTGGCGCTGTCCCCGGCGGGGGAGGCGCTGCTGGAGCGGGCCGCGCCGCTCTGGGACGCCGCCCAGGCCGAGATCGAGCACCGTTTGGGCGCCGAGGGCCTGGCCGCCCTGGCCCGCCTGGCCGAGGATTTCTGACCGGTTTTCTTGCGACGAAATGCGGGCATATACCCGTTTAATGGGGATGAAGGATGATGCAGGCAGCCCTGGCCCGGTGGCTGAGCGACCGGAAGATCTATTACGGCTGGGCGGTGGTGGCGGCGACCTTCGCCACCATGCTGGCCACCGCCGGCGCCATGGGCTCGGCCGGCGTGCTGCTGGCGCCGCTGCAGGCCGAGTTCGGCTGGAGCAATGCCGAGGTCTCCTCGGCCATGGCGCTGCGGCTGGTGCTGTTCGGGCTGATGGGGCCCTTCGCCGCCGCCTTCATGAACCATTTCGGCCTGCGCCGGGTGGTCAGCGTGGCGCTGCTGATGATCGGCGGCGGGCTGGCCGCCTCGATGCTGATGACCGAGCACTGGCAGCTGCTGCTGCTCTGGGGCGGGGTGGTGGGCCTCGGCACCGGCATGACCGCCCTGGTGCTCGGGGCGACGGTGGCCACCCGCTGGTTCGTGCGGCGCCGCGGGCTGGTGGTCGGGCTGATGACCGCCAGCAACGCCACCGGCCAGCTGGTCTTCCTGCCGCTGCTGGCGGCGCTGACCGAGGCGATCGGCTGGCGCGCCGCGCTGGCCTTCGTCGTCGCCATGCTGCTGCTGGCCCTCGCCCTGGTCACCCTGCTGATGCGCGACCACCCGGCCGAGCTCGGCCTGGCGCCGCTCGGCGGGAGCGGGGTCGTGCCGCCGGCGAAGCCCAAGGGGGGGCTGCTCGACCTGCTGGCCTCGCCGCTGCGGGCGCTGCGGGAGGCGTCCGCCAGCCGCGCCTTCTGGGTGCTGTTCGGCACCTTCTTCATCTGCGGCCTCAGCACCAACGGGCTGATCCAGACGCACTGGGTCTCGCTCTGCGGCGATTTCGGCGTGGCGCCGGTGGGCGCGGCGGGCATGCTGGCGGTGATCGGGCTGTTCGACCTGGTCGGCACCGTGGCCTCGGGCTGGCTCGCCGACCGCTACGACAATCGCTGGCTGCTGTTCTGGTTCTACGGGCTGCGCGGGCTGTCGCTGCTCTACCTGCCCTTCACCGAGTTCAACCTGATCGCGCTGGGCTTCTTCGCCGTCTTCTACGGGCTGGACTGGATCGCGACCGTGCCGCCGACCGTCCGCCTGGTCGCCGAGCGCTTCGGCGCCGAGCGCGCCGGCCTGGTCTTCGGCTGGGTCTTCGCCGGCCACCAGCTGGGCGCCGCGACCGCCGCCTTCGCCGCCGGCAGCGCCCGCAGCGCCTTCGACACCTATCTGCCCGCGCTCTTCGTCGCCGGCGGCTTCTGTCTGCTGGCCGCGCTGATGGTGCTGTCGCTGCGGCGGCCGGTGCCGCAGAATGTGACGGAACCGGTTCCGGCGCGCGCCTGAACCGGGCAGACTGCCGCCTCGGCGTGACGCGCCGATGTCACGCCGGGGGGTGAAAGCATGAAAAGCGACAGCGTGGCTGAAACTTTCGCCCCCCTTGCATCGTCTGCCTGTCGCCGGCCATCGGCATCGGCCTATCCTGACCCGGTGCCGTGCCATGGCCTAGAGGGGATCGGGGGAGCCAGCTGCCAATGAACACCAAAGTCACCAGCGCATGCTGAAGCCGCAGACGCCCGCGCCGCTGGCGCGCCACGCCATGGCCTATGTCCTGGCCGGGGGCCGCGGCACCCGCCTGATGGAGCTGACCGAGCGCCGGGTGAAGCCCGCCGTCTTCTTCGGCGCCAAGTCGCGCATCATCGATTTCGCGCTGTCCAACGCCCTGAATTCGGGCATCCGCCGCATCGGCGTCGCCACCCAGTACAAGGCGCACAGCCTGATCCGCCACCTGCAGCGCGGCTGGAACTTCATGCGCGCCGAGCGCAATGAGAGCTTCGACATCCTGCCCGCCAGCCAGCGGGTCGAGGGCAGCGGCTGGTACTCCGGCACCGCCGACGCGGTCTACCAGAACCTCGACATCATCGAGGCCTATGGCGTGCGCTACATGATCGTGCTGGCCGGCGACCATGTCTACAAGATGGACTATGAGGTCATGCTGCAGCAGCACGAGGCCTCGGGCGCCGATGTCACCGTGGGCTGCATCGAGGTGCCGCGGATGGAGGCGACCGCCTTCGGCGTGATGCAGGTCGACGAGGAGGACCGCATCGTCTCCTTCCTGGAGAAGCCGGCCGATCCGCCGGGCATGCCCGACAAGCCGGACTGCGCCCTGGCCAGCATGGGCATCTATGTCTTCTCGACCAGCTTCCTGACCGAGCAGCTGCGCCGCGACGCCGCCGACCCGCAGTCCAGCCACGATTTCGGCTCTGACCTGGTGCCCTATATCGTCAGGCATGGCCGGGCCCAGGCGCACCGCTTCACCGACAGCTGCGTCACCACCGGCGAGGAGGCGTCGTCCTACTGGCGCGACGTCGGCACGGTGGATGCCTATTGGCAGGCCAATATCGACCTCTGCGACGTCGTCCCGCCGCTCGACCTCTATGACCGCGACTGGCCGATCTGGACCCATAGCGAGCTGGCGCCGCCGGCCAAGTTCGTCTTCAACGACGACCAGCGCCGCGGCATGGCGGTGGATTCGCTGGTCTCCGGCGGCTGCATCGTCTCCGGCTCGCATGTCGAGCGCTCGGTGCTCTCGACCAATGTGCGGGTGCATTCCTACTGCGACCTGAACGGCAGCGTGCTGCTGCCCGGCGTCACGGTGAACCGCCACACCCGGCTGACGCGGGCGGTGGTCGACAGCGGCGTCCGCCTGCCCGAGGGGCTGGTGGTCGGCGAGGACCCGGAGGCCGATGCCCGCCGCTTCCGCCGCACCGCCGGTGGCGTTACCCTGATCACCCAGCCGATGGTTGACGCCCTTACCGCGTGAGTGCTGCCTGCCCATGACGTTCACTGTCCTCTCGGTCGCTTCCGAGCTCTATCCGCTGATCAAGACCGGGGGGCTGGCGGATGTCGCCGGCGCCCTGCCCGGGGCGCTGGCCGCCGAGGACATCACCGTGCATTCCCTGCTGCCGGGCTATCCGGCGGTGATGCAGAAGCTCGAACAGGCGGAGCCGGTCCTGCACTGGGACGACCTGTTCGGTGGCGGCGCCCGGCTGCTGGCGGCCCGCGCCGCCGGGCTGGATCTGTTCGTCATCGACGCGCCGCATCTCTATGACCGGCCCGGCAGCCCCTATGCCGGGGCGGAGGGCGACTTCCGCGACAATCCGCAGCGCTTCGCCGCGCTGGGCTGGGTGGCGTCCGAGCTCGGCCTCGGGCGGCTCTCGGGCTTCCGCCCCGATGTCGTGCACGCGCATGACTGGCAGGCCGGGCTGGCGCCGGCCTATCTGCACTATGCCGAGGCCAGCCGCCCCGGCACGGTGATGACCGTGCACAACCTGGCTTTCCAGGGGCAATGCGCGCCGGAGCTGCTCTCGGCGCTGCGGCTGCCGGCCCATGCCTGGGCGATCGACGGCGTCGAGTATTACGGCGGCATCGGCTTCCTGAAGGCCGGGCTGCATTTCGCCGACCGTATCACCACCGTCTCCCCCTCCTACGCGGCGGAGATCCGCACCGAGGAAGGCGGCATGGGCCTGGGCGGACTGCTGCGCGCGCGCGCCGCCGATCTCTCGGGCATCCTGAACGGAATCGACACCGAGGTCTGGAACCCGGAGGCCGATCCGGCCCTGCCAGCGCCCTATTCGGCCGACACCCTCTCGGCGCGCGAGGCCAGCCGCGCCGCGCTGCGCCGCCGCCTCGGCCTGGCCGAGCGGCCGGTCGCCCCGCTGCTCGGCATCGTCAGCCGGCTGTCCTGGCAGAAGGGCATGGATGCGGTGCTGGAGGCGCTGCCGGCGCTGCTCGGCCATGGCATGCAGCTGGCGGTCCTTGGCAGCGGCGACCGCGCCCTGGAAGAGGGCTTCGCCGCCGCCGCCGCCGCACATCCCGGCCAGGTCGGGCTGCATCGCGGCTATGACGAGGCGCTGGCGCATCTGGTGCAGGGCGGCAGCGACGCGCTGCTGGTGCCCTCGCGCTTCGAGCCCTGCGGCCTCACGCAGCTTTGCGCCCTGCGCTATGGCGCCGTGCCCGTGGTCGCCCGCGTCGGCGGCCTGGCCGATACCGTCATCGATGCCAATGAGATGGCGCTCGCCGCCGGGGTCGGCACCGGGCTGCAATTCGCCGCTGCCGCGCGCGCGCCGCTCGAGGCGGCGCTGGGGCGGCTGGCCGCCCTGTGGCAGGATCGCGCCGCCTGGCAGCAGCTGCAGCGCAACGGCATGGCCGCCGATGTCAGCTGGCGCCGCCCGGCCCGTCACTACGCGGCGCTCTACCGCGCGGTCGCCTGACCGCCGGCGGGGCGCCCGCCCGCCACCGCAGAAGGGACCGCGCCGCATGACCGAGGACAGCCTGAACCGGGACGCCGCCGCCACGCCCGGCGGCCCGGCGGCCGATGTCTCGCCCGAGGTGGCGGCGCTGCGCGCGGCGGTGCTGGACAAGCTGATCTACCAGGTCGGCGGCCGCGACGAGCGCGCCAGCCCGCGCGACTGGTTCCTGGCGGCGACGCTGGCGGTGCGCGACCGCATCATGGACCGCTGGCGCGCCGCCAATGACCTTTCCGCCGCCGAGCACCACCGGCAGGTCTGCTACCTGTCGATGGAATTCCTGATCGGCCGCCTGCTGTCCGACGCCCTGGGCAATCTCGGCCTGACCGAGACGATGCGCGAGGCGCTGTCCGGCCTCGGCGTCGATCTCGAGGAGATCTATGCGCAGGAGCCGGATGCGGCGCTCGGCAATGGCGGCCTCGGCCGGCTCGCCGCCTGCTTCATGGACAGCATGGCCAGCCTCGCCATCCCGGCCTTCGGCTATGGCATCCGCTACGAGCACGGGCTGTTCCGCCAGCTGATCCAGGACGGCCGCCAGCGCGAGGTGCCGGAGGACTGGCTGAGCCTGGGCAACCCCTGGGAATTCGAGCGCGCCAACATCGTCTGCGATGTCGGCTTCGGCGGCCATGTGGCGCCGCGCGCGGAGGGCGGCGTGGTCTGGCATCCGGGCGAGGTGGTGCGCGCCATCGCCTATGACACACCGGTGGTCGGCTGGCGCGGCAAATGGGTCAATACGCTGCGGCTGTGGTCGGCGCGCGCCACCGATCCGCTGCAGCTCGACGCCTTCAACAGCGGCGACCATGTCGGCGCCCAGCTGAACCGGGTGCGGGCCGAGGCGATCTCGCGCGTGCTCTATCCCGGCGACGACAGCGCGGCCGGCCAGGAGCTGCGGCTGCGGCAGGAGTATTTCTTCGCCTCCGCCTCCCTGCAGGACATGATCCGCCGGCACAAGCGGCTGCATGGCGATGTCGCGACGCTGGCCGAGAAGAATGCCGTCCAGCTGAACGACACCCACCCCGCCATCGGCGTCGCCGAGCTGATGCGGCTGCTGATCGACGTGCACGACCTGGACTGGGACACCGCCTGGCGGATCGGCGTCGCCACCTTCTCCTACACCAACCACACGCTGATGCCGGAGGCGCTGGAAAGCTGGCCGGTGGCGCTGATGGAGCGGCTGCTGCCGCGCAACATGCAGATCATCTACCTGATCAACGCGCAGCACCTGGAGGCGGCGCGGAAGGCCGGGGCGGATGACGGCATGCTGGCCGCCATCTCGATCATCAACGAGCATGCCGGGCGCCGCGTCCGCATGGGCCATCTGGCCTTCATCGGCTCGCACAAGGTCAATGGCGTCAGCGCGCTGCACACCGGGCTGATGAAGACCACCGTCTTCGCCGAGCTCGACCGCGCCTGTCCCGGCCGCATTACCAACAAGACCAATGGCATCACCTTCCGCCGTTGGCTGCTGCGCGCCAATCCCGGGCTGACGCGGCTGATCACCGACAGCATCGGCCCACGCTTCCTCGACGATCCCGAGCGGCTGGCCGACCTGGTGCCGCTGGCCGGCGACGCGGCCTTCCGCCAGGCCTTCGAGGCGCAGCGGCTGGCCGCCAAGCGCCACCTGGCCGAGGTGGTGCGCGCCCGCACCGGCGTCGCGGTCGATCCGCAGGCGCTGTTCGACGTGCAGATCAAGCGCATCCACGAATACAAGCGCCAGCTGCTGAACATCCTGCAGACCATCGCGCTCTACAACGCCATGCGGGCGCAGCCGATGTCGCACTGGGCGCCGCGGGTGAAGATCTTCGCGGGCAAGGCGGCGCCGAGCTACCACCAGGCCAAGCTGATCATCCGGCTGGCGAACGACGTGGCCCGCGTCGTCAACAGCGACCCGACGCTGCACGGGCTGCTGAAGGTCGCCTTCCTGCCCAACTACAACGTCACCCTGGCCGAGAGCATCATCCCGGCGGCCGATCTGTCGGAGCAGATCTCGACCGCCGGGCTCGAGGCCTCGGGCACCGGCAACATGAAGTTCGCGCTGAACGGCGCGCTGACCATCGGCACGCTGGACGGCGCCAATGTCGAGATCAGCGAGCGCGTCGGCCTGGACAATATTTTCATCTTTGGCCTGAAGGCGGATGCCGCCGGCGCGATGCGCCGGGATGGCTTCGACGCGCGGGCGGCGGTGGCCGCCTCGCCGGAACTGCAGGGCGTGCTGGATTCGCTGATGGGCGGCGTCTTCTCGCCGGAGGAGCCCGACCGCTATTGCGGCCTGGTCGAAGGCCTGCTCAACCATGACAGCTTCCTGGTCACCGCCGATTTCGACAGCTACCAGCGCAGCCAGCGCCAGGTCGCCGAGCGCTGGCGGCAGCCTGAGGCGTGGTGGCGCAGCGCCGTGCTGAACACCGCCCATGTCGCCTGGTTCTCCTCCGACCGCACCATCCGCGACTATGCCGAGGAGATCTGGGCGGTGCCTCTGGGCTGAGCCCGCCCGGGGCGCATCCGTGGTGCGGCACGTCCAGGCCGGCGGCCGCCACCGGGACGCGCAACCAGGCCGGCGGCGATCGCCCGGCGGCTTGCCCTGCCGCGCGAACCCGCCGGGCCGGGCTGGTGCAACAACCGCGAAGTCCTGGATGGAAAACGGTTTTTCCGCATGACCATTCGGTCATGCGGCAACCCGCTGCGCCTGCCGGCGTTGGCTCCCTGGATATCAAAGGCCGGAGGAGCCATCACATGGGTCGCGGAATTCTGCTGTGGTTGCTGGGCATCCCCATCCCGGTGATCATCATCCTTATGCTGCTGTTCCGCTGAGCAAGGAGGGCGCCGTCATGGCCAGCACCTCCTATCCCGGCGGCACGCAGGGCGGCCGGCTCAGCCTCGGCGAGACCGAGCTGCCGGCGTCCTACCAGTCTCCCGTCTCCGCCATCTCCTGGGGCGCCATCCTGGGTGGTGCGGCGGGCGCGGCGGCGGTTTCCCTGATCCTGGTGCTGCTTGGCACCGGCTTCGGCCTCGCCATCGCCTCGCCCTGGTCCGGGCCGACGGCGACGGCGGTCGGCGTCACCGCGGCCGTCTGGCTGGTCATCACGCAGTGGCTCTCGGCCGGCATCGGCGGCTACATCGCCGGCCGGCTGCGCACCCACTGGGCCTCGGTGCATGCCGATGAGGTCTATTTCCGCGACACGGCGCATGGCTTCCTGGCCTGGGCCGTGGCGACGCTGCTGACGGTGGGCGTGCTGGCCTCGGCGGCCACCGGGGCGATCGGCGCCGGCGCGCGGGCGGTCTCCGCGGTCGGTGGCGGTGCGGTGCAGGCGGCGGCGAACACCGCCGGCCCGGCGCTGGCCCGCAGCTACGATGTCGACACGCTGTTCCGCCGTGCCCAGCCGGTGGCGCAGGGTGAGGAAGGCCAGGCGGTGGCCGAAGCCGGCCGCATCATCGCCAATGGCATTGCCCAGGGCGAGGTGCCGGAGGCGGATCGCGCCTATCTGGCGCAGCTCGTCGCCGCGCGGGCCGAGATCCCGCAGCAGGAGGCGCGGGCCCGCGTCGATGCCACGGTGACCCGGGCGCAGCAGGCGGCCGAGCAGGCCAAGCAGGCGGCGGAGACCGCGCGCAAGTCGGCGGCGACGACCGCGCTGTTCACGGCCCTGTCGATGCTGATCGGCGCCTTCATCGCGGCCACGGCGGCCGCCCTGGCTGGCCGGTCGCGCGACACCTGAGACGTCGCGACACTGTCCTGAACAGGCCCGGAGGCAGCAGCCTCCGGGCCTTTTTTTATGCGCCGGCCTGCTGTCCCGGCGAAGCATGGCGGCCGCCCGGGGAGACCAGCGGGGCCAGGTTGACGAACCGCTCCGTGCGGACCGCGACCGGCGCCAGGCGATGCGCCTCGCTGGTGGCGGCGACGGTCAGGGCGGGCAGGCTGATGCTGCGCGCCGCGGCGGCCTGCAGCGCCGGCAGGTCGACATGGCGCGGCAGGCTGCTGGCCATGGGCAGCGGCGCCAGGTCGATGAAGCGCGGCGCCGGGGCAGGAGTGGCCAGGGGCGCCAGATCGATGAAGCGCGGCTCGGCGGAGGGGGGCGCGAAGGGCGCCAGCGCGGCCGGCTCCGGTAGGGTGATGCCGGTCACCGGGGCAAGGTCGAGGAAGCGGTCGGCGGGCGGGCTGGCGGGCAGCGGGGCCAGGCCCAGGAAGCGGCTGAGGCTGGAAGGCACCCCGACCAGGGGCGCCAGGCCGAGGAAGCGGCGCAGACCGGCCGGCGGCGGCGCGGTTACGGTCCTGTCGGCGGGCGCCTGGGGGGCGGGCGGCGGGGTCAGGCCCGCGGCATCGGTGGGCAGCCGGCTGCGGATCTCCTCGGGGAAGGAGTCCGGGGCCGCGCCGCCGCGTTCCGGTGCCAGGCCCAGGAAGCGGCGCAGCCCGTCGCGGGCATGGGCCAGGCGGGACAGGCCCAGGAAGCCGCGTGTGCTGTGCTGGCTGTCCTGCTCGCGCTCGATGGGGCCAAGATGCATGAGGGAGCCTCCCGCAAGGGGGTGGGGCGGCAGGCAGCCTGTCCTAGACCGTCCTGGTTCCGTGCTTCCTCAAGGTTTTCCCAGGACAGCGTTGAAATCCGGTAAACGCGCGGGGCATGCGCCGGCCGGGCGTCCGGGCCGCCGCCGCCACCGCCACCGGCGGGGAT
Source organism: Roseomonas sp. USHLN139 (assembly GCF_037145735.1). Classification (NCBI taxonomy): domain Bacteria; kingdom Pseudomonadati; phylum Pseudomonadota; class Alphaproteobacteria; order Acetobacterales; family Roseomonadaceae; genus Roseomonas; species Roseomonas sp. USHLN139. Next base: position 38,604 of record NZ_JBBCWY010000007.1, on the reverse strand, counting down.
CGACGGCAGCGAACCCGCGGCCGGCAGCCCTGTTGATCCGGCAGGACGGCATAACGCCGACCCGCAGGAGTGCAGGCCCTTGGTCCAGCAGGTTCCCCTCGACCCCGCCGCCGTCGCGGCCAGCGCGCCGGAGGGTGGCGTGATCCCCCTGCGCGACGACCTGGCCTACAAGCAGCTGGTTTTCGTCAATATCGCCTTCTTCGGCCGCGCCGGTCAGCACCGTTGGGTGCTGATCGATGCCGGCATCCCGGGCAGCGCCGGCCGCATCCGCCGCGCCGCCGCCGAGCGCTTCGGCGAGGGCGTGCCGCCGGCCGCGATCATCATGACGCATGGCCATTTCGACCATGTCGGCATGGTCGAGACGCTGGCGGCCGAATGGCAGGTGCCGGTCTATGCGCATCCGCTGGAGCGGCCCTATCTGGACGGCAGCAGCGCCTATCCGCCCGCCGACCCGACGGTGGGCGGTGGCGCCATGGCGCTGCTCTCGCCGCTCTATCCGCGCGCGCCGGTGAATCTGGGCGGGCTGCTGCGCGACCTGCCGGCGGATGGCAGCGTGCCGGAGATGCCCGGCTGGTGCTGGCTGCACACGCCGGGCCATTCGGTCGGCCATGTCTCGCTGTGGCGGGACAGTGACCGCACGCTGATCGCCGGCGACGCGGTGGTGACCACGGCGGCCGAATCCGCCTATGCCACCGCCACCCAGGCGCCGGAGCTGCACGGCCCGCCGAAATACTTCACGCATGACTGGCTGGCGGCCGAGGCCTCGGTCGCCACGTTGGCCGCGCTCGAGCCGGCGCTGGTGCTGGCCGGCCATGGCCAGGCCCTGGAAGGACCGGCGGTCGCCCCGGCGCTGTACCGCCTGGCCGCGGAATTCCGCCGGCTGGCGGTGCCGCCGCAGGGCCGCTTCGTCGAGGCGCCGCGCCGCGCCGAGGATGGCAGCGCCTACGACCCGCCCTGAGCGGCGCCTGCCGGGCCGGGCGGGGCGGCCAGCGCCGCCACGCCGTCCAGCAGCACCGCGGCGCCATCGGCCAGCTGCCGGGGGGACGTGAACTCGCGCGGATTGTGGCTGATGCCGCCCTGGCTGGGGACGAAGATCATCGCCGCCGGGCAGATCCGCGCCAGCATCTGCGCATCATGCCCGGCGCCCGAGGTGATGCGGCGGCAGGACAGTTTTCGCCGTGCCGCGCTGGCCTCGATCCGGGCGACGAGGCCGGCATCGAAGAGCACCGGCGCGAAGCGGGCGAGGCGGGTGGTCTCGACCGTGACCCCCTCGGCCTCGGCGAGCTGGCGCAGGGCCGTGGCGAAGCGCTGTTCCGCCGCAGCCAGCCGCGCCTCGTCGGGATCGCGCAGGTCGAGGGTGAAGCGCGCCGTGCCGGGAATGACATTGATGGCGCCGGGATCGAGCGAGAGCGTGCCGACCGTCGCCAGCGTCGTGCCGCCGCGCGGCGCGATCGCCTCGCGCAGGAAGGCGATGGCCTGCGCCGCGACCAGGCCGGCATCGCGGCGCAGCGCCATCGGCGTGGTCCCGGCATGGTTGGCCTCGCCGCTCAGCCGGAAGGACTGCCAGGAGATGCCCTGCAGCCGGTCCACCGCGCCGATGGCGATGCCCTCATGCTCCAGAACCGGGCCCTGCTCGATATGCAGCTCCAGATAGGCATGCGGGCGCAGGAAGCCGGGCGCGGCCTCGCCGGCATAGCCGATCGCCGCCAGCGCCTCGCGCAGCGTCACGCCATCGGTGCCGCGGATCGCCAGCGCTTCCTCCGGCGCCATGCCGCCGGCATAGACCAGCGAGCCCAGCATGTCGGGGGCGAAGCGCACGCCCTCCTCATTGGTGAAGGCGGCCAGCGCCACGGGGCGCGCCAGCCGGGTGCCGGCGGCCTGCAGCGCCTCGATCACCGCCAGCCCGGCCAGCACGCCGTAGCAGCCGTCATAGATCCCGGCATCGATCACCGTGTCGATATGCGAGCCGATCATCACCGGCGCCGCGCCGACGGGTGCCGATCCCTGCCACAACCCGATGAGATTGCCGACGGCATCGATGGTGACCGCCAGGCCCGCCGCGCGCATCCAGCCGGCGACCAGGTCGCGCCCGGCGCCATCGGCCGCGCTGCCGGCCAGGCGGGTGAGGCGGCCATCGGCGCCACGGCCGACCTCGCCCAGTTCGCGCAGCCGCGCCAGCAGCGTCGCGTCATCGAGGGTGGGCCGGTTCATGCGAGGGGCTCCGACCCCGGCGCGAGGCGCTGGCGGGCGAGGGCGGTGAAGAAGCCGACGCCCTGCGGGATGGCGTCGTCGCAGAAATCGTAGCGCGGATTGTGCAGCGGCGCGGACTCCTCGCCATTGCCGAGGAAGGCGAAGCAGCCCGGCCGCAGCGCCAGGAAGCGGGCGAAATCCTCCGAGGCGGTGATCGGCTCGGCCATTTCCTCCACCGCCTGGCCTGCCGCGGCAGCGCGGGCCGCGGCCAGGGCGGCGGCGGTGGCGCCGGGATGGTTCAGCGTCGGGATGAATTCGCGCGCATAGCCGACCTCCGCCCGGCAGCCATGCGCCAGCGCCACCCCCTCGGCGATCCGCCGCATCTCCCGCTCGATGGTCGCGCTGATGCCGGGCAGGAAGCTGCGGGCATCGCCCTGGATGCACGCCTGGCCGGGCAGCACGTTGCGCGCGCCATCGGTGGTCAGCTCGGTCACCGAGACCACCGCCGCGGCAGCGGGCGGCAGGCGGCGGCTGACGATGGCCTGCAGCTCGACCACCAGCGCGCAGGCGGCCAGCATCACCTCGCGCCCGGCATGCGGCTGCGAGGCATGGCCACCCCGGCCGGTGAGGCGGATATCGAAGATGTCCTCGGCCGCCATGACCGGGCCGGCCCGCGTCGTGAAGGCACCGGCGGCGAGACCTGGCATGTTGTGCAGGCCATAGATCTCGTCGAAGGGAAAGCGCGCCAGCAGCCCGTCATCGAGCATCGCCTGGGCGCCGCGGCCCCATTCCTCCGCCGGCTGGAACAGGAAGCGGAGGGTGCCGCTGAAGCCGCCTTCCGCCGCCAGAAGCTGGGCCGCGCCGAGCAGCATGGTGACATGCCCGTCATGGCCGCAGCCATGCATCAGCCCGGGCGTCGCCGAGCGCCAGGCGCCCTCGCCCTGCTCGGCGATGCGCAGCGCATCCATGTCGGCGCGCAGCGCGATGCTGCGCCCGCCATCGCCCCGCCGCAGCGTGCCGACGACCCCGGTGCCGCCGATGCCCTCGGTGACCTCCAGCCCGAAGCCGCGCAGCCGCTCGGCGACCAGCCGCGCGGTGCGGCGTTCCTCGAAGCCGAATTCCGGGTGGCGGTGGAAATCCCGCCGCCATTCGGTGAGCTGCCGCCAGAAGGCCCCGTCGCTCACGCCAGCGCCCTTTCGCTGATCACCAGGATGACGCGCGCCTGCGGCCCGGGATGGTGGCCCTCGGCGATGTCCTGCAGCAGCCCGGCGAAGCCGGTGGCGCCGGAGGGGGTGCTGGCCGGGCCGCCGAATTCCTGCAGCAGCCGCGGCGCCTCGGCCAGCCGCGCCTCGGGCACGGCGACGGCGCGCGGCGCGCGCGGCTGCAGCAGGGCGAGGGCCGGCGCGCTGGCCTCGCCGCAGGAGAGCATTTCCGCGACCGAGTGCAGCGCGCCCGGCAGGCGCAGCACCCGGCCGGCGGCAAGCGCGGCGCCGACCGAGGCGGCCTCGGCCGGTTCCGCCACCGCCATGGCGGCGGGCGCCGCCAGGAAGCCATCCAGCCCGGCGACCATCGCCGCCGCCAGCCCGCCGACGCCGGCCTGGATGTAGAGATGCGTCGGATAGGGTTCGCTCGCCTGTTGGCGGATCTCGGCGGCGATGACGCCATAGCCGGCCATCACGTCGCCGACGACCGGATCGGCCGGATCGAGCGCGGTATCCGCCACCAGCAGCCCGTCGCCCTTCCCGGCGGCCAGCACCGCGGCATCGACGGCGTCGTCATAGGTGCCCTGGATCCAGGTGATCGCCGCACCCATGGCGGTGATCCGCGCGGCGCGTGCCTGCGGCACGCCGGAATGCAGGAAGACCGTGCAGGGCGCGCCGGCCGCCCGCGCCGCCGCCGCCACCGCCAGCCCGTGATTGCCGTCGCTGGCGCAGAGCAGCGCCGGCAGCCCGCCCGGCCGCGTCGCAGGGTCGAGCAGCGCTTCCGGCGCCACCCCGGCCTGGCGTGCCAGGGCGCGCAGCCCGGCATAGGTGCCGCCCAGCGACTTGAAGCTGCCCAGGCTGCGGGCGCCCTCCTCCTTCACCCAGAGCGCGGCGATGCCGAGCTTTTCGGCAAGCGCCGGCAGGCTGCGCAGCGGGGTGGGCGCATAGGCCGGGTCGAGCCGGCCCAGCAGGCCAGCGATCCGGTCGGGGGAGGGAGGGGTGTCGTTCGGTGCCATGCCGGGAGACTGCCGCAGCCGGCTTGCGGGATGTCGCCGATTTCCGTCTAAGCTGTGCCTGTTTCAGGCGGAAGACGGTAGAATCGTGACGGAAACCGGCATTGAGCTGGATGGCTTCGACCAGGCCCTGCTGGCCGAGGTGCAGCGCGACAACCAGACCCCGGCGCGTGTCCTGGCGGAGCGCGTCGGCCTGTCGGAAAGCGCCGTGCTGCGCCGGCTGCGGCGCCTGCGCCAGACCGGCGTGATCCAGGCGGATGTGGCGGTGGTGCATCCGGCGGTGCTCGGCCGGCCGCTGACCCTGCATGTGCTGGTCTCGCTGGAGCGCGAGGGCTCGGCGCTGCTTGATGCCTTCACCCGCAAGCTGCGCGGGCGGGAGGAGGTGCGCCAGGCCTGGTATGTCACCGGCGAGGCCGATTTCGTGCTGCTGCTGAACCTGGCCAGCATGGAGGCCTATGAGGCCTTCACCCGCGAGGTCTTCCTGGACGATCCCAATGTGCGCGGCTTCCGCACCATCGTCGCGATGCGCGAGGTGGTCGGGCCTGCGCATCGCCGCTGATCAGCCGAGCGGCCCGGCCTCGATCGAGCGCAGCAGCGTCGCGCGCGCCGTGCGCAGATGCGCGCGGCAGGTGCTGTCGATCGCCCGCCAGTCGCGCGAGCGCAGCGCCGCGATATAGGCGAGATGCTCGTGGATGGCGACGATGTTGCGCTGCTTCTCATCCGCCTTGTTCCACTGGTAGTGGTAGTGGAAGATCATCGCGATCAGCTGGTGGAATTCCTGGATGAAGCGGTTGCAGGACGCGCTGTGGATCAGCCGGTGCAGCCGCTCGTCGAGCGGGGAGAAATCACTGTAGCGGTCTTCGATCTCGCCGAGCAGCGCGTGGTGCTGCTGCTCGATCGCGGCCAGCTCCGCCCAGGGTAGCGCCTCCGGCGGCAGCTCCGCGAAGCGGCGGGCCGAGCGCAGCTCGAAGATCTCGCGGATCTCGTAGATCTCGGCGGCGAAGTCGCGGGTGATGCCCTTGAAGATCCAGCGGCTGTTCGGCCGCCGCTCCAGCAGCCCGTAATGGCGGAAATGCGTGAGATACTCGCGGATCGCCGTGGTCGAGGTGCCGAATTGCCGCGCCAGCTCAGAGGCGTTGATCGACTGCCCGGGCCGGCAATCCCCCATCAGCACCCAGTTCAGGAATTTCCGCTCGACCACATCGGCGACGGCTTCGGTCTGCGGCTCCGGGAAGAACTCGTCGGCACGGGGATGGCGCAGCAGGCACCGCTTGCCGCCCTCCTGCCCCAGGATGCCGGAGGACTGCAGCGCCGCCAGCACCGCGCGTACCGTGGTGCGGCTGACAGCGAGGCTCTGCGCCAGCTCGGCCTCGGAGCCGAGGGGTTCTCCCAGCGCCCGCTGCCGCAGCAGCGACAGGCAGCGGTTATGCGCCCGCTTGTAGACGGTATTGGCCTTCATTCGTCGCTCGATCCTGGAGCCGGCATGAAACATGGCGAGGGTCCTGCGGTCCAGAGGCGCTGGCCCGGCTGTCGGCAAGGCAGTTTTTTGCGCATGGAATACCGGTTGACAGGCCAGGGGGGATCGGTTTTTTAAGCTCAATCAACAGGAACCCATAAGCCTGGAGAGGATGTGTCCGCCCAATCCCCCGACCGCCGGGTGACCGGCCTGTGCCTGCGCGCCGCCCCTCGCATCTTGTGCGGTGCAGCATGAGCGCGCGCCTGATCATCCAGTTCGGCACCAGCCGCTTCCTGCAGGCCCATGCCGCGCTGTTCCTCCACGAGGCGCGGGCGCAGGGGCAGGTGGCCGGCCCGATCGTCGTGGTGCAGACCTCCGGCGCCGCCGACCGTGCCGGGCGCGTCGCCGCCTTCGGCCGGCCGGAGGGCTATCCGGTCATCCTGCGCGGCATGCAGGACGGCGTCGCGGTCGATCGCCAGGTGCAGGTCACCAGCGTGACGCGCGGGCTTTCCGCTGCCACTGGCTGGGAGGAGCTGCGCCGGCTGTTCGCCGCCGAGGCGGGCTATGTCATCTCCAACACCGGCGACGCCGGCTATGCCATCGCCGAGAGCGATCGCGGCCCGGCGCTGCTGCAGGGCGGCGTGCCCGCCAGCTTTCCCGGCAAGCTCGCCGCGCTGCTGCACCATCGCTGGCGCCAGGGCGCGGCCCCGCTCACCGTGCTGCCCTGCGAGCTGCTGAACCGCAATGGCGCCGTGCTGCAGGGCCTGGTCATCGAGCTGGCCGAGCAGGCCGGCGCCGAGGCCGGCTTCGTCGTCTGGCTGCGGGAGGCGGTGATCTGGGCCGACACGCTGGTCGACCGCATCGTCTCCGCGCCGCTCGAGCCGGTCGGCGCGGTGGCCGAGCCCTATGCGCTCTGGGCCGTCGAGCGCCGCCCCGGGCTGGTGCTGCCCTTCGAGCATCCCAGCCTGGTGCTGGCGGATTCGCTGGAGCCCTTCGAGCGGCTGAAGCTGCATATCCTCAATCTCGGCCATACCTTCCTGGCGGAGATCTTCCAGCGCGACGGCCTCGCCGCCGGCACCACGGTCAAGGACATGCTGGCCGATCCGGCGATCGCGGCGCGGCTCGAGGCGCTCTATGCCGGCGAGGTGCTGCCCGGCTTCGCAGCCCATGGCATGGAAGACGCGGCGCGCGACTATGTCGCGACCACGCTGGACCGCTTCCGCAATCCCTTCCTCGAGCATCGCGTCGCCGACATCGCGCAGAACCACGCCCTGAAGGTCGAGCGGCGCATCGCCGCCTTCCTCGACTGGGTGGCCGAGCGTGACCCGGCGCTGCCAATGCCGGTGCTGCGCGGGCTGGTCGCGCGCCACGCCGCGCGGGAGCAGGCATGACCTACCAGTTCGACTTCTCCTCGCTGCTGCCCTACTGGCATGAATTCGCCGAAGGGCTGTGGCTGACGCTGCAGCTTTCGGCGGTCTCGACGGTGCTGGGCTTCGTCGGCGGCGCGCTCTGCGCCATTGCCCGCGCCGATGGCCCGCCCTGGCTGCAGCGCGTGGTCGGCGCCTATGTCGAGGTGATCCGCAACACGCCGCTGCTGGTGCAGGTCTTCCTGGTCTATTTCGGCATCGCCAGCCTCGGCCTGGTGGTCGATGCGAATGTGGCGGCGGTCCTCGCCCTGGTCATCAATGTCGTCGCCTATACCTGCGAGATCATGCGCGCCGGTATCGAGAGCGTGCACAAGGCGCAGATCGAGGCGGCCGAATGCCTCGGCCTGAACCGGCGGCAGACCTATTGGCACGTGGTGCTGCGGCCGGCGATCGAGCGCGTCTATCCTTCGCTGGTCAGCCAGTATGTGCTGCTGATGCTGGCCTCCTCGATCACCTCGCAGATCTCGGCGGAGGAGCTGACGGCGGTGGCCAACCGCATCCAGTCCGACACCTTCCGCGCCTTCGAGACCTATATCGTCGTGGGCCTGCTCTATCTCGCGCTGTCCTTCGTGGTGCGCTGGGCCTTCTGGGGCTTCGGCCTGCTGGTCTTCACCCGCCGCCGCAAGCTCGGCACGGCGCTGTAAGGGAGGGCCGTCACCATGCCGAGCTTCGGCCTCGTCCATCTCGAATTCCTCGCCGTCGCCGCGCTCTGGACGATCGGCCTGTCGGCGGTCGCCTTCATCGGCGGCGGCCTGCTGGGCTTCGTCGTCGCGCTGATGCGCGTCTCGCCGCTGCGCTGGGTGCGCGGCCTGGCGATCGCTTATGTGCAGGTGGTGCAGGGCACGCCGCTGCTGATCCTGCTGTTCCTGATCTATTTCGGCCTGGCCATCATCGGCTTCGACCAGCTGCCGGCGATCATCGCCGCCGGCGCCGGGCTGATCATCTATTCCTCCGGCTTCCTCGGCGAGATCTGGCGCGGCTGCATCGAGAGCGTGCCGAAGACCCAGTGGGAGGCAGCGGAATGCCTGGCCATGACGCGCTGGCAGCGGATGACCCGCGTTATCCTGCCGCAGGCGCTGCGCATCGCCACCGCGCCGACCGTCGGCTTCCTGGTGCAGATCGTCAAGAACACCTCGCTCGCCTCGGTGGTCGGCTTCGTCGAGCTCGCCCAGGCCGGCAAGCTGATCAACAACTCGATCTTCCAGCCCTTCGCGGTCTTCATCACCGTGGCGGTCTTCTACTTCATCATCTGCTTCCCGCTGTCGGCCTGGAGCCGCGGGCTGGAAAGGAGGCTCAATGTCGGTCGTCGTTAAGCTCTCCAACGTCCACAAGAGCTTCGGTCCGCTGAAGGTGCTGGACGGCGTCTCCTTCGAGGTGGCGCGCGGCGAGGTGGTCGCGGTGATCGGCCAGTCCGGTTCCGGCAAGTCCACCGCGCTGCGCTGCATCAACGCGCTGGAGACCATCCAGCAGGGCAGCATCGAGGTCTGCGGCCATGCCGTGCATGACGAGAAGCTCGACAAGCGCAAGCTGCGGCTCGATGTCGGCATCGTCTTCCAGAGCTACAACCTGTTCCCGCATCTAACGGCCGAGCAGAACATCATGCTGGCGCCGACCTGCGTGAAGGCGCTGGGCAAGAAGGCGGCGCGCGAGATCGCCCGCGACTGCCTGGCCCGCGTCGGCCTGTCGGAGAAGGCGGACCACTACCCGGAGCAGCTCTCGGGCGGGCAGCAGCAGCGGGTCGCCATCGCCCGCTCGCTGGCGATGCAGCCCAAGGTGATGCTGTTCGACGAGGTGACCTCGGCGCTCGACCCGCAGCTGACCGGCGAGGTGCTGAAGGTCATGGAAGATCTCGCCCGCGGCGGCATGACCATGATCCTGGTGACGCATGAGATGGCCTTCGCCCGCAAGGTGGCGAGCCAGGTCGTCTACATGAACAAGGGCCGCGTCTGGGAGACCGGGCCGGGCAGCATGCTCGACGCGCCGACCACCCCGGAACTGCGTGATTTCGTCGGCAGCGGCCTCTGACCGCGCCATCTCTCTGCTGGAGGAACCAAGAATGAACCGTCGTACCCTGCTCGCCGCCGGCACGGCCCTGGCCCTGGCGCCGCTGGCCCGCCCGGCCCTGGCCGATGCGCTGGACAGCATCCGCGCCCGCAAGAAGCTGCTGATCGCCATCGACCTCGGCAACCCGCCCTTCGGCCAGTCGGATGCGCAGATGCAGCCGACCGGCTCCGACGTCGAGACCGGCAAGCTGCTGGCGGCCGACTGGGGCATGCCGATGGAGCTGGTGCAGGTCACCGGCCCGAACCGCGTGCCCTTCCTGCTGACCGGCAAGGCCGACATGGTCATCGCCTCCTTCAGCGTGACGCCGGAGCGCGAGAAGGTCATCGACTTCTCCGCCCCCTACGGCGTCATCCAGATTGTCGTCGCCGCCAAGAAGGGCGTCGAGATCAAGGATCTGGCGAGCCTGGCCGGCAAGCGCGTCGGCACCACCCGCGGCAGCTCCAACGACAAGGAGTTCACCGACCGCAACACCGGCGCGCAGATCATCCGCTACGATGATGACGCGACGCTGATCACCGCGCTGGTCTCCGGCCAGGTGGACATCATGGCGACCTCGCCGCAGGTCATGCAGGCGGCCAATCAGCGCCACCCGCAGGCGCCCTTCGAGGTCAAGATCACGCTGAAGACCAACAACTACGCCATCGGCATCCGCAAGGGCGAGACCGCCCTGCAGACCGAGCTGAACAGCTGGATCAGCGCCAATCTGAAGAACGGCAAGCTGAACGAGATCTACAAGAAGTTCCTCGGCGTCGACCTGCCGCCGGCGATGCTCGCCTGATTGCCTGCCCGGCGCCCGGCCTCCATGCCGGGCGCCTTCCAATTTTCCGCTGACCCTGGAAAGAGATTCCGATGAAGGCCTTGATCTGCGACGAGCCCGGCAAGCTGTCGATCATCAGCCGCGCCGAGCCGAAGCCGGCCGCCGGCGAGGTGCTGGTGCGCATCCGCCGCGTCGGCATCTGCGGCACGGACTTCCACATCTTCCAGGGCAAGCACCCCTTCCTCGAATATCCGCGGGTGATGGGGCATGAGCTGTCCGGCACGGTCGAGAGCGCCCCGGCCGGGAGCGGCCTGCAGGCTGGCCAGAACGTCTATATCGTGCCCTATCTCTCCTGCGGGAAATGCGTCGGCTGCCGCAAGGGCGTGACCAATGCCTGCCAGAACATCCGCGTCCTCGGCGTCCACTGCGACGGCGGCATGGCCGAATACCTGTCTGTGCCGGCGCAGAACGTCGTCCCGGTCGGTGACACCTCGCTCGACGATGCGGCGATGATCGAGTTCCTGGCGATCGGCGCGCATGGTGTGAAGCGCGGCGGCATCACGGCGCAGGACCGCGTGCTGGTGGTGGGCTCCGGCCCGATCGGCATGTCCGCCATCATCTTCGCCAAGGCGCGCGGCGCCCATGTCACGGTGATGGACATGCGCGAGGACCGGCTGGCCTTCACCCGCGAGCAGCTTTCGGCCGATGCCATCCTGCTGGCCGATGCCGACGCCGAGAAGAAGGCCGCCCGCCTGACCGATGGCGATTTCTACGACGTGGTGATTGACGCCACCGGCAATCGCGGCGCCATGCAGCGCGGCTTCGGCTTCGTCGCGCATGGCGGACGCTATGTGCTGGTCAGCGTCGTCCGCGAGGACATCACTTTCAGTGACCCCGAATTCCACAAGCGGGAAACCACGCTCTTCGCCAGCCGCAACGCGCAGCCGGACGATTTCACCGAGGTGGTGAAGCAGATGCAGGCGGGCAAGGTGCCGACGCGCGCGCTGAACACGCATCGCGGCCCGCTGGACGAGGCACCGAAGCTGTTCCAGGACTGGCTGCGGCCCGAGGCCGGCGTCATCAAGGCGATCCTGGAAGTCTGACGCGCATGACGGAACCCCGCACCCTCCGCCTGAACGCGGCGGACAATGTCGTCATCGCCATCGACGCGCTGGCCGAAGGCATGCAGGCCGCAGGCGGGGTTTCTGTCAGCGGCCGCGTGCCGAAGGGGCACAAGCTGGCGGTGGAGGCGATCGCCGAAGGCGCACCGATCCGCAAATTCGGCCAGATCATCGGCTTCGCGGCGAAGCCCATCGCGGCGGGCGACTGGGTGCATGAGCACAATGTCGTCCTGCATGATTTCGAGCGCGACTATGCCTTCGCCACCGAGGCCAAGCCGGATGAAGGCCTGCGCCCGGGCGAGGCGCCGGCGAGTTTCCAGGGCTTCCTGCGTCCCGGCGGGCGGGTGGGGACGCGCAACTACATCGGCATCCTCAGCTCGGTGAACTGCTCGGCCACCGTGGTCGACTTCATCGCCGAGGAGATCCAGCGTTCCGGCATTCTCGCCGACTATCCGAATGTCGATGGCGTGGTGCCCTTCACCCATGGCACCGGCTGCGGCATGGCCTCGAAGGGCGAGGAGTTCGACCTGCTGGCGCGCACCCAATGGGGCTATGCCAGCCATCCGAATTTTTCCGCCATCCTGATGATCGGCCTGGGCTGCGAGGTCTTCCAGATCCCACGCCTGAAGGCCGCCTATGGCATCGAGGATGGCGCGCATTTCCAGAGCCTGGTGATCCAGGAAAGCGGCGGCACCCGCAAATCCATTGAAGCCGGCGTCGCGAAGATCAAAGAGATGCTGCCGCTGGCCAACCGCTCGGTGCGGAGGACGGTGCCGGCCTCGGCGCTGACGCTCGCGCTGCAATGCGGCGGCTCGGATGGCTATTCGGGGCTGACCGCCAATCCGGCGCTGGGTGCGGCGGTCGACCTGCTGGTGCGGCATGGCGGCACCGCGATCCTGTCGGAGACACCGGAGATCTTCGGCGCCGAGCATCTGCTGACGCGGCGTGCCGAAAGCCGGGAGGTCGGGCAGAAGATCGTCGACCTAATCGAGTGGTGGAAGGACTATGCCGCCCGCGCCGGCGGCGAGCTGAACAACAACCCGTCGCCGGGCAACAAGGCGGGCGGGCTGACCACCATCCTGGAGAAGTCGCTGGGCGCGGCGGCCAAGGGCGGCACCTCGACGCTGCGCGGCGTCTATCGCTATGCCGAGCGGATCGACCGCGCCGGCTTCGTCTACATGGACACGCCGGGCTATGATCCGGTGGCCGCGACCGGGCAGGTGGCGGGCGGCGCCAATGTATTGTGCTTCACCACCGGCCGCGGCTCGGCCTATGGCTGCAAGCCGACGCCCTCGATCAAGCTGGCGACCAATTCCGACCTCTACCGCCGGATGGAGGAGGACATGGACATCGATTGCGGCGACATCCTCGACGGCGTCTCGATCGAGGAGAAGGGCCGCCAGATTTTTGAGCATGTCCTGGCGGTGGCTTCCGGGCAGCGCAGCAAGTCGGAACTGCTCGGCTACGGGCGCAATGAATTCGTGCCCTGGCAGATCGGCGCGGTGATGTGAGGCCGGCGCCGGGGGGTCAGCCCCCCGGCGGCTGGTCCACCAGCTCGACGAAGGCGGTCAGCAGCGGCGGCATCTCGGCCGCCGGCACCGGCAGCTGGTCCGCCTCGATGCGCAGCTCGTCGAGGAAGCTGCCGCCCTCGGTATAGAGCGCCAGGCGCAGCGCCTCGCCCTCGACCTGCGGCACGCAGACCACCTTCTCGCCGCGCGCCTCGTCGCGGGCGACGGCGACGAAGGTGCGGATCTCCTCGATGCCCTCGCTGCGGCTGCCGGCCTCGGCCAGGAAATCGGCGATCTCGGCGCCGGTCTCCGAGGCCGCGACCAGGCCGAGCGGCACGCAGCCGCCGCTGCTCTCGAAGACGCCGGCGCGCCAGCGGTCGAACAGCTGCATGCGGGCGTGCTGGGCCGGTGTCAGCTCGGGCTGCTCGCCTTCAGGCGGCTCTTCCGGCGCCTCGGGCAGGCCGTTCAGCACGACCTCCTCCCAGACCGGGATCTCCCAGTCGATCTGCAGGCCGAGCAGCAGCGCGAAGTCCTGGCCCTGCAGCGACGCGGCCGGCGGCATGTCCTTCGGCGACCGGCCCTCCAGCATGTCACGCAGCACGCGGCGCAGCGCCACCGGGGAGAGGGCGGCCAGACGCTCGGGCGCGCGCCATTCGGGCAGGAAGCGGATTTCCAGCGCCTCCTCCAGCAGCCCGGCGGCGACCATGCTGGCGCCGATGGCCTGCGGGTCGGGCAGCGGCCCGGGCTGCAGCGCCACCGGCAGGGCGACCAGCGAGGCCCAGCCGGAGGGGCCCAGCTCGGCGCCCTCGGCGAGCGTCAGCAGGCTGGCGGAGAAATCCTCGGCCGCCTCGTCGCCGAAGCGGTCGGCGATCTTGCGGCGGGCGACGTCCAGCACGCCGTCGCGGCCGGCCTCCAGCAGCTCCTCCGCCAGGTCGTCGAACTCGGCGCCGCCGCCATCGCCGAAGGCGCGGGTCAGGCGGTCGGCCGGGCTGCCGGTGATCCGCGCCGCGCTGGGGCGGGGCCGGGCCTGCTGCGGGTCGATGCCGAGGGCCTTGAGCGCCACGTCGCCCTGCAGCAGGCGGTCGCGGTCGCGCCAGGCCAGGCGGTTGGCCTGGCTGTCCTCGCGCCCGTCCATGTAGCGGCGGAAGGCGCCGCGGTCGGCGCGCTGGGCGAAGATCTGCACGCCCTCGCGGGCCAGCACGGCGGCGGCGGCGCGGTTGGCGGCGTTGACGCTGTCAGGGTCGGTCTGGCCGGGCCGCAGCGTGTCGAGGCTGTCGGCATCGGGATAGATGGTGAAGAGGATGGCGCCCAGATCGGGGGCGAATTCCTCGGCCAGGGCGGCGGCCTGCGCCGCGGCATCGTGATCGGCCATAGGGTCTGTCCTGCGCTTTGGCCGAACCTATGGCCCTGGACGCAGCGATGCAACATGGCGGCCCCGTGGCGGCACCAGGAGAGGCGCCCCGGGGGATGTCGCACCCCCGGGGCCGTCCTGATCGCCTGCCGTCAGGCGGCGACCTGCAGCGCCGCGAAGGCGCTGGCGAAGTCGTCGCGCTGCTGCGGGGTCATGTGCAGCCCGCGCTTGGTCCGGCGCCACAGCGCATCCTCGGCCGAGCGCACCCATTCCTGCGTCACCATCCAGTCGAGCTCGCGCTCGGTGATGCCGCCGCCGAGGTCGCGGCCGAGCTCCTCCGCGCTGCGCGCCGGGCCGAGCACCGCCGGCAGGTCGCTGCCGTAGCAGTGGAACAGGCGGCGCAGCTGATCGCCCGGCAGGAAGGGATAGCGGGCGGCGAAATCGGTCAGCAGCGCCGTCGCGTCGCGGCCGCCGAAATCGCCGCCGGGCAGGGCCGGGCCGCTGGTCCAGGCCGGGCGCGGCTGGCCGAGGGCCTGGCAGAGCTGCGTCGTCGCATCCTCGGCCAGGCGGCGGAAGGTGGTGATCTTGCCGCCGAAGATGGAGAGCATCGGCGCGCCGTCGCGGTCCAGCTTGAGCACATAGTCGCGGGTGACGGCCGAGGGATTGTCCGCGCCGTCGTCATGCAGCGGCCGCACGCCGGAATAGGTCCAGACGATGTCGGCGCGGGTCACCGGCTTGCGGAACTGGCGCGACACGGCGCGGCAGAGATAATCCTCCTCCTCCGCCGTGCAGCGCGGCGGGCCGGAGGCCGGGTCGTGCGGCACGTCGGTGGTGCCGATGAGGGAGAAGCGGCCCTCATAGGGGATGACGAAGACGACGCGGCGGTCGTCATTCTGCAGGATATAGGCCTGCTCGCCGTCATGCAGCGCCGGCACCACGATATGGCTGCCGCGCACCAGGCGGACGCGGTCGGGCGCCGGCACGCCGGTCGCGCCCAGCGCCTGCATCACCCAGGGGCCGGCGGCATTGGCGATGGCCCTGGCGCGGATCTGCGTCTCCCGGCCGGCGGCGTCGCGCAGGGTCGCCGTCCAGCCTTCGGCGTCGCGCCGGGCGGTGACGAATTCCGTGCGCACCATCACCTGCGCGCCGCGCGCGGCGGCGTCGCGGGCATTGAGGATCACCATGCGGGAATCCTCGACCCAGGCGTCGGAATAGGCGAAGCCGTGCCGGGCGTCGTCGTTCAGCGGCGCGCCCCAGGGGTGCTTGCGGAAGTCGAGCGACTGGCTGGCCGGCAGGGTGACCCGCTTGGCCAGGTGGTCGTACAGGAAGAGGCCGGCGCGCAGCATCCAGCGCGGCCGCATCTCGGGCGCATGCGGCAGCACGAAGCGCATCGGCCAGGCGATGTGCGGCGCCAGGCGCAGCAGCACCTCGCGCTCGGCCAGCGCCTCGCGCACCAGGCGGAACTCGTGGTGCTCCAGGTAGCGCAGGCCGCCATGGATCAGCTTGGAGGAGGCGGCCGAGGTGGCGCCGCCCAGATCGCCGCGCTCCACCAGCGCGACGCGCAAGCCGCGGCCGGCGGCGTCGCGGGCGATGCCGGCGCCGTTGATGCCGCCGCCCACCACCAGCAGGTCGAAGGCGTCGTGCATCAGATCAGCCTCGCGCGGATGCGGGTGACCACCAGCTCGGCCAGCAGCACCACGGCCAGGATGGCGAGCAGCACGGTGGCCACGCGCTCCCATTGGAAGAAGTTGATGGCGTCGTCCAGCACGAGGCCGATGCCGCCGGCGCCGACCAGGCCGAGCACGGCGCTCTCGCGCACATTGATGTCCCAGCGGAACAGGGCGATGCCCCAGAAGGCCGGCTGCACCTGCGGCCAGACGCCCTTCAGCATCTCGGCACCCCAGCTCGCGCCGGCGGCGCGCAGCGCCTCGCGCGGGCCGTGGTTGGTCTCCTCCAGCGCCTCCGACAGCAGCTTGCCGACGAAGCCGACCGAGCGGAAGGCAATTGCGAAGACGCCGGCGGCCGCGCCCGGGCCGAAGATGGCGACGAAGAGCAGCGCCCAGACCAGCGAGTTGACCGAGCGGGACGCCACCAGCCCGAGCTGCGCCAGGGTGTTCAGCGGCCGGATGGTGCAGATGTTGCGCGCCGCCAGCAGCGCCAGCGGCACCGCGAGGAGGAAGCAGAAGACGGTGCCGAGGGTCGCGATATGCAGCGTCTCGATCAGCGCCTCATGCACCGCCGGATAGTAATGCGCGATATCGGGCGGCCACATGCGGACCAGCAGGTCGGCCATCTGCTCCGGCGCATCCTCGAGGAATTCGGGGATGATGTCGATCGAGCGGACGGCCCAGGCGACGGCGGCGACGATGACCAGCCAGACCAGCCAGCGGCTGATCCGCTGCGCCGCAGTCAGGCGGGTCCATTCGCGCCGCAGCGGCGCCACGGGGTCGGGGTGGGCGGCAGGCATGGCGTTCATCGCAGGGCGGCCCGGACACGGCCGGAGATGATCTCGGCCAGGAAGATGAGGGCGATGATGGACAGCAGGATGGCGGCGACGAAGTCGTAGTCGAAGCGCTTGAAGGCCGCGAAGAGCGTGCCGCCGATGCCGCCGGCGCCGACGATGCCGACCAGCGTCGAGTTCCGCAGGTTGCTGTCGAGCTGGTAGAGGCAGAAGCCGATGAAGCGCGAGGCCACCTGCGGCAGCACCGCATAGGCGATCACCTTCATGGCGCTGGCGCCGGTGGCGCGGATCGCCTCCACCTGCTTCATCGAGATCTCCTCGATGGCCTCGGCGAAGAGCTTGGCGATGAAGCCGATCGAGGCCACCACCAGCGCCGCCGTGCCGGCCAGCGCGCCGAAGCCGATCGCCTTGACGAAGAGGATGGCGACGATGACGTAGTGCAGCGAGCGGCAGATGGCGATCACCGCGCGCACCGGCCCGGCGATGAACCAGGGCGACAGGTTGCGGGCGGCGAGCAGCCCGAGCGGCAGCGACAGCAGGATGCCGACGGCCGAGGCCAGGACGGCGATCTGCAGGGATTCCAGCAGGCCTTCCAGCAGCAGCGACCAGCGCTCGAAATTTGGCGGCACCATGCGGGCGAGCAGCTTGCCGCCCTCGCCGAGCCCGTGCGCGACACGGTCCCAGGTCAGGCCGAGCCGGGTGCAGGCCCAGATCGTGTAGGCGGCCAGCGCCAGCAGCGCCAGCCGCATCGCCCAGTTCGGCGCGAAGGCGACGCGCCGCGGCGGGGTGGGGGAGGTGGTCGCGCTCACATCCAGTCCTCGCCGCCATAGATGGCGCGCAGATGGTGCGTCTCCAGCTGCTCCGGCGGGCCGTCGAAGATCACGCTGCCGCCCGACATGCCGACGATGCGCCGGGCATAGCGCTTGGCGAGATCGACATTGTGGATGTTGATGATGACCGGCACGCCCTCGGCCGCCGTCAGCCGGGTCAGCAGCTCCAGCACCTCGACCGCGGTGCGCGGGTCGAGCGAGGAGGTCGGCTCATCGGCCAGCAGGATGTCCGGGCGCTGCATCAGCGCGCGGGCGATGCCGACGCGCTGGCGCTGGCCGCCCGAGAGGGCGTCGGCACGGCGCGTCGCATGCTCCGGCAGGCCGACCGCGTCGAGCAGCATGAAGGCGCGGTCGATATCGGCCTGCGGGTACTTGCGCAGCCAGGCGCGCCACAGCGGCACATAGCCGAGCCGGCCGCTGAGGACGTTCTCCATGACCGACAGCCGCTCGACCAGGTTGTATTCCTGGAAGACCATGCCGATCCGCCGCCGGGCCAGGCGCAGGCCGCGCCCGCGGAGGCCGGTCAGCTCCTCGCCATGCAGCTTGATCGAGCCGCGCGTCGGCTCGACCAGGCGGTTGATGCAGCGGATCAGGGTCGACTTGCCGGTGCCGGAGGGGCCGATGATGGCGGTGATGCCCTCGGCCGGCACCGCCAGGTCGACACCCCGCAGCACCGGCTTGCCGGCCACGTATTCTTTGACGAGGCCCCGGATCTCCAGGGCGCTCGCCAGGCCGGCAGCCGGTGCCGTCGCGGTCATGGTCGCAGACATTCTTCTTCCGGCTCTCAGGGCTTCGGCGTGGCGGGGGCGGCACCCGTGGGCGCCACATGGGTCGGCGCGGCCGGCTGCTGGCTCTGGGCGCGCTTGCGGGCCTCGGCCTCCAGCTCGCGGCGGCTCTCGGCGTCGAAGGCGGCGCGGTTGTAGGGGGCGTTCACCGCATCGGCGACGGCGCGGACCGGCGCCCACTGCTCGGCATAGGTCGCCGGCCAGAAGCGGTCATTGCCGCCCAGGTCGCGCGCCATCTGCTCGGGGAAGCGATAGTCGAGGAAGCACTGGCGGATCTTGTCGGCCAGCTCCGGCTTCAGGTCGTGGGCGAGGGCGAAGCCGCTGGTCGGGAAGGGCTGGCTCTCCCAGATGACGCGGAAATTCTCGCGTTTCACCTGGCCGCGCGCGACCATGCGGGTCCAGACGTCCGAGGCGACCGGCGCCGCGTCGTAGTCGCCGGCATTGACGCCCATCACGCTGCGGTCATGGCCGCCGGAATACAGCACCTGGTAGTCCTGGTCCGGCGTCAGGCCGAGGCCGGGGAAGAAGGCGCGCGGCGCCAGGTTGCCGGAATTCGAGGTGGCCGAGGTATGCGCGACGCGCTTGCCGCGCAGATCGGCCAGCGTCTGGTAGGGGCTGTCCGCCCGCACCAGCATGACCACCTTGTAGCTCTCATAGCCCGAGGCGTCGCCCTTCACCGCGAAGGGGATGGCGCCGGCCAGGTTCACCGCGAAGGCGGTCGGGCCGGTCGAGAAGCCGGCGACATGCAGCCGGCCGGAGCGCATCGCCTCGACCTGCGCCGCGTTCGAGGTCACCTGGAAATACACCGCGCGCTTGCCGGTGCACTTGCCGAGATAGTCGAGGAAGGGGCGGAACTGGCTGGCGTAGAGCGCCGGATCCTCGACGGGCGTGTAGGTGAAGACGATGGTCGAGGGATCGCGCAGCTTCGACGGGTCGGTCGGCGCATCGGCCACCATGTCGCGGTTGGCGTCGCAATAGGCCTCGTCGAGCGCGCCGCGGAAGGCGCAGGCCTGCTGGGCGGCGGCCGGCGAGGCGACAAGGGCCGAGAGGCCGAGCGACAGCGCCAGGGCCGAGCTGGCGAGCAGGATGGTTTTCATGCGGCGGTTTCCTCCGGGACGGCGCCGCGCGCCTTGAGCAGCGCGTCGGCGAATTCGGCGAAGCCCGCGCCGCCCTCGGCGCGGGTGATATAGGCCGGCGGCGTGGTCATGCCGGCGAGAAAGGGGGCGACATTGGCGACGCCCACCGAGCAGGGCACGGCGGCGAACAGCGGCGCGTCGTTCAGGCTGTCGCCAACGAAGGCGATGCGCGGCGCGAGGGCCGCGAAATCGCCGAAGCGGGCGGCGAACAGCGCCTCGATCCCGGCGCGCTTGTCCCAGGCGCCGATCCAGGCATTGACGTGGATCGAGGAGACCTTGGCCTCGGCGCCGCCGGCGCGGAAGACGCGGGCGATGGCCTCGGCCGCGTCGAGCCCGAGCGGCCCGGCATCCTCGCAGAAGTCGATCGCCATGTCGAAGAGGCGGAAGGGCTGGTCGGCGGCGATCGCCGAGCCCGGCACCGCGGCCATCGCCGCCTCGGCCAGGGCCTCCAGCCGGGCGCGGCGCAGGCGGCGCTCGGCCTCGGGCTGCGCCTGCCAGCGCAGCATCCGCCGCGCGCCGCGGTCGAGCGCGTACCACAGCGCGCCATTCTCGCCGACCACGCCGGCCACCGGCCAGTGGCGGGCGATGGCGTCGCACCAGCCGGCCGGGCGGCCGGTCACCGGCACCACGGCGATGCCGGCGTCATCCAGCGCCTCCAGCGCGGCATAGGCGGCGGCGGGCAGTCTTCCGTCGCTGGTCAGCGTGTCGTCGATATCGGTCAGCACCCAGCGAAGCCCGGCGAGCTCGGTCTGGGGGGCCACGGCGAGAGGCCGCGGCCGGGCGGAATCTTGTGTCATATACATGTTGCACTTGCCACTATCCGATGTGGCAGGTCAAACATGTTTTTTACAGTTCCGTGGCAATGGTCAGCCGCAGCCCGCGCTGGCCCAAGGCGACGGCCAGCGGCACCGGCGGATCGGCCTCGGTGACCAGGTCGGTGATCTCGGCGGCGGGGCAGACGCGCTCCAGGAAGACCCGGCCGAATTTCGAGGAATCGACCAGCAGCACGCGCCGCTCGCCGCGCTCCAGCATGGCGCGCTTGACCCAGGCGGCGCGGCTTTCCGCCTCGCTCGGGCCTTCCTCCGACAGGCCAGAGGCGCCGATCACCGCGAGGTCGACATTGAAGCGGCGCAGGAAGGCATGCGTCTCGGCGCCATAGAGGCCGCGCTCGACCAGGCTGAGCTCGCCCGGGGCGACCAGCACGCGCAGGGATTCGCTGGCGCCGGCGGCCAGCGCCGCATCCAGGCTGTTGGTCAGCAGCGTCGCGCGCACGCCGCGGGCGGCGAGGGCGCGGGCGAAATGCGTGGTGGTGCTGCCGGCGTCCAGCATCACCACCGCGCCATCGGCGACCAGGGAAGCGGCGGCGCGGCCGATCCGGGCGCGCTCGGCCACCAGCACCTGCTCGCGCTCGCTGAGGCCGGGCTGGATGGCGGGGAGCGAGGCGGAAGCGCCGCCATAGGTCCGCCGCACCATGCCGCGCGCCGAGAGGTCCTCGATGTCGCGCCGCACCGTCTCGGTCGAGACCGCGAATTTCTCCGCCAATGTGCTGATGCGCACCAGGGGGTCGGTGGACAGCGCCTCGAGGATGGCCGCGTGGCGGGCGGGCTTGCCGAGGGCATGGGTGTTGCGAGGGGCCATGGGTTGGAACCTGCCACATTCCTCCACAGCTTCCCAGCCGGGGATGTGGGACTTTCCAAATACGCCGCCGCTTCCCGGCTGGCGCCGGCTTGGATAAGCTCGGCGCCGCAACAAAGCCCGGCCCCACAACAAAGCCCGGCCAGGGGCGACGCAGGAGGAAGCCATGCCGCAGCAGCCAGCAGCACCGGGACCGCGACGTCCGATGCGGGTCTTCCTCACCCATACCGAGGCCGAGTTCGAGGGCTATTACGGCGAGCGGGCGCTGGCGGCGCTGTCGCGCCATGCCGAGGTGGTGCGCAACACCACGGGCCGCGTGCTCTCCGGCGCTGCCCTGGCCGCGGCGGCGGCCGGCTGCCAGGCGATCGTCGCCGGCCGCGCCACGCCCGGCACGGCGGAGACCTTCGCCGCCGCGCCGGAGCTCCGCGCCTTCCTGCGCGTCGCCGTCGACATCAGCACGATCGATGTCGCCGCCGCCTCGGCCGCCGGGGTGCTGGTGACGCGGGCGACGCCGGGCTTCGTCGATGCGGTGGCCGAGCTGGCGCTCGGCATGATGATCGACCTGGCGCGCGGCACCTCGCGCTATGCCGCCGCCTACCATGCCGGCCAGCCGCCGAAGCCCTTCATGGGGCGGCAGCTCTCGGGCAGCACGCTGGGGCTGATCAGCCATGGCCGCATCGCCCGCCGCCTGGCGGCGATGGCGCGGGCGATCGGCATGAACGTGCTGGTGCACGATCCGCAGCCGCAGCCCGATGTCAGCGTCATGCGGCTGGAGCCGATGCTGGCCGAATCCGACTTCGTCGTCTGCCTGGCGCCCTCGACGCCGGAGACCCACGAGCTGATGAATGCCGAGCGCTTCGCCTGCATGCGCCCGGGCAGCTTCTTCCTGAACCTGGCGCGCGGCGAGCTGGTCGAGGATGCGGCGCTGCTGGCGGCGCTGGAGAGCGGCCGGCTGGCCGGCGCCGCGCTCGATGTCGGCCGCGCGCCGGACCAGATGCCGGCGCTGGCGCTGGCCCGCCATCCGCTGGTGGTGGCGACGCCGCATGTCGGCGGGCTGACCCGCGCCGCCACCGAGCACCAGGCGATGGACACGGTGCGCCAGGTGGCCGCCCTGGCCGAGGGCCGCCTCCCCGAGGGGGCGGTCAATGCCGAGGCGGCCTATCGCCTGGACGCCGCCGCGGCGCGCTAGGCTGCCCCGGCGCTAGCGCAGGCCGGCCAGGCTGCGGTCGTCATCGGCCGTGCCGGCGCCGCGCAGCACGCGGTCGGCGGCGATGCGCAGCCGGCAGATCAGCCCGGTCGTCTGCCATTGCAGCTCGACCTGGCCGCCCAGCTGCCGGGTGATGGTGTTCTCCACCACGCGCAGGCCGAAGCCGCGCCGCCCCGGGGCGCTGACCGCCGGGCCGTGATGCTCGTGCCAGGACAGGCTGAGCACGCCGCCCTGCACCAGCCAGGACAGCACCACCTGGCCCTGCCGCTGCCCCGGCGGCCGCGACAGCGCGCCGTGCTGCGCGGCATTGGTGGCGAGCTCGTGCAGCACCATCGACAGCGGCTGCACCGCATGCGCCGCCAGATCGACCGGCCGGCCGCGCAGCAGCACATGACCGCTCTCGACATGGGCGCCGAGCGTCTCGCGGGCGAGGGCGAAGAGCTCGCCGCCATCCCAGCGTTCGCGCGCCAGCAGGGTATGCGCGCGGGCGAGCGCCGCGACGCGCCCCTGCACGGCGGCGGCGAAATGCGCCGGATCGTCGGCGCGGCTCATCTTCAGCAGCGACTGCACCACGGTCAGCACGTTGCGGGCGCGGTGGTCGACCTCGGCGACCAGCAGCTTCTCGCGCTCCATCGCCGCCTGCGCCTCGGTCACGTCCATGACCACGCCGGAGAGCCGCAGCGGCTCGCCGCCGGGACCGCGCTCCATCACGGCGCCCTGGCTCTGCAGCCAGCGGATGCGGCCATCCGGCCAGACGGTGCGGGCGGCGACCTCGAAGACGCCGCTGCCGGCCGGGTCCCTGCCGCCCTGCATCGCCTGGGCCAGCCGGTCGCGGTCCTCGGGATGGGTCGCCGCCAGCAGGCCGGGCAGGTCGCGCAGCGTGCCGGCCGGGCGGCCATAGAGCGCCTCGCGCCCGCGCGAGCCGGCCAGGCTGTCGGTCGTGACCTCCCATTCCCAGGTGGCGATGCGGGCGGCCTTCAGCGCGCGGGCCAGCCGCGCCTCGCTCTCGGCCAGCGCCCGCTCGCGCGCGCGCAGCCTGATGCTGGCGGCGGCCATGGCGGTGCCGACGGCATGCAGCTCCTCGATCGAGGCCGGCGGGGTGACGACCGGCTCGCCGCGGCCCAGCGCATGCGCCGCCTGGGCCAGGGCGCGCACCGGCCGGGCCAGGCCGCGGGCGAAGAGCACCGCCAGCCCCGCCGCCAGGGCGATCAGCCCGGCGGCGCCCAGGCCCAGCAGCAGCAGCGAATGCTGCAGCCCGCCGTTCCGCGCCAGCGGCACCAGCACGCTGGCGCGCCAGCCGCTGGCCTGCAGCATGACATAGGCCAGCATCACCGGCTGGCCGTCCAGCGCGGTCGTCGTCCAGGTGCCGCTCGGCCCGGCACGGTTCCGCTGCGCCTCGAAGGCGGTCGGCTGTCCCAGGAAATCCCCGTGCCGCGCGCTGCGGGCGACCACGGTGCCGCTGCTGTCGACCAGATTGCCGATCCAGCCGCGCGGCAGCGGCACGCCGGCCAGCGTCTTCAGGAAGGCCTCCGGACGCAGCATCAGCCAGAGCAGGCCGCGCAGCTCGTTCTGCCGCAGCACCGGCACCGCGAGCAGCACCGCATATCCCGATTCGCCGGGCATCGGCAGCAGGTCGGAGACGGCCGGCAGGTGGTGGCGCAGCACGCGCTGCTCGACGCTGGCGATGCCGGTGGCCAGCGCCGCCGGCAGCGCCTCGCGATCGCCGACGCCGGCCAGCGGGCGCGGTGGCTGCAGGGTGACGCTGCCGCCGAGCAGCCGCGCCACCGCCTGCAGCTGCGGCCCCACCGCCTCGGCATCGAGCGGGTCGAGCGCCGGCGCCTCGGCCAGCACCTGCAGGGCGGCCAGGCGGCGGGCCATCGCCTGCTCGAAGCGGCTGGCGATGACATGCGCCTGTTCCTGCGCCTGGCGCCGCTGCAGGTCGTGCTCGGCCTCGACATAGGCATGGGTCAGCGCCACGGCCAGCAGCACGATCGGCGCCAGCAGCACGAAGCTCAGCAGGGCCAGATGGGAGGCCAGGGGCCGCCTGCCGCCGCCGCGCGCCAGCGCCGTGAGTGGCATGGCTAGCTTGCGTCCGAACGAACAACAGGGCCATCAGGCCGCGCCGCGGGACTCCTGGACGTCACCACGTCTCCCTCCGCCCGCGGCCGGCCGGGGATCGGCCGTGCCCTGCTCTGTCCCCGACAGACTGCACCGTTGCGATATCGATACGCAATGCCCGTCGACGCGGCGATGTCAGGCGAGACGCGCCCGGCCCTCGGCGATGGCGCCGCGCATGCGGGCGATGGCCGCCGGCAGGCCCTCGAAGACCGCGGCGCTGATCAGGAAATGGCCGATGCTGACCTCGACCACCTGCGGCAGCGCCGCGATGCCGACGACGCTGACATAATCCAGCCCGTGGCCGGCATGGCAGGACAGCCCGGCCGCCTCGGCAGCGCGCGCGCCCTCGGCCAGCCGGGCCAGCAGGGGGCCGCGGGCCTCCAGCGCGGCATCGGCATAGGTGCCGGTGTGCAGTTCCACCGCCTGGGCGCCGAGCCGGGCGCAGGCCTCGATCTGCGCCGCATCCGGCTCGACGAAGACGGAGACCTCGACGCCCTCGCCGGCCAGGCGGCGGATCGCCTCGCCGAGCGCCGGGCCGGCGCGCAGCACGTCGAGCCCGCCCTCGGTGGTCAGCTCCTGCCGCTTCTCCGGCACGATGCAGCAGGCGGCCGGGCGCAGGCTGGCGCAGAGGCCGACCATCTCCTCGGTCGCCGCCATCTCGAAGTTCAGCCGCAGCCCGGGCTCGGCATGGATGCGCCGCAGATCCTCGTCGCGGATATGCCGGCGATCCTCGCGCAGATGGATCGTGATGCCGTCGGCGCCGGCCGCCAGGCTGGTGCGCGCCGCCTCCAGCGGGCAGGGGAAGCGGCCGCCGCGGGCATTGCGCAGGGTGGCGACGTGGTCGACATTGACCGAGAGGCGCAGCGGCTTCACGCGGGCTTCCTTTCCAGGCGATGCGCGGCGAGCTCGGCCGCGAGACGAAGGGCGGCGACCAGGCTGCCGGCATCGGCGCGGCCCTGGCCCGCGATGTCGAGCGCGGTGCCATGGTCCGGGCTGCTGCGCACCACGCCGAGATTGAGCGTGACATTGACGCCGCCGGCCATGTCCAGCGTCTTCACCGGGATCAGCGCCTGGTCGTGATACATCCCCAGCGCCACGTCGTAGCCGGCGCGGGCATGCGGGGTGAACAGCGTGTCGGCCGGGAAGGGGCCGCGCGCGTCGATGCCCTCGGCGCGCAGCTGCGCGATGGCGGGGGCGATGATGTCGCGATCCTCGAGCCCCATGGTGCCGGCCTCGCCGGCATGCGGGTTGAGGCCGCAGAGCGCCAGGCGGGGCGCGGCGATGCCGAAGTCGCGCGCCAGCCCCGCCGCCGTCGCCCGCGCCACCGTGACGATCTTCTCCACGGTCAGGCTGTCGATGGCGCTGCGCAGCGACTGGTGGATGGTGACCGGCACGGCGCGCAGCCCGGCCGCCGCCAGCAGCATCACCGGCGGACCCTCGCCCGGCGCCAGGGCGGCCAGGAACTCGGTATGGCCGGGATAGGCGAAGCCGGTGGCCGTCAGCACGGATTTCTGGATCGGGTTGGTCACCACCGCCGCCGCCGCGCCGGATTGCGCCAGGGCGACGGCGCGCTCGATGGCGGCGATCACCGCCGGCGCGTTGCGCGGGTCGAGCTGGCCCGGCACCGCGGGCACCGCCAGCGGCAGCGGCAGCACCGGGATGGCGTCGGCGAAGAGGCCAGCGGCCTCGGCCGGATCGGCGATCGGCCGCCAGGGCGCCTCGCCCAGCAGCGCGGGATCGCCGATGTAGAAGAAGCAGGGCCCGTCCTGCCGCAGCGCCTGCCAGGCACCCACCGAAATCTCGGCGCCGATGCCGGCGGGTTCGCCCATGGTGAGCGCGAGGGGCGAAATCTGGGGCATGACAGGACCCGATCCAGGCGAGGCGACCCGCCCATGGGCGACCGCGCCGCCGCTTTCGTCAAGCGGCAGCGGCCGGAAAACTCAGGGCAGGCCGGAAAATGTGTCGCAGGCGGCGAAGTCGCCGCGCTGCAGCCCGGTGCGGAACCACTGGGCGCGCTCGGCGGCGGTGAGCGGCGCCGGCGCCTGCGGCACGACCGCCGCCGAGGCCGCGGCATCGGTGGCAGGGCTGCCGGCAGCGGGGGCGCCGGCCGCGGGGGCCGGCTCGGCCGCCGGGCGCGCCGCCACCGCCGGCGGCGCCGGGCGTGCGGCATCCTCGCGCATGGCGGCGAAGGCGGCCTCCTGCGCCGCGGTATCGGCCATGCCGGTGATCAGGCTGCTGGTCTTGGCCCAGAGCCCGGCGAAGCAGTCGGCCTGCAGCTCGACCCGGCGGCGCAGGGTGCCGGTGCCCTCGGCCTCCGGCTGGCGCGCCTGCAGCCCGCGCACCAGGTCGAGGATGCCGAGCTGCTGCTGCACATGATGGCCGACGGCATGCGCCAGCAGCAGGGCGACGGTCATGTCGCCGCCGGCCCGGCTGCCCTGCGTCAGCTTCGCCTGGCGGTCGAGGTCGACATAGATGCGCGCATCGGCGGTGCAGTAGAACAGGCCCGACGGCGCCGGGGCATTGTCGCAGGCGGTCGGCGCGATGCCATTGGCGAAGATCGGCGCGGCGGGCTGGAAGCTGCGGCCGAGCAGGCGGAACTGCGCGGTCCAGCTGCGCGTCGTCTCGTCCAGCAGGCGGGTGGCGAATTCCTGCTCCACCGCCCCGCCCTTGGCCGGCGCGGCGGCCGGGGCGGCGGCCTGCGGCGCCGGCGCCGCGCCGCCGCGGACCAGGCCGACGATCCCCCAGACCGCCAGCAGCGGCACCGCCAGCAGGAGCAGCAGCAGGCCGATCTGCACCGGCAGGCGCAGGCTGTACCAGATATTCACGCCCCGGCGTAACGCGCCATCCAGCCGCATCGGTCATCCCCATCGGCCGACCCCGTGGCCGGCCCCCGCAGCAGGCCATGGCGGCCTGCAGGGCAGGGGTCAAGGTGCTTTCGCAGCGCCCCTTTTGCTGCGCTGCACAGGAAGCGGGCAAAAAGCGCGGCAACTGCCATGCTGCGGTGCAAGGCGCGGCCGGCTGCCGCATTCGGCAGCGGCAAAAACCCATCTCCGGGCTTGCGGCCCGGCGCGGCCCTGCGTAGCGTTTCACTTACAGGAACCGTTGTTCCACTTATTGGAACCGCCATGACGACCTTGTCCACGGCCGGCCAGGTGCTGCGCTGCTTCTCCGCCCGGCGGCAGGAGTTGACCGTGACCGAGGTCGCGGAGCTGCTGTCGCTGCCCAAGAGCAACGTCTCCCGCCTGCTGCGGGCGATGCGCGAGGCCGGCTTCCTGGAGAGCGTGCCCG
Organism: Roseomonas sp. USHLN139; assembly: GCF_037145735.1. NCBI lineage: Bacteria > Pseudomonadati > Pseudomonadota > Alphaproteobacteria > Acetobacterales > Roseomonadaceae > Roseomonas > Roseomonas sp. USHLN139. The sequence continues at coordinate 11,055 of NZ_JBBCWY010000007.1, read as the reverse complement.
ACAGCCGCGGCTACCGCCCCGGCATCCTGATGTTCGAGCTGGGCCACCGCTACCGCCGCGATTCGGCGCTGGTGGCGCGCGCCCATGCCGCGGTCGGCCGGGTCAGCCGGCAGTTCGGCCATAGCGGCTATGTCAGCCTGCGCGACGGCGCCGACGTGATCGGCCTGACCTTCCACGAGGGCAGCCGGATGCTGCGCGTCGGCACGCCGGTCGGCCAGCGCCTGCCGGCCTTCGCCGCCGCCTCCGGCCGCTCGCTGCTGGCGCGGCTGACGGATGAGGAGGTGCGGCGGCTGCACCCCGCGCCGCTGCTGCCGCCCAGCCCGAACGCGCCGCAGGACATGGCCGAGCTGCTGCGGCGGCTGGAGGCGGTGCGCCGCGACGGCTTCGCCACCGCCGTCGACGAGAGCAATCCGGGCGTCGGCAGCATCGCCGTGGCGGTGGGCGGCCGCCAGCCCGACGAGGATGCCTGCCTCTGCATCGTCTATCCGCTGAGCCTGGTCGACGAGCCGGAGCGCGAGCGCATGACCGCCGCCCTGCTGGCCGAGGCCCGCGAGATCCAAGCCCGACCCGGCGCACCCGAACGCGCCGCCCCGCGCAGCGCCGCCGCCTGACGCCTATCGAGGACGCCCGATGAACACGACCCCCTCCGCCGCCACCCTGGGCCATCGCTGGCGCATCGGCTTCGACATCGGCGGCACCTTCACCGATTTCATCCTCTATGACGCGGCCGCGGGCAGCGTCCGGCTGCACAAGCGCCTGACCACGCCGCATGATCCCTCGGAAGCCGCGCTGCTCGGGCTGCAGGAGCTGGTCGAGATGGCCGGGCTCCGTCTCGGCGATGTGGGAGAAATCCTGCACGGCACCACGCTGGTCACCAATGCGGTGATCGAGCGCAAGGGGGCGCGCCTCGGCCTGATCACCACCGCCGGCTTCCGTGACATCCTGGAGATGGGCACCGAGCAGCGCTACGACATCTACGATCTCTTCCTCGGATTCCCGGAGCCGCTGGTCTCGCGGGAACTCCGCCGCGACGTGCCGGAGCGGATGGATCGCGACGGCCAAGTGGTCGAGGCCCTGGACGAGGATGCTGTCCGCCTCGCATTGAAAGAAATGCTGGCGGAGGGGGTCGAGGCGGTCGCCGTCTGCTTCATCAACGCCTACCGCAACCCCGCCCATGAGGCGCGGGTGGGGGAGATCGTCCGCGCCGAATTCCCCGAGCTCGCCGTCTCGCTCTCGGCCGAGGTCGTGGCGGAGATGTGGGAATACCAGCGCTGCGTCACCACCTGCGCCAATGCCTATGTGCAGCCGCTGATGGACCGCTACCTGAAGAAGCTGGAGCGCGAGCTGGCCGCGCGCGGTTTCTCGGGCGCGCTGCGGCTGATGCATTCGGCCGGTGGGCTGGTCTCGCCGGCCACCGCCCGCGCCTTCCCGATCCGGCTGCTGGAATCCGGCCCTGCCGGCGGCGGCCTGGCCACGGCGCTGTTCGGGCGCCTCGCGGGCAAGGAGGACGTGATCTCCTTCGACATGGGCGGCACCACCGCCAAGGCCTGCATGATCGAGGGCGGCCGCGTCGAGATCGCGCCGATGCTGGAGGCGGGCCGCGTGCACCGCTTCAGCAAGGGCTCCGGCCTGCCGATCAAGGCGCCGGTGATCGACATGATCGAGATCGGCGCCGGCGGCGGCTCGATCGCGCAGATCGACGCGGTCGGGCTGCTGAAGGTCGGGCCGCATTCGGCCGGCTCCGATCCGGGCCCGGCCTGCTACGGCATGAGCGGGGTGAAGCCCACCGTGACCGACGCCAATCTGGTGCTGGGCTATTACGATCCGGGCTTCTTCCTGGGCGGCCGCATGGCGCTGGACCGCGACGCCGCGGTCCGCGCGGTGGAGACGGTGGCCGCCCCCCTGAAGCTCGACGTGATGGACGCCGCCTGGGGCATCCACAAGGTCGTGGTCGAGAGCATGGCCGCCGCCGCCCGCGTCCATCTGGTGGAGAAGGGCAAGGACCCGCGCAGCTACGCCATGGTCGGCTTCGGCGGCGCCGGCCCGGCGCATGCGGCCGATGTGGCGCGGGCACTCGGCGTGCGCGAGGTGATCATCCCGCCGGCCTCGGGCGCCGCCTCGGCGCTCGGCTTCCTGGCCGCGCCGCTGTCCTTCGAACTGGCCCGCTCGCTGCCGGTCGAGTTCTCCGAGGGCTTCGATGCGGCGCTGGTCAATGGCGTGCTGGACGGCATGGCCGCCGAAGGCCGCGCCCGCCTGCTGGAGGCCGGGGTCGACCCCGCCGCCATCACCGTCGAGCGCAGCGCCGACATGCGGCTGGTCGGGCAGATGCACGACATCAACGTGCCGCTGCCCGGCGGCGCGCTGGAGGCCGGCAGCCTGGCCGCGATCCGCGCCGGTTTCGCCGCCACCTACGCGGCGCGCTACACCTCGGTCTATGAGGGCGCGCGGCTGGAGGCGATCAATTTCCGCGTCCGCTGCGTCGGCCCCGAGCCGGTGCTGTCGCTGACCGGCGCGGTCGGCGGCGGCGATGCCGCGGCCCGCGTCAAGGGCAGCCGCCGCGCCTGGTTCGAGGGCGGCTGGCAGGAGGCCACGGTCTATGACCGCTACGCCCTGGTCGCCCGCGACCGCATCCCGGGCCCGGCGATCATCGAGGAGCGCGAATCCACCACCATCGTCCCGCCCGGCGACGTGGTCGAGGTCGATGCCGGGCTGAATCTCCGCATCAGCATCGCCGCCTCCGCCCAGGGCAGCGCGCTGGTCACCCCCGGCATGCCGCTGGAAGAAGCCTGCGCCCGCATCGAGGCCGATCCGATCGCGCTGGAGATCATGTGGTCCCGCCTGGTGACCGTCGTGGAAGAAATGTGGCTGACGGTCTGCCGCACCGCCTTCTCGCTGGTCATCTCGGAGAGCCAGGACTTCGCCTGCGAGCTGCTCGACCCCGAGGGCGAGACGCTGGCGCATTCGCCGCGCGCCATGCCGGTCTTCAACCTGACCCTGCCGCGCGCGGTGAAGGCGCTGCTGCAGAAGTACCCGGCCGAGACGCTGCAGCCGGGCGACGTGCTGATCACCAATGATCCCTGGCTCTGCGCCGGGCATCTGTTCGATATCGCCATCGTCACCCCGGTGTTTGCGGACGGCCAGGTGGTCGGGCTGATGGGCACCGTCGGCCATGTCTCCGACATCGGCGGCACCAAGGATTCGCTGCGGGCGCGCGAGATCTTCGAGGAGGGGCTGCAGATCCCGCCGATGAAGCTGTTCGAGGCCGGGCGGCCGAGCGAGGCGCTGTTCACCCTGATCCGCGAGAATGTCCGCAACCCGGACCAGGTGCTGGGCGACATCCATTCTTTCGTCGCCGCCAACCGCCTGGGCGCCGAGCGGCTGCTGGCCTTCATGGGCGATTACGGCATGCGCGACCTGCGCGCGCTGGCGACCGTCGTGCAGGGCCGCTCCGAGCGCGCCATGCGCGACGCCATCGCCGCCCTGGCCGACGGTGTCTATGAGGCCGAGATCCGCAACAACCCGCTGGGCGAGGTGCTGCGCTATCCGCTGAAGCTGACGGTGGCGGGCGAGGAGATCCATCTCGACTTCGCCGGCGCGCCGCCGCAGCTGCCGCAGGGCGGGCTGAACTGCACGCTGAACTACACCGCGGCGCATGCGACCTATCCGCTGAAATGCATGCTGACCCCGGGGGTCCGCGGCAATGCCGGCTGCTACCGCCCCTTCACCGTCGAGGCGCCGGAAGGCTCGGTCCTCAATGCCCGGCGGCCGGCGGCGGTGAACATGCGCACCCGCACCGGCTGGTACCTGGCGCCGAACATTTTTCGCGCGCTCGCGAAAGCGGCTCCCGACAAGGTGCAGGCCAATACCGGCCTGCCGATGGCGGCCTATGTCTATGGCCAGGACGCCGAGGGCCGCACCTATTCCGACATGCTGTTCATCGGCGGCGGGCAGGGCGCTTCCGCGGCGCGCGACGGCAAGTCCGGCCTGCTCTGGCCGACCAGCGCGTCGAACACGTCGATCGAATTGTTCGAAGCCCGAGTGCCGGTCATCGTGCTGGAAAAAACCTATCTGGCGGATAGCGGCGGCCCGGGCGAGCATCGCGGCGGCCTCGGCCAGCGGGTGCGGCTGCGCAAGCTGCGCGAGGACGGGCTGGTCAGCTTCGTCTCGGTCTATCCGGAAGGCGTCGGCAATCCGATCGACGGGCTGTTCGGCGGCCAGGCCGGGCGCGGCGCCCAGGGCCGGGTGGTCGATGCCGCCGGCGGCGTGCTGGAGGATTGCGGCACCGGCCGGCTGGTGCAGGTGCAGGGGCCCGGGCAGATCGTCGAGATCTGCATCAGCGGCGGCAGCGGCTATGGCGATCCGGCGAAGCGCGCGCCGGAGGCCCTGGCGCGCGACCGCCGCCTCGGCCTGGTCAGTGACGAAGGGGCCGCGCGGGATTACGGCGCGGCGGTGGGGCAGCAGGCGGTGCCGGCCTGAGCAGGCGGCGCGCGAAGGGGGATCTGAGCATGACCGACATGACGAGGCGCGGCATCCTGGCCGGCAGCGCGGCCGCCGCGGCCCTGCTGCTGGGGGGCGGGGGGGCGATGGCCCAGTCGCGCCGCATCCTGGTGCTGACCAGCAACCAGGACATCCCGAATTTCGACCCGCATCTGGCCTCGGGCTATTCCACGGCCTGGATGATGCGCAATGTCTATGATTCGCTGGTGCGGGTCGAGGGCAATCCGCCGAAGCCGGTGCCGCATCTGGCGCAGTCCTGGACCATCTCGCCGGACGGCACCGAATACGTCTTCAAGCTGGACCCGGGCGCGAAGTTCAACGACGGCTCGCCGGTCGACGCGGCGGCGGTGGTCTATTCCTTCGAGCGCATCCTGCGCCTGAACCGCGGCAATGTCTGGATGATCGCCGGCATCGTGAAGCCCGGCAGCATCGAGGCGGTGGACGCGCAGACCGTGCGCTTCCGCCTGGCCACCGCCTTCGTGCCCTTCCTGCAGGTGCTGCCCTGGATCTGGATCGTCAATCCGAAGCAGGTCGAGGCCAACAAGGGTGGCGATGACGGCCAGGCCTGGCTGCGCGCCAATGTCGCCGGTTCCGGCGCCTTCGCCGTGCGCCGCGCCGAGCCGGGCAATCTCTATGAGCTGGAGCGGGTCGCGGGCAACTGGCGCCAGGGCGGCGGCAATCTGACGGGCGCGATCTGGAAGATCACCCGCGAGACGGCGACGCAGCGGCTGATGATCCAGCGCGGCGAGGCGCAGATCGCCCTCGACCTGACCAGCGAGGACATGGACACGCTGAAGAACCGCCCCGGCGTCGATCTGGTGATCGAGCCGGAATACCGCACCTTCCAGATCAAGATGAACACGCGGCATGGCGCGCTGATGGACGCCAATCTGCGCCGCGCCATTTCCTGCGCCTTCAACTACCAGGCGATGCTGGATGTCGCCGGCTATGCCGACCTGATGACCGGCCCGCTGCCCGAGAGCATCGACGGCTTCGACAAGTCGCTGCAGCCCTGGCGCACCGACCTGGCCCGCGCCAAGGAGTTCCTGGCCAAGTCGGCACATCCGAATGGCGGGATCAAGCTGACCATCACCCATGTCTCCGGCCTGGAGCAGCAGCGGCGCTGGGCGCTGGTGCTGCTGGACAGCCTGCGCGCGCTGAACATCGAGCTGGAGATCCGCTCGGCGATCTGGCCGGACCTGGTGGCCTCCTGCCGCTCGCCGGAGACGCTGTCCGACTTCTTCCCGGTCTATCAGACGGCCAATTACGGCGACGCCGACAACCTGGCCTATGCCGGCTATCATTCCTCGCGCAACGGCAACTGGCAGAACCCGGTCTACAGCAATCCGAAGGTCGACGATCTCATCACCCGCGCCCGCGCCGAGGCCGATCCGGAGAAGCGCCGCGCCCTCTATGCCGAGTTCCAGCGCACCGTCATGGAGGATGCCTGCGACATCTTCGGCGTGCTGGAGCGGCGCAAGCTGGCGCTGCGCAACACGGTGAAGGGCTTCGCCTTCACGCCGGTCGCGTCGAACGCGCCGGAGCTCTTCCCGCTGTCGCTCGGCTGATCGCGGGGGCCGCCGCATGATCCGCTACATCCTGCGGCGGCTGCTGCTGCTGGTGCCGGTGCTGGTCGGGCTGTCGATGCTGGTCTTCGCCATCGCCCGGCTGCTGCCCGGCGATCCGGTGCGGCTGGCGGCGGGGCCGAATGCCACGCCGGCCGACATCGCCTCGGTCGCCAAGGAATTCGGCCTCGATCGGCCGCTGCTGGTGCAGTACGGGGACTATGCCAGCGGGCTGCTGCGCGGCGACTGGGGCGTCTCGATCTTCAGCCGCCGCCCGGTTCTGGAAGACCTTTCCACCTATCTTCCGGCGACGCTGGAGCTGGTGCTGGCGGCGATGATCCTGGCGGTCGCCATCGGCATCCCCGCCGGGCTGATGGCGGCGGTCTATCGTGACCGCTGGCCGGACTTCCTGTCGCGGGCGGTGTCGCTCGGCGCGATTTCCATGCCGCGCTTCTTCCTCGGCCTGCTGTTCCAGCTGGGCTTCGCCATGTGGCTGGGCTGGCTGCCGCTCTCGGGCCGGTTTCCGCTGACCGAGGACCCGCCGGCGACGATCACCGGGCTGCTGACCGTCGATGCGCTGCTGACCGGCAATCTCCACGCCCTCGGCATCGCGCTGCAGCATCTGGCGCTGCCGGCCATCGCCATGTCGCTGTCGCCGCTGGCCACCATCACGCGGATGATGCGCGCCTCCACCATCGAAGTGCTGCAGCAGGACTACGTCACCACCGAACGCGCCCTCGGCCTGTCGCGGGGGAAGATCCTGTTCAAATACGTGCTGAAGAACGCGGTCTCGGCGACGCTCACCGTCATCGGGCTGTATTTCGGCTGGCTGCTCGGCGGCACGGTGCTGGTGGAGACGGTCTTCGACTGGCCCGGCCTCGGCCTCTATGCCACCCAGGCGGTGCTGACCCAGGATTTCATGCCGATCATCGGCGTCACGCTCTGCATCGGAACGCTCTTCGTGCTGGTCAATCTGCTGGTCGACCTGGTCTATGGCCTGCTGAACCCGCGGGTGCGGCTGCGATGAGCGAGCGCCTGCGCCGCGGTCTCTACCGCTTCCGCCGCAGCTGGGTTTCGGTCCTCGGGCTCGGCATTGTCCTGCTGTTGCTGGTGATCGCGCTGCTGGGGCCGGCGATCGTGCCGCATCCCGAGCATGTCGCGGGGCTGGTGCAGACCGGCACGCGCTTCCAGCCGCCCTCCGCCGCCTGGTGGTTCGGCACCAACGAGGTCGGCCAGGATGTCTTCTCGCTGACCCTGGCGGGGACGCGGGTCTCGCTGCTGGCGGGGATGGCGGTGGTCATGGTTGGCGCTGTCATCGGCGTCTTCGTCGGTGCCATTGCCGGCTTCTTCGGCGGCTGGCTGGACGAGGCGCTGATGCGCCTCTCCGACCTGATGCTGACCGTGCCCAGCCTGATCCTGGCCATGGCGGTCGCCGCCGCGCTCGGTCCGGGCACCGGCAACATGATCTTCGCCATCGCCCTCTCCTGGTGGCCCGGCTATGCGCGCCTCGTCCGCGGCGAGGTCATGGCCAAGAAGGAAGAGCAGTTCGTCACCGCGGCCCGCGCCATGGGGGCGGGGCCGGCGCGGCTGCTGCGCCGGCATGTGCTGCCCAACATCGTCTCGCCGGTCATCGTCAAGATGTCGCTCGACATGGGCTTTGCCATCCTCACCGTGGCCTCGCTGGGCTTCGTCGGCATCGGGGTCAAGCCGCCGACGCCGGAATGGGGTTCCTTGCTGTCAGTCGCGCGGGCCAACATGCCGGACTACTGGTGGACGGCGATCTTCCCGGGGCTGGCCATCTTCCTGGCGGTCTTCGGCTTCAACCTGCTGGGCGACGGCTTGCGCGACCTGCTCGACCCCAAGGCGCGCCGCTGATGGCCCTGCTCGAAATCCGCGACCTGCATCTGCACATGCGCTCCTTCGACGGCGAGGCGCATGTGCTGAACGGCATCGACCTGACCGTCGAGCGCGGCGAGATCTGGGGCATCGTCGGCGAGACCGGCTGCGGCAAGTCGCTGACCGGTCTGTCCGTCTCGCGCCTGGTGCCGGCGCCCCCGGCCCGCTATGCGCGCGGTTCGATCCGGCTGGATGGCGAGGATCTGCTCCAGGCCGATGAGAAGCGGCTGCGCGCCCTGCGCGGCCGTCGGATCGGCATGATCTTCCAGGACCCGACCACCAACCTGAACCCGGTCTTCCGGGTCGGCGAGCAGCTTCTCGATGTCGCCCTGCATGCGGGCCGCGCCGATCCGTCGCTGCTGGGCCTGGCGCCCGGCGCCTCGGGGCGGGCGGTGAAGCGGGCGGCGCGGGAGCTGGCGCTGGCCATGCTCGACCGCGTCGGCATCCCCAACCCTGCGGCGCGGCTGGACGACTACCCGCACCAGTTCTCCGGCGGCATGAAGCAGCGCGTGCTGATCGCCATGGCGCTGATCGGCCGCCCCGACCTGCTGATCGCCGACGAGCCGACCACGGCGCTCGACGTCTCGGTCCAGGCGCAGATCCTGCGGCTGATCCATGACCTGGTGCGCGAGCACGGGCTGGGCGTGATGTTCATCACGCATAATCTCGGCGTGGTGGCGCAGCTCTGTAGCCATGTGGCGGTGATGTATGCCGGCAATGTCGTCGAGGCCGGGCCGGTGCGCGAGGTGCTGAAATCGCCGCGCCATCCCTATACCGGCGCGCTGCTGGCCGCCCTCCCCACGGCAGGGACGGCGCGCGGCGCGCTGCAGGGGCTGGCGGGGACGGTGCCCTCGCTGCTGGCGCCGCCACCGGGCTGCCGCTTCGCCAACCGCTGCCGGCTGGCGGAGCCGGGCTGCGCCCGGGCCACCCCGCCGCTGGTCGGGCCGGCGGGCGGGCATCGCGTCGCCTGCCCGGTGGTGCTGCGCGGGGAGCCAGCGTGATGCTCGAGGTCGAGGGCGTTTCCAAGATCTATGGCGGCGAGCGGCGCGGGCTGTTCGGCCGGGCGCCGCAGGTGCAGGCCCTGGCGGACGTGTCGCTCTCGGTGCGGCGCGGCGAGAGCTTCGGCCTGGTCGGCGAGAGCGGCTCCGGCAAGACGACGCTGACGCGTTGTCTTCTGCGGCTGGAAGAGGTCTCGGCGGGCTCGATCCGCTTCGACGGCGGCAACATCGAAAAACTGTCGGCGGCCGGGCTGCGCGAGATGCGGGCGCGGATCGGCATGGTCTTCCAGGATCCCTATGCCTCGCTGAACCCGCGCATGAGCGTGGCCGAGATCGTCGGCGAGCCGATGGAGATCCACCGTGCCCGCCTCGGCCTCGATGCGCGCGGCCGGCGCGACCGGGCGGCGGCGCTGCTGGAGCGCGTCGGCCTCGGGCCGCAGCATCTGGGGCGCTTCCCGCATGAATTCTCCGGCGGCCAGCGGCAGCGCATCGGCATCGCCCGGGCGCTCGCCACCGGGCCGGAGGTGCTGATCCTGGACGAGCCGACCTCGGCGCTCGACGTCTCGGTGCAGGCGCAGGTGCTGAACCTGCTGCACGACCTGCAGGCGCAGCTGGGGCTGACCTACTTCTTCATCAGCCACGACCTCGGCGTCATCCGCTATGTCTGCGACCGCGTCGCGCTGATCCATCGCGGCCGGCTGGTCGAGCAGGGCGAGACCGAGGCGGTATTCCAGGCCCCCGCCAGCGACTATGCCCGCAGCCTGATCGCCGCCATGCCCGATCCGGACCCGGACCGCTCCCCCTTCCGCTGACGCTTCGGCGGCTGACAGGGCCGCGCCGGCGCGGCTATCCTGCGCGGCCATGCCCACCGCCGCCGATGCCTCCCTCGCCCTGGCCCTCGCCGCCTTTCCCTCCGCCGAGGGGGGCGCGATGCGCTTCGACGGCGCCTCGCTGGGCGGGCCGGAGGAGGCCTTCTGGGCCTGGCGCCGCATCGCCGGCATCTTTTTCGACGTCGCCCTGCCGCGGCCCGAGGCCATGGCCGGTTTCGCCGCGCGGATGGAGAGCCACAATCTGGGCGGCGTGGTGATCGGCCGCATCGCCGCCAGCGCCCAGGTGTTCCGCCGCAGCGCCTTCACCATCGCCCGCACCGGCATGGACCACTATCTGGTGCAGCTCTATCGCCGCGGCGGCTATGCCGGGGTGGCGGGGGAGCGCCGGCTGCTGGTGCGGCCGGGCGATACCAGCATCCTCGACATGGCGCAGACCCTGCACACCGAGGCCAGCGACTTCGAGAACATCACCCTGGTCATGCCGCGCGCCAGCCTGGCGCCGCTGGTGCGCCGCGCCGAGGCGCTGCACGGCGTGGTGCTGGGCGGCGACACGCCGCTGGGCCGGCTGCTGGCCGACCATCTGGTGGGGCTGCAGGAGAGCGCCGCGCAGCTCAGCCAGGCCGAGGCGCAGCCGCTGATCCAGGCCACCGCCATGCTGGTCGCCGCCTGCGCCAGCCCCTCGATCGCCGCGCGGCCCGAGGGGCAGGAGACGGTGCATGCGCCGTCGCTCGTGCTGATCCGCCGCTTCATCGAGGGCAAGCTGGCCTCCCCCGAGCTGTCGCCGGAGCTGCTGACAAAACAGTTCGGCGTGTCGCGGCCGACGCTGTACCGGCTATTCGAGCCCTATGGCGGCGTCGCCAGCTATATCCGCCGCCGCCGCCTGGACCGCTGCTTCCAGGAGATCACCGCCCCCGTCGCCGAGCGCCGCCGCATCGCCGAGATCGCCTATGGCTGGGGATTCCGGAATGAGGCCGCCTTCAGCCGGTCCTTCCGCGAGGCCTTCGGCATGTCGCCGCGGGAGGCGCGGCTGGCCCGCGCGTCCCGCCCCGCCGGGGTGCCCGGGGGGGAGGGGGTGCCGGCGACGACGGATTGGATTAGGCGGTTGTAAATGGGGGTTAAAGTAATTGAAATTCACAATTCACGCAGATCTAATTTCATTTAGAGCATGATCCGACCTGTTTGACTCGGACGGGGATTCCCGGGCGGCTGGAAATCTGATTCACCCTGTTGGCCGGGAGGAGGCCGGTGGTGATGAGCAGAGCGCTGTCG
>NZ_JBBCWY010000006.1:0-372266 GCF_037145735.1 Roseomonas sp. USHLN139 | reverse complement strand
TGCGCTCTGGGATGCCATCCGTGACGCCCTCCCGCAGTTCTCACCGCAGGAGTGTGCCAGCTACTTCACCGCCGCAGGATATGAACCAGAATGATCGGATTATGCTCTAGCGGCCCCAGCGCAGCACCACCGGATCCAGGCCGCGCGCGATCTCCAGCAGGCCGGCCCGCACCGCCTCGTGCATCGGCGCCAGCGGGTGGCGGCCGGCATCACAACGGATGACACCGCCCTCCCGCATCAAGGCCTTGGCGGCCAGCAGCCCGGCCTGCCGGTTCTCGTAATTGATCAGCGGCAGCCAGCGCTGATAGGCCGCGACCGCGGCCGCGCGGTCGCCGGCGAAATAGGGATCGGTGATCTGCCGGATGCCGTCCGGATAGCCGCCGCCGGTCATCGCCCCGGTCGCCCCGGCATCCAGATCGGCCAGCAGGGTGATCGCCTCCTCGCCATCCCAGGGGCCCTCGATGGCGGCACCCCCCGCCTCGATCAGCGCGCGCAGCTTGGACGCGGCCTGCGGCACCTCGATCTTGAAGTAGGCGACATGGGCGATCTCCTGCGCCATCCGCGCCAGCAGCGGCACCGACAGCGGCGTCCCCGCCACCGGCGCATCCTGGATCATGATCGGGATCGAGATGGCATCCGACACCTGGCGGAAGAACTCGTACACGGCCGCCTCGCCGACCCGGATGGTCGCGCCGTGATAGGGCGGCATGATCATCACCATGGCCGCGCCCGCCTGCTGCGCGCGACGGCTGCGCTCGGCGCAAAGGCGGCTGGAGAAATGCGTGGTCGTCACGATCACCGGGACGCGGCCGGCGACATGGCCGAGGATCTCATCCTGCAGCAGTTCGCGCTCGGCATCGGACAGCACGAACTGCTCGGAGAAATTGGCCAGGATGCACAATCCCTGCGATCCGGCATCGATCATGCAGTCGACCGCGCGGCGCTGCCCCTCGAGGTCCAGCGCGCCCTTGGCGTCGAAAATGGTGGGCACCACCGGAAACACGCCGCGATAGGCTGGCTCGGCCATTCCCTGCCTCCTCCCCTGGGGTGCGGCCTCGGACCGGGCCGCTGCCGGCATCCTGCCCTGCCCCGCCCTGGCCTCCAAGCCCCGCCCTCGCCGGCACTCCCTGGCCAGGCCCAAGCCTCCCGCCCCCGTGAGGCCGCCTTGCGTGACCGGACCATGACATTGACTCGCAACAGGGTATAATCGCCGGCAAAGGCCCCCTGCCCGCGCCCCGGGTGGAAGCACCGCGGCCAGACCCTTGGATCAGGAGAGCAGCTTGCAACAGGGCACGCCCCGCACGGCCGAGCCGCAGCAGAGCTTCACCACCGCGAACATCGCGCCGATGGCCCGTCCCAGCCTGATGACCCGCTTCTTCATGAGCCTGGTCTCGGGCGCGGAACGGCTGAACCTGCGCTACAGCAAGGTCGGCAATCCGCCGGTCTTCGACAATGCCACCTTCCCCTGGGCCGCCGAGATCGAGCGCGAATGGCCGCTGATCCGCCAGGAGCTGGAGCGCGTGCTGCTGCGCCAGTCCGAGCTGCCGAGCTTCCACGACATCTCGACCGATGTGCAGACCATCAGCAAGGACAGCGCCTGGAAGACCTTCTTCCTGGCCGGCTATGGCCTCTCCTCGCAGGAGAACATCAAGCGCTGCCCCGAGACCTGGCGGATCGTGCAGAAGATCCCGGGCCTGAAGACGGCGATGTTCTCGATCTTCGAGCCGGGCAAGCACCTGCCCGCGCATCGCGGCCCGTACAATGGCGTGCTGCGCCTGCATCTCGGCCTGATCGTGCCGGAGCAGAGCGACCGGCTGGCGATCCGCGTCGACAAGCAGGTCTGCCACTGGCAGGAGGGCAAGGCCCTCATTTTCGACGACGCCTATGAGCACGAGGCCTGGAACCACACCGACCAGACCCGCGTGGTGCTGTTCGTCGATTTCGTGAAGCCGCTGGCCTTCCCGGCGCGTCTGACCAACTGGCTGCTGCTGAACCTGGCGGTGTTCACCCCCTTCATCCGCGAAGGTCTGGACAACCACAAGGAGTGGGAAAAGAAGTTCTATGCGGAAGCCGAAGCGCTCCGTAACCGTCCGAATTGATCGTGGAATAAAAAGAAGATGGGGGTCCGGGGGAATTCCTTCCCCCGGCCTTTTTTTATTCGAGGGATTCGTACCAGGTCCGCCCGTCGCGCTCGATCATGGCGATGGCTGCTGTCGGCCCCCAGCTGCCCGCCGCGTAGGGCCGTGGCGTCTCAGGCCGCTCCGACCAGCCCTGCAGGATGGGTTCGACCCATTTCCAGGCCATCTCGACCTCGTCGCGGCGCATGAACAGGGTGGTGTTGCCGCGCACCACGTCCATCAGCAGCCGCTCATAGGCATCCGGGTAGCGCTGGCCGAAGGCCTTCTCGAAGCTGATATCCAGCCCGGTCGGCCGCAGATGCAGCCCGCCCGGCCCCGGCTCCTTGGTCATCATCTCCAGCCGCATGCCTTCCTCCGGCTGCAGCCGGATCAGCAGGCGATTGGGCTGCATGCCGACCGCCTCGCGCGGGAAGATGCTGAAGGGCGGCGTGCGGAACTCGATGATGATTTCCGACACCTTGCGCGGCAGCCGCTTGCCGGTGCGCAGATAGAAGGGCACCCCGGCCCAGCGCCAGGAATTGACCTGCAGCTTCAGCGCGACGAAGGATTCCGTCAGGCTGGCCTCGCCGTCCAGGTCCTGGCGATAGCCCGGCACCGGCTGCCCGGCGATGGCGCCGGCGGTGTATTGCCCGCGCACGGTGGCCAGATGCGCCTCGTGCGGGGCGATCGGCTTCAGCGCCCGCAGCACCTTGACCTTCTCGTCGCGCACCGCGTCGGGGTCGAGCGAGATCGGGCTTTCCATCGCCAGCAGGCAGAGCAGCTGCAGCATGTGGTTCTGCACCATGTCGCGCAGCGCCCCGGCGCGGTCGTAATAGCCGCCGCGGCCGCCGATGCCGACCTCCTCGGCCACGGTGATCTGGACATGGTCGATCATGTCGGCATGCCAGAGCCGCTCGAAGATCGGGTTGGCGAAGCGCAGCGCCATCAGGTTCTGCACCGTCTCCTTGCCGAGGTAATGGTCGATGCGGAAGATCTGCGCCTCGGGCAGGACCTCGCCGACGGCGCGGTTGATGTCGCGGGCGCTGGTCAGGTCGTGGCCGATCGGCTTCTCCAGCACCACCCGCGCCTGCGGCGAGAGCGCGCCATGCCGCGCCAGGCGCTGGCAGATCGGGCCATAGAGCTCCGGCGAGGTCGCGAGATAGAAGGGCCGCACCTGGCCCGGCCGCTCGTCCAGGGTGGCGGCGAGCCCCTCCCAGCCCTCCTCGCCGCTGCCCTCGATCGGGCGGTAGTGCAGCTGGGCCAGGAAGTCCTGCAGCGTCGCCGCGTCCAGCGCCCCGGCCGGCAGGTGCTGGCGCAGCGCCGCCTCGGCCTGGCGGCGGAAGCCGTCATCGTCCAGCTGCCCGCGCGCCGCGCCGATGATGCGGCTGGTGTCGGGGAATTGCCGGTCGCGGTGCCGGTGGTAGAGCGCCGGCAGCAGCTTGCGCATGGTCAGGTCGCCGGTGGCGCCGAAGACCGTGCAGTCGAAGGAAGCGACAGGGAGGATGCGGGCCATGGCCGCATCCTGCCGCAGCGCAGCGCGGAAGCCTAGCGCCAGGCTCAGGCCACGGCGACGGTATCCGGGAAGATCCGCGCGATGATGGCCTTCAGCCCGTCCATCATGGCGCGTTCATAGGCCTGGTCCTCGGGGCTGAAGGCATGCTCGTTGCGGTGCCAGCTGTATTTGGGCAGCGGCATCTGCTGGACGGTGACGCCCAGGCGCGGGCGCTCATGGCCAGGCAGCGGGGCGGTCTCGGCGGTTTCCTCGAATTGCCGGCCAACCAGCACGGCCAGACCCCAATCCTTGTCGGGGAAGCGCTTCTGCAGCGCCTCGTAGATGCGCTCGACGCCGCGGGTGATGCCGGGCACCCAGCGGTTGGTGTAGAGCAGGAAGACGATGCGGTCGGCGGCGGCGATGTCGCGGTAGAAATTCTCGATGCGCGCCGAGTACTTCTTCACCAGCAGGGCGCAGTTGTCGGCATGGAATTCCTCGCCGCGCTCGTGGTTGAAGGTCGCGCCCAATTTGGTGTGGGTGACATAGCCCTTGTCCGGCAGATACTGCAGCGCGCCGGGGTCCAGGTAGCCGGCGAAATCGGTCTCGATCAGCGTCGGGATGGTGGCGATGCGGTGGATGGCGATGTCGAAGGGGTGCGTCGCCTCGCCCAGCGCCGCCGGCGGCTTGATGCCCCAGCGCGTCGCCACCGACCGGGCGAAGCAGTTGCTGCCCAGCGAAATGAATTTGATGCCGCGATAGGCGAGAAGATTGACGCGGCGCGCCTCGGCGACCTGCAGCGCCATGCGTTCGTATTCGGCCAGGCGGGCGCGGGCGGCGGCGAAGCTGTCCCGCAGCACCGCCAGGTCGGTGTCGGTGACGGTCAGCCCGTCGCGCGCCGTCTGCTTCATCGGCTCGCGCAGGGCGGCGTCGAGCCGCTGGGCGAAGGCCTCCGGCTGGAAGACGGTGTTGGTCAGCTTCTGCCAGTCCATTCGTTTCCCGGCTCGCTCATGGCCATACTGTTGCTTGCCCGTCATTATCGCCGCCGGATGTCAGGGCGTCCAGGCGCCGGCGGCAGCCGCCAGCATCGTCCACAGCGTTATCCACAAAGCGGTCCACCGAATCTGTGGATAACCATCCTTGCCCGGCCGGCGCGGCGCTTCCTATCCTGGCGCCGATGCGCGACCTGAAATCCCTGGAGACCTTCGTCTGGATCGCGCGGCTGGGCGGCTTCCGCGCGGCGGCGCAGCGGCTGAACACCACCCAGCCGGCACTGTCGGCGCGGATCCGCCAGCTGGAGCAGGATCTCGGCGTCACGCTGTTCGAGCACCGGCTGCGGCGCACCGCGCTGACCGCCGAGGGGGTGGCGGCGCTGCGCTATGCCGAGAGCATGCTGGAGCTGCGCGGCGAGATGCTGCAGGCGGTCGCCGCGCCGGCGGCGATGGATGGCGTGCTGCGGCTCGGCCTGGCGGAGACGCTGGTGCACACGCTGCTGCCGCAGCTGCTGGAGAGTATCCACCGCCGCTATCCGGCGCTGGTGCTGGACATCGTCGTCGACATCACGCCGAACCTGCGCGACCAGCTGCTGGACGGGGCGCTGGACCTGGTGATGCTGGTCGGGCCGGTGGAGGACCCGCGGGCGGTGAATGCGCCGCTGTGCCGGATCGAGCTGGGCTGGGTGGCGCGGGCGGATATCGCGCTGGCGCGGCGGCCGCTGCGGCTGGCCGAGCTGCTGCCCTGGCCGGTGGTCAGCTTCTCGCACAGCTCGCCGCTCTCGGGCGAGATCCGCGCCGCGCTGGAGGCGAGCGGCACGCCGGGCCTGCGGCTCTGGGGCAGCACCTCGCTGACGGCGATGACGCGGCTGGTGCTGGATGGCATCGGCTTGGCGATCCTGCCGCTGCTGATGGCGCAGCAGGAGCTGGCCGCCGGCCGGCTGCGCCAGCTGGAGGTGTCCGACGTCACCCTGCCGCGCAATGCCTTCCACCTGAGCTATCTGCGCAGCCCGAAGAGTCACCTGGCCGCCGCCGTCGCCGCCGAGGCGCATCGCCTGGCCGAAGGCCTGTAGGTCAGCGTCCCGCGGTGCCGCCCTGGCGCGGCAGCCTGACAGAAAGACGAAGGGGGTGCAGGGGGAATTCCTTCCCCCTGCCCTTGTTTTTGTTGTGGTTTGTCAGGGGTGATAAATTCCCTTTATCGCTTCGATCCAAATTAAGGATTCGACAGCGATCCGGCCCTGCGATCCCATGACCGGCAATGCAGCTGCGACCCAAGCGCGGCGCCGGGAGAGCCATTCAAACGGAAGCCGCCAGCAGAGCAACAGGGGCTTCACAGAATGAACAAGTGGATCGCGGGCGGCCTGGCCGCCTGGCTCGGGCTGACCTCCTTCACGGCGGCCGCGCAGGGGCCTGCCACGCTGCCCGACGGGCCGAAGCTGCGCATCGTCGCGGTGACGCAGCCGCTGCCCACCATGCCGCAATTCACCCGCGTCGACACGCCGCTGCTGCGCGAACAGCTGCAGGCGCGCTCGAACGGCCGCATCACCGTGCAGCTCAGCTCGCATGCCGAGCGCAACCTGGGCGGCAACGAGATCGTGCGCCTGGTGCGCTCCGGCCAGGCGGATATCGGCGCGGGCACGCTGTCGACGCTGTCGGGCGATGTGCCCTTCCTGGACGGCATCGACCTGGCCGGGCTGAGCGCCGACATCACGACCGCCAAGCGGATCGCCGAGGCCGTGCTGCCGGTGGCCAACAAGGAGCTGGAGCGGTTCAACACCCGGCTCGTCGTGCTCTATCCCTTCCCGGCGCAGGTGCTGTTCTGCCGCCAGCCCTTCCGGTCGCTGGCCGATCTGCGCGAGCGCAAGATCCGCACCTTCGGCAACTCGCTGGTCGACCTGATCGACAAGATCGGCGGGCTGCCGGTCAGCGTCGGCTTCCCCGAGGTCTATAGCGCGCTGGAGCGCGGCGTGGTCGATTGCGCGGTCACCGGCACCGGCAGCGGCGCCTCGGCCCGCTGGCCGGAGGTGACCTCGCACATCTCGGACCTGCCGCTCTCCTGGTCGGTCGCCGGCTACATGGTCAACCTGGCCTGGTGGAACAAGCTGGACCCGCAGGTGCGCGGGCTGCTGGAAGCCACCTTCGCCGAGATGCACGAGAAGCTCTGGGATCTCGGCGCCGCGGCGACGCGCGACGGGCTCGACTGCAACACTGGCAAGCCCGAGGGCTGCAAGCTGCACCAGCTGGCGGCGCGGCCGATGACCGAGGTGGCGGCCACCGAGGCCGACCGCGAGCTGGTGCGCGCGACGCTGCGCAGCACCGTGCTGCCCGGCTTCGTCCGCCGCTGCGGCGCGCGCTGCGGCGAGATCTACAACCAGGTGATCGCGCCGATCTCCGGCGTGGAGTATCGCCCGTGAGGCGGGCTGCCGGGGCCGCCGCCCCGGCGCCGCTGCGCGCGGCGCAGGCGCTGCGCCAGGGCATCGCCAGGGTGTCGGCCGTGATGGCCTATCTGGCGGGGTGGAACTACATCCTCTGCGCGCTGTTCATCACCGCCGATATCGTCGGGCGCTCGGTCTTCCATGTCTCCAGCGCGGCGACGGTGGAGATCACCAGCTACATGCTGGCCGGCGGCATCTCCTGGTCGCTGGCGCATACCCTGGCGGCGCGCGCGCATATCCGCGTCGACGTGCTGGTCAACCGCCTGCCGCTGCGGCTGCGCGCCGTGCTGCATGTGCTGGCGCTGATCCTGCTGGCCGGTTTCTCGGTCTTCGCCGCCTGGGCCGCCTGGTCGCTGCTGGATGAGTCGCTGATGTTCGACGCGCATGACAGCAGCAAGCTGCGCATCCCGATGGCGATCCCGCAGGGGGTCTGGACCTTCGGCCTCTTCGCCTTCGTGGCGATGATCCTGGCGCTGCTGCTGGAAGCGCTGCTGGAGCTGGCGCTGGGCCGTTTCGCCGAGGCCGATGCGCTGCTCGGCGCGCGCACCATCGACGACGAGGCGGAGGAGGCGCTGGAAGCCGTCGCCATGGCCCGGGAGCGCGCCGCATGATCGCGATCCTGTTCATCCTGGGCCTGCTGGGGGCGCTGTTCTTCGCCGCCGCCAGCGGCGCGCAGTCGCTGCCCATCGCCGAAATCCTGGGCCTCGTCGCGGTCTTCATGGTGTTCTTCGGCGCCGGCGTGCATATCGCCGCCGTGCTCGGGCTGCTGGCGCTGCTCGCCGGTTTTCTTTTCTCCGATCGACCCTTCTGGCTGTTCGCGGGGCAGACCTTCTGGGGGCCGTCGAGCAACTTCGTGCTGATCGCGGTGCCGCTGTTCCTGCTGATGGGCGAGATCCTGTTGCGCGCGGGGCTGTCCGACCGGCTGTACAAGGCGCTGAACGTCTGGCTGAACCGGCTGCCGGGCGGGCTGCTGCACACCAACATCGCCTCCTGCGCGCTGTTCTCCGCCGTATCGGGGTCGTCGGTGGCGACGGCGGCGACGATGGGTTCGGTCGCCCTGCCCTATTTCGAGGGCACCAAGTACAGCCAGCGCATGGTGCTGGGCTCGCTCGCCGCCGGCGGCGCCATGGGCAATTTGATCCCGCCCGGCATCACCTTCATCGTCTATGGGCTGATCACCGAGACCTCGGTCGGCGCGCTCTATATCGCGGCGCTGATCCCGAGCGTGCTGGTCACCGCGCTGTTCGTCGCCGTCATCACCGCGCATGGGCTGCGCTCGCCGCTGCCGAAGCCGCCGCCGGTGCCGCTGGCCGAGAAGATCCGCGCGCTCGGCGGGCTGGTGCCGACCCTGCTGCTGATGCTGCTGGTGCTGGGCTCGATCTATGGCGGCTATGCGACGCCGACCGAGGCCGCGGCGCTTGGCGTCGTCGGCGCCGCCGGCTTCGCGGCGCTGGACGGCAAGCTGAACTTCCGCATGCTGAACGCCTCGGCCGAGGCGACCGCGCGCAACACCGCGCTGCTCGGGCTGATCATCCTCGGCGCCTATCTGCTGAACTACGTGCTGACCGGGCTCGACGTGCCGCAGACGGTGGCCACCATGATCGGCGGCCTGCCGGTCCCCCCTTGGGCGATCATGCTGGCCATCATCGGCATGTACTTCGCGCTCGGCACCTTCATGGAGGGCTTCTCCATGATCATCACCACGGTGCCCGTGGTCTTCCCGATCGTCGTCGGCCTCGGCTACGACCCGATCTGGTTCGGCGTGATCGTCACCATGCTGGTGGAGATCGCGCAGATCAGCCCGCCCGACGGCACCGTGATGTACGTGCTGCAGGGCATGCGCCCCAAGGGCGGGCCGATCACCGACGTCTTCGCCGGCGTCATGCCTTTCCTCGCAGCCTATCTCGTGGCGGTCGCGGCCCTGCTGGCCTGGCCGGAGCTCGCCACCTGGCTGCCGCAGGTCCTGGGCTGACCGCCATGCCTCCCATCATCCCAGCGCAGCACGCTGCGAGCGGAGTTCCCGTGTCCCCTGATCCCTTCATCCGAATCGGCATCGATATCGGCGGCACCTTCACCGATCTGCAGATCCTCGACGAGCGCAGCGGCGCGCTGCGCAGCCTGAAGACGCCGACCACGCCGGAAGACCCCTCGATCGGCCTGATCACCGGGCTGAACGAGGCCGCCACGCGCTATGGCTTCGGCCTGACCGATATCCGCATCCTGCTGCACGGCACCACCATCGCGACCAATGCCGTGCTGGAGCGCCGCCTGGCCCGGGGTGTTCTTCTCACCACCGCCGGCTTCGAGGATGTTCTCGAGATCGGCCGCCACAGCCGCAAGGACATCTACGGGCTGAAGCCGCATCACGATGCGCCGCTGATCCCGCGCGATCGCCGTCTGGGCGTGGCGGAGCGCATCCGCGGCGATGGCAGCGTCGAACGCGCGATCGACCCCGCCTCCCTCGCCCCGCTGCTGGCCAAGCTCGACGCGCTGGGCGCCGAGGCGGTGGCCATCTGCCTGCTCAACGCCCATGTCAATCCGGCGCATGAGCAGGCCCTGGCGGAGGTCATTCGCGCCGCGCGCCCGGACCTGCCGCTCTGCCTCTCCAGCGAGCTCAGCCCGGAAATCCGCGAATACGAACGCAGCTCGACCACCGCGCTCAACACCCTGCTGATGCCCGTCGTCGGCGCCTATCTCCAGAAACTGACCGGGCGGCTGGCGGAGGCCGGCATCGCCGCGCGGCTGCTGCTGGTGCAATCCAACAGCGGCGTCTGCTCGGCCGAGGTGGCGGCACGGCAGCCGGCGCGGCTGCTGCTCTCCGGCCCCTCCGGCGGCGCGCTGGCGACGCTGCGCATGGCAGAATCGCTGCAGCGGCCGAACCTGCTGGGCGTCGACATGGGCGGCACCAGCTTCGACATCTGCGTCGTCCATGAGGGCAGCGTCACCCGCATGACCCAGGGCGAGATCGACGGTCTGCCGGTGCGCCTGCCGATGATCGAGATCCGCACCATCGGCTCCGGCGGCGGCTCGCTCGCCGCCGTCGACGATGCCGGGAGGCTGCGCGTCGGCCCGCGCAGCGCCGGCTCGCGCCCCGGCCCGGTCTGCTATGGCCGCGGCGGCACCGAGCCCGCCGTGACCGACGCCAATATCACCCTCGGCCGGCTCGACCCGCGCTTCTTCCTGGGCGGCGCCATGCCGCTGGACGCGCCGGCCGCCGAGGCCGCCATCGCGACGCGGATCGGCGCGCCGCTCGGCCTCGGCGCGCAGCAGGCGGCGGCCGGCATGCTGGCGGTGACCGACACCAACCTGGCCGCCGCCGCCCGCCTTTCTCTCTTCGAGAAGGGCCTCGACCCGCGCGAATTCTCTCTCCTTTCCTTCGGCGGCGCTGGCGGGCTGCATGCCATTCCCGTCGCGGAAGAGCTGGGCGTGCCGGAGGTGATCTTCCCCGCCGATGCCAGCACTTTTTCTGCGTTTGGCATCCTGCATTCCGACATCATGCACGACCTGACGCGCAGCCGCGTCATGCCGGCGACGGAAGAAAACCTGCCGCGCGTCGCCGCCTTCCTGGACGAGTTGCGCGAGCAGGGCGATGGGCTGCTGGCCGCCGATGGCGTGCCCCTGGCTGACCGGCGCTTCAACTTCTCCGCCGACCTGCGCTATCGCGGCCAGGCCTTCGAGCTGGTGATCCCCTGGGAGGCGCCGGCCGCCGAGCCCGCCGCGCTGGCGACACTGCTGGCCGCCTTCCATGCCGAACACGCCCGCCGCTTCTCCTACAGCAACACGGCGGCGCCGGTGGAGCTGGTGGCGCTGCGTCTCTCGGCCACCGGGTTGCTGGCGCGCGCCCGCACCCGCCGCGCCCCCGGCCTGGGGGCCGATCGCAAGCCGGAGGCGCGCCGCATCTGGCTGGGCGATGCCTGGCGCGAAGTGCCGGTGCACCAGCGCGAGCAGCTGACCGCGCCGGTCAGCGGCCCGGCGCTGATCGAGGAGGAATACACCACCATCTACCTGGCCGAAGGCTGGCGCTGCGCCCCCGGCCCCGACCACACGCTGATCGCGCGGCGCCAGAGCGCCGGCCGGACGGAGGCCCTCGCGGCATGAGCACCCATCTCGACGCGATCGCGCTGGAAATCCTGCGCAACGCCCTGACCGCCGCCGCCGCCGAGATGGATGTCACCGTCTGGCGCACCAGCCGCTCCACCATCGTGCGCGAGCTGCTGGATTATTCCACCGCGATCTTCGACGCGCATGGCGACAATGTCGCGCAATCGGCGCGCATCCCGCAGCACCTCAACTCGATGAGCACCGGCCTGCGCACCGTGCTGCGCGACCACCTGCCGCTCGAGCGCTGGGAGGATGGCGATGTCGTCATCACCAACGATCCCTATTGCGGCGGCCAGCACATCCCCGACATCCTGGCCTTCCGCCCGGTCTTCGCCGAGGGGCAGCGCGTCGCCATCGTCGGCACGCTCTGCCACCATCTCGACATGGGCGGCATGGCGGCCGGCTCCTATGCCGCGACGGCGACCGAGGTCTTCCAGGAGGGGCTGCGCATCCCGCCGCTGAAGCTGGTCAAGGCGGGCGCCCTCAATGACGACCTGCTGGCGATGATGAAGCAGAATGTCCGCCGGCCCGACATGCTCTGGGGCGACCTGCAGGCGCAGCTGGCCTCGCTGGCGGTGGGGGAGGCGAATATCCGCAAGCTCGCCGACCGCGTCGGCGCGGCGACACTGACCGAAGCCTGCGCCCGCATCCTCGACGGGTCGGAGCGCGCCATGCGCGCGATGATCGGCCGCATCCCGGACGGGAAATACGACTTCGAGGATTTCCTCGACGATGACGGCATCGACGCGAAGCCGATCCGCATCCATGCGGAGATCGAAGTGCGCGGCGAGGAGCTGATCATCGACCTCTCCGGCTGCGGCCCGCAGGCCGTCGGGCCGGTGAACGCGACGCTGGCCTCCTCGGGCTCGGCCGTCTCCTATGCGGTGATGGCCATCGCGGATGCAGAAATCCCGCCCAATGCCGGCTGCTACCGCCCGGTCACGGTGATCGCGCCGGAGGGCAGCATCGTCAATGCCCGCCACCCCGCCCCCGTCGCCAACCGCATCGCCACCGGCCACCGCCTGGCGACGACGCTGCTCGGGGCGCTGCACAAGGCGGTGCCGGGGCGGGTGCCGGCGGCCTATTACGGCGTCAGCTATGTCTGCTCCTTCCAGACCATCGGCGACCAGGGCGAGCGTGGCGTGCTGGTCGAGATCGAGGTCGGCGGCAGCGGCGCGCATGACGACACCGATGGGCTGAACGGCTATACCTATGGCATGCACAACAACTCGAACATCCCGGTGGAGATGATCGAGAGCGAGCTGCCGATCACGCTCACCGGCTATGGCCTGCTGGACGGCTCCGGCGGCGCCGGGCGGCAGCGCGGCGGGCTCGGCCTGTTCCGCGAATGGCGCATCGACAGCGCGGAAGCCGTTTTCACCGCCAATCTCGAGCGCTTCAAGCACCGTCCCTATGGGCTCGAGGGCGGCGAGCCGGGCCGCGCCGGCGCGCTCTGGCTGATCCGCGGCGGCGAGCGGACGGCGCTCGGCTCCAAGGTCAACAACCTGCGGCTGTGGCGCGGCGACACCATCCGGCTGGAGACCTCGGGCGGCGGCGGCTTCGGCCCCGCGGAGCAGCGCAGCGCGGCGGCGCAGATGATGGACCGTCAGCTCGGCTACATCGCCGCCTGACCCTTGCGGCGCCGCAGCGCGGCCTTATCTGGGCAGGGATGGACCCCTGCCCCGAGACGGCCGCCCTGGCGGCGCTGCAAGCTTCCTTCCAGAGCGGCGCGACGCGGCCGCTGGAGGCCCGGCGGGCGGCGCTGCGGCGGCTGGCGCAGGGCCTGGCGCGGCTCGAGGACGACTTCCTCGATGCCCTGCGGGCTGATCTCGGCAAGTCAGCCTTCGAGGCCTGGACCTCGGAGATCCTGCCGCTGCGGCAGGAGCTGGCGCATGTCCAGAAGCACCTGGCGCGCTGGATGAAGCCGCGCCGCGTCGCCACCGGCCCGCTGCACTGGCCGGCGCGTGCCGGGGTACAGCCCGAGCCGCGCGGCGCCGTGCTGATCCTCAGCCCCTGGAACTATCCGCTGCAGCTGGCGCTGATGCCCCTGGTCAGCGCGCTGGCCGCCGGCAATACCGTGCTGCTGAAGCCCTCGGAATTCGCCCCCGCCACCGCCGCCCTGCTGCAGCGCCTGATCGGGGAGAGTTTCGCCGCCGACCATGTCCGGCTGCTGCAGGGTGATGCCGGCCTCGCCGCGCGGCTGACCGCGCTACCCTGGGACCATATCTTCTTCACGGGCTCGGTGGCCACCGGGCGCAAGGTGGCGCTGGCGGCGGCGGCCATCCTCACCAGCTGCACGCTGGAGCTCGGCGGCTGCAACCCGGCGGTGGTCGAGCCCACCGCCGATCCGCGCATCGCCGCGCGCCGCATCGTCTGGGGCAAGTTCCTCAATGCCGGGCAGACCTGCATCGCGCCGAACCATGTGCTGGTGCATGCCGACCTGCACGACCGGCTGGTCGAGGAGCTGCGCCGCGCCATGGTCGCCTTCTACGGCGCCGATGGCGCCGCGGCGCAGCGTCTCGCGCATCGCGGTCAGTTCGAGCGCATCGCTTCCCTGCTGAACGAGGGCCGCATCCTGCAGGGCGGCGCCACCGATGCCGCGCGGCTGCATGTCGCGCCGACGCTGCTCGGCGATGTCGCCCCGGATTCGTCGCTGCTGCGCGAAGAAATCTTCGGGCCGGTGCTGCCGGTGCTGGCCTGGCGCGAGGAGGCGGCGCTGGTGGCGCGGCTGCAGGCGGCGCCCTCGCCGCTGGCGACCTATCTGCACGGCCGCGACGACGCCCTGGCCGGCCGGCTGCAGCAGGCGACGCGCTCCGGCGCCTTCGTCCGCAACGACAATGTGCTGCAGGCGGCGGTGCCCGGCCTGCCCTTCGGCGGCGTCGGCCCGAGCGGCCAGGGCCGCGCGCATGGCGAGGCCGGCTTCCGCGACTTCAGCAATCTGCGCAGCCTCTACCAGCAGAGCCCGCGCCTCGACCTGCCGACCCGCTACCCGCCCTATGGCAACCAGCTGCCCTGGCTGCGGCGGATCTTCGGGCGGACCGGGCTCTAGAGCAGACTCCGATCTGGTGGAATCACCAGATCGGGTGAAGATGTTCGCGAAGACAAAAGGCTGGAGTGGTTGACGTGAGCGATTGCGAACGGAAACCGCTCTAGCCGCCGCCGGCCAGCACCCGCACCGGGATCGCCTTGGCCGCCGGCACATGGCTTTCCTTCGCATGGTGCCAGGCCGGCAGCAGCGGGTTGCATTCCGGGAAATAGCCGGCGATGCAGCCCGGCGTCAGGTCGTAGCGCACCACCTGCAGCCCCTCGACCCGGCGCGACACCCCGTCATCGGCGACGGTCGACAGCGTCACCTTCTGGCCGTCGCGCAGGCCGAGGCGGGCGATGTCCTCGGCATGCATCATCACCACCGCGCGGCTGCCATGGATGCCGCGGAAGCGGTCGTCGAAGCCATAGACGGTGGTGTTGAACTGGTCGTTGCTGCGCAGCGTGATCAGCCGCAGCACCGGACCGCCTTCGCTCGCCATGTCGGCATCGGCCGCCAGCCCGGGGGGGGCGATGAAATTCGCCTTGCCGGTCTCGGTCTGCCACTGCCGCTGCCGCGCCGGATTGGCGCGCGGCATGCCGCCCTTCTCCCAGACGCGCCGGTTGTAGTTGGCGTACCACTTCGGGAAGAGGGCCGCGATCTCCTCGCGGATGCGGCCGTAATCCGCCAGCCAGCCATCCCAGTCGATGCGCGGATTGGCCGGCAGCAGCGCCTTGGCCAGGCCGGCGATGATGGCGGGCTCCGACAGCAGCCCCGGCGCCGCCGGGCTGCGCATGCCGCGCGAGGGATGGATCACCGCCGTGCTGTCCTCCACCGTCACCACCTGCGGGCCGCCGGCCTGCTGGTCGATCTCGATGCGGCTGAGGCAGGGCAGCAGCCAGGCGCTGCGGCCATGCACCAGATGGCTGCGGTTCAGCTTGGTGGTGATCATCACCGTCAGCGGCAGGCGCCGCCAGGCCGGCTCCAGCAGGCTGCTCTCCGGCAGCGCGCGCACCAGGTTGCCGCCGAGCTGCAGCACCGCCTGCACCTTGCCGGCGATCACCGCCTGGGTGACGCCGACGGAATCCAGCCCCTTCTCGCGCGGCGCGGTGAAGCCGTAGCGCTGCTCCATGGCGTCGAGCGGCGCCAGCTCGGGCTTCTCGGTGATCCAGACGGCGCGCTGGCCCTGCACGTTGGAATGGCCGCGCACCGGGCAGATGCCGGCGCCGGGCCGGCCGAGATTGCCGCGCAGCAGCAGCAGCGCCACCAGCATCTGCACATTGTCGACGCCGGCCCGGTGCTGGGTCAGCCCCATGCCATAGATGCCCAGCACCGCCTTCGAGCGGGCATAGACTCCGGCGATCTGTTCCATCGCCGCGCGGCTCAGGCCGGATTCCTGCTCGATCGCGGTCCAGCCATGGCCGCGGATGCTGGCGGCGAAGGCGGGGAAGCCGTGGCAGTGCTCGGCGATGAAGGCGTGGTCGAGCACCGCCGGGCGGCCGGCGGCCTGCGCCGCGTCGTCCCATTCCAGCAGCAGCTTGCACAGGCCCACCAGCATCGCCAGGTCGCCGCCGGCGCGCGGCTGGTGGTATTGCGCGGCCAGCTGCGTGGCGCCGGTGCCCAGCATCTCCACCGGGTTCTGCGGATTGGTGAAACGCTCGAGCCCCGGCTCGCGCAGCGGATTGACGACGATGATCGGCACGCCGCGCCGCGCCGCCTCCTCCAGCTGGTGCAGCATGCGCGGGCTGTTCACCGCGGTGTTCTGGCCGATCAGCAGGATGCAGTCGGTGGTCTCGAAATCATCGAGCCGCACGGTGCCGACCGGCACGCCGATGGTCTTGGGCAGCGCCACCGAGGTGCTCTCGTGGCACATGTTCGAGGAATCGGGCAGGTTGTTGGTGCCGTGCAGCCGGGCCAGCAGCTGCCAGAGGAAGGCCGCCTCGTTGGCGGCGCGGCCGGAGGCGTAGAACACCGCCTGGTCCGGCGCCATGCCGCGCAGCGCCGTGGCGATGCCCTCGAAGGCCTCCTGCCAGGAGGCCGGGACGTAATGGTCGCTGGCGGCGTCCCAGCGCATCGGCCCGGTCAGCCGGCCGGCCTGCTCCAGCGCGTAGTCGCTCCAGCCCTCCAGCTCGGTGACGGTGTGGCGGGCGAAGAACTCGGCGGCGATGCGGCCGCTGCTCATGTCCCAGGCGGTGGCCTTGGCGCCGTTCTCGCAGAATTCGAAGAGATGCGGCGTCGCCGGCTTGGCCCAGGCGCAGGAGACGCAGGCGAAACCGCCATGCTTGTTCTGCTGCGTCAGCAGCAGCGGCACGCTGAGCGGATTGCCCTCCCGCTTCAGGATCTTGCCCAGCGAGCGGACCGAGCCCCAGCCGCCGGAGGGCCCGTCGTAGCGGACCACCCGCAGCGCGCCGTCCCCGCCCGTCTTTCCTGTCTTCCGCATCGCTGCCCGATCCTTCGCTGCCCCGGTTCAACCCGCGATGGCGGGCGGCGTTGCAGCCCGGCGGCAACGCCGGGCCGCCGCGCCGCATTACCGGGGCGATGCGCCCGGTGGTCGGGACCGCTCCTGCTGCCGGAAAGACCCTGCCCGATGGATGTCCTCGCCGCTCCGCCGCCCGCCCTTGCCGATGCGGCGCTGCTCGGCGCCGCCCGGGCGGTCGCCGAGGCGGCCGCCGCCGGTGCCGCCGCGCTCGACCATCCGGGCGCCTTCCCGGCCAGGGAGGTGGCGGCGCTCGGCACCCAGGGCCTGCTCGCCGCGCCGCTGCCGGCCGCGCTGGGCGGCGCCGGGCTGGGCGAGGGCGCCGCCGGCCACCGCCTGCTGGCCGAGGTGCTGATGGCGATCGGCGCGGGCAGCCTGGCGCTCGGGCGGCTCTATGAGGGCCATGTCAACGCGCTGCAGCTGGTGCTGCGCCATGGCGATGCGGCGCAGCGGCGCGAGGCCGCGGCCGCCGCCGCCGGCGGCGCGCTGTTCGGCGTCTGGAACACCGATGACCGCGCCGCGCCGCTGCGGCTGGAGCAGGGCGTTCTGCAGGGCGCCAAGATCCTCGCCTCCGGCGCCGGCCATGTCGCGCGGCCGCTGGTGACGGCGGCGACGCCGGCCGGATCGGTGATGCTGCTGCCCCGCCTCGCGCCCGGCCAGGGGGCCGATCTCAGCGGCTGGACGGCGCAGGGGATGCAGGCCTCGGCCACCGGCCGGGTCGACTTCACCGGCCTCGCCGCGCCGTCGCCGATCGGGGCGCCGGGCGACTACCTGCGCGAGCCGGATTTCTCCACCGGCGCCTGGCGCTGCCTGGCGGTGCAGGCGGGCGGCATGGCGGCGTTGCTGGCGCTGCTGCGGCAGCATCTGCTGGACAGCGGGCGCGACGAGGACCGGGCGCAGCGCCAGCGCTTCGGCGAGGCCGCCATCGCCGCGCAGACCGCCCGGCTCTGGGTGCTGCGCTCGGCCGAGAGCGTGGCCATGACGGCGGATGTCGAGGGCGCCGTCGCCGCGGTCAATCTCGCGCGCCGCGCGGTGGAGCAGGCGGCGCTGGCGCTGCTCGAGCTGGTGCAGCGCTCGATCGGCTTGGCCGCCTTCCTGCGCCCGGCCCCCGTCGAGCGCATCGCCCGCGACCTCGCCACCTATCTGCGCCAGCCGGCGCCGGACCTGGCGCTGGAACGCGGCGCCGCCACGCTGCTGCGGCAGGGCCAGCTGCCATGGTGATCCGCGCCGATGAATTCTGGGCGGCCACGGCCGCGCTGCCGCACCGCCCGCTGGAACAGATCCTGGCGCCCGGCGGCGTGCTGGTGCTGGCGCCGCATCCGGACGACGAAAGCCTGGGCTGTGGCGGGCTGATCGCCGCGGCGCTGGCGGCCGGGCGGCGGCTTGGCGTCGTCTTCCTCTCCGACGGCGCCGCCTCGCATCCCGGCCATCCGGCCGCGGCGCTGCAAGCGATGCGCGAGGCGGAGGCGCGGGCGGCGCTCGCCCGCCTCGGCGCGCCGGACGGCGCGGCCCGCTTCCTCGGCCTGCCCGACAGCCGGGTGCCCGACCGCGGCCCGGATTTCTGCCGCGCGCTGCAGGCGGTCACCGCCGAGGCGGCGGCGCTGGAGGCCGGCACGGTGCTGGCGACCTGGGCGCATGACCCGCATTGCGACCACCAGGCCTGCGCGGCGCTGCAGGCGGCGCTGCCGGCCGGGCTGCGCCGCCTGGCCTATCCGGTCTGGGGCCATACCCTGCCGCCGGCGACGCCGCTGCCGGCACCGCCGCGCGGCGCCTGGCTGGACATCGCGCCCTGGCTGCCGGCCAAGGCGCGGGCGGTGCAGGCGCACCGCTCGCAGCTCGGCGACCTGCCCGGCGGCTTCGCGCTGGATGCCGAGATGCTGGCGCGCGCCGCGCGGCCCCGCGAGCTCTATCTGGAAGCCTGAGCCCGGCCGCGGCGGGCCAGCAGCGCCTGCGCCGCCAGGATCGCCTGCGACAGCAGCGCCGGCGGCAGTGGCCGCGCCGCCAGCACCGGCGCCAGGGCTTCCAGCCGCCGCCAGGCGGCGCTGAACGGCCGCGGCTGCAGCGCCGCCAGCGTCGCCGCCGGCAGCCGCAGCGGCGCGGCCAGGCCCGCCAGCGCGCCCGCCGCATGCGCCCGGCGGGCGCGGCCGCGCAGCAGGGCGCGGCGCAGCGCGGCGCCGGGCATCTCCAGCGCCGCGTCGCCGGGCAGGCCGGGCTGCGCCGTCCACAGCGCCAGCGTCGCCGCCGCACCGCCGGCCGCGCGCCCGGCCCGCCGGCAGGAGGTGACGGCCCGCACCGAGGGCGCATGGCGCAGCCGCAGCCCGGCATCGAGCACGGCATTGGCCAAGGCGCGGTCCTCGCCCACCGCCAGCCGCGGCAGGCCGCCGATCCGGCGATAGGCGGCGAGCGTCAGCGCCAGGCTGGCGCCGGAGGCCATGCGATGCCGCGGCCAGGGGTCCTGCGGCACCGGATCGCCCAGGCTGTCGATCCGCGCCAGCAGGCCAGCATAGCGCGCCTCCAGCCGCAGCCGCTGCGCCAGCGCCGGCGGCAGCGTCGGATCCTCGTCGAGGGCATAGTCGACCTGCCCGGCCACCGCATCGGCGCCGGCGCGGATGGCCTGGCGGGTGGCCTGCAGCCAGTCCGGCGCGACGCGGCTGTCGGCATCGGTGGTGAGCAGCAGCGCCTCGGCCGCCGCCGGCGGCCCCTCGGCCTCCAGCCAGAGCGCGGCGGCATCCAGCGCCTGGCCGCGCGCCTCGCCGACATGCCGCGCCGCCGGCGGCAGGCTGACCTCGCAGAGCCGCAGCGGGAAGGGCAGGCGCGGCGCCCAGTCCCGCGCGATGGCGGCGCTGCCGTCGCGGCAGTCGTTCAGCAGCAGCAGCACCGCCAGGCCCTCGGCCTCGCGCTGCCCCGCCAGCGCCGCGAGGCAGGCCGGCAGAAAGGCCGCCTCGTCG
The DNA here is from genome assembly GCF_037145735.1 of Roseomonas sp. USHLN139. Lineage (NCBI taxonomy): Bacteria > Pseudomonadati > Pseudomonadota > Alphaproteobacteria > Acetobacterales > Roseomonadaceae > Roseomonas > Roseomonas sp. USHLN139. The sequence goes on along the minus strand of NZ_JBBCWY010000006.1, from coordinate 352,683 downwards.
CGCAGCGGGATGGCGACGATGGCGTCCGGCAGGCCGGGCCCGGGATGCAGCGGCAGGTCGAGGATCGGCTGGTGCTGCAGAGCGGGTCCTTCCGGTAAATCGAGCGCGGCAAAGGAACGGATCACGGTCCTGGCGGTTTCCCTCTGCAGCGCCTGCAGCCCGGGCCGCGCGCCGCCACCACCCTGGCGGCGCCGCCCCGTGGCGGCCGGCCCCCACCCGGAGGAGAGCGGCCATGACCGACAAGGCGTCCCGCGAGGGACTGAAGAACTGGGGCCACGGCCCTTCCAGCGGCCGGCCCGACAGCGTCGGCCCGCATGACGTCAAGCGCGACCAGCTCGACCCGGACCGCAAGGGCGTCGATCCGGAAGATTATGACCGCGGCCCGGTGACGCAGCCCGGCCCCGGCGGCCCGGTCAACATCAAGCCCAAGGCATGAGCGCCACCGGCGCGGGGGGCGGGGCGTCGCAGCCCCTGCCCTACGATCCCGCCTACGAGACGCCGGAGCCCGACGAGGCGGAGACCACCGCCGCCCTGGTCGAGACCATGCGCGGCATCGCCGAGACCACCTACCAGGACGAGGGCGTGCCGCTGCGCAGCGTGCATGCCAAGAGCCACGGGCTGCTGCGCGGCCGGCTGCAGGTGCTGGAGGGGCTGCCCGCCGCCCTGGCGCAGGGGCTCTTCGCCCGGCCGGCGGAGTATCCGGTGGTGCTACGCTTCTCGACCAATCCGGGCGATCTGCTGGATGACAGCATCTCCGTGCCGCGCGGCCTGGCGGTGAAGGTGGTCGGCGTCGAGGGCGCGCGGCTGCCCGGTTCCGAAAGCGCGCGCGAGCAGGATTTCGTCCTGGTCAATGCGCCCGTCTTCGCCGCCCCGACCGCCAAGGCCTTCCTCGGCAGTGCCCGGCTGCTGGCGAAGACCACCGACACGCCGCAGGGGTTGAAGAAGGCGGTCTCCGCCGTGCTGCGCACCGCCGAGGCGGCGCTGGAGGCGGTCGGCGGCCAGAGCGCGACGCTCACGCAGATGGGCGGCCATCCCAATACCCACCCGCTCGGCGACAGCTATTTCTCGGCGACGCCCTTCCTCTATGGCCGCTGCATGGCGAAATTCGCGGTGGTGCCGGTCGCCCCCTCGCTGCTGGCGCTGCGCGACCGCAAGGTCTCGGTGTCGGGCCGGCCCGACGCGCTGCGCGAGGAGATCCTGGCGCATTTCGCGGCCCAGGGCGCGGAATGGGAATTGCGTGTGCAGCTCTGCACCGATCTCGCGGCGATGCCGATCGAGGATCCCTCCGTCGAATGGCCGGAGGCGATGAGCCCCTATGTGACGGTGGCGCGGATCAGCGCCGGCGCGCAGCCCTCCTGGAGCGAGGCGCGGTCCCGCGCCGTCGATCTCGGCATGGCCTTCAGCCCCTGGCAGGGGCTGGCGGCGCACCGGCCGCTGGGCGCGGTGAACCGCGCGCGGCGGCCAGCCTATCGCATGTCATCGGCCTTCCGCGCCGAGCGCAGCGGCTGCCCGATGCACCATCCGCGCAGCGCCGACGAACTGCCGATCTGAGGGAAAGGGTCGCGCGGCGCGGCAAAATGCAGAGGGGCGGGGAACCGGCAGGGCCGGCGCAGGTTTCACCTTGGCATGCGTCCTCGCCTCCGCCGGGCCGCTTGTCGCTGCAGGGGCCCCGGCACGGCCGCGACGCGGCGTGGCGGGCCATCTTCGGCCCGTCCTCCGACAGCCAGTCTTCCAACAGCCGGTCTTCCATCCTGACCCTGTCGCATGGCCGCCCCCGGCCGTGATCCGCGCCGGCGCCCCGCGCCGCGCCCTGGCCTGTCCTGCCTTGCCCATGGCCGACCCGTCCGGGCCGCGGCCGCTTCCCCGCACCTCGCCTTCCAGGAGATCGCCCCTCATGTTCATGCGCATCGACAAGCTGCAGGCCGAGCTTCCCGCGCCGCGCCGTGCCGACCCGAACGCGGCGGCCGCGCTGCAGGAATTGCTGGGCGGCAAGTATGGCGAGATGTCGACGCTCGGGAACTACCTGTTCCAGAGCTTCAACTTCCGCAGCAAGAGCAAGCTGCGGCCGTTCTACAGCCTGGTCGCCAGCATCACCGCCGAGGAGATGGGCCATGTCGAGCTGGTCAGCAACGGCGTCGCCATGCTGGCCAACGGCCCCGACCACGACCAGGACGAGGAGCCCGGCGGCGACATCTCCGGCGCGCCCTTCGAGGCGATGAAGGACATCCGCTCCTTCGCCAGCTTCGCCTCGGCCGGCGGCGGCGCCCTGCCGGTGAACAGCAACTCCATGTCGTGGAACGCCGACATGGTCACCACCACCGGCAATGTCGTGGTCGACCTGCTGCACAACTTCCACCTGGAATGCGGCGCGCGGCTGCACAAGCTGCGGGTCTATGAGACGCTGACCGACCCGACCGGGCGCGAGGTCTGCGGCTATCTGCTGGTGCGCGGCTCGGTGCATGCGCATGCCTATGCCCTGGCGCTGAAGCAGATCACCGGGGTCGAGCTGGAGAAGTTCCTGCCGACGCCGAACATCCCGCTCGACAAGATCCCGGAATGCCAGAAGTACCTGCAGGAGGGCTCGCACCGCCGGCTCTATACCTGGAGCCCGGCCGACTACAAGGAGATCGCCGGCATCTGGGGCCATGGCGAGCAGGCGCTGCCGGGCGACCCGCCGGGCGCGCTGGAAGTGGTCGACGGCCTGCCCGAGGGCGGCAAGATCCACCAGCTGAGCGGCGTGCCCTCGGCCTTCACCCCGGATTACGCGCCGGAGGAGATGATGGAAATCGCCACCAAGCTGTACAAGGCGTCGCGCTGACGCGGCGCCCCTGGCGGTGGCCGAAGGGCCGCCGCCCAGGGCAGAACCGGCGCTGCGGGCCGCCTGAACGGTAGCGGGAGCCGTATTTTCGGCCTGCGGCATGAAGGCGCTGGCCCGGCCACGCTGCAGATTGTAGGGAAGGCGGCGGAGCCTCGCCCGGCTCCGCGGCGGCGGCCGCTCCGGTCCGGGCAGGCGCCCTTCCCTGCCCGACCTGCGACGCCCATGGCCCCGAATGATCCCGACCAGGCGCCTGACCCCCTGTGGGCGCAGGCGCTGACCCTGCTGATGGAGATCCGCGCTGCGCCGCAGGATGCCGAGCTGCGCCAGGCCTGGCAGCGCTGGATCGGCCAGGGGCCGCAGCACCAGGCGGCCTGGCGCGAGGCCGAGCGCATCTGGCTGGCCATGGGCGAGGCGATCCGCGAGCTGCCGCCGGCTTCACCCCCCTCTCCGCCCCTGCTGCCGCGCCGCCTGCAGCGCCGCCTGCCGGGCCGCCGCCGCGTGCTGCTGGCGGCGGGCGGCGGGGCGCTGGCCACCGCGCTGCTGCTCGCAGCACCCGAACTGGCCCAGGGGCTGGAAAGCCGGCTCTGCGCCGATCTGCGCAGCGCCGCCGGCGAGAGCCGCGCGGTGCAGCTGCCGGACGGCTCGCGGCTGGAGCTGGACACGGCGACCGCCATCGAGCTCGATCTCTCCGGCGCCGCGCGGCGGCTGCGGCTGCTGCAGGGCCAGGCCTTCATCACCGTGGCGCCGGAGGCGGCGCGCCCCTTCCTGCTGCGCTGCGCCGCGGTCGAGGTCGCGACCCGCGGCGCCGCGCTCAACCTGCGCTGCCTCGGCGACCGGGTGGAGATCGCGGTGCAGGAAGGCCAGGCCGAGGCCCGCTTCGCCGGCGCGGCCGGCCCCTCCCGCCCCGTCGCGCTGGCGGCGCGGCAGAGCCTGAGCCTGTCGCTGGCCGATGGCGCGCCGCTGGCCCTGTCCGCGCCGCCGGAGCGCGCCATGGCCTGGCGCGACCACCGCCTGGTGGTGGAGCAGGCGGCGCCGCGCGCGGTGCTGCAGGAGCTCGGCCGCTATCTGCCCGGCCTGCTCTGGCTGCGCGGCGCCGCCCTCGGCGCCGGGCGGATCAGCGGCGTCTATGACCTGCACGACATCCCGGCCGCCTTGCGCCAGGTGGTGGCGCCGCTCGGCGGCCGGGTGCGCGCCTTCTCCACCTATCTGGTGGTGGTCGACGCGCCCTGAGGCCGCCGCCTCAGCGGAAGGGCGGCTCGTCGAAGGCGCGCAGCTTGCGCGAATGCAGCGCGGTCAGCTGCCGGCGCAGGATGCCGAAGGTGGCGATGCCGATCGCCAGGTGCTCGCTGACGGCGCGCTGGTAGAAGGCGGTCGCCGCGCCCGGCAGCTTGATCTCGCCATGCAGCGGCTTGTCGGAGACGCAGAGCAGCGTGCCATAGGGCACCCGCAGCCGGTAGCCCTGCGCCGCCAGCGTGCCGCTCTCCATGTCGACGCCGATGGCGCGCGACAGGTTGATGCGCAGCCGCTCCTGCGACCAGCGCAGCTCCCAGTTGCGGTCGTCATAGGAGACCACGGTGCCGGTGCGCAGCCGCCGCTTCAGCGCCTCGCCGGACTCGCCGGTGACCTCGGCCGCGGCCTGCTGCAGCGCCACCTGGACCTCGGCGAGCGCGGGGACCGGGATTTCCGGCGGCAGCAGGTCGTCGAGGATGCGGTCGCGCCGCAGATAGCCATGCGCCAGCACATAGTCGCCGATCTCCTGGCTCTGCCGCAGCCCGCCGCAATGGCCGATCATCAGCCAGCAATGCGGCCGGGTCACCGCCAGGTGGTCGGTGATGGTCTTGGCGTTGGAAGGCCCGACGCCGATGTTGACGATGGTGATGCCGTCGCGGCCGGTGCCGCGCAGCAGGTGGTAGGCCGGCATCTGGAAGCGCTGCCAGGGCGCCTCGGCGGCCCGCAGCGCCGCCGCCTCGGGATCGTCGTCGCGGGTGATAACACCGCCGCCGGGCAGCACCAGGCGCGTATAATCGCTGTCGGCGCGGCGCAGCTCGGCCAGCGCCCAGTCGACGAACTGGCCGATATAGCGCTGGTAGTTGGTCAGCAGGATCCAGGGCTGCACATGGCGCCAGTCGGTGCCGGTATAGTGCTGCAGCCGGCGCAGCGAATAATCGGTGCGCGCCGCGTCGAACAGCGCCATCGGCCGCGGCGCGCCGTCGCGGAAGCGCCACAGCCCGTCCGCCACCTCGTCGCCCACCGCCGAGAGCATCGGCACCGGGAAATGCCGCGCCAGCTCGGCCGCCGAGACGCCGCCGCGGGCCAGCTCGTCGCCGCCTTCCAGCACATAGGGATAGGGGATCTCCTGGCGGCTCGGCCCGACCTCCAGCGCCGCGCCATATTCCTCGACCAGCGGCCGCAGCTGCTCCAGCAGATAGGGGCGGAAGGCGGCCGGGCTGGTGATGGTGGTGGCATAGTCGCCGGCCACCTGCAGCTTGGCCCAGGAGCGGCGCACCTGCGGCGGCGGCCCCTCGGCGGTCCAGCGCAGCCGCAGGCCGGGATAGCAGAAGGCCGCGCGCTCCGCCGGGGTCGGCGGCAGGCGTTCCGCGATGAAGCGGTCGAGGGCCGCGCGCTCGGCGGCGATGGCGGCGTCGTAGAGCCGTTCCAGCCGGTCGACGGCCTCCTCGGCGGTGGCGCAGGGCTGGGCGGCGGGATCTTCGTGGCGCATGGGGCGAAGATAGGCCGCCTGGCCTTGGCAGCCTACCGGCTGCGCGGAAACGTCATGCGCGGGCGCCGCAAGGCCGCCGCGATGCCGCCTTGCCGCCGGCCGCGCCTTCGGCGAGCCTGACCGGGCCGGGCGGCGGCCTGCCGCGCCAGGCCAAACCGGGCCCGGCCAAACCGGACCAGGCCAAATGGACCAGGGAGGAATATCCGCATGCGCCGGAACCTGCTGCGCGAGAAGCTGACCGCCAACCAGCCGACGGTGGGGACGCATCTGCTCTCCACCTGGCCGACGCTGGTCGAGCTGGTGGGCCAGGCGGGGCATTACGACTATGTCGAGTTCACCGCCGAATACGCCCCCTTCGACCTGCACGACCTGGACAATCTGGGCCGCGCCTTCGAGCTCGCCGGGCTCGGCGGCATGATCAAGATCGAGCAGACCCAGTACACGCACCAGGCGATGCGGGCGATCGGCTCGGGCTTCCAGAGCGTGCTGTTCGCCGATATCCGCAGCGTCGAGGATGCCCGCGCCGCGGTCGCGGCGGTGCGCGCCGAGACGCCGGCGCGGGTGGGCGCGCGCGGCGTCGGCCGGCTCGGCGTCGGCATGCGGCGGGATGTCGGCTCGATCCGCGAGGTCGGCAAGCCAGCCTATGTCGAGGCGCTGAACGACATCGTCATCGCCATCATGGTCGAGAAGCAGTCCTGCCTGGACGATCTCGAGGCGATCCTCTCGGTGCCGGGCCTGGACATGGTGCAGTTCGGCCCCTCGGACTATGCGATGAGCATCGGCAAGCCGGGCCAGGGCGACGACCAGGCGGTGCTGGTGGCCGAGCGCCGCACCATCGAGACGGCGCTGCGCCTCGGCCTGCACCCGCGGGTCGAGCTGCAGGACCCGGCGCATGCCGAGCGCTACCTGGAGATGGGGGTGCGGCATTTCTGCATCGGCTGGGATGTCGGCATCCTGGCGCAGTGGTGGAGCGCCCAGGGCCAGGCGATGCGGCGGATCCTGGCGGAGGGCGGCAGCGCGGCCACGCCGGCCGGCGCGGCACGGCTCTACTGAGGGGGCGGCGGCCAGAGGAAAGCGGGCCCGCCCGCTTGACGCCGGCCGCCGCCTGCACCAGGAGGCGCGCCCCCGGGCGCGGCGACGCGCCTGCCTTTCCCGGCGCGGTGACCACGCGACCGCGCAGCAGCACAGGACAGCCGCCATGCCTTCCCCGACCACCCCCGCAACCCCGGCCGGCGCGGACCGCGACGCCGTCAGCCCGGCCGCCTGGAAGGCGCTCTGGGGCTCGGCCCTGGGCTATGCCATGGACGGCTTCGACCTGCTGATCCTGGGCTTCATGCTGCGCGCCATCTCGGCCGATCTCGGCCTCAGCCCGGCCCAGGCGGCCTCGCTGGTGACGGCGACGCTGGTCGGCGCGGTGGTCGGCGGCGTCGGTTTCGGCATGCTCTCCGACCGGCTGGGCCGGGTCCGGGTGCTGACCTGGACCATCGTCCTGTTCGCCGTCTTCACCGGGCTCTGCGCCCTGGCGCAGGGCTATTGGGACCTGCTGTTCTACCGCACCATCGCCGGCATCGGGCTGGGCGGCGAGTTCGGCATCGGCATGGCGCTGGTGGCCGAGGCCTGGCCGGCCTCGAAGCGCGCCCGCGCCTCCTCCTATGTCGGGCTGGGCTGGCAGGCCGGCGTGCTGGGCGCCGCGCTGCTGACGCCGATGCTGCTGCCCGAGATCGGCTGGCGCGGCATGTTCGCCGTCGGGTTGTTCCCGGCGGTCGCCGCCTATTTCATCCGCAAGAACCTGCACGAGCCCGAGGTCTTCGTCCAACGCACGAAGACAACGGAGAAGAAGTCGGCGCTGCGGCTGCTGGTGGCCGACCGGCGCACGGCGCGCAGCAGCCTCGGCCTGGTGATCCTCTGCGGCGTGCAGAATTTCGGCTATTACGGCGTGATGATCTGGCTGCCGAACTACCTGTCCTCGCGCTTCGGCTTCGGGCTGACGCAGTCGGCGACCTGGACGGCGGTCACCATCCTCGGCATGGCGGCCGGCATCTATGCCTTCGGCCATGTCGCCGACCGCATCGGCCGCAAGCCGGCCTTCCTCGGCTGGATGCTGGGCGCGGCGATCATGGTCGTGACCTATGCGCAGCTGACCGACGCCACCGCCCTGCTGGTCGCCGGCGCGGTGATGGGCTTCTTCGTCAACGGCATGCTCGGCGGCTATGGCGCGCTGATGAGCGAGCTGTATCCCACCGCGGCGCGCGCCACGGCGCAGAACGTGCTGTTCAACATCGGCCGCGCCATCGGCGGCTTCGGCCCGGTGGTGGTCGGCGCCATCGCCCTGGCCTATGGCTTCCAGGTCGCCATCGCCCTGCTGGCGCTGCTCTACCTGGTCGATATCCTGGCGCTCTGGCTGCTGATCCCCGAGACCAAGGGCGAGGAGCTGGCCTGACGCGGCGCCGACAGCGCGGCCGGGTCAGAGACCGGCCGCGAAGTCGCGGATCAGCCGCGCCACGGCGGCCGGCGCCTCGATCGGCAGCAGATGGCGGGCGCCGGGGATGACCTCGAGCCGCGCTGCCGGAAAGTGCGGCAGCATCAGCCGGCGCTGCGCCGCGGGGCCGAGATCGCCATCCTCGGCGCCGGCCAGCACCAGGGCCGGCAGCGGCAGGATGCCGACGCGGTCCGACCAGTCCTCGCGGCTGCCGGATTGCAGCCAGGCGCGCCAGGCGGCGGGGCTGGCGCGCAGCATCTCGGCCTCGGCGAGCGCCCGGGCCGCCTCGGGCAGCGCCAGGGCATTGGCGGCGACGAAATCGCGGGCATGGCGGTCGCGCGCGGCGGCATCGCCCTCCAGCCAGCCGGTCATCTCCGCCCGCCGCGCCTCCGCCATCGGCTCCGGCGCCGGCGGCGAGCCGGCCAGCGTCACCAGCCCGGCCGGCGGCGGCAGGGGGGCAGCGCCGTCCAGCGCCTGCCGCGCCAGCACCGCCGCCACCTTGGCGCCCATGCTGTGCCCGGCCAGCAGCCAGCGCGACGGCGCTGCCGCGGCGATGCGTGCCGCCACATGCGCCGCCATCTCGGCGACCGGGTAGCCGGGGAGGGCGGCGGCGGCGCCGAAGCCGGGCAGGTCGATGCCCTGCAGGTCGAAGCCGGGGCCCAGCGCCTCGGCCAGGGCGCGCCATTGCCGGGCGCTGCCGCCGAGGCAGGGCAGGCCGAACAGCGCCAGGGGCGCCGCGGGATCAGAAGGCATAGCGCACCCGGCAATAGGGCATGCGCGCCGCCAGCAGCGCGATGAAGCGGTCCAGCCAGCGCCGCTTCCACGGCGTGCGGTAGCGCAGGTTGACGCCGCCGCCCTCGGAGACCTTCTGTTCCTGCAGGTCGGGGCGCCAGAGCAGCGCCTCGGCCTTGGGGTGCCAGGCCAGGTTGACCTGGTGCAGCGTCTCGTTGTGGGTCAGCATGATGATCTCCGCCGCCAGCTGCTGCTTCACCGGATCGGGCAGGCTGTCGTCCAGCATCTCGAACAGCGCGCCCCATTCGCCCTCCCAGCCCTCGCGCAGCACGACGGGGGAGAAGTTGACATGCACCTCGTAGCCGGCGCGGTGCAGCTCGGGGATGGCGGCGATGCGCTCGGCCACCGGCGCGGTGCGCACATCCAGCAGCCGCGCCAGCTCGGGCGGCATCAGCGACATGCGGATGCGGGTGCGGCCCTGCGGGTCATAGCCGAGCAGCGCCGGATTGACCGCCTTGGTGGCGAAGCTGCCCTTGGCCTGCGGCAGGCCGCGGAACAGCGCCACCAGGTCGCGCACATTGTCGGAAATGGCGGCATCGACGGAGAGGTCGCCATTCTCGCCCAGGTCATAGACCCAGGCCACGGGATCGACCTGGTCGGGCACCGTCTTGCACCCCTGCCGCGTGGCATGGCGGATGATGGCGGCGCTGATCGCCTCGATATTGACGAAGACGCTGACCGGATTGGCATGGCCCTTGCGCCGCGCGACGTAGCAATAGGCGCAGGCCATGGCGCAGCCATTCGAGGTGGAGGGCGCGATGAAATCGGCGCTGCGCCCGTTCGGCCGGAATTCCAGACCCTTCTTGACGCCGAGCACCAGCGACTGCCGCTTGGCGGCCAGGTAGTCGCCCGGATCACCGTCCCGCAGCGCCGGGATGCGCCAGTGGGACTCCACCGGGATGCGCTCGGCGTCAGGAAAGCGCGCCAGGATCTCGCGGCCGCGCGGATGCGCCTCCACGGCGGGCTCGAGATAGAGGCGGTCGATGTCGAGCAGCGGGGCGAGCATGCCCCAGGCATGTGGGGATGGCGGCGCGCCTGCCCAGGGGTCGCTCGCGCGGAGGTCAGGCCGCCGCGGGCAGCGGCAGCCCCAGCCGCGCCGCCAGGACCGCCGGGTTGGGGCGCAGCAGGTCGGCCAGGCTCTGCCCGTCCAGCACCGCCAGGAAGGCGGCCAGCGCCTCGCCCAGCAGCCCCTGCAGCCGGCAGGCATCGATCAGCGCGCAGCCGGCGCCGGTCGCCGGGTCCTGGAAGCAGGCGACCAGCGCCATGTCCTCCTCGGTGAAGCGCACCACGGCGCCGACATTGATCGCCTCCGCCGGGCGCGCCAGCCGCAGCCCGCCGCCCTTGCCGCGCGTGGTCTCGATGAAGCCGCCGCGGCCGAGATTGTGCACCACCTTGACCAGGTGGTTCTCCGAGATGCGGTGCGCCGCGGCGATCTCGCGGATCGAGACGCGGCGATCGGTCCGCAGCCCGAGATAGATCAGCGTGCGCAGCGCATAGTCGGTGTGCAGGGTGAGACGCATTTCGAAGATGTAGGGGATTTACATCTTCAGGCCAAGCGGGCATGAAGGTGCACGGCCGATACATCTTCAAAGAGGTTGCCATGCCCCGCCCGCTCTCGCCGCAGACCCTTGCCACCGTGAAGGCCACGGTGCCGGCGCTGGAGGCGCATGGCCTCGACATCACCCGCGCCATGTATGCCCGGCTGTTCCGCGACCCGGCGATGCGCGACCTGTTCAACCAGTCGCATTACGGCGCGACCGGGTCGCAGCCGAAGGCGCTGGCCAATGCGGTGCTGGCCTATGCCCGCAACATCGACAATCTCGGCGCGCTGACCGGGGCGGTGGAACGGATCGCGCAGAAGCATGTCGGGCTGAACATCCTGCCGGAGCACTATCCGGCGGTGGCCGAGGCGCTGCTCGGCGCCATCCAGGAAGTGCTGGGCGCCGCGGCGACGCCGGAGATCCTGGCCGCCTGGGGCGAGGCCTACTGGTTCCTGGCCGATCTGCTGATCGGCCGCGAGGCGCAGATCTATGACAGCCAGGCCAGCGCCCCCGGCGGCTGGCGCGGCTGGCGCGACTTCGTGGTCGCCGACAGGATCCGCGAGAGCGAGGTCATCACCTCCTTCCTCCTGGCCCCGGTCGATGGCGACCCGGTGCTGCGCCACCGCCCCGGCCAGTACCTGACCTTCTGGCTGGAAATCCCCGGCCAGGCGCCGCTGAAGCGCAACTACAGCATCTCCTCGGCGCCGGGCGGCACCGCCTATCGCATCAGCGTCAAGCGCGAGCCGCAGGGCACCGCCTCCGGCTGGCTGCACGACACGGTGGAGAAGGGCACGGTGCTGAAGGTCGCGGCCCCGGCCGGCGACTTCTTCCTGCCCGACGCGCCGCCGCGGCCGGTCGTGCTGCTCAGCGGCGGCGTCGGCCAGACGCCCTTCCTGTCGATGCTGCAGGCCGCCGCCGCGCAGCCCGGCGGGCCGGCGATCCATTTCGTCCATGGCACCCTCTCCGGCGCCACCCATGCGCTGGGCGCCGAGGCGCGCGCCCTGGCCGCGGCCTCGGGCGGCCGTATCCAGGTGACCACCTTCTACGAATGCCCGCGGCCGCAGGACCACGGCCATGACGTGGAGGGCCGCATCACCGCCGAATGGCTGGCGGCCAACACGCCGCTGGCGGGCGCCGACTATTATCTCTGCGGCCCGCGCGACTTCCTGCGCGGCCTGGTCTCGGCACTGCGCCGGCTGGGCGTGCCGGCGGCGCAGATCCACCACGAGTTCTTCGGCCCGGCCGACGAGCTGCTGGCCGCCTGAGGGAGGAACGCCGCGATGCCCTGGACCGACCGCCGCCTCCTCGACCTGTTCGGCATCGACCTGCCGATCATCCAGGCGCCGATGGCCGGCAGCACCACGCCCGAGATGGTGATCGCCGTCAGCCAGGCGGGCGGCCTCGGCTCGCTGGCCTGCGCCGCCTACAGCGTGGATCAGGCGCGCGCGGCGGTGGCGGCGATCCGCGCCGCCACCGACCGTCCCTTCGCCATGAACTTCTTCTGCCATGTCCCGCCGGCGCCCGATGCGGCGCGGGCGGCGGCCTGGCAGGCGGCGCTGGCGCCCTATTACCGCGAGCTCGGCCTCGACCCGGCGATGCCCACGCCGCCCGGCGCCCGCGCGCCCTTCGACGAGGCTTTCTGCGCCCTGGTCGAGGACGTCCGGCCGGCGGTCTGCAGCTTCCATTTCGGCCTGCCGGAGCCCGCCCTGCTGGCGCGGGTGCGGCAGACCGGGGCGCGCATCCTCTCCTCCGCCACCACGGTCGCCGAGGCGCGCTGGCTGGCGGCGCGCGGCTGCGATGCCATCATCGCCATGGGGCTGGAGGCCGGCGGCCACCGCGGCCATTTCCTGTCGGACGATCTGGCGACCCAGCTGGGCACCTTCGCGCTCCTGCCGCAGGTGGTGGATGCGGTGTCGGTGCCGGTGATCGCGGCGGGCGGCATCGGCGATGCGCGCGGCATCGATGCCGCCCTGGTGCTGGGCGCCGCGGCGGTGCAGCTCGGCACCCTCTACCTCTTCACCCCCGAGGCCAGCATCCCGGCGCCGCACCGTGCCGCGCTGCGCGAGGCGGCGCAGCGCGAGACGGCGCTGACCACCCTCTTCACCGGCCGCCCGGCGCGCGGCTTCGTCAACCGGCTGATGCGCGAGCTCGGGCCGCTCTCGCCGCTGGCCCCCGCCTTCCCCACCGCCGGCGGCGCGCTGGCGCCGCTGCGCGCCGCCACCGAGCCGGCGGGCTGCGGCGACTTCATGAGCCTCTGGGCCGGCCAGGCGGCGGCGCTGGGCCGCGAGATGGCGGCCGGCGCGCTGACCCGGCGGCTGGCGGCGGAGGTGCTGGCGCGGCGCGGCCAGGCCTGACGCCGCGCCCTCAGCCCAGGTCGTGCAGGTCGCGGCCGAGCGGCGGCGTCACGCTGAAGCCGCTGAAGCCGACCTGCAGCCCCTGCCCCTCCGGGCTGCAGGCCATCGGCCCGACCAGGCAGGGGCCGCTGCCGGGGAAGCTGCAGAGCCGCAGCAGCGGCCAGCGAATTCCATCGGCGGAAGCCTGCAGCCGCAGCACCCCGTCTGCCAGCGTGGCGCGCAGCCAGAGATCGCCCGGATCGCCGCGCCAGGGGCCGGTCGCCCAGTCGGAGCGGCCAAGCGTCAGCACGCTGCCCAGCAGCGCCTCTCCATCCGACAGCTCGATCCCCGCCTTGATCCACTGTGCCGGCCCGCGCCGCAGCATCAGCCCGGCCTGGTCGTAGAGCGCCGCGTAGCGGCCCTGGACGCGCAGCGTCGCGGTGAAGTCGCCCTCGACGGCGCGGCCGAGGAAATGCCCGCTGTCGCGGGTGAAGCCGTAATGCGTCTCGCGCCAGAAATCGCTGCCCGGCGCGGTGGTGAGGCGGAGCCCGTCCGCCGTCGCCGACCAGGCGGGCGGCGGGTTCAGCCAGGCACATCCCTCGAACATGTCTCGTCCCCCCTGCTGCGGCTCGCATCATCGCCATCCGGCGGCGCGGCTCAAGGCAGCGGGCCGGCCGGGCAAAATTTCGATACTTTTAAGAAACGGTCTGTTTTGCTTTTTTTGTACTGGCATTGCCGTGCAACGGGTGGTTGATTGCCGCGGCTGCCGGCGAACCTTCCTGGAGCGTCCCGTGACCCACGCGCATGCCGGCCTGCAGGGGCTGACCGTCCTGGTGGGGGAGCCCGGCCCCGTCCGCGGCAGCGCCCTGCATGACGCCCTGACCACGGCCGGCCTGCATGTCATCGGGCCGATGCGCGACGCCGCCTCGCTGCGCGAGATGCTCGATGTCTTCGTCGTCGATGCCGTGCTGGTCAATGCCCTGATGCTGCGCGGCCCCGCCGCGCCGGCGCTGCCGCCGCTGGCCGCCGGGACCGGGCTGCTGGTCTTCGGCAGCCCGGCGATGCTGGCCGCCATCCCGCTGCCGCCCGGGGCGCGCCGGCTGGCCGGGCCGGCGACGCCGGCGGCGCTGCGCCGCAACCTGGGCCGGCTGCTGGCGGCGCGGCCGCGGCCGGTGTGAGGGCGAACGGCGGGCGGCCGCGACTTTACGGATGGCGGGACGCCCCGCATTCTCCCGGCCAACACGATCCCGGGAGCACCACACCATGTCACGCATCCGCCACGCCCTCAGCGCGACCGGCCTGGCGCTCGCCGCCACGCTGGCCAGCTGGGCCGCCGCCACCCCCGCCCGGGCCGGCGCCACGCTGGAGGCGGTGCGCAGCCGCGGCAGCGTCACCTGCGGCGTCAACACCGGTGTCGCCGGCTTCTCGCAGCCGGACAGCCAGGGCGTCTGGCGCGGGCTGGATGCCGATCTCTGCCGCGCCATCGCCGCCGCCGCCACCGGCGACGCGACCAAGGTGCGCTTCGTGCCGCTCTCCGGCCAGCAGCGCTTCCCCGCCCTGCAATCGGGCGAGATCGACGTGCTGGTGCGGCAGACCACGGCGACCATGGGGCGCGACACCGCGCTCGGCCTGCGCAGCGTCGCCATCAACTTCTATGACGGCCAGGGCTTCATGGTGCGCAAGGACGCCAACCTGTCGCGCGCGGCGGAGCTCGGCGGCGCCACCATCTGCGTGCAGCAGGGCAGCACCACCGAGGGCAACCTGGCCGACTGGGCGCGCGCGGCGAAGCTCACCATCACCCCGGTGCTGTTCGAGCGCATCGACCAGGTGGCCACCGCCTTCACCGCCGGGCGCTGCGACGCGCTGACCACCGATGCCTCGCAGATCGCCGCCGTCCGCGCCTCCTTCCCCAATCCGGGCGACTACACCGTGCTGCCCGACCGTATCAGCAAGGAGCCGCTGGGCCCGATGGTGCGGCGCGACGACCAGGAATGGTTCGACCTGGTGCGTTGGGTGCTGAACGCGCTGATCGAGGCGGAGGAGCTCGGCATCACCGCCGCCAATGCCGAGGCGCGCCGCGCCAGTGACAGCGCGCCGGCGGTGCGCCGGCTGCTCGGCGCCGACCCGTCGCTGGCGCAGCCGCTGAAGCTGCAGCCGAGCTGGGCCTATGACGCGATCCGCGCCGTCGGCAATTACGGCGAATTGTTCGAGCGCAATGTCGGCCGCGCCACGCCGCTGGGGATGGAGCGCGGGCCGAACGCGCTGTGGACCGCTGGCGGGCTGATGTACGCCTGGCCGCTGCGCTGAGCCGCGGCCGTTGCATCGCGCCGCATCTTCCGGCGCGGCGCGATGCAACGCGGGCGGGCCTGGCGGGTTGATGGCAGGTCGGTCCCCAAGCTCGACGCCCCTTCGCCGCCACCCTTGCCGGGTGGCGGTTTTTTTTGGCGCCTCCCCGCCCGGCGCCGCCGCATGGACCCGGGCGCCGTGACGCCGTATTGGCCAGGCTGACGGCATCAGGCCGCGGCCCCCCCGGGTCGACCGCGCCCGCCGGCGCGGCCGGCCCCGGCCGGTGGACAGGAAGGAGACGGAATCCCATGAACCGACGTGACCTGCTGGCGGCGGCGACGCTGGCCGGCGGCCTGGCGGCCTTCCCGCGGCTGGCCCGCGCCAATGGCGTGCTGCAGATCGGCATGGCCGGCGCCTTCACCACCATCGATCCGCATTTCTTCCATGCGACGCCGAACCACACGGTCGCCATGCACATGTTCGAGCGGCTGGTCGACCGCGCGCCGGACGGCACGCTGATCCCGGGCCTGGCGGAAAGCTGGACCCTGCTGGACAGCACGGTCTGGGAATTCCGCCTGCGCCCGCGCGTGACCTTCCACGACGGCGGCGCCTTCACCGCGGACGACGTGGCCTTCACCTTCGACCGCGCGCCCAAGGTGCCGAACAGCCCGGGCGGCTTCGGCACCTTCCTGCGCGCCGTGGCGCGGCTCGAGATCGTCGACCCGCTGACCATCCGCGTGCACACGCACCAGCCGGCGCCCGACCTGCCGGCCAACCTGACCTATATCGGCATCGTCTCGCGCCGCGTCGGCGAGGGCGCCAGCACCGCCGACTACAATGGCGGCAAGGCGGCGATCGGCACCGGCCCCTATCGCTTCGTCTCCTTCACCCCCGGCAGCCGGGTCGAGCTCGCCCGCTTCGACGGCTGGTGGGGCGCGAAGCAGCCCTGGGAGACGGTGACGCTGCGGCTGCTGTCGAACCCCGCCGCACGCAGCGCCGCGCTGCTGTCGGGCGACGTGCAGGTGATCGAATCGCCCTCCGTCAGCGACCTGCCGCGGCTGCGCGAGACGCCGCAGGTCAGCGTCGCCAGCGTGCCCGGCATCCGCTGCATGTACCTGGTGCCCGACTTCTCGCGCGAGGGCGAGAGCCCCTTCGTGCTCGGCCAGGACGGCAAGCCGCTGGCGAAGAACCCGTTCCGCGACCGGCGGGTGCGCGAGGCGCTCTCCCTCGCCATCCAGCGCAGCGCGCTGGCCGAGCGCGTCATGCTGAACACCGCCGTCGCCACCAACCAGTGGATGCCGGAGGGCAGCTATTCCCACGCGCCGAAGATCCGCGTGCCCGAGGTCGACGCGAACCGGGCGAAGGCGCTGCTGGCCGAGGCCGGCTTCCCCGAGGGCTTCCGCCTGACCCTGCACACGCCGAACGACCGCTATCCCAATGATTCCCGCCTGGCCCAGGCGGTGGCGCAGATGTGGACGCGGATCGGCGTGCAGACCACGGTGGAGGCGCTGCCCTGGAGCAGCTTCTTCGGCCGCGGCAACCGCCAGGAATTCGCCATGGCGCTGTGGGGCTGGGGCAGCCCGACCTTCGAGGCCGGCTACATGCTGACCAACTGCATGGCGACGCAGGACCGCGCCCGCAACCGCGGCGCCTACAATTACGGCCTCTATTCGAATCCGGCGCTGGACACGGCGATCTTCGCCGCGGTCGAGGAGATGGACGCGGCGAAGCGCGAGACGCTGCTGGTCGCCGCCGCAGAGCAGGCCATGGCGGAGGTGCCGATCATCCCGATCCTGATGCTGGAGAACCTCTGGGCGGCGCGGCAGGGCTTCCGCCTGCAGCCGCGCCGCGACGAGCGCACCCTGGCCATGGACATCGCCCCGGGCTGAAGCACCGGGGCGCGCGTCGATCCCGCCGTCAGACGGCGGGGTCGACGCCGCTGTCGCGATAGGCGGCGTGGAACTTCGGGTCGTTCAGCGTCGCCAGGAAGGCCTGCGCCGCTGCGCGATGCGGCGAGCCCGGCATGACGCCGGCCGAGAAGGAGGAGACCTTCTGCAGCGCCTCGGGGAATTTCCCCACCAGCTCGATGCCCTTGACCACCAGCAGCTCGCTGACCTGCTGCACGGCGAGGTCAGCCTCGCCGGTCACCAGCTTCTCGGCGGTGAAGCCGGCCGGGATGACGGTGGCGCGGGCGCGGACCTCCGCGGCGATGCCGAGCCGCTCGATCACCGTCTCGAAATGGATGCCGCTGGCGCCGGCGCGCGAATAGCAGACCGAGCGCGCCGCCAGCAGCGCCGCGCGGAAGTCGTCGGGCGTGTCGATCCTCGGATGCGGCGCGCCCGCGGCGACGGCGAGGCCGAGGCGCGAATGGGCGATCTCGACGCGGGTCGCCGGATCGACCTTGCCGTCGGCGATCAGCTGGTCCATCGATTCGCGGATGGCGACCAGGATGTCGGTCTCGGCGCCGGCCTTGACCTTCTCCATGATCAGCGTGGTGGGCAGCCAGTCGACGGCGATGCGGTGGCCGCTGCGCGCCTCGTAATCGGCGACGATGCCGCCCTCGAAGGCGCCGCGCACCGCCAGGCCCGACCAGATCCGCACGGTTTCCGCGGTGACGTCGCTCGACATGCTGCAGGCCTTTCTGTTGCGGCGCGAAGCCGGCGGCCGCGCATCCCGTTTCCCTCGCCCCCGCCGACAGCTCGCAGCGGCCGTTCCGGGGGCGGCTTCACAGACCATGGCGGGCCCCGGGTGTCAACGCGGCCCCCCTGGCGGACGGCCGCCCGGCTTGGAGGCGGCGGCCGGATATGCCACGACGGCCGCAACGCCACGCCCGTCACGAAACTGGAAGAAGAATGTCCAAGCGGATCGTCCTGCTGCACGCCACCCCGGTCGCCATGGCGCCGATCCAGGCGGCCTTCGCCGCGCTCTGGCCGGAGGCCGAGACGGTCAACCTGCTGGACGACGCGCTGTCGCTCGACCGCGCGCGCGAGGCGACGCTGAGCGAGGCGATGATCGAGCGCTTCGTGGCGCTCGGCCAGCACGGCTTCCGCAGCGGGGCGGATGGCATCCTGGTCACCTGCTCGGCCTTCGGCCCGGCGATCGAGCGGCTGGCCGAGGCGCTGCCGGTCCCGGTGCTGAAGCCGAACGAGGCGATGTTCGAGGCCGCCATCGCGCAGGGCCAGCGGATCGGCATGCTGGCCACCTTCGCCCCCTCGATCGGCACCATGACCGAGGAGTTCGAGGAATTCTCGGCGCGCAGCGGCGGCACGGCGCAGCTGACCACGCTGCTGGTGGAGCAGGCGATCGACCGGCTGAAGGGCGGCGATGCCGAGACGCACAACCGGCTGGTCGCCGGCCGGGCGCCGGAGCTCGCCGGGTACGACGCCATCATGCTCGCGCATTTCTCCACCTCGCGCGCCGCCGCCGCGGTGCGGCAGGCGGTGGACGTGCCGGTGCTGACGGCGCCCGAGGCGGCGGTGCAGCGGATGCGCGCCCTGGTCGAGGCGGCGGCCTGAGCGCACCCCCCGCGCAGCGCCCGGCGCCGCACACCTCGGCGTGAGGTGCCGGCGCGACTCTGCGTGGGCATGTTCACTTTCTGTTCTTTCTGATAGACCCGGATGCAAGGGGCCTGCAGGGGTGCAGAAAGAGGGATGCGCGAGCGTGGGATTCGACGCGGGATGCGATGCGGGACGTGACGGACACCGGCTGCCCGGCGCCACGGCGCGGGTGCTCGACGGCCACCTGGCGCCCTGGCGCGGCTGGATGGCGCGCTCGCGCTGCCTGGACGCCGATTGCCCGCCGAACCGGCTGATCGCCGTCGCCGACATCCTGGCGGCGCGCGGCGATGTCACCCTGCTCGGCATGGCGGAGGGGCTGCGCTGCCATGCCTGCGGCGCCAAGGCCGGCAGCGTCAGCCTGGTGCTGCGCTCGCCGGCGGGCGAGATCGTGCAGCCGCTGCGCGGCGGTGCCGCGCTATTCGGGCACCGCGCCTGAGGCGCGCACCACCGGCGCCCATTGCGCCACCTGCTGGCGGACGAAGGCCTGGGCATCGTCCAGATAGGCCTCGCCCGGCGTGCTGGACAGGTCGGCCAGGCGCTGGCGCACAGGGGCCTCGCTTTGGGCGGCGCGCAGCGCGTCGGCCACCGCCTGCAGCACCGGGCGCGGCGTGCCGGCCGGCGCCGCCAGCCCGGCCCAGCCATCGGCGACCACGCCGGGGAAGCCCAGCTCGGCGAAGGTCGGGATCTCCGGGAAGAGCGGCGAGCGCTGCGCGCCAGAGCTGGCGAGCGCGCGCATGCTGCCGGCGCGCAGGAAGCCGCTGGTGGCGGTCAGGCTCTCGATGATGCCCGGCAGGGTGCCGCCCATCAGGTCGGCGCCCGACTGGGTCAGGCTGCGATAGGGGACATGCTCCATCGTCGCGCCGGCGGCCTGGGCTAGCTGCACCCCCAGCAGATGCGCGACCGAGCCGACGCCGGTGGTGCCATAGGCCAGGCCATCGGCGCGGCGCGCGGCGGCCAGCCAGTCGGCCAGGCTGCGCATCGGGCTGTCGGGCCGCACGCAGAGGATCCAGGGCGTCTGCAGGATCATGCCGATATGGGCGAAGTCGCGGTCGGCGTCCCAGGTGATGCGGTCGCGGTAGAGCGTCTGGCCGATCGCTAGCCCGCTGATGGTCGAGACCACCAGGGTATAGCCGTCGGCCGGCGCGCGCGCCGCGGCGGTGGTGCCGATGGTGGCACCGGCGCCGGGCCGGTTCTCCACCACGATGGTCTGGCCGAGATGGCGCGACATCGCCTCGGCGAAGACGCGGGCGACGATGTCGGTGGCGCCGCCGGTGCCGAAGGGCACCAGCAGGCGGATCGGCGCGCGCTGCGGCCAGGCGACGTTCTGCTGGGCTGCGGCCAGGCGCGGCGCGGCCAGGCCCAGGCCGGCGGCGGCCAGCAGGCCGCGGCGGGAGAGGCGGGAAGAGATCATGCGGTGCTCGCAGCCCCGCCGGCGCCGGTCAGCAGCAGGACGGGGATCATGAGGTGGGACAGCACGCGGACGGGCGTCAGGTGGTCGTCGTGATAATGCCCGGCGCCATGCAGCAGGTTGACCTGCCCCAGGCTCCGGCCGCGCCACAGCACCGGCATGTTCAGGATGCTCTCGCAGCCGAGCGCGAAGATCTTCTCGTGGTCGGGAAAGTCGCGGCGCAGCTCGGCGGCGTCGCGGCCGATATAGGGTCTTCCGCTCTCCGCCACGCGGCGCTGGGTGGGGGCGTCGGCAAAAGCCTTGCGCGCGCCGACGGGGAAGAGTTCCGGGCGGTTGCTGTGGATGCGCTCGGCGACGCCCTCGGCATGGTGATAGACCAGGACCGAGAGGAAGCGATGGCCGACCGCCTGCTGCAGCGCCGCGTCCAGCGCCTGCAGCGCGGCCCGCGGCTGGTCCGGCGCCGCCAGCGCGTCGAGGACGGCCTCGAGGCTCACGCCGCCACCCGGCGCAGCGGCAGCTCGAGCGCCGAGCCGGCCTCGCCGCCGAGCTGGAGGCTGAGCAGCGGCGGCCGGCCATGCGGCACCTGCACGCAATGGTCGGCATCGGCGCCGGCGAGGGAGAGGCGGAGCCGGCTGCCGGCGCGGAACACCCAGGAGACCGGCAGCAGCGGGATGCGGATGCGCTCCCCCTGCCCCGGCACCAGCGGCGCCGCATCCTCGCGGCGGAAGCTGCGGAAGGGCCAGCTGGTGCGGTAGTTCGCGGGCGCCGGGCTCTCCTGGCGGTGCAGCGCGCGCAGCAGGCCCTCGGTGACGTAGCGGACGGTGCCGTCGGCCTCGACCTCGGAGAGATAGGCGAAGAGCGCGGCATCCGGCTCGCTGCAGGCGAGGTGCAGGTCGGCGAGGCCATGGCCGGTCAGCTCGGTGTCCTCGGCCAGCGGCGCCGAGCTCCAGCCGATCAGCCGCGCCTCACGCTCCTGCCAGTCGGCATAGTAGGTCGTGCTGTTGATGCCGGCGATGCGCTCGTAGCGGGTGCCGTGGCCGCTGCCGGCGGCGAAGTCGGCGCGGGTCTCGGCGATGGCCGCGACGGCGGGCGCCGCCTCGGCCAGCAGGCCCCCGGGCGCCAGGTGCAGCCGGCGGGTCTCCGGCAGCGGCGGCCAGGATTCCGCCGCCATCCAGGTCTCGGCATGCAGGCCGAAATAATGCACGCGGGCTTCCTGCTCGAGCCCGGTGTCGCGGCCGAGGAGATAATGGTCGAAGAAGCGCAGCACCTCGCCGAGCAGCGCGAAGTCGGGCACCTGCTGGTGGCGCCAGGGCGAGACGTTGCAGCGCGCGCCATGGTCCCAGGGGCCCAGCAGCAGATGCACCGGATTCCGGTCCAGCGTCAGGAAGCGGGCGATGGCGCCATTGGCATAGCCGGCGCCGTCCATCCAGCCGGAGACCGCCAGCACCGCCACATCCTCGCGGATGCCGTCGCACACCGAATAGGGGCTGAAGGCGGCGGAGGAGAAGGAGGGGTCGTAGGGCAGCGGCTCCTCGCGGAAGCGGAACTCGCCCATGAAGTCCGGCTGGCGGAAATTGCCGAGATGCTCATGGATCGCCTGCGCCAGCAGCGTGCCGTCCGGGTCCTCGTCGACCGGATGCGGGCCGGCGAGATCCGGATTGGCGTAGTAGACGAAGTTCTTCAGCAGGTCGCGGCGGTCATGGTCCATGGCGACCATCAGCTCGTCATAGCTGCGCGCCAGCTCCTTCAGCAGGATGCCGCCGGGATAGTAGTTGTCGGCATAGGTGTCCCAGACGGCGAAGAGCGGCGCGATGGCCCTGACCGCCGCATGCCCGGTGCTGGCCAGGAAATCCGAGGCAGCGCCGGGATAGGAGATGCCGGTGGCGCCGATGCGGCCGTCCGACCAGGGCTGCGCCACGATCCAGTCGGCGATCTCGCGGCTGTCCTCGCGCTCGCGCGGCGAGCGGAAGCTGTCGCGGGTGCCGAAGCTGGCGCCGGTGCCGCGCACATCGACCACCACCACCGCATAGCCGCGCGGCACGAAGAGGTTGATGAACTTCCCCGCATTCGGCGTGGCGTCGCCGGCGCCGCCCGGGCGCAGCGCGAAGCGGCGGTAATAGGGCGTCAGCACCAGGATCGCCGGCACCGGGCCGGTGGCGCCCTGCGGCCGCCAGACATCGACCGCGATGCGGCAGCCGTCGCGCATGGTCAGGTAGCGGGACTCCGGCTGCTCCGGCAGCGCGAAGGGCGTCGGGCGCCCGGCCAGGTAGCGGCCGGGCGGCAGCTTCCAGGCGGTGCTGCCGGTATCGCTGTCGGACATGTCGCTCTCCCCCGCGGCGCCGCCCCTGCCGGCGGCCGGGAGGCAGCCTGCTGAGTTGCAACAAATGCGTCAAATGCGTAATTCCGGCGCTGAGCTGCGCTTTCCGCAGCATCGCCAGGAGGGGCGGGCATGCTGGGCTACCGGTCGCTGGCGGCGCTGCGCGCCTTCGTCGAGACCGGCTCGGTGGCGCAGGCGGCGGCCCGGCTCGGCCGCACCGCGCCGCAGGTCGGCCGGCTGCTGGCGGCGCTGGAGGCGGAGCTGGGCTTCGCCCTGTTCACCCGGCACAACCGCCGCCTGCTGCTGACCGCCGAGGGGGCCCGCTTCTATGCCCAGGCCGAGCGGGTGCTGGCCGGGCATGACGGGCTGGACCGGCTGGGCCGCGAGATCCGCCAGGGGCAGCGCGACGACCATCTGCGCCTGCTGATCGCGCCGCAGGTGACCAATGCCTTCATCGGCGAGGCGCTGGCCGCCATGGCGGCGCGGGTGCCGGGCTTCACCGCGACGGTGGAATCGCGCATCCGGCTGGATATCGAGAGCTGGGTCGGCCAGGAGCATTTCGACCTGGCGGTCACCGTGCTGCCGCTGACCCATCCGGCGCTGGAGGCCGAGGAATTCTGCGCCGTCGAGGCGGTCGCCGCGCTGCATCCGGCGCATCCGCTGGCGGCGCGCGACAGCCTGGGGCTCGCCGATCTCGCCGAGCAGCCGCTGGTGGTGACGCATCCGCGCTCGCTGATCCGGCAGCGGCTGGAGGCGCTGTGCCGCGACGCCGGCCAGGGCCTGCGCATCCGCTTCGAGACCAGCAGCGGCGCGGTCGCCTGCCAGCTGGCCTCGCGCGGCATGGCGCTGGCCGTCGCCGATCCCTTCGTGGCGCAGTCGAGCGGCGCGGCGCCGCTGGTGCTGCGCCGCTTCAGCCCGGCGATCCCGCTGCCCTACGGGCTGCTCTACCCGCGCTGGCAGCCGCGCTCGGCCACGGTCGAGGCCTTCTCGACCCTGGTCGCCGCGGCGGGGCGGCGGCAGGCGGCGGCGCTGGCCGCGGCGCTCGGCGGCTAGAGGCAGCTCCCGCGCCGGCGGCCTCGCCGGAGCAGGCGACAGGGCCCGCGGAAACGGCAGGCCGGAGAGATGGAACCGCGCCGGGCCGCGCGGCCGGCGCCCCTGCGCCTAGTCGGCGCCCTGGGCGGTGCGCACCACCGCCAGCACCGCCTCATGCGTCGCCAGGATCCGCCGCAGCGTCGGCTTGCCCTTGTCGCTGGCCTCGGCGATGCCCTCGTGCATCTCCTCGATGCCGCTGGCCATCTGCTCGGCGAGGCCGGCGAGGCGCTCCTGCAGCGGCTCGTCATCCTCGCCCAGCTCGGCCTTCCACTTCTCCAGGACGCGGTTGAGCTCGGCGGCGGCGCGGGCGGGCGGGACGCCCGCCTGCATCAGCTTGATGAGCGGGGCGAGATCGGCGGCAGGGGAAGCGGCGCGGGAGCGGGACATGCGGCGCATGATAGGCGCGGCGACGACGCGCAGCCAGGGCGGGCGATACCGGGCGCCTAGCCGCCGCGCGCCGGCTTGGGCTGCGCCGGCCGGCCGACCGGCGGCTTCCACTCGCCGCGCTTGCGCACGCTCCAGGCATAGCGCGGATCGCCCTCCAGCAGGTGGACATGGTCGGCCAGGCGGTTGCGCTCCAGCCAGCCCAGCGCCGCCTCCAGCTCGGCCAGGGTCATGGCGGCGCGCGACTTGTCGCCGACCACGCGCTTCAGCACGGCATTGTAGCGGTGGTAGAGGCCGGGACCCATGACGCCCTTGTGGTGGCCGATGGCGCCGGCCTCGTCCTCGACCGCCTGGGCCGCCACCATCTCGCCGAGCCGGGCGCGCAGCCGCCGCTCGACCACCGAGGGCACCTGCACCAGCTCGCCCTGCGCCGCCTCCTGCTCCGGCCGCCGCATCGCCAGCTCGGGCCCCGGCGCCAGGTGGTCGTAGCGCATCGCCAGGGCGTTGGAGGAAAGCGGGGTGATGCCCGGCGGCGGCTCGGGCAGCTGGTCGAGCAGCCAGGCCGGCAGGCCGCCCTTGCCGCGCGGCGGCTTGATCCGGCGCGCCATGGTGCCCTGCTCGGTCTCCATGCGCCGGCGGAACAGGCCGAACAGCGGGTCGTCGGGATGGAAGACCAGCGCCTGCTGCCCTTCATAGGGGCCGGCATGCGGATCGACCCGGGTGGCGCGCGCCACCATCTGCTCCAGCCAGGGGCGCGAGCGGATATGCGTCAGCGCCGCGACCACGGCGACCTCCGGCGCGTCCAGCCCCTCATAGGCCATGGCGACGGTGACCAGCACGGAAGGCTCGGGCCGCAGGCGGAAGGCGGCCAGCAGCTCATGCGCGCGCGGCGTATCGGAGGTCGCCAGCTGCACCGCCTGCTCGGCCTGCGCCGCCGGGATCCATTGCCGCACCACCGTCAGGTAGTGCCGCGCCGTGGTCTGGTCGGGCGCCACCACCAGCAGCTTGCCGAGGCCCTGCGCCGCCTCGCCCGGCGCCAGCCCGCGCTCGCGCCGGCGCCGCGCCCGCAGGTTGCGGATCGCCAGGAAGGCCTCGCGCAGCAGCGCCTCGGCGAAGCCGGTGCGCAGCGCGGTGAACAGCGCCGGGCGCGTCGTCTCGTCCGGGTGCAGGCCGGAGAGGCGGTGCGGGCCGAGCGCCGTGCCGGTCTCGTCGCGCCAGCTCGCCTCGCCGTCCAGCGCGCCGAACAGCACCGGCAGCACCGATTTCTCGGCCAGCGCCTGGGCGCGCGAATAGCCGACCACCGCCCAGCCGGGGGCGTCCAGCTCGACCTCGCGGGTGCGCGCCTTCGGGCCGCTGCGATAGGGCAGCCAGAGGATGCCGCGGCCATCGGCGCGCTCCAGCGTGCCCGACAGCAGCAGCCGCACGCGGGCGCATTCCAGCAGCGGCAGGATGGCGCGCGACCAGGCGCTGGCCTGGTCCTCCTCGGTCGCCTGCGCCGCGGCGGCGGGGTCGGTCTCGGCCAGCGCCGGCAGGTGGTGCACCTCGTCGACCACCAGCAGGGTGCGGTGGCGGCGGAATTCGGCGAGATGCAGGTCGGGCGCGGCGGCGATGCCCTGGTAGGTGGTGACATAGCCGGCCAGGCCGCGGCTCGGATCGGGCGCATTGTCGGCGGCGCGGACGGAAAGCTGATGGCCGAGCACCTGCCGCCAGACCGGATCGGCGAAGGCCTCCTCGGCCTGCAGCCGCAGGCTGTCGCGCGGCACCACCCAGCAGACCCGGTCGACCGTCCCGGCGGCGATCAGCCGCGCCGCAGCGATCACCGGCAGCAGCGACTTGCCGCCACCGGGCGTCACCGCGGCGAGGATGTCGCAGGCCTCGGTCTGTCCCGTGGCGATCGCCTCGACCACGCCGGCAAGGCGCTGCTGATGCGACCGGAGCGGGCGGAGGCTCACGGGAGGGCGCGGAACGGATCGTGCACAACAGCAATCTAGGCAGGCTCGAATCCGCTTTCCAGGCCCGGCGGCCGGCTTTCCCGGCCCCCATCGCCCTCGTCAGCCGCCCTCGTCAGCCGCCGAAGGGCGTCGGCTGGCGGCGCATCAGCGCATTCCACACCGTCTCGAAGAACGGGTTGCGCGGCCCGTCCGGCGCGCCCTCGACCTGCAGCAGCGCGGCGCAGGCGCCCTTCGCCACGCCCTCCCCGGCCAGCAGCGCGGTCTGCGCGGCGGCGCCCCCGGGGCCGGCGAGGCGGCGCCAGCGTTCGCCCATCTCGGCCGCCGCCCGCTTCGCCTTGTCGCAATCGGCATAGCCCAGCGCCACCACCAGCCCGGCCCGGCCGGGCCCCGCCAGATCGGCCATCAGCCCGGCCTGCCAGGTGGGAAAGGCGGCCGGCGGCTCGGCCAGCGCCTTGCGCGCCGCCTCCATGCCGCCCTGCAGCAGCACCGCCGGATCGGCCGGCGGATTGGCCAGCACCGGCGAGAGCAGCACCGCCTGCACCAGCCCGCCCGCGCCGCCGCGCGCCGCGATCCCCTGCAGCGCGACCTCGAGCGCCGGGCGGCTGGTGGCGGCCGGCTGGTCGCGCAGCTGCGCCGCCGCCGCGGCATCCTGCAGCTGCAGCAGGCTGGCCCCCTGCTGCAGCACGGCCGAGGGTCCGGGCAGGCTGCGCCAGGGATCGGACATGCGGTCCATCAGCGGCACCGGGCCGGGATCGACCAGCGCCTCGCCCTCGGCGCGGAAGCCGCGGCCGCGCAGATGCGCCATCACCGCGCCGGCGGCGGCTTCGTCGGCCAGGCGCCACAGCGCCAGGCCACGGCCCAGGCCGAACATCGCCTCGACCTGCTGCGGCGCGACGCCGGCCGGTGCCGTCCAGCGCTCGACGCCGACCTGGCCAAGGGTGGCGAGCGGCGTGATCTCGCCGCCGACCACGGCGCGGCGCAGCGTGGCCGGGTCCCAAGGACCTGGGGCACCGGCGACCAGCGACAGCGCGGAGAGCTGCACGAAGGCGCCCTGGACCGGCGCCGGGCTGTCCAGCAGCAGCGCCGGCACCTGGTCCAGCGCCTCGCGCAGCCGCGCCAGCCCGTCCTGCGGCGCGGCCAGAGCGGGCATCGCGGCGAGACAGGACAGGCCGAGCAGCGAGAGGGCGAGGCGGCGGGAGATCATGCGGCGGCTCCGATCGGAATGCGTCGCCCCGAGACACTCCGGCGGCGGCGGCAGCGCAAGCCGGCCGCGCCGCCGCTTGCGCAAAGGTGATCGGCGCCGCTCAGCACTCGATGGCGTTCACCGCCAGGCCGCCCTCGGAGGTCTCCTTGTATTTCGAGAGCATGTCGCGCCCGGTCTCGCGCATGGTGCGGATCACCTGGTCGAGCGAGACATGGTGCTGGCCGTCGCCATGCAGCGCCAGCCGCGCCGCGTTGATCGCCTTCACCGCGCCGATGGCATTGCGCTCGATGCAGGGGATCTGCACCAGCCCGGCGATCGGGTCGCAGGTCAGGCCGAGATTGTGCTCCAGCCCGATCTCGGCGGCATTCTCCACCTGGCCGTTGTCGCCGCCCAGCACCGCCGCCAGCCCCGCCGCCGCCATCGCCGAGGCGGAGCCGACCTCGCCCTGGCAGCCGACCTCGGCGCCGGAGATCGAGGCATTGCGCTTGATCAGCGAGCCGATCGCCGCCGCCGCCAGCAGGAAGGTCTCGATGCCGCGCGCATCGGCGCCGGGGACGAAGCTGACGTAGTAGTGCAGCACGGCGGGCAGGATGCCGGCGGCGCCATTGGTCGGCGCGGTGACCACCCGGCCGCCGGCGGCGTTCTCCTCGTTCACCGCCAGCGCGTAGAGATTGACCCAGTCGATGCCGTGCAGCGGGTCGGGCTCGTTGCCCGGCTGGCGCTCCAGCAGCCGGCGGTGCAGCGCGGGGGCGCGGCGGCGCACCCGCAGGCCGCCCGGCAGCTCGCCATCCTGGCGCAGGCCGCGCGCCACGCAGTCGCGCATCGCTGCCCAGAGCCGGGCGATGCCGGCGCTGATCTCGGCATCGCTGCGGAAATGGCGCTCGTTGCGGCGCTGCAGCTCGGCGATGCTCAGCCCGGCGGCGGCCGCCATCGCCAGCAGGCCGGCGGAATCGCGGAAGGGATAGGGCGGCGCGGCCGCGGCGCGGTCGTCCGGCGCGGCCTCCTCCTCCTCCTCGCCGAGGATGAAGCCGCCGCCGATCGAATAATAGGTCTTCTCGATCACCGTGCCGTCGGTGGCGGTCGCGGCGAAGACCATGCCGTTGGTGTGCCGCGGCAGGACGTCGCGGCGGTGGAACAGGATGTCGCGCTCCGGACAGAAGGGCACCGGCCGGCCGCCCGGCAGCGTCAGGCTCTGCCGCGCGCGCAGCCCAGCGAGCAGCGCCGGCGCCGCATCCGGGTCGATGCCGTCCGGCGTCTCGCCGAGCAGGCCGAGCATCACCGCCGCGTCCGTCGCATGCCCCTTGCCGGTCAGCGCCAGCGAGCCGTAGAGCGCGACGCTCAGCCGCGCGAGCGGCCGGTCGGGCAGCGCGGCGGCGAAGCGGCGGGCGGCGATCATCGGCCCCACGGTGTGCGAGCTGGAGGGGCCGATGCCGATCCTGAACAGGTCGAACAGCCCGACCCAGGGCATCGGCGGCGCCGTCGCGGTGTCTTGCGTCATTCCCTCACCCGTCGCAGCGCGTGCTGCGCCTTCCCGGCCGCGACGTGGCGCGGCCGGCGGCGAATGAACAGCATCCGCCCGCCGCGCGCCAGGGCGGGCGGGCGCGGCCACGTCACCCCACGGCGACGACGGCGCCGTTGCGGCGCGGATCGGCCGCCCCCTCCAGCCGGCCGGTCGCCGGGTCGCGGGCGATCGCCTGCATGCCGCCCACCCGCCAGGAGAAGGGCCCCGGCAGCGCCTGCGCGTCATGCCCGCGCGCGCGCAGCTGGGAAAGGACCTCGCCGGCGACGCGGTTCTCGATCTCGACCAGCCGGCCATCCCACAGCCGGGCGCGCGGCGCGTCGATCGCCGCCTGCAGGCCCAGGCCGAAATCCAGGTGGCTGACCATCGCCTGCACCTGGGTCTGCAGGATGCCGTAGCTGCCCGGCGTGCCCAGCGCCAGGCAGGGCGCGCCGTCGCGGGTCGAGAGGCTGGGCGACATGCACATGGCCAGCGGCGCGCCCGGCCGCGCGCGGTTCGGGCTGCCCGGCTGCACATCGGCCCAGTAGAGGAAGTTGTTGAGCAGGATGCCGGTGCCGGGGATGGCGACGCCGCCGCCGAAGACCGAGCCCAGGCTCTGGGTGATGCAGACCAGGTTGCCCTCGCCGTCGGCGACCGAGAAGGAGGTGGTGTGGCCCGGATCGGCGCCCGGCGGCAGCTCGCCGGTCCATTGCTCGGTCGGGCCCTCGATCCCCGCGCCGGCGCGCAGCCGGTCGCGCAGCCGCGCCACGCTGTCCTCCGACAGGATCTCCGCCAGCCGCACCGGGTCGGGGTTGTTGTGGGCGATGCGGATCCCGGCCGAGAGCCGGATGGCGCGCAGCACCAGGTCGAGATGCTCGGCCGAGAGCGGCGCCAGGCCCGCCAGGTCGAAGCCCTCCAGCAGCCGCAGCGCCAGCAGGAACTGGAAGCCCTCGCAGGGCGGCGGCGGCACATGGATGCGCAGGCCGCGATAGGCGATGGCCAGCGGTTCGCGCCAGGCGGGCTCGACCGCGGCCAGGTCGTCGCGGTCCAGCGTGCCGCCCTGCTCGGCGACATAGGCGGCCAGCCGGGCGCCGAGCTCGCCGCGGTAGAGCGCCTCCGGTCCCTCCTCGGCCAGCTGGCGCAGCGTGGCGGCCAGCATCGGCAGCCGCGCCGTCTCCCCCTCCTGCAGCGTCGCGTGGAAGGGGAAGGCGGCGGTGAAATCGGCGCCGGTGCCGGCGGCAGCGGCATGGGCCGGGGCGAAGGCGCGCATCTCCTCCAGCCCGAAGCGGGAGAAGGCGAAGCCCTGCTCGGCCAAAGCGATGGCCGGCGCCATCACCTGGCGCAGCGGCATCCGGCCATAGGCCCGGTGCAGCGCGCACCAGCCGGCGAGATTGCCCGGGCTCGCCGCCGCGGCGGCGCCGGCCAGCAGCTGCTCGCGCGTGGTGAAGCGTTCGGCCGGGAAGGAGCGCGGGATCGGCGGGACGAAGTCGAGCACCCGCACCCGGTCCTCGGCGGCGACCCAGGCGGTGGCGAAGCCCATGCCGGCGAGGCCGGACATATAGGGCTCGACCACGTTCAGCGCGGCAGCGACGGCGACCGCCGCGTCGAAGGCATTGCCGCCGGCCTGCAGCACGCTGCCGCCCGCTTCCGAGGCGCGCTGATGCGCGCTGGCCACCATGCCGCCGCCCTGGCGCGTGCCACCCGCCGCGCCACCTGTCGTCCCGCCCATGGCCGCCCTCCCCTTGCCGCGGCCGGGCGACTCCCCCGGCCGGTTGCTGGCCTGGGATGGTAGCCAGCCGCGCG
This sequence comes from Roseomonas sp. USHLN139, assembly GCF_037145735.1. Classification (NCBI taxonomy): domain Bacteria; kingdom Pseudomonadati; phylum Pseudomonadota; class Alphaproteobacteria; order Acetobacterales; family Roseomonadaceae; genus Roseomonas; species Roseomonas sp. USHLN139. The sequence goes on along the minus strand of NZ_JBBCWY010000006.1, from coordinate 322,500 downwards.
CGCCGGCTCAAACCGGCGCCGCCTTTCCGACGGTCCGCGCGTTACCCACCGGGGATCTCCCCCGATCCAGCATCAGGAGGCCAAGCCATGGGCGAGGACGAGACGCGCCGCGCCGAGATCGAGACGCGCGCCTATACGCTATGGGCCGAATCCGGCCGGCCGGAAGGCCGCGCCGAGGAGTTCTGGCACCTGGCCAAGGCGCAGATCGAGGCCGAGGAACAGCCCGCCGACCCCGAGAGCCGGGTGGCGGTGGAAAGCGGCGGCGGGCTGATCCCGCCGCCCTCGCCGGTCGACAACTGAGGCCGGCGCGCCCCCGCGCCCGGCGTTCCGCGGCGACCTCCGGGGGCAACCCTGGCGCCGCCGCCGCGTCCTTCTGCTGCAATCAGGAGAATGCGGATGGATCTCGGCATCAAGGGGCGCAGGGCGCTGGTCACCGGCGGCGATTCCGGCATCGGCCTGGCCACGGCGCGGCAGCTGGTGGCGGCCGGGGCGCGGGTCGTGCTGTCGGATGTCGACGCGGCGAAGCTCGCGGCGGCCGCCGGCCCGCTGGGCGACGCGGTGACGGCGGTGGCCGCCGACCTGACCGATCCGGCCGCGGTGGCGCGGCTGTCGGAAGCCGCCGGCCGGGTGGACATCCTGGTGCATGCCGCCGGCATCACCGGGCCCACCGGCGATTTCGAGACGCTGACCGATGACGACTGGCGGCTGGCGCTCGAAGTTGACCTGATGGCGGCGGTGCGGCTGCTGCGCGCGGTGCTGCCGGGGATGGCCGCGGGCGGCTGGGGCCGGGTGGTGCTGATCGCCTCCGAGGATGCGGCGCAGCCCTATGCCGACGAGCTGCCCTATTGCGCCGCCAAGGCGGCGATCCTCAACCTGTCGAAGGGCCTGTCGAAGGCCTATGCGGCGAAGGGCGTGCTGGTGAACACCGTCTCGCCCGCCTTCATCCACACGCCGATGACGGATGCGATGATGCAGAAGCGCGCCACCGAGCGCGGCTGCAGCTTCGACGAGGCGGTCAGCAGCTTCCTGGCCGAGGAACGGCCGACGCTGGAGCTGCGGCGGCGCGGCGAGCCGGAGGAGGTCGCCGCCGCCATCGCCTTCCTGGCCTCCGCCCCGGCCAGCTTCATCACCGGCGCGACGCTGCGCGTCGATGGCGGCTCGGTCGCCAGCCTGGCCCTCTAGCTGGCGCCCTGCCGGCCGCGCCGGAACCGCTCACTTTCCGCTGAGCGGCATGATCCGGCGCGGCGCCGCGCGTTGAACCCGCGATCGGCGCGTGGCCTGCCCGCCCGCCCGAACGCCTTCCCCCGGTCCCCCCTGGACCGGAGCGTGTTTCAAGAGGACGGGATTTCTGCATGCGAACCTCCGACGTCGCGGCCACCCGGCGCGGCCTGGTCGTCGGCACCGCCGCGACCGCCGCGACCCTCGCCGCCTCTCCCGGCGCGGCCGCGGCCCGGCCGGCGCCGCCCCTCGCTTCACCGACCCCCGCCGGAGCTCCTGCCATGGCCAAGGTTTCCTTCTCCCTCAACGGCGCGCCGCGCAGCCTGGAGCTCGACACGCGCACCACGCTGCTGGACGCGCTGCGCGAGCATCTCGATCTCACCGGCACCAAGAAAGGCTGCGACCACGGCCAGTGCGGCGCCTGCACCGTCCTCGTCGACGGCCGCCGCATCAATGCCTGCCTGACGCTGGCGGTGATGCATGAGGGCCAGTCGATCACCACCATCGAGGGGCTGGGCACTCCCGACGAGCTGCACCCGATGCAGGCCGCCTTCGTCAAGCATGACGGCTACCAGTGCGGCTATTGCACGCCGGGGCAGATCTGTTCCTCCGTCGCGGTGCTCGAGGAGATCAAGGCCGGCATCCCGAGCCATGTCACCGGCGAGCTGACCGCCGCGCCGCAGCTGACGGCCGACGAGATCCGCGAGCGCATGAGCGGCAACATCTGCCGCTGCGGCGCCTATTCCAACATCATCGAGGCCATCACCGAGGTCGCGGAGCGCCAGGCATGAAGCCCTTCACCTATGAGCGCGCCGCCTCCCCCGCGGCCGCCGCGGCGGCCGTGGCGCGGATGCCCGGCGCCAAGTTCATCGCCGGCGGCACCAACCTGCTCGACCTGATGAAGCTGCAGATCGAGACGCCGCCGCATCTGATCGACGTCAACGGCCTGGCGCTGGACCGCATCGAGGCGACGCCGGAAGGCGGCCTGCGCATCGGCGCGCTGGTGCGCAACACCGACCTCGCCGCCGATCCGCGCATCCGCCGTGACTACGCGCTGCTGTCGCGCGCGCTGCTGGCCGGCGCTTCCGGGCAGCTGCGCAACAAGGCGACGACGGCGGGCAACCTGCTGCAGCGCACCCGCTGCCCGTATTTCTACGACACCAACATGGCCTGCAACAAACGCCAGCCCGGCAGCGGCTGCGCCGCCATCGGCGGCTACAGCCGGCAGCTGGCGGTGATCGGCCACAGCGAGGCCTGCATCGCCACCAACCCCTCCGACATGGCGGTGGCGATGCGCGCACTCGATGCCGTGGTCGAGACGGTCGACGCCGAGGGCGCGACGCGCGCCATCCCGATCGCCGAGTTCCACCGCCTGCCCGGCGACACGCCGCAGCTCGAGACGGCGCTGCGCCCCGGCGAGCTGATCACCGCCGTCACCCTGCCGCCGCCGGTGGGCGGGCAGCAGATCTACCGCAAGGTGCGCGACCGCGCCTCCTATGCCTTCGCCCTGGTCTCGGTCGCCGCCGTGGTGCAGCCGGATGGCAGCGCGCGGGTGGCGCTGGGCGGCGTCGCGCACAAGCCCTGGCGGGTCGAGGCGGCGGAGCGCGAGGTACCGCGCGGCGCCAAGGCCGCGATCGACGCCATCCTCGACGGCGCGCGGCCGACGACAGAGAACGCCTTCAAGGTGACGCTGGCGGCGCGCACGCTGCATTCGGTGCTGCTGGAAGCGAAGGGCTGAAGCGATGAAGTTCGAAACCCCCGCCACGCAGAACCCGATCGACCAGTTGAAGGTCGTCGGCCAGCCGCTCGACCGCGTCGAGGGCCGGCTGAAGACCACCGGCCAGGCGCCCTATGCCTATGAGCGGCGCGACAGCCCGGTGGCCGATGCCGCCTATGGCCATATCATCGGCGCCGGCATCGCCAAGGGCCGCATCACCGGCATGCACCTGGAGGCGGCGCGCGCCGCGCCCGGCGTGCTGGCCATCGTCACCGCCGAGAATGCCGGGCCGCTGGACAAGGGCAAGATGAACACCGTCCGCCTGCTCGGCGGGCCGGAGGTCGACCACTACCACCAGGCGGTCGCCCTGGTGGTGGCCGAGACCTTCGAGCAGGCGCGCGATGCCGCTGGCCTGGTGCGCATCGACTATGCCCCGGCCGAGGGCGCCTATGACCTGGCCGCCGCGCGCGACAGCGCCGAGAAGGTCGACCAGTCGGCCAGCGCCACCGGCGATTTCGCCGGCGCCTTCGCCGCCGCGCCGGTGCAGTTCGACGCCACCTACACCACGCCCGACCAGACCCATGCGATGATGGAGCCGCATGCCTCGGTGGCCTTCTGGGAGGAGGACCGGGTGACGGTCTGGACCTCCAGCCAGATGATCGCCTGGGGCGCCAGCGACCTGGCGAAGACGCTGCGCCTGCCGCGCGAGAAGGTGCGGCTGATCTCGCCCTATATCGGCGGCGGCTTCGGCGGCAAGCTGTTCCTGCGCGCCGATGCGCTGCTGGCCGCCCTCGGCGCGCGGGCGGCGGGACGCGCGGTCAAGGTGGCGCTGCCGCGGCCGCTGATGATCAACAACACCACTCACCGCCCGGCCACCATCCAGCGCATCCGCATCGGTGCCGACCCGCAGGGCCGCATCACCGCCATCGGCCATGAGAGCTGGTCGGGTGACCAGAAGGATGGCGGGCCGGAGACGGCGGTCGACCAGACCCGGCTGCTCTATGCCGGGGCGAACCGGCTGACCCAGCTGCGGCTCGCCGTGCTCGACCTGCCGGAGGGCAATTCCATGCGCGCCCCCGGCGAGGCGCCCGGGCTGATGGCGCTGGAAATCGCCATCGACGAGATGGCGGAGAAGCTCGGCCTCGACCCGGTCGAGTTCCGCATCCGCAACGACACCCAGGAGGACCCGAACCAGCCGGGCCGCCGCTTCTCGCAGCGCCAGCTGGTGGAATGCCTGCGGCTGGGCGCCGAGCGCTTCGGCTGGGACCGCCGCCGCGCCCCCGGCCAGGCGCGCGACGGCCGCTGGCTGACCGGGCTCGGCGTCGCCGCCGCCTTCCGCAACAACATGGTCACCAAGTCCGGCGCGCGGGTGCGGCTGGACGCGCAGGGCCTGGTCACGGTCGAGACCGACATGACCGATATCGGCACCGGCAGCTACACCATCATCGCGCAGACGGCGGCCGAAATGATGGGGGTGGGCATCGAGCGGGTGACGGTGAAGCTCGGTGATTCCAGCTTCCCGGTCTCGGCCGGCTCGGGCGGGCAGTGGGGCGCCAACAGCGCCACCGCCGGCGTCTATGCCGCCTGCGTCAAGCTGCGCGAGGCGGTGGCGCAGCGGCTCGGCGTCAACTCGGCCGATGCGGTCTTCGAGGGCGGCGACATCCGCTCCGGCAACCGCCGCGTCGCCCTGGCCGAGGCGGCCGGCGCCGACGGGCTGGTGGCGGAGGACAGCATCGAGTTCGGCGACCTCGACAAGCAGTACCAGCAATCCACCTTCGGCGCGCATTTCGTCGAGCTGGCGGTGGATGCCGCGACCGGCGAGACGCGGCTGCGCCGCATGCTGGCGGTCTGCGCGGCGGGGCGCATCCTCAACCCGAAGACGGCGCGCAGCCAGGTGATCGGCGCCATGACCATGGGCGTCGGCGCGGCGCTGATGGAGGAGCTGGCCGTCGACACGCGGCAGGGCGCCTTCATCAACCACGACCTGGCGCTCTACGAGGTGCCGGTGCATGCCGACGTGCCGCACCAGGAGGTGATCTTCCTCGACGAGGTCGATCCGATCTCCTCGCCGATGAAGGCCAAGGGGGTGGGCGAGCTCGGCCTCTGCGGCGTCGCGGCGGCGATCGCCAATGCCGCCTACAACGCCACCGGCATCCGGCTGCGCGACTATCCGCTGACGCTGGACAAGCATCTCGACCGGCTGCCGGCGCTGGCCTGAGGCGTCCTGGCCGACCCTGGCTAACCCTGGCTAGCCGGGGCGGTGGCCGATCGCCACCGCCCCGGCCGGCGTCAGGCCGAGCTGGCGCAGCGCGTGATGCGCGGCGGCATCGAAGGCGATGTCGACCCGCTCGGCGCTGGGGCGGCCCTGGAACACCGCCGGCATGTCCTGCAGCCCGAGGATCCGGTCGGCCCAGAGCAACAGGTCGCAGCCGGGCACGGCGCTGGGCGCGATCCGCCGCGCCGGGTCGGGCAGGAAGACCAGCCGCGCCTCGTCCCCGGCCCGCGGCGTCGGATCGACCAGCGCGGTGCCGCCCGGCGGCTGCCAGACCGCGTGATAGGCCGCCTCGTTGATCATCCCCGGCCGCAGCAGCCAGCCCGGCACCACCTGGCCGCCGGCCTCGCGCACGCGGTGCGCCACGTTGACGTGGCACTGCCCTGCGGCATAGTGCGGGTCGAGCGGGGTGACGGGCAGGATCGCCGAGCGGGACAGCCGCAGGCGGCGCAGGAACTGCTGGATCAGGGCGGGTTTCGGCAGGGAGGGGCGCATCGCCGCCTCATAGCACCGATCGGCCGGCGGGCGAGCCGGCGCGGGCTCAGCCGGCGTCGCCGGGCGCCGCCTGCCAGACCTGGCCGGGCCGGGCCGCCAGGAAGCGCTGCGGCGCCACGCCCTGCTGCGCCAGCGCCACGGCCAGTTCCTCCTCCGGCCGGGCGATGCCCTCGTCGGTCAGCTTGAAGGTGCCCCAGTGATAGCCCAGTGCCTGGCGCGCGCCGAGCAGGCGGAAGCCCTGCGCCGCATCGGCCGGGTCCATGTGCTGGCCGGCCATGAACCAGCGCGGCGCATAGGCGCCGATCGGCAGCAGCGCCAGGCCGAGCGCGCCATGCCGCGCGGCGACGCGGCGGAACGGCCTTCCCTCGTCGAAGCCGGTGTCGCCGGCGAAGAACACGCCCTCCCCCAGCCCGCGCAGCACGAAGCCGCACCACAGCGCACGGTTGCGGTCGAACACGCCGCGCGCCGTCCAGTGGTGCACCGGCTCCAGCACCGCCTCCACCCCGGGGCCGAGCGGCACCACCGCCTCCCAGTCGGCCGTGGTCACCGCGATATCGGCGTCATGGCCGCGGATCGTCGCGTCATGGCCGAGCGGCGCCAGGATGCGCGGCCGGTCGCGCTGCCAGAGCCGCGCCAGGGTGTCGAGGTCGAGATGGTCGTAATGGCCGTGCGAGACCAGCACGGCGTCGATCGGCGGCAGGTCGTCGAAGGCGATGCCCGGGGCATTGACCCGCTTCGGCCCGGCGAAGGAGACCGGGCTGGCGCGCTCCGACCAGACCGGGTCGGTCAGGATGTTCAGCCCGGCGCCCTGGATCAGGAAGCTGGCATGGCCGGCGAAGCTGACGCGCAGCGCCCGGCCGGCGACGCGCGGCGGCGGCCGGTCCGGCGGGAAGGGGCTGGGATAGGCTTCCGGCCAGGGCTCGTCGCCGCCGCCGAGCTTCCAGCGCGCCAGGTCGAGCAGGCCGCGCGGCCCGGCGCCGCCGGGGTTGAAGAAGCGCTCGCCGTCGAAATGGTCGCTGGCCGCCAGCGCGGCGCCGGGCACCCCGCCGCCCAGGCAGCCGCCGATCCAGGGCAGCGCGGCGGCAGCGCCGAGCAGGCCGCCGAGGCGGCGGCCCAGGCGGCGACGAGTCAGGCGGGGGGCGGGCGGCTGGTCGGTCACGGGCGGACGGGTCTCGCGGCGGGGATGGCTGCGAGGTGGTGCCGGAAGCGGCGGCCGCAAGCCGCCGTGACCCTGCGTGACAAGAAAGCGGCCGGCGGCGGCACGGGGCCGCCGCCGGGATCAGTCCGTCTCAGTAGTGGACCGAGGCGGCATCCAGCGGCGTCGCCTTGGGCGGGGCGAACTTGGTCAGGTCGATGCCCTGGACGGCGGCCTTGTATTCCTCGGCGCTCGGCGTGCGACCGAGAATGGCGGAGAGCACCACCACCGGGGTCGAGGCCAGCAGCGACTCGCCCTTCTTCTCGCCGGCATCCTCGACCACGCGGCCCTGGAACAGGCGGGTGGAGGTGGCGAGCACGGTGTCGCCCTTCTCCGCCTTCTCCTGGTTGCCCATGCAGAGGTTGCAGCCCGGGCGCTCCAGATAGAGGATGTTCTCGTATTCGGTGCGCGCCGCGGTCTTCGGCTGCACGTCGTTGAACTCGAAGCCCGAATAGCGCTGCAGGATCTCCCAGTCGCCCTCGGCCTTGAGCTCGTCGACGATGTTGTAGGTGGGTGCTGCGACCACCAGCGGCGCCTTGAACTCGACCTTGCCCTGCGTCTTCTCGATGTTCTTCAGCATCTGGGCGACGATCTTGATGTCGCCCTTGTGCACCATGCAGGAGCCGACGAAGCCCAGATCCACCTTCTTCGCCGCGCCGTAATAGGAGACCGGGCGGATGGTGTCGTGGGTGTAGCGCTTGGAGACGTCGGCATTGTTGACGTCCGGGTCGGCGATCATCGGCTCGTCGATGATGTCGAGGTCGACCACCACCTCGGCGAAGTACTTGGCATTGGCGTCGGGGGCCAGCGCCGGCTTGGCGCCCGAGCGGATCTCGGCGATGCGGGCATCGGCCTTGGCGATCAGCCCGCGCAGCGTGCCGGCGGCATTCTCCATGCCCTTGTCGATCATGATCTGGATGCGCGACTTGGCGATCTCCAGGGATTCGATCAGGGTCGCGTCCTGGCTGATGCAGATCGAGGCCTTGGCCTTCATCTCCGCCGTCCAGTCGGTGAAGGTGAAGGCCTGGTCGGCCAGCAGGGTGCCGATATGCACCTCGATGACGCGGCCCTGGAAGACGTTGTCGCCGCACTGCTTCAGCATCTGCTGCTGCGTCGCATGGACCACGTCGCGGAAATCCATGTGCGGCTGCATGGCACCCTTGAAGGTCACCTTCACCGATTGCGGGATCGGCATGGTGGCCTCGCCGGTCGCCAGCGCCAGCGCCACCGTGCCGGAATCGGCGCCGAAGGCGACGCCCTTCGACATGCGGGTATGGCTGTCGCCGCCGATGATGATCGCCCAGTCATCCACGGTGATGTCGTTCAGCACCTTGTGGATGACGTCGGTCATCGCCGGATAGGCGCCCTTCGGGTCGCGCGCCGTGATCAGGCCGAAACCGTTCATGAAGGACATCAGCTTCGGGATATTGGCCTGCGCCTTCTTGTCCCAGACCGAGGCGGTGTGGCAGCCCGACTGGTAGGCGCCGTCCACCAGCGGCGAGATGACCGAGGCGGCCATCGCCTCCAGCTCCTGCGCCGTCATCGGGCCAGTGGTGTCCTGCGAGCCGACGATATTGACCTTGACGCGGACGTCCGAGCCCGCGTGCAGGATCTTGCCCGGCGTCACGCCCACCGCGTTACGGTTAAAAATCTTCTCGACCGCGGTCAGGCCCTGGCCCTCGACCGAGATCTCCTTGTTCGGGGCGAAGACCTGGGCCGCGGCGACGCCGAGCGTCTGCGCCGCGAAGGTCTGCAGCTTCTTGCCGAAGACGATGGCATAGGAGCTGCCCGCCTTCATGAATTCCAGCTTCTGCGGCGTGAAGGCGCCGGCGATGTCGACCAGCTCGTTGCCCTGGGCGTCGCGCAGCTTCTTGCCCTTGACGTCGATGGTCAGGACGGTGCCGGTCTCGACCGAATACTTCTGCTCGAGGATCGGGTTGCCGTCATTGTTGAGGATCGGCTTGCCGTCGGCGCCGAGCTTCTTCACCCAGTTCTTCAGGTTGATGCCGATGCCGCCGGTGACGTCGACGGTGGTGGCGAAGATCGGCGAAATGCCGTTGGTGCCGGCGACGATCGGCGCGACATTGACGAAGGGGACATAGGGGCTGGAGGGCCGGCCGGTCCACAGCGCCACGTTGTTGACGCCCGACATGCGCGAGGAGCCGACGCCCATCGTGCCCTTCTCGGCGATCATCATCACCCGCTTGCCCGGGTGCTGGCGCTGCAGCGCGACGATCTGCTGCTGCGCCTCGGGCGAGCACATGCAGCGGCCGTGCAGCTCGCGGTCGGCGCGCGAATGCGCCTGGTTGCCGGGCGAGAGCAGGTCGGTCGAGATGTCGCCCTCGGCGGCGACGAAGGTCACCACCTCGATCGCGTCGGGGACCTCGGGCAGCTTGGTGAAGAACTCGGCCTTGGCGTAGCTCTCCAGCACGTCACGCGCCACGGCGTTGCCGGCCTGGTGGGCGTCGCGCAGCCGGAACATGTCGGCGTCGTAGAGGAAGACCTGGGTCTTCAGCACCTCGCCGGCCTGCGCGGCCAGGGTGGCATCGGCGCCCAGCGCGATGTCGAGCAGCACGGCGATCGAGGGGCCGCCCTTCATGTGCGACAGCAGCTCGAGCGCGAAGGCCGGCGTGATCTCGGGGAGCGCGACCTCGCCCAGGATGATCCGCTTCAGGAAGGCGGCCTTCACCCCGGCGGCGCTCGTGGTGCCGGGCAGGGTGTTGTAGATGAAGAACTTCAGCGCATCGGCGCGGTGCTCGCTGCCGGCATCCTGGATCAGGGCGATCAGGTCGGCCACCAGCGCGCCATCGTCGATCGGCTTGGGAGCGAGCCCTTGAACCTTTCTGCCTTCGATGTCGGTCAGGTAATCCAAGTAGGCTTTCATCGCATTCCCACCGTCATGAGGTCGGTGCAGGAGCCGCGCGCGGCGCCCAGCACCGGTATTGTAAACTGCCTGGGGTCCCAACGGCCCCGAGTACGCCAAGCCAGGCAAACTGACAAGGTACCGTCTCCCGGCCGGCCATTCTGCCGCGCATCCGATGCCGGGTTGTTAAGAAAGGGGGCGGTCCGCAAGCGCCGGGCCGGCCGGCTGGATCCCAGGATGGATCCCATCATGGATCCCAGGATGGATCCCGTGGCCGCCTGGCGCGTTGACCCCGCATGATCATCCGCCGTCCCGAGGCGGGCTGCCGCCTGCTGGTCCCGCAGCCCGCCCATGCCCTGCTCTCCGGCCAGATGCTGGCCGCCTGGGGCGCCCCGGGCTTCGCCCTGCCCGACCCGGCGCCCGCGGTGATCCTGGCCGCCGGGCAGCACGACCTGGCCTGGCTGGACTGGGAGGCGGCGCCCAGCCTGAACCCGGAGACCGGCCTGCCGCACAGCTTCACCGAGCTCGGCGCCGCGGTGCACGCGCCGATGTGGGCGCAGGGGGTGGAGCGGGCGCGCGCCGCCTGGGGCCTCTGGCCCGCCCTGCTGATCTCGCTGCACGGCACCCGGATCTACACCGAGTACCTGCGGCCCGAGCGGCTGCCGCCGGCCGACCGCGCCGCCATCAACGAGCATGCCGCGCGCCAGGCGGCGCTGCAGGCGGACTGGACGGCGAAGCTCGGCGCCGCGCCGGAGCAGGTGGCGCGCAACTCGGCGCTGGTCGCGGTGACCGACGCGCTGTCCCTGGCGCTCTGCTTCGCCGCCCCCGACAAGGCGGGCGAGGCGCCGATGGAAGATGGCAGCCGCCGCCCGATGCGGCTGGCGCGGCAGGAGGAAGCACGCTGGTCGCTCGACCCCTGGCCGTTCCGCGAGGAGCGGCTGGTGCTGCGCGCCGAGGCGATCCAGCTGCCGGAAGCAACCCGCTGGACCGGGGAGGAGGCGATGCGCCGCGACCTGCGCCAGGCGCGCTGGAGCCCGCTGGTCGAGACCCTGGTCCCGGCATGAGCGCCGCGCCGCCGCCGACCACGCCGGATGGCCGCTACCTGATGGTGCGCGGCCGGCTGTGGCGCCGCGCCAACCCGGCCCTGTCCGCCGCCCGGCGCGAGGCGCTGGTGCGGGAGCTGATGGCGGCGCGGCGGGCCAAGCAGGCGGCGATGCGGCAGCAGGACAGCGCGGCGCGGGAGGCGGCGCGGCAGCGGGTCGAGGCCGCCAAGCAGGAGCTCGGCGAGCGCGGCCCGGTCTGGTGGCAGGATGGCGCGCCGGACTACACCCGCCACCTGGCGCGCAACACGCCCTATGCCGGTTGGGCGGCCGCGCTGGCCGAGGAACTGGCGGAGGGCTGAACCGCCGGTTCAGCGGCGTCGCAGATTGGCCCAGGCCTCGGCCAGGCGGTCGATGCGCTGCTCGGCCGGGCTGCGCGGCGGCAGGCTGGGCAGCACCGGGCCGCGCCGCAGCGCCATGGCGGCCGGCGTCTCGCCCTCGCGCCAGTGCCGCACCGTGCCGGAATCGAGATGGATGAAGCCCTGGCCGGGATACAGGCCGACGCCGCCGCGGCCGAGCTTCAGCGCCGCCTCGGCGAAGCCGTCGAAGCGGGCGCGGGCGATCTGCAGGTCGAGCGCCGCGGCGCGCAGGTGCTGGCTGTTGGCGGCGCCGTTCACCTCGCGGTTGGTCGCCTCGGTGCGGTAGCCGGAGAGCACGGTGAATTCCGCGAAGCCCTGGCGTCGGCCCATCTCCCAGACGATGTCGATGGCCTCGACGTCGAAGGCGCGGACCTGGCCGGTGCGGGTATCGGCCAGCACCTGCGACAGCTCGGCCATGGCCTTGGGATCGGCGGCCAGGCCGTTGTGGTAGATGCCGGAGAAGACCGCGCCGGAGGCCGCGTGGCGCAGCCGCAGCCGGCGCGCCAGCGGCGGGTCCGGCAGCAGCCGCGGCGCCGCCAGGGCGGGCGGCGCGGCAACGGCGGCGGCCAGGGACAGGGTGCAGAAGAACCGGCGGCGCATGCCCGCATTTTCGTCGGTTAAATATTATGGGGCAACCCACTAATTCGCAGTTTTACTATGTTTGTCCTTGGACGATTTCAAATTGATCCAGGGGAAATATTTTCATCCCTGGCAGGCGGGGAAATGACCCGTGGCGGAAACCGCCCGGCGGGGATGGCCGCCCTGCCCGGCTGCCGGCGGCCGCGCCGCGGCCCCCGCCGGCGAAACCGCCGCGCGCGGCGCGGCGTTGGACGGTCGACAGGAGAACCCGGATGACGCCGCCGCGCCTCAGCCTTGCCGTGCTGCTCGCCGCCCCCGCGCTGCTCGCCGCCTGTGCCGGCGAGGGGCCGGGCGATGTCGATCGCGGCCTCGCCACCTATGTCGGCCAGCCGGAGATCCGCCTGGTCGAGGGCTTGGGCGTGCCGCAGCGCGTCTATGACGGCGAGGGGCGGCGCTTCCTGGAATACGACCTGACCAGCAGCACGCCGCCCGCCGCCTCCGGGCTGAGCTTCGGCATCGGCGCCGGCAGCTTCGGCTATGGCGGCGGCTATGGCCGCGGCCGCGGCGTCGGCACCGGCACCGGCATCGGCCTGGGCTTCCCGCTCGGCGGCGGCGGCTATGCGGCGGAGCCCTGCCTGGTCACCTTCGAGCTGCGCGACGGCCGGGTGTTTAACTTCCGCCGCACCGGCGACAACTGCCGCTGAGGCCGCGCCGCTGACGCGAATGTGCCGCGGCCGCCCGCTCCGGCGCCGCGCGCCGGCATGCTAAGCCCGGCGGCGGCAGCACAGCGCGGGAGGCAGGGCATGGCGGCGCGGCATCGATGGGCGGGGGTCCTGCTGGCCGCGCTGCTGGCGGCGGGCCCGGGCCGGGCGCAGGAGATGGCCTGGTCGCGCGACCCGGCGACCTCCTGCCGCTTCGTCGCGCCCCGCTCGCTGGAGGGCGGCCCGGTCTTCTCGACCGGCGCCTGTCCGGCGGGGCTGGCGGAGGGCCATGGCATGCTGCGGCGCCGCGACAGCGCCCGGCCGGGCGTGGCCTTCTACGGCGCGATGCAGGGCGGCGTGCCGCGGATCGGCGTGGTCGATCTCGATGGCGGCTATCGCGTCGGCGCCTTCCGGGAGGGCGAGATCGGCGAGGGCGAGCTGGACTGGCCCCAGCGGCTGGAGGCCTTTGACGCCGCGGTGCGGGCGGCGCGCGCGGTCAGCGCCGCCTACCGCGCCCAGGGCAATACGGCCTCGGCGCGGCATTATGAGGGGGTGGCGCGGCAGCTGGCGATGCAGAACGACGGCTGAGCGGGCGGCGCCCGCCTCAGGCCACCCCGGTCGGGCCGTCGAGCACCAGCCGCACCTTCTTCGCCAGGTTCTGCAGGCCATAGGGCTTGTTGATGATCTCGAATTCCGAGCCGCCGGCCTCGATCCGCTCGACCGAGGCCTCGGCATAGCCGGTGGTCAGCAGGATCTTCAGCTCCGGCCGGCGCCGCCGCGCCTCGCGCGCCAGCACCACGCCGTTCATCCCGCCCGGCATGATCAGGTCGGAGAACAGCAGGTCGATCTCGGGATGCGCCTCGAGCATCACCAGCGCCTGGCGCCCGCTCTCGGCGCGCAGGATGCGGTAGCCGAAATCCTCGAGGAAGGCCTCGGCGACATCGCCGATCTCGGGCCGGTCCTCGACCACCAGGATCACCTCCTGGCCGCCGCGCTGGATCGCCCGCGAGTGCGGCGTGGCGCGGCGGTCGCCGGTCCCCTCGGCGGCGGGGAAGTAGAGCCGCACCGTGGTGCCGAAGCCCGCCTCGGAATACAGCCGCACCGTGCCGCCGGACTGCTTGGCGAAGCCATAGACGGTGGACAGGCCGAGGCCGGTGCCGCGGCCTTCCTCCTTGGTGGTGAAGAAGGGATCGAGCACCCGGGCCAGGATTTCCGGCGACATGCCGCAGCCATTGTCGGAGACGCTGATGCAGGCATAGCGCCCGGGCGGCAGGCCGGCCGGGTTGCCGGCATCCTCGGCCGCCACCTCGTGGTTGCGGGTCTCCAGCGTCACCGAGGGCGAGGGCCGCCCCTGCAGCGCGTCGCGCGCATTGATCAGCAGGTTCAGGATCGAGACCTCGAGCTGGCTGGGATCGGCCCGGCAGTTCCACAGCGTCTCGTCGAGATGCGCATAGACCTTGGCCTCGCCGCCCAGCGTCCGCCGCGCCAGGTCGAGCATCGAGCGCGCCGTCTCGTTCAGGCTCAGCGCGCGGCCCTCCAACCGCTGCTTGCGGGCGAAGGCCAGCAGCTGCTGGGTCAGCGTGCCGGCGCGCATCGCCGCCTGGTGCGCCGCCTCGATATGGCCGAGCGCCCGCACCTCCGCCCCGCCGCCGCGGCGCAGTGCCGCCAGCGCCAGCTCGTGATAGCCCGACATCACCTGCAGCAGGTTGTTGAAGTCGTGCGCGATGCCGCCGGTCAGCTGGCCGAGCGCCTCCATCTTCTGCGCCTGGCGCAGCGCATCCTCGGCATCGCGCCGGCGCGAGACGTCGAGCTGCGAGCCGAAGAAGTAGATCAGGTTGCCCTCGCCGTCATGCACCGGCGAGATGTAGAGCGCGTTCCAGAAGCTGGAGCCGTTCTTGCGGTAGTTCAGGATCTCGGTGGCGATCTCCTGCTCTTCGCGGATCGCCTGCTTGACCTGCTCCACCGTGTCGCGATCGGTCTCCGGCCCCTGAAGGAAGCGGCAGTTGCGGCCGATCAACTCCTCCGAGGCATAGCCGGTCAGCGCCAGGAAGGCCTGGTTGGCGAAGATGATCGGATTGTCCTTCTGCCGCGGATCGGTCACGGTCATCGGCATCCGCGTGGTCTCGACCGCGGCGAAGAAGATGTCGCGGCTGTCGCGCGCGCCGGAGAAGTCGGGGCTCTGCCGCGTCTCCTCCGACAGGGCGGGCCTGTTGCGCGACCGTTCGACGGGCATGACTCTCCCTTCTGCCGCTGGCGGCATGGCTGCGACGGTTCCGATAGCGGGATGCGGCGGGCGGCCTGCGGCGGCCCGGCACCCGGTTCCGTCACATAAGTTATTTCCGCGCCAAACGTTGTGCGGGACCCTGGCTTTTTTTCCCGCGCCGCAAGCCGGCCGGCCGGCCGGGCCCGGGCCGCCCTCCCCTCCGCCCCCGTCCCCCGCAGCGTCATCGATCCTTCACGCTGCTGCGATGCGGCTGTCATCATGCGCGGGCTAAGCGTCCGCCCATGCTGATCATCCAGGGATTGACGCGGCGCTTCGGCGACCGGATCGCGCTCGACAACCTCTCGCTCGAGGTGCCGCGCGGCGCCTTCGTCGGCGTGATCGGCCGCTCGGGCGCCGGGAAGTCCACCTTCCTGCGCATGGTGAACCGGCTGGCCGAGCCGAGCGCCGGGCAGATCCTGTTCGACGGCACCGACGTCACCGCGCTGCGCGGCCGCGCGCTGCGCGACTGGCGGGCGCGCTGCGCCATGGTGTTCCAGGGCTTCAACCTGTCCGGCCGGCTCGACGTGCTGACCAATGTGCTGATGGGCCGGCTGAACCAGGTGCCGGCCTATCGCTCGCTGCTGCAGCTCTGGCCGGAGGAGGACCGCGCCATCGCCCTCTCGGCGCTGGAGAGCCTCGACATCGCCGAGCTGGCCGCGCAGCGCGCCGAGACCCTCTCGGGCGGCCAGCAGCAGCGCGTCGCCATCGCCCGCGCCCTGGTGCAGTCGCCCGAGATCATCCTGGCCGACGAGCCGATCGCCTCGCTCGACCCGCGCAACACCCGCGTGGTGATGGACGCGCTGGCGCGGATCAACCGCGACTACGGCATCACCGTGCTCTGCAACCTGCATTCGCTCGACATCGCGCGCCACTACTGCACGCGGCTGGTCGGGCTCTCGGCCGGCCGCCTGGTCTTCGACGGCGCGCCGGACCGGCTCGACGCCGCCGCCGCGCGCGCGCTCTACGGCCTCGAGGCGGCCGAGGCGATGGAGGCCGCGCCGGTCGCGGCGCCGCCCCGCCGCGCGGCACAGCCGCTGCACGCCTGACGCTGCCTTCGCTTTTCGCCGACCCACAGGGAAGACACCCATGCTCCTCCAGCGCCGCGCCCTCCTGGGCGCCTCCGCCGCCATGCTCGCGGCGCCGACCGTCCTCCGCGCCCAGGGCGCCGCACCCTGGGCCGCCCGCTATCCCGAGCTGGTCTTCGCCATCATCCCGTCGGAGAACGCCTCGGGCGTCACCGAGCGCTACGCGCCCTTCATCGCCTACATGTCGAAGCGCCTCGGCACCAAGGTGACGCTGCGCATCGCCAGCGACTATGCCGCGGTGATCGAGGGGCAGCGGGCGGGCAATATCCACCTCGCCTCCTACGGCCCCTCCTCCTTCGCCCGCGCGCTGATGACCGGCTCGAAGATCACCGCCTTCGCCATCGAGAGCAATCTCGACGGCAGCAAGGGCTACTACTCGGTGTTCTACGTGAAGGCCGACAGCCCCTACCAGAAGATCGAGGATCTGAAAGGCAAGAACCTCGGCCTGGTCGATCCGAACTCCACCTCGGGCAACAACGTGCCGCGCTTCGCGCTGAACAAGCTGGGCATCACCCCGGAGCAGTTCTTCGGCCGCGTCGTCTATACCGGCAGCCATGAGAACGCGGTGATCGCGCTCAGCCAGGGCACCGTCGACATGTGCGCCAACTGGTGGAATGACGAGCAGGAGAGCAACCTGCTGCGCATGGCGCGCAAGGGCATGGTGAAGGCAGCGGATTTCCGCATCATCTTCAAGTCCGAGCAGATCGTGAACTCGCCGATGGCCTATCTGGACGCGCTGCCGGAAGACCTGAAGGCGGCGATCCGCAGCGCCGTGCTGGAGCTGGCCACCGCCGACAAGGCCGCCTTCGACAGGATGACCGATGGCAAGGCGGGCCCGCTGGTGGCCGCCGACAACAGCGTCTACCAGCCGATCATCGAGCTGAACCGCTTCGTCGACAACCTGCGCCGCCGCGGCTGAGGCGGCGCGCCCGCTGTCCTGGCCCTGGTGGCCGGGACAGCGGCCGTTCCGGGACGCATTCCCCTGGCCATCTCCCTCCCCCGCCCCGCCGACCCGCGCCTCGCCGAGCCGCTGGACGGCTATCGCCAGGCCGGCCGGGCGCCGCGCCGCCGCGCGCTGCTGCTGGCGCTCGCCATCGCGGCCCTCACCCTGCTCGCCGGCCATGTCGCCGAAATCGACCTCGCCCGGCTGTGGCGGCATCTCGGCGGCTTCCTCGACTATTTCGACCGCATCACCGCCTTCGAGAGCGGCAGCGGCCGGGTCTGGACCGATCCGGCGGAATGGCTCTGGGGCTGGCGGAAATGGGGCGTGCTGCTGTTCGACACGCTGCTGATCGCCTATCTCGGCACCGTGCTCGGCGGGCTCGGCGGCTTCCTGCTCTGCTTCCTGGCCTCCTCCAACCTGGTTGCCCATGGCTGGCTGCGCGGCGCGGCGCGGCGGCTGCTGGAATTCTGCCGCACCGTCCCCGACATCGTCTTCGCGCTGGTCTTCGTCATGGCCTTCGGCCTCGGCCCGGTGCCCGGCGTGCTGGCCATCGCGCTGCACAGCATGGGCGCGCTCGGCAAGCTGTTCTACGAGGTGGTCGAGAACATCGACCGCAAGCCGGTCGAGGGCGCGACGGCGGCCGGCGCCTCCTGGGTCGCCATGGTGCGCTTCGCCGTGCTGCCGCAGGTGCTGCCGAATTTCGTCAGCTACCTGCTGCTGCGCTTCGAGATCAATGTCCGCCAGGCCTCGGTGCTGGGCTTCGTCGGCGCCGGCGGCATCGGCCTCGACCTGCTCGAGGCGATCCGCAAGTTCTACTACAACGACGTCTCCGCCATCCTGCTGCTGATCATCCTGACCGTCATGCTGATCGATCTCGGCACGGAATGGCTGCGGCACCGGCTGATCGGCGCGATGGAGCGGCATGGATGAGCACCACGCATCCCCTGAGCCTGCGGCAGAGCGCGCTGGCCGACCTGGCCGGCCTGCGGGCGCGCCACCCGGCGGCCTTCCGCCGCGCGACGCCGCGCCGGCTGCTCGGGCTGGCGCTGCTCGCCGCCGCCATCTGCCTCTTCGCCTTCGGGCTCTGGCGGCTGGAGTTCTCGCCCGGCCGCATCGCCGGCGGCCTGGCGCAGCTGGTGCATTTCATCGGGCTGATGATCCCGCCGACGCCGGGCACCGCCAGCCGCGCCGTGCTGATCTTCCAGGGCCTGGCGGAGACGCTGGCGATCGCCTTCCTCGGCACGCTGCTGGCCGCCATCCTCGCCTTCCCGCTCGGCCTGCTGGCGGCGCGCAACACCAGCATCAACCGCCTGGTGCATTTCCTGTCGCGCCGGCTGCTCGACAGCATCCGCGGCGTCGATGCGCTGATCTGGGCGCTGATCTGGGTCAGCGTCGTCGGCCTCGGCCCCTTCGCCGGGGTGCTGGCGATCATGACCGGCGATATCGGCACCTTCGGCAAGCTGTTCTCCGAGGCGATCGAGGCGGCCGACCGCCGCGCGGTCGAGGGCGTGCGCTCGACCGGCGGCGGCCGGCTGGCCGGCATCCGCTTCGGCGTGCTGCCGGCGGTGCTGCCGGTGATGATCGGCCATGTGCTCTACATGATCGAGAGCAACACCCGCTCGTCGACCATCATCGGCATCGTCGGCGCCGGCGGCATCGGGCTGATGCTGTCGGAGATGATCCGCACGCTGGAATGGGACGTGGTGTCCTTCATCGTGCTGCTGATCCTGGCGACGGTGATGCTGGTCGACCGCCTCTCCACCCGGCTGCGCCGGATGATCACCGGCTGATCACCGGCTGGGCAGGGTGGCGGGCGGGGCGCTGCGCCCCGCCCGGCCGGGCGGTCAGCCGCGGATCAGCGGGCAGGCGCTCTGCGCCAGCGGCTTGACCGTCTCCTCCGGCGCCATGGTCGAGACCAGCTTGCAGAAATCCCAGTCCTGGCGGCTCTCGCCCGGCGCCTTCACCTGCAGCAGATAGGCGGCCAGCACGGCGCGGCCATCGGCGCGGATGCTGCCCTGGCCGAAGGCGTCGTCCTCGGTCGGCATCGTCTTCATCTGCGCCACCACGGCGGCGCCGCTCTGCTTCGCCCGCGCCACCCCCATGGCGGCGACCGCCTTCAGGTAGTGGCGGGTGACGGCATAGCAGCCCGCATGCACCATGCCCGGATAGGCGCCGCCCATCACCGGCAGGACGCGGCGGGTGAAGGCGCGGGTCTGCTCGTTGGTGTCCCAGTAGAAGCTGTTGGTGAACAGCAGCTGCTGCATCACCGGCAGGCCGGCCGCCTTGATGTCGCTCAGGAACATCACCAGCGCGGCCATCTTCATCCGCCGGGTGATGCCGAATTCCTGCGCCTGCTTGATGCAGTTGGGCAGGTCGTTGCCGCCGAGCGCCAGGCCGATCACCTCCGCCCCGCTGGCCCGCGCCGTCTGCAGGGTGGCCGAGAAATCGGCGGTGCCGAGCGGCACGCGGGCGCCGCCCACCACGCTGCCGCCGGCCTCCTGCACGAAGGCGGTGGTCTCGGCCTGCAGCGAATGGCCGAAGGCATTGTCGGTGGCGATGAAGTACCACTTCTTGCCGCCGCCCTTCACCGTCTCGGCGGCGACCGCCTTGGACAGCATGTAGCCGTCATAGGTCCAGTTGATGGTGTTGGGCGTGCAGAGCGTGTTGGTGAACTCGGTCGCCGTCACCGCGACGCCGAGGCAGACCTTGTCCTTGTCGCGGGTGATGGTCGAGGCGGCCAGCCCCACCGCCGAATTGGGGCCGGCGATCAGCATGTCGACGCCCTGCTGGTCGAACCAGGAGCGCGCCAGGGTGGCGCCGACATCGGCCTTGTTCTGGTGGTCGCCGAAGATCACCTCGACATTCAGGCCGGGCGTCGCCGCCATGAACTCGCTGGCCGCCTGGCGGGCGCAGGCGACGCCGGCCGGGCCCAGCAGGTCGGTGTAGATGCCGGAGAAATCGGCCAGCACGCCGATGCGCAGCGCCGGCGCCTGGGCCAGGGCCGGGCGGGCGAGCGGGGTGGTGGTCAGGGCGGCGGCGGCGGCGAGGCCGGCGCTGCCCTGCAGCAGCGCGCGACGAGAGCTGGACATGAGCGTTTCCCTTGATGCGTGGTGGCCCGCCCTCTGCGGGGCGGTGCCTGGTCGGTCCGGCGGGGCAGCGTCAGCGCAGGCGGGGCTTCTCGATCTGCGCCAGGTCGCAGAGCGCATCGACCATGGCGGAGAAATCCTTGTCGCCGAAGCCGCGCGAGCGGGCGGTGCTGAAGGCCTCGCGCGCCGCGGCGGCCATCGGCATCGGCACGCGCGCCGCATTGGCCGCCTCGACGATCAGCGTCAGGTCCTTGTGCGCCAGGTCGATGGTGAAGCCGGGCGCGATATCGCCCTTCAGCACCTTGCTCGGCCAGGCGATCTTCAGCTGCCCGTTCACCGCGGTGGTGCCGTAGAGCACCTCCAGCGTGGTCTCCAGTTCCAGCCCGAAGCGCTGCGACAGTGCCAGCGCCTCCGCGTTCATCTGGCAGGAGGCCACCGCCAGGAAATTGTTCACCAGCTTGGTGCGGGTGCCGCTGCCGACCGGGCCGCAATGGTGGATGGTGCTGCCCATCGCCTCCAGCAGCGGGCGGACCAGCGCGAAGTGCTCGTCCGTGGCGCCGACCATGAACAGGGATTCGCCGCGATCGGCGTGGCTGGCCAGCCGGCCGACCGGCGCGTCGACGAAGCCGATGCCCCGCTCGGCGGCCTGGGCCGCCAGCCGGTCGGTGGTCTCCGGGTCGATGGTGCTCATGTCCAGCACCACCGAGCCGGGCTTCGCATGCGCCAGCACGCCGTCGGCGCCGCCGACCACCTGCCCGACGATGGCCGAGTTGGGCAGCATGGTGACGATCACCTGGCCGGCGGCGGCGGCTTCCGCGATGCTCGCGGCCGGGCGCGCCTGCAGCAGCGCCAGCTCGGCCACCGCCTCCGGGTTGATGTCGTTGACGGTCAGCCGAAAGCCCTTGCGGCAGAGGTTGGACGCCATCGGGCGCCCCATCCGGCCGAGGCCGATGAATCCGACATCCATGCTGGTCTTCGCTCCCTGGTGGCCGTGGCGTCCGTCTTGGCTGGCGCGGCGCTCGGCTGAAGGGAGATTAAGCAATGGCCGGGCCCGCGCCCCGCCATACAAAAGCGGCATAGCAGAAAGAGCGGATGCTGAATTCGCCGCCCCCTTCCGCTCAGGCCCCCGCTCAGGCGAGGGTGCCGGACAGCCGCGCCGCCAGGAAGCCGACGAAGACCCGCACCCGCGCCGGGGTATTGGCGCCGCCGACGAACAGCGCGTGCAGCTGCTCGGTATCGCCGGGGTTGAACGCCTCCAGCAGCGGCACCAGCCGCCCTGCGGCGATCTCCGGCGCCACGCTGAACCGCCCGACCCGGCTGATGCCGAGGCCGAGCAGCGCCAGCTGGCCCAGCGTCTCGCCATTGTTCGCCTCCAGCCCGCCGCGGATGTCGAGGGTGAACAGCCGTCCGTCGCGGCGGAACGGCCAGGTCGCCTCGGCGCGGCGGAAGTTGAAGTTCAGGCAGTTGTGCCGAAGCAGTTCCTCCGGCGCGCGCGGCGTGCCGTGGCGCGCCAGATAGGCGGGGGCGGCGACGATGACGCGACCGCCCTCGCCCAGCCGGCGCGCGGTCAGCGCGCTGTCGGCCAGCGGGCCGAAGCGGATCGCCACATCGGCCTGGCCGGCGGCGACATCGACCACCGCATCGGTCAGCGACAGGTCGAGCAGGATCTGCGGGTAGCGCGCCATGAAGTCGGGCAGCAGCGGCAGCAGGCAGAGCCGCCCGTGCGACTGCGCGGCGCTGACCCGCAGCCGGCCGCGCGGCGCCGCCTGGTCGGCGATGCGCTGCTCCGCCTCGTCGAGCTCGCCCAGGATGCGCCGCGCCGCCTGGCGATAGGCCTGGCCCTCGGCGGTCAGCGCCAGCGCCCGCGTCGAGCGCAGCAGCAGCCGCACGCCGAGCCGCGCCTCGATCCGGTCGATGCCGCGGCTGACCGCCGAGGGGCTGAGCCCGAGCGCCCTTCCGGCGGCCGAGAAGCTGCCCTGCTCCGCCACCAGGGCGAACAGCGCCAGGTCGCGCGCGCGGTCGGTCCGCGCCTCCAGCTTTGCGTCCATCGCAAAGATCCTTTTCGCCGTCGCGCCGTAGTCAGGCGAGAGGGGCCGTATCATCTTTGCGCCGACACCGGAACACTCCTTCCAATGCCGGCGCCGCCCCGCCGCCTGGCCGACCGCCGGGCCGGCCCGCCGCGCCGCTTCACGAGGCCTGCATGAAGACCAACCCCGGACTCCTGGCCCTCGCGGCCGGGGCCTTCGCCATCGGCGTGACCGAATTCGCGCCGATGGGCCTGCTGCCGGTGATCGCCGGCGATCTCGGCGTCTCGATCCCGCGCGCCGGGCTGCTGGTCAGCGCCTATGCGCTGGGCGTCATGCTCGGCGCGCCGCTGATGACGCTGGGCACGCGGCGCCTGCCGCGGCGCACCCTGCTGCTGCTGCTGACCGCCATCTTCACCCTGGGCAACCTGATGGCGGCGCTGGCCACCAGCTACGAGATGCTGCTGGCCGCCCGCATCGTCACCTCGCTGCACCATGGCGCCTTCTTCGGCGTCGGCGCGATCGTCGCCGCCGGGCTGGTGCCGCCCGAGCGCCGGGCCGGCGCGGTCGCCACCATGTTCATGGGGCTGACCCTGGCGACGGTGGTCGGCGTGCCGCTGGCCAGCTGGGCCGGCGAGACGCTCGGCTGGCGGGTCAGCTTCTGGGCCATCGCCGGGCTGGGCCTGGCCACGCTGCTGGCGCTGCGGCTGACCCTGCCCGCCCTGCCGGCGCCCGACAGCGGCGACGCGATGGCCGAGATCCGCGCCCTCGGCCAGCGGCGGGTGCTGGGGGCGCTGCTGCTGACGGTGGTCGGCTCGAGCGCGATGTTCACCGTCTTCACCTATATCGCGCCGATCCTGCGCGAGGCGACGGGCGCCTCGCCCGGCTATGTCACGGCGATGCTGGTGACCTATGGCCTGGGCCTGACCCTCGGCAACGGGCTCGGCGGCCGCTTCGCCGACCGCTCGGTCGACCGCACGCTGATCGCGGCGCTGGCGGGGCTGGCCCTGGTGCTGCTGGCCTTCGCCTGGTTCATGCCGGATGCCGTGGTCAGCGCCGGGCTGATCTTCCTCTGGGGCATCGCCAGCTTCGCCCTGGTGCCGCCGCTGCAGGTGCGGGTGATGGGCGCGGCGGCGGCGGCGCCGAGCCTGGCCTCCTCGGTCAATATCGGCGCCTTCAACCTGGGCAATGCCCTCGGCGCGGCGCTGGGCGGCGGGGTGATCGCCGCCGGCTGGGGCTATCCGGCGGTGGCCCTGGCGGGGGCGGCGACGGCGCTGGCGGGGCTGGCGATGGTGCTGTACGCGGCGCGCCGCCCGGCTGCCACCGGGCTGGCCGGCGCTGCGGCGGAATAGCCCGCCTGAAAAAAAGGCCCCGCCCGGTGGCGACCGGGCGGGGCCTTGATGGCGGTGGCGGCCGGGCCTGCCGGCCGCCGGCCGTCAGGCGGCCTGCAGCGAGGCCAGGGCTTCCTTGTGGTTCATCCGCGTCACCACCTTGCCGTCGCGCACCGCCTCCACGGCGTCGAGCGCCAGGAAATGATGCCGGCCATCGGCGCTGTCCTTCGCCGTCAGCTTGATGCGCTGGCCGTCGAGATGATCGACGGTGCCGACATGGTTGCCGCAGGAACCGACGACTTCCATGTGCTCGGCGATCTGCTTGGTATCGACCATGGCGCTGTCTCCTCTATCGTGGGCGTCGACAGGAGAACGGGCGGGGCGGCGCGAAGTTGTCGCCGCTCGCGGCCTTGCGAGGCGGCTCAGCGCCCCGCCAGGCCGCCGATCACCCGGCGCAGCTCGGCCACCGCCTCGTCCGGCGTGACGGCGCCGCGCGCCGCCGCCTCGGCCAGCGCGTCCGCCGCCCCGAGCATCGCCCAGAGCCCGGCGGCGGGCAGCGCGCCACCGCCGGCGCAGGGCTCCAGCGCGGCGCGGCAGCGGGCGATGAAGGCCGCCTGGTAGCGGCGCTTCAGCGCCTCCATCTCCGGCGCGCCGGCCAGCGCCGCGGCGACGCCCGGGATCTCCTGCCGCTCGGTCAGCACGCAGCCGATATAGGCCGTGGCGATGACATCCGCGCGCGCCTCGAGCGTCGCCGGGGCGGCCTGCAGCGCCGCCTGCAGCACCGCCGCCTGATGCCGGTCGTAATCGGCGTAGAGCGCCGCCAGCAGCCCCTCGCGCGTCGCGAAATGATCATAGACCACCGGCTTGGTGACGCCCGCCTGCTCGGCCAGGCGGCCGAGCGTCAGCGCATCCGTCCCCTCCTGCTGCACCAGGCGGCGCGCGGTGTCGAGCAGCTGCGCCTGGCGCTCCTCGCGGGAGAGGCGGCGACGGGGGGGAAGGGTCATGCTTGACAGACAACCTACAAAAGGTAACTTACCAAAAGTATATAGACCCCGTTCCCACTCGCCAAGGAGATCTGCCATGCAGGCGCTGATCGTCACCGCCCATCCCGCCGCCGACTCGCTGACCCAGGCCGTCGCCCGCCAGCTGCAGGCCGGCATCGCCTCCCGCCCCGGCCATGGCGCCAGCCTGGCCGAGCTGACGGCGGAGGGCTTCGACCCCCGCTTCTCCGCCGCCGATCACGCGCAGTTCCAGCGCCGCGGCCCGACGCCGGCGGACGTGCTGGCCGAGCAGCGGCGGATCGACGGGGCGCAGGCGCTGGTGCTGGTCTATCCGGTCTATTGGTGGGCGATGCCCGGGCTGCTGAAGGGCTGGATCGACCGCGTCTTCACCCGCGGCTGGGCCTATGACGAGCGGCCCGATGGCGGCATCGAGAAGCTGCTGGGGCGGCTGCCGGTGCAGCTGGTCGGCCTCGGCGGCGCCGACCAGGGCACCTATGCGCGGCGCGGCTATGACAGCGCCATGCGCACCCAGATCGAGCAGGGCATCTTCGGCTATTGCGGCGCGCCGGTGGTCGGCGCCGAGTTCCTGCTGCATGACGACGAGGCCGGGCGGCAGGCGGCGCTGCGGCGCGGCTTCGCCCTCGGCGCCGCGCTGCCGGCGGCGGTGGCGGCGCTCCGCTGAGGGCGGCCGGGGGTGCGCCGCCCGGCGCCGCCCTCTGCCGCCGCCCTCGGCCGCCGCCCTCAGCCGCCGCCGATCAGCGCGCGGATGCGGCGCGCCAGCGCCTGCAGGGCGAAGGGCTTGGTCATCACATGCATGCCCGGCGGCAGCCGCCCCTCGCCCAGCACGGCGGCCTCGGCGAAGCCGGTGACGAACAGCACCGTCAGCCCCGGCCGCCCCTCCCGCGCCGCATCCACCATCTGCCGCCCGTTCATGCCGCCGGGCAGGCCGACATCGGTGACCAGCAGGTCGATGCGCGCCGGCGACTGCAGGATGGCCAGGCCGGCCGCGCCATCCTCGGCCTCGATCGCCGCATAGCCGAGCTCGCGCAGCACCTCGGTGACCAGCATGCGCACGGTGGGCTCGTCATCGACCACCAGCACGGTCTCGCCCAGCCCGGCGCGCGGCGCATCGGCCAGCACCGGCAGCCCCGCCGCTGGCTCGGCCGGGCCGCAATGCCGCGGCAGGGTCAGGCAGATCTCGGCGCCCTGGCCCGGGGCCGAGACGATGGTGGCCTGGCCGCCGGACTGCCGGGCGAAGCCGTAGATCATCGACAGGCCGAGCCCGGTGCCCTGGCCCAGCGGCTTGGTGGTGAAGAAGGGATCGAAGGCGCGCGCCGCCACCTCCGGCGTCATGCCCTCGCCGGTGTCGGAGACGCAGAGTGCCACGTAATCCCCGGCCGGCAGGCCCTGCGCCGCCGCCGCCGCCGCATCGAGCCGGCGGTTGCCGGTGGCAATGCGCAGCCGCCCGCCCTGCGGCATGGCGTCGCGCGCATTGATGCAGAGGTTGAGCAGCGCGTTCTCCAGCTGCGGCGGATCGACCCGGATCGGCCACAGCGCCGGCTCCCCCGCCACTTCCACCGCCACCGCGGGACCGACGGTGCGGCGGATCATCTCCTCCAGCCCGGCCACCAGCCGGTTCACGTCGGTCGGGCGCGGGTCGAGCGTCTGCCGGCGCGAGAAGGCCAGCAGCCGGTGGGTCAGCGCCGCCGCCCGCTGCGCCGCGCCCTGGGCGGCGGCGACATAGCGCTCGACCTCGGCCGGGCGGCCCTGCGCCAGCCGGGCGCTGAGCAGCTCCAGGCTGCCGGTGATGCCGGTCAGCAGGTTGTTGAAGTCATGCGCGATGCCGCCGGTGAGCTGGCCGACCGCCTCCATCTTCTGGCTCTGGCGCAGCTGTTCCTCGGCCTGCGCCA
This sequence comes from Roseomonas sp. USHLN139, assembly GCF_037145735.1. NCBI lineage: Bacteria > Pseudomonadati > Pseudomonadota > Alphaproteobacteria > Acetobacterales > Roseomonadaceae > Roseomonas > Roseomonas sp. USHLN139. The sequence goes on along the minus strand of NZ_JBBCWY010000006.1, from coordinate 296,358 downwards.
GGCGCTCGGCGGCGGCGCGCTGCTCGGTGACGTCGCGCGCCGAGCAGTAGAGCTTGCCCTCCACCGGCACCGCGGTCCAGGACAGGCTGCGATAGCTGCCGTCGCGGCAGCGCAGGCGGTTCTCGAAATCCTGGCTGGCCTGGCCGGCGGCCAGGCGCGCCACCTCGCCACGGGTGCGCGCCCGGTCGTCGGGATGCTCCAGCCATTCCGAGCTGCGGCCGACGATCTCGGCCGGCTGCCAGCCCAGCCGGGCGGTCCAGGCCGGGTTGACGCTGCGCCAGACGCCCCCGGTGTCGGCGACGCCGAGCAGGTCCTGCGAGGCGTTCCAGATGGCATCGCGCTCGGCGGTGCGCTCGGCGACCTGGGCCTCCAGCGTCTCGTTCAGCGCGCGCAGGCTGGCCTGGCTCTCCGCCAGGGCGCGGTCGGCCAGCACCCGCGCCGTGGTCTCGTTGGTGAAGATGAACAGGCCGGCGACCTCGCCCTCGGCATCAAGGATGCGCGAATAGGAGAAGGTGAACCAGGTGTCGGCGGCGCCGCGGTCGGTCGCCAGCTTCCAGGGCAGGTCGGTGAAGCGCTGGCTGCGCCCGGCGAAGGCGGCGTCGATGATCGGCCGCGCCTGCGCCCAGGCATCGGCCCAGACCTGCGCGAAGGGCGCGCCCATCGCCCAGGACAGCCGCGGCCCGAGCAGCGGGAAATAGGTCTCGTTGAAGAAGAAGGTGAGCGCCTCGCGGCCCCAGCAGAGGATCATCGATTCGGGCGAGTTCAGCACGGTGCTGAGCGTCGCCTTCAGCGCCTCCGGCCAGGTCTCGGGCGGGCCGAGCGGATGGTCGTTCCAGTCGCGCGCCAGGATCAGGCGGGTGGCGGCCCCGCCGCCGGCCAGGAAGCGGAGGCCCGGCGGCAGCGGCGGTTGCTCGGGAGTCGCGGGGCAGTCCATCGGTCTGATCAGGCGGTCCGGCCAGGAGACAAGCGGGGGGCGGGTTATAGCGGCGCCACCCCCGCGGCGGCCACCGCTAATCCCGCCGGGCCCGGCCCCGGCCCGGTCACGCCCAGGTCAGGCGTGGGCCTGGCCGCGCCGCCAGCCCGCCGCCTCAGCCGGCCAGCAGGCGGCGCGCCGCCGCGTGCAGCACCTGCATGCCCAGCACCAGGTCCTCGCGCCGGGTGTCCTCGGTCCAGTGGTGGCTGATGCCGCCGATCGAGGGCACGAAGAGCATGCCGACCGGCAGCCGCCGCGCCAGGATCTGGCTGTCATGGATGGCGCCGCTCGGCATCGCCTGCCAGGCGCCGGGGCAGAGCTCTGTCGCGGCCGTCCCGAAGGCGGCGACGATCGCCGGGTCGGACAGCGCCGGGGCGGAGCGGCCGATCTCCTCCAGCACGGCGGGGCAGCGCTCGCGCCGGTTGCTCTCCTGCACCACGGCGCGCAGGCAGGCCTCCATCCGGTCCATCACCGCGTCCGACAGGTCGCGGAAGGAAAAGACGATCTCGGCGCGGCCGGGGATGATCATCGGCGCGTTCGGCTCCAGCGCGATGCGGCCGGTGGTCCAGACGCTGCGCGCGGCCGCGGCGCGCGGCATCTCGGCATCGAGCAGGCCGAGCAGCCGCACCGCGGTCAGCCCGGCATCGCGCCGCTCGCGCATGGTGGTGCCGCCGGTATGGTCCTGCTGGCCGGTGATCACGATGCGGAACTGGCGGATGCCGACGATGCCGGTGACCACGCCGATGCGCAGGCCGGCCTGCTCCAGCTGGGTGCCCTGCTCGATATGCATCTCCAGCGCGCCCCGGTAGCGCCCGGGGTCGAGCGCCAGCCGCGGCCGGCCGGCCAGGCCGACCTCGGCCAGCTTCGGCCGCAGCGCCTCGCCGGTGAAGCGGTTGCGGGCGGCGTCGATCTCGGCCTCGGTCAATTCGCCCACCAGCGAGCGGCTGCCGATGAAATCGCCCCAATGCGCCTCCTCATCGGCATAGGCGCAGACATCGACCGGCAGCCCGGCGCGGGCCAGCTCGAGCGCGGCAACCACGCCCAGCACGCCATCCAGCCAGCCGGCCTGGTTCTGCGTCTCCAGATGGCTGCCGGCCAGCAGGTGCGGCCCGGGCCCGCGATGCCGGCCGAAGACATTGCCGATGCCGTCGATGGTGGCCTCCAGCCCGGCGGCCTCGAGCTGCGCCGCCAGCCAGTGGCGGGTCTGCATGTCCTCGGGCCCGAAGGTCGGGCGGTGCACGCCGCTGCGATAGGTGCCGATGCCGCGCAGCGTGTCGAGGTCGTCGAGGAAGCGCGCCGTGTCCAGGGTCATCCGCCGGTCATCCTTCTGGGGCCAGGACCGCAGGATAGGCAGGGCGGCGCGACCCGGACAGCCGCTGGCGGCCAGCGAAGCGCCGGCCTGCCGACGCCGCTGCCGCATCGCGCGCCGCCGGCGGCGCCGGCATGCCCGGAAAACGGGCGGCCGTGCTCAATCGGGCCGGATGCCGGCGTCGCGGATCAGCGCCGACCAGGTCTCGCTGTCGCGCGCCAGCAGGGCGGCCAGCTGCGCGCCGGTCTCCGGCACCACGGCGACGCCCTGGGTGGCGAGCCGCTGCACCAGCGCCGGGTCGCGCGTCGCCGTCAGCATCGCCGCCTCCAGCTTCGCCAGCACCGGCGCCGGGGTGCCGGCCGGCGCGAACAGCCCCTGCCAGAAGGCGACGTCATAGCCCGGCAGCGTCTCGCCCACCGGCGGCAGGTCGTGCAGCAGGGCCAGGCGCTGCGCCGAGGAGACCGCCAGGCCGCGCGTCACCCCCTCGGTGATCGGCGGCGCCGCCTCCAGCGCCGCCGAGAACATCGCCTGCACCCGGCCGCTGCGCAGGTCGAGCAGCGCCTGCACCCCGCCGCGATAGGGCACATGCACCATGTCGAGCCCGGCCCGCGCGCGCAGCAGTTCCATGCAGAGATGGTTCACCGCGCCGATGCCCGAGGAGCCGTAATTGACCTGCCCCGGATGCGCCCGGACATAGGCGATGAACTCGGGCAGCGTCTTCGCCGGCACCGAGGGGTGCAGGTGCAGCACCATCGGCGTGCGGTAGCCCATGGCGACGGCCACCAGCTCCTTCTGCGGCGCCCGCGGGGTCAGCGAGGGCTGCAGCGCCGGGTTGATGGCCAGCGTCGGCGAGCCCATCAGCAGGGTGTAGCCATCGGGTTTGGCGGTCGCGACGGCCGTGCTGGCCGGGCTGGTGGCGCCGCCGGGGCGGTTGTCGACCACCACGTTCTGGCCCAGCACCTGGCCCATCCGCTCGGCCAGGACCCGGGTCGCGGTGTCGGTCACGCCGCCGGGCGGATAGGCGTTGATCAGCGTCACCGGCCGGGTCGGGAAATTCGCTTCCTGGGCGGCCAGCCGCCGGGACGCCAGCGTTGTGGCGGACAGCGCCAGGGCAGCGCCGGCCAGCAGGCCGCGCCGCGCGATCGCGTCGGACATTCTCTTCTCCCTCGATGCGGCGGCGCCTCGGCGGGCGCCGCTCTTGCCCGCCAGTTGAGCCCCGGCGGGCCGGGCCGGCAAGGGCCTGCGGCGCGGTGGCGGCGGCGGCCGACCGTTCGTCTCGCGCATCAACATCTTTGAAGGATGGGCGGGGCGCGCCGCGCCGGCTATGTGCTCCCCACCGGCCCGCGGCGGCGCCGGTCTGGAGGCGCCCGATGCGGGACCGGAAGACGATGCTCCTGCGCGGCGCCAGCGTCCTGCTCTGGACGCTGACGCTGGCCGCCCTGTTCCTCTCCGCCACGGTCAGCCCGCATGGCCGCCTGCACGCGATGCTGCCGGCCGAGGGGCCGCTGGCCGCGCTGCAGCCGCAGCACCTGCTGCTCGGCCTCTCGGCGGCCAGCCTGCTCGGCTGCCTGCTGGTCGGGCGGGCGCTGCGGCGCCAGGCGGGCGAGAGGCGCGGCGGCCGGCGCGGCTGAGCCCGCCGGGCCAGCGCCTGCGGCGCTAGAAGCGGAAGAACAGGCTCTCCTGCAGGCTGCGCGGGCTGCCGCGATGCGGCCGCCCGGCCGGGTCGCCGCCCTCGCCGGCGATGGCGGGGCCGGGCGTCTCCTCCAGGCTGCGGGTCGAGACCCCGGCGCAGGCCGCCAGCCCGGCGAGCAGCGGCAGCAGGATCAGGCGGCGCAGGCCAGGCATGGCGGTCTCCGGGGACAGGCGGGCGGCGGCGCGGCGAGGGAACCAATGCCCCGCATTCCGCCAGGGCGCGGCCGATGCTAGTGCTGGCCGGCGCGGTCCCGCCCCAGGGACCCCGCCGCGGGATCGTATCGGACGTGTCAGCCGACCTCAACGCCCCCTCCTCCCCCCCTGCCCCCGCGCCGCATGAGAGCGAGGCGCGGCTGCGCGCGCTGATCAGCGCCAGCTCCGACGCCGTCTACCGGATGAGCCCCGACTGGCGCGAGCTGCGCCAGCTGCAGGGCCGCGCCTTCATCGCCGACACCGACAGCCCGAATGCCGCCTGGCTGGAGAAATACCTGCTGCCCGAGGACCAGCCGCGGGTGCGCGCGGCGATCGCGGCGGCGCTGCGCGACGGGCGCGCCTTCGAGCTGGAGCACCGGGTGATCCGCGCCGATGGCAGCACCGGCTGGACGCTGTCGCGCGCCGTGCCGGTGCTGGACGCGGCCGGCGCGGTGATCGAATGGCTCGGCACCGCCAGCGACATCACCGAGCGCAAGCGGGCCGAGACGCTGCTGGCCGAGAGCCAGACCACCGCCGAGCGGCAGCGCCGCCTCTACGAGGCGATCCTGACCAACACCCCCGACCTCGCCTATGTCTGGGGCCTCGACCACCGCTTCGTCTATGCCAACAAGGTGCTGCTGCAGATGTGGGGGCGCAGCTGGGACGAGGCGATCGGCCGCAACTGCCTCGAGCTCGGCTATCCCGACTGGCACGCGGCGATGCATGACCGCGAGATCGAGCAGGTCATCGCCACCCGCCAGACGGTGCGCGGCGAGGTGCCCTTCAACGGCGCCTTCGGCCTGCGCATCTACGAATACATCCTGGTGCCGGTGATCGGCGACAGCGGCGAGGTCGAGGCGGTGGCCGGCACCACGCGCGACGTCACCGATGCCCGCGCCACCGAGGCCGCGCTGAAGCTGCAGGCCGAGCGCGTGCAGCTGGCGCTCGATGCCGGCGCCATCATCGGCACCTGGGTCTGGGACATCGCCGCCGACCGCTTCACCGCCGATGAGCGCTTCTGCCAGGTCTTCGGCCTGGACCCGGCGGAGGGCCGCGCCGGCCTGCCGCTCCGCGCCGTCACCGCGGCGATCCATCCGGCCGACCGCGCCGGGGTGAACGAGGCGATCGAGCGCGCCATGCAGCAGGGCGGCCGCTACAGCGAGCAGTACCGCGTCCGCCGCGGCGAGGGCTACCGCTGGATCGAGGCCAGCGGCCATGTCGAGCGCGGCGCCGACGGGGTGGCGCGGCGCTTCCCCGGCGTGCTGCTCGACGTCGAGGAGCGGCGCGCCGTCGAGGAGCGGCGGCGCGAGGCCGAGCAGGCGCTGCGCCGGCACCGCGAGGAACTGGAGCGGCTGGTCGAGGCGCGCACCGCCGCCCTGCTGCGCGAGGTGGAGGAGCGCCGCCGCGCCGAGGAGGCGCTGCGCCAGGGCGAGAAGCTGCAGGCGATCGGCCAGCTGACCGGCGGCATCGCGCACGACTTCAACAACATCCTGCAGGTGGTGGCGAGCGGCGTCTCGCTGCTGGCGATGCCGGCGCTGCGCGAGGCGCAGCGCGCCGCCGTGCTGGAGGGCATGGGCAAGGCGGCGGAGAATGCGCGCGAGCTGACCGGGCGGCTGCTGGCCTTCGCCCGCCGCCAGGCGCTGCAGCCCGAGGCCTTCGACCTGAACGCCCGCATCGCCGGCATGGCGCATCTGCTGCGCAGCACGCTGGGGCCGCGCATCCGCATCGAGACCGACCTGCTGCCCGGCCTCTGGCCGGTGATGGCCGATCCGAGCCGGCTGGAGGCGGCGCTGCTGAACCTGGCCGCCAATGCGCGCGACGCCATGCTGCCGGAAGGCGGCCGGCTGCTGCTGACCACCGGCAATGCGACGCTCGACCGCGACGCGCAGCACGCGGCGGGCGACTATGTCTTCGTCTCGGTCCGCGACGACGGGAAGGGCATGCCGCCCGCCGTGCTGGCGCGCGTCTTCGAGCCCTTCTTCACCACCAAGGGCCCGGCCAAGGGCACCGGGCTCGGCCTCGCCCAGGTGCATGGCTTCGTGCTGCAATCCGGCGGCGACGTGCAGATCGAGAGCCATCCCGGCGCGGGCACGGTGGTGACGCTGCACCTGCCGCGCGCCGGGCATGCCGTCGCCGCGCCCGTGCCGGCGGCGCCGGCGGAAAGCAGCGGCGCCGCGATCGCCCGCCGTGCCGGCCGCACCGTGCTGGTGGTCGACGACAATGACGATGTCGCGCATTTCGCCGCCTCGCTGCTGCAGGGGCTAGGCTATGCGACGCGCCGCGCCGGCGACGCCGCCGCCGCGCTGGCGATGGTGGCGGCGGAGCCCGCGATCGACGCGGTGTTCTCCGACGTGGTGATGCCGGGCGAGATGGACGGGCTGCAGCTGGCGGCGCGGCTGCGGCAGACGCATCCGCGCCTCGCCCTGCTGCTGGCCTCAGGCTACAGCGAGGTGCTGGCCGAGCATGACGGCCCGGCCGCCGCCGAGGTGCTGCGCAAGCCCTACCACCTCGACGAGCTGGCCGCGGCGCTGGACCGCGCCTTCGCCGCGGTCGAGCGGTAGCCGGCGCGCGCCCGCTCAGGCGGCGCGGCGGTCGAGCCAGTCGCGGAAGCGGTACCAGTTGCCGACCATCGGCAGCATCCAGGGCTGGCCGGTGTAGAGCGGCCGGGTCGGGAAGTCGCGGCCGTCGAAGACCGGCATGCGGTTGCTCTTGCCGAGCAGCTTCTTGCCGAGCTCGGCGCCGAGATAGGAGAGCATGGCGACACCGGCGCCGTTGCAGGCCATGGCGTAGTGCAGCCCCTTCTGCGTCACCCCCATATGCGGCAGGTAGTCGAAGGCGAAGGCGACATTGCCGGTCCAGGCATGGGTGATGCGGGTGCCCTTCAGCTGCGGCCAGCGCTGCAGCATCATCGCGTGCAGGATCGGCGCCGAGACCTCGGGCGTCACCTGGGTGAAGCGGGCGCGGCCGCCGAAGATGACGCGGCGGTTGTCCGGCGACATCCGGTAGTAGGTCAGGATGCGGCGGCTGTCGGCCAGCGTGCGCTGCTTCGGGATCAGGCTGGCAGCCAGCGCCGGGTCCAGCTCCTCGGTGGCGATGATGTGCGAGGCGACCGGGATCAGCCGCCGCCGCAGATCCGGCGTCAGCGAGCCGGTATAGCCATTGGTGGCGATCACCACCTCGCGCGCCTCGACCGGGCCGCGCGAGGTCTCGACCCGCCAGCCCTCGCTGATGCGGGTCAGCGCGCCCGCCTTGGTCCGGCCGAGCAGCGTCGCGCCATGCCGCCGCGCCGCCGCCATCAGCCCGCGATGGTAGAGGCCCGGATGGATCTTGCCGGTGCGGTTCACCACCATGCCGCCGTAATAATAGTCGGAGGCGATCTCCTCGCGCTGGCGCTCGCGCGGCAGCATATGCGCGTCGGCGGCAGCGAACTCGTTCAGCACGTCGATCTTGGCGGCCATGCCGGCATAATGCTTCGGCGTCCAGGCGCCGACGAAGCGGCCGGTGCGCGCGTAATGGCACTCGATGCCCTCGCGCTGCACCAGCGCCTCGATATGCGCCAGCCCCTCGGAGGCATCGCCCATGATGGCGCGCAGCCAGTCGCGCATCTCCTCTGGGCTCTGCCGGCCCTTGGCGCCGGAGAGGCCCTTGCCGACATTGTTGCCGCCGGAGACGCCGCCGCCATTGCGGGTGGAGGCGCCGAAGCCCAGCGGCTCGGCATCCAGCACCAGGGGTTTGGCGCCGCCGCGGCCGAGCTCGATGGCGCAGTTCAGCCCGGTCAGCCCGCCGCCGACGATGACGACATCCGCCTTCGCCGGCAGCGCGTCGGCCGGGTCGTCGCCGCCCATGTCGATCGCGTCCCACCAATAGGGCCGCGCCTTGAAGTCGGGATGGAAAAGCGAGGGGTCCATGCGATTGCCTCAGCGCGTGATGGTGGTGGTGAGGGCGCCGCGGCCGAACAGGCTGGTCAGGCCGAGCGCGACGGCCACCAGCAGGATCTGCAGCACCGAGACCGCCGCGATGGTCGGGTCGATCTCCATCAGGATGTTGTCGAACATCTTCTTCGGCAGCGTCATCGACGCCCCGGAGAGGAACATCGCCAGCACCAGCTCGTCGAAGGAGCTGACAAAGGACAGAAAAGCGGCGGAGACCAGGCTGGGCCGCAACTGCGGCAGGGTGACGCGCCAGATGATCCAGGGCCAGGCGGCGCCCAGCCCGGCGGCGGCCTGTTCCTGCGCCGCGTCGAAGCCGCGCAGCCCGGCGCCGACCAGGATGACGACGAAGGGCAGCGCCAGGATGGTATGGGCGATGGCGACGCCATACCATTCGCCGATCAGCTGCAGCCGGGCGAAGACGCCATACAGCGCGATCGACAAAATGATGGTCGGGACGATGATCGGCGCCGCCGTCAGCCGGTCGAGCAGCCGGATGCCCAGCAGGCGCGAGCGGGTCAGGAAGAAGGCCAGCGGCACGCCGAGCCCCATGGCCAGCACGGTGCAGAGCGCGGCCACCTGCAGGCTGCGGATGGTCGCCTCGATCCAGCCGGGATCGTCCAGGTAGCGCTGGTACCACTGCCAGGAGAAGCCCGGCGGCGGGAACTGCAGATAGGCGGCCGAGGACAGCGAGATCGGGAAGACCACCAGCAGCGGCAGCAGCAGGAAGAAGAAGACCAGGCCAGCGAAGCTGCCGAGCAGCAGGCGGCCGGCGCGGTTGCTATGGCGTGGCATGGCGCGCCCCCCGGGTCAGGCGGCCGATCAGCGCGTAGATGGCGAGCGTGGCCAGCAGCAGCACGGTCGACAGCGCCGCGGCGAAGGGCCATTCGAGGAATTCGCGCACCTGCTGCTCGATCAGCATCGAGATCATGATGACATGGCCGCCGCCGAGCAGCGCCGGCGTGATGAAGAAGCCCAGCGAGAGGACGAAGACCAGCGCGCAGCCGGCCGAGACCCCGGGCAGCGACAGCGGGAAGGTGACCCGCAGGAAGCTGCGCCAGGCCGGCGCGCCGAGGCCCTCGGCGGCGCGCGACAGGTCGGGATCGACGCGCAGCAGCGCCGCATAGATCGGCAGCACCATATAGGGCAGCAGCACATGCACCATGCCGATCAGCACGCCGGTGGTGTTGTGCAGCAAGGGCAGCGGCGCCTCGATCCAGCCCCAGTCACGCAGCATCCGATTGATGATGCCGTTGCGGCCGAGCAGCACCATCCAGGCATAGGTGCGCACCAGCACGCTGGTCCAGAAGGGCAGCAGCAGCGCGAACATGCCCAAGGCAAGGCCGAGCCGCCCGGCGCGCGACAGCCAGAAGGCCACCGGATAGGCGAGCAGCAGACAGATCACCGTCACCAGCGCCGCGATGCGCAGGCTGTCGAGCAGCACGCTGACATAGAGCCCGTCCAGCGCCGCCTTCTCGAAATGCTCGAGCGTGCCGCCCTCGACCGAGAGGGAGAGCAGCCGCAGCACCGGCCAGGCGAAGACCAGCGCCAGCAGCAGCAAGGCCGGCAGGCCGAGCAGCAGCAGCCCGGCCTCGCGCCGGCGCGCCATCCGCCGGCGGTTCTCGCCGGGCCCTTCCGCCGGCAGCGCGGCCGCCGCGGCGGCGGCCGGCATGGCGCTAGCCCTGGGGGACGACATGCAGGTCCTCCGGCGCGAAGCCCAGCGCGACAGGGCTGCCCTCGGGCGGCGGCGGCGGGTCGGAGGGGCGCAGCGGCAGTCGCGCCAGCAGCTCGGTGCCGCCCTCCAGCCGCAGCCGCAGCTTGGCCGACTGGCCGAGGAAGACCGTCTCCACCACCTGCGCCCCGGCGCGGCAGGGCAGCGCCACGGTGTCCTCGCCAACCCGCAGCGCCTCCGGCCGCAGCAGCAGCGTCACCGGCCCGTCCGGCTGGCCGGCCGGCAGCGCCACCGCGCCGAAGCCCGCCAGCTCCGCGACACCGCTTTTCGCGCGGCCCTCCAGCAGGTTGGACTCGCCCAGGAAGTCGGCGACGAAGCGGCTGGCCGGGCGGGCATAGAGCTCGCCGGGCCGGCCGATCTGCTGGATGCGCCCCCGGTCCATCACCGCGATGCGGTCGGACATGATCAGCGCCTCCTCCTGGTCATGGGTGATGAACAGGGTGGTCAGCTGCAGCCGGCGCTGCAGCCGCCGCACCTCGAGCTGCAGCGATTCGCGCAGCTTGCGGTCGAGCGCGCCGAAGGGCTCGTCGAGCAGCAGCAGGCGCGGGCCGAAGACGATGGCGCGGGCCAGCGCCACGCGCTGCTGCTGGCCGCCCGACAATTGCCGCGGCAGCCGCTCGCCGAAGCTCTCCAGCTCGACCAGGCGCAGCGCCTCGGCGACGCGCTCGCGCACCTCGGCGCGCGGCCGGCGGCGCATCTCCAGCGGGAAGGCGATGTTCTGCGCGACGGTCATGTGCGGGAACAGCGCGTAGTTCTGGAACACCATGCCGACCTCGCGGCGGCGCGGCGGCGACAGGGTGACATCCTGGCCGCCGAGCCGCACCGCGCCCTCGTCCGGAATCTCGAAGCCGGCGATCGCCTTCAGCAGCGTGGTCTTGCCCGATCCCGAGGGGCCGAGGATGGTCAGGAACTCGCCCTCGGCGACCTCGAGATCGACGCCCCCCAGGGCGGCGACGGGGCCGAAGCGGCGGACGATGCCGGTGACGGAGAGCTGCATCTCAGCCCCGCTGCAGCATCCAGCGGTTCCACCGTTCCTGCGCGCGGGCGCCGTTCTCGGTCCACCAAGCGACGTCCAGCCAGAACTGCTGCGCCAGGTTGACCGGCGCGGTCGGCAGCAGCGGGCGCAGCTCCTCGGGCACGTAGTTCACCGTGTCCGGGTGCAGCCCGGCATAGGAGAGCTCGGTCGCATAGATCGCCTGCAGCTTCGGATTGGTCATGGTCTGCAGGAATTTCTGGCCCCAATAGGCGTGGCGGGTGCCGCGCGGGATGCCCCAGGCGCTGCTCTTCAGCGAGCCGCCGCGGAATTCCGAGCCGACCGGCGCGTTCTTCTTGGCCAGCTCGAAGAAGCGGCCGTTCCAGCCGGTGGCCAGCACCACCTCCTTGTCGACCAGCATCTGCGCCGGCTGCGCGCCGGTGCTCCACCAGACCGCGATATGCGGGCGGATCTGGTCGAGCTTGCGGAAGGCGCGGTCCATGTCGAGCGGATAGAGCTGGTCCATCGGTACGCCATCGGCCAGCAGCGCGAATTCCAGGTTGTCGACCGGATGGTTGCGCAGCGAGCGGGCGCCGGGGAAGCGCGCCACGTCCCAGAACTCGGCCCAGCCCTTCGGGTGGCTGCCATCCTTGAAGACGTCGCTGCGGTAGCCGAGCACGGTGGAATAGGCCGAGCCCACGAAGATATGCGACTGCCGGCCGATCGCCGGGTATTTCGACAGGTCGACGATCGCGGTGTCGATCGGCTCGACCAGGTTCATCTCGCGGGCGCGGTCGGCGTCCTGGCCGCCGATCTCGGTCACCGTCCATTCCGGATTGCCGCTGTTGACCATGGCGCGCAGCTTGCCGAAATCGACCGGCGAGGTGTCGATGACGCGGATACCGTGCTCGCGCTCGAAATCGGCGAAATAGGCGCGGCGCAGGAAATTCGCCATGGCGCCGCCCGAGGCATTGACGACGATGCGGTCGGGCTTGGGCGGCGGCGCGCCCTGGGCATAGGCCGGCATCGCCAGGCCGGAGATCGTCAGACCGGAGATCGCCATGCCGCCGGTCTGCAGCAGGCCGCGACGCGTGATGACAGGCATCCTGCCTCCTCCCTTCTTCTTCTGTTGCTTTGTCAGCCCAGCACGGAATCGACGGCGCGGCCGAGGCGCTCGACGATCGCGTCGATGTCGTCCGGCCGCGCGATATAGGGGGGTGCGACGATGACATGGTCGCCCTGGCGGCCGTCGATGGTGCCGCCCATCGGATAGATCATCACGCCGGCCGCCATGGCGGCGTCCTTCACCGCCTCGTTGACCTTGCGCTCGGGCGCGAAGGTCTTCCGGCTGCCGCGGTCCTCGACAAATTCCAGCGCCCAGAACAGGCCGCGGCCGCGGATGTCGCCGACATGGGCGTGGTTGCCGAAGCGGTCCTGCAGCGCCGCCTCCAGCCGCGCGCCCATCGCCTGGACATTGGCCAGCAGGTTGTCGTCGCGGATGATGCGCTGCACCGCCAGCGCCGCGGCGCAGGCCACCGGATGCGCCTGGTAGGTATGGCCGTGCTTGAAGGCGCCCGAGCCCGCCGCCAGCGCCTCGACGATGCGGCCCTGCGCCAGGATGGCGCCGATCGGCTGGTAGCCGCCGCCGAGGCCCTTGGCGATGGTCTGGATATCGGGAGAAACGCCCTCCTGCTCCCAGGCATGCAGCGTGCCGCTGCGGCCCATGCCGCACATCACCTCGTCGAGGATCAGCAGCGCGCCATGCCGGTCGCAGACCGCGCGCATCGCCGGGAAATAGCCGGGCAAGGCGGTCACGCAGCCAGCGGTGGCGCCGACGATCGGCTCGGCGACGAAGGCGGCGACATTCTGCGGGCCCAGCCGCTGGAATTCGGCTTCCAGCTCGGCGGCCAGGCGCGCGACATAATCGGCATCGCTCTCGCCTTCATCCTGGAAGCGATAGGCGAAGCAGGGCGAGACATGGCTGAAGCAGTCGGCCAGGATCGGCGCATAGGGCTCGCGCCGGGCGAAATTGCCGCCGAGGCCCAGCGCGCCCAGCGTGTTGCCGTGATAACTCTGCCGCCGCGCGATGAAGCGGTGCCGGCTCGGCTGGCCGACTTCCAGGAAATACTGCCGCGCCAGCTTCAGTGCCGCCTCCATCGCCTCCGAGCCGGAGGAGACGAAATAGGCATGGGTCAGCCCACCCGGCGCATGGCCGACCAGCAGCTCGGCCAGGTCCTCGGCCGCCTGGCAGGTGAAGAAGACGGTGTGGGCATAGGCGATCTGCCGCGCCTGGGCGGTGATCGCCTCGACCACCCGCTCGTCGCCATGGCCGAGGCAGGCGACGGCGGCGCCGCCCGAGGCGTCGATCACCGGTTCGCCGGTCGCTCCCCCCATGGTTCTGCCGTGGACCATCAGGCCACGGCCCGAGACGGCCAGCAGCGGTTCGTTGCGCAGGCTGCGATGCAGGATGCGGCTCATGGCGCTCCCCTCCCCTTCCGGGCGTTTCCCCCGGGGATGGCTGCCGGTCCGGCGCCTCCCTCGTGCTTGGCGCCAGCACAGGCCGATTCCGCAACGGTGTCAATATGCGGGATCACTTCCCAAAATACGGGATTTGCGCCAGGCCGCGACCCGCGTAAACCCCGGCGCATGACCGCGCCCGACGCCCCCCCGATTCCCACCGCCGTGCAGAAGAGCTTCCAGATCCTGGAGGCGGTGGCCGCGGCGCCGCGCCCGCTGCCCGGCCTGGTGCTGGCGCAGCAGCTCGGGCTGACGCGCTCCACCCTGTCGCGGCTGGCGCTCAGCCTGGCGGCGCTCGGCTATCTGGAGCGGGTCGAGGGCGGCGGCTGGCAGCTCGGCCCGGCGGCGCTGCGGCTCGGGCTGGCGCGGCTGGCGCGGCTCGACCTGCGCGGCGTCGCGGCGCCGCTGATGCGCGCGCTCAGCGAGGCGGTGGGCCTGCCGGTGGATCTCGCCATGCCGGTCGGCGAGGAGATGCTGCATTTCGAATTGGCGCAGACGCCGGGCCAGGTGGTGGTGGCGCGCGAGCGCGGCGCGCGGCTGCCGATGGCGCGCACCGCGCTCGGCCATGCCGCGCTCTTCGCCATGCCCGAGGCCCGGCGCGCGGCGCTGCTGCAGCGGCTGGCGGCGCAGGAGCCGGCGCGCTGGCCAGCGCAGCAGGCGGCCCTCGCCGCCTCCTTCGCGCAGCTCGAGGCCTCCGGCTTCTGCATCGTCGCCGGCCAGCTGCGCGCCGATGTCGCCGCCATCGGCGCGCCCTTCATCGATCCGCGCGACGGCGCGATCTACAGCTTCAGCTGCTCGGCCATCGGCTTCGCGGTGGAGACGGCGCGGCTGGAGGCGGTGGGCGCGCCGCTGCTCGCCATGCTGGCCCGGGTGGGCGCCGCGCTCGGCGCGGCCAAGCTGTCGTGAACAGGGCGCCGGCGATCCGGCCCGGCCCGCCGCGCGTTACCGCCGCAGCCCCATGAAGGAGGATGGCGATGCAGCGATGGACGAGAACCCTGGCGACGAGCCTGACGGCGGCGCTGCTCGGCGTCGCCGGGATGGCGGCGGCGCCCGCGGCCCAGGCCGCGACGGCCAGGATCATGACGCTGCCGGCGGCCGCCAGCGAGGCGGGCGGCGTGCAGGAAGTGCGCTATGTCAACCGCTGCCGCCGGGTGATGGTGACGCGGCGCGACCGCCATGGCCGGCACGTCCGCGTGCCGCGCGAGGTCTGCCAGCGCGTCTGGGTCGGGCCGCGCCGCGGGCCGCCGCCGCGCCACGGCTACTGATGCCGATGGCCGGTTGGCGCCGGCGCGCAGCCTCACCCCAGGGGCTGCGCGACCGCGCCACGGCCGGCCCGCTCGATCGCCGGGCGGCTAGCCCGCCTGGCGGCGCTGCCGGTGCAGGGCGGGGACGAAGCCCGGCATCTCGTCCAGCGGGAAGAAGGGGCGGGCCAGGGTGAAGGGCAGCTCCTGCACCCGGTAGGAGGTCATCCCCGGCGTGTCGACGGTGATGCACTCGCCGGTCGCCGCGAAGTTCAGGGTGAAATGATAGCCGGAGCGGGTGACCACCACGCCCATCCGCGCCAGGTCCACCCCCATGGCGCGGAAATAATCGGGATCGAGATAGGAATAGGGCTGGTCGGTCAGCAGCACCTGCACATTGCCGAGGCCGAGCAGGGCATAGCCGCCGAGCCGGGTCCGGTAGCCGGCATCGGCCGGGCCGTCATAGGTGACCTGCGCCTCGGTGCCGAGGCCCAGCACCTCGCCGGTGACCGGCAGCGGCGGCGCCACGGTGGAATGGCGGCCGCCGATCGTCAGGGTGACGCGGGCGCCCTGGCCGGCGGCGTGGCAGGCGCGCACCGCCTCCGGGTCGGTCAGCGGCACGACGGAGGGCGGCAGCTGCGGCCGCGCCAGCAAGGCGCGCAGGACATGGGTGCTGTCGCCCGGGCCGCCGCCGGCCACCCGGTCGCCCTGGTCGCCCAGGATCAGCGGCCGCGGCGTGCCCCGCTCCGCCCGGTCGAGGCAGGAGTCCAGCGAAGGGTAGGTGCCGATCAGTGCCCGGCGCTGCTCCCACAGGCTGCGCGCCAGCTCCAGCGCCAGCGCGTCCGGCGCGGCGCCGTCGCCATAGGCGAGCACCCATTGCCCCAGCCCCGGCACGTCGAGGAACTGCTGCGCGTTGAAGATCGAGACGTCATAGGCGGCGCCGTTCTGCACCGCCGCCCGCGCGCGCGCCTGCAGGCCCTGCAGCGGCGCCTCGTCGGTGCGGTCATGGCCGAGCGTCAGCATCGGCAGGTGCACGGCAGAGAGGGCGGGGCGCAGCCGGCCGGCCAGGATGTCGAGCGCGGCGCGGGTGGCGCGGCGGCCGGTGGCCCCCTGGTCGCCATGCGGATTGGTCAGGTAGCCGGCCAGCAGGTCGCAGGTGTCGAGGATCTCCGGCGTGACATGGGCGTGCAGGTCGAAGGCCGCCGTCATCGGCAGCTCCGGGCCGGTGATGGCGCGCAGCGCCGTCATCAGCGCGCCCTCCGGGTCGTGCAGCGTCGGCGTCAGCATGCCGCCATGCAGCGGCAGCACGATGGCGTCGAAATCGCCGCGCCGCGCCGCGTCGCAGAGGATGTCGCGCATCTCGGCGAAGACCGCGTCATCCACCGGCCCGCCGGACTGGGCGCGGTAGAGCGTCGGCACGATGACCTCGGCCTCCGCCTCGGCGGCGGCGTCCAGGATGCCGCCGAGCAGGGAGTTGCTGCCCCGCGCGCCGGCGATGGCGGCGGCGCCGGACTGGATGTTGAAGCGCTCCCGCCGCGTCGGCACCGGGTTGAAGCTGTGCGATTCCTGCGCGATGCCGCCTGCCAGGATCCGTCTTCTGCCCATGACCCGTCTCCGCTTCCTGTCCCGCATCGGCCCTGCCGCGCCGGGATCGTTCCGGTGCGGCAGGACAGCCCGGCCCGCCGCGCCGCGCAAGCCGGGGCGGCGGCGCTGGCCAGTATCCTGCCCATCCCGCCACCGCGGCGGGGCACGGCGGCGCGCTAGTAGGTGGGCGGGGTGATGGCGCTGACGATCTCGCTGATGCCGGGATCGGCATTGCGGAAGCTGTGCGGCAGGCGGCTGTCGAAATAATAGGCGTCGCCCTGGCGCAGCACCTGGCTGCGGCCCTCCACCGTCACCTCCACCGCGCCGCGGGTGACGATGCCGGCCTCCTCGGCATTGTGCGCGATCATCAGCTCCGTCTCGGCGCCGGGCGCGTAGCGCTCGGCCAGCATCAGCATGCGGCGGTTGGGATAGTCCATGCCGACCAGCCGGTAGGAGATCCGGTCGGCGCGGCCGATCTCGGCCAGTTCCTCGGCCTTGTAGAAGGGCCGGCTGGGCAAGCCGCTCTCCAGATCGGCGAAGAAGGAGGAGAGGGTGGCGCCGAGCGCGGCCAGGATGGCGCCCAGCGTGTCCACCGAGGGGCTCATCCGCTCGCGCTCGATCAGCGAGATGGCCGAATGCGACACCCCCGAGCGCAGCGCCAGCTCCCGCATGCCGAGCCCGCGGCGCTGCCGCAGCGCCCGCAGTTTCGCCCCCACCATGGCCATGCCCGCCCCTCCTGCCGCTCTGCCCCGGCCAGGGTGGCGCCGGTCAGAATGCTCGACAAGGCCCCTCCCCCCGCCCCGGCCAGGCCAGCAGCGGCGGGGCCGTGGCGGCGCGCGGGTGTTGAGTATTCTGACCAACCCGGCCCGCGGCCGCCCTGCGGCGCGGAAACTCTGCCAGACTGCCGGCAAGCGCCGCGCCGACGACGCGGTGGAGGCTGACCGCACCCGGAGGGACCCAGAAATGAGCCTGAGACGCCGCACCCTGATGCTGGCCGCCGCCGCCCTGCCGCTGGCCGGCGCTGGCCTCGCCCGCCCTGCCCTGGCGCAGAACCGGCGCGCCGGCACGCTGCGCCTGGTGCCCTCCACCGACCTCGTCTCGCTCGACCCGGTCTTCTCCACCGCCCTGGTCGCCGTGCAGCATGGCTACCACGTCTTCGACACGCTCTACGGCGTGGACGCGAGGATGCGCCCGCAGCCGCAGATGGCCGAGGGCGCCTCGGTCAGCGATGACGGCCGCGTCTGGAGCATCCGCCTGCGCGAGGGCCTGCGCTTCCACGACGACACGCCGGTGCGCGCCGCCGACTGCGCCGCCAGCCTGGAACGCTGGAGCCGGCGCGACACCTTCGGCCGCGCCTATGGCGCCGCCGTGGACCGCTACGACAGCAGCGACGACCGCGTGCTGCGCATCCACCTCAAGCGCCCCTTCCCGCGCCTGCTGGACGCCATCGGCAAGCCGCATTCCTCGCCCGCCTTCATCATGCCGGAGCGGCTGGCGCGCGCCGCGCCGGACCAGCCCATCACCGAGATGGTCGGCTCCGGCCCCTACCGCTTCCTGGCCGGCGAGCTGGATTCCGGCAACCTGGTCGCCTATGCGCGCTTCGACGGCTACCGGCCGCGCGAGGGCGCCCCGGAATGGACCTCCGGCGGCAAGGTGGCGCATTTCGAGCGCGTCGAGTGGCGCATCATCGCCGACAAGGCCACCGGCGTCGCGGCGCTGCAGCAGGGCGAGGTGGACTGGGTGGAGAACCTGCCCGCCGACCTCGAGCCGCTGGTGGCGCGCAACCGCCAGGTGAAGGTCGAGAACGCCGATCCGCTCGGCACCGAGCTGGTGATGCGCTTCAACCACAGCGTCGCGCCCTTCAACAACCCGGCGCTGCGCCGCTTCGTCATGGCCGTGGTGCAGCAGCCCGACTACCTGGCCACCGTCACCGGCGGCAACGGCCAGGACTGGCGCGAATGCAAGGCGATGTTCCCCTGCACCATCCCGGGCGTCGAGGAGCTGGGGCGCGAGGAATTCGGCAGCCTCGCCGGCGACCCGGCCCGCATGGCCGAGGCGCTGAAGCGCACCGGCTATGCCGGCGAGAAGGTGGTCATCATCAACGCCGCCGACAGCGCCGCCATCGCCCCGCTTGGCCTGGTCACCGCCGACCGGCTGCGCCGCGCCGGGCTGAATGTCGACCTGCAGGACATGGACTGGGGCACGCTGCTGCAGCGCCGCCTCTCCAAGGCGCCCGCCGACCAGGGCGGCTGGGGCATCTACCACAGCACCTGGCCCGGCATCGCCATCGCCAACCCGGTGCTGAACACCACCCTCCGCGGTGAGGGCGCCGGCGGCTGGCCCGGCTGGTACGAGAGCGCCGAGATGGAGCGGCTCACCGCCGAATGGCTCTCGGCCACCGCCGATGCCGAGCGGGAGCGGCTGATGCGCGAGGCGCATGCCCTGGCGCTGCGCGAGGTGCCGAGCCTGCCGCTCGGCATCTACTTCCCCAAGACCGCCTATCGCACCGACCTGCAGGGCGTGCTGGGCGGCTCGGTCCGCTACCCCTGGAATGTCCGCCGCGTCTGACCCGCGCCGCCCCCTGCTGACCAACCGGAACACTGGCATGCCCTTCCCCGATGATTCGCTGACCTTTCTCAAGGCGGCGCGGCGCAACTCCTTCCAGGACAATGACGCGCTGGCCGGCACGGTGAAGGCCGTGCTGGAGGATGTCCGCGCCCGCGGCGACGCGGCGGTGCGCGATTATGGCCGCGCCTTCGACAAGTCCGACCTCGAGCGCTTCGAGGTCAGCGCCGCCGAGCGCGCCGGCACCGTGGCGCGGATGGACCCGGCCGCACGCGCCGATGCCGAATTCGCCATCGCCCGGGTGCGCGACTTCGCCGAGCGGCAGCGCGCCACCCTGCTGCCGCTGGAGGCCGAGGTGCTGCCCGGATTGCATCTCGGCCACCGCGTCATCCCGATCGCGCGGGTCGGCGCCTATGTGCCGGGCGGGCGCTATCCGCTGCTCTCGGCGCCGGTGATGACCATCGTACCGGCGCGCGTCGCCGGCTGCGACGAGGTGGTGGCCTGCCTGCCACCCACCGCGCATCCGGACATGGTGGCGGTCTGCCATCTCTCGGGCGCCGACCGCATCTTCCGCATCGGCGGCGCGCAGGCGATCGCGGCGATGGCCTATGGCACGGAAAGCGTGCCGGCGGTGGACAAGATCTTCGGCCCCGGCAATGCCTATGTGAACGAGGCCAAGCGCCAGGTCTTCGGCACCGTCGGCATCGACCAGCTGGCCGGGCCGAGCGAGATCTATGTGGTGGCCGACGAGACCGGCGATGCGCGGATGATCGCGACCGACCTGCTGGCCCAGGCGGAGCACGACGTGATGACGCGCGTCGGCCTGATCACCACCGACCGCGCCCTGGCCGAGGCCACCATCGCCGAGGTGGAGCGCCAGCTCGCCGACCTCTCCACCGCCGGCGTCGCCGGCCAGGCCTGGCGCGACTATGGCGAGGTGGTGCTCTGCGCCGACGAGGCGGCGATGCTCGCCTGCTCCGACCGCATCGCCGCCGAGCACCTGCAGGTGCACACCCGCGACCCGCAGGCCACGGCGCGGCGGCTGCGCAACTACGGCTCGCTGTTCATCGGGCCGCTGGCCAGCGTGGTCTATTCCGACAAGTGCTGCGGCACCAACCACACGCTGCCGACGCTGGGCGCCGGCCGCTACACCGGCGGGCTGTGGGTCGGTTCCTACCTGAAGGTCTGCACCCACCAGTGGCTGGAGCCGCAGGGCGTCGCCGCGGTGGCCCCGCCGGCGATCCGCCAGAGCGCGCGCGAGGGGCTGGAAGGCCACCGCCGCGCCGCCGCCTTCCGCGTCGAGCAGAACAGCATGACCGCCTGACGCGGGCGCGGGGGGACCGGGGCGCCAGCCCCCGGCCCCCCCCCCCGCTGACGCGGCAGGCCGTCCCTGGCCGGCTATCGGGCGGGTATCCCCGGGACCGCGCGGCCTGCGAGGGCCTGCTGGGCGAGGGCGAGCCGCAGCGCCGTCGGATGGTTGCGGTTCGCCATCACGACCAGCCCGATCCTGCGGCCGGGAATCAGGGCCACAGAGGCCCCGAACCCGTTGGTGGCGCCGGTCCTGGTCAGCAGGCTCTCGGCGGGCGGTGGCCGGGGCGGGTCGAGGCGGATGACCGGGGTTGGCCTCAGCACCATCGTGTCGCCATGGCCGACCAGGAGGTCGTTGTTTGAGACCGCGAGCGGGTACCACTCCCAGATCAGCCCCTGCGTCATCGGTCCGGCCTGGAACTGGCCCGGCTGCGTCGCCGGGAGGGCGCGTCGCAGCGTCGGGCTCACCTCGATCAGCCCGAGATGCGCCTCGACGAAGCGCAGCAGGTCACGCGCCATGGTGCGAAGCCCCTAGGCTTCCGTGGCGAGAGGCGCCATCGAGACCCTGACCGGCCTGCCGTCCCGCGTGTAGCAGCAGCAGAACCGGATGTCGGCGTGTTTTCAACGTCCTTGATGGATACGCGCTCAAGCGGAGCCCCTCCTGCCTCGGAAGGCGGCGTATGCCGGACCTGCCGGCAGGCGACGAACGAGGGCTTTTGCTTCTGACATGAGAAAATCGGGGGGGGGGGCCTGCCATCAGGGGCAGAAGCGCAGCCTCCGGCTGTCGAGGATGGCCGCGCCGACCAGCCCGCCAGCCAGGATGGCGGTTCAACCCGGCGAGGCGCCGCGGCTGCGCCCTCTTCAGGAAGACAAGCTCGGCAATAATATTCGCACACGGGGTGACCTGGTGGCGTGAAGAGGCGCCAAGGAAGGCCGGTTCGGCACAGGGGCCTTGCCACATGGCTTCAAGATACGGACACTGCAACTGCACCTTGAACCAAACGAACATTGGTCTCTAAACATCAAACCCCCGAACCTTTGCTGAACGGAGGGCAGCTTTGATTTGCCCCGCGACAGTAAATTCTCCGTGATGCGCAGCAAGAACATTGGTCCCGAGGTCTTCCACTGGCGAGCCAAGGAGGAGCTGGGAAATTTCGGTGATGCGCTCACCGTCCTGTACCAGACGACCATGCTCGACGATGTGTGCTCCTTTCGCTCGGGGGTCATTCATCTTGTTGGCAGTGTCATTTCCGAAAATAGAATCGAGAAATCCTTCTCGCGCTCCGAGAAATCATCGGGGCGGGGACAGGCCATCTTCTGGGGATGTGGAAAGAAAGACGCCAAATCTCTGCCGCGCAATCTGATCCGTAAATCGATTTTCCTGGGCGTCCGCGGGCCGGGGACGCGTGACGCGCTCGATCTGCCGCGGAATACTCCGATGGGCGACACAGCGCTGCTTTGCCCCCGCTTCTACCGGCCGAAGCCTGATTCCCGAACGCTCGGACGGGTGCTGTGGGTTCCCCATGTGCACCATGCCGCCCTCGATGTCGCGGCACTCGATCCCTCGCCCGCGAGCGTCGTTCTGAGCCCGGCCATCCCCAACACCGCCGAGGCCTGCCAGGGCTTCATCGATGCCATCGCCTCCGCGCGCTTCGTGATGGCCAATGCCATGCATGCGGCCGTGATCGCCCTCGCCTATGGCGTGCCTTTCGCCTTCTGGACCGGCAGCTACGTCAATCATCCCTTCAAATGGCATGACTTCGCTGAAGGGGTCGGGTTCGAGGCCCCCTTCGCCAGCTCGTTCTGCGACGGCATCGCGGCCTATGACCGTTGCCGGCCCGACCGCGCCTTCTCGGCCTGGGATGCTGCCCCGCTGATCTCCGTCTGCCCCTATGGACTCCGGCCGGGGCTATGACGGCAGTCCCGCCACCCCGGGCAGGCGGCGATCTGTCACGGCTGCGGCAGTCGATCGATGCCGCCAGGGCCCTGGGCGACTTTCCCACGGTTGTCGAAGGCATTGAGGCGCTACGCCAGGCCGGTCTGGATCATGGCCTGCCGCCGGCGGAGCTGGCGCGCCTGAGCCACGATCTGGCGCATGCGCTGTATTCCCTGCGCGTCATTCCGAGAGCCTGGCTGGAGGCCGAGCGGCTGCGGACGATGCCCGGGCAGGACAGGAAGCAGCAGGCCCGGTCAGGCCTGCTCGTTGCCCAGATTGCCTTGCTGGCAGGACACCGGCAGCAGGCGGTCGCGGCGCTGGAGCCGTTGCGCGCGCGCCATCCGCGGGACAGCGCGGCGCTGATCAGCCTGGCGCGCATCGCCGCGGCCGATGCGGCGGGGGCCGGTATCGACCTGCTGCGCAGCGGCCTCGCCTCGGACGGCGATGGCCGTGTCGCAGCGGAGCTCAGCGAATGGCTCGGCCGCACGGGTCATGCGGCGGAGGCACTGGCGATCGTGGAGCAGGCCGGCGAAAGCCATGGCTGGTCGCCGGCCCTGCAAGGGGCGCTGTGCAACGCCGCGCTCCGTGCCGGCGACCGCGGGCGCTGGGCGGCGGCGCTGGACGCCCTGCTGGGGGATGCCGGGCTGGTCGGCGCGGCCGAGGAGGGCGGATCACTTGCCGGCTTCCTGAACCTGTACGCCCCGGGCCACACCGGGGCACCGCCCCCGGCCGCCGGCGACGGAACGCCCTCCCCGACGGTCGCCGTCATCATGACCGCCTACAACGCCGAGGCGACGATCGGCTATGCCATCGACAGCGTGCTGTCCCAGCGCCACGGCAACTTCACCCTGGTGGTGGTCGACGACGCCTCCACCGACGGGACGGCCGCCGAGATCGCCCGGCGGGCCGCGCAGGATCACCGCATCCACGTCATCCCGGCGGCCGGGAACCGCGGAACCTTCAGCGGCAAGAACATGGCCCTCGCCGCGGTCGAGGCGGAATTCTACACCTTCCACGATGCCGATGACTGGATGCATCCCGATCGGCTGAGCGACCATCTCGCCTGCATGGCGGCCCATCCCGGCTGCGTGCTGTCGCGGTCCAAGTGGATCCGCATGCAGGGCGACGGCATCCTGGTTTCCGCCGGCAGCCGCCATATTCGCAACAATCCTTCCTCCTTCTTCGTCCGCGCCGAGGTGTTCCGGCGGATCGGCGGCTTCGATCCGGGCCGCTGGGGCGGGGATTCGGAATTCTTCTGGCGGCTGCGCCGCGTCTACGGGGCGGCCGCGACACGGCAGATCGACAAGGTCCTGTCGATCGGGCTGTCGCATCCCGCCAGCCTCACCACGGCCTATCTTCCGACCGATGTCGACGGGCGGTCGGACACGCGCTGGGACTACAACCATCAATGGCTGGGATGGCATCTTTCGGTGCCTGCCGGAGAGACCCTCTTCATGTCCGATCTGCCGCAGGCGCGTCCCTTCCCGCTTCCGTCCGCGCTGGACGAGGCCGCGCAGGGCCGCGCCCTCGTGCTGACCACGGCAACCCCCGACTACGCCCGCACCTGGAACTTCGCCATCGAGGCGCAGCGCCGCTACGCCGAACGCTACGGCCATGCCCACCGCCTCTTCTCCACGCCGGCGCCGGGGATGAACGCGAAATGGAGCAAACTGGATTACGCGCTGAAGGCGCTGCGCCAGGGCTCGCACGTCCTGCTGCTCGACGCCGATGCCGCGCCGACGCCCTTCGCGCCGGACTTCCTGCCGCTGCTGGAGGCGCATCCCGGCAAGGATATCTTCTATGTCGAGGGCAATTCGGGCCGTGCCAACAGCGGCGTCCTGCTCCTGCGCGGCGGTCCTGAAGGCCGGGCCGCGGCCTTCCTCGAAGCCTGCCTGCAGCATCGCCACCAGCCGGTGGACGCGGCGCATTTCGTCACGGCCGAGGGCGAGAACGGCCATGTCATCCAGTTCCTGTCGCGGCCGCCCTTCGCGGATGCGGCCCAGCGCCTGCCCAGGCTCTGGAACTGCAGCCATCCCGAGGGACAGGCGCAGGCCTATATCCGGCACTACACCAACCAGCTCTCGCTCAGTCTCGTCGGACCAGGCCAGGCCTGGCCGGAGCATCCGCCCGTCTTCCTGCTGCCCGCGAAGAGCGACAGCC
This sequence comes from Roseomonas sp. USHLN139, assembly GCF_037145735.1. NCBI lineage: Bacteria > Pseudomonadati > Pseudomonadota > Alphaproteobacteria > Acetobacterales > Roseomonadaceae > Roseomonas > Roseomonas sp. USHLN139. The sequence goes on along the minus strand of NZ_JBBCWY010000006.1, from coordinate 272,247 downwards.
TCTATCTGCAGCTGCTGACCGGGCCGCTGGCCGGGCGCTATCATCGCTTCTTCAGGGACACCAGCAGCCTGCCCCAGGCCGTGGCCTGGGCGGCCGCGGGCGTGCCGACCCTCCTCCATCTCCATTGGGAAGAGTTCTTCCTGAGGGATCTCGCGACCGCGGCGGCGGCGGCGGAGCGCGCGGCCTCGGTCGGCGCGCTGCTCCTGGCCTATCACCGGGCCGGAGGGCGGATGTTGTGGACGGTGCACAATGAATGGCCGCACCGCGTGCCGCATACCGAAGCCTTCCTGGCGCTCCGCCGCCAGATCGCGCGCCTGGCCGATGTGGTCCTCGTGCATCACCGGGACGCCGTCGACGTCCTGCAGAGCCAGGGCTGCGCCCCGCGCGGGGTGGTCGAGGTGCTGCCGCATCCGAGCTACAGCGGTCTCTATGAGCCGGAAGAGGACACCGTCGCGGCGCTGGAGGCCGGACCTGCGGAGGAGCCTACCATCCTCTGCTTCGGCCGCCTGGAGGCGCGGAAAGGCTTCGAACCGGCCCTGGCCACGCTCGACACCGCCTTCCTGACGGCGGCCGGGGCGCGCCTGCGGATCGCCGGCGAGGGCGCGTACGGCGCCGAGCTCTTCGCCGCGCACGGGCATCGCACGGAGATCGACTGGGACCTCCGCTTCATTCCGCAGGCCGAGGTGGGCGGCCTGTTCCGGCGCGCCGCCTGCCTGGTGCTGCCCTACGAGCAGTTCCTCACCTCCGGCATCGCCCTGCTGGCGCTCACCCTGGGCGCGGTGCTCGTCGCCCCCGAGGCGCCCCCCTTCACCGAGCTCGTCCCGGCCGAGGCGCGGCGCTTCCTCTACCGTCCCGGCGACGCCGGGGATCTGCGGCGCGCCGTCTCCGAGGTGCTGGGCCTGACGCCGGCGGAGCGGCTGGCGCTGCGGCGCGCCGGGCTGCAGGCCGTGCAGGGCCTGCACCCACAGGACATCTCGCGCCGGCTCGGCGAGATCTACGACCGGGAGATCCGCCTGGCGGCGCAGGGCGATCCGGAGCATGCGGCGGCCATGGCGGCCATGGAGCTGGTCAGGCCGCTGCCCGCGCCCGCCGGGCCGCTGCTGGCGGTCTGGCCGGACAAGGCGCTGGTGGCCGAGAACTGGGGCGACAAGCTCAACCCGGTCCTGATCGAGCTGGTCTCCGGCCGGCCGGTGCTGAGCCTGACGCTGGCGGATCCGCAGGAAAGCGCCATGCCGGTCCAGCGCGTCATCGGCAGCGGCCTCAACAATGCGGATGAGCGGCAGGTCGTCTGGGGCTCCGGCTTCATCCGCTCCGACCCGCGCCTGCCGCTCTCGCGCGCCATCCATGCGGTGCGCGGCCCCTGGACGCGCGATCACCTGCTGGAGCATGGCATCGACTGCCCGCCCGTCTATGGCGATGCCGCGCTGCTCCTGCCGCTGTTCTACCGCCCGAAGGTGGAGGCGCGCTACGAGCTCGGCATCATCCAGCACTTCCGCGACGCCGAGAGCGAGCCGCTGCCGCCGGTGCCGCCGGGCATGACGGTCAAGGTGATCGACATCCTGGGCTCGATCACCGGCGTCATCGATGACGTCCTGTCCTGCCGCCAGATCGTCTCCAGCTCGCTGCACGGGCTCATCATCGCCCACGCCTATGGCATCCCGGCCAGCTGGATCAAGTTCGGCGACCGGCCGCTCGGCGACGACTTCAAGTTCCGCGACTACTGGGCCTCGGTCGGCTGGCGCCATGCGGCCCCGATCCTCTGCAGTCCGGACGGCTCGGCGGCCGATCTCGTCGGCGAGCTTACCACGACCCAGCCGCTGCTCTGCCCGCAGGAACTGATCCGCGCCTGTCCCTTCATCGACCGGCAGCGCCGCGAGGCCCTGCTGGAGCGTTGCCGCGCGGTCATGCCGCAGATGCCGCCGGTGCGCTTCCTGGCGCGCGCGCGCGACCCCGTGGAAGCGCCGCTCCCTGTCGCGTCCGGCGACTTCGATGACCGGCTGCCTTGGCTCAGCTTCATCATGCCGGTCGCCGCCGGGGCGGTGGCAGCGGCGGCGGTGCTGCGCGACCTCGCCGGCATGCCGGCGGCGGAGGGGGTCGAGATCCTGGTTGCCGATGCCCGGCAGGAGGCCGACGAGGATCTGCGCGGCCTGGCGCAGAGCCTGGGCGCCAGCTACCTGCATCTTCCGGAGGCCGCCGGCGATGCCTGCGCCGCGGCGGAGGCGGCCGCGGGACGCAGCATCGCGCCGCGGATCGCCATCAGCGCCCCCGGGACCGCCTATCCGCCGGGACTGCTGGCGCAGATCCGGGGCTGGACCGGCGCATTGCCCGACGCGGTCCTGGCGCTGCCCACCGCCCGCCTGCTGGGCGATGTTCCGGCTGGGGCGGCGGCGGCGGCGAGCTGCTGGGACCTGATCAGCGCGCTGGACGCGCGGCCGCTCTGGGAGCCCGGATGCCTCGTGCTGCGACGGGACGCCTTCGCCCGCGCCTATGGCCTGGCGCCGCGATCGGCCTCCGGCTCCGCCTTCTTCTGGCTGATGCTGCGATGCCGGCAGGACGGCCAGCCGGTCGTCTGGCAGGACGAGCGCCTGCTCGAGCTGCGGCAGCTGGTGGCGCAGCCCGAGACGGCCGCCGCACCGCCGGCGCCAGCGGTGCTCTACGGGCCGCATCCGCTGCGCGGCATCGCCACGCCGGTCTCCGTGGTCATCGCGACGCGCAACCGTCAGGCTCTCCTGCGCCAGGCGCTGCGCAGCGTCCAGGAGCAGAGCTTCAGCGACATCGAGATCGTCGTCATCGACGACGGCTCGACCGATGGCACGGCGGAGGTCCTCGCTGCGGTGGATGACCCGCGGCTGCGCGCGGTCAGCCTGGCCGCCCATGGCGGCATCGCCGAAGCCCGCAACCTGGGCAACCGGCTCGCGCGGGGCCGCTACATCGCCGTGCATGACGATGACGATCTGATGCTGCCCCGGCGGCTGGAATGGCAGCTGGCCGCGCTGCAGCCCGGCGATGCCGGAAGCTACGGCGGCTGGATCAACGTCATGCCCCGGGAGGATGGGGGGGATCTCGACTACCGGCCGGGCCTGGCGCCCTTTGGCTTGGGCGAGCTGCTCCTGTCCAGCTCCCTGCAGAACCACCCGACCCTGCTGCTGTCGCGCGAAGTTGCGCTGCGGGTCCCTTATGACCGGCGGCTGGTCGCCGGCTCCGATTTCCAGCTCGTCTCCCGGCTGGCGCTGGCCGGCTACCCGCTCCGCCATTGCGGGAAGTATGTGACCCTGCGGCGTTTCCACGCCGACAACCTGACCCGGCACAAGAGCCATCTGCAGAGCGCCGGATCGCGCCTGATCCGCTCGGCGATCCTCGGGGCCTGTCCGGCCGCGCATGAACAGGCCTTGAAGAAGGCGGCGGCCGCGGCGCGGGCGCCCTCGATCCAGCAGGATGACCTGCCGGCCGAGATCGGGCGGATGCTGGGCCAGGATTATGCCCTGGCGGCGCGCAGCTGGCCCTGCCAGGAGCCAGCGGTGATCGACCGGCTGCGGCAGCAGGGGCCGCCTTGCGCGGTCAGGCTGCGCCGGCAGGGCATGACGATGCATCCCGAGCTGGTGGTGGTCCTCGACCAGGCGCTGCCCCAGCCGGGCGACGCCGGCGCGGCGCTGTCGGCCTGCGGCCTTCCGGGCCCTGGCGAGATCCAGCCGCTCCGCCTGAGGCGCCGCTTCGACGTCACCGCGCCGGCCAGGGCAGCAGCCCTGCACCTGCTGGCGCCGGAGCGTCTGGCGGCGCGCGCTCCGGCCAGCTTCCTCGACAGCTGGATCCTGGACGATCAGCCGGACCGCTATCTCGGGGCCTGGATGGGCGGCAGCGACTGGCCCTCGGGGGCCGCGCCCTTCCTGCCCGTCGACGAGCAGGAGCATGGCTGGCTGATCCTGGACGGCGATGGCCGGGAGGGGGGCTGGCGGCTGCTCTTCGCCCGCGACGGCGAGCAGCGGGATGCCATCCGCCTGGCGCTCCTGGCGGGCCGCTATCCCTCGGCCCGGCTCGGCACCTTCACGCAGGAGCAGCGGTCGTGAAAATCGCCTTCGCCACCGACGACCTGCTGGGCCAGAGCGTGATCGAGGCCAGGGCCGAAGCCAATGATGGCATTCCCGCCGTCCCGCGCCTGTGGGTCGATGGCCGCCTCCGCTGGAACCACCCTTCCCGGACCGCCCTGGCCTGCGTGCTGCTGCTCGATGGCTGCATCAGCCAGTCGATCTCGCTCGATCCCGGCTGCGACCCGGCGATGGCGGCGGCGATCCGCCGCTTCCTCAGGCCGCGCGCCGTGCAGATCGTGTCAGGCGCCACGCCGGCGCTGCCGCCGCCGCCGGCAAGCCGCATGGCGGTCATCGGCAGGGCGCGCGACACCGATGGCGGCTTCGCCCTCCGCCTCGCGCCCGACACCCAGCTTCGCAGCATCGTCGAGCCCGACCGGGCCGTGCTGGCCAGCAACCTTCGCACCCTGCTGAAGCCCGGCCAGCCCGAAGCCTGGCTGGAGCTGGCCCTGGCGGTGCTCTATGCCGGCAATCTCTACATCGATGCGATCAGGGTCGACCGGTCGGATCTTTCCTGGCTCGGCCCCGCGCGATGCCTGGCCTTGACCGAAGCCCTGGCCGAGGCCGGAATCGCCTTGTGCCTCGGCAATCCCGGCGGCGGCGAGGAACCTCGATAGATGCCCTTCTGCAATCTGTGCGGCTGCCGCGAGTTCGCCGATCACAAGAACCGCCGGCAGATCCGCTGCACGTGCTGCGGATCGTTCGACGGGCATCGTCTGTTCGGCCTTCTGGCGCTCCATCTTCTCTCCGCCCGCCACGGCCGTGCGGCCCCTCCCTGCGTGACGCTGCTGTCCGAGCAGGCCGAGAGCGGCCGCCTCATCCAGCAGGTCGCGCCAGCATTCTTCACCATGCGTCCGGCGGCCGATCTGATCGCCGCGGGCGGCTTCGACATCCTGCTGCTGGACAAGGGCGTGGGCTCCTTCGCCCTGGCCCCTGTCGACCTGCTCGCCGCCTGGCGGCGCGGCATCCGCGAGGACGGCCTCATCGCCTTGCCGCTCACCCTGGGCGAGCGCGGCGCGGAGACGACGCCGCAGAACCAGGCGCCCGTGCTCCACAAGGCGCCGGCCCAGCTCAACGGCCAGGCGGCGCTGGAGTGGCTGCAGAAGCTTCCTGGCTGGCGGCTCCGCATCTGGGATCCGCACGAGCATTTCGAGGCCGAGACCGCCGGCGAAATGGGATTGCGGTACCGGCCCTCCGTCGCCCCCGTCCTGCTCCTCTCGCCGGTCGCGAAAGGCAAGGCTGTGCCAGCATGACGGCGCCAGGCCCGCGGGGCGGTTGATTGCCCCGCTGGCAGCGGCCAGCTCCATGGCAGGGATCAAGGCCGTGCCGACCGGCTGCCCCGCGCCCTGTGAGCGTCGCAGCGGCTGGTCCAAACGGTGGTTTGACCAAACGTCATGGCACCCCGCCTTCAGCGGCCGGCGTCAAGAAGGCGATCCGCCGCGCGCAGCGACAGCGCCATGATGGTCAGGGCCGGATTGGCGGCCAGCGCGCTGGGAAAGATCGAATTGTCGCAGAGGCGCAGATTGGGGATGTCGAAGCTGCGGCCATCGGCGTCGACCACGGCCTCGTCGCCGTTCAGGCCCATGCGGCAGGTGCCGATGGTATGCGCCGAGCGTTGCAGCGAAAAAATGTCCTGCGCGCCGGCCGCCGCCCAGATGTCGCTCATCACCTGCCGGGCATGCCGGTCGATCGCCTGCTCATTGGCGTGGTAGGTGAAATCGATGCGCGCCTTGCGGTGGCCGGAGGCATCGGTCTCCTCCGCCAGCGTCAGGCGGTTGTCGGGATGCGGCAGGCATTCGCCATTGATGCCGATCCCGGCCATGCGGTTGTAGTGGCGCAGCGTCGACTGCAGCGGGGCGCCCCACAACCCGGCGCCCCGCGCCAGGCCGGTGGCCAGGTTGACCGGCAGCACGCCCAGGCTCTGCATCAGGTAGCCGCCGACATGGCCGGCCGCCTCGGGCCGCATCATCGCCTCGCTGATCAGCGAGGACGGATAGCCACGGTTCATCCGCATCCCGGCGTCGAAGCGGCCCCAGACCTGGGTGGCGACATGCGCCATGAAGTTCCGCCCGACCTGGCCGCTGGAATTGGCGAGGCCGAGATTGAGCAGCAGCCGCGGCGTCTCGATGCCGCCGGCGCAGAGGAAGACGGTGGCGCAACGCTGGCGCTGCTCCCGCCCGTCCTGCCGGTAGACGACGCCGGCGATGCGTCCCTGTCCGTCGAACTCGAAATCCACCACCCGGCAGCCGGCGCGGATGCGGGCGCCGTGCGCCGCCGCCAGCGGCAGGAAGGTGGTGTCCATGCTGGTCTTCGCGCCGTTGCGGCAGCCCTGGTGGCAGGTGCCGCAATGGACGCAGGCCTGGCGCTGCCCCCAATGCGGCTGCGCGTGATCGCGGGAGACCAGCGCCGCCGGCGCATCGGCCACCGCGATGCCGAGCGCGGCGCAGCCGCGCGCCATGGCCTCGGCCGGGGCGTTGCGGGGAACCGGCGGATAGGCGAAGCGGCGGCCCGGGTCCCAGGGGTAGTCGGCCGGGCCGGAGACGCCGATGAAACGCTCGACCTCCTCGACATAGCGCAGCAGCTCGGCAGGCGGGATCGGCCAGTCCTGGCCCTCGCCGGTCAATTGCCGCAGCCGCAGGTCGCGCGCATCGGGACGCGGGCAGAAGGCGCCCCAGTGCAGTGTCGAGCCGCCGAGGCCCATGCCGGAATTGTTGGCGCCGAAGGCGGTGGGGTTGTCGCCGCCGCTCAGCCGCTCCTCCATCCAGTAGAGATCGGCGGCGACCTCGTCGGCGACATGCTCCTCGGGGCGGAAGGCACGCCCGGCCTCCAGCACCACCACCGACAGCCCGGCCGCGGCCAGCCGGGCGGCGAGGGGCGCACCGCCGGCGCCGCTGCCGATGACGACGACGTCGGCGGTATCCTGCACGCTGGTCATGCCCCGGTCTCCGCCGCCTGCCAGGCTTCCGGCTGGTCCGCCCCGGTGCGGGCATAGCCCTGCTTGCGCGGGCCGTCGCCGCCGACGGCGAAGCCGTCATAGCCGATCATCGCCATGGTCGCCGGCAGCGACACCCAGAGCCGCGCCATGGTCGCGCGCACATCCTCGAACCACAGCCGCATCTGCGCCGGCGACAGCGCATCGGCGCCGTCGGCCATGCCGGCCTCGCCCGCCGCGATCCGCTGCAGCCAGGCCGCCTGGGCGTCACGGTCGAGCGCGGCGAAGCCGCCGGCCAGCGCGTCCAGCGTGGCGATGCCGCGCCGCCAGGCCTCGCCATCGGGCGGCAGTCCGGCGAAGCGCCAGCCATCGCCGGCGCCTCCGGCGATCTCTTGCTCGAGGCGGCGCAGCAGATCGTCATCGCCGGCACAATCGGGCAGCACCTGCGCGAGCAGGGCCGCGACCACCGCGCGCTGCGGCGGCGTCCAGGCCAGTGCGCCCTCCTGCCCGGCGGCCGGAACCGGCCGGCTGCGCGCCAGCATCGCCGCCCGGGTGCGGCGGCTGACCCGGTCGGACCCCAGCAGCGCCGCGAAGCCGGCGGGCAGCATCGAGTCAGCGGTTGTCGTCGCGAAGGCCGCGATCAGCGCCGCCAGCCTTTCGGGCTGCTCATAGGGGATCAGATGCGCCGCCCCCTCCATCACCCGCATCTCGCCCTGCGGGTAGTGCGGCAGGTTCAGCCGGCGCTGCGCCGCCTCGCCCAGATCGCCATCCTCGGCGCCGGCCAGGATCAGCGCCGGCATGGCGATGCGGCCGACCGCGTCGCGCCAGTCCTCGCGGCTGCCGCGCTCCAGCCAGCCCAGCCAGGCCTCGCGGCTGGACCGGCGGACATCGCCGATCGCCTGGTCGCGCAGCAGCGGCGGCAGCGGCCGGGCCGTGTTGGCATCGACGAAGGCGGCCGCCTCGGCCGGCGTCGGTGCGCCGCGCGCGAACCAGCCGATCATCTCCACCCGCCGCGCTTCCGCCATCGGCTCCGGCGCCGGCGGCGAGGCGGCGACCAGGACGACGCCGAGGATGCCGGCCAGCCCCGCCTCGCCCGCCGCGGCGCGCGACGCCACGATGGTCGCGACCTTGCCGCCCATGCTGTGCCCGACCAGCAGGCAGGCGGTCAGCCGGTGGCGGCGGATCTCGTCGGCCAGCCCGTCCGCCATGGTGGCCAGATCGGCATGGCCGGCCGCGGCCCGCTCGCCGAAGCCCGGCAGGTCGAGCGCGAGGCAGGGCAGCCCCGGCAGCGCCGCGCGGACCAGCGACCATTCCCCGGCACTGGCGCCGAGCGAATGCAGGAAGACCAGGGTCGGCTGCGCCATGGGGTCTCGCGGGGGCTGGGGGGCGGGAGGCGGCAGAGGGCGGTCCATCAGCAGGGGTCCTGCTGCGTCAGCACGTGCAGCGCCATGACATGGGCCAGATGCGACAGGCCCTGCGGCAGATTGCCCAGGAAGGCGCCGCTGGCGGGGTCGGCCATCTCGGTCATGATGCCGACGCCGCGGTCGAGCGCCGTGGTGAGCGCCGCCAGGGCGGCCTCGGCGCGGTCGCGCTGGCCGAGCAGGGCGCGCGCCTCGATCATCCAGAAGCTGCAGGCGAGGAAACAGCCTTCCTCCCGCGCCATGCCGCTGTAGCGGTAGTGATAGGGCCCGGCGCCGAGCTCGGCATCGATGGCGTCCAGCGTCTTCTCCAGCCGGTCGCGGCCGTCGAAGCCGAAGCGCACGGCCAGCGCCAGCGAGGCATCGAGCGCCTCGCTGCCGGCGTAGAAGGTGAAGGCCTGCTTCTCCTCCGACCAGCAATGCGCCTCGATCCAGGCGGCGACGCGGTCGCGCTCGCGCGACCAGCGGTCGCGGCAGGTGGTGGGCAGCTGGCCCTGGTCGGCCAGCTCGACCGCGCGCGCCAGCGCCTGCCAGCAGCTGATCTTCGACATGGTGTAGTGCTGCGGCGTCTCCAGCTCCCAGATGCCGGCATCCTTCTTCCGCCAGGCATCGGCGCATTGGTCGGCCAGGTGCGACAGCAGCTCGGCGCTGGAGGGATCGAGGATATTGCCGCAGGCCACGAAGCGCGACGCGGTCTCGAAGATGTCGCCATAGATGCCGTGCTGGTGCTGCGTGGTGGCCAGGTTGCCGACATGCACTGGCGTCGAGCGCCGGTAGCCCGGCACGTCGATCACCGTCAGCTCCGGGGCGCGTGCGCCGCCCAGCGTGTAGCAGACGCGGGCATCATGCTCGCGCAGGCGCTTCAGCAGCCAGGTGAAGGCCGCCTTCGCCTCGGCCCGCGCGCCGGCGGTCAGGAAGGCCTTGATGGTATAGCCGGCGTCGCGCACCCAGGCGTAGCGGTAGTCGTAGTTCTTGCCGCCGCCGATGCCCTCCGGCAGCGAGGTGGTGGCCGCGGCGGCAATGGCGCCGGAGGGCGAGAACAGCAGCAGCTTCAGCGCCAGGATGCTGCGGATGAAGGCCTCGCGGTGGTCGCCGTCATAGGCGACGCGGTCCGACCAGTCGCGCCATTCCTGGTCGGACAGGTCGATGCGCTCGTCGATCTTGGCGATCGGATCGACGACCAGCGGCTCGCCCTCGCCGACGATCAGCGCCAGCACCTCGCGCTGCCCCTGGGAGACGGTCAGCCAGCCGCAGACGCCATCATCCTCCTGCTCGCCGGCGAAGCCGTCGGAATGCAGCAGCAGGCCCAGCACCGTGCCGACATGGAAGACGGCGTGCTGGCCGATCTTCGAGCGGTAGGGGCTGGCGCCATTGGCGCGTCGGCCCGGCCGCATCTCGACGGCGAAGGCCACCGTGCCGTCGAGCCCCTCGACGCGGCGCGCCAGCTCGCCCCAGGGCAGCCGGCCGGCGGTGCCGCTGTTCATCGATTCGGTCAGCCGCGCGCGTCCCCGCGCGGTGGTGAAGACGGTCTCCAGCACGTTGCTGCCGGGCCGGTAGCGCCGTTCCACGGTGAAGGGCTCGACCGGCGTCAGACAGAACCGCCCGCCTTCCTCCGGGTCCAGCAGCCGGTCGAACAAGGGCGGCGAGTCCAGATTGGGCACGCACCACCAGTCGATCGATCCATCGGCGCCCGACAGGGCGACCGAGCGGCCGTCGCCGAGCGCGCCGTAATCCTCGAGCGCCAGGTAGCCGTCGATCCGCTGCCCGCCGGCCTCAGGCGCAGAGGGGCTGGGGTGCAATCCAGGAGAGCCCGCCATGCTCATCGGCAGGGCGCCAGCGCGGCACGATCGCGGGGTGCCGACCGCCACCCTCGGGAGGCAGACGCCGAGGCGGGCCAAGGCCCTTCCAGGGCGCCATGCTGTCGCAGCAGGATCGGCGCAGCGAAAGCCGGCTGCTTCCTCTTCGCCCTCGCATCACGGTACATGCCAGATCGTCTCTCCGACACGCACAGAACTTGCGGAAGCGCAGCGCCCATGGGTGTTGCGCTGTAACGGACCTAATATAGGTTAGTTTCGCCGTCCTGCCCCGGCTGGATGCGGCCCGCTGCGCGCCTGCCGATCGCCGGCTTCCCGGCCCTCGGCATCGCCGGGGGCATCCCGGACAAGCCCCGCGCCCCGCCCTCATCGTGGCGGGGTGCAGGAGGCCGGCGCTATCCGGCCGCGAAATCGCGGGCGGCTTGCAGGAACGCGCTGAAGGCCGCCGAAGGGTTCTTCCGGCCCGGATAATAGAGGGCCAGCGGTGCCAGATCGGGCGTCCAGTCCTCCAGCACGCGCACCAGCCGCCCGGCCGCGATGTCATCGCGCACCTCCGGCTCCATGACATAGCCCAGGCCATGGCCATTCTGCGCCGCGATCCTGACCAGGCTCGGCTCGTCGAGGGTGAGCGGGCCCTGCACCTCGATCTGGACGGCGTTCCCCTCCTTCTCGAAGCGCCAGCGGAACAGCGAATGGTTGGGCAGCCGCGCCCGGATGCAGCGGAACCGGTGGAGATCGCCCGGCGTGGTTGGACGGCCATGCCGGCGCAGGAAGTCCGGCGAGGCGACGACCGCATTGCTGCGCCGCAGGCCCAGCGGCAGGGCGATCATGTCGCTCGGCACCAGATCGGCCGGCCTCAGGCCCAGATCGAAGCCGGCGGCCACGATGTCGACCAGCTGGCCCTCGGTCACCAGGTCGACATGCACCTGGGGATGGCGTTGCAGGAATGCGAGGATGAGGGGCGCCATCACCTCCCGCGCCGCCGAGGCGAAGGCATTGATCCGCAAGGTGCCGGCCGGCGTCTGCTGCAGCGATTGCGCGCCGAGGATGGCCTGCTGGATATCGGTCATCGCCGGGGCGACCCGCTCGACGAACGTCCTGCCCGCATCGGTCAGCGCGACGCTTCGCGTCGTGCGGTTGAACAGCCGGATGCCCAGCCGCTGCTCAAGCCTGGCGATGGCGTTGCTCAGGGCGGTCGTCGACATGCCGAGTTCCAGGGCGGCCGCCCGGAACGAGCCCCGGCGGGCGATGCCGAGGACGGCCTCCAGTTCCACAAGGAAGGATCGGGTCATTATCCCTGTTCTCGCAACACCTCATCCTGTTTTGTCCCGCTTATCGCGTCAACCGGAGCGCCTTACCGTCATGCTCGTCGATCGGGGGATCCGATCGGGACCCCCGGCCCGTCCAGGCTGAAGACAGGAAGGACACCGCAATGCCCGTCAAACTGCCCTGCAGTATCGCGGCCTATTTCGACGCCGGCCGCGATGGCGATCCCGACGCCGCCGCGGCCGCCTTCACCGAGACCGGCCTCGTCAAGGATGAGGGCAAGCTCCATCAGGGCCGCGAGGCCATCCGCGACTGGATGGCGGAGGCCGCGCAACGCTACGGCTACACCGCCGAGCCGTTTCTCGTCACCGCCGAGCAGGGCAGGATCCAGGTGAGCGCCCATGTCACCGGCCGCTTTCCCGGCAGCCCGATCGATCTGCGGTTCCTCTTCCTCCTCGCGGCCGACAGGATCGCCGAGCTGGAGATCACCGCATGACCCCGTTCCTGACCCTGGCGGGGCGCAGGGCCCTGATCACCGGCGGCACGCTGGGCGCCGGCGCTGCCACCGTGGCGCTGTTCAAGGCGCTCGGCGCCCGGGTGCTGACCACCGCGCGCTCCCGCCCCTCGGATCTTTCGGGCGCCGCCTTCGTCGCCGCCGATCTGACGACCGGGGCGGGGGTACAGACCGTCGTCGAGGCCGTGCAGGGCGAGCTCGGCGGGCTCGATATCCTCGTGAACATGCTGGGCGGCTCCTCCGCCCCTTCCGGCGGCTTCGCCGCGCTGACCGACGCGGAATGGGACAAGGAGTTCAACCTCAACTTCTTCCCGGCGGTCCGGCTCGATCGCGCCCTGCTCCCCGGCATGTTGGCCCAGGGCAGCGGCGTCGTGATCCATGTCACCTCGATCCAGAGCCGCCTGCCGCTGCCAGAAGCGACGACCGGCTATGCCGCGGCCAAGGCGGCCCTCAACACCTACAGCAAGAGCCTCTCCAAGGAGGTGTCGCCCAAGGGTGTGCGGGTGGTGCGGGTCTCGCCCGGCTGGATCGCCAGTCCGGCCTCCAACGGCCTGGCCCTGCGCATCGCCGAGGAGGCCGGCATCGACTATGAGGCAGCCCTGCAGGTGATCATGACCTCGCTGGGCGGCATTCCGCTCGGCCGGCCGGCGGCGCCGGAAGAGGTCGCCGACCTCATCGCCTTCCTGGCCTCGGACCGGGCCGCCTCCATCACCGGGACCGAGCATGTGATCGATGGCGGCACCACGCCGACCACCTGAACGCCCCCGGCAGGACAGCCGGCCGTCCTGCCGCGTCCCCTCTCCGCCCCGTCCTGCGGCGCCGCCTGCCTCACCGGCGCGGTGGAGCGTCCTGAAGGGGAAGCAGGTCAGGCAGCGTCTCTTCGCAACCGCCTTGCCCAACCCACCGTTGAGGACAGGATCAGGGACGAGGTGGATGATGAGCCAGGACGCAGCATTTTCCCGTGGCAAGGGCGGTGAGACCCATCAGGTCAGCGATGCTGATCATCCGGTTCTCACCACCAATCACGGCATGCCGGTCAGCGACAACCAGAACCAGCTGAAGGCGGGGCCACGCGGCCCCACCCTGCTGGAGGACGAGGTCTACCGGGAAAAGATCAACCACTTCGACCATGAGCGCATTCCCGAGCGGATCGTGCATGCCCGCGGCACCGCCGCGCATGGCTATTTCGAATGCACCAGCAGCCTGGCCGATGTCACCCGTGCCGACCTCTTCCAGAAGAAGGGGCAGCGCACCGACGTCTTCGTCCGCTTCTCCACCGTGGCCGGCGGCGCCGGGTCGATCGACACGCCGCGCGACGTGCGCGGCTTCGCGGTGAAGTTCTACACGCGCGAGGGCAACTGGGACCTGGTCGGCAACAACATCCCCGTCTTCTTCATCCAGGACGCGATGAAGTTCCCGGACCTGATCCATGCGGCGAAGATGGAGGCCGACCGCGGCTTTCCCCAGGCGGCGACGGCGCATGACACCTTCTGGGATTTCATCTCGCTGATGCCGGAAGCGACGCATATGGCGATGTGGGCCATGTCCGATCGCACCCTGCCGCGCAGCTTCGCGACGATGGAGGGGTTCGGCATCCACACCTTCCGCTTCGTCAGCCGCGAGGGGCAGTCGACCTTCGTCAAGTTCCACTGGAAGCCGAAGGCGGGCCTCGCCTCCACCATCTGGGACGAGACGGTCAAGGTGGCCGGCGCCGACCCGGATTTCCAGCGGCGCGACCTGTTCGAGCGGATCAGCCGCGGCGACTTCCCCGAATGGGAGCTCGGCGTGCAGCTCTTCGACGAGGAATTCGCCAACAGCCAGCCCTATGACGTGCTGGACGCGACCAAGATCATTCCCGAGGAAGTCCTGCCGGTGCGCATCGTCGGGCGGCTGGTGCTGGACCGCTACCCGGACAATTTCTTCGCCGAGACCGAGCAGGTCGCCTTCTGCCCGAGCCATGTCGTGCCCGGCATCGACCACAGCAACGACCCGCTGCTGCAGGGCCGCCTGTTCTCCTACCAGGACACCCAGATCAAGCGGCTGGGCTCGACCAACTGGCACCAGATCCCGGTCAACCAGGCCAAGGGCCGCCCCGGCGGCTGCCCCTTCCTGAACATGCAGCGCGACGGCCACATGCAGATGCAGGTGCCGAAGGGGCGGGCCAATTACGAGCCGAACAGCCTGCATCTGGCCGGCGAGGCCGGCGGCCCGCGCGAGGCGCCCGAGGCCGGCTTCAAGAGCTTCCCGGCGGAGGAGCACGGCCCCAAGCTGCGCATCCGCCCGGAGAGCTTCGCCGACCATTACAGCCAGGCGCGGCTGTTCTGGCTGTCCATGCACCCGGCCGAGCAGGCGCATATCGCCTCCGCCTTCGTCTTCGAGCTGAGCAAGGTCTCGCTGCCGCATATCCGCCAGGCCATGATGGCCAACCTGCGCAATGTCGACGAGGGCTTGGCGCAGCGGGTCGCCGAGGGGCTGGCGATGGATCTGCCCCCCGCCTCGCCCAGCGCGGCGCCGGTGCTGCCGATGGACCCCTCGCCCGCGCTGCGGATCATTGGCGGCCCGCGCGAGCGTGATTCCCTGGAGGGCAGCACCGTCGGCATCCTGATCGGCGAGGGCACCGAGGCGAAGGCGCTGCAGGCGCTGACCACGGAGATCAAGAGGGCCGGCGGCCGTCCGCTGCTCATCGCCATGAAGGTCGGCATGGTGCCGCTGTCGGATGGCAGCAAGGTCAGCGCCGATGCGCAGCTGTTCGGCCAGCCCTCGGCCACCGTCGATGCCTGTGCCGTGATCCTCGCCGAGGCGGCCTGCGCCAGGCTGGTCAAGGAAGCGGCGGCGGTGCAGTGGGTGATGGATGCCTTCGGCCATCTGAAGGCGATCGGCCACAACGCGGAGGCGATGCCGCTGCTGGACAAGGCGGGGGTGGAGCCCGATGCCGGCGTCACCGGGCTGGAGGGCTTCGTGGCGGCGGCCGGCCGCCGCTACTGGGACCGCGAGGCGAAGGTGCGCAGCCTGGCCTGACCCCTCGGCAGAGAGGGGAAGCCGGTGTCGGGGGGTCTTCGGGCCAACCGACACCGGTCAAATGCAGGGCGACACGCCAGGGTACTGGTCCGCTCGGGCGGAGCAGGGCGGCGGAGGCCGCCCTGTCGCGCCAGGACGGTCAGACCGAAAAGCCCTTGGCCCAGGCCAGCCCGGCGATCACGCCACGCAACTCTGCCAGCCCGCGCATCCGACCGATGGCGGGGTAGCCAGGGAAGGTGGGCTTGCCCACATCATCCAGCAGCTCATGCCCGTGGTCGGGGCGGAACGGGATACGCCAGTCAACGATGCCCGCATCCTTTCGGCGCTTCTGTTCCGTGAGGAGTGCGTCGACCACCGCCACCATGTCCACGTCGCCGCCGAGATGGTCCGCTTCCATGAAAGACCCGTCCGGCTCCTTGGCGACGTTGCGCAGGTGCGCGAAACGGATGCGGTCCGCGAAGCGGCGGGCTATCGCCGGCACGTCGTTATCCGCCCCGGCGCCGAGCGAGCCGCTACACAGCGTCAGGCCGTTGGCAGGGCTGTCCACCATGGCCAGCAGATCAGCGATGTCCTGCTCATTGGAAACGACACGGGGCAGGCCGAACAACGGCCGCGGCGGGTCGTCGGGGTGCATGCACAGGCTGATGCCGACCTCCTCTGCCGTCGGCACCACCTCCTCCAGGAAGCGCTTCAGGTTGGCCTGCAGGTCGGCACGCGTCATCTGCCCGTATTCGGCCAGGATGCGGCGCAGGCCGGGAATGTCGTAGCGGTCGAAGGCACCGGGCAGGCCGGCCATGACGGAGGCGAGCAGGGTATCCTTGTCCGCCTGGGTGGCGTTGTCCACCCAGGACTTCGCCCGTGCCAGGAGCTCGGGCGCAACGCCGTCCGCCGCCCCGGGACGCTCCAGCATGAAGACGTCGAAGCCCACATACTGGTGCGCATTGAAGCGCAGCGCCGTGCCGCCGCCCACCAGGGGGTGCGCCAGCTCGGTCCGCGTCCAGTCCAGCACCGGCATGAAGTTGTAGCAGATCACCGTGACGCCGCAGGCGGCGAGGTTGCGCATCGAGGCGCGGTAGTTCTCGAACAGCGCCGCGCAGTCGGCATCGCCGCGGCGGATCTTTTCATGCACCGGCAGGCTTTCCACCACGCTCCAGCGCAGGCCAAGTGAGGCGTCCTCGGCCAGGATCGCCTGCCGCTTCTCGATCTCCTCCACCGACCAGACCACGCCGTAGGGGATATGGTGCAGCGAGGTGACGATGCCGCGCGCGCCGGTCTGCCGGATGTGGTTCAGCCGCACCGCATCGTCGGGGCCGAACCAGCGCCAGGTTTCTTGCATGGGAGAAGTCCCTCCTTGCGGGATCGCGTCAGGCCGAGGCGGCGGCGCGGGCGCCCGCGCTCAGCAGGGTTTCAAAAGCCGTCGTGACGGCGGCGACGAAGACCGGGTTGGCCGGCAGGTCGGTGCCGAAGATGGGTTCCACCGCCAGCATAGCCGCGACGCGCTCCGCCGGGGCGGGGCCCGCGGCGTCGAGCCGGGCGCGTAGCTCGGCCGCCATCGGGTCGCGCAGATCGATCGGCGCGCCACGCTCGTCCGTGCCGCCGACGTAGCGAACCCAGGCGGCGACGGCGAGCGCCAGCGCCGGGATCGGCAGCCCTGCCGCCAGCCGTTCGCGTACCGTGGACAGCAGGCGCTGCGGCAGCTTCTGCGAGCCGTCCATGGCGATCTGCCAGGTGCGGTGCCGGATGGCCGGGTTGCCGAAGCGCCGCAGCAGCGCGTCGGTGTAGGCTTCCAGGTCCTGGCCGGGCGGCTCGGGCACCATGGGGCGGATCTCGGCCCACAGTCGCCGGGCGTAGCCGGCCAGCGCCGGGTCGGACACCGCGTCGACGATGGTCTCATGCCCGGCCAGGTAGCCAAGATAGGCCAGCGCCGAATGCGCGCCGTTCAGCAGGCGAAGCTTCATGTGCTCGAACGGCGCCACGTCGGCCACCAGCTGCGCGCCGGCTGTTTCCCACGCCGGGCGCCCGGCCGGGCCGAAGCGGTCCTCGATCACCCACTGCCGGAAAGGCTCATGCCCCACGGGCGCGTGGTCGGCCAAGCCTGTCGCGGCCTGCGCGGCGGCGAGGTCGGCCTCGGCCAGCGCCGGCACGATGCGGTCGACCATGGTCGCGGGGAAGCGGACCTCGGCGGCGATCCATTCAGCCAGCCCGGCGTCCAGGCGCGCGGCGTGGTCGCGCACCAGGCCGGCGACCAGCGCGCCGTTGTGCGGCAGGTTGTCGCAGCACAGCACGGTGAAGGGCGGCAGGCCCGCTGCCCGGCGCTGCCGCAGCGCGGCGACGAGGAAGCCCACGGCGCTGCGCGGCGCGTCGGGATGCTCCAGGTCGTGCCGGACGTCGGGGTGGTCCGGGTTCAGCCGGCCGGAGGCGGGGTCGTGGCAATAGCCCTTCTCGGTCACTGTCAGGCTGACGATGCGAGTGTCCGGATGGGCCAGCCGCGCGACCAGCGCAGCCGGATCCTCGGGCGCCACCAGCACGCCCAGCAGACCGCCGACAACACGTGCCCGCTCGCCCTCCGGACCGCGTTCCAGCGTGGTGTAGAGGCCGTCCTGCGGCGCCAACCGGTCGCGCTGGTCCGGACGCTGCAGCGACACGCCGAGGACGCCCCAGTCCCCGCCGGCTTGGTTCAGCACGTCTTCGGTGTAGAGCACGCCATGGGCGCGGACAAAGGCGCCGAGGCCAAGATGCACGATGGCGGGACGCAGCGCCGCGCGGTCGTAGCGCGGCAACTCCACCGCGCCTTGCGGCCGAAGCTGGCCGAGGGAGCGGGACGACAGGCGGGGAACGGCGTCGTTCATGCGGGTACCGGAGGGATCAGGAGCGACAGCGCAGCCCCGGGATAGGGCTGCGCGCTGCTCATTTGAAATACAGGTTCGGCAGCCAGAGCGAGATGCCGGGGATGAAGCTGACCAGCATCAACACGATGATGTTGCAGATCAGAAAGGGGACGATCGCCCGGCTGACCGCGCCCAGCGACACCTTGGCGATGTTGGCGGCGACGAACAGGCAAACGCCGACCGGCGGCGTGGTCAGTCCGATCATCAGGTTCAGCACCACGATGATGGCGAAGTGGATCGGGTCGATCCCCACCGCCGTGGCCACCGCCAGCAAGGGCGGGAACAGGATGATCAGTGCCGCGATGGTTTCCATGAAGGTGCCGACGATCAGGAGCAGCACGTTCACCATGATCAGGATGAGGTACTTGTTGTCGGTGATCGAGAGCATTGCCTGCGCGATCTGCTGCGGTATCTGCTCGCTGGTCAGGATCCAGCCGAACACATTGGCCAGCCCGACCAGCAGGATCAGCGCGCCCGAACCGATGGCGCTTTCCAGCAGGATGCCGGGCACCGCGCGCAGCTTGAAGCCCTTGTAGACGAACAGCCCCACCACGAAGGCGTAGAGCGCCGCGACCACCGAGGCCTCGGTCGGCGTGAACAGCCCGCCGACGATGCCGTACAGGATGACGGCGGTCATCAGCAGCGCCCAGAAGGCCCCGCGCGACGAGCGCAGGACCTCGCCGAAGCCCGCCCACTCGCCCTTCGGGTATCCGCGTCGGCGCGACAGGAGGTAGACCGTGATCATCATGCCGAAGCCGAGCAGCAGGCCGGGGATGGCGCCGGCCAGGAACATCTTGCCGACCGACAGGCCCGACAGCGTGCCCACAATGATCATCGGGACGCTGGGCGGGATGATGGGCCCGACCGTGGAGGCGGCAGCGGTGACGGCGGCGGCAAACGGCGCGTCATAGCCGGCGCGGCGCATGGCCGGTATCATCACTGAGCCGATCGAGGCGGTTTCGGCGACCGCGGTGCCGGAGATGCCGGCGAAGATCATGGAGCCCGTGACGTTGGCCAGGCCGAGGCCGCCGCGGATGTGGCCGACCAGCGAATTGCCGAAGCGTACGATCTGGTCGGTGATGCCGCCGCCGTTCATCAGGTTGCCGGCCAGCACGAAGCCGGGGATGCAGAGCAGCACGAAGCTGTCCATGCCGGCATAGGAATACTGCGCCACCACGGACAGATCGATGTCGGCGCCGATCAGGTAGACGGCGCCCGCCAGCCCCAGGGCGATGCCGACCGGCACGCCAAGGATGAGGCAGATCGCGAAGGTGGCGAAAAGCAGCGTGACGAGCATCAGGTCAGCTCCCCGTGCGAGGCGGGCGGGGTTTCGGCATGGCCCAGCAGGCGGAAGGTGGAGAACAGGGCGAGCGAGACCGGGATCAGCAGCATCACGGCATAGATCGTGATCATCGGGATATCGACTGAGCGGGCGCGCTCGCCCAGGCTATAGGCCACGTAGTCCCAGGCGCCCGGGATGATGAGCAGGCTGAACGCCAGCACGATCACATCCACCAGGCGCTCGATGCCGCGGCGCAGGCCCGCAGGCAGCGGCGCCACGAACAAGTCGACATTGACCATTTCGCCCCGCAGCAGGGCCAGGCCGCAGGAGAAGCCGACCAGATAGACCAGCGCGAAGCGTGCCACCTCCTCCGTCCAGGAGAAGGAGGGGAAGCCCGGGATGCGGCCGAGCACCTGGATGGTGACCACGCCGATCAGCACCGTGAAGGCGACCAGTGTGCCGGCACGGCACACCGATCGGATGGCCGCCAGCGCGGCGGCCAGGACGAGACGCATGGAATTTCCTTCCGCGCGGGAGGCGCCAGGGCCAGGGCGGCCCCGCCGCATGCCCGGCCAGCCCTCAGGCGGCGATGATCTGCTCGTAGAGCGGGCGGATCTCGGCGTTCAGCGCGCCGGCCACGGCGTCCTTGGCCCGGCTGGCAAAAGCGGCCTTGTCCACCTCGACGAACTCCATGCCCTTGGAGGTCAGGTCGGCAGCGAGGTTCTTTTCGTCTTCCAGGAACAGGCTGCGCTCGTATTCCTGCGCGGCCTTCGCGGCCTCGGCGATGGCGGCTTGCTGCTCGGCCGGCAGGCGGCCCAGCTTGCGGGTGCCCCCAACCACGTAGATCCAGCTCAGCACATGCTCGGTGCGGTTGATCTTGCTCTGCACCTCGCTGAAGCTCGCCGACTTGATGAGCGCGAGCGGGTTCTCCTGCGCGTCGATGGTGTGGTTCTGCAAGGAGGTGAACACCTCGGAGAACGCCATCGGCGTCGGCTTCGCTCCCAACGCCTCCCAGAATTTCACGAACAGGGGTACGTTGGGCACCCGCAGCTTCAGCCCGTTCAGCTCCTCCGGCTTGGTGATCGGCCGGTTGGAGGTGAGGTAGCGCGGGCCGCGAGCGAAATAGGCCAGCGTCTTGAGCTGCGTCCTGTCCGCAATGTTCTCGGCGATCTTGGCGCCGATCGGGCCGCTGACGACGCGGTCCATGTGCGCCAGGTCGCGCACGGCGTAGGGCACGGCCAGCAGCGCGGCGGACGGCGCCCAGTTCTGCAGCGACTCGCCGGTGATGGTGAAGTCCACCGTGCCGAGCTGGATACCCTTGATGAGGTCGGTTTCCTTGCCGAGCTGCTCGTTCGGGAACACGCGGATCTCGATGGCGCCGTTGGTGCGACGTGCCACTTCCTCGGCAAACCGCAGGCTGGCCTTGTGCCAGGTGTTGTCCTCGTTGCCGAGGTGGCCGAGCTTCAGCGTCGTCGCCGCATGCGCCTTGAAGGCGGGTGCCACGCCGGCCGCGAAGATCCCGGCGAGGCCGCCGAGCACCACACGGCGGGGCGGGGTGAAGGTGATGGTCATTCTTGTCGTTCTCCCGAAAGGTCGATGGTCAGGCGTCGAAGCTGAGCTGCACCTTCACGGTGCTGCCCGGATCGCGCTCGATCAGCGCGAAGGCGGCTGGCGCGTCGCCGGCCGCGAAGGTCTGGGTAATCATGGCCGCAGGCTGCAGCCTGCCCTCCGCCAGCCACTGCACCACCTGCGGCAGCAGCCGCCGGTTCAGGCGGGAGCCGACCAGCGTCAGCTCCTTCTTGACGATCTCCTGCTGGCTGACGTTGCAGGGACCGGGCGAGAAGCCGAGCACGCCGATGCGCCCCGCCGGGCTGGCGACGCGGCAGGCTTCCTCCAGCAGCGCCGGCACGCCCGCGCCATCGATCACCAGCGAAGGGCCGAGGCCGTCATGCTCGCCCGCCACGGCCTCCGGCACAGACTGGTGGCGCGAGTTCACCAGCACGTCAGCGCCGAAGCCGCGCGCGCGTTCCAGCCGCGCCTCGTCCAGATCGGCCACGATGCAGCGGGCGCCGTGCAGCTTGGCCACCTGCAGCACCGTCAGCCCCACCGTACCAGCGCCATAGATCAGCACCGAATCCCCGGCATCGATGCCGGTGCGGCCCAGCACGTTGGCGGCGATGGAGAAGGGCTCGGCCAGCGCGGCCAGCTCGACCGGCAGGCTATCGGGCACCTTCACGGCGTTGGCGGCAGGCACCGCCACGCGGTTGCGGAAGCCGCCGTCGCGGTGCACGCCCATCACCTCCAGCTTGCCGCAGACGTTGGAGCGACCGATGCGGCAGGCATAGCAGTGGCCGCAGGAGATGACAGGGTCCACCACCACGCGGTCGCCGACGGCGAGCCCTTCCACCCCGTCGCCCACGGCTTCCACCTGCCCCGCGAACTCATGGCCGATGATGCGCGGGTACTTTGCGAAAGGGTTGCTGCCGTGCAAGATGTGGAGGTCCGAGCCGCAGATGCCGGCGCGCTGTACGCGGACCAGCACCTCGCCCGGCTGCGGCGAGGCGGCGGCATCGTCGAAGAGTTGCAGCACGTGCGGCTTGCTGACCGAGATAGCGACCATGGGACCTTTCCTGTCTGCGCCGCGCTCAGCGGCAGGGCGCGAAAAAATGCGGCTTGGTGACCATCAGCCGCTCGATGGCCGCGAACACGGTGCGCAGATGCTCACGCATCATCGCTTCCGCCCGGTCGGCGTCGCGCTCGGCGACGAACTGCACGAGCCGCACATGCTCCTCGAAGATTTTGCCGAGCCAGTCGTGACTTTCGAAGGACAGGTAGCGAACGCGATCCAGCTGGCTTTTGACATTCTGGATGACGGTCCAGATCGCCTCGCGGCCGGCCATGCGGATCAGTTCCACGTGCATGGCGTCGTCGGCCGGAAAGAAGGCTCGGTAGTCGCCCCCCAGTACCGTCGGCCGCTGCCGCTCCAGGTGCCGCTGCAGCGCCGCGTCGTCGGCGGGAGTGGCGCGCTCGACCGCCAGGCGGATGGTGCAGCATTCTAGCGTTTCGCGAATAAACTGACTGTCGTGCACAGCGGCGAGCCGGATGGGGGCGACAAAGGTGCCAACCTGCGGGCGGATCTCCAGAAAGCCCTCGTCGGCCAGCCGCCGGAAGACTTCCCGCACGGGGGTGCGGCTGACGCCGAGCTGCTCGGCGCAGGATACCTCGGAGATGGCGCTGCCGGGCAGCAGCTCGCTCGACAGGATGCGCTGCCGCAGCTCGTCATAGAACTCCTGCGCGATGGACGCGCGGTGTTTCGGCAGCAGGCCAGTCATGGGTCAGGCAGACTCCATCGCGCTCTTGTTCACTAGTATGCAAGATGGCCGAGCAGATCAAGGCCTGCGATGGGGCAGGTCCGGTACCGCATCCACCAGCTGCTCTGGCTGAGTGATCCGCCAGCATCGCCGGCAGCCCGCGAACCCCTTCACATATGACGGGAGGCCTGGATTACAGCGTGCGCTACAGGCACGATAACCTTTGATTATCGGGTATGAACCTTCTGACCGACTTGTTGCCGCAATCGGCGCGAGGCTGAGCGCCGCTCCAGGTGGGCCAGCAGCGCATTCAGGGCCGGATCGAGCAGCCAGAAGCCCGGCAGAATGATCGCATAGCAAAAGGCCCAGAAGCCCAGCACGGCCATGACCCGATCTGCCTCCACACCGCGCGGGAATGCACGTGCAGCAAGAACCTTGTGATCTGCGCAAGGTTTCGGACCCGCTTCGACTGGTTCTTTACGCCTTATTATTGAGGCCTGCGGGGGCCATGTATCCGTCCCGCTGCCCGGCCATGCCTGGCCGTATCGGGTTCGCGGCGGGGCCGCCTCGCCGCCACCACACGGAGGATCCGCCATGACGAAATCGACCAGCTGGGACGGGCTGGAGAACTGGGGCCGCGGGCCCTCCACCGGCCGTCCCACCAGCGTGGGCCCGCACGATGTGCGCCAGGACCAGACCGATCCCGACAATCCGGGCCTCGATCCGGCGCGCTATCATCTGCAGCCGGGCGACAACAACAACCGCACGGCCGATGATCCGGGTCCGGGCGGGCCGGTGACCATCAAGGTGAAGGGCCAGTCCGCGCCGGAAAGCCCGGACCCGGAGACGGGGAAGCCGCCGACGGGCGGCTGAGCGGCGCTTCGCCACGGGGCGCGGCGCGCTGCCGCTTCCAGGCGCCTGCTGCGGCGGCAGCACGGGGGGCGCCTCGTCGCCTTTCGGGACGAGGCGCCGATCCTGCCCCAACCCCGCCCCTGCGCGGCCACGGTGCTGGCGGCGGGACGCGTGGTTTGCCGAGGCTCCGGCGCGGCCTCTGCCCCTAGCCGCCGGCCAGCCTGTCCGGCGGTGCCGCCCTCAGGATTTCCGCTTACCGGAGGGCGGCCGCCCTTCGCTGGCCAGGAAGCCCGTGAACAGTTCTTCCATACGGTCCAGCAGATAGGTGTCGAAGCCCGCGGCCGCGCGGCGGTCGATGGCCAGCAGGGTGGCGCGCCGGCCGGTCGAGACCGTCAGCACCCGGATGCCGCTGGAATGGACCCAGTCCTGCGGCACTTCCCGCTCGGAGGGTTCTCTCGGGGCCTCGCTGGGGGGCTCGTCCCCCTCCCCGGCTGCCGGCGGAAGCGGCGGCGATGAGGGCGCCAGCGCGGCCAGGACCAGCTGGAAACGCTCGTCGGAAGCCGCCTCGGCAAAGCCTTCCTGGCCGAGCGCGGCCTCCGCCCCCCCTGCCCCGCCCTTCTGGATAAGGCTCGCCAGTTCCACCCAGCGGTCCCGCCCGGTCGCCGGGGCCGGCCCGATGGCATCGATGACGGCGGCGGGAATCCGCTCCACCACCGTGATCAGCCGCGAGACCGTGGTCTTGTCGGCGGAGAGCGCCAGCATGATGGTCTCGCGGTCATAGCCGCTCTGCTCCAGCCGGTGCGCGAAGCGGGCGCGCTCGATGAAGCTCAGATTGGCGCGGGCGCTGTTCTCCTGGCCCTGGGCCAGCACCAGCTCGCGGTCGGAGAGTGGCCGCACCACGGCCCGCACGCTCTGCCCCAGTTCGCGCGCGGCGCGCAGGCGGCGATGCCCGAAGGCCACCTGGAAGCGGCCCGGCGCGCCGGGATGCGGCCGCACCAGGATCGGCGAATCCTGGCCGCTGCGGGCGATGCTGTCGCGCAGCGCCAGGTAGTCATTGTCGTCCTGCGCCATGCGGTCGGCCATGAAGGAGGCGTCGATCACTGCCGGATCGAGCGCCACGATCACCTGGCCCGAGGTCAGCCGCGCTTCCAGCTCGCGCGCCGCATTCGCCTTGGCCGCCAGATCCTCGATGCTGCGGGTCACCGCGCCCACGGCACCGCGCCCGGCAAAGGGCATCGCCATGGCGCGGGCGGGCTTCGGCTCCTCGCTGTTGACGGCCGTCAACTTCGGCTCGGTCAGCCCGGCCAGCAGGTTCTTCCGCGCCATCAGCTTCTCCCCCAGGCGCCATGGACCAGCTGCTCGATCTCGCCATTCACCGCGTCCAGGCATTCCATGGCCCGGTCATAGGTGGCGGGGGTGAACAGCCGCCGCTCCACCTCGTAGAGGGTCTGCTTGGTGATGCCGGCATCCGAGATGGCGACGCTCTTCAGCATCGGGTGGGTCAGCACATGGGCGCCGAACAGGCTGCGCATGAAGCCGACCATCTGCGTCTGCGGCCCGTCGCTCGGCTCGTAGCGGGTGACGAGATAGCGCAGCCAGTCGTAGCGCAGCTGGCCGCCGGCATTCTTCAGATGGGTCATGACATCGCCCAGCATCAGCAGGAACTGGCACATCGACATGACGTCCAGCATCTGCGGATGCACCGGGATCAGCACCGCGGTCGCCGTGCAGAGCGCCGCCATGGTCAGGTAGCCGAGCTGCGGCGGGCAGTCGATGACGACGGTGTCGTAGTCGTCGGCGACCGCCGCCAGCGCCTGGTCGAGCCGGGCGAAGAAGTCCTGGCCCGTGGCCCCCCCCTCCCCCGTCGCCAGCACCCGCGGCGTGTCGTACTCGAATTCCATCAGCTCGATATTGGCCGGCACGATGTCGAGCCCGGGGAAATTCGTCCGGCGGATGATGTCGCGCAGCGGCCGGCGCTGATCGTCATAGCGCAGCGCCGCATAGAGGCTTTCATTCGGCCCCAGGTCGAATTCCGGCTGGAAGCCGTGCAGCGCCGAGAGGCTGGCCTGCGGGTCGAGATCCACCGCCAGCACGCGATGGCCCGTCAGCGCCAGGTGCTGCGCCAGATGCGCGGTGGTGGTGGTCTTGCCCGAGCCCCCCTTGAAGTTCACCACGGCGATGACCTGGATATGCTCGCCCCCCCGCCGGTGCGGCCGGTAGCGGCGGCTGGCACGGCCGGTCTCGTCCAGGTAGATGCGCAGCTCCTGCAGCTGCTCGGCCGAATAGGAGCGCCGGCCGCTGCTGGTGACACGGGGCGCCGGCCCTTTCCCTTCCAGCGACAGGTTGCGCAGATAGCCGCTCTTCACGCCGAGCAGCTTGGCAACCTCCGCGGCCTGGAAGGCCCGCAGCGGTTTCTGCGCCGCCGGCGGAAACAGCTCCAGCCGGTGCGCCTGCAGCTTTTCCGACAGCTCCTGCGCCTGGGTGCTGACGATGGTGTCGATATCCGCGAGCGGCTTGCGGGTGCCGGACAAGCTATCCATGGATTCCAATCGCAGATGCGGCCGCAAGGGCGGGTGCCTCAGAATATCGCATTTTCCTCAGCCACGGAAAGGGGCGGCAGGGTGAAAGTTGACGGCCGTCAACCGCTGAGGCGGCGGAAACCGTCGTTCGCGCAGGCCGAAAAGGCTCCGTTCCAGGTGCAATTCTCCCTGTTCTGCCCGGCGCAGCATGCCGCGGAGATAGCCGCCTGGGCCCGCGGTGTGGAAATGACCGGGAGGCCGGGTCGAGATCAGCGCCACGGCCACTGCCGCCGGTCGCCGTCCCAGCAGGCGGCAGGCCTCGCCATACAGCCCGCCGCTGATGCCCATCTCCCGCGCCAGGATGGCCGCCGCCTGGCTGACCGCCGGCCAGTCCGGCTGGGCCACCGCCAGCCAGCCCCCGAGCCGGGGCGCCAGCCGCACCAGTTCACGGGGCGACAGCGTCAGCGGCGCTTCCTCCCCAGCCGTCTCCGGTGCCGCCGGCGATCCATCGGCCCGTACAGCGCCTACCGTAGAACCTTCAGGTTCCTGGTGTTCTTTTGTAGGTATTATGGAGCTGACTCCCGAGTCAGCCGAGCCTGACTCTTTGGCGCTTTCCCCCGTTGATTCCGCCGCCGATTCCAGCCGCTGGCGCAGCCCGGCCTCCAGCCGCCGCAGCGCCGCGAGGCCGGATTCCAGCGCCTCCGGCGCCTCGATCCGCCGCAGGCCAGCCAGCAGCGCCAGCGCCTCGCCGGACACCTCCTCGGCCATCGCCTCCAGGCCCAGGGCGCCGGCCAGGGCGCGCAGCTGGCCGACCGACTGGCCGAGCCGCCGCGCCTCCCGCCGGCCCTGCTGCAGCGCCCGCCGCGCCGCTTCCCCCGCTTCGGCGACCGACAGCAATTCGGCATGGCGGGCGGCGAGGGGGCGCAGGCTGAAGCCCCAGGCGGCGACGATGCGGCCCTGCTCGCGCCAGCCGCGGCGGCGGCGGTCGGTGCCGTCGCGCGGCGCGATCAGCCGCGCCTCGATGGCCGCCGCGAGCAGCCGGCTGACATGGCGCTCGCTGCAATCCAGCATCAGCGCCAGCGCCTCGTTGCTCGGCCAGACGATCGGCTCAGCCTCCGGCGCCCAGTCCTGCGGCTGGGTGAAGCGGAACAGCGCCTCCATCAGCGGCAGCAGCCGGGTCTGGCCGAGGAAGGGGGCGGCACGGCGCAGCAGCGCCAGCAGCTGGTTGGGATGCCGCACGCCATCGGGCAGGCCGAGCGCCTGTCCCGCCAGCTGGCTGGCCACGAGATGATTGAGGGTGAGCTTGCGCAGGCCCATGGGGGTGCCGCGCGGAACCAGAGAGGTGTCCACCGTGCCCGTTCCTTCGTCCGAGGAGGGAAACGGAGCGGGCACAGGCCCCCGGCAGCGCCGAAACCACGTTTCGCGCTTGACCAGCGATGGCGGATGACCCTACGGAATGACTGTCCAGGACATTCCATCAGGGCCGGCGTCCACCGGCTCCGGTTTGTTCGGCAAGCCCCGCTCTGCAAAGCGGGGTTTGCTTTTTCCAGGCCCTGCCTGGCGCTCAGTCTTTGCCTGCAGGCTCTCCGTTCTCGCTCTCGCCGGCGCGCGGGGGCGCCGGCAGGGCAGGGGGAAGCGAGGGGGGCCGCAGCCCGGCCGGCCGCGCGCGCAGCGTCACCACCAGGCCTTCATAGCCAGGGCGTCCGCGGCGCTGCGTCTCGGCGGGCGGGCGGTGCAGCCCGATCTCGTATTCGATGAGGCGCTGGCTGCGTTCCAGCTCGGTCAGGAACTGGCCGAAATGCCGCAGCAGCCCGCGGGTGCCGACCCGGGCATGCAGGTCCTCGATGCCGATCGACCAGCCGGCCTCGTCGACATCCTCGGCCTTGGCGATCTCGTAGAGGCGGCGCTCCAGCGGGGCCAGGTCGAAATAGCCCTCGGCGAAGGTCAGCAGCCGGGTGTCGCTCAGGATGCCGCGATACAGCCAGGCGCAGAGCGTCACCGAGACGCTGACCAGCTCCTTCTCCGCCCGCGCATTGCGGCGGTAGCGGGTGTTCACCGCGTCTATCCAGGAGAAGACGCCGTCGGTGCCCTCGCCGCCCATCTCGATATTGGTGCGTACCTGGGTGCCCTGCAGCCGCTGCAGCATCTGCAGCAGGCGGTCATAGGCCTTGCCCGCGGTGTCGCGCCCGGCCACGCGGAAGAAGTCATGCGCGGTGAAGGTGAATTCGCGGTCCGGCCGGGCATCGTCGGGGCGCAGCTCGCCGCGCCGCATCTTCTCGGCCATCAGCGAGGCGATATAGAGGATCAGGTCCTTGTCGTAGATCGTGGCCATCCCGGCCGGGCCGGGCGCCACCTCGATCCGCACCTGGCCGTCATCGTAGCGCAGCAGCTCGCGCGACGGCGCCGTCTTGCCCAGGTGGAAGAAGGGATAGGCCATGATGCCGCGCTGGCCGCGCAGCTTGCCGCGCAGCGGGCTGTCGAACAGGTCCGGCGCCGTCTCCCGCGACCGGCGCGCGGCCGCCGCCACGCCGCCCCGGCCCGGCCCAGCGGCCGTCGGGGAGGGGTCGGGGCGGTCGAGGGAGGCCTGTCGGGCGTCCTTCCGCGCGGAAATCGGGCGAGCCATGCCGGCGCCTGTGCTGTCGAACTGCCACAATGCACAGGCGAGGGGCCATCGCGAGGGGGTTGGTTCGGGGTTTCGCCTCCGATAGCCCGGGAAAGATTCGGGGTTTCACCTCCGAAAGGCCGAATCAAAGGCGATCCACCCCGGCATGGGCGCTTCAAATCGCATCTGCGCGACGCTCTTCATCCGTCCGATCCCCCGCGATTCGGGCCGGCAAGCGCCACTCTTCCGACTCGCGGCCGGGCGTTCCGGCGCCGGGGAGGGGGTGGTGCCGGCGTGGAGGCGATTTGCAGCGGTCCAGGCTGCCGGAAGCGTCTCCAGCCCCTGCTCCGCCGCCGGTCGGGGCCGCCACCCGCCCGGTCCGCCACGGTCCCTGGCGGCCGGCTCGGGGTTTCGCCTCCGATAATCGGGGGGCAGGCGCGGCAGGGCCGCTGACGGCGGCAGGTCTAGCCGAAACGGCTCAGAAATAGCAATATATTCCTGTTGCCGTCGCGGATCCTCCTGCCGCGCGGGCTCAGTGCCGCTCGCCGGCGGCGGCCAGCGCCAGCACGTTCAGCGGCGCGCCGCCCAGCGCGATCTCGCGCAGCGGCGCCAGGCTCGCCGCATCCAGCACCAGCACCCGGCCGCGCACCGGATCGGTCACCGCCAGCAGCCCGCCCGCCGCCGAGAGCCGCGGCCGTGCCACCGCCGCGCCGCCCTCCAGCGAATAGCGCGGCAGGAGGGCGGCGCTGGCGACGATGCGGGCCTGCAGCGTGTCGATGCGGTGGATCTGCCCGTCCTCGGTCAGCACGAAGAGGGCGGCGGCGCGCTGCGGGTCGAGGCTGAAGGCCAGGCGCCGCGCCGGCAGCTCGACCACCGCGAAGCTGCCGGCATCCGGGTCGAGGATGGTCATGGCCTGCGGCCCGAAATCGCCGGCGAAGAGGTGGAAATCGGCGCCGCCGGCCAGGCTGCGGACCATGCGCCCGGCCTCGCCGCCGGCCGGATAGGCGACCTTGCGGAACTGCTGCGTCCGCGTGTCCAGCAGCAGCACGCCATCCTCGCAGCCCAGGCCGATGACCCGGTTGGACTGCGCCTCGCCATGCAGCCGCGGGCAGTCGTCGCGCCGGGCGAGCTCGGCGCCGGCCTCGTCCAGCAGCACGACGCCGCCGGGCCGGGCCCCGGCCGCGGCGGCCTGGCTGACCAGCAGCCGCGGCCCGCCGGCGGAGAGGAAGGGGTAGGCCAGGCCATGATGCGCGACATTGGCGGAGAGCCGCCGCGTGCCGCCCTCCTGCGCCACGACGATGCTGCCATCGCCGTCGAAGAAGCTGGCCAGCCGGCCATGGCCGCCCAGCACATGCGAGGGCTTCGGCCCTTCGGCGACGCGCGGCAGCAGCCGGGGCGGCGACAGCGCCAGATCGGCATGGTCGCCATGGCTTTCGACGCCGAGGCCGAGATCCACCACATCGACCCGCCCGGCCGCCCCCTGGGCCAGCGAGAGCTGCCCGGGCGCCGCGCCCGGCCGCAGCCCGCCCGGCCCGCCGGTCTCGAAGCGGGCCAGCACGGCGCCGCTCAGCAGGTCGAGGACCGCGACGCTGGCGGCCGCGTGGTCGGTGACGGCGGCGCGCACCGCCTGGACCGGCTCCTGGGCATCGGCCGGTCCGCTCAGGCAGAGGGCGGCGAGGGCGGCGGCGGGCAGCCAGCGAAGCGACATCGGATCTTTTCCAATTATGTTATAACATTTCATTAATCAGCCCGCCGTCTTCGCGCAAGTCCGGTCGCCTGCCCGATCAGGGGCCAGGGGTGCCTGCCAGTGCCGGCCGCGCGACCGGCGCCGCGCGTGCTGTCGGTGAAACGCCCGATCGCGGGAGGGGCCGGCCTCCCGCCATGCCCGGCGGCAGGCCGGCCGGCAGGCTCAGCGCTGCCGCCGCAGCACCATGCCGCCGTGATGCAGGGTGTCGGCATCGACGAACTCGCCATCGGCAGTGAAGCCGGTGTCGTCCCAGTAGTCGATATGGCGGCCGGTGACCTGGTAGCGGCCGCGATAGGCGCTCTCGCGGCTGCCGCGGGCCTCGTCATAGCGGCCACCGGGCAGCAGCCGGTGGCGGACGCGATGGTCGTCGGTGACCCAGAGGCCGATATAGGGGTGGTCTTGCATGCGCGCCGTCTCCGCCAGGCTGGCCCCGGGAAGCAGCACGGTCATCGCCAGCGCGGCGATCCTGCCGAAAGCCATCGGGCTTTTCCTCGATCCATCAGGGTTGATGGAGCGAGGCTGGCAAACGGGCGCCGGCGCGACAATCCGGCGCCGGCGCACCAGGGTGGTCAGCGGCGCTGACCAATCGCCTCCGCCTCGGCGGCCGCCGCCGCGGCGCGGGCGCTGGCGGTGGCCAGCAGCGCGCCGATCGCCAGGACCAGCGGCGCGAAGGACAGCCACAGCACCATGTCCCAGCCATAGGCGGCCAGCAGCCCGCCCGACAGGAAGGAGCCGAAGGCCATGGTGCCGAAGACCACGAAGTCGTTGAAGGACTGCACGCGGGTGCGCTCCTCCGGCCGGTGGCATTCCAGCACCAGGGCCGAGGCGCCGACGAAGCCGAAATTCCAGCCGAGGCCGAGCAGGATCAGCGTCGCCCAGAAATGCGTCACATCGACGCCGGTCAGCCCGGTGGCGGCGGCGGCGGCGGTCAGCGCCAGCCCGGCGGCGACCACGCGCGGCGCGCCGAAGCGGGTGATCAGGCGGCCGGTGAAGAAGCTCGGCCCGTACATGGCGATGACATGCCATTGCAGCCCGAGATTGGAGGATTCCTGCGACAGGCCGCACATCTTCATGGCCAGCGGCGCCGCGGTCATCAGGAAGTTCATCAGCAGGTAGGAGACCACGCCGCAGATCACCGCGGTGACGAAGCGCGGCTGGCGGGCGATGACGGCGAGCGGCCGGCCGCGCCCGGCTTCCGCCGCGCTCGGCTTCGGCAGGCGGATGCCGAGCAGCAGCAGCGCCGAGAGCGCCGCCACCGCCGCCTGCGCCAGGTAGGTGGCGGCGAAGACATGCGGCAGCCAGAGGTCCATGGTGTGGGTGACCAGCTGCGGCCCGATGACGCCGGCGAAGACGCCGCCCGCCATCACCGCCGAGAGCGCCCGCGGCCGCCGCTCGGGCGGCGCGCAATCGGCGGCGGCGAAGCGGAAGGACAGCACCACCGCGGCATAGGCGCCGCCGAAGAAGGTGGCCAGGCAGAACAGCCAGAACAGGCCCAGCATCACCGCCAGCATGGCCAGCAGGCCGGTGAGCACGCCGCAGCCTGTGCCGGTCAGGAAGGCGGCGCGGCGGCCATGGCGCTGCGCGATCATGCCGGAGGGCAGGGTGCAGAGCGCCATGCCGACGACGAAGAGCGAGATCGGCAGGGTGGCCAGCGCCGGGCTGGGCGCCAGCATGGCGCCGACGATGGCGCCGGTCGCATAGACCACCACCGAATTGGCGCCCGCCAGCGCCTGGGCGACCGCCAGCCGCAGCACGTTGCTGCGCTCATGGCGGTAATGGTCGGGGGGCGGTGGCGCGGCGGTGGCGTGCGACATGACGTTCCTTGGGGCATTCTGCGGGCCGGTAGCCGAGGATGCGGCAGCATGCCGGGCCCTTCGGCATGGCCGCGCGGGCAGGATAGACCTGCGGCGGCTGGCGGTCTTTCGATGCGATGCCAGCCGGTATCGATGAGCGGACATTCTTCCCCTGATCGCGCCCTGGCAAGGGGCCGCTTGATCTCGGCGCCCCCCGCTGGTCTGCTGGCGCCGGCAGCCTGGACAGGAGAGCGCCTTTGAGCTTCTCGGCAGTTTTCGCGCAGATGGTGGCGGCGGTCGGCCGCGTGACGGTCGCGGTCCGGCGGATGACCGATGGCGACCCCACCCCGGCCTGGGGCCAGGCGCCGGCGATCCCGGCGGCCAAGCCGCAGGGCGCCATCCCGACGCTGAAGATGCCGACCGCGCGCGGCTGGAAGGACGGCCACCTGCCGACCGTGGCGCCGGGGCTGAAGGTCAATGTCTTCGCGGACAAGCTCGAGCATCCGCGCTGGCTCTGCGTGCTGCCGAATGGCGACGTGCTGGTGGCCGAGTCCAGCAGCGTGACGCGCAAGGCGAAGAACCTCTGGGACTATGCCCAGGTCGCCACCATGCAGCGCGCCGCCGCCATGGGGGTCAGCGCCAACCGCATCACCCTGCTGCGCGACGCCGATGGCGATGGCGTCGCCGAGCAGCGCCACACCTTCCTCGAGAACCTGAACCAGCCCTTCGGCATGGCCCTGGTCGGCGACACCTTCTATGTCGGCAATACCGACGGGCTGGTGGCCTTCCCCTACGAGGCCGGCGCCACCCGCATCACCGCCCCCGGCCGGCAGATCTGCGACTTCAAGCCGGGCGGCCACTGGACCCGCAGCCTGCTGGTCAGCCCCGATGAGAAGCAGCTCTATGTCGGCGTCGGCTCGCTGACCAATATCGCCGACAACGGCATGGCGGTGGAGGAGGGGCGCGCCGCCATCCATGTCATCGACCTGGCGACGGAGGAGCGCCGCATCTTCGCCACCGGCCTGCGCAATGCCGTCGGCATGGCCTGGGAGCCGGTGACCGGCGCGCTCTGGACCGTGGTGAACGAGCGCGATGGCCTGGGCGACGAGACGCCGCCCGACTACCTGACCAGCGTGGTCGAGGGCGGCTTCTACGGCTGGCCCTATTGCTACTGGGACCGCATCGTCGATGACCGGGTGCCGCAGGATGCCGCCAAGGTGGCCAGCGCCATCAGGCCGGATTACGCGCTGGGCGGGCATACCGCCTCGCTCGGGTTGTGCTGGCTGCCGGAGGGCACGCTGCCCGGCTTCCCCGCCGGCATGGCGATCGGCCAGCACGGCTCCTGGAACCGCAGCATCCTCAGCGGCTACAAATTGGTCTTCATTCCGTTCACCGACGGCCATCCCTCCGGGCCGCCGTGCGATATCCTGTCCGGGTTCCTGTCGCCCGATGAAAAAGAAAGCTATGGCCGGCCGGTCGGCGTGCATATCGGGCCGGACGGCTCGGTGCTGATGGTCGACGATGTCGGCGACGTCGTCTTCCGCGTGACGGGGGCCTGACGCGGGCCGCCTAGCCTAGCTTCTGGCGCGGTAGCGCAGCGGCGGCGGCGGCGCGTCGCTCGCCGCCAGCGCCGCCAGCACCTGCCGGTGGTGCGGCGAGCGGTCGCAGACCGGGTCGGAGGCCGCTGCATCGCCGGCCAGCGCCAGCGCCTGGCAACGGCAGCCGCCCCAGTCACGCTCCTTCAGCGCGCAGGACTGGCATTCCGCCGGCATCCAGCCCGTGCCGCGAAAGCGGGTGAAAGCCTCTGACCTTTCCCAGATGTCTGCCAGGGCGTGCTCGCGCACCGAGGGGAAGGCCATGTCGGGAATGGTCTCGGCGGCGTGGCAGGGCAGGGCGCGGCCGGCGGGCGAGACGTTGATGAAGCGCTGCGCCCAGCCGCCCATGCAGGGCTTCGGCTGCGTCGCGTGGTAGTCGGGGGTGACATAGTCGATCGCCATCCGCCCGGCATGGATCGGCCGCGCTGCCTCCACCGCCGCGGTCGCGGCCTCGAGCTGGGCGGCGCTGGGCAGCAGCGCGTCGCGATTGGCCAGGCCCCAGCCGTAATACTGGGTGTGCGCGATCTCGACCCGCCGCGCGCCGAGCTCGGCCGCCAGCGCGATCATCGCGCCGACATTGCCGACATTCTGGCGGTGGACGACGAAGTTGACGGTCAGCGCGACATCGGCCGCGCGGATCAGCCGCGCCGCCGCCAGCTTGCGCGCCTGCGCGCCCCGGAGCCCGCCAATCCGCTCGGCATTGTCCGCGTCGACATCCTGGAAGCTGAGCTGGACATGGTCGAGCCCGGCCGCGACCAGCGCCGCCAGCCGCGCCTCGGTCAGGGTCACGCCGGAGGTGATCAGGTTGCTGTAGAGGTCGAGCCCGCGCGCATGGGCGACCAGCGCCTCCAGGTCGCGCCGCGCCATCGGCTCGCCGCCGGAGAAATGCACCTGCAGCACGCCGAGCGCCGCCGCCTGGTCCAGCACCCGCTTCCAGCCCTCGGTGTCCAGCTCGTCGGAGGCGCGGTCGAGCGCCAGCGGGTTGGAGCAATAGGGGCAGGCCAGCGGGCAGCGATGCGTCAGCTCCGCCAGCAGCGCCATGGGCGGCGCGACACTCATGACCGCAGCAGGCCCTTGGCCGCCAGATCCTGCAGCATCGCCAGCACGTCAGCGGCGATCAGGTCGCGCGGCGCATCATACTGCGCGGCCAGGGCCCCGGTGATGGCCTCGATGCTGCGGCTGCCATCGACCAGCTGCAGGATGGCGGCGGCCTGCTCGTCGGGCTGGAACAGCCGCTCCGGCGCCAGCAGCGCCCAGGCGGCCCGCGCCTTGTCGAAGCGGAAGCGCACGCCGGGGGCGAAGCGCGGCACGCTGTCCGGCGTCACGGCCGCCAGGCGCCCGGCGGGATATGGCCCGGCGACAGATAGGCATAGGCCAGCGCATCCAGCTGCGCCCAGAGCACGCCGCATTTGAAGCGCAGCGCCTCCAGCACCGCCTCCTGCTGCTCGGCCGTGCGGGCGTGCTGGCGGACATAGTCGAGGGCGAATTCGACATCCTTCGGCGCCTGGGTCAGGCGCGGCGTGAAATAGGCCAGGGTCTCCGGCGTGATGAAGTCGTAGTGCCGCAGCATCCCCGAGACGCGCTCGCTGATGATGTTGGGAGAAAACATCTCGGTCAGCGAGGAGGCGATGGCCTCCAGGATCGGCCGGTGGCGGACGAAATTGACATAGGCATCCACTGCATGCCGGGTGCCGGGCAGGATGCCGCGCGTCGAGACGACATAGTCGCGGTCCAGCCCCAGCCCGTCGGTCAGCTTCAGCCAGCGGGCGATGCCGCCATTCTGTTCCTCGCCCTCCGGCAGCAGGTCACCGTCATGATCGACGATGCGGCTCCGCCACAGCCGCCGCAGTGCCGGGTCTTCGAGGCGGGCCAGCAGAAAAGCATCCTTCGCCGGGATGCGCGCCTGGTAGTAGTAGCGGTTCAGCGCCCAGGCCTGCACCTGCACCCGCGTCAGCCGGCCGTCATGCAGCGCGCGGTGGAAGGGATGCAGGTTGTGGTAGCGCT
Organism: Roseomonas sp. USHLN139; assembly: GCF_037145735.1. Taxonomy (NCBI): domain Bacteria; kingdom Pseudomonadati; phylum Pseudomonadota; class Alphaproteobacteria; order Acetobacterales; family Roseomonadaceae; genus Roseomonas; species Roseomonas sp. USHLN139. Next base: position 236,610 of record NZ_JBBCWY010000006.1, on the reverse strand, counting down.
CGGCGCCGATCTGGCGCAGCGCGGCTTCGAGCGCTTCCGGGGACAACAGCGCAGTCATGCCAGCAGGATCTCCATGCCGTCCCGCGCGACCTCCCAGCCGGCGGCGGCGGCCACCGCGCGCTCGGGGGAATCGGCCAGCAGCACCGGGTTGGAATTGTTGATGTGGACAAAGATCTTGCGGGCGACGCCGAGGCCCTCGAAGGCGCGCAGCGCGCCGGCCGGGCCTGTCGCCGAGATATGCCCCATGCGCTGCCCGGTCTTCGGGCCGAGCCCGGCGGTGATCATCTCGTCGTCGCGCCACAGCGTGCCGTCGAACAGCACCAGCTCGGCGCCGCGCAGCCGGGCGGCCAGCGCCGGCGTCATCGCCGCGCAGCCGGGAATGTAGAAGAGCACCCGCTCGCCATCGCCGATCGCGACGCCGACCGTGCCGCCCTCCTCGCCGTCCAGCGCCAGCGTGCCGTCGGCCGCCGCCTCCATGAACAGCGGCACCTTGCCGGGGACGGGGAAGAGCAGGGCGCGCAGCCCGCTTTCGGCGCCCTCGGCGTCGCGCAGCGGGAACCACTGTTCCAGCGGCACCGCCTCGCGCGGCACGATGGCGCGGTTCAGCACCTCGAAAATCGGATTGGCGTCGAGCAGGCCGAGCACCTCGGGCGTCGCCATCAGCCGCAAGGGCTGGCGTTCGCGCAGGGTCAGCAGGCCGGCGATGCCATCGACCTCGCCGCCGGTCAGCAGCACGCCGGCGATGGGCGTGGAGCGCAGCCCGTGGCGCGGCTGCAGCGCGCGGTTCTCGGCGATCTGCTGGCGCAGGTCGGGGGCGGCGTTGATGATGAACCAGCGCTCGCCATCGGCGCTGACCGCCAGCGAGGCCTGGTGCCGCGGCAGCGCGGCCGGATCACCGGCGCGGGCGCGGTTGCAGGCTTCCGCGTTGGAATTCCATTGCGGGAAGCCGCCGCCGGCCGCGGCCCCCAGCACCAGGGCGTGGATCATGCCCGGGCCCGAGGCACGCGGCCGGGAAGGATCACTTCTTCTCGGCGCAGACGTAGCTGTTGATCTCGGCGCCGAGCGCGATTTCGACGATCTTCGGGGTCTTCCAGGTCATGCGAGCCTCCTGAGCGGATGGGGACAATCGACGCCGGCGAGCTTACGGGGGGGTCGGCCAGGCGACCAGCCCGAATCTGGGGCGCCAACCGGCTTCAACCAAGGGGCGCGGCGCGCGTTGCAGGAGGGTCCGCAGGAGGGTTGCGCCGATGCATCGCAGGCTGGTCCCGTCGCTCGTCCTGGCCCTGGCCACAATGCTGGCCGGCTGCGGCGAGCAGGCGACGCGGACGGTGGAGCAGGGCAGCGGCCCCAGCCCGCAGCTGCCGCCGCCGCGCGAGGGCTGGCTGCCCACCGTCAACATCGCGCCGGCCCGTGGCTGGGCCGAGGGGGCAGCCCCGGTCGCGGCCCCTGGCCTCGCGGTGCAGTCCTTCGCCGCCGGGCTCGAGCATCCGCGCTGGATCACCGTGCTGCCGAATGGCGACGTGCTGGTGGCCGAGAGCAATGCGCCGCCGAAGCCGGAGGAGCGCGGCCTGCGCGCCTGGGTGATGGGGCTGGTGATGCGGCGCGCCGGTGCCGGCGTGCCCAGCGCCGACCGCATCACCCTGCTGCGCGACGCCGATGGCGACGGCATCGCCGAGCAGCGCGCGGTCTTCCTGAGCGGGCTGCGCTCGCCCTTCGGCATGGCGCTGGTCGGCGGGGATTTCTACGTCGCCAATACCGATGGCATCCTGCGCTTCCCCTACCAGCCAGGGCAGCTGTCGATCACCGCGCCGGGCACGCCGCTGGCGCCGCTGCCGGCGGGCCCGCGCAACCACCACTGGACCAAGAGCCTCATCGCCAGCCCGGACGGCACGCGGCTCTACGCCACCGTCGGCTCCAACAGCAATGTCGGCGAGAACGGGCTGGAGGCCGAGGAAGGCCGCGCCGCCGTCTGGGAGATCGAGCGCGCCAGCGGCCGGGCGCGGCTCTATGCCAGCGGGCTGCGCAACCCGAACGGGCTGATGTGGGTGCCGGCGACCGGCGCGCTGTGGACGACAGTGAACGAGCGCGACGAGATCGGCAGCGACCTGGTGCCCGACTACATGACGTCGCTGCGCGATGGCGGCTTCTATGGCTGGCCCTGGAGCTATTTCGGCCAGCATGTCGATGCGCGGGTGCAGCCGCCGCGGCCCGACCGGGTGGCGCAGGCGATCGCGCCGGACTATGCGCTGGGGCCGCACACCGCCTCGCTCGGCCTGGCCTGGGGCTGCGTCGCCGGCGGCCTGCCGGCACCTTTCGCCGAGGGCGCCTTCATCGGCCAGCACGGTTCCTGGAACCGCGACCCGCCGAGCGGCTACAAGGTGGTCTTCGTCGCCTTCCGCGACGGCCGGCCGGAGGGGCTGCCGCGCGACGTGCTGGCCGGCTTCCTGAACGCCGCCGGCGAGGCGCAGGGCCGGCCGGTCGGCGTCGCCATGGATGGCCGCGGCGGGCTGCTGGTCGCCGATGATGTCGGCAACCGGATCTGGCGGGTGGTCGCCGCGCGCTAGGCTGCAGGCCGGATGGAAGGAAAATCCGCCTCGAAATCAGCTGTCCAGGGTGTCATGCCGGCGTGAACCCTCCTCTCCCATGTGTTCCCTGAAAGGAACATAAAGAGATGGATCGAGCACTGTTTTGTGCCCTATAGGGGTCACATGGCGAAGCCGCGGGACCTGACCTTCCAGCTTCATGCCGATGGCCGCTGGAACGACGTGGCCCGGCTGACCCTGAACGACCCCGACCAGGGGTGGCAGGGGGCCAGCCAGCTTGTCCATGACGATGCCTGGGTGTTCGAGGCGGACCCGGAGATCACCGGCGGCCTGCGCGGCTGGAAGGCGCTGAGCGTCCGGCTGCCGCCCTCGCTGGCGCTGCACCGCTTCCGGAGCTGGCCGCCCTTCCTGCTGGACCTGCTGCCGCAGGGCCATGCCCGCAAGGTGCTGGCCGGGGTGCTGGGGCTGCCCCAGGATGCCGCCGCCTGCGACACGCCGCTGCTGCTGCGGGCGGCGGGCGGCCCGATCGGCAATATCCGCATCCGCCAGGCCTGGGAGGCCGAGCGGAAGCGGCTGAAGCAGGCGCCGACCCATCCGGGCCTGACGCTGGACGAGATCTTCGCGCGCAGCGATGCCTTCAACGAATTCGCCCGCGACCATGCGGCCGTGGCCTCCGGCTCCAGCGGCGTCCAGGGCGCCTGGCCCAAGCTGCTGATGACCCGCAACCGGGCGGGCCGCTGGCTGCCGGACCCGATGGTGCCCGACGACCAGGCGACCGACCATGCGATCGTCAAGTGGCTGGGCGACCGGGACGCAGCGACCCGGCTGATCCTGGCGGCCGAGGCGCCCTATCTGGAGCTCGCCCGCGCCTTCGGCCTGCGCTGCGCCCGGCCGCTGCAGCACCGCCATGGCACGCTGCTGATCCCGCGCTTCGACCGCCAGCTGGTGGCCGGCCGGGTGGTGCGTCTCGGCCAGGAGAGCATCGTCGCCGCGGCCGGCGTCGCGGCCTTCGGCCACCAGGCATCGCACGAGGCCTATCTCGACGTCATCAAGGCGCAGTGCGACGACCCGGCCGCCGAGGTGACCGAATATGTGCTGCGCGACGTCCTCAACCTGGCGCTGGGCAACCCGGACAATCATGGCCGCAACACCGCCCTGCAGAAGACCCCGGATGGCGCGGTGCGGCTGACGCCGCTCTACGATTTCTGCCCGATGCGCCTGGATTCCTCCGGCATCGCCCGCTCCACCACCTGGCGCTGCCTGCGGCCGTTCAACGGGCCGAGCCGCGACCTCGATCCCGACTGGGCGGAGGTCTGCCGCGTGGCGGCGGAGGGGGTGCCGGGACTGCAGGCGGAGACCCTGATGGCGGTGCTGGCCGGCAAGGCGGAGACGCTGCGCCGGATGCCGGATCTCGCCCGCGGGATGGGCGTGCCGGAGGCGGTCATCGCCGGCGCCATGGGCTTCTGCACCCGGCAGGCCGAGGCCCTGGCGGCGCTCGGCCGGAGGCGGACCGATGCCGCGCGCTAGGCGGCCCTCGGCCGATGAGCGGATCGCGCTGCGGGTCGCGCTGCACGAGGAGATCGCCGCCGGCGGCCTGGGCTGGGGCGAGGCGGTCAGGCGGATGCGGCAGGCCCTGGGCATGACCCAGGCGCGCTTCGCGCAGACCTTCCGGCTGACCCGCCGCCTGGTGGTGGAGCTGGAGGCCGGGCGCGCCAATCCCACCGCCGAGACGCTCGCCAGGATCGGCAGGCCCTTCGGCTACCAGCTCGGCTTCGTGCTCGCCAGGCCGGCGGCGGCCCCGGATGGCGGCGGCCCTGTCCAGGCTGCGGCCGAGGGCGCGGCTAGGCTGCCCCGCCCAGGCTGAGCGCCAGCAGCGCCGCCGGCTGCGGCGCAAGGCCGAAGAGATGGCGGTAGAACAGCCCGCCATAGAGCGCGTCATAGATCGCTGACGGCGCTGCCGCAGAGGGAATGCTGCCATCCGCCTGGCCCTCGGCGATGATCCCGGCCAGCGCCGCGCGGCGCTGCGCCAGGTAGCGCTCGAAGAAGGCGGCGGCCGAGCCGCTGCGGGCGATGCATTCGGCGATCACCGCCAGCTGCACCCGGCCGAGGTCGCTGTCCAGCGCGGCGCTGTACTCGGCGACGTGGCGGCGGATGCGGTCGGCGCCGCTGCCCTCGGCCGGCAGCGGCAGCAGCGCCGCGGCGCGGTGCAGGAAGGCGTCGATCAGCAGCGCCTCGCGCGTCGGCCACCATTTGTAGATGGTCATCTTCGAGACCCCCGCCGCGCGCGCCACCGCGTCGATGCTGCTGGCGGCCAGGCCCTGGCCGGCCATCAGCGCATAGGCGGCCTCCAGGATGGCGGCGGTGCTGGCGGCGGAGCGCGGGCGGCCGCGGGCGGCGGGCAGGGTCATGCGGCGCAGGATAGGGGGCTCGGCCGGCGCCCGCGAATCCCGCTTGCCCTGGCCGAAATATTGGACGTATCGTCCAGTTATTGAAGCCGAGCCAGGAGACGCCCATGGCCCTCGACCCCGCGCTGCGCCAAAAGATCCTGGACTCGGTCGAGGCCGGCTTCGCCGAGCAGCTCGCCTTCACCCAGGCGCTGATCCGCTTCCCCTCGCTGCGCGGCGCCGAGCATGCCTGCCAGGATTTCGTCTTCCGCGCGCTGCGCGAGCGCGGCTTCGCCATGGACCGCTTCGCCATGGACCGCGAGGCCATCACCGCGCATCCCGGCGGCGGCCCCTGGTCGGCCGAGCATTCCGACGCGCCGATCGTGGTGGGCATCCACCATCCGCGGCAGGAGACCGGGCGCTCGCTGATCCTGCAGGCGCATGTCGACGTGGTGCCGACCGGCCCTGCCGACATGTGGTCGCAGGCCCCCTTCGATCCGGTGGTGCAGGGCGACTGGCTCTATGGCCGCGGCGGCGCCGACATGAAGGCGGGGCACGCCGCCAATCTCTTCTGCCTCGATGCGCTGCGCCGGATCGGGCTGCAGCCGGCGGCGACCGTGCTGGTGCAGTCGGTGGTCGAGGAGGAATCCACCGGCAATGGCGCGCTGATGACGCATCTGCGCGGCTACAAGGCGGATGCCGTGCTGATCCCGGAGCCGGAGGAGGAGATGCTGGTGCGCGCCAATGTCGGCGTGCTCTGGTTCCAGGTCGAGGTGCGCGGCCTGCCGGTGCATGTGCGCGAGATGGGGCGCGGCGCGAATGCCATCGACGCCGCCTGGCGCGTCGTCGGCGAGCTGCGCCGGCTGGAGGAGGAATGGAACGCCGACAAGGTGGGCCGCGAGCATTTCGCCGAGATCGAGCACCCGATCAACCTGAACATCGGCAAGATCGAGGGCGGCGACTGGGCCTCCTCGGTGCCCGGCTGGTGCCGGATCGACTGCCGCATCGGCCTCTATCCGGGGGTCGACGCCGCCACTGCCGCGCGCGAGATCAGCGAGCGCGTCGCCCGCTTCGCCCGCGCCGACGGCTACATGGCGAACAACCCGCCCGCCGTCACCTTCAACGGCTTCCATGCCGAGGGCTATGTCCAGCCGCCCGGCAGCGAGGCCGAGGCGGTGCTGGCGCGGGCGCATCAGGGCGCGACCGGCCAGGCACTGAAGAGCTTCATGACGCCGGGCTATCTCGATACCCGCGTCTATGCGCTCTACGACCGCATCCCCGCGCTCTGCTACGGCCCGATCTCGGAGAATATCCACGGCTTCGACGAGCGGGTCAGCCTGGCCTCGGTGAAGCGCATCACCGGGGCCATGGCGCTGTTCGTCGCCGAATGGTGCGGCGTGGAGCCGGTCAGCCCGGGCTGACCGGCGGCGCTCAGCGGCGCGGGGTCTGGTCGGGCCGCTCGCCGGGGCCGACCTGGCGCTGTTCCAGCGACGGTCCCTCGGTGCGGCTGGTGCCGGTGCCGGCCGGCTGCTCGCGCTGCGAGGGCGGCACCGTGGCGCTGTTGCCGGCCTGCGGATTGCCGCCCTGGGTGCTGCCGCCGCCGGGACGCTGTATGCCGCTGTTGTTGGCCGTGCCGCTCTGCCCGACGCTGCCTTCCAGCCGCTCGGCCGGCGCGCCCTGCGGCGCCGGGGTCTGGGCCCGGGCGGAGACCTGGGCCAAGGCGGGCAGGGTGGCCGCCAGCAGGGCGGCGAGGGCAAGGTGGTGGCGACGGGGCATGGCTGGGCGCTCCTGGATCGGGGATGCCCCTCGGGGCTTACCGTCACCAACCGGGCGGGGCCGGGCGGGTTCCCCCGGCCGGCCGCCGCGCCCGGTCAGGGCGTCGCCGCCCCGGCCGGCCGGTCGAGGGCGGTCGCGGGCGCCGCGGGCCGGGCGCGGCGGCGCAGCAGCAGGGTCGCGATGATCAGCACATTGGCCGCGTTCCAGGCGGTGCCGTTGAGGAAGGCCGCCGCATAGCTGCCGGTGGCGTCGAAGATCACGCCGGACAGCCAGCCGCCCAGCGCCATGCCGACCAGGGTCGAGCTGAGCACGATGCCGACGCGGAAGCCGACCTCGGAGGCGGGGAAGTTCTCGCGCACCACCACGGCATAGGAGGGCACGATGCCACCCTGGAACAGGCCGAACAGCGCCGAGAGCAGGAACAGCGAGCCCAGCCCGTCGAAGAACAGGAACAGCGACAGCGCCGCCCCCTGCGCCACGGCGCCGAGCAGCAGGGTCGGCAGCCCGCCGATGCGGTCGGCCAGCAGGCCGGAGACCAGGCGCGAGACGATGCCGCAGCCCAGCATCAGCGACAGCATCTCCGCCCCGCGCGCGACGCCGTAGCCGAGGTCGCCGCAATAGGCGACGATATGCACCTGCGGCATCGCCATGGCGACGCAGCAGGCGATGCCGGCGAAGGCCAGCACCAGGGTCAGCCCGTTGCGCGACAGGCCGAGCGGCCGCGCCGCCCCGACATCGCTGCGCCGCCCGTTCTGCTGCAGGCCGGGCGCCCGGCCGCGCAGCATCAGCGCCAGCGGCAGCATGGCCAGCAGGCAGATCACCCCCACCGTCACATGCGCCACCCGCCAGCCATAGGCGGTGATCAGCGCGGTCAGCAGCGGCGGCCAGACCACCCCGGCCAGGTAGTTGCCGGAGGCCGCCAGCGCCACCGCGATGCCGCGCCGCCGGCGGAACCAGAGCGAGGCATCGGCCATCAGCGGCGCGAAGGAGACCGAGGCGCCGAGCATGCCGATCATCACCCCCTGCGCCAGGGCATAGACGATCAGGCTGGGCGCCAGCCCGGCCAGCACATAGCCGCCCGACAGCATCAGGATGGCCAGCAGCAGCGGCCGCATCACGCCGAAGCGGTCGGCCAGCCGGCCCATCACCACGCCGCCGATGCCCAGGCCCAGCATGGTCAGCGTATAGGGCAGCGAGGCATCGCCGCGCCCGGCGCCGAACTCGGCCTGCACATGCGGCAGCGCGACGACGACGGTCCACATCCCGGCGCCGCCCAGCGTCGACAGCGCCACGATGGCGGCGAGGCGGATCCAGGCGGTGCGGGAATCCAGCAGGTGTTCGTCGGTCATGCGGCGCCTCGGCCGCCGGCCCGTGCCGCAGAGATCGTCATCGTCGCGTTTCCTCTTGTCGCCGGTGGGCCGGCCTTGTCGTCATGCTTCGCCGGGCAGTCTGGCGCAGCCGCGCCGCCGGCGCCACCGGGGCGCCACCACCTTGGTCGCCACCCGGCGGCCGCCAGGATGGCGCCTCGCTGGCGCAGGCGGAAAGGCCAGTCGGCTGGATTTCCACCAGTCCAGTTTCACCCCTGGCCGCGGCGCGGCGGCTGCCGCATAGTCGCGCCCCCCGCCGTGCAAGCCCCCGCTGTGCAAGCCCCTGCGAGAGAAGGTCCTGGCCCCGTGAGCATCCTCCTGATCGGTTCCCTCGACGACGAAGACTATGCCGACTGGAAGACGCATCTGCTGGCGCATCTGCCGGAGGGCGAGACGCTGGTGCTGGCGACCGAGCCGCATGACGTCGAGGCCGTCGACGTCGCCCTGGTCGCCAACCCGCCGCACGGGACGCTGGCGCGCTACCCCCATCTGCGCTTCGTGCAGAGCCTCTGGGCCGGCGTCGACCGCATGCTCTCCGACCCGGCGCTGCCGACCGACATCCCGATCGCCCGGCTGGTCGATCCGGCGCTGACCCAGGCGATGGTGGAATGCGCCCTGGCCAGCGTGCTGCTGCTGCACCGCCAGCTGCCGGCCTATGCGCGGCAGCAGGCGCGCGCCGAGTGGAAGCAGCTGGCGCAGCCGCTGGCCGGGCAGCGCCGCGTCGGCGTGCTCGGGCTCGGCGCGCTGGGCGGCGCCTGCGCCACGGCGCTGGCCGGCGTCGGCTTCGCCGTCAGCGGCTGGAGCCGCGCGCCGAAATCGATCGAGGGCGTCACCTGCCTGAGCGGCGCCGAGGGCATGGACCGGCTGGTGGAAACCTCGGACATCCTGGTCAACCTGCTGCCGCTGACGCCCGACACCGCCGGCATCCTCGATGCCCGGCTGTTCGGCCGGCTGCCGCCGGGCGCCGGGCTGGTCAACCTGGCGCGCGGCCGCCACCTGGTGGAGGAGGACCTGCTGGCGGCGCTGCAGGCCGGCCAGGTCGGGCATGCCGTGCTCGACGTCTTCACCCAGGAGCCGCTGCCGGCCGCGCATCCCTTCTGGGCGCATCCCGGCATCACCGTGCTGCCGCATGTCGCGGCCTATAGCGCGCCGGAATCGGCGGCGCGGATCGCGCTGGAGAATGTCGCGCGCCACCGCGCCGGCCAGCCCACCACCGCCATGGTCGACCCCGTGCGCGGCTACTGAGGCGGGCGCGGCTCCGGCGCCTGGCGCAGCCGCGCCGCCGCCTCTGCCACCAGCGCCTCGCGCTCGGCCCGGCGGGCGCGCGAGGCCTCGCGCACCGCGGCGACGATGTCCGGCGGCGAGCTCTCGGGACGGCCGCCCGGGAAGGGCGGCGCCGGGTCGTATTCGATGGCCAGCTGGATGCGGCGGGCGAGCGCCTCACCCTCCAGATCGGCCACCACCCGCAGCGCCACGTCGATGCCCGAGGTGACGCCGCCGGCGGTGTAGAAGCGGCCATCCACCGTCACCCGCGCCTCGGAGGGCAGGGCGCCGAACTGCGCCAGCAGGTCGCGCGCCTGCCAGTGCGCGCCGGCGCGGCGGCCCTGCAGCAGCCCGGCCGCGCCCAGCAGCAGCGAGCCGGTGCAGATGCCGAAGACATGCGCCGCCGTCGCCGCCTGGCGCTGCACGAAGCCGATCCAGCCCGGGTCGAGCATCGCCAGGTCGATGCCGGTGCCGCCCGGCACCACCAGCAGGTCGGCCGGCGGCGCCGTGTCGCGGGTGGCGTCGGGCACAATGCGCAGGCCGCGATCGGTGCGCACCGGCGCCAGGCTCTCGGCCACCAGCGTCACCTGCCAGCCCGGCACCCGTGCCAGCACCTCATAGGGGCCGGTGATGTCGAGCTGCACCATGTTCTCCACCAGCAGGATATTGACCTGGCGTGTCCTGGCCTCGGGCATGTCGGGACTCCTTCCGGCCGCAGCAGGCCAGAGGCGCGGCCGCCTGTCGATGGCAAAGGCCGGCGGAATCCGGCCCGGCCAATGGATTGCCCACCCGGCCCCTGGGCTGCCCCCGCCGCCCCGCTTGACGGCGGCCGGACCAGGGACTTTGCTGGCAGCCGGACTTCCCCGGCCCGGGCGCCGGCCTCGCCACGGCCTCTGGCAAACCCCAGGCCGTCCCAGGTTGCCCCCCTGGGCAGCCGCATGAAAGACCACGGCATGTCCTCGTCCGCGGCGCTCGGCAGCCGGCCGAAAGCGCATCTCTCCGTCCTGCTGGTGCTCGGCCTGACGCATCTGCTCAACGACCTGCTGCAGTCGCTGATCCCGGCGGTCTATCCGATCATCAAGACCGCCTATGGCCTCGACTTCGTGCAGATCGGCGTCATCACCTTCACCTTCCAGATCGCCGCCTCGCTGTTCCAGCCGGTGGTCGGCCATGTCACCGACCGCCATCCGATGCCCTATTCCACCGCAGTCGGCATGGGCTTCAGCCTGGCCGGGCTGCTCGGCTTGGCCTTCGCCGCCAGCTATCCGGCGATCCTGGCGGCGGCGGCCTGCATCGGCATCGGCTCCTCGATCTTCCATCCGGAGGCGACGCGGATGGCGCGCAACGCCTCGGGCGGGCGGCAGGGGCTGGCGCAGGGCATCTTCCAGGTGGGCGGGCAGATGGGCGGCGCGCTCGGGCCGCTGCTGGCGGCGCTGGTGATCGTGCCGCATGGCCAGGGCAGCCTGGCCTGGTTCGCCCCGGCCGCCCTGCTGGCCATGGCGCTGACCGTCTGGATGGCCGGCCAGCACGCGGCGATCCGCCGCCAGGTGGCGGCGCTGCGCGCCGCGCGCGGCGCCGGCGGGCCCGCCCGCACGCCGCATGCGCCGCGCACCGTGCTGCTGGGGATGACCATCCTGACGCTGCTGATGTTCTCGAAGAACGCCTATATCGAGAGCTTCCGCTCCTTCTACACCTTCTACCTGATCGACCGCTTCCAGGTCTCGGTCAGCACCTCGCAGCTGATGCTGTTCATCTTCCTGGTGGCCTCGGCGGTCGGCGCGCTGATCGGCGGCGTGGTCGGCGACCGCATCGGCCGCTACCGCATCATCTGGTTCTCGGTGCTGGGGCCGCTGCCGCTGACCCTGCTGCTGCCCTATGCCGACTTCTTCTGGACCGGCGTGCTGACGGTCGGCATCAACCTGATCATGGCCAGCGCCTTCGCCGCCATCCTGATCTATGCCATGGAGCTGGCGCCGGACCGCATCGGCCTGGTGGGCGGGCTGTTCTACGGGCTGAATTTCGGCCTGGGCGGCATCGCGGCGGCGATCCTCGGCGGGCTCGCCGACGGCATCGGCATCGAGCGGGTCTATCAGCTCTGCGCCTTCCTGCCGCTGGCCGGGCTGCTGACCTGGTTCCTGCCGCGCATCGAGGACGGGCGGGGCCGCGCCTGACCCTGCCGCGCAGCGCCGCGTCCTTGATCCCTTGCGGCGCAGCGGCGACCCCGCTGCCGCCGCCCTGGCGGCCGCGGGCCGGCCCTATGACCCGAAAGCCATGCTCCTGATGACAGCCCGGGCCACCGGCCTCTGCTACGCCCTCGCCGCCGTCGGCATCTTCGCGATGCAGGACGGCATCTCCAAGCATCTCGGCGACGCCTATCCGCCCGTCCTGATCGCCATGATCCGCTACTGGGCCTTCGCCGGCTTCGCCATCCTGCTGGCCAGCCGCTCGGGCGTCGGGCTGCGGCGCACGGCTTCAGCCCGGCGGCCCTGGCTGCAGGTGGCGCGCGGCGTGCTGCTGGCGGTGCAGATCGGGCTGTCGATCTTCTCCTTCTCCCGCGTCGGGCTGGCGGCGACCCACACGCTCTATGCCGGCACGCCGCTGGTGGTCGCCTGCCTCTCGGTGCCCTTCCTCGGCGAGCGCGTCGGCTGGCGGCGCTGGACCGCGATCGGCATCGGCTTCCTCGGCATCCTGCTGATCATCAACCCGCTGCAGGCCAGCTTCGACGCCAAGATCGCCATTCCCGCGATCGGCACCGTGCTGTTCGCCGTCTATTCGGTGATGACGCGGCTGGCCAGCCGCACCGACACCGCCGGCACCGCCTTCCTCTATACCGGCGTCGCCGGGGCGGTGGCGATCAGCCTGGTCGGCCCGTTCTTCTGGACCGCGATCACGCCCGCCGACTGGCTGTGGATGCTCACCCTCTGCGTCACCGGCACGGTCGGCCACTGGTGCTTCATCCGCGCCTTCGACCTGCTCGACGCCGTGGTGGTGCAGCCGATGACCTATATCCAGACCGTGCTGGTCTGCCTGATCGGCGTGCTGGTCTATGGCGAGGTGATGAGCCTCAGCATGGTGGCCGGCTGCGCCATCGTCATCGCCGCCGGCCTCTTCACCATCTGGCGCGAGGCGATGCTCGCCCGCCGCGCCGCCTAGGACGGCGCGGCGCGCAGCGCGCCCTGCCTCAGGCGGCGCGGACCCCGGTGAGGAAATTGACCACCTCGCCGGACAGCTGATCGGAACTCCTGGACAGCGCCGAGGCCGCCGCGAGCACCTGGGAGGAGGCCGCGCCGGTCTCGCCGGCATTGTGGCTGACATCGGCGATGTTGCGCGTGACGGCCTCGGTCGCCTGCGCCGTGGACTGCACGGTGCGGGCGATTTCGCTGGTCGCGGCACTCTGCTCCTCGACCGCGGCGGCGATGCCCACGGTGATCGTGCTGATCTCCTCGATCGTCAGCGTGATCGCCTCGATGGCACTGACCGCCGCCGCGGTCGCGCCCTGGATGCCGGTGATCTGCACGCTGATCTCCTCGGTGGCCTTGCTGGTGGCCTGCGCCAGACTCTTGACCTCGCTGGCGACCACGGCGAAGCCCTTGCCGGCATCGCCGGCGCGCGCCGCCTCGATGGTGGCGTTCAGCGCCAGCAGGTTGGTCTGTCCGGCAATGCTGGTGATCAGGTTGACCACCTCGCCGATCTTGCCGGCCGAGTGCGACAGGGCACGGACGGTGCCATCCGTGTTCCGGGCACTCTGCACGGCGCGGCCGGCCACCTGGGTCGCCTGCGTCACCTGGCGGCTGATCTCGCCGATCGAGCTGCTGAGCTCCTCGGTCGCCGCGGCCACCGTCTGTACCCCGGCGCTGGTCGTGTCGGCGGCGGAGGAGACGTTGCCCGCCTGGTCGTTGGTCTGCTGCGCGATGCGCGACATGGATTGCGCCGTCGCCTCCAGCTCGGTGGAGGCGGAGGCCAGGTGGCCGGTGAGCGCCTGCACCGTTCCCTCGAACCCCTGAACCAGCTCGGCCAGCCGGGCGGCGCGCCGCTCCTTGGCCAGCCTTTCGCCCTCCTGGGCCTCGGCGAGGCTGGCCGCCTTGATCATGTTGTCGCGGAAGACCTGCACGGTCTGCGCCATGGCCCCGACTTCGTCGCCGCGCTCGACGCCGGGGATCGACACCGTGGTATCGCCGCCGGCCAGCCTCTGCATGGTGCCGGTCATGGCGACGATCGGCCGCGAGATCGAGCGGCCGATCAGCCAGGCCGCGAGCGCACCGACGACGATCGCGGCGAGCGCGGTGAGCAGCAGGAACCACCGGGCCGCCTCGCCTGCCGCCGTCGTGGCGGAACCCAGCATGGCCTGGCTTTCCATGTTGGAGCCGAGGGCGGCCCCGAACAGGCTTGCCAGACGGGCGCCGGAGGCATCGAGCCGGGCGGCCTGGAGGGCCTTCATGCTGTCGGTCAGCCGCATCTTCTCGTCGAAGGCCGCGGCATAGGCGGCCAGTGACGTCTCCAGCTGCGCCGCCGTCTGCCGCAAGGCCTCGGTGCCGAGCTCGGGTCGGAGCGCGCGCAGTCGGGCGGCCGTCTCCGTCAGTTCGGCGCGCGCCTGCTTCGCCGTCGGCTCATCCTGGTGGAGTTCGTAGCGCTGCACGGCCAGGCGCGCCAGAAGCGCCCGGCGATGGGCCTCGCTGCCGGCGAAGGCCAGCGCGGCATTGTTGTCCGCAGCCGCTGCCTGGACGATTCCCTCGATCCGGCGGTCGAGTTCCGCGCCGATGACATCAAGCTTGTCACGGGTGATCGTGTCGCGGGCCGCCTCGAGCGTGGCGACCTCATTGAAGGCCTGCGCATAGGTCCCCAGGACGGATTGCGCTTCGGCCAGCAGGCGCTGCCGCTCCGGATGGCGGACGTTCGGCGCCAGCTCCTCCAGCAGCTTCTGCGCCTCGGCGATCCGCGTGGCGACCCTGGCCCTGCCTGCCGCCGAGGCCTCGAGCAGGAAGTCCTTCACGGCGATCCGGGCCTGCAGCATCTTCCCCTGCAGTTCGGCGAAGCCGTTGCTGTTGCGCGCCAGTCGCCGATAATCGGCGACCGCATCGTTGCTGTTGCCCAGCTGGACATAGCCCGACAGCGCGACGCCGCCCATCATCAGCAGCAGGACCGCGAAGCCAGCCCCGATGCGGTGGGAAATCTTGATCTTTGCCACGGCGGCCTTCCCCAGGAGATGAAACCAAGGGCCGGCCCACAGGGACCGGTCCCTCACCTGGACAAATTTCCGTGATAATTCCGCCTGTTTTATTAACCCGAAATAATAAACGACTCGCAACAAGCGGTTTTCCCGAGGCGCAGGAAGCAGCGTCTTCCTTCCTCAGGGCTTGACGGTCCGGGCCAGGATCACCCGCAGGCCGGCGTCACGCGATCAGACACCCGGCGCCAGAGCGGATCGCGCGATCCGGGCTTCCCGGTGCTTCCACCTCAAGCCGTCGCGCTCTATTGCGGCAGCTGGTCGGGCGACATCGCGACCGACAGCCGCAGCCCGCGCAGCAGCGGCCGCTCGGCCTGGCGCGGCTCGGCCGGCAGCAGCAGCACCGGCGAGGCCTCGCCCATCTGCGCCAGCATCTCCGGCAGCGCGACCGCGGCGACCAGGCCGCGCAGGAACAGCGTCGCCGTATCCTCCACAGCGGCGGTGCCGAAGGGCAGGGGGATGGTCTCCGCCGCCTCGGGCAGGGCGTCGGCGCCATCGGCGATGCCGAAGCCGCGCGCCGAGAGCCCGCCGCGCCGCTTCTCGATCATCCAGCCGAGCAGGCGGGCCGCCTGCCGGGCCTCGACCCAGAACAGCGGCGGCAGCGCGTCCAGCACGGCCGGGGCGCGCGCCACCTCGCTGCCGCCGAGGCCGGCCGCCAGCGCGGCGATCTCCGCCTCGACCGCGACCGCCGGCGCCGCCTCGGCGCGCAGCCGCTGGGCGGCGCGGCGCAGCTCGACCGGCGCCTGCGGCCCGAGCAGGGCGGCCAGCAGGCTGCCCGGGGGGAAATTCGGTCTCGGCGTTTCCGGCGGCATCCGGCGCTCCTTCCTGCTTCGCTGGCGGGTGATGCCCGAAGCCGGGGGCTCGCGCCAGGAGAGGCGGCGTCAGGCGATGTCGAGCTCGAGGTCGCGCAGCAACTGGGCCCGCGCGCCGCGCTCCGCCTCGGCCGCCAGGGCGGCGGTCGCCGGCGGGATGCTGGCGAGGCTGTCGATCAGGTCGGCCACCTCCTCCTCGCTGCAGGCGACGCGGTGGCCGTAGCGCTCGGCGAACCAGGTCTCCGCCCAGGCGGCGCCGGCGGCGGCGGGGTCGTCGCGGCCGGCACCGGCGGCAGGCGAGGTGGCGGCATGGGCGGCTGCCTGGCGCAGCATCGCCTCGAGGGCGGCGCGGAGGGTGGGATCGACCGGCATGATTGTGGACGTTGGGGCGTTTCCGCCGGCGTCAAGACCGGGGCCGGGCGGGCGATGCCGCCGCACATCCATCGGCCGGCTGCGGCGTTGTCCCGCCAGCCGCCCCCGCGAGGAACCGCCGATGTCCGACCGCCTCCCGCCCGCCAACCGCCGTGGCATGCTGAAGCTGGGCAGCGCCGCCGCCGGGCTGCTGCTCGGCACGCCGGTCCTGGCGCAGCCCCGCTACGCCCCGCCCAGCCCGGTCGATACCGGCCGCGTCGCCGAGGGCCGCGTCACCTTCCCCGACTGGCGCGCCGAGGCCGATCCGCGCACGCCGCCGCCGCCGGCGCCGCTGCCGCCCGGTGAGCGCGTCGGCTTCGCCATCGTCGGCCTCGGCCGGCTCAGCCTGGAGCAGCTGCTGCCGGCCTTCGCCGAATGCCGCCTGGCCCGGCCGGCGGCGCTGGTCTCCGGCACGCCGGAGAAGCTGCGCGCCGTCGCCGCGCAATACGGCATCCCGGAGAGCGCCTGCCACGACTACGCCTCCTTCGAGCGGCTGCGCGACAACCCGGCGGTGCAGGTGGTCTATGTCGTGCTGCCCAACGGCATGCACCGCGAGTTCACCGAGCGCGCCGCGGCGGCCGGCAAGCATGTGCTCTGCGAGAAGCCGATGGCCAACAGCGCCGAGGAGGCGCGCGCCATGATCGAGGCCTGCGCCCGCGCCAGGGTCCGGCTGATGGTCGCCTACCGCATCCAGTACGAGCCCTACAACCTGGCGGCGCTGCGCCTGGCGCGCAGCGGCGAGCTCGGCCGGCTGGTCGGCATGAGCGCGGTCAATGTGCAGACCGTCGCCGCCAACGGCGCCGAGCAGTGGCGGCACAAGAAGGCCATGGCCGGCGGCGGCGCGCTGCCGGATATCGGCCTCTACGGCCTGAACACCGCGCGCTTCCTGAGCGGCGAGGAGCCGGTCTGGATCCAGGCCAGCCAGTTCAGCCCGCCCGGCGACCCGCGCTTCGCCGAGGTGGAGGAGACGCTCTCCTTCACCCTGCGCTTCCCCTCCGGCTTCATTGCCCAGTGCCTGACCAGCTATGGCGCGCGCGACGACAAGGTGCAGCGGCTGAACTTCGCCGGGGCCACGATCGACATGCCAAACGCCTACAAGTACCAGGGCCAGCAGCTGCACCTGGCGCGCAACCTCGGCGGCCAGGACCAGCGCAGCAGCGTCATCCTGCCGCACCGCAACCAGTTCGCCGAGGAGATCGACCACATGGCGCAATGCGTGCTGCGCGACGCGGCGCCGCGCACGCCCGGCGAGGAGGGGCTGCAGGACCAGGTGCTGATGGAGGCGATCTACCGCAGCGCCGCCGAGGGCCGGGCGGTCGAGCTGCCGCCGCAGCCGCGGCGCGACATGTTCCGCCGCCTGCCGGACGGGATCGGCTGAGCGGCGGCCCCCCGGCGCCAGCGGGTGCCGGGGGGGAGGCAGCGCCTCAGAAGTCGAAGCTGGCGGAGACGATCACCGTGCGCGGCGAGCCGACGGTGACATAGGTGCCGGTGGTCAGCCAGTATTCCTCGCCGAACAGGTTCTCCAGATTGGCGCGGAAGGTGACCGGCTTGCCGGAGATCTCGGTGCGGTAGCGCGCGCCGATGTCGACCCGCGTCCAGCTGTCGAAGCGCGCCGTGTTCGCCGTGTTGATATAGGCGCCCGAGGTGTAGATGACGCGGCCATTGACCGCGAGGCCGTCGACGCCCGGCACGTCCCAGTCCAGCGCGCCGGAGAAGCTGCGGTCCGGCACGCCCTGGGCGTCGTTGCCGCGCTCGGCGGCGGTTGCCGGGCTGGTCAGCTCCGGCTTGATGAAGGTGGCGCTGGCCATGGCGCGCAGCCCGGGCAGCACCTCGCCATAGGCAGCCAGCTCGAGGCCGCGGTTGCGCTGCTCGCCGTCATAGGAGAGGTCGTTGGCCGGGGTGCGGATGGCGTTCGGCCGGGTGATCTGGAACACCGAGGCCGAGGTGATCACCCGGCCCCAGTCGACGCGCACCCCCGCCTCCATCTGCTCCGACTTGTAGGGCGCCAGCACCGCGCCGAAATTGCGGTAGCCGGCGCCGACGATCTGGCCGCGCGTCAGCCCCTCGGCGTAGTTGGCGTAGAGCGAGACGTTCTGCAACGGCTTGACCACGATGCCGAACATCGGCGTGGTGGCATCGGCGTCGTAGCGGCTGCTGCGCGCGCCGGTCGTGGTGCTGAAGCTGTCGAGCTGCACCTGCTGGTAGCGCACGCCGCCGGTCAGCAGCAGCCGGTCGCCCAGGAAGGAGAGCGTGTCGGCGACGGCGAAGCTGGTCAGCGTCGTCTCGGAGGCCTTGCGCGGATCGGTGCGCGGCAGCGTCACCGGCGGCAGCAGCGCGGGTCGGTAGATGTTGGAGGCGATGCTGCCCGGCTGGGCGATATAGGCATTGCCCGCCTCCTGCTGGAAGCCGGTATAGCCGACATTCAGCGTGTGGCCGACGCCCCCGGTGCTGAAGCGCAGATTGGCGCCGACCGTGCCGCTGACCGTCTTCGAATAGGAATCGTAGAAGGAATTGCCGACGCGGAAATTGCCGGCGGCGTCCACCGCCTGCGAGCTGACCGGGAAGACCTGCTCGTTCCAGCCGTCGCGATAGCCGATCGCGCCATAGACCGTCAGCTGCTCGGTCAGGTCGTATTCCAGCCGGGTGGCCAGGGTGCTGTCCTGCTGCCGCAGATTGGTGTTCGGATACCAGTTGCTGCGCGCGTCCGGCGGCGCCGGGATGAAGGCGGTGGTGGACAGCAGCTGGATCTGCGGCCGGAAGTTCTTGGTGTTGTCGCGCTGGAAGATGCCGTCGACCGACCAGCGCAGCCGCTCGCCGCGATAGTCGAGGCCGAGGGCGGCGACATAGTTCTGCAGGTTGCCGTTGTCGATCGTCGCCTCGCCGTCGCGGTGCATCCCGTTGAAGCGGATGCCCCATTCGCCATTGGCGCCGTAGCGGCGGGCGATGTCGGTGGCGACGCCGAGATTGCCGCTGCCCAAGTAGGTGGTGGTCAGCCGGGTCAGCGGCAGGTCCTCGGCCCGCTTGGTGACGATGTTGATGCCGCCGCCGATGCTGCCGCCGGGGGCGATGCCGTTGATCAGCGCGCCGGGGCCGCGCAGCAGCTCGATCCGCTCGGTGATCTCGGCCGGCACCCGGTTGGAGGAGACCAGACCGTACAGCCCGTTCAGCCCGACATCGGTCGCCGGCACGGCGAAGCCGCGGATCTGGAAGGTGTCGTCGAAGCCGCCGGCGCCGGTGGTCAGCCGCACCGAGCTGTCATTGACCAGCGTGTCGGCGATGGTGCGGGCCTGCTGGTCGGCCATCACCTGGCGGGTGTAGCTGGTCGTGCTGAAGGGCGAGTCCATGACGCTGCGCGCGCCGAGCAGGCCGAGCGAGCCGCCGCGCGCCACCTGGCCGCCGGCATAGGCGGGCGCCAGCGCGCCGGGGGCGGCGGCGGCGCTGACATCAACCGCCGGCAGGGCGACGGCGCCGGCCGGCGTTCCGGAGAGGGCCTGCGCCGGGTCGGCGGCCTGCGCCTGGATGGGGGTCTGCGCCTGAACTGGGGTCTGCGCCTGGGCAGCCGGCCCGAGGGCCAGGCCGCAGGTCAGCAGGGCCGCGGCGGCGCTGCCGGCCGGGGCGGGGGCGGCGCCCGGACGGCGGGAGGATCGAAGCATCGGAGGCGGCCCTTTGTGACGCAGGCTGTCACTGCATTGCGAATGCTTCTCACTAGCTGAAGACATGACGTTCCGGCAAGGTGGCCAGAGCCCTGCGCCGCCGAAGAAATGCCGTGGATCTGGTGCCAATCCTGCCGCGCGCCCCGCCGTCGCCGCGCTGCCTGCGGCACCCGTCACGCAGTTTCGCCTTCCGCTTCGCCGCCAGTTGTGATGAGACTCCAGGGCCTGTCTGTTTCATCACCATGACAACGGAAAACGGGAGCAACGGCCGATGACCGCCGAGATCGAGGACTACCCGACCAGGCCCGACGACTACCTGCCGCACATCATCGCCCGCTGCGTCGACAAGGCGCGGGCGCATCAGCGGCCCTTCCGCTTCAGCCTGAACGGCGCCACGGTGGTGGTGCAGCCCGGCCAGAGCGCCGCCGATGTCAACGACGCGGTGCAGCAGCAATGGCAGGCCGCGCGGTCGCGGCCGGCCAGCGCGGCGGGCCTGCCCGCCTAGCCGGCCGCCGCCGCCCCAGGGATCGCCGCCTCAGGGATCGAAGCGGACCCAGCCCGGCACCTGCGCCGTCAGATTGACCTCGCGCCATTTCGGATGGCGCGGGGGCTGCAGCAGCTCCGGGAATTTCTGACGGAAACGCTCGGCGAAGCGGACCAGCTTGGCGTGCCGCTCGCTGCCCGGGGTCCAGGCATAGACCGCCAGCACGGCGCCGACCGCGACGGTCTGCACGCTCGTGCCCTCGGCCACCAGGCCGGGATAGTCGGCCGGCTCGATCGGCGCCGGCAGGTAGGTCTGCAGCAGCGGCGGCCGCGGCGGCAGTGGCAGCAGGTGCAGCCCGTCCTCGGCGCGCAGCCCGGAGAACAGCCGGGCCGGCTTGCCGGTGACATAGACCAGCGCCGCGATCTCGCCGCGCTTCAGCCGCTCCAGCGCCAGGTCCTGCGGCGCGTGTACGGCCTGCACCGCGACGCCCAGCATGCCGAACAGCACCGAGGCGGTCATCGCCGTGCCGCTGCCGCGCAGGTCGACATTGACCGGGCGGCCGGCCAGATCCTCGACGCGCGTGACCTCGCGGCGGGCCAGCACATGCACCTCCTCGTCGTAGAGCTTGGCGAGGTACTGCACCAGCTGGCCGAGATTGGGCAGCAGCCGGTCGCGCGTCGCCGCCGCCAGCACATCCGATTGCACGATGGCGACGTCGATGCCGCGCACATAGAGCAGGTCGGACAGGTTCTGCAGCGAGCCCTTGCCGATCACCGGCAGCACCCGCATCGCCTCGCCATCATCCAGCACCGCGGCCAGGTCGGCGGCAATGCGGACATAGGTGCCGTCCACCCCGCCCGAGATGACGCCGATCGTGCCGGCATTGGCCGCCCGCGTGGCCTCCGCCAGGCTGCGCCCCGGGCGCGGCGTCTGCGCGCGGGCGGCGCCCGCCACCGTGCCGGCCAGCGCGCCGGTACCGGCCAGCAGGGCGGCGCGCCGGGAAAGGGGATGCATCGACATGGGGCAGGCTTCCTCCTGGGGGGGCGGCGGCTCAGGGTGCGGGCGGGCGGGCGGGCGCCGCCTCGCCCAGTTGTTCGGCCACGGCGCTCCAGCGGGCCGCCAGCGCCGGATCGGCCCGGATGCCGCGGACGCCGAGGCCAGCCAGATAGGCCGGATCATAGGTCCGCCCGAGTCCCGCCGCCGCCCGGCCGCTGCCGGCCTCGGCGGCATAGGCGAAGAGCCGGCGGGCGGCGGAGATGTCGCGCAGGGCCAGCATCTCCTCGGCGCGGCGCAGGATGGCCTCCAGCGCCTCGGGGGCGAGGCGCGGCGCTGCCACGGGGGCGGGGGCCGGGACGGGGGCTGGAACGGGCGCCGCCACGGCGGCGGCCTCGGGCGCCGGGGGGGGCGTCTCGGGCGGTGCCGGGGAGGGGGCCGGGGGCAGCGTCGCGACGGGGGCCGGGGCCGGCAGCGCGGCGGGGGGTTCCGGCGTCGCCGGAAGCGGCGCCTCGGCCGCCACGGCCGGTTCCTGCGCCGCCAGCGCGGCCGCCCGGCGCGACCAGACCAGGGCCAGCAGCGCATCCGCCGGCGTGCCCGCGGCGCCGATGCCGCGCAGGAAATCCGGCTCGTAGGTGCGGCCGAGCGCGGCGGCGGCGCGGCTGCTGCCGCCCTGCGCCGCCTGCCGGTAGAGCTGCCGCGCTGGCTCCACCGCGCCCAGCGTCAGCTGCTCCTCCGCCGCGCGCAGCAGGGCCGCCACCTCGCCGGGCGGGAGCGGCACCGGTGGCGGGGCGGCCAGGGCTTCGACAGGGGCCTCAGCGGGGGCTTCGGCCGGCGGGGCGGCGGTGGCGGCCTCGGCCATGGCGGGCGGCGGCCCGGCCGGCGGCGCCTCGGCGACAGGCGCGGGATCGGCCTCGGGCGCGGCCGGCGCCGCGTCCGGCGTGCCCCCGGCCATCTCGCGGGCCATTTCCTCGGTCATCCCGCCGGAGGTGTCACCGGACACGTCTTCCGCGGTCTCTGAGGGCGCGAGAGGCGGCGGCAAGGGCAGGGCGTCGCTCAGCGCGGTGCTCTCGGGCGCAGGCAGTACCGCCCCGGCGAGCTGCAGCCCCGCGTCATGCGGCGGCGGCTCCCCGGCCGGGGCGGCGGCATCGGGCGCCGGCTCGGCATCCCGCCGGGCCAGCTCGCGCGACAGATCGGCATCGAGCTGGTCGGCGGTGGCCAGCAGCCGGGCGATCTCCGCCTGCAGCGCCGCCATGTCCTGCGGGGGCGCGGCCGCCGGGCTGGCCAAAGGCTCCGCCGCGGGCGGCGGCGGCGCGGCGGAGGGCGCGGCAGCCAGCAGGGCGGGCGGCGGCGGGGCGGGGCCGGGCTCCAGCCAGTGCGGCAGCTGCAGGATGCCGAGCCCGCCGAGGCCGAGCAGCGCCGCCGAGCCGGCGAAGGCCAGGATCCGCGCCGGCCGCCAGCCGGCCTCGTCCTCCGGCGCGCGGGGATACCCGCCCGGCTCGACCGAGGCCGGCCGGGCGGGCTGCGGGGCATGCCGGGGGCCAGGCTGGGGGGCATGCTGGGGAGCACGGGGCGGCGCGGGGCTCATGGCGCCGCCACCGGGCCGGCAGGCGGTCGGAAGCCCGGCTTCCGGGCAGGGCAGGCCGGGCGCATCACATTCACTCACCGAGTAATTTCAATGAAAGAAATTTTCGTTTCTTACATTTACTATCGAGGACTGAAGGACACGCTATGGCCGGCCAGTAGGATCCACAATCTATTTCTTGCCGGCGCCGTCGCGGCTACCGCGCCAGGGCCGCCCGGAACCGCGCCACCCGCGCCGCCTCCCGCGCGGTGACCACCAGCACGGCGGTCGCGCCATCCAGGCTGGCGGCCAGGCCGGCGGCGAGATCGCCGCCCAGCTCGCGCCGCGCCAGCCGGTCGAGCAGGGCGGCGAGCTTCTCCTCCGGGCTGGTGCGCTCCAGGGTGAAGACCTGGGTGGTCCAGCCCTCCCGCTTCGGGATGGCGGCCAGCGCGGCGCGGCGCAGCGCGGCGCGCAGCTCGGCCCCCGGCGCCAGCCGGAAGGGGCGGCCGATGTCGCGGATATCGGCCGCATAGGCGCGGACGCGGAAGCAGCGGGCGGGATCGGTGTCGGTCATGCGGCGCAGCCTGCCATGCGCGGGGCGGCGCGGAAACCGCCGCTCAGCCGGGCAGCCAGGCGGCGGGCAGCACCGCCGCGCGGGCCGGGCGCGGCGCCTGGCGGCGGCGGGCCAGCGCGTCCTCCATCGGCATCAGCCCCTGCAGTGCCTCGTGCAGCGCGGCGCGCGTCGCCTCGCCGGCCCTGAGCAGCGGCAGGCGCGGCGTCGCGTCGCACAGCCCGAGCAGGCCGAGCGCCGCCTTCACCGGCCCCGGATTGCTCTCGGCGAACAGCGCCTGGTGCAGCGGGAAGAGCCAGTCCTGCAGCTGCCGGGCGCGCTCGATCTCCTGCTCGTCCCAGGCCTGCTGCAGGGCTGCGCAGAGCCCGGGCACCAGGTTGGCGGTGACCGAGATGCAGCCCGCCCCGCCCGCTGCCCGATGCGCCAGCGCCGTGGCATCGTCGCCCGAGAGCTGCGGCAGCTCCGCCCCGCAGAGCCGGCGCAGCGCCAGCGGCCGGGTGAGATCAGCGGTGGCGTCCTTGATCGCGGCGATGACGCCCTCCTCGAACAGCCGGGTGATGGTGGCGTCCTCGAAGCGCACCCCGGCGCGGGCCGGCACGTCGTAGAGAATGACCGGCAGGCCGCAGGCGCCGGCCACCGCCCGCAGATGCGCGCGCAGCCCCTCCTGCGAGGGCCGCAGATAGGGCGGCGCGGCGCAGAGCAGCGCCGTGGCGCCGCAGGCCTCGGCCGCCGTGGCCAGGGCGATGGCGGCCGCGGTGCCGGTGGCGGTGGCGCCGGCGATGACGGGGACGCGGTGGCCGACCGCCTCGGCGACCGCGTGCAGCGCGCGCGACTGCTCGTCGGGCGTCATCGCGGCGGCCTCGCCGGTGCTGCCGCAGACGACGACGCCAGCGGCGCCGCGGCTGACGGCGCGCTCGGCCAGCCGGGCCAGCGCGGCGGCATCCAGCGCGCCGTCGCCGGGGCGGAAGGGAGTCGCCAGCGCGGGAATGGCGCCGCCGAGCGACAGGCGGGCATGATGCATCGGCACGGGGCGGCCCTCAGGCGATCGACGACAGGATGGGGAAACGGCCGGTGACCACCAGCGCCGCGCCGGCGCCGCGGCGCAGCCGCAGCCCGGCATAGCCGAGGGCCTGGAGGCGGGCGATCAGGCGGCGGGCGAGGCGCGGCGGCGCGCCGCGCAGCCGCATCGCCAGGCGGCCGTCATGGCCGCCCTGCCGCAGCGCCTTGCGGGCGCAGCAGGCGATCGCCTCCGCCTGCTCCAGCGAGGCGACGCGCGGCGCCACCACGACCTCGGCGGCCTCCGGATGGCCAGGGGGGCGGCAGACGCCGGTGGCGGCGCGGCAGCCGCGGCGGATCGAGGCGCAGAGCAGCTCGGCGGTGCTGCCGCCGACGACGAGGACGCGGTCCTCGGTCGAGGCGTCGACGACATCGAGCAGGCCGCCATCAGGCTCGCTGGACTGGCTGAGGATGGCATGGATGCGGGCGGGGCGGGTGAGCAGGGACATCGCGGCACCGGGCAGACTGTGCGGGTCGGTGCTGTCGGCGGGAATGGGCATGGGTACCTCCACGCCGCGGTTCTGCGCCCTGCCGCCATCAAGAAGCGATGCGGATCGCGGCAGGGATTCATAAAAAGCCGATAAAGGCGCGCTCAGAAATTCCGGCTCAGCACCAGCATCACGCGGTCGTCGCAGATCTTCTGGCCGCCGGCGCAGCGGCCGCGCGCGATGTCGGTGCCGTAATAGCCGATGGCCAGCGTGACGCCGGCGGCCAGCGCGCGCGACAGGCTGGCAGACCAGGTGGCGTAGTCGGGCGTGCCGAAGCGCGGCTCGCGCTCGATCCACTGGTGGCCGAGGCGGCCGGAGGCGGTGAGGCCGAGCGGCAGCGCGACATCCAGCCCGCCCTCGAGATAGACGCCGAGGCCGGACTGTCCGAAGTAATCGGGCGAGACCGCCACCGAGCCGAGCAGGGTGACGGCGTCGAAGCTGCGGCTCGCCTTCAGCACCGCCTCGGCATAGTCGAAACGGTAGCCGCCGGCCGGCCGCGTATAGCCGGGATAACTGTAAAGAACACCGCCGAGATCCCAGGCGATGTCGAGCGCGGTGAAGCGGTAGCCGGCCAGCAGGTCGAGCTCCTGCCGCGCATCGCTGCCGGCGAAAGAAACATTGCTGGCGAAGGCGCCGAGGTAGAGGCCGCTGTCGTGCAGCGCCTCGAGGGTCAGCTGGGCGGCCGGGCGGTTGCGCGTCTGGCTGAGGCCACGGAACAGATAGTCGCTGGCGAGGGCGGGTGTCGCGCCCAGCGTCAGGCCGAGCGCCTCGACGCGAATCTGCGCCGAGGCGGCGACTGGGGCGAGAAGGGCGGCGGCCATGGCGAGGCCGGCCGCGCAGGCAAGGCGGGTCATGTCGGGATCCAGGATGGAGAAGGAGAGGGGAGCCGCGATGGCAGCCCCCCCTGGAAAAAAACTAGCGCAGCGCGTCGAGCGCCAGGTTCAGCCGCAGCACGTTGACGCGCGGCTCGCCGAGCAGGCCGAGTTCGCGGCCCTCGACATGCTCCTGCAGCAGCGCCCGCACGCGGGCCTCGGGCAGGTTGCGGGCGGCGGCGACGCGCGCCACCTGCCGCGCCGCGTTCTCCGGCGAGACATGCGGGTCGAGCCCGGAGCCGGAGGCGGTGACCGCATCGGCCGGCACCGGCCGCGGGCCGGCGGCGGCGACGCGCTCGCGCACGGCCTCCACCAGCTTGGCGCTGGTCGGGCCGAGCTGCGAGGCGGCGCCGGCCGAAGCGTCATAGCCCTCGCCCGCCGCCGAGGGGCGCGGCTGGAAATAGCGGGGTTCGGCGAAGGCCTGGCCGATCAGCGCCGAGCCCACCACGGCACCATTGCGGGTGACCAGGCTGCCGCCGGCCTGGACGGGCAGGGCGGCGCCGGCGAGGCCGGTGATGGCGGCGGGTGCCGCCAGGCCGAGCAGCGCGGTGAACAGCACCACCGTGGTCACGGCAGGACGAAGAACACTGTCCATGGCTCAGGCAACCCCCAGCAGAACTAAAAGAAAATCGATGATCTTGATGCCGATGAAGGGCGCGACAATGCCGCCCAGACCATAAATCAGAAGATTGCGCCGCAGCAGCGCCGCCGCGCCCGAGGGCGTGTAGCGCACGCCGCGCAGCGCCAGCGGCACCAGCGCCACGATGATCAGCGCGTTGAAGATCACCGCCGAGAGGATGGCGCTTTCCGGGCTGGCCAGATGCATGACGTTCAGCGCGCCGAGCTCCGGATAGGAGGCGACGAAGATCGCCGGCAGAATAGCGAAATACTTGGCGACGTCGTTGGCGATCGAGAAGGTGGTCAGCGCGCCGCGGGTGATCAGTAGCTGCTTGCCGATCTCGACCACCTCGATCAGCTTGGTCGGATCGCTGTCCAGATCGACCATGTTGCCGGCCTCGCGCGCCGCCTGGGTGCCGGTCTGCATGGCGACGCCGACATCGGCCTGGGCCAGCGCCGGCGCGTCATTGGTGCCGTCGCCGGCCATGGCAACCAGCCGGCCTTCGGCCTGGGCCTTGCGGATATAGCCCAGCTTGTCCTGCGGCGTGGCCTCGGCGATGAAATCGTCGACGCCGGCTTCCGTCGCGATGGCGGCGGCGGTCAGCTTGTTGTCGCCGGTGACCATCACCGTGCGGATGCCCATGCGGCGCAACTCGGCGAAACGCTCGCGGATGCCGGGCTTGACGATGTCTTTCAGCTCGACCAGGCCGAGCAGCCGGCCGTTCTGCGCGACGGCCAGCGGCGTGCCGCCGGCGCGGCCGATGCGCTCGACCTCCTGGCGAAGCGCGGCCGGCGCCTCCATGCCCAGCGCCTGCAGCAGCGAATCCACCGCGCCCTTGCGGAAGTTGCCGTCCGGCGTGTCGAGGCCGGAGATCCGCGTCTGCGCGGTGAAGGGCACCACCTGCGCGCCCTCGGGCAGGGTGGGCAGCGGCAGGTGGTGGCGCTCGCGCGCGAAGGCGACGATCGAGCGGCCTTCCGGCGTCTCGTCGGCGAGCGAGGCCAGCAGCGCCGCCTGGGCCAGCGTGCCGATCTCGACGCCCGGCGCCGGGACGAAGCCGGCGGCCTGGCGGTTGCCCAGCGTGATGGTGCCGGTCTTGTCCAGCAGCAGCACGTCGACATCGCCGGCCGCCTCGACCGCGCGGCCGGAGGTGGCCATGACGTTGAAGCGCACCAGCCGGTCCATGCCGGCGATGCCGATGGCCGAGAGCAGCCCGCCGATGGTGGTCGGGATCAGCGTGATCAGCAGCGCCGCCAGCACCGGCACCGAGGGCGGCCGGCCGTTCCAGGAAGCCAGGCCGACCAGCGTCGCCACCGCGATCAGGAAGATGATCGTCATGCCGGCGAGCAGGATGTCGAGCGCGATCTCGTTCGGCGTCTTCTGCCGCGCCGCGCCCTCGACCATGGCGATCATGCGGTCGAGGAAGGTCGAGCCGGGGGCCGAGGTGATGCGCACCACCAGCCAGTCGGAGACGACGGTGGTGCCGCCGGTCACCGCCGAGCGGTCGCCGCCGGATTCACGGATGACGGGCGCGCTCTCGCCGGTCACCGCCGCCTCGTTGACCGAGGCGATGCCCTGCACCACCTCGCCATCGGAGGGAACCAGCTCGCCGGCCTCGACCAGCACCAGGTCGCCGACGCGCAGTTCCGTCGCGGCGCGCGGCTGCCACAGTGTGCGGTCGTCGGCGCGCAGCAGCAGCTTGGCGCGCGCCTCGCTGCGGGCGCGGCGCAGGCTCTCCGCCCGCGCCCGGCCGCGGCCCTCGGCCACGGCTTCCGCGAAGGTGGCGAAGAGCACGGTGACCCAGAGCCAGCCGGCGATGGCGGCCTGGAAGCCCCAGGGCTCGCCGCGCAGCGCGGCGGCGATGGCGAGCACGCTGACCAACAGCGAGACCGCCTCGGTGACGAAGATCACCGGGTTGCGCAGCAGCTTCGCGGGATTCAGCTTGACCAGCGCATCGACCGACGCGCGGCCGAGCAGCGCGCGGTCGAGGCCGAGGCCGCCGGCCTCGCGCGGGCGGCCGGTGTCGGCCTGCAGTGACATGTCCATGGGATCGAGACCTCAGAAGGTCTTGCCGGCGAGCATGGCAAAATGCTCCGCCAGGGGACCGAGGGCGAGCGAGGGCAGGAACTGCAGCCCGCCCAGGATCAGGATGACGCCGGCCAGCAGCCCGGCGAAGAGGGGGCCATGCGTCGGCAGCGTGCCGCTGCCTTCCGGCGTCTTCACCTTGGCAGCCAGGCTGCCGGCGATGGCCATGACCGGCACGACATAGGCGAAGCGGCCGAGCAGCATGGCGAGGCCGAGCGTGGTGTTCAGCCAGGGCGTGTCGGCGGTCAGCCCGCCGAAGGCCGAGCCGTTGTTGCCGGCCGCCGAGGTATAGGCATACAGCATCTCGGTCAGGCCATGCGGACCGGCATGGGCCAGCGAGGCGACGGCGGCGGGCAGCACCATCGAGACGGCGGTGAAGCCCAGGATGGTCGCCGGCAGCACCAGCACCGCCAGCATGGCCAGCTTGATCTCGCGCGCCTGCACCTTCTTGCCGAGATATTCCGGCGTGCGGCCGACCATCAGCCCGGCCACGAAGACCGCCAGCAGCGCGAAGACCAGCATGCCATAGAGGCCGGAACCGACGCCGCCCGGCAGGATCTCGCCGAGCTGGATCAGGAACAGCGGCACCATGCCGCCGAGCGGCGTGAAGCTGCTGAACATCGCATTGACCGCGCCGCAGGAGGCGCCGGTGGTGGTCGCCGTGAACAGCGCGGCCAGCGCCAGGCCGAAGCGGACGTCCTTGCCCTCCATGTTGCCCTGCGCCGGATCGACGCCCAGCGCCGCCATGATCGGCGTGCCGGCGGCCTCGGCGGCATAGATCGCGAGCGTCGCGGCCAGGATGAAACCCAGCATCACCAGCATCAGCGCGCGGCCCTGGCGGGCATCGCCGACGATGCGGCCGAAGCTGACGCAGAGCGCGATCGGGATTACCGCCTGCGCCCAGATCTGCAGCGCGGTGACCAGCGCGCCCGGCCCTTCGAAGGGATGCAGCGAATTGACGCCGAAGAAGCCGCCGCCATTGGTGCCCAGATGCTTGATGGCGATCTGGAAGGCCGCCGGGCCGAGCGGGATCAGCTGCGTGCCGCCCTCCAGCGTCGTGGCCTGGACATAATCGGCGAAGCTCTGCGGGATGCCGAGGGCCACGAAGACCAGCCCGAGCACCACCGCCATCGGCAGCAGCAAATAGAGGCAGATGCGGGTGAAATCGGCCCAGAAATTGCCCAGGCTCTGCAGCCCGCCGCGCGCGAAGGCGCGCGACACCGCCATCGCCAGCGCGATGCCCGTCGAGGCCGACAGGAAATTCTGCACGGCGAGGCCGGCCATCTGCGAGAGGTAGGACATCGCCACCTCGCCCGAATAGGCCTGCCAGTTGGTGTTGCTGACGAAGGAGACGGCGGTGTTGAAGGCGAGCCAGGGCGGGATGCCCTCCAGCCCGCGCGGGTTCAGCGGCAGCAGCCCCTGCAGCCGCAGGATGGCATAGAGCAGCAGGAAGCCGGCGGCATTGACCGCCAGCATGGCCAGCGCATAGCCGCGCCAGCTCTGTCCCGCCGCCGGGTCGATGCCGCCGGCGCGGTAGAACAGCGCCTCCACCGGGCGCAGCCAGCGGATGCGGCCCCCGGCGACGGCGGCGATGTAGCGGCCGAGGGGGAGGGCCGCCGCGACCACCGCGGCGAGCACGAGCGCGATCTGCGCCCATCCGATCAGGGTCATGGGATCACAGGTCCTCGGGGCGCAGCAGCGCCCACAGCAGGTAGCCGAGCAGGCCGAGGGCGACGGCCGCGCCCAGGAGCAGGTCGAGCATGGCGGTCAGACCTTCTCGCAGGCGGCGACATAGGCGGCCATCAGGCCGAAGAAGCCGAGGCCGAGCGCCAGCAGCAGGATGTCGATCATCGGGAGGAACTCGCGCGATGGAGAACGGGAAGCCTGGTCGAGGCCTGCCGTTGCTAGGACCGCGGCGCGCAAAAATTCGATATGTCCTGCCGGGCCGCCGCGTAAAAAGCCCATAAAGGCGCGGCATCGGGGGCAGCATTTTTATGGGCTTTTTATGCCGGGGCCCGCGACCTGCTATAGCCTCTTGATGCCGCCGCCGGGTAAGGCCCGGCCGACCGTCCGGAACCGCCGCCGATGCCCCGCTGCTGATGCCCCGCTGCTGATGCCCCGCTGCTGATGCCCCGTCGCCGATGAACGAGCCGCCGCCGCGCCCGGATCCCGATGCCCTGCTGGCGCTCGTGCAGCGCGAGGGGCGCGGGCGGCTGAAGGTCTTCCTCGGCGCCGCCCCCGGCGTCGGCAAGACCTACGAGATGCTGGGCGAGGCGCAGCGCATCCGCGAGGCCGGCACCGATGTCGTCATCGGCCTGGTCGAGACGCATGGCCGCCAGGACACCCTCGATCGCATCGGCGACCTGGAGATCCTGCCGCGGCGGCAGATCCCCTATCGCGGCCAGGCGCTGGAGGAATTCGATCTCGACGGCGCACTGGCCCGCCGCCCGGCCGTGCTGCTGGTCGACGAGCTGGCGCACAGCAACGCCCCCGGCAGCCGCCACCCCCGCCGCTGGCAGGATGTCGAGGAGCTGCGCGACGCCGGCATCGAGGTCTGGACGGCGATGAACGTCCAGCACCTGGAGAGCCTGTCGGAGGATGTCGCGCGCATCACCGGCATCCGCGTGCAGGAGACGGTGCCCGACCATGTGCTGGCCGGCGCCGACAGCGTCGCGCTGATCGACATCCCGCCGACCGAGCTCCTGGAGCGGCTGCGCCAGGGCAAGGTCTATCGCCCCGACCAGGCGGCGCGCGCGCTGAAGGGCTTCTTCCGCGAGGGCAATCTGGCGGCGCTGCGGCAGATCGCGCTGCGCCGCACCGCCGAGCGGGTCGATGCCGATGTCACCGGCTACATGCGGGCGAATGCCATCGCCGGCCCCTGGCCCTCGGCCGACCGGGTTCTGGCGCTGGTCGGCCGCGACGCCACCGCCGAGGAGGTGGTGCGCCAGGCCCGCCGCATCGCCGATGCGCTGCACGCGCCGCTGCTGGCGCTGCATGTCGAGATGCTGGGCGCCCATGCCGGCTTCAGCCCCTCGCCGGCGCTGCGCCTGGCCGAGCAGCTGGGCGCCGAGGTCGCGACCACCGTCGCCCGCGACCTGCCGGCCGCCGTGCTGCGCCACGCCCGGGCGCATAATGCGACGCATCTGGTGATCGGCCGCGGCCGGCCCGGCTTCTGGCGGCGGCTGGCCGGGCGGACGCTGACCGCCGCGCTGGTGCGCCAGGCCAGCGCCTTCACCCTGCACCTGGTGCCCGCCCCCTCCGGCGTCACCCCGCGCATCCGCCGCGAGGCCGCCGGCCTGCCGCGCTGGGCCGCCTGGATCGCCGTGCCGGCGATGGCCGGCGCCACCACCGGGCTCAGCCTCTGGGCCGATGGCATCGTGCCGGAGGGCGGGCTCGGCATGATCTACCTGGCCGGGGTGGTGGCGCTGGCGGCGATGCTGGGCCCGGTGGCGGCGGCGGCCGGCGCCCTGCTCTCCTTCCTCCTCTGGGACTTCTTTTTCCTGTTGCCGCGCTACACCTTCGCCATGTCGGGCATGCAGGAGGTCACCGGCGCGGCGATCTTCTTCTGCGTCGCCCTGCTGCTGGCCGGCACCACCGGCGGGCTCGGGCGCTCGGTCAGCACGGCGCGCGCCCGGCTCGACGGCATGCGAAGGCTGGTCGAGCTGGCGCGCAAGCTCTCCGCCGCCAGCTCGACCGGCGACCTGCTCGGCGTCATCGCCCATGAGGCCGGGGGCCTGGCCGACCGCCCCGCCTGCGTGCTGCTGCCGCTCGATGCCGAGCCGGTGGTGCGCGCCGCGCGTCCCGTCGAGGCCGAGCCCGACGCCGCCTCGATGGCGGCGGCGCGCTGGGCGCTGGCGCGCGGCACCCGGGCCGGCCACGCCACCGACGCGCTGCCCTCGGCCGACTGGCAGTTCCGCCCGATCCGCACCGCGAATGGCGTCATGGGCCTGCTCGGCCTGCGGATGGCCGGCGGCGTGGCGCGCGAGATCGATGCCGAGCGCGACCGTGCCCTCGACGCGCTGATCGACCAGGCCGCCATCGCGCTGGAACGCGCCCAGCTGATGGAGGCGCAGGCGCGCAGCGCAGCGCGCGCCGAGACCGAGGCGCTGCGCTCGGCGCTGCTGGCCTCGATCGGCCATGACCTGCGCACGCCGCTGACCTCGATCCGCGGCGCGCTGGAGACGCTGCAGAATGCCGGCCACCAGCTCTCCGACGCGGTGCGCGACGACCTGCTGGCCACCGCGCGCGAGGAGACGGTGCGGCTGGCGCGCTACCTCGGCAATGTCATCGACATCGTCCGGCTGGAAAGCGGCCAGGTGGCGCCGAAGCGCGAGCCGGTCGACCTGGCCGATGCGCTGCGCGTCGCCGCCGAGCGTGTCACCCGCCGCAGCGGCCGCGCCATCACCCTCGACCTCGCGCCGCGCCTGCCCGAGCCGCGCCTGGACCCGGTCCTGCTCGACCAGATTTTTGCGAACCTCCTCGACAATGCGGTGAAGTTTTCCGAGGCGGAGACGCCGGTCGTGGTGCGCGCGGCGCGGCGCGGGCCGGAGGTCGCCATCGCCGTCGAGGACCAGGGCATCGGCGTGCCGCCCGACCAGCTGACGCAGATCTTCGACCCCTTCTTCCGCGTCCGCCGTGGCGATGCGGCGCCGGCCGGCAGCGGCCTCGGCCTGGCGATCTGCCGCGGCCTGACCCATGCCATGGGCGGCCGCCTCAGCGCCGAGAGCCCGCTCGCCGATGGCCGCGGCACCCGCATGACGCTACACCTGCCGGCATGAGCGCCAGCCGCCCGAAGCTGCTCGTCGTCGATGACGAGCCGCAGATCCACCGCTTCCTCGGCCCCGCCCTCGACGCCGCCGGCTACGAGCCGATCCGCGCCATGACCGGGGAGGAGGCGCTGCGCCTGGCCGCCACCCGGCATCCGGCGCTGATCCTGCTCGATCTCGGCCTGCCCGATATCGACGGCCAGCAGCTGATCCCGAAGCTGCGCGCCTTCCTGGCCGCGCCCATCGTCGTCGTCTCGGCGCGCGGCCAGGAGGACGAGAAGGTGGCGGCCCTCGACGCCGGCGCCGACGACTACGTCGAAAAACCCTTCGCGCTGGCCGAGCTGCTGGCGCGCATCCGCGTCGCCCTGCGCCGCGCCGCGCTGGGCGAGGCCACGCCGGAGGAGACGGTCCTCGCGGTCGGCCCGCTGACCATCGACCTGCCGCGCCGCCAGGCCCGGCTCGACGACGACCCGCCGCTGCACCTGACGCCGCGCGAATGGTCGCTGCTGGTGACGCTGGCGCGCGCCCGCGGCCGGGTGCTGACCCAGCAGCAGCTGCTGACCGCCGTCTGGGGGCCGGCCCAGGCCGAGGAGGCGCAGTATCTGCGCGTCTATGTCGGGCATCTGCGGCAGAAGCTCGGCCGCGCCGCCGGGCTGCTGCGCACCGAGCCGGGGGTCGGCTACCGCTTCGCCGAGTGAGGCGGCGGGGCGCCGTCCCGCCCCAGGCCGACGGCCAGGGCGGCGAGCAGCATCAGCGCGGTGACGGCCGCCAGCATCACCGACAGCGACACCGCCGTCAGCAGCGCGCTGGCCAGGATCACCCCCACCGCATTCGCCGTCCGCAGCAGGGCGAAGACCTCGGCGCGGCGCTGCGGCGGCGCCAGCCGGTCGAGCATCAGCGAGTAGTGCGTGCCCAGCGGCGTCAGCACCAGCCCGACCGCCACGGCGCCGGCCATGCTGGCCTCGACCGAGAGCTGCAGCGCCACCAGCGCCGCGCCCAGCGTCATCAGCCCGAGCTGCGCCGCCACCACCCGCCGCGCCGCCAGCCGGGCGCGCCAGCTGGCCCAGACGCCGCCCGCCACCGCTGCCAGGCAGAGCGGCACGGTGAACAGGAAGGCGAGCTCCGGCGCATGGCCGAAGCGCAGCGCCAGGGCGACGGCGCCGATCTCGATCGCCGCCACCGTGGCGCCGCCGGCCATGGCGCAGAACAGCCAGGGCAGGATGGCGCGGCCGGGCAGCCGGCCGCCGCCGCTGGCCGGGTCGGCCGGCTGCACCGCCTGGCGCAGCCCCGGCACCAGCAGGATCGGCGCCGCGCCCAGCGCGGTCAGCGCCAGCACCGCGACGACCGGCGACAGGCTGCCGAGGCCCGAGGCGGCGACCGGCGCGATCACGAAGGTCAGCTCGTTCAGCGTGCCGGCGATCGCCAGGGCGCGCGGCAGCCGCCCGGCCGGCGCCAGCTGGTTCAGCACGGCGCGCAGATAGCCATGCGCCGCGCCGCTGACCGAGCCGGCCAGCGCCGCCGCCGCCACCAGCCCGGCGAAGGGCGCCTCCAGCGCGGCCAGCGCCGCGACCGCCGCCAGCGCCAGGCTGCGCAGCCCGACCAGCAGCTTCAGGTAGAGCACCGCCGGCAGCCGCTGCCCCAGCCGCGCCACGGGGATCGCGCCCAGCACCTGGGCCAGGGTCATCGCCAGGACCAGCGCGGCGCCCTGGCCGGCATCGCCGGTCAGCTCCAGCGCCAGCAGCGCGAAGGCGATCGGCGCCGCCGCCTGCGGCACGGCATAGCCGGCGGAGGCGGCGAACCAGCGCAGCAGCCGCCGGTCCGGCGCCGCCGCCCCGTCAGTCGCCGGCATCGGCCGCCGCGGCGTTCAGCGCCGCGCGATACTTCGCCGCCGTGATGTTGCGGCCGCAGAGCACCACCGCGACGCGGCGGCCGCGCATCGCCCCGGCCTGCGACAGCAGCCCGGCCAGCGCCAGCGCGGCGGCGCCCTCGACCATCCAGCGGTCATGCTCGGCCAGCAGCCAGAGCGCGCGGCGGATCGCCGCCTCGCTGACGGTGACGCGGCGGTCGATGATTCGGGCGCAGATCTCCAGCGTCATGGCGCCGGGCTCCAGATTGCCGGCGGTGCCGTCGGACAGCGTCGGCTGCTCGGCGACCATGTGGATATGCCCGGCCTCCAGCGCGCGCAGCAGGCAGGGCGAGGTCTCGGGCCAGCAGCCGACCACCTCGGCCTTCGCGCCATGCGCCTTCAGCGCCGTGCCGATGCCGCCGATCAGCCCGCCGCCGCCGACGGCGACGAAGACCGCGTCGAGGTCCGGCGCCTGCTGCAGCAGCTCGAGCCCGACGCTGCCCTGGCCGGCGATGACGTCGGCGTCGTTGTAGGGCGAGAGGAAGACGCGGCCGCTCGCCTCGGCCGCCTGGCGGCCGGCCAGCTCGGCATCCAGGCTGTCGCCGTCGAGCAGCCGCAGCTCGGCGCCATGGCCGCGGATGGCGGCGAGCTTGGCCGGCGAGGCGTCGCGCGCCACGAAGACGGTGACCGGCACGCCGGCCCGCCGCCCGGCCAGCGCCACCGCCTGGCCGTGATTGCCGGTGGAGGCCGTGACCACCCCGCGCGCCCGCCGCTCCGGCGCCAGCCGGCGGATCGCATTGGCGGCGCCGCGATACTTGAAGGAGCCGGTGGTCTGCAGGTGCTCGGCCTTCAGCAGCACCTCGCAGCCGAGCAGCGCGGACAGGCCCGGGCTCGGCAGCAGCGGCGTCACCAGCATGTCCGGCGGACGGCACGCGGCGGCCTCCTCGATGGCGTCGATCAGCGGCATGGGCGGCGTTTCCTCGTTTGGCTGGCAGGTTTATGCCCGTGGCCGGCCAGCGGCAACGCAGCGGGGCGGCCGGCGGCGTCCCCCCGCCGCTCGACGGCCGGCCCCGGGCGTGACAGGCTGGGCCGCCGCGCGACAACCCAGGGTTGCGCCCGGCAATGCGGGACAGGCCGATGCAGAGGACACGCCAGGCGACCCCGATGACCGAATGGAGGGCCTTCCTCATGCGGCACCGCCGGAGCCTCGGCGATCTCGGCCTGCTCTTCGCCGGCCTGGGCGTGCTGCTCTTCCTGGCGCTGGAGCTCGACATCTTCCTGTCGGAGAGCGCCGGCACGGCGCGCGCCGAGGGCCTCGAGCTCGACGAGGCGCTGGCGCTCGGCGCCTGCCTGGCGGTCGGCCTGCTGGTCTTCTCGATCCGCCGCCATCGCGAGCAGAAGCGAGAGATGCACCGCCGCCTCGTCGCCGAGCAGCAGATCCGCGCCCTGGCCTATGAGGACCCGCTGACCGGCCTGCCCAACCGCCGCCGCTTCGACGAGGCGCTGGCGGTGGCGCTGGCGGCGCCGCCCGGCGCCGGGCTGGTGCATGCGGTCCTGATGCTCGACCTCAACGGCTTCAAGCGGATCAACGACGTGCACGGCCATGGCGTCGGCGACGAGGCGCTGATGGTGGTGGCGCAACGGCTGCTCGGCGCGCTGCCGCCGGGCGACCTGGTGGCGCGGCTGGGCGGCGACGAATTCGCCATCCTGGCGCAGCACCTGCCGGGCGCCGAGGCGGCGATGAACCTGGCGCTGCGGGTGATCGAGGCGCTGGCCCCGCCGGTCGCCGCCGGCGAGGCGCAGCACGCCCTCGGCACCGGCATCGGCATCGCGCTGATCCCGCGCGACGGCGACACCGCCGCGGCGGTGCTGCGCCGGGCCGATGTCGCGCTGTACCGCGCCAAGGCCGAGCGCCGCTCGGCGCTGCGCTTCTTCGAGGCGGAGATGGACCACCATGTGCGCGAGCGCGCCCAGCTGGAGCAGGAGCTGCGCGCGGCGCTGGAGGCGGATGCCATCCGCCCGGTGTTCCGCCCGACCGTCGAGCTGCGCAGCGGCCGGGTGGTGGGCTTCGCCGCCGATCCGCACTGGGCGCATCCGCGGCTGGGCACGGTGCCGGCCGAGCGCTTCCTGGCGATCGCCGAGGAGACCGGGCTGATCCACCGGCTGGCCGACCGGCTGCTGCGGCACGCCCTCGCCGCCGCGCGCGGCTGGCCGGACGGGGTGGTGCTGTCGCTCGCCCTGCTGCCCAGCCAGCTGCGCGATGCCGGGCTGGTGCAGCGCATCGTCGCAGCGCTGCAGGAGGCCGGCCTCGACCCGGCGCGGCTGGAGCTGGAGGTGGCCGAGAGCACGCTGGTGCAGGAGCTGCAGGCGGCGCAGCAGGTGCTGGGCGCGCTGCGCGAGCACCGCATCCGCATCGCGCTCGGCAATTTCGGCACCGGCTATTCCAGCCTCTACCACCTGCGCAACTTCCGCCTCGACAAGATCCGCATCGATCGCGGCTTCGTCGAGAGCCTGCAGGATGGCGGCGAGAGCGCGCGCATCGTCAGCGCGCTGGTCGGGCTGGGCCAGGGCCTCGGCATCACCGTGACCGCCGACGGCGTCGGCAGCGAGGCGCAGCAGCGCGCCCTGCTCGGCACCGGCTGCGAGCAGGGCCAGGGCTTCCTGTTCAGCGAGGCGGTACCGGCCGAGCAGACGGCGCGCTTCTTCGACGCGGCGGCGCCGCGCCCCTGAGGCGGCGCCCGCCCGGCGGCCCGGCGGCCCCGGCTATTCCGCCGCCAGCGGCTGCGGCGCGGCGCTGTCCGCCGGCGGGTCGAAGGCGCGGATCGGCGGCAGGTTGCCGGTGAACTTCTCCACCTCGACCACGGTCAGCTGGCCGGTGCAGCCCTGCGCCAGGCCGGAGGTGCCGATGTCGCGCGTCAGCACGTTCGGATTGCCGTGCACGCAGAGGGAGACATCCTCGGCCGGGTCCTCGGGGTCGTACCAGGCGCCGGTCGGCAGCTGCACCACGCCGGGGCGGATGTCCTCGGCCACGCGCACCGCCGCCAGGCAGGCGCCGCGCTGGTTGAACAGGCGGATGATGTCGCCATCCTCGATGCCGCGGGCGGCGGCGTCGGCCGGGTGCAGGGTCGCCACCTCGCGCTCGCGCCGCTTGGCGGCGGCGCTGTGGCCGCCGAAGTCGAGCTGGCTGTGCAGCCGCGTCGCCGGCTGGTTGGCGACCAGGTGCAGCGGGGTGGCGCCGCCCGGCGCCTCCTCGGGCGGGATCCAGGTCGGGTGGCCCGGACAGTCGGCCTCGCCGAAGCCGGCGACGGTCTCCGAGAAGATCTCGATGCGCCCGCTCGGCGTCGGCAGCGGGTTGGCGTCCGGGTCCTCGCGGAAGGCGCGCCAGGGGCCGCCATCATCCGGCTCCTGCGGCAGGGCCAGGCTGCCCATCGCCCAGAATTCCTCGAAATCCGGTGCGGGCAGGCCCTTCTCCGCCAGGCCCTGGCGGGTGCGCTCATACAGATGCGCCAGCCATTCGCGGCTGCTGCGGCCCTCGGTGAAGGCCGCCTCGGTGCCGAGCCGCCGCGAGAGCGCGGCGAAGATGTCGTAATCGTCGCGCGCCTCGGCATAGGGGGGGGCGACGCGCTGCATGGCGACCATCAGCGGGTCGTGCGAGCTGTAGCCGATATCCTCGCGCTCCAGCGTCATGGTCGCCGGCAGCACGATATCGGCATGGCGCGCCGTCGCGGTCCAGGCCAGCTCGTGCACCACCAGCGTGTCGACGCGGGCGAAGGCCTGGCGCAGCCGGTTGAGGTCCTGGTGGTGGTGGAAGGGATTGCCGCCGGCCCAGTAGACCAGCTTGATCTCCGGGTATTTCCGGGTCTGGCCGTTGTAGCGGTAGTCCTGCCCCGGGTTCAGCAGCATGTCGGCGATGCGCGCGACGGGGATGTAGTTGCCGTGCCGGTTGCGGCCCTGCGACAGGGTCGGGCTCGGCACCGCGTTCGCCCGGCGGCCGTAATAGCCGATGGCGCCCAGCGCATAGCCATAGCCGCCGCCGGGCAGGCCGATCTGGCCCAGCGCCGCCGCCAGCACCGCGCCCATCCACACCGGCTGCTCGCCATGCTCGGCGCGCTGCAGCGCATGCGCCACGGTGACCAGCACCCGCTTGCCGTGCAGCCGGCGGGCCAGGGCGACGATCTCCGCCGCCGCGACGCCGGTGATCGGCGCCGCCCAGGCGGCATCCTTGGGCTGGCCGTCGGCCTCGCCCATCAGGTAGCGCTCGAACACTGCCCAGCCGGTGGTGTAGCGGTCGAGGAAGCCGCGGTCGTGCAGCCCCTCCGCCACCAGCGTGTGGACCAGGGCCAGCATCAGCGCGGTGTCGGTGCCGGGCGTGTTGGCGATCCACTCGGCGCCGGCCTCCTCGGGGAGGTCGCTGCGCAGCGGGCCGATCAGGACGAAGTCGCAGCCGCGTGCGCGCGCCGCCTGCATCGCCGGGCGCTCGACATGCTCGCTGATGCCGCCGCCGGCGACCATCGCGTTCTTCAGCGCCATGCCGCCGAAGGCCAGCACCAGCTCGGTCTGCGTGGCGATCTGGTCCCAGGTGACGTTGTGCTTGGTCAGCGCCTCGTAGTTGCCGAGGATATGCGGCACGATCACCGAGGCCGCGCCCGAGCTGTAGCTGTTGACCGAGGCGACATAGCCGCCGAGCGCGGTGTTCAGGAAGCGGTGGATCTGGCTCTGTGCATGGTGGAAGCGCCCGGCGCTGGCCCAGCCATAGGAGCCGCCATAGACCGCGCCCGGCCCGTGGCGGTCGCCGACGCGGCGGATCTCGGCGGCCAGCAGGTCGAGCACCTGGTCCCATTCCATGGCGACGAACTCGTCGCGGCCGCGCTGCCGGTCGGGGCCGGGGCCACGCTCCAGCCAGCCGCGCCGCACCATCGGCCGGGCGATGCGCGCCGGATGCCGCAGGGCGGCCGGGAAATTGTCGAGGATGCCGTTCGGGTCCGGGTCGCCGGGATGCGCCTGGATCACCAGCCCGTCCTCGCCCAGCGCCGCCTTGAACACGCCCCAGTGCGAGCTGTGCTGGCGGAAATCGGCGGCGGTCGGAGCCTTGTTGCCCATGGCGAGCTTCCCTGTCTGGCGCGCAGAACGGTGCGCGGCCGGCGATCTTGCGCGAAGCGCCGGCGGTTGCAAGCCTTTCGCCTGGCGCGGCGGCTTTCCCGGGGCGCGGCGCCCTGGCTATACCGTGCCTGGACCGGCGGCCGGGACCCGCCGCGGCAGGGGAGGGCGGCCATGCTCTGGGAGACCATCGCGCCGCCCGCCGATGTCGCGGCGCCGCAGCCGATGCGGGTGCGCGCCCAGTCGATCCCGCCGCGCCATCACTTCCCCGAGCATGCCCATGCCTGGAAGCAGGTGGTCTATGCCGTCTCCGGCGTGCTCACCGTGGCGGTGGCGGGGCGCTCCTTCGTCATCTCGCCGGAACAGGCGGTCTGGCTGCCGACCGGGCTGGCGCATCGCGTCGGCTCGCTGCTCGGCGCCGAGTTCCGCAGCCTGTGGATCGCCGACAGTGCCGGCGCCGGCCTGCCCGACAGCCCGACGGTGTTCGGCGTCTCGCCGCTGCTGCAGGCGCTGATCCTGGAGGCGGCGGCGATCGAGGGCGCGGCCGATCCCGATGGCTATGCCGGCCGCGTCGGCGTGCTGATCCTCGACCAGCTGCGCCGCGCCCGGCCGCTGCCCGGCGCCCTGTCGGGGGCGCTGTCCTGGCCGCGCGGCGGGCCGCTGAGCACGGTCTGCGAGGCGCTCTACGGCAATCCGGCCGATCCGCGCGGGCCCGAGGAATGGGGCCGCGCGCTCGGCATGTCCGGCCGCACCCTGGCCCGCCGCTTCGAGGCGGAGCTGGGGATGAGCCTGCGCTCCTGGCGGCGGCGGCTGCGGCTGTTCAAGGCGATCGAGCTGCTCGGCGGCGGGCTGGACGTGACCCGCACGGCGATGCAGCTCGGCTATGCCTCGACCTCGGCCTTCATCTATGCCTTCCGGGCGGAGATGGGCTGCAGCCCGCGCGCCTATGGGCGCGGCCGCGCCGCCGGTCAGCCGGCCGCGGCGCCCGACTCCCTGGCCCCTGCCTCTCCGCCCGAGGCGGCCTGCCGCAGCATCGCCAGGTAGCGGCGCTGCGCCAAAGTGCGGCTGCGCACCAGGCCGATCGCCTGGGCCGGCGACACCGCCTGGAAGCGCAGCCGCTGCCGGCTGCGCAGCTGCACGAAGCTGTCCA
Source organism: Roseomonas sp. USHLN139 (assembly GCF_037145735.1). Lineage (NCBI taxonomy): Bacteria > Pseudomonadati > Pseudomonadota > Alphaproteobacteria > Acetobacterales > Roseomonadaceae > Roseomonas > Roseomonas sp. USHLN139. The sequence goes on along the minus strand of NZ_JBBCWY010000006.1, from coordinate 195,589 downwards.
GGCTGGTCGACAGCACGGTGGCGATCTTCGGATAGCCGCCGGTGCTCTGGTGGTCGGCCAGCAGCACCGTCGGCACCGCATCGCCCGAGACCTGCACCGAGCCGCGGGCGATCGGCTCCGAGGGCATGTCGAGCGCGGCATTGGGCGGCAGCGCCGGGCCGGTCAGCCGCACGCCCATGCGGTCATAGGCGTCGCTCAGCGCATAGGTGGCGCCGAGGAAGGTGGCGATGGTCTCGGGCGCGAAGAAGCGGTCCTGCGGGCCCAGCACCACCGGCACCTCGGCAGGCGGCCGCGCCCAGACCGGCAGCGGGATGGCGCGCGGCGCCAGCCGCCGGGTGTCCTCGATGGTGATGGTCTGGCCCTCGGCCAGCAGCCCGCCGCCCAGCCCGGTCGGGCCATGGGTCGACAGGCTGTCGAGCCAGGGCGCCACCTGCAGCCGGCCGGCGAAGGCCAGGTAGGTCCAGCAGCCCCAGAAGCCGGGGCGGATGGTCAGGCGGCTGCCGGCGCGCAGCGTCAGCACGCTCCAGGCGCCGTGCCGGGCGCCGTCCAGCATCACCTGGAAGCCGCCGCCGGCCACGGCGAGGCTGACCTCGCCCGCCTCGCAGGCCAGCGTCAGCCCGCCGGGCGAGATCTCGATGGCGCCGGCGTCCTCCGGATTGCCCAGCGCGGCCTGGGCGGCGGCGAAGCTGGCGCGGTCCATCGGGCCCGAGGTCGGCACGCCGAAGCGCAGCTTGCCGAAGCGGCCGGCATCCTGGAAGCTGACATGCGGGCCGGCCTGGGTGACGGTGAGGCGGGCGGTGCTCATGCGCGGCTTTCCGCCTCGAACTGGTCGCGGGTGATGCGGGTGAAGCGCACGCTGTCGCCGACATCGAAGAGGAAGGGCCGGTCGCTGTCGCCGCCCTCCAGGATGCGGGTCGGCGAGCGGCCGATATTCCACCAGCCATTCGGCATGATCATGGTGGTGACCAGGCATTGCGGCCCGGCGATGGTGACGCTGCCGGCCGGCGTGCCGCGCACCGGCGCGGTCTTGCGCGGCTGGCGGATCGCCTCGGGCACCCCGGCCAGATAGGCATAGCCGGGGGCGAAGCCATACATGTAGACGCGGTAGTCGCCGGCCAGATGCGCGGCGATCACCGCCTCGGTGTCGAGCCCGGTCGCCGCGGCGACCTGCGCCAGGTCGGGCGCCAGCTCGGCCTCGTAGCAGACGCGCACCTCGCGCAGCGGGCCGGGCCGGGCGACGCCGTCCGGGCCGCCGAGCAGGCGGCGCAGCGCCGCCTCGACGCTATCGTGGTCGGCCAGCATCGGGTCGAAGCGGACCAGGATGTTCACATAGGCCGGCACCGCCTCCAGGAAGCCGGGCACGCTGGCGGGCGAGAGCTGGGCATCCAGCCGCAGCACCCGGTCATGCACGGCGCGGTCGATGCGGTCGCCGAACTCGACCAGCAGCGCGTGGTCGGCGACCGGCCGGAACACCGGATCGGCAGCACTCATGGCTTGGCGAGGAACGGCGCCACGGTGATGCCGGCCTCGTTCAGGCGGCGGCGGATGTGCTGGGCCATGGCCACCGCGCCGGGGCTGTCGCCGTGCACGCAGACCGAGACGGCGTCGAGCTTGATGGGCGGCCCATCGACCACCGGCATCAGCCCGGTCTCGAGGAATTCGATCAGCCGGGTCGCCGCCTCCTCGGGGTCGTGCAGCATGGCGTCGGGCCGGCTGCGCGGCACCAGCTGGCCGTTCGACAGATAGCCGCGATCGGCGAAGATCTCGCTGAAGGTGGGCAGGCCGGCCGCGCGCCCGGCGCGGTCCAGCGCGGTGCCGGAGATCGCCAGCAAGGCGAGGTCCGGCGAGATGGCCTTCACCGCGCGGGCGACGGCGGCGGCGACCTCGGGCTCGGCGGCGGCCCAGTTGCCCAGCGCGCCATGCGTCTTGACGAAGCGGATCTCGGTGCCGACCAGGGCGGCGGCGCCCATCAGCGCGCCGACCTGGGTGGCGACCAGCCGCTCGACCTCGCCCATCGTGTGCGGGATCAGCCGGCGGCCGAAGCCCTCGCGGTCGGCGAAGCCCGGATGCGCGCCGGCGACGACGCCCTGCTCGCGCGCCAGGGTCAGCGTCCTGAACATGGTCTCGGGGTCGCTGGCATGCGCGCCGCAGGCGATATTGGCGCTGGTGACGACCCGCAGCAGCGCGGCGTCGTCGCCCATCTGCCAGGGGCCGTAGCTCTCGCCGAGATCGGAATTCAGGTCGATCGTGCGCGCCATGGGGCTGTCCTCACCGGTTCGCGCCGATCCTATGGCGGGACCGGCGTGGCCGCCAGGGGGGGCGCCCAGGGGGAGGCACCGGGGGGGCGACAGGGGAGGGGTCGCGGCGCCGGCGCGTGGCGCGGCCGGCCTGGGCAGCCGGAAGGCCATCGGCGGCTCCCGGGCCGGGACATGGTCGCGGAACAGCGCGGCATGGCCGGTCGGTCGCCTGGCCATTCCTGCCCGATATCACAGCGAAAACTATGACAGGTGGTGAACGATCACCTAGCATGGTCCGCGCAACGGCGAAGGACGACAGCCCGATGCAGACGCCGGAAGCCCTGCGCCGCCGCCTGGCCTGGCTGCGCGCGGGACCGGGCGCCGCCCTCCCCCTGGCCGAGCCGCATCCGCAGCCCGACCTGAAGCGCGCGGTGCTGATCATGCTGGCCGGCATCGCGCTGTTCTCGGTGCTGAACGGCGTGGTGAAGGACCAGGCGCAGCGCTTCCCGGTCAACCAGATCACCTTCTTCCGCAATGCCTTCGCGCTGCCGCCGCTGCTGCTGATCCTGGCGGCCGGCGGCAGGATCCACCGGCTGCGCATGCGCCAGCCGCTGCGCCACCTGACCCATGCGGCGAGCATGACGCTGGCGCTGATGCTGGCCTATCTCGGCTTCCGCCTGCTGCCGCTGGCCGAGACCACCGCCATCTCCTTCATCCGCCCGCTGATCGTCACCGCGCTGGCGGCGCCGCTGCTGGGCGAGCGCGTCACCTGGATCTCCTGGCTGGCGGTGCTGCTCGGCTTCGCCGGGGTCATCATCGTCGTGCAGCCGGGCGCCGGCGAGATCATCGCCATCGGCGCGCTGTATTCCCTGGCCGGCGCCTTCATCGGCGCGCTGAACACGCTGCAGCAGCGGGCGCTGTCGCTGACCGACCACACCATCGGCATCGCCGTCTGGTACATGGCGATCTCCTCGGCCATGCTGCTGCCGACCCTCTTCTTCTGGTGGGTGACGCCGGGGCTGGCCGATCTGCTCGGGCTGATCGGCATGGGGGTGGCCTCGGGGCTGTGCACCTATCTGGTCATGCGACCGCTGGCCTATGCGGGTGCTGCCGCCCTGGCGCCGGTGCAATATACCGGGCTGCTCTGGTCGATCGTCATCGGCTATCTGTGGTTCGGCGACGTGCCGGGCACCGCGGTGCTGCTGGGCTCGGCGGTGGTGATCGCGGCGACGCTGCTGGTGCTGCGCCGCCGCTGAGGCTGCCGTGCCGCCGGCGCGGCTCAGCCGACCGCTTCGGCGACCGGCGCCGGGGCCAGGTCGGGCGCCTGCCGGGGGGCCAGCTGGCGCAGCACCGGCAGCACTTCGCGGCCGAAGCGCTCCAGCGAGGCCAGCACGCGCGGCGCGGGCAGGCCGGTGAAGCCCATGTAGAGGCTCCAGTGGCTGGGGGCGAGCAGCTCGAAATCCTCGACCAGCCGGGCGGTGACCTGCGCGGCCGGGCCGATCGGCGCATTCTCCAGCAGCCAGTCGATGCTCGGCTCGCCCTCGAAGGGGACTTCCCGCATGAAGGCGCCGTCGCGCGGCGGCACGGCGTCGCGCAGCGACAGGGTGGTGCGCATGAAGCGCAGCATGCCCTCGGCGGCGCGGCGCTGCTCGGCCGGGTCGTCGGTGACGAAGACATAGCGCTGGATGGCGAGCTTCAGCGCGCTGTCCGGCAGGCCGTGCTGGCGCAGGGCGGCCAGCAGCTTCTCGCGCATGCCGAGCGCCGCCGCGGCCCGGCGATGCCCCTGGCTGATGAACAGCGAGGCGCCGGCGCGGGCGGCCCGCGCCAGCAGCCTCGGCTCGCCGCCCGCCAGGAACAGCGGCGGCATTTCTCCTGGATAGGCCGCGATCGGCGCGTCGGGCACCTGGTAATGGGTGCCGTCGAGCTGCACCCGGCCGGTGGTCAACCCGCGCTCGATCAGCGCCCAGCCCTCCTCGAGGATCGCCGTCCGCTCCGCCATCGGGATGGAATAGGTCGAGAATTCATGCGGCTGGTGGCCGGTGCCGAGGCCGAGATTGACCCGGCCCCCGGTCAGCGCCTGCAGCATGCCGAGCTCCTGCACCACGCGCAGCGGGTGGTGCAGCGGCAGCACCACCACGGCCGGGCCGAGCCGCAGGGTCTTCGTCACCGCTGCGCAATGGGCGACCATCATCAGCGGCGAAGGGCAGACCGAGTGACTCGTAAAATGGTGCTCGGCGAACCAGGCGGCGTCGAAGCCGAGCTGCTCGGCCAGCCGCACCTTCTCGACCGTCATGCCGAGGATCTCGGCCGGCGTCTCGTCGGCGCGGTTCTGCGACATCAGGTTGAACAGGGCGATGTCCATGGCAGGCGGGCTCCGGCGTCGTCGTCAGGGATGGAATGTTGCAGTGCGGAAGCGAACGGCCGCCGTCAAGGGGGGCGACGGGCTTGTCCGGCGGCCGGTGGCCTCCCTACATGCCCGGCCAGGCCCCTCGCAGGGCTGCCCCGGCGAAGTATCCGTCGACGCGGCGGCGCATCGGGCGTAAGTCTGGGCCCGCTCCGGCCGGTCTGGCCGGCGGGGCAAGGAAGTCACGATCCATGGGGACGTTTTCTTGCGTAATACGAACTACGGCAATGTGAACCAGCGGCTGGATGATGCCGCCAAGGCCAAGCGCGCGATGCTGGAGGCCTTCAAGGCCCGGCCCGCCGCCGATGATGCGGAAGTGGCGGCGCGGCGTGCCGAGCGCCTGGCCATCGCCGAGGCCCGCGAGGCCCGCCAGGCCGCCAAGCGCGCCGAGCGCGAGGCCGCCCAGGAGGCCGCCCGCCAGGCGCGCGCCGCCGAGGCCGCCGCGAAGCTGGCGGAGGAGGAGGCCGCCGCGGCCGCCCGCATCGCCAATGCCCGCAAGCGCCCGAGCATCACCGCCCTGCTGGCCAGCCATGAGGCGGCCAAGGCGGCGCGCAAGGGCGGCCGCTGACCGGCCCAGGGTATCGGGCCGGGTAGGGATCGGGGAGAAGCGCCGCCACGGCGGCACTTGTCCCCGCGTTTCACCGCTATCCACGTTATCCCCATCTCGCTGCCCGCCGCGTTCCGGTCCATGCAGGGACCGGACCGACGGGCAGCCGAGGAGGGCGCGATGGACTGGGAGCGACAGACGGGCGTCAGGATCACCGTGAACGGCGCCGATGACGTCGCCGTCGAGGCGGCGGCCGGGGAGCTGCGCGCCCGCTTCGGCAACCGCTTCGCCGTGGTCGGCCGGCGCCGCCAGCGTTCGCGCGGCGCGGTCGAGGTCGAGGCCATGCTGCTGGTCAGCGTCACCGCCAGCGAGGATGCCGGGGCGGCGGACCTGCTCGACCTGCTCTATGCCGGCCGCGCGCCGGTGCCCGCCGCCGCGGCCTAGCCGCGCGCCTTGTCCGGCCCCGTTCCCGGCGCCGTTTCCGGCTCTGGGCCGGGCGGGACCGGGCGGGCGGGCCGCGACCGCAGCGGGCCGCGCCAGAACATCACCAGATTGCCGAGCAGCGTCAGCCCGAGGCCGGCGAGCGCCGCCGCGTCCCAGCGATAGCCCTCGAAGACGGTCGAGAGCGACAGCGCCACCACCGGGAAGAGCACGGTCGCATAGGCGGCGCGCGACGAGCCGATCCGCGCCACCAGCATCAGATAGGCGGTGAAGCCGATCACCGAGCCGACCACCGCCAGGTAGAGCAGCGCCGCCAGGTAGCGCCCGTCGGGCGGCGCCACCATCGGCGTGCCGGTCAGCCCGATCAGGCCGAGCAGCAGCGCCGCGCCATAGGACATGCCCCAGGCATTGGCGGTGAGGGGCGAGATGCCGGCGGCGCTGTTGCGGCGCGAGACCATGTTGCCCAGCGAGAAGAGCAGCGTGCCCAGCGCCGCCAGCCCGACGCCCCGCAGCGTGTCGCCGCCGGGATGCAGCAGGCCGTCGCGGCCGAACAGCAGCAGCAGCCCGCCGACCCCGAGCAGCGCCGCCAGCAGCGTGCGCCCGGCGATGCGGTCGCCGAAGAACAGCCGGGCATTGACCGCGTTGCCCAGCGTCGACAGCGAGAAGATCACCGAGAGCAGCCCCGAGGGCAGGTGCGCGGCGGCGCCGTAGAAGCAGAGGAAATTGCCGCTGAACAGGCACAGCGCCTGGGCCAGCAGGAAGGGCTGGTGGCGCCAGCCCGGCAGCGGCAGCCGCCGCAGCGCCGCCAGCAGCGGCAGCAGGATCGCCGCCGCCGCGGCGAAGCGGTAGAAGACCGAGACCGGCACCGGCACCGGCCCGACCTGCCAGGCGATGGCGATCCAGGTGCTGCCCCAGATCAGCACGGTGGTGAGGAAGAGAAGCAGGTTCTGCATGCGGCGCGCTCTAGCAGCCGCGCGCCGCCCGGGTTTGCAGGATCTTGCGGCCGATGCCGCTTGCCGCCGCGCGCGCCGCGCCGCATCCTGGCGCCTCCCCAGCCGCCGGTCGCCGCCGATGCCTTCCAAGCCCTGCACCGTGGCGGCGGCGCTGTCCGCCTCGCGGGCGCGCCTGCTGCACGGCCTGCCGCTCGGCGCCGGACGCGCCGCCGCGATCTGGCGCAACAGCCATGACCGCGTCTTCTATGCGCGGCCCGAGGGGCACACGCTCAGCCTCTATCTGCAGGGCGGCGAGGGCACCCGCCGCCTGGGGCGGCAGGCCGGGCCGGGCCATCCCGGCGCGGTCTGCATCATGCCGGAGGCGCAGTCCTCCGACTGGGAGATCACCGACCCCTTCGCCTTCGTGCATCTCTATCTGCCGGATGCGGCGCTGCGCAGCGCCTTCGCCGAGACCTTCGACCGCGACGCGCGGCTGATGGCGCTGCCGGACCTCACCTTCGGCGAGGCGCCGGTTTTGGCCGCCGCGCTGCGCCGGCTGGCGGCGGCGCTGGTGGCGGGGGACGCGGCGGCGGCCGATGCGGCGGTGGCCGAGGCCATGCCGGCCGCCCTGGCGCTGTCGGCCGGCCAGCGGCTGCCGGTGGTGAAGGGCGGCCTGGCCCCGCATCTGCGGCGCCGGGTGGTCGAGCATGTCGAGGCGCATCTCGACACCGCGCTGCGGCTGGACGCGCTGGCGGCGCTGGCCGGGCTCAGCGCCTTCCACTTCCAGCGCATGTTCCGCCTGAGCCAGGGTGTCTCGCCGCAGGGCTGGATCCTGCAGCGCCGGCTGGCGCGGGCCCGGCTGCTGCTGCGCGGCGCCCTGCCGGTCGCCCGCATCGCCCCGGCCTGCGGCTTCTCCAGCCAGAGCCACCTGACCCGCGCCTTCCGGGCGGCCACCGGGACCACGCCGGCGGCCTATCGCCAGGCCGTCCGGGCGCCGGCAGCGGCCGACCGCCCGGCCGCGTAAGGCCCGCTGGGCTCAGCCTCCGGCTGCGGCCTCCAGCGGCAGCAGCGCGGCCAGCGTCGCGTTGAAGGCCTCGGCCGCCTCGAAGGCCACCCAGTGGCCGGCGCCGGGGATGATGCGCAGTGGCGCCGCCGGGCAGAGCTCCGCGAAGAGGCGGATGCGCTCCTCCATATAGGGATAGGCGATGGCGTCGCGCTCGCCATAGATCACGGCCAGCGGCCGCTCGATGCGCGGCAGCAGGTCGCGCACGGCGGCCTCGCCGACCACCTTGCGGCTGCGCAGCCGGGCGTGGTCGCTGTTCCAGGCCTGGATCGCCAGCGCCAGCTCGTCGATCGCCGCCGGGTCGGCCAGCATCAGGCTGGCCAGGTTGGCGCGATGCGCCGCCAGGCGCTCGGCGCCGTGGCGGTCGCGCACCGGCAGCAGCGGCGTCGGGTCGCGCCGCAGCCCGAGCGCGCCGCAGCCGACCAGGGTGACGCTGTCCAGCAGCGCGCCATGCGCAGCGGCGAGATGCGCCGCGATCACCGCGCCGAAGGAGAAGCCGACCAGGTCGGCCGGGGTGCCGCCGGCCTGCTGGCGGAGGCCCTCGGCCAGCGCCCCGGCGATCTCCCACAGGCCGGCGCCCGGCGGCGGCGGGTCGGACTCGCCGAGCCCCGGCGTGTCCGGCGCCAGCACCCGCCGGCTGCGGGCGAGGAAGGGGATGGTGCGCGCCCAGTGCCGCCAGGAGCCGGCGCCGCCATGCAGCAGCAGCAGCGGCGGCCCGTCGCCCCATTCATGCCAGACGATGCGGCCGCCGCCGAAGGCGGTCTCGCTGCGGCGGGCGGAGGCTTCCAGGGCGTCGAGGATCGGGTGCATGGGCCGGATGATCGCGCTGCCCCGGCGGGCTGGCAATCGCCGGCCCGGCCGGTCAGTCCTGCCGGTCAGCGCGGCATCCAGTCCGCCAGCACCCCGGCGGCCGCCGCGCTGTGCTCGCCGAGCATCAGGCAGTGCGGCGCCTCGGGCAGCAGGCGATGCGTGCCGCCGAGGAAGCCAGCGATCGCCGCGTCCTGCCCGGCCGGGTGGCGCGCGGCATCGTCGCGCCCGGCCTCCAGCACCAGCACCGGCCGCCCGCGCAGCGCCGCCGGATCGACCCGGATACGCAGCGCATAGCGGTCGTTCAGCGCGCGCGGGCTCTCGGCGCAGAGGCTACCCAGCCAGGCCTCCTTCAGCGGCGAGGGCGGCGGCCGGCCGCCCATCCAGCGCTCGATGGCGATGGCCTCGGGCGGCGGCGGCAGCAGCGCGCCCTCGGGCACTTCCGGCACCGCTTGCACCCCCGGCAGGTTGCCGGGCGGCGAGGGGGCGAGCAGCGCCAGCCCGGCGCAGGGGGCGCCAGCGGCGGCGGCGGCCAGCACCACCAGCGCGCCCAGGCTGTGCCCGACCAGCACCGGCGCGCGGCCGGTCTCCTGCTGCAGCAGCGCCGCGGCCTCAACCACGTCGGCGGCATAGTCGAGCACGCCGGTGGTGGGCGGGAAGCCGGCGGCGGCCAGCGCGCCATGGCCGCGCAGGTCGAGCGCGGCGCTGGCCAGGCCGCGCGCCGCCAGCAGGGCGCGCCATTCGGTCCAGCAGGCGGCGGCGTGGTAGCCGCCATGCACCAGCAGCAGCGGCGCGGTGGTGGCGTCCCAGGCGGCGGGCGGGTGCAGCAGCGCCTGCGACAGGCGCCGCGGCGGCGGCACGCTCACTCCGGCTCGATCCGGGCGATGCGCACCCATTCGCGCCAGCGCGCCGTGTCGGCGGCCAGGAAGTCGCGCGCCGCATCGAGGCCGAGGCTGCGCGGGGTCAGGCCCTGTTCCTCAAAGGCATTGCGGACCTCGGGCGCGGCGACGGCCTCGGCCATCGCCGCATTGGCGCGGGCCAGCAGGGCGGGCGGCGTGGCGGCGGGGGCGGCCAGGCCCATCCAGCCCTCCATCGCGAAGCCGGGCAGCGTCTCGGCCACCGCCGGGATCTCGGCGCGGCGCGGATTGCGCTGCGGCGCGCTGGTGGCGAGGGCGCGCAGCCCGCTGCCCTCCTGCAGGGCGGGTGCCGCCGACAGCGCGTCGAGGAAGGCGAAGGCCACCTCGCCGCCGCGCAGGTCGGTCAGGATCTGGGTGACGTTGCGGTAGGAGACGCCGGTCAGCTCGGTGCCGGTCGCCTCCCGCAGCAGCTCGGCCGGCACGCGGGAGGAGGAGGAGTAGTAGCCGAAGAACAGCCCGCCCTGCTTCGCCTTCGCCGCCGCCACCAGCTCGGCCACGGTGCGGTAGGGCGCGCGGGCGTCGGTCACCAGGATCGAGGCGAAGCTGCCGAACAGCCCGACCATGGCGAAGTCGCGCACCGGGTCATAGGGCAGCTTCTTGAACAGGAAGGGATTGGCGGCGTGGGTCGAGTTGGTGGCCAGGACGAAATTATGCCCGTCGGCCGGCATCGACTTGGCGGCGTCGGTGCCGATCACCGCGCCGGCGCCGGGCCGGTTCTCCACCACCACCGGCTGGCCGCGCCGCTCCAGGAAGCGGCCGAAGACGCGGGCGGTGAAATCGGCGCCGCCGCCGGGGGCGGAGGGGACGATGATGCGGACCGGCCGCGCCGGCCAGGCCTCCTGCGGGGTCTGGCCAGTCTGCGGGGTCGTCTGGGCCTGCGCCCGGCCGGTGCCGGCGGCCAGGGCCAGGGCAAGACCGGCCGCGGCGCGGCGGCGGATCGTCAGCATCGTTTCACTCCGAGTCTTTGTCGGCGGAAAGAGAATACCGCCAGGCCCGGGCTGCAAGGGGTAATCCGCGGCCGCCCCCCCCCCGCCGGTCAGCCCTCCGGCGCGGCCATGCGGCGCTGCAGCCGGGCGATGGCGCCGGGCAGGCCGCGCACCTGCAGCACGCGGCCGCGCTCGTCGTAATCCTCGGCCAGCACGCGGACGCTGTCATAGATCTCGCCGATCAGCCCCTGCCGGGCATAGGGCAGCGACAGGGTGGCCTCCTCCATCTCCGCCTCGAAGAAGCCGATGATGCGGTCGTGCAGCGCGCTGACATCCTCCGGCGCATGGGCGGAGAGCATGATCGCCTCCGGGTGCTTGGCGGCGAGTTCGGCGCGGCGCCCTTCCTCCACCCGGTCCATCTTGTTCAGCACCAGGCGCGAGGGCACCGCATCGGCGCCGATCTCGCGCAGCACGCTGCGGCTGACCTCCAGCTGCGCCTCGTAGGTCGGGTCGGAGGCATCGACGACGAAGAGCAGCAGCGAGGCCTCCAGCGCCTCGGTCAGGGTCGAGCGGAAGGAGGCGACCAGGTCGTGCGGCAGCTGCTTGATGAAGCCCACCGTGTCGGAGACCAGCACGCGCGGCCGCGTCTCCGGCTGCAGGATGCGCACCGTGGTGTCGAGGGTGGCGAAGAGCTTGTCCTCGACCAGCACCGCGCTGCCGGTCAGCGCCCGCATCAGCGAGGACTTGCCGGCATTGGTATAGCCGACGAGGGCCACCCGCAGCTGGTCGCGCCGCGCCGCGCGGCGGTTGTCGCTGTCGCGCTGCACCGCCTCGAGCTGGCCGCGCAGCTCGGCCAGGCGGTCGCGGATCTTGCGGCGGTCGAGGTCGAGGGTGGTCTCGCCGGCGCCCGGCCCCTGCTGCCGGCCGCCGCCGCCGGAGGATTCGCGCAGCCGGGGTGCGACGTATTTCAGCCGCGCCATCTCCACCTGCAGCTTCGCCTCGCGGGTCTTGGCGTGGCGGTGGAAGATCTCGACGATGACGCCGGTGCGGTCCAGCACCTCGGCGCCGGTCGCGCGCTCCAGGTTGCGGATCTGGCTGGGCGAGAGCTCGTGGTCGACGATCACCACATCGGCGCGCGGCGGCGCTGCGTCCTCGCCGTCGCTGTCCCCGGTGGCCGCCGCCGCCCCGGCCGCGCCCTCGAAGCGGGCGCGCGCCTTGGCGCGGGCGGCCGGCGCCATCGAGGTGACCTGCCCGTCGCCGCCGGTGAAGCCGGCCAGCTCGGTCAGCTTGCCGCTGCCCAGCAGGGCGCCGGCGCCGGTGCCCTCGCGCCGCTGCGACACCTGGCCGACGACCTCGTAGCCCAGCGTCTTCACCAGCCGGCCGAGCTCCTCCAGGCTGGCGGCATGGGCGATGTCGTCGACCTCGGGCAGCTGGATGCCGACGAGGACGGCGCGGGGGGTGGGCGCTTTGGTTTCCATGCCCCCGCCATAGCACGCCGCGCGCCGAGGCGCCGCCTCACGCGATCCTGAGGTTGCGCCCCGCCGGCCGGGCTGCGACGCTCCGCCCGCGAATCCGTGAACCGGCGCCCGCGGCGCCCTGGCCGCCGCCTCCCGGTGGCGGGGGGCGGCGCGCGGCGCGCAACCCGATGGAGTCCGACATGCCGGTTGAAGCCAAGTACAAGACGACGGCCACCGCGACGGGCGGCGGCCGTGACGGCCGGACCAGCCTGGCCGATGGCACGATGGACCTGCAGCTCGTCGTGCCGAAGGAGCTCGGCGGCCCGGGCGGCGACGGCGCCAATCCCGAGAAGCTGTTCGCGCTCGGCTATTCGGCCTGCTTCCTCGGCGCCATGCGCGTCGCCGCCGGCCAGCTCAAGACCAAGCTGCCCGAGGGCACCACGGTGACCGCCACCATCGGCATCGGCCCGCGCTCCGAGGGCGGCTTCGGCATCACCGCCGCGCTCGACGTGCTGCTGCCCGGCATGGCCGAGGCGGAGGCGAAGCAGCTGGTCGAGACCACCCACGGCATCTGCCCCTATTCCAACGCCATCAAGGCCAGCGTCGACGTGGTGACCACCACCCGCGGCTGAACCGCCCGGCGCGGCGGCGGGGCAGCGCGCCCCGCCGCCGCCCGGCGCCGCTTTGACTTCCTGCCCGCAGGTGACATCCTCCCCGGCAAGAACAATCCGGGGAGGATGCCATGTTCACGCTCACCGCCGCGCAGCTGCGGCTGCAGGGCCTGGCGCGCGAGGTCGCCGAGAGCGTCCGCGGCCGCGCCGCCGAGACCGACCGCAGCGAGCGCTACCCGTGGGACACGGTGCGCGACATGACCGCGGCCGGGCTGATCGGCTACACCATCCCGAAGACGCATGGCGGCCAGGGCGGCAGTTTCCTCGACGCCGTCATCATCGTCGAGGAGATGGCGCGCGTCTGCGGCGTCACCGGCCGCATCGCCGTCGAGGCGAACATGGGCGCGATCTCCGCCATCATGCGCTACGGCACCCCGGCGCAGCAGAAGCTGGCGGCCGAGACCGTGCTGGCCGGCGACAAGCCGGCGATCTGCATCACCGAGCCCGAGGCCGGCTCGGCCGCGACCGAGATGACCACCGCCGCGGTGAAGCGCGGCGACAGCTATGTGCTGAACGGCCGCAAGCACTGGATCACCGGGGCCGGGGTCTCCAAGCTGCACCTGGTCTTCGCCCGCGTCTTCGACGAGCAGGGCCAGGCGCAGGGCATCGGCGGCTTCATCATCCTGCGCGACGATCCGGAGGCGCTGGCGGCGCGCGGCTTCCGCATCGGCCAGCGCGAGCCGACCATGGGGCTGCGCGGCATCCCCGAGGCCGAGGTGATCATGGAGGACCATGTGGTCCCCGCCGCCATGGCGCTGCAGCCGCCCGGCGGCTGGGGCCGCGGCTTCGCCGAGCTGATGAACGCCTATAACAGCCAGCGAGTCGGCGCCGGCACGGTGGCGCTCGGCATCGCCCAGGGCGCCTTCGAGGCGGCGCTGGACTATGCCAAGTCGCGCCACCAGTTCGGCCGGCCGATCGGCGAGTTCCAGGGCCTGCAATGGATGCTGGCCGACATGTCGATCCAGCTCAACGCGGCGCGGCTGGCGCTCTACCACGCCGCCGCCAGCGCCGATCCCTTCCCCGACCCACTGCTGGCGGCGCAGGCCAAGGTGCTGGCCTCCGAGATGGCGATCAAGGTGACCAACGACGCGCTGCAGGTGTTCGGCGCGCGCGGCTATTCCCGGAACCAGGCGCTGGAGCGGATGTGCCGCGACGCTCGCATGTTCACCATCGGCGGCGGCACCGCCCAGGTGCTGCGCACCCAGATCGCCGGCCGCCTGCTCGGCTGGAAGCTGCCGCAGACCCGCGACGGCCACGCCCCGCCGGCCGGCCGGCTGGCGGCCGAGTGAGGGGGGCGCGGCGATGATGCGCGATCCCCAGGGCTATCCGCTCTCGACCGACAGCGCCGCGGCGGCGGCGCTCTACGGCCAGGCGCAGCGGGCGCTGCTCGAATACCGGCTCGATACCATGGCGACGATCAAGGCGGCGGTCGCCGCCGATCCGGATTTCGCGCTGGCGCATTGCCTGCGCGGCTGCCAGTTCATGATGTACGGCTCCTTCTCCGTCCTGCCGCAGGCAAAGTCGGCGCTGGCGGCGGCCGAGGCGCTGGCGGCGCGCGCCACGCCGCGCGAGCGGCAGCACATCGCGGCGCTGCGGCACTGGAGCGAGGGCCGGGTCGGCGCCGCCATCACCACCTGGGAGGCGCTGCTGGCCGAGCATCCGCGCGACATCGTCGCGCTGCGGCTGCACCACTTCAACTGCTTCTGGTCCGGCCGCCAGCATGCGCTGCGCGGCGGCCCGGCGGCGCTGCTGGAGGCCTGGTCGGAGGACCTGCCCGGCTACGGCAATGTGCTGGGCATGCTGGCCTTCGGCCATGAGGAATGCGGCCAGTACCGCGAGGCGGAGCGCCTCGGCCGGCTGGCGGTGGAGCGCAACCCGGACGACCTCTGGGCGATCCATGCCGTCGCCCATGTGCTGGAGATGGAGGACCGCCAGAACGAGGGCATCGCCTGGCTGTCGCGGCCGGTCGAGGCCTGGTCGGACCGCAACCCCTTCAAGGGCCATCTCTGGTGGCACCTGGCGCTGTTCCACCTGGAGAAGGAGGAGCACGAGCAGGTGCTCGCCCTCTACGACCGGTCGGTGCAGAATGACGGCTCGACCTTCTATCTCGACATCCAGAACGCCGCCTCGCTGCTGGCGCGGCTGGCGCTGCGCGGCGTCGATGTCGGCACCCGCTGGGAGGCGCTGGCCGATTTCGCCGAGAAGAGCATCGGCGACCACGCGCTGATCTTCACCGACCTGCACTACATGATGGCGCTGGCGCGCACCGGGCGCTTCGCGGCGGCCGAGCGGCTGCTGCGCTCGATGGAGGAATATGCCGCGGCCGGCACCGCCGATGCCGCGCCGGTGGCACGCGGGCTCGGCCTGCCGCTCTGCCGCGGCATCCTGGCCTATGAGCAGGGCGACTATGCCGCCGCCATCGGCCATCTGGCGCCGCTGCACAATGACGACGCGCCGATCGGCGCCAGCCATGCGCAGCGCGACATCGTCGACCAGTATCTGATCGAGGCGACGATCCGCGCCCGGCGGCTGGGCCAGGCGCGGATGCTGCTGGCCGAGCGGTCGCGGCTGCGGCCGCGCAACCAGGCCGCCGCGGCGCGGCACCGCGCGGTGGTCGCGCAGCTGCAGGGCGAGGCGCGCACCTAGCCGGAAGGCGGGAGAGCCGGGGGATGCGCCAGTAGAAGACAAGCTGAATCGCGGCCGCTGTTCTTTTCCGTACTATGCCGGGTTGAAGATGATCCCGGGAATTCTTCCGCTTTGTCGGCAACAACCTCGGCGGGCGATGCGTTCCAGGCGCATCCCCCCCGATGGAGTTGCCCGCATGTCCGATGACCGCACCACCATGCAGGATCCGCGCTACCAGTATCCGCGCCCGCCCTTCGACCGCCAGCCGCAGCCGGCCCCCGGCCTCGCCGCCAAGATGGAGCCGCGCCCCGACCATGGCGAGGAGAGCTACCGCGGCCATGGCCGGATGGCGGGGCGCAAGGCGCTGATCACCGGCGCCGATTCCGGCATCGGCCGCGCCGTCGCCATCGCCTTTGCCCGCGAGGGCGCCGATGTCGCGCTGAGCTACCTGGAGAGCGAGGAGGCCGATGCGCGCGAGGTCGTGGCGCTGGTCGAGGCGGCCGGCCGCAAGGCGCTGGCGCTGCCCGGCGACGTCACCTCGGAAGCCTATTGCCGCCGGCTGGTGGAGGAGGCGGAGCGCGGGCTCGGCGGCCTCGACACGCTGGTCGTC
The DNA here is from genome assembly GCF_037145735.1 of Roseomonas sp. USHLN139. Classification (NCBI taxonomy): domain Bacteria; kingdom Pseudomonadati; phylum Pseudomonadota; class Alphaproteobacteria; order Acetobacterales; family Roseomonadaceae; genus Roseomonas; species Roseomonas sp. USHLN139. Next base: position 179,952 of record NZ_JBBCWY010000006.1, on the reverse strand, counting down.
AATGCCGGGCGGCAGCAGACCCGCCCCTCGGTCGAGGCGCTCAGCAGCGAGGATTTCGACCGCACGATGAAGACCAATCTCTACGCGCTGCACTGGCTCGCCCAGGCGGCGGCGCCGCGGCTGCCGCCGGGCGGCGCGGTGATCACCACCGCCTCGGTGCAGGCCTATGAGCCCTCGGCCATCCTGCTCGACTATGCCACCACCAAGGCGGGTATCGTCGCCTATACCAAGGGCCTGTCGAAGCAGCTGATCGAGCGTGGCATCCGGGTCAATGCGGTGGCGCCCGGCCCGTTCTGGACGGTGCTGCAGCCGAGCGGCGGCCAGCCGCCGGAGAAGGTGGAACAGTTCGGCGCGCACAGCGCCTTCGGCCGGCCCGGCCAGCCGGTCGAGCTGGCGCCAGTCTATGTGCTGCTGGCCTCGCAGGAGGGCAGCTTCATCACCGGCGAGGTCTATGGCATCACCGGCGGCGCCGGCATCGCCTGAGGCCAGCGGCTCAGCCGCTGGCGGGCAGGCCCAGCGCCTGCGCCAGGGTGGCGACGAGGCGGCGCAGCTCCACCGGCTTCTGCAGCCGCGGCAGGTGCTGCAGCCCCTCGGGGATCACCGCCTCGTCATAGCCGGTGATCACCAGCAGCGGCACGCCCTGCTGCCGCAGGCGCTCTACCAGGCGGAAGCTCGGCCCGGCGCCCAGGTTGATGTCGACCACCGCCGCGGTCGGCGATGCGGTCGGCGCCGCCGCCAGCGCCGCCAGCGCTGCTGGCTCGCTGCCCCAGGGCCCGATCACCTCGGCGCCGGCGCCGCGCAGCGCATGGGCGGTGTCGCTGGCCAGGTAGTAGTCATCCTCCAGCACCAGCACGCGCTGGCCGCGGAGATCGGCCTCGCCGCTCATGTCGAGGCTGCCGCCGAAGATTCCGGCCGGGACCGGCGCGCCGGTCTCCAGCAGGCTGGCGCCGCCCTGCAGCGGGAATTCCAGCCGGCAGCGCGCGCCCTCGGGACCGAGCACCAGGCTGCCCTGGCCCTGCAGCTCATAGGGCAGCAGCCCCTCGATCAGCTCGCTGCCGAAGCCGCGGCGGCGCGGCAGGCCGGCGGGCGGCAGCGTGACGCCGCTCTCCTGCCAGTCGAGCCGCAGCCAGTCGCCCGCCTCCCGCCGCGCCACCTGCCAACGCACCGCGAGGCGCCCCTCCGGCACCGCGAAGGCGCCGTGCTTCAGCGCGTTGGTGGCCAGTTCGTGCACCGCCAGCGTCAGCACCTCGGCCGCCTTGGCGGAGAGCAGCAGCTCCGGCCCGGCGATGTCGAACTGCCGCTCCTCGCCGGCGGCGGCGACCAGCTCGTCGCGGATCACCGCATGGATGCTGGCGCCCATGTTGGCGGAGCGGGTCAGCAGCGCCTGCACCCGCGCCAGCGTCAGCAGCCGGCCGGACATCAGGTCGCGATATTCCTCGACGCTGCCGGCGCTGCGCGCGGTGCGGCTGGCGACCGAGCGGATCACCGCCATGATGTTGCGCACCCGGTGCTGCAGCTCGGCCAGCAGCACCGCCTGGTGCTCGGCCAGCAGCCGCGCCTCGGTGACGTCGCGGGCGATGGCGGCGATCCGCCGCACCACGCCGCCATCGTCGCGCAGCGGGAAGCCGGTGCTGCGGATCCAGCGGAAGGAGCGGTCGCGGGCGCGGAAGATGCGGTATTCCTGCACCACGGTCTCGCCCTGCGCCACCTGGGCGACGCGGCGCGCGGCGGCCTCGCGCTCCTCCGGCACGATCAGCGCGTGCAGCAGCATGGGGTCGCCATAGACCGCCTCGGGCGTGACGCCATAGACCGCCTCGATCGCCGGGCTGGCATATTCGAAGGCGTAGCTGGCGGCGTCGCGGATCCACAGCGCGTCGGAGGAGGAGGCGGCGAACTGGCGGAAGCGCTCCTCGCTCTGCTGCAGCGCCGCGCCGCTGCGCTTCAGCGCGTCGATATCGGCGACCACCGGGACCTGGCCGGTGACCCGGCCCTCGGCGTCGCGGATCGGCACGGCGGAGAACTGGGTCCAGACCTCGCGCCCGTCCTCCTGGGTGTAGAGCATCTCGATGCCGGGCACGACGGTCTCGCCGCGCAGCGCGCGGGCGCCGGGGAAGTCGCGCGCGGCCAGCGGCGCGCCATCGGCGCCCTGGCCGCGCCAGCGCCACAGGCGCTCGGGATCGGTCGACGGCATCCGCCCGCTCGGCATGAAGCGCCGCATCTCGGGATTGGACAGCACCAGCCGGCCGGCGCGGTCGACGATGCCGACGCCGATCGGCAGCACCTTGAAGATGGCGGCGAGCTGTTCCTCGTTGCGCCGCGCAGCCGCGGCGGCGCGGGCATGCTCGACCGCGGCCCAGCTGCGCTCGGCGATCTCCTGCAGCAGCAGCGTCTCCTCGGCGCTCCAGGCGCGCGGCGCCGCCTGCTGCGCATAGAGCAGCGCCACCCAGCGGCCCGCCTGCAGCACCGGCACCGCCAGGCCTGCGCGCCAGCCGCCCGGCATCGGCTGCGGCGCCGCGGCGATCGCCAGCACCTGCCCGGCCTCGGCATGGCCTCGCAGCGCGGCGCCGAAGGCCTCGACCGGGTGGCAGCCGGCGGCGCCGGGCAGGACGCCGTTGCTCCAGTCGCGGCCGATCCGCAACCGGGTGCCCTCCGCCGTGACCTCGGCCAGGCCGCAGCGGTCGACGCCCAGATGCCGGCCGAGCTGCTCGCCGGCCAGCGCCATCAGCTGCTGCGGATCGGCCTCCGGCTGCAGCGCGTCGCCCAGGCGCAGCAGCAGCGCCTGGCGCGCCTGCAGGCCGCGCAGCGCCTCCTCCGCCTGGCGGCGGGCGGTGATGTCGCGCGCCATGCCGATCCATTCGAGGATCTCGCCGGCCGCGTCGAGGATCGGGACCGCGCGCGAATGCGTCCAGGCCAGGCTGCCATCCGGCCGGCGCACGCGATGCTCCATGTCGAAGGGGCAGCGGCCCTGCACCGCCTCGCGGATGCGCTGCCGGACCGCCGGCTGGTCCTCGGCCAGGATGTAGCGGTCGAGCCAGGTGGTGCTCGGCCGCGGCGTGCCGGCGAGGAAGCGGCCGCCCTCCAACTCGCGCATCTCCCGCCAGTCCGGGCTCATGCGGTAGCTGACATCCGGCGAGGCGGCGGCGAAGGCGCGGAAGCGCGCCTCGCTGTCGCGCAGCCGCTGCTCGTCCTGCACGCGCCGGGTGACCTCGACGAGGGTGACCAGCACGCCCGCCACCGGGGGCGCCACCCCCGGCGCCGGGGCCGCGCCGCGCACCGGCGAGACGGTCAGGTCGAACCAGGCCGGCCCGGCGCCGGCGCCGCGCGGCAGCGGCTCGGCCAGGAAGGTCTGCGCCTCGCCCCGCAGTGCCGCCGCGCGGGCCGGCACGGTGAAACGGTCCAGCGCCGGCCAGCCCGCCAGGCCCGCCTGGCCCAGCCCGGCCGGCAACGGGGAGCCGGCCAGGGCGGCGAAGGCAGGGTTGTGGATCTGCAGCTGCCGGGGTCCCCAGAGCAGCGCCATGCCCAGCGGCGCCCCCAGGATCAGCTCCACCACCGCCTGCAGCGCCTCCGGCCAGGCAGGGCAGGGGCCAAGGGCGGTCGAAGCCCAGTCGAAGCGCCGCACCTGCTCGGCCGGCGCCACTGCGCCAGCAGGCCAGCCGGGCGGTGTCACGAAGTCATTGGCCATGCCGCACCTTATCCGGAAAGCCGCGGCTGACGCCAATGATCGACGGGCGGACCGCCGGGCCGGGCCCGGCGATCCGCCGTCAGCGCGGCGACTAGGGCAGCCCGGCCGGACGCGCCCCCGGGCGGGCGGGATCGTCCGGGCTTCCCGTCTTGGCCGCGTCCCGCGGCGCCTCGCCGTCGGCGACCGCCGCCTTGCCGGCCTCGGCCACCCGGTCGATGCCATGGTCGGCCGCCTCGGCCAGGCGGCTGCCCGCGGCGCCACCGGCCGCCGCGGCGCGTTCGGCCACCGTCTGCACCGTCTCGCCCAGGGTCTGTGCCGAGAGGCCGTCGCGCTGCAGCTTGTCGCGCGCCGCGCCATAGGTCTCGGCGGCGGCCTCCTGCAGGCGCTCGGCCTCCTCGCCGAGGACCTCGCCGGCCTGGGCGGCGCCCTCCGCCACCGCCTCGCGCAGGCTGCGGGCGGCGGCATCGCTGGCCTCGCCCATCAGCTTGTCCTCCGCCTCGCTGCGCGGCAGCAGCGCGCCGAGCGCGGCGCCGGCGGCCAGGCCGAGCACCCCTAGCAGCAGCGGCCGGGCATCGCCGAGCGCCGCCCAGTCCTGCCGCAGCCGGTCGCCGGCGGCGCCGAGCGCGGCCTGACCCTGGGCCAGGCCCTGGCCGGCCGTCTGCTGTGCCGCGCCGGCCTGCTCGCGCAGCCGGCCGACACCGGCCTGCAGCGCCTCGCGGCCGGCGTCGAGGCCGTCGCTGACGCTCTCCATCGCGCTGCGCCCGGCCTGGCGCAGCCCGTCGGCGGCATCGGCCGCCTGGTCGCGCAGGCCGGCCGCGGCCCCGCTCGCCTGGTCACGCAGGCCGGCGGCGCCCTCGCCCAGCCGTCCGACCAGACCCGGGCCTTCCGGCGCCGTGCCATGAAGGGGCCGGCTGGGGGCGGGCGGCGGCAGCAGCGGCGGATGCGCCGGCGCCAGGCGGACCGGCGCCGCGGCCTCCTTGCGGTCGGCCAGCAGCAGCCAGCCGATGCCGGCGCCGATCAGCATCACCGGCAGCGGGTTGTCGCGCAGCTGGCCGCCGAGGTTGCGCACGAAATCGGCGCCGCCGGAGCCGCGCGCATAATCCATCGCCTGGTCGACCAGCTGGCCGGGCGAGAGGCTGCCGCGCAGCGTCTCGATGGTGGCGCCGAGCCGTTCGCGGCTGCGCTCCACCTCGCTTTCCAGCTCGGCGGCGGAGCGGCCGGCGGGATCGGTGGTCTGGCTCATCGCACGGCCTCCTTGGCCAGGCTGGCGTCGCGGGACAGCTGGGTGGCGGTGCGCTCCGGCACCAGGCTGGCGGCGCGCAGCCGCGCCTGGCCGCTGCGCAGCATCAGCCAGGCGACCAGCGCCACCACCAGGCCGACGATGACACCGGCCAGCCAGGGCTGCAGACCGCCATGGTCGACCAGCGCGGCCACCACCGCCTGCAGCAGGATCACCACCGCCGCCAGCAGCATCGCCGCCGCCAGGCCGATGGCGACGGCGGCCTGCACGACGCGGGCCATCTTCTCGCTGAACTCGGCGCGCGCCAGCTGGATCTCCTGGCGCAGCAGAGTCGTTGTCTGCTCGAGCAGGTTGCCCACCAGGTCGGGCAGGCCGCGGGCATTGTCAGACGGCATCGGAGCCTCCCTGCGGCACGACCGGCATGCTGCCGGGGCCAGCGCTGCCGGGGCGATGCGCCGCGGCGCCGCCCAGGCTGGCGGCGGGCAGGGTCAGCGGCCGCGCCGGGGCTTCCGGCACGGGCGCGGACCAGCCCGGCGCCGCGGTGGCACCGGCTGGCAAGGCAGAACTGCCGCCGCCCGCCGCGCCGGCCGAGGCCGTGGCGGGGCTGCTGCTGCGGGCGAAGCGGACCAGCGCGAAGCCGGCCAGCGCGGCCGCCCCGAACACCGCGGCGGGCTGCCGCCGCGCCAGGCTGCGCGCATCCTCGAGCAGCTCGCCCAGGCTGCGCTCGCGCAGGCTTCCGGCCATGCCGCCGACGGAATCGGCCGCCTGGCGCAGATAGCCGGCCAGTTCCGGCGCGCGCTCCTGGAGGTCGTCGGCGATGTTCTGCACGGCGCCGGCCAGCCCCTCGACACGGGCGGCGCCGGCGGCGCGGCCCTGCTCGGCCAGATCGGCCGCGCCGCGCTGCGCCGCCTCGGCGACGCGCTGCGCGCCATCCTGCAGCGTCTCCGCCGTGGCGCGGCCCTGCTCGCGCAGCGCCTCGCCGGTCTCGCGCGCGGCCTCGCCGGCCTCGCGCTTCAGCGCGGCGGTATCGTCATGCAGCCTGCGCCGCGCCTCGTCGACCCCCATCGCCGGGGGCGACGGGGTGGAGGGGGCGGCGGGTGGCAACGGCTGGTTCGCCGTCATGCGGACTCTCCTGTCGCAAGGGGCCGGAAGCCGCCGTTCAGGCGGCGCCCCGGGCCTCCTGGTTGGTGGAGCGCTCGGCCATCTCGCTGAGCAGCGCGTCGGTCTTCTTCTCCTCGGCCAGCGTCTCCTCGAGCAGCCGGACGATCTGCTTCTGGCCGCTGCCGCGCGCCCAGGCGATCAGCGTGCCATAGCGGGCGATCTCGTAATGCTCGACGGCCTGGGCCGAGGCGACCAGCCCGGCATCGCGCACCGGCGACGGCTCCGGCGCCATCTCGAGCAGCTCGTCGCATTCCTCGATCAGCCCGTTGATCGCCTCGCAGGTGACGCCCTGGGCGCGCTTGCCGAGTTCCTCGAACACCTGCTGCAGCCGCTCGATCTGCTGCTGCGTCTGCTCGCGGTGCAGCTGGAAGCTGTCGCGCAGCGCCGGGTCCTGCGCGGCGCGCGCCATCTTCGGCAGCGCCTTCAGGATCTGCCGCTCGGCGTAGTAGACGTCCTTCAGCGTGTGCAGGAACAGGTCGTCGAGGGATTTGATGCTGGGCATGTCGGTATCCTTGTCGCGCGGTGGGTGGGGGAAGCCGCGGGTCAGCGCGGCTTGATCTGCTCGTTCTGCGCGCCGGAGCCGGGGCGGGCGGGGCCGAGCACCGGCGCCTCGCCCATCGGCGTGGCCTGCATGGCGCTGAACTGGCCGCGGCCATCCATCGAGGGGCCGGCGGTGAAGCGGCCCTCGGGCGGCGGCACGCCCTCGGTGCCGGTGGCCATGTAGACGTAGCTGAATTCCTGCCGCTCCAGCCCCTGGTCGAAGCTGTTCGGGATCGGCAGCGCGGCGGCACCGCCCATCTCCTCGATCGCCGCCAGCCACTGCTGCTGGTGCATGGTGTCGCGGGCGATCAGGAAGCTCAGCATGTCGCGCATGCCGGGATCCTTGGCGGCGTTGTAGAGCCGCACCGCCAGCGTGCGGCCGGTCGCCTCGGCGGTGACATTGGCATACATGTCGGCGGCCAGGTTGCCGCTGGCATAGACATGCGAGCAGTCGAAGGGCACGCCATCGGCATTGGTCGGCATCGCCGCCAGGCCGGTGGAGAGCAGGTGGCGCTGCAGCATGCCCTCGACGATATGGCGCGGCCGTTCGCCGCCGAGCACCGCATTGACCACCGGGCTCGCCTCGGCGGCGCTTTCCTGCAGCGTCAGCGGGGCGTTCTCGAGGTTGAGCGCGACGGCGGTCGCCAGCATCTCGATATGCCCGATCTCCTCGGTCGCGGTGTGCAGCAGCATGTCGCGGTAGCGGGTGTCGGGGCCGCGGGCGCCCCAGGCCTGGAAGAAGTACTGCAGGCAGACGCGGATCTCGCCTTCGACGCCGCCGATCGCCTGCTGCAGCTGGCGGGCGAAGAGCGGATCGGGCGTCTCGACGCGGACGGGATATTGCAGGCGCTTGTCATGAAAGTACATGGAAGATCCTGTTGTCCTGCGGGCCGGCGGTGGCGATGAAAGCCAACCCATGTTAAAAACTTTGCTGTCTCCGCCTGCAAAAGGCGAATGGGACAGGCATCCCGCTGCGACAACCCGGGCAGCGTGCAGGGGTTTCGGCGGCGGCGTCGATTCAGGCCGATCGGCGCAAATCAGTGCCGCCGCGCGGCATTTTCCCCAACCTAGGTTAAGCGCCGTGCCGCCGACTGTCGGAAATGCCGCCGATGTCGAATGCGGCGAAGCTCTGCGCCGCCCGCGGCGTTTGAGTCGCCGTCGACAACATCGGAGAGCCATCATGCAGGAAAGCTATCGCGACACCTATGTCACCGGCCTGGTCAACGCTCGCGCGCTGGAGACGCAGGCGATCGAGCTGATCTCGCGCCAGCTCGACCGTCTCGAGAACTACCCGCAGCTGGAGGCGCGGCTGCGCGAGCACCTGGCCGAGAGCGAGCAGCAGCGGACGCGGCTCGACGAGCTGCTGCGCGAGCACGAGACCTCGCATTCCTCGATCAAGGACTTCATCACCGGCATGGTCGGCAACCTGGCGGCGCTGGGCCATGCGCCGATGCAGGACGAGATCATCAAGAACTCGCTGGCGAACTATGCCTTCGAGCATTTCGAGATTGCGTCCTACAAGTCGCTGCTGACGCTGGCGGAGCTGGCCGGCGACAGCCGCGCGCCCGGGCTGCTGCGCCAGTCACTGGCCGAGGAGGAGCGCATGGCGCAATGGTGCGCCGACAATCTCGACGACATCACGCGCCGCTACGCAGCGCGGCGCGCCAGCGGCGAGCAGGCCAGCCGCTGACCTGACCCCGCCGCGCGGCCGCAGGGCCGCGCGGCGGCAGGCCGCCCGGTCAGCGCCGGTTGCGCACCGGCACGGTCTGCCGGGTGAGCTGCGGCGTCTCGCCCTGCTGCCAGGCATTGGCGCCGGCGGCGGGCCGCGGCACCGGGATGTCGCGCCGCGCGGCGCGGCTCTCCGCGACGGAAACGCCGAGCCGCCGGTCGCGCGCCGCCACCAGCGCCGGGTCGAGCTGGCCGTCGGCGGTAAAGCCCATCATCAGCTGCGGAATGCCGAGCGGCAGCGTGTCGCCGCGATCGACCTGCCAGGTGTGCCAGGTCTTGCCATAGGTCGTGGCCAGGCGGCGCATCGCCAGCGTCTCCACCGCCTCGGGAATGCCGGGCATGACCAGCAGGCCGGAGGTGGTCTCGTGATGATGGCTGTGCCAGAGCGGCTTCTCATCCTCCGGCAGCTGCAGGAAGAGCTTCTCGGAAATGATGTATTCGAGGCCGATCAGCCGCGCCCCGGCGTGATTGGCGTCGAAGATGGTGCACTGGTGCAGATCCTCGGTCAGGTGGGTACAGTAGTGGTGCGCCTCCACCGCGCGGCCCATGTCGTCGGCGTAGAAATGGAAGCCGTCGAGATAGAGGTTCATGGCGTTGAGCGGCGCCTTGCCCTGCAGCAGCGCGGCGCCGGCGTCGAGCAGGCGGTCGGCGGCGGGCGGCGGCGGCTGGTGCTGCGCCAGGGCCTGGCCGCAGCCGCAGGCCAGGGCGGTGGCCGCGCCGGCGGTGAGCCCCGCGCCAAGACCGCGGCGGCCGAGCAGTCGGTTCATGCGCCTGTCTCCTTCGAAGGGGCGGTGACGGCGGCCGATGCCCGGCTCAGCCGCCGGGCGCGCCTTCGGCCGGCTGCAGCGGAGGGGCCGATGCGGGACAGTCGCGCAGCGCCGCCTCGAGCTCGGCGGCACGGTGCCGGGCGGTGTGGCCGGCCAGCACGCGGCGGCGCGCTGCGTCGGCCTGGCGCTGCCGCTCCGCCTCGGGCTGCGCCAGCGCCTGCAGCACCTCGGCCGTGCTGCGCACCAGCCGGATCTCTTCCGGCGGCGACAGGATGGTCTCGATGCCCGACCAGACATCGGAGAGCAGCGGGGTGCCGCAGGCCGCCGCCTCGAACAGCCGCACGCTGGGGCTGAAGCCGGCGGCGATCATGTCGGCGCGGGTGAGGTTCAGCGTGTAGCGGCTGGCCGAATAGAATTCGGGATGCGCGGCGGGCGGCACATGCTCGAGCCGCTCGACATTGGCCGGCCAGGCGATCTCCGCCGGGTACTGCGCGCCGGCGACGGCGAAGCGCAGCTGCGGCGCCTGGCGCGCCGTCTGCAGCAGCAGCCGCTCCAGCCCCGGCTGGCGGTCGTCGCTGTAGGTGCCGAGATAGCTGAGGTCCCAGCGGCGCGGCGTCGCGACCGGCGCATAGGCCTCGGCATCGACCGAGCAGTAGAGCGGCCGGGCGCGCGGCGCGCCATAGGCCTCCTCCAGCTGGCGCAGCGTCGGGCCGCCGGTGAAGGAGAGGTAGAGATCGTAATCGGGGATCAGCGCCGGCGAGAGGTAGTCGCAATCGCCGCGCTGCAGCCGCGCCAGCGTCACCGGCGTGTCGATGTCGTAGAAGGCGAGCACCCCCGACGTCCAGCCGCGCAGCAGCCGGGCCAGCTCGGCGCCCTGCGGCACGTAGGAGCCGATGATCACCGCATCGGCCGCGGCGATCCGCCCGCGCCAGCGATCCAGCCCGGCCAGCCCGTCGTAGAAGGCGAGCTCGCAGAAATCCGGCTCGGCCAGGTCGCGGCGCTCGCCGCGATACCAGGGCATGTCGCGCTCGAGGAACAGGATGCGATGACCGCGCGCGGCGAAGGCGCGCAGCAGGGCGCGGTAGGTGGTGGCATGGCCATTGCCCCAGGAGGAGGCGAGGCTCAGCCCCAGCACGACGATGTCGAGCGGCGCGCTCACCGCACGGCATCCATCGCCGGCGCCATGGCACGGTGCGCGCGCAGCAGGCGGTCGACCTCCACGGCGCGCAGCGCATAGGTGTGGTCGCGCAGCACGCGCTGGCGGGCCGCCTCGCCGATGGCGCGGGCGCGTTCCGGCGTCAGCGCGGCCAGGTGCTCGGCGACGTCGCGGCCGTCGCGCGCCACCAGCACCTCGTCTCCTTCGGCCAGGAACTGCTCCAGCCCGGTCCAGGCATCGGTGATCAGGCAGGCGCCGGCGCCGCAGGCCTCGAAGACGCGGGTGGCAGGCGAATAGCCGGTGGCCGCCATGCTGTCGCGGGCGATGTTCAGCACGGCGCGCGGCGTCACGTTGAAGGCATTGTGGTCACGGGTATAGACATGGCCGAGAAGCCCGACATTGGCCGGGCGCGACTTCTGCTCCCAGCCGCTGCCGCCGAGCAGGAAGCGTTGCAGCGGCAGCGCGGCGGCGGGGCGCAAGAAGAATTCCTCGACCCGCGCCTCGCGGTCGGGCAGGCGGTTGCCGAGGAAGCCGAGATCGGCGGCGAAGCGCGGATCGGGCGGCACCGGATGATGCGTGCTGGGATCGAGCGCGTTGTAGACCGGCTGGCAGCGCCGCGCGCCGAGCGCCGCATAGGCGGCCACCACCGGCGGCCCGCCGCCATAGGTCAGCACATAGTCCAGCGCCGGCAGCGCCTGGCGCAGCGGATGCCCTGTCTGCGGCTGGATTTCCGCCAGGGTCGCCGGCGCGTCGACATCCCAGAAGATGCGGATGGCCTCAGGGCGGGCGGCGGCGACCAGGCCGGTGATCAGCGCATCGTCGAAGACGCCGACGCCGCTGGCCTTGACCACCACATCGGCCTGCGCCGCTTCCGCCACCACGCGGCGCAGCGCTGCCTCGGTCGCGTCATAGACGACGACGCGCGCCCAGTCCGGCGGCTCCATGTCGCGGTGCTGCTGCCGGTCGAAGGCGTCGGGCTCGTAGAAGGTGATCTCGTGGCCAAGCGCCGCCAGCTCGCGCAGCAGCCCGCGATAATAGGTCGCCGCGCCATTCCAGTAGGAAGACAGCAGGCTCGACCCATAGAAAAAAATCCTCATGGCGCATGCTCCAGGCTGCCGAGGCCGAGCCGTGCCAGGATGGCCAGCAGCTCCTGCGCGCGGTGCGCGCAGCTGTGCCGCGCGCGGATGGTCTGCAGTCCCTGCGCGGCCAGGTCGCCGCGCAGATCGGCATCCAGCATCAGCCGCGCCAGCTGCCGCTGCATCGCCGGCCCGTCCTCGGCGACGAGGAAATCCTCGCCCGGGGTGAACAGGCCCTCGGTGTCGTCCCAGGGCGCCGAGACCAGCGGGATGCCGCAGGCCAGCGCCTCGAAGACGCGGATGGTCGGGATGCCGGGCAGCAGGCCGCGATAGAAGCGGCGCGGCACGTGCACGGTCGCCAGATGGCGGGCGAAGACCGCCGGCGCCGCCGCATTGGCCAGCCAGCCGCGGTAGCGCGCGCTATGCGCGCGCAGCGCCGCCAGCGCCTCGGGCGGGTAGCGCACGCCATGGATGTCGAGCGGCAGGCCGAGCGCCTCGGCCGGCCGCAGCAGGAATTCCTCGATCTCGGCGCTGCGCTCGCCATCGCCCCAGTTGCCGATCCAGACCAGCCCCTGGCGCGGCCCGGGCGTCGCCGGCGGGTGGAACAGCCGCAGATCGGCGGCCTCGTGCCAGGTCCAGACGCGGTCGCCCCAGCCCCAGTGGCGATAGACCTCGGTCAGCGCGGCGCCGAAGGCGAGCACGCCGTCATAGGCCGAGAGGTCGAAGGCGCGGATCGCCTGCGGGTCGCTGACGGCGCGGTGATGCGTGTCGTGGAACAGCAGGCGGAAGCGCCCGCCGCCGCGCCGCAGCGCGCCGAGCGCCGCGACCAGCACGGGGTCGTTCCATTCGTGGACGATGACGACCTCGGCGTCATCCACCAGCGCGGCGGGATCGGCGGCCGGCGCATAGGTCTCGGGCCGCAGCTCCGGATAGGCGGCGGCGAAGGGGGCGAGCCCGGTCGCTCCGTGATCGGCCAGCAGATTGTCCAGGCTCCAGCTGCGCTCTGGCTCCAGCGCGCGCACCGCATGGCCGGCGGCGACTAGCTCGCGCAGCACGCCACGCAGGAAATGCGCATTGCCGTGGTTCCAGCAGGAGCGCAGCGAATGGGTGAAATAGGCGATCCTCACACCAGCGTCTCCTGCATCGCCTCGCGGTAGAGCGCGGCCATCCCCTGCTGCATGGCCTGCACGGTGTAGCGCGCCGCACGCGCCGCGGCGGCCGCGCCGAGCTCGCGCCGCCGCGCCGGGTCGCGCATCAGCCGGTCGATGGCGACGGCCAGGCCGGTCGGCCGCGCATCGGGCAGGTAGCAGGCGGCCTCGCCCCAGATCTCGCGGAAGCCGGGAAGCTCGGCCAGCAGCAGCGGCGTGCCGGCCTGCGCCGCCTCCAGCACGGCGAGGCCGAAGGGCTCGTAGCGCGCGGTGGAGACGAAGAGGGCAGCGCGCGCATGGCCTTCCGCCATGCCCGCCGCATCCAGCCGGCCGAGCAGCCGCAGATGCGGCAATTCGATCGCGCCGCCCTCGGGCGCCGCCACCGGCCCGGCGGCCAGCACCGGCCATTCCAGCCGGGCCGCGGCGGCGTCGAGCGCGGCCAGGTTCTTGGCGCTGTCCCACAGCCGGCCGGCGGCGAAGACGAAGCTCTCCGGCAGCGCCATCGAGGGGGCGACCGGCGGCAGCGGGCTGCGGCCGTTCATCACCACGGCGGGCGGCCGCGCCAGGCCGTAGAGCCGCGCCGTCACCGCGGCGAAGGCGGCGCTCGGCGCCACCAGCCGCGTCGCCAGGCGATAGGCGGCGGCGACCTGGTCGCGGCGCCAGCGCAGCCCGGGCGGCAGCGGCGCCGCGTGCTGCGCCGCCCACCAGCTGGCGACGCAGGAATGGCAGGCGATCACCAGCGGCTGGCGGAAGGCGCCGCCGGCGGCATAGGCGGGGCTGTTCAGATGCACCAGCTCGGCCCCCTGGGCCGTCGCCAGGGCCGCCAGCGCGGCGCCGGCCTGCAGCACCGCCTCCGGCGTCGCCGCCGTCCAATCCAGCGGCAGGCCGGTGGGCAGCAGGCGCAGGCCGGGCACTGCGGCGGCCTCGGCCTGCTGCGCGGCGCCCGGCGCCGGGCCGGTGACCGCCAGGCTGACCCGCGCGCCCTCCGCCGCCAGGCCGCGCGCCAGGTCGAGCGCATAGGTCCAGACGCCGCCGACGGCATCGGCCGTCATGAAGATCTGGCGTGGCGCCGTCACGGCAGGGCGGGTGCCGTGTGCCGCGGCGCCGCCGGCGCCTGCTGCAGCCAGGCCGCCAGCCGCGCCAGCCCCTCGCGCCAGGGCAGCGGCGCGCCGAGGCCGAGCAGCTGCCGCGCGGCCCGCGTGTCGGAGACATAGTAGCGCTGGTCGCCGGCCCGCCACTCGGCGCGCTGCACGGTGACGCTGCGCCCGGTCAGCGTCTCGATGGCGTCGATCACCTGGCGCAGGCTGACCGCATTGGCCGGGCCGCCGCCGAGGTTCAGCGCGCGGCCGCCGAGCTGCGGCGCCTGCCGCCAGGCGGCGAGATAGGCGTCGACGGCATCATCGACATGCAGCAGGTCGCGCACCTGGAAGCCGTCGCCGAACACCGTGATCGGCTCGCCGGCCAGGGCGCGCAGCAGGAAATGCGCGACCCAGCCCTGGTCCTCGGTGCCCATCTGCCGCTGGCCGTAGATGCAGCTCATGCGCAGCACGGTGACCGGCAGGCCGAAGCTGCGGCCGTAGTCGAGCACATACTGGTCGGCCGCGCCCTTGGAGCAGCCATAGGGCGTGTGGAAGTCGAGCGGCTGCTGCTCGCCGATGCCATGCGCATGCAGCTGCGGATCGGCCGGGTGATAGCCCTCGGGGCCGCGCGCCAGGGCGATCTCGCCGAGCCCGCCATAGACCTTGTTGGTGCTGGCGAAGACCAGCGGCACCGCCTCGCCGCGCTGGCGCAGCGCCTCCAGCAGCAGGAAGGTGCCGCGCAGGTTGACGTCGAAATCCTCGACCGGCGCGGTGAGGCTGGTGGTGACGGCGACCTGCGCCGCCAGGTGGAAGACCGCCGAGGCCTGCTGCGCGGCGCGGCGCAGCGCCGCCTCGTCGCGCAAATCGGCGACCAGCGCCGTGATGCGCTGCGGATGGCGCTGCTGCAGCCAGCGGAGATTGCGCTCGACCCCCGGCCGCGCCAGCGAATCATAGACCATGACGTCGTGGCCGAGCCCGGCCAGCCGGTCGGCCAGGTTGCTGCCGATGAAGCCGGCGCCGCCGGTGACCAGGATCGGCGCGGTCATGCCACCAGCCCCCGCGCTTCGAGCTCGTGCCGCGCCTGCTGCACGCGGTCCTCCGCCTGCTGCGCGGCGACCCAGCCGGCGAGCTCGGCGAGGTCGGCGGCGAAGTCGCCGCTGGCGGCATAGCCGAGCTCGGCCTGGGCCTTGCCGATATCGGGGATGTTGTGGCGGATGTCGCCGCTGCGCGCCTTGCCGGTGATCTCGGGGGCGATCTCCGGCCGGCCCATGGCGGCGGCCAGCGCCAGCGCCACCTCGGCCACGCTGCGGTTGAGCCCGCTGCCGATGTTGTAGACCTGGCCGGCCGCCTGCGGCGTCTCCAGGGCGAGCACAAAGGCGCGGGCGACGTCGCGCACATGCACGAAGTCGCGGCGCTGCGCGCCATCCTCGAAGATCATCGGGCTCTGGCCGTGCAGCAGCCGCGCGGCGAAAATCGCCAACACGCCGGTATAGGGGTTGGACAGCGCCTGACCGGGACCGTAGGCATTCCACAGCCGCAGCGCGACGCCCTCCATGCCATAGGCCGGCGCCAGCGTCAGGGTCATGCGCTCCTGCGCGAACTTGCCGATGGCATAGACCGAGGCGAGGGCAGGGCGCTTGCTTTCCGGCGTCGGCACCGGGCGCAGCGGGCGGCCCTGCGCGTCGAGCGGATCCCAGCCCTGGCCAGGGCGGCGCGGGCCGCGCGTGACATCCTCGTGCAGCAGGTTGTCGGCGTCGCGGTAGAGCCCCTCGCCATAGATGCTCATCGAGGAGGCGACGACGACGCGCTGCACCGGCTGCGCGATCAGCTGCTGGAACAGCACCGCGGTGCCCAGCTCGTTGACCGAGGTATAGCGCTCGACCGCATACATGCTCTGGCCGACGCCGACCTCGGCGGCCAAATGGACGACCTTGTCGACGCCGCGCAGCGCGCGCGCGACCGCCGCCTCGTCGCGCACATCGCCGCGGATCAGCTCGACCTCGGCCGGCAGCAGCGGCGGGCGCGGCGTGTCGCCATGCACCTGCTCGATCAGCGCGTCGAGCACGCGTATCCGATGGCCGCGCTCCAGCAGCGCCCTGGCCAGATGGCATCCGATGAAGCCTGCGCCACCGGTGATCAGGATGGTATCCGCCACGCGTCCATTCCTTGTGAAGGGCGGCATGCTGGTGTGCAGGGATGAAGATGATCAAGCGGAAAGCCGGCGCGGCGGATGACGGAAAAGTTTTTGGTGAGGAACTTTCCTTTCGAATCAACGAGGGTCGGAGAGCACCCCAGGGCGTCACTTTAAATTATTCACATGCGTTAGTTTCGGACCGGCATCGGCAGCCCTAGGCTACAAAGAAGGTCGCGGATGCCCGGCAGGCATCCCGCGTCGGAGTGTCGCAGAAAGGAAAGTGCGTGTCCGCATCGCGATCGATTCGCCTGGGCGTTGTCGGACTCGGCAATTGCGCTTCCGCCCTGCTGCAGGGTCTGCAGCACTACCGCGACGTCGGCGCCAACGAGACGCCGCCCGGGCTGATGCATGCGGATCTCGGCGGCTACCGCCCGCGCGACATCGTGCTGGCCTCGGCCTTCGACGTCAACGCGCGCAAGGTCGGGCGCGACGCGGCGGAAGCGCTGCTGGCGCCGCCGAACAACACGGTGATCTTCGCCGAGGTGCCGGCCACCGGCATCATCGTCGAGCGCGGTCCGACGCTCGACGGCATCGGCCGCTACCTGGAGGAGGAGATCGAGGAATCGGCCGAGCCGGTGGCCGATGTCGCGGCCTCGCTGCGGCGCAGCGGCACCGAGGTGCTGGTCTCCTACCTGCCGGTCGGCGCGCAGCGCGCCACCGAATTCTATGCCGAGCAGGCGCTGGCCGCCGGCTGCGCCTTCATCAACTGCGTCCCCGTCTTCATCGCCTCCGACCCGGCCTGGCGGCGCCGCTTCGCCGAGCGCGGCCTGCCGCTGGTCGGCGACGACATCAAGAGCCAGGTCGGCGCCACCATCCTGCACCGCATGCTGACCCGGCTGCTGGCCGAGCGCGGGCTGCGCCTTGACCGCACCTACCAGCTGAACTTCGGCGGCAACAGCGACTTCCGCAACATGCTGGAGCGGGAGCGGCTGGAATCGAAGAAGATCTCGAAGACCCGCGCGGTGACCAGCCAGCTCGGCATGCCGCTGCCGGCGGAGGCCGTGCATATCGGCCCGAGCGACCACGTGCCCTGGCTGACCGACCGCAAATGGGCGCATATCCGCCTGGAGGCCACCGGCTTCGGCGACCAGCCGCTGAACATCGAGCTCAAGCTCGAGGTCTGGGATTCGCCCAATTCCGCCGGCGTCGTCGTCGACGCGGTGCGCTGCGCCCGGCTGGCGCTGGACCGCGGCATCGGCGGCGTGCTGGCCGCGCCCTCCAGCTACTACATGAAGTCGCCGCCCGAGCAGCTGACCGACGAGGAGGCGCGGCTCGCCGTCGAGCGCTTCATCGCCGGGCAGGGCTGACGCGCGGCCTTGGCGACGACGCTGTTCCTGCTGCGCCACGCGGCGCATGGCGAGCTGCACCGGCTATGCGGCCGGCTGCCCGGCATCCCGCTCGGCGAGGCGGGGCGGGCCCAGGCGGCGTGGCTCGGCGCGCGGCTGCGGCGCGAGGCGCTGGAGGCGGTCTATACCAGCCCGCTGCAGCGCTGCCGCGAGACCGCCGCGGCGATCGGCGCCGCGGTCGCGCTGGCGCCTGCCATCGAGCCGGACGCCACCGAGATCGAGGTCGGCGCCTGGAGCGGGCAGTCTTTCGAGGCCCTCGCCGTAGCCCCTGGCTGGGATTCCTGGAACGCCGAGCGCGACCGCGCCCGGCCGCCCGGCGGCGAGAGCATGGCCGAGGTGACGGCGCGCATCACCGCGCTGATCGAACGGCTGCGCCAGCGCCACCCCGCCGGGCGGATCGCGCTGGTCAGCCATGCCGATGTGATCAAGGCGGCGGTCTGCGCGCTGCTCGGCCTCGGCATCGCCGCGCATGCGCGCTTCGAGGTGGCGCCCGCCTCGCTGACCGCCTGCGCGCTCTGGCCGGGTGGCGGCAAGCTGCTGCGGCTGAACGAGACGGGAGACGAGGCATGAGCCGCGACCAGGAAGCCCTGCGCGCCCGCATCGCGGCGCTGGGGCCGTGGTTCCACAACATCGACCTGCACGGCGTGATGACCGCGCCGGAGCATCCGCTCGGCGACTTCCCGCGCCAGGTCTGGCAGCATTTCTCGCAGCTGGTGCCGCAGGACCTGGCCGGCCGCAGCGTGCTCGACATCGGCTGCAACGGCGGCTTCTACGCGCTGGAGATGAAGCGGCGCGGCGCCGGGCGCGTGCTTGGCATCGATGCCGATGCGCGCTATCTCGCCCAGGCGCGCCTCGCCGCTGCCGAGCTCGGCCTCGACATCGAATACCGCGAGATGTCGGTCTTCGATGTGGGCGCCCTGGGCGAGCGCTTCGACCTGGTGATCTTCATGGGCGTGCTCTACCACCTGCGCCATCCGCTGCTGGCGCTCGACCTGCTGCGCGAGCATGTCGTGGGCGACCTGCTGCTGTTCCAGACCATGCAGCGCGGCGCGCGCGAGATCGAGCCGGTCGCCGCCGACTACGCCTTCGAGGCCGAGGCGCATCTGGCCCAACCGGGCTATCCGAAGCTGCATTTCATCGAGCACCGCTATGCCGGCGATCCCACCAACTGGTGGCTGCCGAACCGCGCCTGCGCCGAGGCCATGCTGCGCAATGCCGGCTTCGAGATCCTGCAGAACCCCGACCGCGAGACCTATCTCTGCCGCGCGGCCGACCTCCCCTACGGCGCCGGCGCCGTCTATCCCGCGAGGACCCCTGGCTGATGCTCGAAGCGGCGATGATCTGGAACGAGCCCAACAACAAGTCGCACTGGGATCCCGGGCTCGACCCCGACTGGATGATCTTCGCCGAGACGGCGCGGCTGGCCGGCCAGGCGATCCGCGCCGAGAGCGGCCGGCTGCCGCGGGTGCTGGGCGGCATCTCGCCGATCGATCCCGTCTTCATCATGAAGATGGGCGAGCGCGGCGTGCTGGCCGAGATGGAGGCGGTCGCCGTGCACGGCTTCCCGCTCGACTGGAACCTCTGGCAGATCCATGAATGGCCGGCGAAGCTCGCCGAGATCCGCGCGGTGACCGAGCTGCCGGTCTGGGTCTCCGAGGTCGGCGTCTCCACCTTCGGCGCCGAGGAGGTGCAGCTCTGGGGGCTGCAGCGCACGGCGCAGCTGCTGACCGGCCAAGCGCCGCGCATCCATTGGTACAGCCTCTACGACCTGCCGCGCGCCTGGGAGGCGACCACCCGCCACCGCGAGGCCGAAGGCTCCTCCTACTACCGGCATTTCCACATGGGGCTGCTGCGCGAGGACGGCACGCCGAAGCTGGCGCTGGAGGAATTCGGCCGCCACACGCCGACGCTCGGCCTGTGCCAGTGGTTCAACTTCGAGGACCACCGGCTGGACGATGCGGTGACCTGGATGAAGCGCCTCGGCGTCCGCCACCTGCGCACCGGCCTGTCCTGGGCCGACAGCTTCCGCCCCGACGCGCTGGCCTGGTTCGACCGGCAGATGCGCGCGCTGGAGGAGTTCGACGTCACCGTCACCTTCTGCTTCACGCCGGAGCATCGCGGCCCCGGCCAGCACCACACCAGCCCGCCCTACGAGCCGCTGGAATTCGCCGAGTTCTGCGCCGCCATGGTGCGCCGCTATGCATGACGGGTCGATGCGCGCGGCCGTGCTGACCGGGCCCGGCCGGGTAGAGATCCGCGACGTGCCGCGGCCGCGGCCGGGACCCGGCCAGCTGCGGCTGCGGCTGCAGGGCTGCGGCGTCTGCGCCTCCAACCTGACGCCCTGGGCCGGGCCGGACTGGATGCGCTTCCCGACCGAGCCGGGCGGGCTGGGCCATGAGGGCTGGGGCGTGGTCGAGGCCGTCGGCCCCGGCGTCGCGGAAGGCTGGCTGGGCCAGCGGGTCGGCGCGCTCTCCTACCACGCCTATGCCGAATACGACCTGGCCGATGAGGAGGCGGTGCTGCCGCTGCCGCCGGCGCTGGACGGCCAGCCCTTCCCGGCCGAGCCGCTCGGCTGCGCCATGAACATCTTCGCCCGCTCGGAGATCCGCGCCGGGCAGGATGTCGCCATCATCGGCATCGGCTTCCTCGGCGCGCTGCTGACGCGGCTGGCCAGCCAGGCCGGCGCGCGGGTCATCGCCATCTCGCGGCGGCCGACCTCGCTCGACCTCGCCCGCCGCATGGGGGCGGCCGAGACCATCCCGATGGAGGACCACCACGCGATCATCGCCCGCGTCCAGGCGCTGACCGAGGGCCGGCTCTGCCCGCGCGTCATCGAGGCGGTGGGCAAGCAGTGGCCGCTCGATCTGGCTGGCGAGCTGACCGCCGAGCGCGGCCGGCTGGTGGTCGCCGGCTATCACCAGGACGGGCCGCGCCAGGTCTCGATGGGGCTGTGGAACTGGCGCGGCCTCGACGTGATCAACGCGCATGAACGCGACCCGGCGGTGTATCGCCAGGGCATGCAGGCGGCGCTGCGGGCGGTGGAGGAGGGCCGGCTGCGGCTCGACGGGCTGTGCAGCCACGAATACCCGCTGGACCGGCTGGGCGAGGCGCTGGACGCCACCCGCGACCGGCCCGAGGGCTTCGTCAAGGCCTGGATCCGGCTGGCATGAGCGGGCGCCTTCCCCGTCTCGGTTTTCTCGGCACCGGCTGGATCGGCCGGCACCGGCTGCAGGCGATCCGCGATGCCGGTCTCGCCGAGATCGTCGCCATCGCCGATGCCGCGCCGGAAGCGCTCGACGCCGCCGCCGCGCTGGTGCCGGGCGCCCGCCGGCTGCCGGATCTCGACGCGCTGCTCGGCGAGCGGCTCGACGGCCTCGTCATCGCCACCCCCAGCGCGCAGCACGCGGCGCAGGCGCTGCAGGCGCTGCGCCAGGGGGTCGCCGTCTTCTGCCAGAAGCCGCTGGGCCGCGACGCGGCCGAGGTCGCGGCGGTGCTGCAGGCGGCGCGCCAGGCCGACCGGCTGCTGGCGGTCGACCTCTCCTATCGCGGCACCGCGGCGATGCGGCGCATCCGCGCGCTGGCCGACAGCGGCGCGCTGGGCCGCATCCATGCCGTCGACCTGGTCTTCCACAATGCCTATGGGCCGGACAAGCCGTGGTTCTACGACAGGGCGCACTCGGGCGGCGGCTGCCTGATCGATCTCGGCGTGCATCTGCTGGACCTGGCGATGTGGGTGCTGGGCTTCCCGGCGGTGCCGCAGGCGGCCGGGCTGCTGCAGGCGCAGGGCCGGCCGCTGCCGCCCGATGCCGCCGAGGTCGAGGACTATGCCAGCGCCCAGCTGCAGACCGCCGAGGGCACCCTGCTGCGCCTGGCCTGCTCCTGGCGGCTGCATGCCGGGCGCGAGGCGGTGATCGGCGCCACCTTCCACGGCACCGAGGGAGGGGCGGCGCTGCGCAACATCGGCGGCTCCTTCTACGATTTCGAGGCGGTGCAGCTGCGCGGCACGCGGGAGGAGGTCCTGCTGGGCCCGCCCGACGACTGGGGCGGCCGCGCCGCCACCGACTGGGCGGCAAGCCTGGCGCAGGGCGGGCGCTTCGATCCGGCGGCGGCCGAGCTGCTCGAGGTGGCGCGGCTGCTCGACCGGCTCTATGGCCGGACGCCCGCGGTGGCGCTCGCCGCCGTCGGTGCCGGGTAGGCGCCATGCTGGTCTATGGCGATGCCTGGCAGGAGGTGGCGCCGGACCAGGAACTGGACCGGCTGGCCGGCCGGCTGCGCCGCGTCGCCGCCATGCCCGCCGGCCTGCCGCGCCATGCCGTGCTGGCCGAGGCCTTCTGCCAGGCCGCGGCGCTCGCCCAGGGCCTCGCCGATGCCGCCTTCGAGGCCGCCGGCGAGGACGCCCCCGGCGCCGCCCAGGAGTCCGGCATGGCCCTGGTGATGCCGCTGGCGCAGGCGCTCGGCCGGTCCTGGCGATCCGGCTTCCTGTCCGCAGTTACCCTGCCGCCGGTGCCGCGCCGCGCCGCCGGCTGGCCGGCGCGGCTGCGGCTGCGCCAGCCGGAGGGATTTTCCTTCTACGCCCTCTATCCGGAGGGGCATTGGCAGGCGGCGCTGGCCTCGGGGCTGGGGCCGGGCACGCGGGTGATCGGGCTGCGCAGCATCGGCCTGGCGCTGGCCGCCATGGTGGCCGCGGCCCTCGGCGCCGCGCCGCCGCTGAGCCTGCGCCCGACCGGGCCGCCCTTCCGCCGCCGCCTGGCGCTGTCCGCGGCGCTGCAAGCGCGGCTGGCCAAGCCAGTGCCCGCCATCGCCATCGTCGACGAGGGGCCGGGCCTGTCCGGCAGCTCGATGGCCGCGGTGGCCGAGGCGCTGCTGGCTTCCGGCCATCCGCCCGGGCGGCTGCATCTCTTCCCCGGCCATGCCGGCCTGCCCGGCGCCCAGGCCAGCGCCGCGCATCGCGCGCTGTGGCAGCGGCTGCCGCGCCATGTCGCGCCGCTGCAGCCCGATCTGGCGACCTGGCTGGCGCCGCTGGCCGGCCCGGCCGAGGCGCCGCCGCAGGAGCTCTCGGGCGGCGCCTGGCGCGGCCTGCGCTATGCGGCGGAGGCCGACTGGCCGCCGGTGGATTCGCTGCAGGAGCGCCGGAAATTCCTGCTGCAGGCCGGCGGCCGGCGCTGGCTGGCGCGCTTCTGCGGGCTGGGCGAGGCGGGGCGGCGCAAGGCGCCGCTGGCCCGCGCCCTGTCGCGCGCCGGCTTCATCCCCGCCTGGCGCGGCCTGCGCCACGGCTTCTCGCTGGAGGCCTGGGAGGCGGCGGAGGGGCTCGACCAGCGCCCGGCCGATCCGGCGCGGCTGTTCGACACCGTGCTGCGCTACCTGGCGTTCCGCGCCCGCCACTTCCCGGCAGCGGCGGCGCAGGGCGCGGCGCCGGAGGCCCTGTGGGAGATGGCCTGCGTCAACACCGGCCGGGCGCTAGGCGAGGCGGCCGGGCAGGCCTTGCGCCGCCGGACGCCCCACCTGCTGCGGCTGGCCACGCTCGCCCGGCCCTGCCGCACCGATGGCCGGATGCAGGCCTGGGAATGGCTGCACCTGGCCGATGGCCGGCTGCTCAAGGCCGATGCGCTGGACCATCACGCGGCGCATGACCTGGTCGGCTGTCAGGACATCGCCTGGGACGTGGCGGGGGCCGAGATCGAGCTCGGCCTCGATGGCGACCGGCTGCTCGCGGCGCTCGCCGGGCGGCTGGAGCGGCGGCCGGCGCCGGCGCTGCTCGACTTCCACCGGCTCTGCTACCCGGCCTTCCAGCTCGGCGCCCGCGCCATGGCGGCGGCCGCCCATGCCCATTGGCCGGCCGAGGCTGCCCGCCTCGGCCGGACCGACCCTTACGCCGCGGCGCTGGCGCGGCGGCTGTGACCCTCCCTCCTTCCGGCTCCCCATGAGGAAACATGCCATGCAAGGCGAAGCCAGCATCCTGGTCACCGGCGGCGGGGGATTCCTCGGCTCGCATCTCTGCGAACGCCTGCTCGCCGAAGGCCACCACGTCATCTGCGTGGACAATTTCTACACCGGCTCGCGCAGCAACCTGACGGCGCTGCTGCGGCATCCGCGCTTCGAGCTGATGCGCCACGATGTCTGCCTGCCGCTCTACATCGAGTGCGACGCCATCTACAATCTCGCCTGCCCGGCCTCGCCGGTGCACTACCAGCGCGACCCGGTGCAGACGGTGAAGACCAATGTCGCCGGCGCCATCAACATGCTGGGCCTGGCCAAGCGGGTGAAGGCGCGGATCTTCCAGGCCTCGACCTCCGAGGTCTATGGCGATCCCGAGCAGCACCCGCAGACCGAGGGCTACTGGGGCCATGTCAATCCGATCGGCACCCGCTCCTGCTACGACGAGGGCAAGCGCTGCGCCGAGACGCTGTTCTTCGACTACCACCGCCAGCACGGCGTCGAGGTCAAGGTGGCGCGGATCTTCAACACCTATGGCCCGCGCATGCATCCGAATGACGGCCGCGTGGTCTCGAGCTTCATCGTCCAGGCGCTGACCGGGCAGGAGATCACCCTGTTCGGCGACGGCAGCCAGACCCGCTCCTTCTGCTATGTCGACGACCTGATCGAGGGCTTCCTGCGGTTGATGAACAGCGACGCGGCGGTGACCGGCCCGGTCAATCTCGGCAATCCGGATGAATTCACCATCGCCGAGCTGGCCCGGCTGGTCATCGAAATGACCGGCTCGCGCTCGCGCCTGGCCTACCGGCCGCTGCCGCAGGACGATCCGCGCCAGCGCCGCCCCGACATCAGCCAGGCGCGCGAGCGGCTGGGCTGGCAGCCGCGCGTGCCGCTGCGCGAGGGGCTGGCCCGCACCATCGCGCATTTCGACGCGCTGCTCGGGCGTGGCGAGGGCGTCGCGCGGCTGGCCGGGCGCCAGGTGGCGGCGCCGCCGGTGCAGTGAGCGCGGCGCGCCGCCTCAACCGGCCAGGCGGGGCGGCGGCTGCCAGTCGGCGATGCTGCGCAGCGCCGCCGTCTGCTTCAGCGTGACGACGCGGCCCTTCAGCGCGATCAGCCCCTCGCGCCGCATCTGCTGCAGCGTGCGGTTCAGGTGCACGACGCTGAGGCCGAGCGCATCGGCCAGCACCTCCTGGGTCAGCGGCATGGCGAAGCAGCCGCCGCTGGCGAGGCCGGCGGCGGTCAGCCGCGCCTCGAATTCCAGCAGCAGCCCGGCCATCCGCTCATGCGCCATCTGCCGGCCGAGCCGCACCACCTGGTCGCGCAGCTGCGCCACCTCCTGCAGCTCCAGCGCCCGCAGCGCGCGCGCCAGCGGCGTCTCCTCGCCGCCGGTCACCAGGCTGGAGGCATCGACATGGCGCAGCCGCGTCAGGCTGTTGATGCTGCAGAGCTCGGCGAGCGAGGGCCGGCCGCGGCCGATGATGTCGCCGGGCAGCAGGAAGCTGATGATCTGCCGCCGCCCGTCCGGCAGGATGTGGACGCGGCAGGCCCAGCCGGCCAGCAGCAGCAGCGGCGGCGCGCTCTGGCCCTCGGCGCGCAGCTCCTGCCGGGCGGCGGTCTCGCGCGCCGGCAGCCGCGCCAGGCCGGCGACGCGCTCCGCCTCCTCCTCGGTCAGCGGCGCCAGGCCGCGCAGCCGCGCCAGCAGCGCGACGATCTCCGGGGCGTCGGCGGGCGCGGTGACCAGGCAGCTCATCGGCCGCCGCGCACGGCCACCTCCGTGCTCGGGGCGGCGGGCGAAGGGGCAGGGCGATGGCCGGCGCGCAAGCGGGCCATCCGATCTTCGGTCATCAGTTCCTCAGTGACCGCCGGCAGGCCGCGGTCGCGCAATGGTCCGGGGGGCATCCCCCGGCAAGGCCATGTCCCCCGGGCCGCCGCGGCGGGCGCCCGCCGCGCCGGGGCGTTCCGCCCGGCAGGGCGGCAGGGCGGCAAGGTCGATGTCAAATTCTCCAGCTGCGGCTCGTCTCGATGTTTCGACGACGGCAACTGCCCAAGACGGGGCAGGGAAACAACTACATATGTTATGGAGTTCGGCGCTGTATTGGCCGGGCCCGCGACAGTCGCGCCGCAGGAAAGCCGGCAAGGCGGCAAGTCATCGCCGGTCGCCGGTCTGTGAAGTTGCCCGCCCGCTGGCGCTGGCGCGGCGGTTGCAGGGGCCGGACCGGGCACAGTCGGCGGCGCAGCTTCTGCTTGGGGAGAGCTGTCCTCGGCCGAAGAGGCGGGCCAATTTACTTATGTTATACTAATTTTTCCGGCGGCCGCGACAACCCCTGACCTGCCGCGGCCGTTCCTCTCCCATCCGGCCGGCTCCCGCCGGCGGCCGACCCAGAATGGGAAGAGGAACGCCCGCATGCCGCTGCGCCCCGCCGCCACCCCGCCTGCCTGCCGCCGCCGGATCGGGGGCGTGGCATGAAGGCGCTGACCTGGCACGGCAAGTCCGACATCCGCTGCGAGGCGGTCAAGGATCCCGAGATCCAGCACGGCCAGGACGCCATCATCCGCGTCACCGCCTGTGCCATCTGCGGCTCCGACCTGCACATCTATGACGGGGTGATCCCCGGCATGGAGCATGGCGACATCCTGGGCCACGAGACCATGGGCGAGGTGGTCGAGGTCGGCCGCGACAACAAGAAGCTCAAGGTCGGCGACCGCGTGGTGGTGCCCTTCACCATCTCCTGCGGCGAATGCTTCTTCTGCCGCCGCGGCCAGTATTCCGGCTGCGAGCGCAGCAACCCGAACCGCGAGGCGGCGACCAAGCTCTGGGGCAATTCGCCGGCCGGGCTGTTCGGCTATTCGCACCTGCTGGGCGGCTATGCCGGCGGCCAGGCCGAATACCTGCGCGTGCCCTATGCCGATGTCGGGCCGATCAAGATCCCCGACGGCATGCCGGACGAGCAGGCGCTGTTCCTCTCCGACATCTTCCCCACCGGCTACATGGCGGCCGATCTCTGCGGGCTGACCGGCGGCGAGACGGTGGCGATCTGGGGCTGCGGCCCGGTCGGGCAGTTCGCCATCCGCAGCGCCTTCCTGCTGGGCGCCGAGCGGGTCATCGCCATCGACACCGTGCCCGAGCGGCTGGCCATGGCGCGCCAGGCCGGCGCGCTGACGCTCGACTTCAAGGAAGAGGACATCTACGAGCGCATCATGCAGCTCACCCAGGGGCGCGGCGCCGATGCCTGCATCGACGCGGTGGGGTCGGAGGCGGATGCGACCGCCAGCCTCGATAGCCTGATCGACCGGGTGAAGGTCGCGACCTTCATGGGCACCGACCGGCCGCATGTGCTGCGCCAGGCGATCCATTGCTGCCGCAACTTCGGCACCGTCTCGATCGTCGGCGTCTATGGCGGTCTGCTCGACAAGATCCCGATGGGCTCGGCGATCAACCGCGGCCTGACCTTCCGCATGGCGCAGACGCCGGTGCAGCGCTACCTGCCCGAGCTGCTGCAGCGCATCGAGAAGGGCGAGATCGACCCCTCCTTCGTCGTCACCCACACCGCGCGGCTGGAGGACGGGCCCGAGCTCTACAAGACCTTCCGCGACAAGCAGGATGGCTGCATCAAGGTGGTGCTGAAGCCATGACGCAGAGCCCCCCCGGAGCGCGCCGCCTGGCGCTGGTGACCGGCGCCTCCAGCGGCATCGGCTTCGAGCTGGCGCGCTGCTGCGCCGAGGACGGCCACGACCTGGTCATCGCCGCCGACGAGCCGGAGATCGAGCAGGCGGCGGTGCAGCTGCGCGGCCATGGCGCCACGGTCACCGCCGTGCAGGCCGATCTGGCGACCGAGGCGGGGGTCGACCGGCTGGTCGCCGCCCTGGCCGGCCGGCCGGTCGACGCGCTGCTGGCCAATGCCGGCCGCGGCCTCGGCCATGGCTTCCTCGACCAGGACTTCGCCGCCATCCGCCATGTCGTCGAGACCAACATCACCGGCACGCTGCGGCTGGTGCAGCAGGTCGGGCGGCAGATGCGGGCGCGCGGCGCGGGCCGCATCCTGCTGACCGGCTCGATCGCCGGCTTCATGCCCGGCAGCTACCAGGCCGTCTACAACGGCAGCAAGGCCTTCATCGATTCCTTCAGCCACGCGCTGCGCGACGAGCTGAAGGACAGCGGCGTCACCGTCACCTGCCTGATGCCGGGGCCGACCGAGACCCGCTTCTTCGAGCGGGCCGGCATGCTCGACACCCCGGTCGGCCAGGGATCGAAGGATGATGCGGCCGATGTGGCGCGCAGCGGCTATGCGGCGATGCAGAAGGGCGAGGGCGACGTGGTCAGCGGCGTCAAGAACAAGCTGCAGGCGGCGATCGCCCATGTGATGCCGGCGCCGGTGCTGGCCGCGATGCACCGCCACATGGCCGAGCCGAAGAAGGAGGGCTGAACCGCCCGGCCGCGGCAACCGGCGCGGGCTGCGCCGGTTCTGCTGCCACCACCCCTCGCATGGAGCCCGCAGGACGCATGACCGTCTCCCACCGTCTTCCGGCGCCGCCCCGGGATTTCCGGCCGCTGGGCGGGCCGCTGCAGCATGGCGTCCCCTATGCCGTCGATGCCGCCACCTGGCTGGAGCGGCGGGTGCACGACCAGCTCGGCCTGCTGCGCCAGGGCCTGCGCGACAATCCCGCCGGCTGCCTGGTGCTGGCCTTCGGCCTCGGCCTGCTGCTCGCCAGCCGCCGCGCGCGCTGAGGCCGGCGCCGCCGGGGATGCGCCGCAGAGATCCGGTCAGAGATCCTGGGGCGACAGCGCGAAGTGGCGGTGCAGCGCCTGCCAGCCGGGCGGCGTGACGCTGATCGCGCGGCTGCCCTCCTGCCGCCGTATCCAGCCCTGCGCCAGGCAGAAGCCGCAGAAGGCGCGGCCCAGCTGCCCCGCCAGATGCGGCCGCCGCTCGCTCCAGTCCAGGCAGGGCCGGCAGAACAGGCGGCCGCCGCGCGCTTCCGGCAGCGCCAGCCCGATCCCGGCGAAGAAATCGCGCCCGGCCTCGGTCAACGCGCCGCCATCCGCCGAGAGCTCGATCTGGCCGCGTGCCACCAGGCGGTCGGCGAGGGCAACGGCGACCTGCCCGGCCAGATGGTCGTAGCAGCCGCGCAGCCGCCGCAGCGCCGCATCGCGCGGTCCGGTGCGCGGCGCCGGCCGGGGCGGCGGGGCAGCGGCCGCGGCAACGGCCATCAGCCCCTCCAGCATCTGCGCCACGGCGGGCGAGGCCAGCCGGTGGTAGCGGTGCCGCCCCTGCCGCTGCATCGCCAGCAGCCCGGCCTCGGTGAGCCGGGCCAGATGGGCGCTGGCGGTCTGCGGCGCGATGCCGGCGGCGGTGGCCAGCTCGCCGGCGGTCAGCGCCCGCCCGTCGAGCAGTGCGGCCAGCATGGTGGCGCGCGCCGGCTCGCCGATCAGCGCGGCGATGCCGGCGAAGCCCGCGGTGCTCAGCATGCGCTTCCTCCCTGCTGCGGTGGCCTGATGCGGCGACCGGTCTAGCATGGCGGGGCGCGGGATGCTTCGGCCGGGATGGTAGCATCCGGCGGCGCGCCGGCGCGACACAGGCGGCGACAGCAGGAGCGCCCCGCATGGCTTTCACCGATCCTTCCCCCCCGCCGCCGACCGGCTTCTTCGGCTGGAAGGTGGTGCGCGCCGCCTTCGTCACCGCCTTCTTCGCCTGGGGCATCGGCTTCTACGGGCCGCCGATCTTCCTGCAGACCCTGGCGCAGCAGCATGGCTGGCCGGTCGGCCTGCTCTCCCTGGCGCTGACCGTGCAGTTCCTGATCGGCGCCGCGGTGGTGGCGCAGCTGGCCCGGCTGCACCGCCGCTTCGGCCAGGTCGCCGTGCTGCGCGCCGGCGCCGTGCTGACGGCGCTCGGGCTGCTGGGCTGGGCCATGGCGCAGCAGCCCTGGCAGCTGTTCCTGGCGCTGCCGCTGAGCGCGGCCGGCTGGGCGCTGACCAGCGCGGCGGCGCTGAACGCCGCCCTCGCGCCCTGGTTCGTGCAGCGCCGGCCGATGGCGCTGGGCCTGGCCTTCAACGGCGCCAGCCTCAGCGGGCTGGTGCTGTCACCGCTCTGGGTGGCGCTGATCGGCGGGCTGGGCTTCGCCACGGCGGCCGGGCTGGTCGGTGCCGTCGCCGCCGTGCTGCTCTGGTGGATGGCCGGGCGCTTCTTCGCGCCGACCCCGGCCGGGCTGGGCCAGGCGCCGGATGGCGCGGCCCCGGCGGCTTCTGCCCTGGCCGCGCCGCCACGGCCCGCTGTCGCGTCGGCGCCGCTGCCCGCCAATCCCTGGCGCGACCGGCGCTTCGCCACGCTGACGGTGGCGGCCAGCCTGGCGCTCTTCGCGCAGATCGGGCTGGTGGCGCATCTCTTCTCGGTGCTGGTGCCGCTGCTCGGCGCCGGCGCCGCCGGCTGGGCCATGGGCGGCGCCACTGGCTGCGGCATGCTCGGGCGGCTGGCGGTGGGGCGGCTGCTGCGGCCGGGGGCCAGCCGGCGCCGGGCGGCGGCGCTGAACGGCGCGGTGCAGGCGCTGGGCTCGGCGCTGCTGCTGGCCGGCAGCGCCGGCTCGGTGCCGCTGATGCTGGCGGGCTGCGCGCTGTTCGGCCTGGGCATCGGCAATGCTACCTCGCTGCCGCCGCTGATCGCCCAGGCCGAGTTCCGCGCCGAGGACCTGCCGCGCGCCGTCGCCCTGGTCACGGCGATCGGGCAGGCCGCCTATGCCTTCGCCCCGGCCGGCTTCGGCCTGCTGCGCGACGGCGGCCCGGCGATCTTCCTGGCAGCCGGGCTGCTGCAGCTGGCGGCGGGCGCGCTGCTGCTCTGGCCGCCCCCGCGCCAGTCCCGGCGCCGGCGCGGCGCGCCCGCCTGATCCCGGCGGGTCGGCGAGGCCGCCGGGATCAGGCCGGCTGCGGCTTGCCATAGGTCTTGTAGCGCTCGCGCGCCGCGGCGATCTCGCTGTCCGAGAGCAGGCGCGGCCGGCCGGCGCCGCGCGCCAGCAGGTACTGCCGCGCCAGGGTCTCCAGCCGCAGCGCCGTGGCCAGCGCGGTCGCCGCGTCGGGGCCCTGCACGATCATGCCGTGATTCTCCAGCAGGCAGGCCTTGTGCCCGGCGATGGCGCGCCCCGCCGCCTCGGCCAGGGCCGGCGTGCCGAAGGTGGCATAGGGGACGAGCGGCACGCTGTCGCCGCCGAAGCCCACCACCATATAGTGGAAGGCCGGCAGCTTCTCGCCCAGGCAGGCCAGCGCGGTGCAGGCATCGGCATGGCTGTGGATGACGCAGCCGGCCTCCGGGCAGGCGGCATAGACGGCGGCATGCATCGGCCATTCGCTCGACGGCGCGCTGCCCGGCGCCGCCGGGCCCAGGATCGGCATGCGCACCATCTGCCCGGGCGCCAGGCTGTCGGCGGTGGCGCCGGTCGGCGTCACCAGCATCTCGGCGCCGAGGCGCGCGCTGACATTGCCGCTGCTGCCATGGTTCAGCCCGTGCCGGGCCAGGGCCTTGTAGGTCTCGACCAGGGTGGCGGCGAGGCTCTCGGTCATGCGGCGGTCTCCAGGGCGGCCAGGCTGCTGGCGAAGAGGTCGATGGCGCCGAGCTTGCCGGATTTCAGCACCAGCGCCAGGGGTTCGGGCCGGCGGGCCAGGCAGCGGCCGACGCCGAGGGCGGCGAAAGGCGCCACCTGCAGCCGGGTGATGTCGAGCGCCTGCACCACCGCGCCCGAGCTTTCGCCGCCCGCCACCACCAGGCGCCGCACGCCGCGCGCGACCAGGCCCTGGGCGAGGGCGCCGAGCAGCGCCTCGGCCCGGCGGCCGGCCTCGATCGGGCCGAGCGCGGCCTGGGCGCGCGCCACCGCCTCCGGCTCGATCGAGGGCGACAGCGCCACGGGTCCGGCGGCCAGCAGCGGCGTCGCCCAGTCCAGGGCGGCGGCGACCGTCGCCTCCAGCGGCGCCAACGGATCCAGCAGCCGCACCGGATGGCCGGCGTCGCGAAAGGAGAAAAACTGGGCGCGGGTCTGCTCGGCGCAGCTGCCGGCCAGCACGGCGCCTGGCCCTTGCACCCCGGGCAGCGCCGGTGCGGCGGCCGGCGGCAGCCAGCCGCGCGCCCGCCACAGCGCCGGGTAATGCGCGGCGACCGAGGCGCCGCCGGTGGCCAGCGGCCAGTCCAGGCTGGCCTCGGCCAGGGTCTGCAGGTCGCGCTCGAAGACCGTATCGGCGACCAGGAAGGGCCGGCCGGCGGCGAATTCCGCCTGCGCCGCCTGGCGGATGGCGGCGGGGCCCTCGGCGATCTGCTCGAGGAACAGGCTGCCGACGCCGAGCCGGGTCTGCGGCGCCAGCACCCGCCGCAGGTCGGATTGCGTCATCGGCGTCAGCGGATCGTGCCGCTTGGGCGAGTCCGCCAGCAGCTGGTCGGCGACGAAAAGGTGGCCGTGGAAGACGGTGCGCCTGGCCGCCGGATAGGCCGGGCAGAAGATCACCGGTGCCGCCGGCGCGCCGCCGCAGAGCCGCTCGGCCATGTTGCCGATATTGCCCTGGGCGGTGCTGTCGAAGGTGGCGCAATACTTGAAGAAGACCTGGCGGGCCTCCAGCGCGGCGAAACGGGCGGCGCAGGCTTCGGCCAATGCCTCAGCCTCGCGCGGCGGCGCGACCCGGCTCTTCAGGGCGACGACGAGGGCGTGCAGCCCTTCCGCCGTCTCCGGCACCCCCTCGGGCCCGACCGCCAGCAGGGTGGTGGCGCCGCCGGCGACCAGCATGCCGGCCAGCTCCACGGCGCCGGTCAGGTCATCGGCCAGGGCGCCGAGAAGCAGGGGAGAGGCCATGGATCGCTCCTTGCGCTGGGCTCCGAACAAATATGATATATCCAAATGGCCGCGAGGGAAGCCCGCCTGGTGAGGCCGGGCGCGGAGTCCGCTTCCTCCCTCGTCCCGCCATCGGACAGGAAGAGGTTCCAGGCATGAACGAGACCGATCTGTGCTTCACCCCGGCGACGGCGCTGGGCGATGCGATCCGCGCCAAGCAGGTCGCGCCCAGCGAGGTCACCGCCGCCGTGCTGAAGCGGATCGAGGCGCTGGAGCCGACGCTGAACGCTTTTGCTCATTTGGCCGCCGAGCAGGCCATGGAGGCCGCCCAGGCCGCGGATGCGGCGATTGCCAAGGGCACGCCGCTGGGCCCGCTGCACGGTATCCCGGTGACCATCAAGGACCATGAGGCGGTGGCCGGCCTGCCGAACGAGTATGGCACGCATCTGCGGCGCGGCGACGTGGCCACGGCCGACAATGTCATGGTGGCGCGGCTGCGCGCGGCCGGCGCCATCATCCTGGGCAAGACGACGACGCCGGAATTCGGCTGGACCGGGGTCAGCCGCTCGCCGCTGACCGGCATCACCCACAATCCCTGGAAGCATGGCTACAATGCCGGCGCCTCCTCGGCCGGGGCGGGCGTCGGGGCGGCGGCCGGCTATGGCCCGCTGCACCAGGGCAGCGACGGGGCGGGCTCGATCCGCATGCCGGCGCATTTCTGCGGCGTCTTCGGCCTGAAGCCCAGCTATGGCCGCATCCCGCAATCGCCGATGGCGGCCAGCGACTATACCGTGCATCTGGGGCCGCTGACCCGGACGGTGGCCGATGCCGCGCTGATGCTGAAGGTGATGGCCGGGCCGCATCCCGACGACCAGTCCAGCCTGGAGGCGCAGCCGGCCGATTATCCGCGCCGCCTGGCCGAGCGCCCGCGCCGGCCGCGCATCGCCTTCAGCGCCGATCTGGGCCATGCCCGCGTCGACCCCGAGGTGGCGGCGCTGGTGGAAAAGGCGGCACGGGCCTTCGAGACCGAGCTTGGCCTCGCGGTGCAGCCGGCCGCCACCCCCTGGGGCCCGCGCGGGCCGGAGCTGGCGCGCTTCTTCTGGCCGGCGCATTTCAGCCGCCATGCCGACCGGGTCGAGGAATTCCGCGACCGCATGGACCCCGGCTTCGTCGCCTGCCTGGAGGCCGGGCTCCATATTTCCCTCGGTGACTACCAGAAGATGCGGATGGTGAAGTACGCCTATTGCGCCGAGATCCACCGCTTCTTCGAGGACTGGGACTTTCTCATCACCCCGGCGGTCTCGACCGCGGCCTTCCCCGCGGAACTGCTGCAGCCGCCGCACTGGCCGCAGCACCCCTGGGACTGGATGAGCTGGGCGGAATTCTCCTACCCCTTCAACCTGTCGCAGAACCCGGCGGCCAGCATCCCCTGCGGCTTCACCCGCGACGGGCTGCCGGTGGGCTTGCAGATCGTCGGCCGGCGCTTCGACGATCTCGGCGTGCTGCAGATGGCGGCGGCCTTCGAGGCGGTGCGGCCCTGGGCGCAGCACCGCCCGCCCGTCTGATCAGCCGGAGGCGGAGATCCGGCGACGCGCCGCCAGCAGCCCGTGCTGCGGCGCGAAGACCAGGGCCAGGGCGAAGAGGCCGGACAGCACCAGCACGATGCTGCCGGCCGGCGAGACGTTGAGGTGGAAGCTCAGCACGATGCCGATGGCATTCGACAGCAGGGCGCTGCCGGTGGCGATCGCCGCCATGCGGCCGAAGCGGTCGGCGAGCAGATAGCCGATGCAGCCCGGGGTGATCAGCAGGGCGACGACCAGGATCACGCCCACGGCCTGCACGCCCGCGACCACGGCGGCCGAGAGCAGCGCCAGGAACAGGTAGCGCAGGACAGCAACATTCAGCCCGATGCCGCGCGCATGGCCGGCATCGAAGCAGAACAGCACCAGGTCGCGGCCCTTCACCGCGAGCACCGCCAGCACCGCGCCGCCGACCAGCAGGGTCTGCCAGAAATCCTCGGGCTCGATGCCCAGGATATTGCCGAACAGGATATGGGTGATGTGCGCTTCCGTGGTCAGGAAGGCCAGCAGCACCAGGCCCATGGCGAACATGCCGGTGAAGACGACGCCGAGCGCCGCATCCTCCTTCACCCGGCTGTGCGCCTGCACGAAGCCGGCCGAGAGCGCGCAGGCCATGCCGGCGGCGAAGGCGCCGAGCGCGATCGGCAGGCCCAGCGCCGAGGCGATCACCACCCCCGGCAGCACCGCATGGGCGATGGCGTCCCCCAGCAGCGACCAGCCCTTCAGCACGATGTAGCAGGAGAGCAGCGCGCAGGCGGTGGCCACCAGGCTACCGATCAGCAGCGCCTCGCGCATGAAGTCATACGCGAAGGGGGCGAGCAGGAGCTCGGTCATGGAGTGGCCTCCATCGCCGCGCGGCGGGCGCGGCGGCCGGCCAGCAGCCCGTGCCGTGGCGCGAAGACCAGCACCAGGGTGAAGAGCAGCGCCTGCAGGCTGACGATCACGCCGCCGGTGGAGCCGTCGAGGAAATAACTGGCATAGGCGCCGAGGAAGGCGGTGCCGGCGCCGATCCCGGTCGCCAGCTGCAGCATGCGGCCGAAGCGGTCGGTCAGCAGATAGGCGGTGGCGCCGGGCGCCACCAGCATGGCGATCACCAGCACGGCGCCGACCGCCACCATGGCGGCCACGGCCACCGCCGCGACGCTGCCCAGCAGCAGGATCTGCAGGACAGACGTATTCAGCCCGATGGCGCGGGCATGGCCGGCATCGAAGCACCACAGCATCAGGTCGCGGCCGCGCAGCAGCAGCACCGCCAGCACGCCCCCGGTGACGACCAGCAGCTGCAGCGTGTCCGCCGGCGCGATGCCCAGCACATTGCCGAAGATGATGGTCTGCAGCCGGATGTTGCTGGGGAACAGGGTCAGCAGCACCAGCCCGGCGCCGAAGAAAGCGGTGAAGACCACGCCGATGGCGGCGTCCTCGCGGATGCGGCTGTTGCGGCGGATGAAGCCCATCACCCAGGCCGCCAGCAGGCCGGAGGCGAAGGCGCCCAGCGCGAAGGGCAGGCCGAGGATCCAGGCCAGCGCCACCCCCGGCACCACGGCGTGCGACAGCGCATCGCCCAGCAGCGACCAGCCCTTCAGCGCGACGAAGCAGGAGAGCAGCCCGCAGATGCCGCCGATCGCCGCCGAGATCAGCATGGCGTTGCGCATGTATTCATAGTCGAAGGGGATCAGCAGGGCTTCCATCATGGCTGCGGCTGCAGCTGTCCCAGCAGGCGCCCCTCGGCATCCATCACCAGCCGCGTCCCGTCCGGGCCGGGCACCAGGGTGACGGCGGCGCCGGCGGCCTGGCTGGCGGCGCTGCCGCCGAAGGCGCGCGCCAGGTTGGCCGGGGTAAAGATCTCCTCCGTCGGCCCGGCGGCCAGCACGGTGCCCTTCACCAGCGCCACCTGGTCGCAGAAGCCGGGCACGCTGGCGAGATCATGGGTGGAGACCAGGATGATCCGCCCTTCCGCCCGCAACTCGCGCAACAGGAGAATGATCTGTTCCTGGGTGGTGACGTCGACGCCGCCGAACGGCTCGTCGAGCAGGATGATGCGGCCGTCCTGGGCCAGGGCGCGCGCCAGGAAGACCCGCTTCTTCTGCCCGCCAGAGAGCTGGCCGATCTGCCGCTCGGCGAAGTCGAGCATGCCGACGCGGGCCAGCCCCTGCTCCACCGCGCGGCGGTCGGCCGCCGAGGGGATGCGCAGGCTGTTCATGTAGCCGTAGCGGCCCATCATGACGACATCGCGCACGCTGACCGGGAAGGCCCAATCGACCTCCTCGGCCTGCGGCACATAGGCCAGCCAGTTGCGCCGCTGCGCGGTGGCGACGCTCTCGCCGGCGATGCGGACGGTGCCGGCGGCGGGCGTGACCAGCCCCATCACCGCCTTGAACAGCGAGGATTTCCCGGCGCCGTTGACGCCGAGCAGCCCGCAGATGGTCGGCCGGTCCAGCACCAGCGAGGCGTCGCGCAGCGCGACATGGCCATTGGCATAGGCGACCGTGGCGCCCTCGACCCGCAGCGCCATCGGCGGGGCGGCGGCGGGGCCGGTTCCCCCGGCCGCGCTGCCGGTGGGGGCACTGCCGGTGGGCGCGATGCGCTCGATCAGCCAGTCGCCGAAGCCGCGCAGCGGCGAGCGGGGGAAGGCCAGGGGAGGCGGGGCAGAGGTAGCGCCCATCAGCATGTTCAGCTCCTCCCGTCCTGGAAGGCGGCGAGGATCGCCTTCGCGTTGAACTCCAGCAGGCGCAGGAAGCTCGGCGCATTGCCCTCCGGCCCGGTCAGGCTGTCGACATGCAGCACGCCGGCGAAGCGCGACCGCGCCTCCCGCGCCACCTGCTGCATCGCCCGGTCGCTGACCGTGCTCTCGCAGAACAGCACAGGAATCTTCTGGCGGCGGACGGTGTCGACGACGGTGCGGATCTGCCGCGGCGTGCCCTGCTCCTCGGCATTGATCGGCCAGAGATAGAGCTCGCGCAGGCCGTAGCCGGCGGTCAGGTAGGAGAAGGCGCCCTCGCAGGTGACCAGCCAGCGCTGCGTCTCCGGGATGCGCGACAGCTGCGCGCGGATCGGCGCGTCCAGCGCCCGGATCTCGGCGGTGTAGCGCGCCGCATTGGCGGCATAGACCGCGGCATTGGCCGGGTCGGCGGCGGCCAGCGCGCGGCGGATGTTCTCGACATAGACCACCGCATTGGCCGGCGACATCCAGGCATGCGGATTGGGGCGGCCCTTGTAGGGCCCGTCGGTGATGGCGATGCCGGCGATGCCCTCGGTCAGGATCGCCGAGGGCACGTCCTTCACCCGCTGGAAGAAGCGCTCGAACCAGCGTTCCAGCCCCATGCCGTTCCACAGCACCAGGTCGGCACCCTGCGCGCGGACGATGTCCTGCGGCGTCGGCTCGTAGTCATGGATCTCGGCGCCCGGGCGGGTGATCGATTCCACCACCGCGGCCTCGCCCGCCACGTTCTGCGCCATGTCCTGCAGGATGGTGAAGGTGGTCACCACCCGCAGCGGGCGGTCGCGCGCCTCGGCCAGGGAGGGCAGGGCCAGCAGCCCGGCCAACAGGGCCGAGGCCGCCATCTTGGCGGCAATCCGTCGCGTCAGGCGCATCCAGGCTGTTCCCTCGCATGTCAGGCTGTGGTCACGGCAGGCATCCGATGCGCGGTATTGAGCATGTAGCCGAGGCTACAATCAAGAGGGTCGGTTGAGGTTTCGCCAGATGGCAACATTTTGCGGTGAGGGGCGGGCGGGCTGAAACAAGAACGGGGCCGTAATGGCCCCGTTGACGCTCGTGCTGCCGGTGGCGGGGGTCAGAGGGTGCCGTGGATCGGCTCCTCGGGGCTGCGGCCATGCCACCAGCGGCCATTGATCACCACGCCCTCGGCGACCAGGCGCTGGCTGCCTTCCAGCCGCTCGCCGACCACGTCGACATAGTCGAAGCGGCCCTGGCGCAGCGACAGGATCGAGGCGTCGCCGATGCTGCCCGGCTTCAGCGTGCCGAGCTCGCGCCGCTGCAGCGCCGCCGCCGCCAGGTTGGTCGAGGCGGCGATGACCTCGGACAGCGGCACGCCCAGGCAGAGGAATTTCGACAGGGTGGTCACCTGGTCGAAGGCCGGCCCGGTGATGCAGAGCGAATGGACATCCGAGGAAATGGTGTCGGGCATGAAGCCATTGGCCAGCATGGCGCGTGCGGTCTTGAAGGAGAAGGAACCCTGGCCATGGCCGATATCGAACAGCACGCCGCGGTCGCGCGCCGCCAGCACCGCCTGCTTGACCTTGCCCTGGGCATTCACCGGGGAATTGGGGAAGGGGCGGAAGGCATGGGTCAGCACGTCGCCCGGCCGCATCTGGGCGATCACCTCCTCATAGCTCGGCGGCGGATGGTCGATATGCACCATCAGCGGCATGCCGACCTCGTCGGCTACCTGCAGCGCGATGTTCAGCGGCACCGCGCCCGAGGTGCCGGAGGAATGCCGCCCGACGCGCACCTTGATGCCAACGATGACGTCGCGGTTGGCGTCCGCCACCTGCACCGCCTCGATCGGGTTCATCAGGCGCAGCTCCTCGCTCTCGCCCACCATGACGCGCTTGGAGAAGCCGAAGATGCCGGCATGCGAGACGTGGAGGTAGGCCAGGATGCGGACCTGGCTGCGCTCGATCACGTGGCGGCGGAAGCCGGCGAAATTGCCGGGGCCGGCGCTGCCGGTGTCGACCGCGGTGGTCACCGCCGAGAGGCGGGCAAACTCTTCCGCGTTGACGCCCAGCGAGGTGCCGCCGTCATAGACATGGGTGTGCAGGTCGATCAGGCCGGGGGTGACGATCAGCCCGCTGACATCGCGCCGCTCGCAGCCGGGCGGCGCCTCGATGCCGGGCGCCAGCTTCGCCACCTTGCCGCCCGCGAAGGCGACATCCATCACCGCGTCGATCTTCTGCGACGGGTCGACCACCCGGCCGCCGGCCAGGATCAGGTCATAGGCCATCCGCTCGTCTCCCAGATTTCCATCAGTGAGCCTGCCACCCGTCGCGCTGCCTTCCAAGATGCGGGGAGTCGGGTGCCCCCCGGCCCGGGGCCGCGTCACGGGGGAATGATGCGACGCGGGCGGGGCCGTTTCCTATCCTGCGCTTCATGAAAACCGCTGCCCTTGCCGCCGCCTTGCTGACCCTGCCGCTCGCCGCCTGGGCCGCCGATCCCGCGCCCCCCTCGCCGCGCCAGGTCGAGGATGCCTTCTGCGCCCGCCGTGACGCCGGGGGCGCCTGCCGGCTGGCGGATGGCCAGGTGCTGTCCTTCTGGTGGGGCAGCCGGGTGACACTGCCGGCCGGTGGCGAGCTCTATCTGGGCCTGGCCACGGCGCAGCCGGCGCCGACCGGCGGTGTCGTCTTCACCGCCCCCGACGCCACCCTGCCGCTCTACCAGGCCAGCTTCCGCCGCGAGGGCGGCCGCTGGATCCCGGCCAGCCTGCAGGCCGGGATCGGCCGCATCGGCACCGGCGGCGCCGGCGGCGACGCGCCGCAGGTCGACGGGAAGGCGCCGCTGCGGCAGCACGCCCTGCCGGGCGGCGACCTGATCCTGGCGCTGCGCACCATCGCCAGCTTCCAGGGCAGCTCGATCTACGGCTTCGAGATCTTCCGGCTGGAGGCGGCGCGCAGCCAGTGGCGCCATGCCGGCACCATCCCCGGCGGCAGCGACAACGGCGCCGCCTGCGCCCCGCCGGAAAGCCCCTGCGTGACGCTGGAAGGGTCCCCGGCCTTCGACGCCGGCGCCGCCATGGCGCGGCCCGGCTGGCCCGTCATCGTCATGTCGCTGGACCGCAGCGAGGAGCGCGACGGCCGCCCCGTCACCCTCTCCGGCGCCGAGAGGAAGCGCTATGGCTACGACCCCGAGCGCGGCGCCTATCGCGAGCTCGGCGACAACTAGGGCCCGGGCCAGGCGGCCATGGCGACCTCGGCCATCGCCGCCAGGGCCGGCTGGGTGGCGCCGTCGCGCGCCTGCACCGACATGCCCTGCTGCACGCCGAGATAGAACCGCCCCAGCGCGGCGACATCGACCGTGGCGGGCAGCTCGCCTTCGGCCTGGGCGGCGGCCAGCCGGCTGGTGACCTTCTCCAGGATGGCGGCGCGCATCCCGGCCAGCAGCGCCTGCGCCTGGCAGGCCGCCGGCTCGCCTATATTGGCCAGCGTCACCATGCAGCCGCAGGCACCCTCGGCCAGCGTGCCGGCCGAATCCAGCAGCAGCGACCGGATCGCCGCGCGCGCCGTGGGCCCCGCGTCGAAGCCGCTCCAGATGCGCGGGCCGAAGCGCTCGCCATAGAGCGTCAGCGCCTCGGCATAGAGCGCCTCCTTGCTGCCGAAGGCGGCATAGAGGCTGGGCGAGCCGATCCCCATCGCCTGGCACAGCTCGGCCACCGAGGTGGCGCTGTAGCCGCGCCGCCAGAACAGCAGCATGGCCGCGGCCAGCGCGCGCTCGCGATCGAAGCTCCGGGGACGTCCGCGGTCGGCCATGGCACCTATTTCTCTGTCGATCGCTATATAATTCGCTTGACGGCGCGCCGCAACCGGCGCCAGGATTTCTGTATCGAACACCACAGAAAGACCCGACCCATGGACCTTCTCGGCAAGCGCGCCCTCGTCACCGGCGGCTCGCGCGGCATCGGCGCCGCCATCGCCCGCGAGCTGGCGCGCCGCGGCGCCGATGTCGCGATCACCTATGTCAGCTCGCCGGAGCGTGCCGGCGCGGTGGCGCAGGAGATCGAGGGACTTGGCCGCCGCGCCCTGGCCATCGCCGCCGACAGCGCCGACCCGGCCGCCATCCGCCGCTCGGTGGAGGCGGCGGTGGCCGGGCTCGGCGGCCTCGACATCCTGGTCAACAATGCCGGCGTCGCCCGCGGCGGCCCGCTGGAATCGATGCGGCTGGAGGACATCGACGCCCTCATCGACGTCAACATCCGCGGCGTGGTGCTGGCGATCCAGGCCGCCATCCCGCATCTGTCGCAGGGCGGCCGCATCATCAGCATCGGCTCCTGCCTGGCCGAGCGCGTGGCCCTGCCCGGCATCAGCGTCTATTCGATGAGCAAGTCGGCGCTGATCTCGCTGACGCGCGGCCTGGCCCGCGACCTCGGGCCGCGCGGCATCACGGTGAACCTGGTCCATCCCGGCCCGACCGACACCGACATGAACCCCGCCGCCGGACCCCAGGCCGATGCCCAGCGCGCTGGCACCGCGCTCGGCCATTACGGCAAGCCGGAAGACGTGGCCGCCGCCGTGGCCTATCTGGCCGGGCCGGGGGCGGCGCAGGTGACGGGGACGGGGATCGTCGTCGATGGCGGGCTGAACGCCTGACAGGGAAGACAGGGGCAGGCCAGGGGAAGGAATTCCCCTGGACCCCATCTTTTTTCTGATGACCGGCCTTTTGTCGCGCTGCGCCTCAGCGGGGCCGTCGCCCGGGCGTCACGGCGGGACGCCGTGACAGGAAACGCTGCGCCCTCCCAGGTCGCGCTTCTGCCGGGCCGTTTCACGTACTGTCGTCACGTGGACACGGCAGTCTGACAGAAAGAAGAAGGGGGTCTGGGGGAATTCATTCCCCCAGCCTGCCTCCCCGGCTTCCCGTCAGTTCACCACGACCGCCTCGGCATTCTCCTCGCCGCCCTGATAGATGTCGTGCAGCACGCCGAGCAGCCGCGCCACGCGCGGATCGGCGACGCGGTAGTGGATGGTCGTCCCGGCGCGGCGGGTGGCGACCAGCCCGTCCTCGCGCAGGCGCGCCAGGTGCTGCGACAGCGCCGGCTGCGACAGGCCGACGCGCTCGGCCAGACGGCCGACGGTGACCTCGCCCTCGCCGATCAGGTGGCAGAGCAGCAGCAGGCGGCGCTCATTGGCCAGCATGCGCAGCAGGTTGGCGGCCTCGGCGGCGTGGTTCTCGACATCGGCGAGGGGGTTGTGCAGATCAAGCATGTCCATGGCGCGTCATTCCTGCGGGGCGATCTCGCCGCGCTCCATCAGCTCGAACCACATCGCGTTCAGCACGGCGAAGGCGGCGGCGAGCGGCAGGCCGAGCAGCCAGGCGAAGTACCACATGGTCGTCGTTCCTTTCAGGAGGCGCGGGGTCAGTAGGCGTCGGAGCTGTCGCGCACGCTGGCCTCGCTGACCTTGCCCCAGAGCACCCGGTAGACCCAGGCGGTATAGGCCAGGATCAGCGGCAGGAAGAGGGCGGTCGCGACCAGCATGATGAACAGGGTGAGGTGCGAGGAGGAGCTGTCCCAGACCGTCAGGCTCGAGCGCGGGTCGAGCGAGGAGGGCAGCAGGAAGGGGAACATCGACAGCCCGGCGGTCGAGATGATGCCGAAGGTGGCGAGCTTCGAGCAGAGCAGCGTGCTGACCTCCCGCCCGGCGCGCAGGCCGAGGAAGGCGCCGAGGATACCGAGGAAGCCGGCGGCGGGCGCGATCAGCATCCAGGGATGGGCCGCGTAGTTGGCGAGCCAGCTGGCGCCGTCGCGGGTCACCTCCTTCAGCAGCGGCGCCGAGGGGCCGGCCGGGTCGATCGGGCTGGTGATGCGGTAGCCGCCGAGCCAGAGCCAGGTCAGCAGGCCGCAGAAGGCGAAGAGGCCGAGGGCGGCGAGTGCCGCGATGCTGCCATAGCGGCGGCCGCGCTGCGCCACCACGCCGCTGGCCTTCAGCGACAGCCAGGCGCCGCCATGCATCACCATCATCGACAGCGACAGCAGCCCGCAGAGCAGCGCGAAGGGGTTGAGCAGGCCGAAGAAGGAGCCCTCGTAGCGGATGCCGTATTCCTCGGTCAGGCGGAAGGGCACGCCCTGCAGCACGTTGCCGACGGCGACGCCGAAGATCAGCGCGGGGACGAAGCCGCCGGTGAACAGCGCCCAGTCCCAGGCGGCGCGCCAGCGCGGATCGTCGCGCTTGCCGCGATACTTGAAGCCCACGGGGCGCAGGATCAGCGCCGCCAGCACCACGAACATCGCCAGGTAGAAGCCCGAGAAGGACACCGCGTAGAGCGGCGGCCAGGCGGCGAAGATGGCGCCACCGCCGAGGATCAGCCAGACCTGGTTGCCTTCCCAGACCGGGCCGATGGTGTTGATGGCGACGCGGCGCTCCAGGTCGGTGCGGCCGACGAAGGGCAGCAGCGCGCCGACGCCGAGGTCGAAGCCGTCGGTGGCGGCGAAGCCGATCAGCAGCACGCCGAGCAGCACCCACCAGATCAGCCGGAGGGTCGGATAGTCGAGGAGTTCATGCAGGATCATGACACGCTCACTCCGCCGGCACGGCGCGCGGCGGCGCCTGTCCGGCCGACAGCAGGGGGGCGGGGGCGGGCAGCGGCTGCGGGCCCTTGGCGATCGCCTTCAGCATCAGCCCCATCTCGACGACGGCGAGGATGCTGTAGAACAGGGTGAAGCCGGCGATGGTAATCAGCACCTCGGTGACGCCCAGATGCGAGACCGCCATGGCGGTCGGCAGCACGCCCTCGATGATCCAGGGCTGGCGGCCGAATTCGGCGACGATCCAGCCCATCTCGGCGGCGATCCAGGGCAGCGGGATCGACCAGACGGCGACCCAGAGCAGCCAGCGATGGCGATCCAGCTTCCGCCGCGCCGACAGGAAGAAGAACACCGCCGTCAGCAGGATCATGTACATGCCGATGCCGACCATGACGCGGAAGGCCCAGAACAGCGAGGGCACATGCGGCACGGTGTCCCAGGCGGCCTTGGCGATCTGTTCCTCGGTCGCCTGGCGGGGATCGTCGACATAGCGGCGCAGCAGATAGGCATAGCCGAGCAGCCGGCCATTTTCTTCAAACGACGCGGTCACCTCGGGGGCGACGCCGGCGCCGCGCGCTGTTCGGATGGTCTGCAGCGCGTCGTATGCCAGAATACCCTGGCGGATGCGGGTCTCGGCGCGGAGCACGAGGTCCTTGATGCCCGGCACCTCGGTGGTCAGCGACCGCGTGGCGATCAGCCCCATCAGCGCCGGGATATGGATCGCGTAATGCGTCTCGCGCGCTTCCTGGTCGGGGAAGCCGAAGGCGGTGAAGGCGGCGGGCGCGGCCTCGGTCTCCCACATCGCCTCGACGGCGGCGAGCTTCATCTGCTGGTGCTCGGTCGCCAGATAGCCGCTCTCGTCGCCGAGCACGACGACCGAGAGCGAGGCGGCCAGGCCGAAGGAGGCGGCGACCGTCATCGAGCGGCGGGCCAGCGCCAGGTGGCGGCCCTTCAGCACA
This sequence comes from Roseomonas sp. USHLN139, assembly GCF_037145735.1. Classification (NCBI taxonomy): domain Bacteria; kingdom Pseudomonadati; phylum Pseudomonadota; class Alphaproteobacteria; order Acetobacterales; family Roseomonadaceae; genus Roseomonas; species Roseomonas sp. USHLN139. The sequence goes on along the minus strand of NZ_JBBCWY010000006.1, from coordinate 136,318 downwards.
TACCAGGCGGAGACGCCGAGCACGAAGAGCGAGGCGGTGACATAGCCGGCCGAGACGGTGTGGACGAACTTCGCCTGGGCCACGGGGTTGAAGACCACGGCCCAGAAGTCGGTGACCTCCATCCGCATGGTCTGCGGGTTGAAGGCGGCGCCGACCGGGTTCTGCATCCAGCCATTGGCGATCAGGATCCACAGCGCCGAGAGGTTGGAGCCGAGCGCCACCGCCCAGGTCGCCGCCAGGTGCCCAAGCCTGGAAAGCTTGTCCCAGCCGAAGAAGAACAGCCCGACGAAGGTGGCCTCCAGGAAGAAGGCCATCAGCCCCTCGATCGCCAGCGGCGCGCCGAAGATGTCGCCGACATAATGGCTGTAGTAGCTCCAGTTCATGCCGAACTGGAATTCCATGGTCAGCCCGGTGGCGACGCCGAGCACGAAGTTGATGCCGAACAGCGTGCCCCAGAAGCGGGTCATCTCCCGCCACACGGTGCGGCCGGTCATCACATAGACCGTCTCCATGATGGCGAGCAGGATCGACAACCCGATCGTCAGGGGCACGAAGAGGAAGTGGTAGAGGGCGGTCAGCGCGAATTGCAGCCGCGATAGGGATACGACGTCCAGTTCCATCCGATGCCGCCGGGGGAGGGCCCCGGTGTCCTCTCGGTTGCGGCGCCGCGGGAGCACGGCGCCGGGTGGTTCAGCAGGAGGGCGGGTTCAGTCCGGCCGCAGCATCGCCAGGGTGGCGGCATAGCCCGCCTCCCCGCGGCGATGCTCGGCGACCAGGCGGCCGTCCTCGAGCAGCAGCAGGCGGTCGGCGAGCGCCGCTTCCCGCCGGATATGCGTGGCGATCAGCAGGCTGGCGGCGCCGGCGCGCGCAGCGATCCGCGCCAGCACCTCGCGCGCCAGCAGCGGGTCGAGGCCCTCGGTCGGCTCGTCCAGCAGCCAGAGCGGCGCGCCGCGCAGCAGCAGCCGGGCCAGCGACAGCCGCCGCGCCTGCCCGGCCGAGAGGCCGGTGCCGCCCTCGCCCAGCCGCGCCGCGAGGCCGCCGGGCAGGGCAGCGACCGTGCTCTCCAGCCCGGCATCGGCCAGCGCCTGCCACAGCGTGGCGTCGGGGGCGGCCGGGTCGGCGAGGCGCAGATTGTCGGCCAGGCTGTCCTGGAACAGCTCGCTGCGCTGGGTCATCAGGCAGGCGGGCAGGGCAGCCAGGCGGCCCTGCCAGGGGGCGAGCTCGCCGGCGGCCAGCGCCAGCAGGCTGGACTTGCCGGCACCGCTGGCGCCGATCACCGCGACCCGCTCGCCGGCGCGCAGCCGCAGCGACAGGCCGCGCAGCACCGGCGCCGCGGCGCCCGGATGGCCGGCGGTGACCGCTTCCAGCCGCAGCGATTCGCCGCGCGGCGGCAGCGGCAGGCCAGACGGCGGCGGCGCGGCGCTCAGGCGCGGCGCCAGGCGGCGGGCGGCCAGCAGCAGGCGGCCGAGCTCCACCGCGCCGCGCCGCAGCGCCCCAAAGGGCTCCAGCGCGGCGAAGGCGACCAGCAGCGCCATCGCCGCCTGCGGCACGGTGAGGGTGCCTTCCTCGACCAGGGCGCCGGCGGCGAGCAGCGTGCCGGCCAGCGCCAGGCTGCCGGCCAGGCCGAAGCCCAGGCCGGTGCGCGTCTCGATGCGGTGCAGCGCGTCCTCGGCCCCGGCCAGCCGGGCCTCGGCGGCCAGCACGGCGTCGCGCTGCGCCGGCAGCCGGCCGGCCAGCAGCAGCTCGGCCTGGCCGCCCAGCAGGTCGGTGGTGCGGGCGCGCAGCGCCTCGGCGGCATGGGCGCGGCGGCGGGCCGGGCGGCGCCCGGCGCGGGCGGCGGCGGCGGGCAGGCCGAGGCCTGCGGCCAGCAGCAGCGCCGCCAGGCCGAGGCCGAGCCCCGGATGCAGCAGGCCGAGCGCCAGGCCGGCGCCGGCGGTGACGCTCAGCGCCGCGCCCAGCGGCAGCAGCAGCCGCAGATAGAGCCCGTCCAGCGCATCGACATCGGCGGTCAGCCGGAACAGCAGCCGGGCGGGGCGGGCCAGCAGCTGGCGCGCGGCCATCGGTGCCGCCCAGCCGCGGAACAGTCTTTCGCGCAGCGCGGCGAGCACGGCGAGCGTCGCGTCATGGGTGACCAGCCGCTCGCCATAGCGGCCGGCGGTGCGGGCCAGCGCCAGGAAGCGGATGCCGGCGCCGGGGCGGAAGACGTCGAAGCCGATGGCGGCGCTGGCCGAGAGGCCAGCGAGCGCGGTCGCGGTGATGAACCAGCCGGACAGGCCGAGCAGCGCGACGCCGGCCAGCATCGTCGCCGCCGCCAGCCCAGCGCCGGCCAGCAGCGCGCGGCGCTGCGCCTGCCAGAAGATCGAGAGAACCGGAAGAAGCGTGTTCACAGCAGGACGATCCTGTCGAGGCGGGCGGCCAGCACCGGGTCGTGCGTCGCCAGCAGCAGGCTGCGCCCCTGGCACAGCGCCAGCAGCGTCTCGGTGGTGGCCGCGGCGGTGGCCGCGTCCAGATGCGCGGTGGGCTCGTCGGCGAGCACCAGGCTGGCCGCCGGATCGACCAGGGCGCGGGCCAGCGACAGGCGCAGCGCCTCGCCGCCGGAGAGGCCGAGCCCGGCCTCGCCGATGCCCTGCGGGCCGTGCCGTTCGGCGACGGCCGCCAGCCCCGCCAGATGCAGCGCGCGCTGGGCGGCGGCCGCGTCCAGGCCCGGCCGCTGCAGCGTCACGTTGCGCGCCAGCGAGGCGTTGAAGAAGAACGGCCGCTGGCCGACCCAGGCGATCTGCGCGCGGATCGAGGCCGGCGCCTCGGCCAGGTCGCGGCCGCCGATCAGCACACGGCCAGCCTCGGGGCAGGCCAGGCCCGCGATCACCGCCAGCAGGCTGGACTTGCCGATGCCGCTGGGGCCGAGCAGCGCGACATGCTCGCCGGGTGCCACGTCCAGGCCGAGATCGCTGAAGACGGGGGCCGCCGCCCCGGCATGGCGGAAGCGCAGCCGCTCGACCGTCACCGCCGGCGGCCGGGCGGCGAGGGCGGGGGTGGCCAGCGGGGCGACGAGCGGCGCGACCAGCCGGGCGGCGGGCTCGGGCGGTTCGGCGGCGGCGCGCAGCGCCCGCAGCGCCGCCTCGCCGGCGGCGCGGTCGTGCCAGGCGGCGGAGAGCTCGCGCAGCGGCTCGAAGAAGGCGGGCGCCAGCAGCAGCAGGAAGAAGCCTTCCGCCAGGCTCAGCCGGGCGCCCCAGGTGCCGAATTCCAGCTGGCCCAGCAGGTGGAAGCCGATCTGCACGGCGACGAGGGCGACGCCCAGCGCCGAGAACAGCTCGAGCACGGCGGAGGAGAGGAAGGCGATGCGCAGCACCGCCATGCTGCGCGCGCGCAGCGATTCCGCCTGGGCGCGCAGCCGCCGCGCGGTGGCATCCACCGCGCCCAGCGCGCGGATGCTGGCCAGCCCGCGCAGCCGGTCCAGCAGGAAGCCGTTCATGCCGCCGAGCTCGAGCATCTGCGCTTCCGAGGCGGCCTGGGCACGCCAGCCGATCAGCGCCATGAACAGCGGGATCAGCGGCGCCGCGACCAGCAGGCCGAGCGCCGAGAGCCAGGAGAAGGGCAGCACCGCCAGCAGGATGACCGGCGGCAGCAGGCTGGCGCGCAGCCGGGCGGTGCGGAAGCGCAGCAGGTAGGGCAGCACGGCATCGGCCTGCTCGGCGAGCAGGCTGGCCGCCGCGCCCGAGGCCGGCCGCGTCGCGTCCAGCGGCGAGCGGGCGGCGAGCGCGTCGAGCGCGCTGCCGCGCAGATCGGAGAGCAGCCGCCGGCTGCCGGCGAAGACCATCCGGCCGCCCAGCGCCTCCAGCCCGGCGCGCGCCGCGCCGAGCGCCAGCAGCAGCCCGGCCGGCAGCAGCATCGCCGCCAGCCCGGCGCCCGTGGCCAGGCGCTGCACCGCGCCGGCCAGGATCCAGGCCATCGGCAGCCAGAGCAGCGCGGCCAGGGCCTGCAGCAGCGCGCCCTGGCGGACCCGCCGGGGCAGCGCCTGGCGCGGCGCGCGGGCGGGCCTGGCCGCGGCGGCGACGGGCGGCGCGACGGCGGCGGCGGGCGCCGGCCGGGCCGGGGCCTCGACGAGGCGCCTCACCTGATGCTGATCCTGCAAGCCCACCGGCCTCTGTCCCTTCCTGACCAGCCCGGATTAGCGGCCCTCACCCCCCCGCGTCCTTGCGCTGCATCAAGTCCGGTACCGCCCGCTTATATAAAAAACGGTGCATGCTGCGGGCATGCGGGGACGGCGCCGGACGCGGTGGTCGTTCCGGGGTGGGATCGTCGATTCGCCTTGTGCTGCCGGGCCTGGCGGCCCTGCGCGGCGGCCGGTCCGGCCGGTGCCGCGCCGGCCCGTCCTCGCACGGGACGGGCCGGTGATCGACGTGGCAAACTGTCCACCCCGCGCCGGGGTGTCGCTCCGCTAGCGGGGCGCGACCGTCGCGCGCGCGCCGGGCAGGGCCGGGCTGCGGCCGCAGGCCTCGCCCAGCAGCAGCAGCGCCGGGCCGTCGCCCACCCAGCCGCCGGCCTCGTGCGCCACCTCGGCAAAGCTGCCCAGCAGCAGGCGCTGGTCGGGCGAGCCGCCGCGCTCGATGAAGGCAGCCGGCGTCGAGGGATCGGCGCCGGCGGCGACCAGCCCGGCGAAGAACTGCGGCAGGATCGTCGCGCCCATGTAGACGGCGATGGTCTGGCCGGGCCGGGCGAGCGCCGCGAAATCCACCGCCAGCCGGCCCTCGCGGCTCTGGCCGGCGACGAAGGTGACACTGCGCGCCGCCTCGCGATGGGTCAGCGGGATGCCGGCCTGGGCGGCGCAGGCCAGCGCCGCGGTGATGCCGGGCACCACCTCGAAGGCGATGCCGGCCTCGGCCAGCGCCTCGATCTCCTCGCCGCCGCGGCCGAAGATGAAGGGATCGCCGCCCTTCAGCCGCACCACCTTCCTGCCGCTGCGCGCCAGTTCGACCAGCAGGGCGTTGATGCGCTCCTGCGGCACCGGATGGCGGCCGCGCGCCTTGCCGACATCGATCCGCTCGGCATCGCGGCGGGCCAGGTCCAGCACGGCGGCCGAGACCAGGCGGTCATGCACGATCACATCGGCCTCGCCCATCAGCCGCAGCGCGCGGAGCGTCAGCAGGTCGGCCGCGCCCGGCCCGGCGCCGACCAGGTGGACCAGCCCCGTGGGGGCGGTCTCGGCGCGCGCCAGGGCGGCGGCGAAGGCGGCCTCGGCCTCGGCCTGGCGGCCTTCCTCGGCCAGCTGCGCCGGGCGGCCGGCCAGGACGCCCTCCAGGAAGCGGCGGCGCGCCGCGACATCCGGCAGCGCCTCGCGCAGCCGGCCGCGGAAGCGCTCGGCCAGCGCGGCGATGCGCCCGAGGCCGGGCGAGAGCACCGCCTCGACCCGCTGGCGGACCAGCCGGGCCAGCAGCGGCGCGGTGCCGGCGGTGCCGATCGCCACGGTCACCGGGTCGCGGTCGATGATGGCGGGGGTGATGAAGGAGGACAGCGCCGGCCGGTCGACCACGTTCACCGGGATGCCGCGCGCCTGGCAGGCGGCCGAGAGCGCGCGCAGCTCCGCCTCCGGCGCGCCGGCGGCGCAGGCCAGCGCCACGCCCTCCAGCAGCTCCGGCGAGAAGCGGGAGGCCTGGCGCAGCCGCGCGCCGGCGGCGGCGAGCAGCCGGGCCTTGGCCGCCAGCGCCTCGCCCCCGCCCAGCAGCAGCACGTCGCGGCCCTGCAGATCGAGGAAGAGCGGGAAATGGCGCATGCGCCGCTCCTTACGCCGCGTCCCGCCCCCAGGCCAAGGGCTTTGCTTTTGCCGGGGAAAATCCGTCGCGGGTACGTTGCGGAAACGCATCGTCCAGCGGTTGTCCACACCCCTGTCCACGGAATCTGTGGATTATTCTGAAGCGGCCCTAGGGGCGGGGCTGCGGCGACAGCAGCGTGGCGCAGCCGGCCAGCACCGCCTCCGGCGCCACCGGCTTGCGCAGCATGGTGAAGGCGCCGGCCTCGGCGACCTGGCGCAGCACCGCCGCATCGGCATCGCCCGGATGGCCGGTCAGCAGCAGGGCGGGCAGGCGCGGCTGGCGGGCGCGCACCGCCGCGACCAGCTGCAGCCCGTCCATCCCCGGCATCGCCAGGTCGGTGATCATCAGGTCGAAGGCGGCCTCGCGCGCCAGCAGCGCCAGGGCGTCGCGGCCGCCCTCCGCCTCGACCACCACCAGGCCGCGCTCGCGCAGCCATTCGGCGAGCAGCCGGCGCACCAGCGGCTCGTCATCGACCAGCAGCACGCGGGCGCCCTCCGGCAGCTCGGCCCCGGCCTGCGGCGGCGGGCTGCGGCGCAGCGTCGCCTCGTCCGCCTCGGGCAGCCAGAGGCTGACACGGGTGCCGCGGCCCGGCGCGCTGTCGATCGCCAGCGCGCCGCCCGACTGCTCGGCGAAGCCGGTGGCCATGGCGAGGCCGAGCCCGGTGCCCTGGTCCTTCGGCTTGGTGGTGAAGAAGGGCTCGGCCGCCTGGGCCAGCGTCGCCGCATCCATGCCCGTGCCGGTGTCGGTGACGTCGAGCCGCAGGTAGCGGCCGGGGGCGAGGCCGACCGGCAGGCCGAGGCGGACCTCGCCGACGTTCTCCAGCACGGCGCCCAGCACCAGCCGGCCGCCGCCCATCGGCCGCATGGCGTCGCGCGCATTGACCGCCAGGTTGATCAGCACCGCCTCGAGCTGGCCGCGATCGGCCATCGCCGGCGGCAGGCCGGGGGCCACCGCCAGCCGCACCTCGACGATGGCGCCCAGCGTGTGGCTCAGCACCTCGCGCAGGCCCTCCATCAGCGGCGCCATCTCGATCGCCTCGGCGCGCAGCTGGCCGCGGCGGGCGAAGGCGAGCAGCCGCTGGGTCACCGAGGCGCCGCGCTCGCCGGCGCTGATCACCATCTCGGCCAGCTTGCGGATGCCGGGATCGGTGGTGCGGCGGGCGATCAGCTTGGCGCCGCCGAGCGCCGCCTGCAGCACGTTGTTGAAGTCGTGCGCGATGCCGCCGGCCAGCCGCCCGAGCGATTCCATGCGCTGCGCATGCGCCAGCCGCTCCAGCACGTTCTCGCGGTCGCGCCGGGCCTGCAGCAGGTCCTGCTGGGTCCGCCCATGCTCCAGCCAGACGAGGAACAGGGCGATGGCGGCCAGCAGCAGCAGGCTGATCGCCGCCGCGGCGGCCGAGATGGAGGGCATGACGAAGCCGATCGAGGCGAGCTCGGTGGCGGCGTTCAGCGACAGCTCGACCACCAGCGGCACCGCCTCCAGCGACTGGTAGCCGATCAGCCGCAGCCCGCCCGGGCCGGCCGCCTCGGCACGGCCGTTCGGCGACTGCCGCAGCGCGCGGCGCAGCGGGTCGTCGGCCTCGAGCCGCAGGCCGAGCTCGCTGTCGGCCTCGCTGTCGGCGATCACCACGCCATCCTGGCGCAGGACGCGGATGCGGCGGCCCGTGCCGAGCTGCAGCTCCTGCAGGGCGCGGACCAGGGCGACCGGGTCGAGCGAGACCACGGCGACGCCGGCGAAGCGGCCGGCGTCGTCGTCGATGCGGCGGGCGACCTGGACGCTCCATTGCGCGCTGGTGCGGCCGATCAGCGGCACGCTGATGAAGGGCCGGTGGTCCCCGGCGTCGCGCGGCCCGTTGAAATGCGGCCGGTCGGCCAGGCTGACCGGAACCCAGCCCGGCACCGAGGACCAGACCAGCATGCCGTCGGGCGCGATGACGCCGATCTGGCGGACGCCGAAGCGGGCCTGCTCGACGATGGCGCGGAACTGCGCCTCGATCGCCGCCGCCGCCTGGCGCTGGCCGCCGGCGAGCAGGCGCTGGCGGGCCTCGGCCTGCTCGTGCATGCCGTCGATCGCCTCGAAGCTGCGCAGCAGCATCTGCTCGACGGCGCGGGAGGCGATCTCGGCGCGGTCCAGGGCGCTGTCCACGGCCTGGTTCTGCACATGGCGGATGTGCCACCAGGCGGCGCCGCCCACGGCGAGCGAACAGGCAGCCCAGAAAGCCAGGGCCAGCAACCAGGTCAGGCGACGCGACAGGCCGGTCATAGGGGTGGCAATTTTCCTCGGCCGCAACGGCACAGGGCCGCCCTTATAGGCCGTCCGGCTGAAGCGCGACAGCAGGGCGCGGGCCCCGGCGGGCGCCGGCGCCCGGCGCGGCCGCAGGAGGAGGCCAGCCGAAAGGCGGCACGGGGGGAGAAGACCGGCTCCCCCCGGCTTGCATCACAAAGCCGCGATCTCGCCGCGCTCGATGACGAAGGTGGTGTCGACCAGCGGGCGGAGCAGCTCCGGGCTGCTCTCGGTGATCAGGATGGCGACATCGGGCAGCGCCTCGCGCAGCCGGGCCAGCGCCTCGGCGTAGCGCAGGGCGAGCGCCGGGGCGAGGCCCTGGAAGGGCTCGTCCAGCAGCACCGCGCGGCTGCCCACCATCAGCGCGCGGCCGAGCGCCACCATCTTGCCCTGGCCGCCGGAGAGCCCGGCCGCCTTGCGCGGGGCGAAACCGCGCAGCTCCGGCAGCAGGTCGTAGACCGCCTCCAGCCGGCGGGCGAGCTCGGCCTTCGGCAGGCCGAGAACCTCGGCCGGCAGCAGCAGGTTCTCCTGCACGGTGAAGCTGCCGAACAGCCGGCGCTCCTCCGGCGCATAGCCGATGCCCAGCGCCGTGCGCCGGTGGGCGGGGATGCGGGCGCAGTCCTGCCCGTCGACGGCGATGCGGCCGCCCTGCAGCGGCAGCAGCCCCATCAGCGCGCGCAGCGTGGTGGTCTTGCCGGCGCCGTTGCGGCCGATCAGCGCGACGCGCCCGCCCGGCGGCACCGCCAGCGAGACCGAGCGCAGCACCGAGGCCCCGGCGATATCGACCGAGACGCCTTCAAGTCGGAGCATGCAGCGCCTCCTGCGGCAGCTCGCCGATCACGTCACGGCGCACCTGCGGGTCGTTGAGCACGGTCTGCGGGTCGCCCAGCGCCATGATGCGGCCCTGGCCCCAGACGGCGACGCGGTCGGCGAAGCGGGCGACCACCTCCATGTCGTGCTCGACGAAGACGGCGGTGACGCGGGAGGCGCGCAGCACGCGGACCAGGGTCTCCACCACGCCCATCTTGTCGGCCGCCGCCACGCCGCTGGTCGGCTCGTCCATCAGCAGCAGGCGTGGACGCAGGGCGACCGCCATGGCGATGTCGGCCAGCTTGCGGGCGCCCTCGTTCAGCGCGTCGGCGCGGCGGTCGGCAACCGGGCCGAGGCCGAAGCGGTCGAGCAGGGCCTCGGCCTCCTGGCGGATCGAGGGGCGCATCAGCGGCGCGAAGGCCGACCAGATGCCCTGGCGGGCGGCGACGGCGAGGGCCGCGTTCTCCAGCACCGTGTGCTCGGTGAAGAGCTGCGGCAGCTGGAAGGAGCGGCCGATGCCGAGCGCCACGATCTTCCGGGGCGACATGCCGAGGATCGGCTTCCCGTCGAAGGCGATGCTGCCGGCCTGGGGTTTGAGGTATCCCGTGGTCATATTGATAAAAGTGGTCTTGCCGGCGCCGTTCGGGCCGATGATGGCGAGGAACTCGCCCTCCATGACGTCGAGGTCGATGCCATCGGCCGCCTTCAGCCCGCCGAAGGCGAGCTTCAGGCCGCGGGCGGAGAGCAGCGCGCTCATGCCGTCTTCCTCCGCGACAGCAGCGATTTCCCCATGCCCCAGAGCCCGCCGGGGGCGAAGAGGATGACCAGCAGCAGCACGCTGCCGAGGATCAGCTGCCAGGCATCGGCGACCAGCGCCGCGGCATAGACGCGGGTCAGCTCGAAGGCGACGGCGCCGATGACGGGGCCGAAGACCGAGCCCGCGCCGCCCAGGATGGCGATGAAGACCAGCTCGCCCGAGGCGGTCCAATAGGCCAGCGCCGGGGTGACCAGGCGGGTGGTCATGGCCAGCACCGCGCCGCCGCAGCCGGCCATCAGGGCGGCCAGCACATAGGCGGCGAGCAGCACGCGCCGCGCCGGGACGCCGAGGAACTCGAGCCTTGTCTCGCGCGTCTTGATGCCGGCCAGCGCCTGGCCCATCGGCGAGCCGAGGTAGATGCGCACCAAAGCCCCGAAGCCCAGCGCCAGGACCACCGCCAGGATCAGCAGCACCCAGCCCTGGAATTCCCCTTCGAGCGGCATGCCGGCGAAGCGCAGCGGCGGCAGCCGCATGCCGTCGGTGCCATGGGTGATCGAGTAGAACTTCTCCAGCAGCGAATAGAAAACCATGCTGAGGGCGAGGTTCAGCATGCCGAAGAAGATCTCGCGGTAGCGCACCACGAAGAGGCCGACCACCAGCCCGACCAGCGCCGAGGCGATGGCGGCGACCGGCAGCAGGATCAGCGCCTCGGGGATCAGCATGGCGGTGAAGGCCGCCGTATAGGCCGCCAGCGCCAAATAGAGGGCATGGCCGAAGCTGACCTGGCCGGCGCGCAGCAGCAGCAGGATGCCGAAGACCGCCAGCGACTTGGCCAAGGCCACGGTGAGCACGAAGCGCAGCCAGGGCACCGCCCAGGCCAGCACGAGCAGCAGCACGGCGCCGAGCAGCGCCAGCAGCAATTCCTGGGTGCGGGTCATATGCGCCGGGTCTCCGCCACGCCGAACAGGCCCTGCGGCCGCACCAGCAGCACCGCCAGCATGATGACATAGGGGATGACCACCTCGAGCTCCGGCTCGAGATAGACGGCGAAGGAGCGCCCCAGCCCGATCAGCAGGGCGGCGACCGCGGCCCCCTCGATCTGCCCAAGGCCGGCGGTGGCGACCACGGCAAAGGACAGGACGATGGTCTGGGCGCCGACGCCCGGCACCAGCGAGACGGTGGGCGAGGCGAGGGCGCCACCCAGCGCCGCCAGCGCCGCGCCGGCGGTGAAGGTCAGCAGCGTGACTTTCGCCGCGTCGATGCCCATGGCGCGGGCGGCTTCGCGGTCGGTGGTCACCGCCACGATCATGCGCCCCGCCAGCGTCCGCCGCAGGAACCAGGCGAGGCCGACCAGGGTGGTCAGCGCAATGCCCGGCAGCACATAGAGCTGGTAGGCATTGAACGGGATGACATCGCCGCCGAAGGGAATGTCGATGGTGCCGAGCAGGCGGACCGGCGCGTCGGAGACCACCGGCTGCACGCCCCAGACCAGCTTCTGCAGATCCTCGAGGATCATGAACAGGGCAAAGGTGACCAGCAGCTGCAGCACCGGCTCATGGTCCTGCATGCGGCGCAGCAGCAGCCGCTCGATCGGCGGGCCGAGCAGCGCGCCGACCAGCGCGGCGGCGACGACGAGCGCCGGATAGGCAAGGAAGTCAGGCAATCCCAGGCTGGACAGGAAGAGACCCAGCGAGGCGGCGCTGTAGCCGCCGATGGCATAGAGGCTGCCATGGGCGATGTTCAGCACGCGCAGCACGCCGAAGACGAGGTTGAGACCGACCGCCACCATGAAGACCGCCGCGGCATAGGACAGGCCGTCCAATGCCGCGAGGCCCACCAGCAGCCCGTTCTCGGAGAACCAGGCACCCATCAGCGTCCAGTCCTACGGCGTGTAGGGGACGGTGGCGGGCAGCTTGTCCAGCATGTCCGGCTTCAGCGTCTTCAGCCAGTCCAGGCTCTTCTGCCCGACCGGGGTGGTGATCATCTCGGCCGGGAAGCTCATCATGTCGGTCATCACCGGGAAGCTGTACTTGTCGGTGTGCATCGAGGTGCCGATCAGCTGGTTCTCCAGCCCCTGGCCGTCCTCGCGGATGGTGACGCTGCTGGTCAGCGAGGGGAAGGTCAGGCCGCGGAAGGCCGCCGCCAGCTCGGCATCATTCGGCCAGCCGCCGCCCTTGGCGGCGATCGCCTTCTCATAGGCCGCCTTCATCGCCGAGACCGCCTGGAACATGTGGTGGGTCGAGTAGATCGGATAGACGTTGAAGCGCTTGCGGTAGTCCTCGGTGAACTTGGCCAGCAGCGCCGGGTCGCGCGGGCTCGGGTGCAGGAACCAGTGGTCGCCGCGGGCGCCGATGATATGGCCGGGCGGCAGCGCCTTGCCGACGCGCTCCAGCGAGCTCTCGGCCAGCGGGATGACGAAGGTCGAGCGCTCGAACAGCTTGCGGTCGGAGGCCTGGCGGATGAAGGCGTCGAGCTCGCCGCCCCAGGTGGTCGAGAAGATCACGTCCGGGCGCAGCGCCAGCAGCCGCGTCACCTCGGTCGAGAAGTCGGTGGCGCCGAAGCGCGGGAACAGCTCGGCGGCGACGCGCACGCCGGGCTTCAGCGCGTTCAGGGCCGTGCGGAAGATGTCCCAGGAATCGCGGCCCCAGGCATAATCCTGGTTCATCACCGCGACCGAGCGGAAATCCGGCTTGGTCTTCAGCAGATACAGCAGCGGCGCCAGCACTTCCGGCGTGGCATTCGCCTGGGTGCGGTAGGCATAGCTGTACTTGCCCTCCTCGAAGATGCGCTGGGTGCCGCAATCCCACAGGATGGTCGGGCGCTTCATCTCCTCCGACAGCGGCGCGCAGGCCAGGCAGTCGGCCGAGGAGATGCCGGCGAAGATCAGCTGGACATTCTCGCTCTGCACCAGGCGGCGGTACTCGCCGGTGAAATGGTCGACGCCCGGGCCCTCGTCGATGAAGATCGGCCGCAGCTTGACGCCGGCGATGCCGCCCTGCTCGTTCAGCTGGTCGAACAGCAGCTCGGCCGCCTGCTTGCCGGGCACGCCGAAGACGCTGGAGGAGCCGGAGAGGAAGGTGGCGATGCCCACCTTGATCTCGGCGGGCTTCTGCGCGGCACCCTGGGCCAGGGCGCTGCGGCCGGTCAGCGCCAGGCTGCCGATGCCCAGCGCCGCCTGCAGGGCGCCGCGGCGGCTGAGCGAGGTCGAGGGGACGGCCGGCGCCAGCGCGGCCCCGGGGGTCACTTTCTGCATGGAACGCTTCCTTTGTATCCGGCCGTTCACGGCTCTGTGGCGGAGACTGGCAGAAAGCTTGGCGGCGATCCAGCATGGGAATGGCTTTCAGCCGGCTGCTGTGATCACAGAATACATCTTGCCTGGCGCCCTGGCCCTGGCGAGACTGGCCGGGCCGCACGGCGCCGCAGAGCGCCGGCCGAACGACCGTCCGGAAGCACCAGGAAAGTATTGAAAAAAATGATCCAGACGCCCCGCCGCCGGCTGCTCGCCGGGGGTGCCGCCGCCCTGCTCGCGCCCACCCTGCTCACCCCGCCGGCGCGGGCGCAGGCCGCGGCCCCGATCCGCATCGGCGTGCTGGCCGATTTCTCCGGCCCCTATCGCGACACCTCGGGCCCCACGGCGCTGGCCTGCGCGAAGCAGGCGGTGGAAGACCTGGGCCTGGCCAATCGCGGTATCCAGGTCGAGGTGCTGCAGGGCGACCACCAGAACAAGCCGGATGTCGCGCTGGCGCTCGCCCGCCGCTGGATCGACCAGGACGGCGTCGACATGATCACCGAGGTGAACAACTCGGCGATCGCCTTCGCCATCGCCGGGCTGGTGCAGGAGAAGGACCGCGTGCAGATGAACAGCGGCGCGCTGAGCGCGGCGCTGACCGGCGAGCGCTGCTCGCCCAACACCATCCACTGGACCGCCGACACCTGGATGCTGGCCAATGCGGTGGGCAAGGCGACCGTCCGCAATGGCGGCGATTCCTGGTATTTCATCACCGCCGACTATGCCTTCGGCCACCAGATGGAGCGCGACCTCGGGCGCTTCGTCACCGCGGCCGGCGGCAAGGTGGCCGGCTCCTCGCGCTTTCCCTTCCCCGGCACCACGGATTTCGCCAGCTTCCTGGTGCAGGCGCAGTCGAGCCGCGCCAAGGTGATCGGCCTGCTGATGGCCGGCACCGACATGGTCAACTGCATCAAGCAGGCGCGCGAATTCGGCGTGGCGCGGCGCGGCGTCAAGCTGGCCGGCACGCCGATGTTCGTCACCGACATCCATGCGCTGGGGCTGGAGACGGCGCAGGGCCTGCTGCTGGCCGAGGCCTATTACTGGGACCTGAACGACCGCACCCGCGCCTTCAACACCCGCATCCGCCCGAAGGTGCCGAACAACTGGCCGAACCAGGAGCATGCCGGCACCTATGCCGCCTGCCTGCACTACCTGAAGGCGGTGGCCGACATGGGCGCGGGGCCGGCGAAGGCCAGCGGCCGCGCCGTGGTTGCCCGGATGAAGGCGATGCCGACCGACGACGACTGCTTCGGGCAGGGCGTGGTGCGCGCCGATGGCCGCAAGGTCCACCCGGCCTATCTCTTCGAGGTCAAGGCACCGGGCGAGAGCCGCGGCGCCTGGGACTACTACAAGCTGAGCGGCACGGTGGCGGCGGAGGAGGCGTTCCGGCCGTTGTCGGAAGGCGGCTGCCCGATGCTGGGCTAGGCGTCCTCGAGGCGGATGTCGCGCAGCTTCATGGACCAGACCGTCTGGTCCGCGTCGCGCACCGCATCGAAGCCGGAGGAGAAGCAGCGCCGCCGCAGCAGGAAGTCGGCGGCACCCTCCCGCAGGGTCAGCGGGATGGCGATGCCGGCGGCCGGCGGCGCCCCGCTGGCCAGCGGCAAGGCGCGGTTGCCCTCGAGCGCGAAGGCGTCCAGCGTCACCCGCCCGCCGGCATTGCGGCGGGCCGGGACCTCGGCGCGGCAGGAGAGGGTGAGGCGTTGCGCGCCCGGATGCTCCAGCCGGGCCAGCACCAGCGGCCCCAGCACCGGCACGCCCTGGATGATGCGGGCTTCCGGCGCCTGCAGATGCAGCAGGCCGCCGCTGGCCAGCGCCAGGCTGACGCGGCGCGCCGGCGGCAGCGCCTGGACGCGGCGCAGCGCCCTGGTGGCATCCGCCAGCAGCCCGGCGCGCAGCCAGTCCAGCCGGTCCAGCGCCGGCGAGGCGGCGCCCACCGCGGCACGCGCCTCGGCCAGGGCCTGGTCGGCCAGGGTGGTCTCGCCGCGCCACAGCGCCTCGCGCGCCGCCAGCATCTGCAGCCCGTGGCATTCCGGGAAGACCGCCAGGGCGCCGGCGGCGGCGGCGAGCTCGGCCATCGGCGCGCCGGCGCCGGCCAGGTCCAGCACCCGCCCCATCCGCTGGTGCCGGGCCAGGAAGCTGCCGAGATTGTGCTCGCCGCCCGGGCAGAGGAAGAGGCCGGGCCAGCCGCGCTCCTGGAACAGGCGCAGATTGTAGAGGTCGATCATCTCCTCGTCGCCGAAGAGCAGCAGGTAGCGCGCCGGATCGCCGGTCAGCACCGCGTCGGTGCCCTCGACCGGCGGGTGCCGGTCGAGCCAGACCTTGTAGCGCACCACGCCGCGGCCGAAGCGTGGCGTGTCCAGCGAGAAGGGCGGCGACAGCGCGACGATGCGCACTTCCGGCATCTCGGCGCCCAGGGTCAGCGCGGCATAGGCGCCCATGCTGATGCCGATCAGTGTGACGCTGCGATAGCGCCCGGCCGCGGCGCGCTGCCGGCACCAGGCGATCATCGCGGCGCGGCCCTCGGGGGCGCGGTACCAGCTGCGCGCATGGTCGCGGATCAGGATCCTGTCGAGCCGCGGCCGCAGCTGCAGCGTGCGCAGGAAGTCGTAGCCGGCGAAGGGCTTCGACACATCGCCGACGCCGGTCAGCGCGATGACCAGGTCGCGCGCGCCCTCGCCTTCCAGGAAGATCGCCTCGTAGCTGCCGAACTGCACCTGTTCGTCGGGCGCCAGGACAGGGCGGTCTGCGGTCATGCGGGTCTCCGGTGCGGGCGGGCGCGCGCCCGGTGCCTCATAGGCCGGTTCGGTTAACTCTCTGCGCTAGCCCTGTCGGCGGGACCGCAGGGAGCCGCTTCGCCGCCATGGCCAGTTTCAACGATCCGCGCTTCGCCGCGCAATGGCAGCTGAAGCCGGGCCAGGGCATCAACATCACCCCGCTCTATGACGATTACGCGGGCCAGGGCATCCGCGTCGGGCTGATCGACACGCTGCTCGACACCGCCAACCCCGAGCTTGGCGGCCAAGTCGATCCGCGCGCCGGGCAGCAGGCGGCGGCGGTGCAGGGGGGGGAGGCGGCGGCCGGCTCGCACGGCACCGGCGTCGCCCTGGTGCTGGCGGCGGCGGCGAACAATGGCTACGGCGGCGTCGGCGCCGCCTATGGCGTCACCCTGGTCTCCTACCGCGTCGATGCGCGCGGCGAGCGGACGGTGGCGCAGGAGACGGAGATGCTCGCCCTGCAATGGCAGGTCGATGTCTCGAACAATTCCTGGAGCCGCTCGGGCGAGCATTTCCGCGACGATTTCGGCCAGGCCCAGTATGCCGGCGCGGCGGCGGCCATCGCCGAGGCGGCGGCGCGCGGCCGCGAGGGGCTCGGCACCGTCATCGTCCGCTCGGCCGGCAACAACGGCATGACGGACGACGTCAACACCCACAGCTATTCCAACAACCGCTACACCCTGCTGGTCGGCGCCACCGATGCCACGGGCGCGGTGCAGGATTTCTCCAACCCCGGCGCGGCGCTGCTGGTGGTGGCGCCGGCGACCGCCACCTCCTATGCCGCGCCGCTGGCCAGCGCCACGGCGGCGCTGATGCTGCAGGCCAATCCGGCGCTCGGCTGGCGCGACGTGCAGACCATCCTGGCGCTGACCGCGCGGCTGACCGATGCCGACGGGGCCGGCTGGTTCGACAATGCCGGGGAGGGCTGGAATGGCGGCGGGCTGCATGTCTCGCGCCGCGCCGGCTTCGGGCTGATCGATGCCCGCGCCGCGGTGCGCCTGGCCGAGAGCTGGCAGGCGCAGTCGACCAGCGCCAACCAATTGGAGGCCAGCGCCTCCGCCGCCCCGGAAGCTGCCCTGGCGGATGCCGGCAGCAGCGCCTTCTCGCTGGCCATCGACCGCGACCTGCGGGTCGAGCGGGCCGAGGTCAGCCTCGCCCTCGACCATGCGAAAATCGGCGAGCTGCGGCTGGTGCTGGTCTCGCCCTCGGGGACCGAGAGCGTGCTGCTCGACCGGCTGCACCAGGGCGAATACGACCCGGCCAGCGGCCAGCTGCGCTTCACCTTTGCCAGCACCCAGTTCCTGCGCGAGGCGTCGCGCGGCGACTGGCAGCTGCGCATCGAGGATCTGGCCGAGGGCCAGACCGGCATCCTGCACAATTGGTCGCTGACCCTGCTGGGCAGTGCCGCCAGCGACGACACCCAGCACGTCTATACCGACGAATTCGCCGCCATCGCCGCCGCCGATCCGGCGCGGGCGGTGCTGCGCGACGCGGCCGGCCACGACACCCTCAACGCGGCGGCGGCCTCGGGGAATTCCTGGATCGATCTCGGCGGCGACAGCCGGATTGCCGGGGCGGTGCTGCGCCTGGCCGAGGGCACCGAGATCGAGGACGCCATCGGCGGCGATGGCGACGACGTGCTGATCGGCAATGCCCTGGCCAACCGGCTGCAGGGCGGCCGTGGCGATGACCAGCTGCGCGGCGGCGCCGGCGACGACATCCTGGAGGGCGGCCCCGGCGACAACCTGCTGGAAGGCGACACCGGCGACGACCTCTATCGCGTGACCGGCGCCGGCGACCGCGTGGTTGAGCGGCAGGAGGAGGGCCATGACCGGGTCGAGGCCAGCATCGACTACCGCCTGCCCGAGCATGTCGAGGATCTCGTGCTGCTTGGCGCGGCCTGGCACGGCATCGGCCATGACGGCGACAACCGCATCACCGGCAATGCGGCGGCGAACTGGCTGGAGGGCGGCGGCGGCGACGACTGGCTCGACGGCGGCGCCGGCGCCGACCGGCTGCAGGGCGGCACCGGCAACGACACCTATATCGTCGACGACCCCGGCGACATCGTCGAGGAAGTGCCGCTCGGCGGCTTCGACACGGTGCGCAGCAGCATCAGCCATCGGCTGGCCGTCGCGGTCGAGTATCTGGTGCTGACCGGCGACGCCGCCATCGACGGCACCGGCAATGCCGGGGCCAATATCATCACCGGCAACGACGCCGCCAACACACTGCGCGGCGAGGAGGGGCCGGACCGGCTGCTCGGCGGCGGCGGCGCCGACATGCTCTATGGCGGCAGCGGCGCCGACTGGCTGGAGGGCGGCGACGGCGATGACTGGCTGGCCGGCGGCAGCGGCATCGACCTGATGCGCGGCGGCGCCGGCAACGACACCTATGTCGTCGACGACAGCGGCGACATGGTCGGCGAGCTGGCCGGTGGCGGCGACGACCGCGTGCTCAGCACCGTCGACTACAGCCTGCCCTCCGAGGTCGAGACGCTGGCGCTGATGTCGCTCGCCGCGCTGCGCGGCACCGGCAACCGGCTGGACAACACGCTGATCGGCCATAGCGGTGCCAATCTGCTGCAAGGGCTGGGCGGCGACGACCGGCTGCTGGGCGCGGCCGGCGACGACCGGCTGGAGGGCGGCTCGGGCGATGACTGGCTGCTGGGCGGCAGCGGCGCCGACACGATGCTGGGCGGCAGTGGCAACGACACCTATGTGGTCGACGATCCCGGCGATGTCGTCATCGAGGAGCGCTTCCAGGGCTTCGACCTGGTGCAGGCCAGCATCAGCTTCACCCTGCCGGACTGGGTCGAAGAGCTGACGCTGACCGGCAGCGCCGCGCTCGAGGGCATCGGCAATGCCAGCGCCAATGTGCTGAACGGCAATTGGGGCGACAATGCGCTGCGCGGCGAGGCGGGCGCCGACCTGCTGCGCGGCATGGCCGGCGACGACCGGCTTTGGGGCGGCGAGGGCAACGACCTGCTCTCCGGCGGCAGCGGCGACGATGTCCTGCGCGGCGGCGCCGGCGACGACCTGCTGCTGGGCGGGGCGGGGGCCGACCGCTTCGTCATCGCGCCCGGCGAGGGCGCCGACCGCATCGCCGATTTCCGCCCGGCCCAGGGCGACGTGCTGGTGCTGGAGGGCTTCGGCCCGGCGCTGGACAGCTGGGAGGAGGTGCTGGCGCAGCTGACCCGCCAGGGCAGCAACCTGGTGCTCGACCTGGGCGGGGTGGGTGGCGGCCCGGGGGGGCTGGTCACCTTCCTCGGCCTGCCGGTCGGCGCGCTGGGGGCGGACCAGGTGATCTTCGGCTAGGTCGGCGCGCGCCCGCCTGCCAGGCCGCGGTCCGCGGAGGGTGGGCGCCGGGGATGCTTTACCGGGGGTGCTTTAGCGGGCGCCGACCGCGGCCGGCAGCGCCACCACGGTCGGCGCGGCGGTGCAGAAGCGGTTGCGCCCGCCCATCTTCGCCGCATAGAGCGCGCTGTCGGCGGCCGAGAGCAGCGCATCGGCGCCCGAGCGCGCGCCGGGCTCGTCCTGCTGCGGCGACGGATAGGCGGTGGCGACGCCGAGGCTGATGGTGACGATGCCGGCGGGCTGGTTGCCGGCATGCGGCAGGGCGCGGGCGGCCACCGCGGCGCGCACCCGCTCGGCCAGCAGGGCCGCGCCCTCGCCATCGGTCTTCGGCATCAGCAGGGCGAATTCCTCGCCGCCCTGGCGCGCCGCGATGTCGCCCGGCCGCCGCGCCGTCGCCCCCAGGCAGTCGGCCACCATGCGCAGGCAGGTGTCGCCGGCCGGATGGCCGTAGCGGTCGTTGTAGCGCTTGAAGTTGTCGGCATCGAGGACGAGCAGCGACAGCGGCTGCCCCTCGCGCGCGCAGCGGCGCCATTCCACCGCCATCGCCTCCTCGAAGCGGCGGCGGTTGGCGAGGCCGGTCAGCGCGTCGGTGGTCGCCATCTCCTCCATGTTCTCGAGCGCCTCGAGCAGCCGCGCCTCGGCGGCCTTGGCCTCGGTCGCGTCGCGCATCACCGCGACATAGCCGAGCGGCGCGCCGGTCGAGGGATGACGGTGGGTGCGGGCGCGCAGGTCGATCCAGATCCAGCGCCCGCCCGGATGCTGGAAGCGGTAGGTGACCGCCGCCTCCGCATCGCCGGCGGCCAGCGCCATGGCGGCGGCCTCGACCCAGTCGACATCGTCCGGATGCGCCCGGTCGGTGAGGCGGTGGGTGATCAGCACCTCCGGCGGCAGGCCCAGCACCCGCGTCGCCATCGGCGACACGTAGCGCCGCGTGCCGTCGATATCGCTCAGCATCACGACATCGCCGGAATTCTCGGCGATCAGGCGGAAGCGCGCCTCGCTCTCGCGCAGCGCCGCCTCGGCGGCACAGGCCTCGGTGACGTCGCTGCAGGTGGTGACGATGCCGCCGGGCAGCGGATGCGCCCGCAGCGTCAGCAGCCGCCCGTCCGGCAGGCTCGCCGCCATCGGCGAGCGCTCGGCGCGCAGCAGCGCCAGGCAGCGCGCGGTCTCCTCGGGATCGGCCGGGGCGCCGGCCGGCAGCAGGCAGGCGGCCATGGCGGGCGCCACCTCGGCCGCCGGGCGGCCCGGGTTCAGCAGCGCCTCGGGCAGCGCCAGCAGCTTGCGGAACAGCGTGTTGGCGGCGACCAGCCGGCCGTCGCCGTCCCAGATCGCCAGGCCCTGGCCCATCGTCGCGGCGATGCCCTCGAGCAGCGCATGGCGCCGCGCCAGGGCGCGGCGCTGCACGCGGGCCGCCCAGCGGAACACGGTCAGCCCCGCCACCGCGCTGGCCGCCAGCACCAGCCCGGCCACCAGCAGCAGCCGCGCCGGGGCGCCGGCCTCCAGCAGCAGCCCCAGGCTGAGCCCGGCCGGCAGCAGCCAGGCCAGCACCTGCAGCAGCGCCATGGCACGCTCCAGCCCGACGGTCTTTCGGGCCGTCAGGTCGGCAAGCGCGGCGGCGATGCGGGCGAAACGAAGCATGGCTAACAAGGCGGATAGAAGTGCTGCGGTTTTATTAATCGTCCGTAGCGGCGGCTCTAGATTTGTTCACTGTACGCACCTGCCGCCCGGGGCGATCGGCGCCGGTTCGGGTCTCCGGCCGCCGCCGCCGTTCCGCTGTCCGGAAATCCAACCGAGTCGGCGACCCCGCCGCGCGTCCCTTATGGCCAAGCTCAAGTCCTGCAGCGGGCCCGGCGCAGTATTCCAGCCCCGCGGCCAAGATCAGGACAGGGTTATGCTTGCCGCGGCACGCGCCCGTGCTGTCAGCCGGCCGGCGGGCGGGTGGGGCGCAGCGCCACCACGCTGCGGATGTGGTAGCGCATCTCGGCGGTGGCGATGGTGGCGTCGCCGCGCTGCAGCGCGCTCAGGATGCGGCCATGCTCGGCCAGCACGCGTTCCGGCCAGTGCGGCCGGTGCCCCTCCATGCCGCGCACCAGGCAGGCCTTGTCGTGCATGGTCTCGATCTGCCGCAGCAGGGCGGTGTTGCGCGCGCCCTGGGCGATGCGCAGGTGGAACTCGCCATCCAGCGTGTTGAAGGCGTCGAGATCGCCCTCCGCCAGCGCCGCCCGCTGCCCGGCGATCAGCCGCTCCAGATCGGCCGGGCAGTCAGGGTCGCGCGGCAGGGCCAGGCTGACCGCCATGCATTCCAGCGCCTCGCGCAGCTCGCAGAATTCCTGCACCTCCTCCTCGGTCATGCGGATGACGCGCCAGAAGCGGCCGAAGCGCTCGACCAGCCCGTCGCGCAGCAGGCGCTGCAGCACCTCGCGCACCGGCGTGCGGCTGACGCCGAAGCGCTGGCCCAGCGTCACCTCCTGCAGCTGGGTGCCGGGCGGCCAGCGCAGCGAGACGATCTCGGCCTTCAGCCGGGCATGCAGCTCGCCGCTCAGATGCGCGGGCGCGGCCAGGCTGTCGGCGGCGGGCAGGTCGTTCATGCCATCGGGTTTCCAGTATGCCGAAAATGCGGGCAGGTGGATGGCAAAGCACAGGCACCCCCGGCCTGCCTAGGGGAAATTCGCGTCATAACGGTGCTTGCAGCCATGCCGGAGTTCGGACGTATACTGAAACCAGACGGACAAGAACCATCCGCATCCCTGGGGGCTTCCGATGACCGAGCAATCGCCGCGCGCCACCTTCTCCCGCCGCGCCCTGATGGGGGGCGGCACCGGCCTTGCCGCCGCCGCTGCCCTGGGCTGGCCGCGCGGCCCCGCCCTGGCGGCGCCGGCCACGCTGCGCGCCGCCATTTCCGGCTACAACGTGATCAACACGCTGGACCCGGCGGTCGCCGCGCTGATCCCGGAATACTACGTGATCTGGAGCCTCTATAACGGGCTGCTGAAGCTGGACGCGCAGATGCGCCCGGTCCCCGACCTGGCCGAGAGCGTCACCGTCGCCGGCGACGGCCAGATCGAGTTCAAGCTCCGCCAGGGCGTCAAATTCCACGACGGCAGCCTCCTCACCTCGGACGACGTCAAGTTCACCCTGGAGCGGCTGCTGGACGAGGCGACCAAGTCGCCCAACCGCAGCAAGGTCTCGGCGATCAGCCAGATCGACCTGCCCGACGCCCAGACGGTGCGGCTGAAGACCTCCGCCCCTTTCGCGCCGCTGCTGACCTTCCTCTCCAATGCCCGCACCGGCACCCAGATCCTGCCGCGCAAGGCCTTCATGGCCGATCCCGCCGGCTTCGGCCGCAAGCCGGTCGGCACCGGCGCCTATCACCTGCGCAGCTGGGAGCCGAACCAGGCGCTGAAGCTCTCGGCCTTCGCCGATTACTTTGGCGGCGCGCCGCGCATCCCGGAGGTGGAGATCCCGCTGATCGCCGAGGAGACCAGCGGCGTCACCGCGCTGCTGGGCAAGCAGGTCGACATCACCTCGACCGCGCCGTTTGCCGACATCCCGGCGCTGGAGAAGCGCACCGACATCAAGGTGATGAAGCAGCCGGGGCTGAACACCCGCTTCCTGTCGCTGAACAACCGCAAGCCGCCCTTCGACGACGTGCATTTCCGCCGCGCCGTCAGCCTGGCGATCAACCGCGACGTGCTGGTGCGCGTCGTGCTGTTCGGCGAGGGGGTGGCGACGCCCGGCCTGATCCCGCCCTCGCTGGCCGCCGCCTATGACCCGGCGCCGAAGCCGCTCTCCAGCTTCAACGCCGCCCGCGCCAAGGAGGAGCTGGCCAAGTCCAAGTATGGCGCCGGCACCAAGGGCACCATCCTGACCTGGGGCTCCGGCTGGTGGAAGCGCACGGCCGAGGTGGTCGTCGCCCAGGTCAACCAGGTGCTCGGCACCCAGCTGAATGTCGAGGTGACCGAGGCCAATACCGTCTTCGCCCGGGTGCGCAGCGGCGACTACCAGGCGGCGACCTGGGGCTGGCTCGGCATGATCGACCCGGACGAGTATTCCTACGACCTGCTGCACAGCGAGGGCTGGCGCAATTTCGCCGGCTACAGCAACCCGCAGCTCGACGCCCTGCTGGTGCAGGCGCGGCAGGAGCTGGACCCGGCGAAGCGCGGCACGCTCTACCGCCAGAGCGAGGCGATGTGGATCGAGGACATGCCGATGGTCCCGCTGTTCTGCTCCAACATCCACAACCTGCTGGCGGCCAATGTCAGCGGCTTCACCCAGCTGCCCTATTCCAATTTCGGCGACCAGTTCGCCGGCATGAGCCTGGGCTGATCCGGCTTTGGCCACCGCCCCCCTGCGGCGCGGCGCCCGCCGCGCCGGGATCCTGCTGCTGACGCTGGCGGCCGGCGCGCTGCTGGTCTTCTTTGCGATGAAGGCGGCGCCCGGCGACCCGGCGCTCTCGGCGCTGGGCGAGAATGCGCGGCCCGAGCTGGTCGCCGCCTTCCGCCGCGAGCACGGCCTCGACCTGCCGCTCTGGCAGCAGTTCCTGGCCTGGATCGGCGGCGCGCTGACCGGGGATTTCGGCCGCTCGCTGACCTTGGCGGGCGGCGTGCCGGTGGGCAGCCTGATCGCCAGCCGTCTGCCGGTCACCGCCTTCATCGGCCTCTATGCGCTGCTGCTGGCGGCCGCCATCTCGCTGGTCGCCGGCACCATCGCGGCGCTGCAGCGGGGCCGGGCGGCGGACACGGCGCTGACCTCGCTGGCGGTGCTCGGTGTCTCCATGCCGGATTTCTGGCTGGGCTATGTCCTGGTCTTCTTCCTGGCGCTGAATTTTCCGATTTTTCCCTCCTATGGCTTCGTCTCGCCGGTCGACTCATTCACCGGCGCGCTGCTCTCGGGCTTCCTGCCGGCGCTGGCCATCGCCGCGCCCATGGCCGCGGTCTTCTCGCGGGTGCTGCGCGCCGCGCTGCTCGACGTCATGCACCGGCCCTATGTGCAGGTCGCGCGCTCCATCGGGCACTCGGGAAAGTTCGTCTTCCTGCACACCATCCTGCGCAACGCGCTGATCCCCTATGTCACCATCATCGGCCTGCAGGTGCGCTACCTGCTGGGCGGCGTGGTGGTGATCGAGCGGGTCTTCGGCATCCCGGGCCTGGGCTCGCTGATGGTCGACGGCGCCTTCGGCCGCGACTATCCGGTGATCCAGGCCTGCGCCCTGACCTTCCTGGTGATCGTGCTGATGACCAACCTGGCCGTGGACCTGCTCTGCACCCGCCTCGACCCCAAGGCGCGCGCCTGATGCGCCGCACCCTCCGCCTGCTGGCCGGGGCGCGGACCCTGTCGCTCGGGCTGCTGATCACCCTGGTGGTGCTGTTCGGCATCCTGGCCGGGCCCTGGATCACACCCTTCTCCGCGACAGAAATGGATTTCATCAATGTGCTGACGCCGCCCGACGGCACGCACTGGCTGGGCACCGATTCCTTCGGCCGCGATGTGCTGTCGCGCGTGCTCAGCGGCGGCCAGGTCTCCTTCCTGATCAGCACGGTCGGCGTGCTGTCGGGGGCGGTGATCGGCACCGCGCTGGGAATGCACGCCGCCTGGCATGGCGGCAATCGCGAGGCGCTGCTGATGGCCTTCTGCGACCTGCTCTTCGCCTTCCCGAGCTTCGTCCTCGCCCTGTTCATGATGGTGGTGCTCGGCTTCGGCATGCACAACGTGATGATCGCGATCGCCCTGGCCTATCTGCCGATCTTCGCGCGCCTGTCGCGCAACCTGACCCGCACCATGATGCACGAGCCCTTCGTCCAGGCCGCGCGCCTGATCGGCCAGCGCCCGGCCCGCATCCTGGTCTTCGAGATCCTGCCCAACATCTTCTCCACCCTGCTGGTGCAGGCCAGCGTCGGCATCGCCTTCGGCATCGTCATGGAGGCGGGGCTGTCCTTCCTCGGCCTCGGCGTGCAGCCGCCCACCCCCTCGCTCGGCGTCATCCTGGCCGATGGGCGCGAGTATTTCCAGCGCGCCCCCTGGGTGCTGACGCTCACCGGCGTCGTCGTCTCGGTGGCGCTGCTCGGCCTCAACCTGCTGGGTGACGGTCTGCGCGACCTGACCGACCCCCGCCTGCGCAAGGCCGCCGGCCCATGAGCCTCCTGCCCAAACGACTGCTGGAGGTGCGCAACCTGCGCATCCATGCCGGCCCGCTGGAAGTGGTGCGCGCAGTCGACCTGGAGCTGCGCGAGGGCGAGACGCTCGGCATCATCGGCGAGAGTGGCTCCGGCAAGACCATCACCAGCCTGGCCCTGCTGCGCCTGCTGCCCGACGGCTTGCGCGCCGAGGCCGATGCCTTGGTCTGGCGCGACCGCGACCTGACGTCCCTCTCCGACCGCGACTTCCGCCCCTGGCGCGGGCGCGAGATGGCCATGGTCTTCCAGGACCCGGTCGGCTCCTTCAACCCGGCCAAGCGCATCGGCTGGCACCTGCGCACCGCGCTCGAGCGCCGCGGGCTGCGCGGCGCCTGGCAGCCCGAGGCCGAGCAGCTGCTGGACAGCGTCGGCATTCCCAACCCGGCGGCGGTGCTGGAGCGCTATCCCCACCAGCTCTCGGGCGGCATGCTGCAGCGGGCGCTGATCGCCATGGTGGTGGCCCTGGAACCGGGGCTGATCGTCGCCGACGAGCCCACCACCAACCTCGACAACATCGTCGAGCAGCAGATTTTGACGTTGTTCCGCGACCTGCGGAAGCGGCTGTCGGCGGCCTTCGTCTTCATCACCCATGACATCGGCATCGCCGGCCAGATCAGCGACCGCATCGCGGTGATGTATGC
This sequence comes from Roseomonas sp. USHLN139, assembly GCF_037145735.1. NCBI lineage: Bacteria > Pseudomonadati > Pseudomonadota > Alphaproteobacteria > Acetobacterales > Roseomonadaceae > Roseomonas > Roseomonas sp. USHLN139. Next base: position 110,425 of record NZ_JBBCWY010000006.1, on the reverse strand, counting down.
CGGCGAGATCGTCGAGCAGGGCCCCGCCGCCGAGATGCTGGCCGCCCCCCGCCATCCCTATACGCGCGGCCTGATCGCGACCGCCCGCGCGCTGGCCGCCCGCGCCGGGCAGCTGGCCGAGATCCCCGGCCATCTGCCGGGTCCCGGCCAGCGGCCCTCGGGCTGCGTCTTCCGCCCGCGCTGTTCGGAGGCGCGCCCCGGCTGCGAGGCGCCGCAGCCGCTGCGCGAGATCGCCCCCGGACGCCAGATGCGGTGCCTGCTCGATGCCTGACGCGCTGCTCGACCTCCAGGACCTCGGCGTCCACTTCCCCGACCGCAACCGCCCGGGCGGCGTGCTGAAGGCGGTGGACGGCGTCAGCCTCTCCGTCGCCCCCGGCGAAATCCTGGGCCTTGTCGGTGAATCCGGCAGCGGCAAGACGACGCTCGGGAAGACGCTGCTGCGGCTCTACGAGCCGGTGGCCGGAAAAATCCTGCTGAACGGCCGCGACATCACCCATCTGGACGAGGCGGCGCTGCGCCCGCATCGCCGCGCCATGCAGATGGTCTTCCAGGACCCGCTGTCCTCCTTCAATCCGCGGCAGACCATCTTCACCGCGATCGCGACGCCGCTGCTGCTGCACCGCCTCTGTAGCAGGGCCGAGCTGCCCGCGCGGATCGCCGCGATCCTGGCCGAGGTCGGGCTGCCGGCCGACTTCGCCGCCCGCTACCCGCACCAGATGTCAGGCGGCCAGCTGCAGCGCGCCGCCATCGGCCGCGCCCTGGCGCTGGCGCCGCAGCTGATCGTCGCCGACGAGGCGGTCTCCAAGCTCGACGTCTCGGTGCGCGCGCAGATCCTCAACCTGCTGCGCCGCCTGCAGGCCGAGCGCGGCCTGGCCATGGTCTTCATCACCCACGACCTGCATGTGGCGCGCTTCCTCTGCCACCGCATCGCGGTGATGCATTTCGGCAAGCTGCTGGAGCTCGGCCCCACCGAGCAGATCTTCGAGAACCCCGCCCACGACTATACGCGCGCCCTGATCGGCACGCTGCACGACCTGCCCGCCTGAGGAGACGCCCGCCATGACCCGACAGATGAGCCTCGGCCTGTCGATGCGCTATCTCGGCTACCACGCCGCCGCCTGGCGGCATCCGCAGGTCGATCCCGGCGGCGCCTCCGACTTCCGCCACTTCCTGCGCGTGGCGCAGCTGGCCGAGGCCGCCAAGTTCGACATGGTCTTCCTGGCCGATGGCATCGGCATCCGCGCCAAGGACGAACCGCCGGGCTCGCTCTGCCGCTCCGCCCAGACCGCGGAGCTGGAGCCGCTGACGCTGCTCTCGGCGCTGGCCCCGATGACCAGCCGCATCGGCCTGGTGGCCACCGCGTCGACCACCTACAACGAGCCCTTCCACATCGCGCGGAAATACGCCTCGCTCGACAAGATCAGCGGCGGCCGCGCCGGCTGGAACATCGTCACCAGCTGGTCCGATGCCGAGGCGCAGAACTTCAACCGCGACGCCCATCTCGACTACGGCACCCGCTACGAGCGCGCCGGCGAGTTCGTCGAGGTGGTCAAGGGCCTCTGGGACAGCTGGGACGCCGACGCCTTCGCGATCCGCGACAAGGAAAGCGGCATCTTCTTCGACGCCGACAAGCTCCATGTGCTGAACCACCAGGGCAAGCACTTCAAGGTCAAGGGCCCGCTCAGCGTCGCGCGCAGCCCGCAGACCCGGCCGATCCTGGTGCAGGCCGGCGCCTCCGAGGCCGGCATGGAGATCGCCGCCACCAGCGCCGAGGTGGTCTATGCCGTCCCGCACGAGCTGGAGACCGGCCGCAGCTACTACGCCGACCTCAAGCAGCGCACGGCCAAGGCCGGCCGCGACCAGAACGGGCTGAAGATCATGCCCGGCATCACCCCCTTCATCGGCGCGACCGAGGCCGAGGCGCGGGAGAAATACGACCTGCTCAACGCCCTGGTCGCCCCCGAGCTGGGCCTGTCCTACCTCTATGCCCAGATGGGCGACCTCTCGGCCTATCCGCTGGACGGCCCGGTGCCGGAGCCGAACGATCCCCGCGTCCGCAGCATCGCGCAGAACCTGCTGAAGCTGGCCCGCCGCGACAACCTGACGATCCGCGGCCTCTACACCACCATCGCGGCCGGCTTCGGCTCCCGCATCCTGATCGGCACCGCGACGCAGATCGCCGACGAGATGCAGGCCTGGATGGAGGCCGGGGCCGCCGATGGCTTCAACATCTGCCCGCCGGCGCTGCCGATCGGGCTCGAGGATTTCGCGGCCACGGTGATCCCCGAGCTCCAGCGTCGGGGGATCTTCCGGAGAGAATACGAAGGCACCACACTGCGCGAGCATCTTGGAGTGCCAGTGCCGGTCAGCCGGTACGCCTGAAGAAGAGGCAGGCCAGGGGAATGAATTCCCCTGGACCCCTTCTTTTTTCTGTCGGATTGCCATGTCCACGTGGAAACGGCCGGTGACAGAAGAAGATGATGGGGGTCCGGGGGAAGAATTCATTCTTCCCCCGGCCTTCGAAGGCTTACTGGACTTCTGCTTCCCCCAGCAGCAGCACCACCCCCGCGAGCGGCAGGCAGCAGACGAAGCCCAGCCGGCCGAAGCCCAGCGCCCCGGCGACGCCGCCCAGGAAGAAGCCGCCCAGCAGCACCCCCAGCAGCCGCAGCTTGCCGCGGTCGGCGCGGACGAAGCGGGCTTCGCTGCCGCGGTTCCAGTAGAGCAGCTTGCCCAGCTCGATGCCGATATCGGTGGCGATGCCGGTCACATGGGTGGTGCGGATGCGGGCGCCGGAGATCTTGGTGATGGTGGCGTTCTGCAGCCCCATCAGGAAGCAGAGCAGCGGCACGGCGGGGACGATCACCAGCGGGCTGTCCTGCCAGAGCGCGCCGAGCAGGCCGAAGCCCAGCAGCAGCGCCGCCTCCAGCCGCACCGGCAGGGCGTGGCTGCGGCGGTGGGCGTGGCGGCGGGCCCAGTTGACCAGCATAGCCGAGGTGGCAGCGCCGGCCAGGAAGGGCAGCAGCGCCGCCAGCCCGCCCAGCACCGCGGCCCAGGCGCCGAGCGCCAGGTGGTCGGCCAGCGCCGAGACCGTGCCGGTCATGTGCGAGGTGTACTGCCCCACCAGCAGCAGCCCGCCGGCATTGATGGCGCCGGCGACGACGGTCAGCGCCAGGCCGAAGCCCGCCTCGGTCAGGCGCGGCCGCGCCCGGCCCTGGCGCGCGATCGGGCGCGGCATCGTCGACGGCATGGGCGGCCTCCCTGGGCTGGCAGGGACAGCATAGGCCGGGCCGCGGGCAAAAAAAGAGCCCGGCGGGCGCTCGCCCCCGGGCTCCGGTCGGTCGGGGCGGCCCTCAGGCCTCCTCGTCCTCCTCGCTGTCGTCGTCCGGATCGGTGATCGGGATCAGGAACAGGACCACGGCGGCATCGTCGTCGTCCTCGTCCTCCTCGTCATCCGCCTCGTCATCGGCCGCATCGGCGAAATCGTCTTCCTCGCCCTCGTCGCTGGCCTCAAACTCGGCGATCTCCTCCTCGGTCGCGGCGCGCACGGTCAGGGCGGCCTGGCCGTCCCAGATCGGCTTGTCCTCGCTCAGCAGGCGCTTCAGGTCTTCGCGGAAGGGGGCGCTGTCGACCAGCTCGCGCGCATCCTCCTCGTCGGTGTCGATGACGGCAATCGGCCGGCCGCCGATCTCGAGCGTGAACATGGCTATGGGTACTCCCGTTGGCAGGCGCCCGTCCGCGCCGCGGTCGCGACGGGCCGGGCGCTTCGCCGGCCATGAAGCACAGCTGGCCGGCCGCTGTCAGCCACCGGGCGTCGGGAATCCCCCCGATGGGCCCGATTTCATGACTTTTTCAAGCGGGGGCGCCGCCATCCTCGCCCTCCGGCGGCAGCGAGCGGCCCAGCGCCTGCATCAGCCGGTTGGCATTGGCGAACATCGCCACGGCATGGATCAGGTCGAGGATCTCGAGGTCGGAGAGCCCCGCCGCGCGCAGCGGCGCCAGCTCGCCCGCCGTGGTGGCGGCGGGGTCGCGGGTCAGGCTGGCGGCATAGTCGACGATCGCCCGCTGCCGCGCGTCCAGCCCCTGCACCGCGACGCCGTGCTCGAGCAGGGCGCGCATCACCGCCTCCTGCTTGCTGAGCTCGACGAAGCGGCGGGCATGCACCGAGGTGCAATAGACGCAGCCATTGACGATCGAGACCACGGCGGTGGCCAGCTCGCGCTCGGCCCGCGGCAGGCCCTTCGGCGCGTACATCACCTTGGTGAACAGCGCGCCGCGCTCGCCGAGCGAGGCCGGGTCATGCACCAGGGTGCGGAAATAGATCGAGTGGCGCTGCCCCGGCGGGCAGGCCTCCAGGGCGGCGAGCTGCGCCGGGGTGGCGGTGGCGGTCTCGACCGGCGGCAGGCGGGGCTCCCAGCCGACCTCCTCCAGGGTGAAGCGGCTCATGCGGCGGGCTCCTGCTGCAGCTGGCGCAGCCCGGCCAGCAGCCGGGTCTGGTAGGGGATGAAGGCGACCAGCTGGGTCACCGCGACGATGTCCTGCGGCGTCAGGCCGAAGCCCGTCAGCCGGTCGATATCCGCCTGGCCGCAATCGGCCGGGCGCTCGGCCACCATGTCGGCATAGCGGAACAGCACGGCCAGGCGGTCCTCGCCCGGCGGCGCCGGGAAGATCTCGGCCGCGGCGATCAGGGCCGCGTCGCCGCTGGCCGCCAGCAGGGCGCGGTAATGCGCGGCCAGTGCCGTCTCGCGCTCGATCAGGGCGCCGCGCAGCGCCAGGGCGGCGCGCTCGGCCAGGCTGACCTGGCCGGGATCCTCCGGCAGCACCAGGGCGCGATAGGTCCCCTCCTCATGGCCGAGGATCTCGGCGCGCTGGCGGCGCAGCTGGCCGAGCGGGGAGGCGGCGTCGAGGCCGAGCAGATGCTCGGCGAGGTCGGGAATGCGGGTGGGCATGGCGGGCGACCTTCCGGGATGGCGGGCGCGGGCATCATAGACCAGCCCGCCGCGCTGCCCAGCGGCGGCGGCGGACCGGCTTTCAGCCGGGTCCGGCGCCCGCGTCGTAGCGCTGCCGGGCGCCGTGCATGGCGCCGCCGTTGCGCGCCGCCCAGTCGATGATGCCGAGCAGCGGCGGCAGCAGCGACATGCCCATCGGCGACAGCCGGTAGTCGACCCGCGGCGGCACCGCGGCATGCAGCGCGCGCTCGACCAGCCCGAGGCGTTCCAGGTCGCGCAGCGTCCGGGTCAGCATGCGCTGCGAGATGTCAGGGATCTCCCGCCGCAATTCGCTGAAGCGGCGGGTCCGCCGGCTGAGCGCGATCACCACCAGCACCGTCCAGCGGCTGCCCAGATGGTCCAGCATGTCGCGGATCGGGCAGCCGCGCGGCGGGTCGGGCGCCGGCCTGGCGGCGCCGCGGCCGGGACAGCCGTCCAGGCTGCTCTGCAGCGCGGCGGCGGCGGGGAGGAGATGGTTACCTGGAGAATACTTGGTCACGCGAAACTGCCTTCTTTCCTGGTTTCGACGAATACCCTAACCCTGTCAGGGCGATTTGCTCCGCCGCCCCATCGTCAAGTGAAGCCGCAATAGAGCCCATGCCGGGCCGGGCGGCGTCCTCTCGTGTGGAATGATAATGATAATGACTCTCATTCACAAGAATTCTCGCCCGCGCCGCCTTTGGGCCGCCGGCTGATGCCCCGCTCGGTCCCCCCGGATAGCCTGGCGCGGCTGGCCGCGGCGTATCAGGCGCTGCGCGATGGCGGCAGCCGGCTGCGCCCGCGCGACGCCGCCGCGGCGCTCGGCGTCACCGAGGCGGCGCTGCTCGCCTCCGGCGCGCTCGGCCCGGTGACCCGGCTGCGCCCCGACTGGCTGGCGCTGCTGCGCGGCCTGGCGCCGCTCGGCCGGGTCATGGCGCTGACCCGCAACGCGCTGGCGGTGCATGAGCGCCAGGGCGTCTATGAACGCGTCGAACCGGCCGGGGCGGCGCTGCTGGTGCTCGGCCCGGAGATCGACCTGCGGCTCTTCCCGCGTGGCTGGGGGCAGGCCTATGCGCTGCAGGGCGAGCGGCCCTCGCTGCAGATCTTCGCCGCCGATGGCAGCGCCGTGCACAAGGTGTATGCGACCGAGGCGACCGACCGCGCCGCGTGGGCGGCGCTGGTCGCGGCCTTCGCCGACCCGGCGACCGACGCCCCGCCGATCGCCGCCCCCTCTGCCGCAGCCCCGCCTGACGAAACCCAGTCTGACGAGACGCCGTCTGACGAGACGCCGGCCGGGGCCGCGGCGCTGCGCGCGGACTGGCTGGCGCTGCGCGACCCGCATGACTTCCACGGCCTGCTGCGCCGCCACGGGGTGAGCCGCCGCCAGGCCTTCCGCCTGGCCGGCCCCGATCTGGCCCGGCGGCTGCCGGCCGGGTCGGCCGCGCAGGCGCTGCGCCGGGCCGCCGCCGCGGCGCTGCCGCTGATGGTCTTCGTCGGCAACCGCCACGCCATCCAGATCCATACCGGCCCGGTCAGCCGCCTGGTCGAGGCGCAGGGCTGGTTCAACGTGCTCGACCCGGCCTTCAACCTGCACCTGCGGGAGGCGGCGGTGGCCGAGACCTGGCGCGTGGTGAAGCCCACCGCCGAGGGCGGCGTGACCTCGATCGAGCTGCTCGACGCGGCGGGCGAGGTGGTCGCCCTGCTGTTCGGCGCCCGCAAGCCCGGCCAGCCCGAGCTGCCCGCCTGGCGCGCCCTGGCCGAGGGGCTGGCCGAAGATCCGGCCGGGGCAGCGACGCCGGAGCGCCGCTTTTCGTATTGATACTGAGAATCATTCGCATATAAGCGGGAGCCTGACCGCGCGGCGCAGGCGGCAGCCACCGCCCGCCGCGCCGCCGCCCGCGCCGAGAGAGGACCGACCGCATGAGGACCACCCTGCCTTCGCTGATGGCGAGCACCGCCATGGCCGCGGCGCTCGCCGTCGCGGCGCCGGCCGCCGCGCAGACCGCGCCGATGGCCATCCCGCAGGTCGATGTCCCGGCCGAGGCGGGCGAGGCCGCTGGCAATGCCAGCAGCCTCGGCCGCGAGCGGCTGACCAGCGAGGGCGTCAACCGCATCGGCGACGTGCTGCGCACCCTGCCCGGCGTCTTCACCCGCGAGAACGCGCAGCAGCCCGGCGTCGCGGTGAACATCCGCGGCTTCGAGGGGCAGGGCCGGGTCACCACCATGATCGACGGCGTGCGCCAGAGCTTCCGCTTCACCGGGCATGAGGCCGGCGGCTTCACCTATGTCGATCCGAACCTGCTGGCCGGCATCGACGTGATGCGCGGCGCCGTGGTCGGCACCGGCGGCGGCGGGCTGGCCGGCAGCGTCAACCTGCGCACCCTCGATGTCGAGGATGTGCTGCTGCCGGGCCGCGAGATCGGCGTGCTGTCGCGCCTCGGCTGGGGCAGCAATGGCGTCGATTTCCAGGAGATGGTCGCCGGCGCCGCCAAGGCCGGCCCGGTCGGCATCGTTGGCGCGATCAGCGCCCGCTCGTCGCGCAACTACCAGGACGGCGGCGGCAATTCGGTCGCCGGCACCGGGCAGGACCTGATGTCGGGGCTGGTGAAGGCGCGCGTCGATCTTGGCGGCGGGCACAGCCTGGGCCTTGGCGTCGTCGCCTATGACAACGACTTCTTCGCCAATTCCTATGCCCAGACCGTCAACAACAAGACGGCGACGGCGAACTACCGCTACAATGCCGGCGATCCGCTGGTCGATCTGCGGATCAACGGCTTCTACAACGACCTGACGATGAAATACACCGGCGGCACCGGCAGCGCCGTCGGCCGCGTCATCGAGGACCAGGGGCTCGGCTTCGACGTTTCCAACACCTCGCGCTTCAGCCTGGGCGCGGTGAATGTCGTCAGCACCAACGGCGTCGAGTTCTTCCACGACGATGTCAGCTCGACCAATGGCGGCGTCAATCCGGGCAGCGGCACCGCCAGCCAGTGGGGCGTCTTCAGCAACACCACCTTCAGCCACGGCATTTTCGAGCTGACGCCGGGGCTGCGCTACAACCACTACGCGCTGCAGGGCTCGGGCTATACCAGCACCCGCTTCGGCGCCTATGACGTCGATATCGCCAAGGGCTCGCTGGACCCGCGCCTCACCCTGGCGGCGAATGTCACCCCCTGGCTGCAGCCCTATGTCACCTGGTCGCGCAGCCAGCGCGCGCCGACGCTGCAGGAGACCATGCTGGGCGGCGACCATCCCGGCGGCGCCTCGGCCAGCTACATCCCCAATCCGAACCTGGTGCCGGAGAAGCAGCAGGGCTGGGAATTCGGCGTCAACATCCACCGCCGCGGCCTGCTGCGCGACAATGACGCGCTGCGGGCGCGGGCCGCCTATTTCGTCATGGATGTCGAGGACTATATCGCCGCCCGCTATGTCACCGCGCAGCGCGTCTTCCAGAACACCAACATCCCCGGCACGACGAAGCAGCAGGGCTTCGAGGCGGAGCTCAGCTACGACGCCCGCATCCTCTTCGCCAGCCTGAGCTACACCCATATCGACAGCGACCTGCCGAGCCAGATGCCCGGCATCGGCGCCAGCCAGTACCTGCCGGACGACGTGGTCTCGGCCAGCCTGGGCGGCCGCTTCCTGGAGGAGCGGCTGACCCTCGGCGCCCGCTATGATTATGTCTCGGGCGGCCTGGTCTCGGGCACCAACCGGACCTTCACCGCGCCGGCGGTCAGCGACAACACCGAGGGCTACCACTTGGTCGGGCTCTTCGCTGTGGCCAGGGTGACCGAGAATGTCGAGCTGAACGCCCGGGTCAGCAACCTGCTGGACGAGAAGTACGTCCCCTTCCTCAGCACCACCGGCAATGGCCAGGGCCGCACCTTCTATCTCGGCACCCAGCTGCGCTTCTGAGGGAAGGGAGGGGCATTACCGCTCACGGCGGCGCGAGCCCGGCAAACCGGCAGGGGGCTCGGCCGTTGCTGGCGCAAAGGAGATTTGCGCCATGCCCGCCGCCACCCCGTCCGAGACCCCGCTGCAGACCGCCGCCGCCGCGCTGACCAGCCGCGGCTTCCTGACCGACGAGCACGAGGTGGTCGACCGCCGCGGCCAGCTCGCCGCCGCACCCGAGGCGCTGGAGCAGGCGCTGCGCGAGGCCGGCCATGCCACCCGGCTGCAGGGCATCACCCTGGAGCACCAGGCCATGGGCCGGGTCGGCGCGGTCTGGAACCGCGACGTCTTCGACAGCGAGGCGGCGGCGCGCGACGCCATCCGCAACTGGCTCGACGTCAACTTCGACCAGAGCTGATCAGCGCCGCGCCGCGCTCGTCGCCGCCGGGCAGGCGGTGCCGGGGGCGGCCGGCGCGGCCAGGGGGGCGGCGGTGACGATCGCCGGCGCCCCCGGCCGGTGCTGCGCCAGCAGCGGCGCCGTCGCCGGGGAGAGCATTGCCGCCGGGCGCGCCGCGCTGCCGGCCGGCGTCGCCGCCACCACCCGCTCGCGCGGCAGCCGCAGCTCGCAGACCAGCCCTTCCGGCCGCCAGCAGCGGGTCACCGTGCCGCCCAGCTGCAGCGTCGCCGTGGTCTGGATCAGCCGCATGCCCAGCCCCTGGCCATCCGGCGGCGCCACCAGCGGCGGCCCGCCGCTTTCCGTCCAGACCAGCAGGAAGTCGCTGCCCTCGACCTGCCAGCGCAGCGTCACCCGACCGGCCGGCCGGGCCAGGCTGCCATGCCGCGCCGCGTTGGTGGCGAGCTCGTGCAGCACCATGGCCAGCGGCTGCACCGCCGCCGAGAGGATCGGCGTCGCCGTGCCCAGCAGGGCAATGCGCCCGGCATCGGCCGGCCCCGCCTTGTCGGAGGCCAGCTCCTGCTCGGCCAGGCGGCGGAACTCGGTGTCGCGCCATTCGCCGCTGGCCAGCAGGTCATGCGCCCGGCCGAGCGCCGCGACGCGCGCCAGCACCGAGCGGGCGAAGCTCTCCGGGTCCGACTTGCGCGCCAGCCGGACGATCGACTGCACCACCGCCAGCACATTCTTGGCGCGGTGGTCGACCTCGCGCGCGACCAGCATGCGCTCCTCCTCGGCGCGGCGGCGGTCGTCGATATCCTCCAGCACGCCGGTCCATTCGACGATCGCGCCGGCCGCGTACGGGCTGCCGAGGGGGGCGCGGATCGGCACGCCGCGGGCGCGGCACCAGTGCCAGCCGCCGCTGGCGGTGCGGGCGCGGAATTCGAGGGCCAGCGGCTCGCCGCTGCGCAGCGCGTCGCGCCAGGCAGCGCCGGCGGCGGCGCGGTCCTCCGGATGCACCATCACCATCCAGCCGTGCCGCGCGGCGGCGGCGGCGGTCTGGCCGGTCAGCCGGGTCCAGCCCTCGGCGGCGGTGATGCGGCCCTGCGGATCGGCGCGCCACAGCGCCAGGGCGCCGGCCTCGGCCAGGGCGCGATGGCGCCGCTCGCTGGCGGCGAGCGCGTCGGTGGCCTGCCGCGCCACCGCCTCGCGCCGGGCGATCATCGCCAGCGCCTCGGCGGTCTCGCGCCGCACCCGCCGCTCCCACAGCGCGAAGACGATCAGCGTGGCGAGGCCCGCGAGCAGCAGCACCAGCAGCAGCGCGAGCAGGAAGCCGACCGGCATCGCCGCCTCCCTCAGCCCGACCGGGCCAGCAGGCGGCCGGCCAGGCCGGCGATCTCGCTGCCGTGCCGCAGCAGGCCGAGCGCGGTGGCCAGGCTGGCGATCAGGGTGACGCTGCAGGCGGCGGCGTCCAGCCAATAGGCCCAGCCGCCGACGAACAGGGTCAGCACCTTGGTCAGGTGCGAGGCGCCGCAGGCCAGGATGAAGAGGACGAACATCACCAGCACCGAGCGGAAGGGCAGCAGCGCGGTCTGCCGCAGCAGCCGCGCCAGGCAGAGCGGGATGGCGAAATAGGCCAGCGCCACGCCGAGATGGGTGACCGCGGTGAGGGCGAGCAGCGCCGGGTCCTGCAGCAGGCAGACCGCGTGCGGCGGCATGGCGCCGCCATACTGCGCCAGCGCATAGGCGGCATCGGCGACACGGTCGAGCATGGCGGCGCTTCCCCTTTCCTGGCCGCCGGCGATCCCGTGCCGGCGCCGGTCGGCAGGCTAGGCGGCCTGGCTGGCGAAGCGGTTAGCGCCTGGCCCGCCGGGCGGGCACTGCCGCGTGCTTGACGGGCATGTGAAGCGGCGGGCGGCATCGCGCTCAACCGCGCCGCAGCAGGTCCATGCGGTAGCGCGGCGCACGCGACTGCCACTGGAGCGTCAGGGTGGGGGCGGTGGCGGCGATGAAGGCCTCGGCCGCCGCGTCGCCGGAGAGCGGATAGTCGGTGGTGCCGGTCCAGTGCACCATCAGGATCTCGCCGCCCGGCTGCAGCGCGCGGCGGCACTGCGCCGCTACCTGGGCCAGGTCCTCGGCGTCCCAGTAGTAGATGACCTCGGAGAGCAGGATCAGGTCGAAGCGGCCGGCCGGCCATTGCCGCGGCACCTCGCGCTGCTCGAAGGTGAGGCCGGGCAGCGGGCCGACATCGCGCCGGGCGGTCGCCAGGGCGCGCGCCGAGCCGTCGATCGCCAGCAGCCGGTCGCAGCGCGGCGCCAGCAGCCGGGTCAGCACGCCGATCGAGCAGCCGATCTCGAGGGCCGCGGCATAGCGCGGCCGCGGCAGGGCGGCGAGGGTCGCGGCGTATTTCTCCGCCTCGTACTGGCTGGTGCGGAAGTCCCAGGGGTCGGGGTCGCCGGCATAGAGCGCCTCGAAATAGGCGGCCGGCAGGGAGGGGACGGTGGTGGTCAAGCGCGGGCTCCTGATGCGCTGCGATGCAAACGCCGCGCGGCGGCCGCCGTCCACTCAAGCCGTGGGGAGGCCGCCGCCTTTCCGTTCAACAGACGGACAGGAGCCGTCCGGCCAATGCTTTCCAGCCGCGACTTCCCAGCCGCGACTTCCCAGTCGCATCGGGGGATGCCAGACTTCAGCGCCGCCGTGCTGGCGGGCGAAGGAGGAACCGGCATGCGCGCCTGCCCCGCCCCTGTGGTCCGGCCCGCCTCGCGGCGCGGCGGCTGATGCAGGGCGCTCCCCTGCCGGTGCCGCCCGGCAATCACAGCTTCGCCTGCATCGACGGGCATACCTGCGGCAATCCGGTGCGGCTGGTCACCGGCGGCGCGCCCTTCCTGCGCGGCGCCACGATGCGCGAGAAGCGCCAGGACTTCCTGCAGCACCATGACTGGATCCGCCGCGCGTTGATGTTCGAGCCGCGCGGCCATGCGGTGATGTCGGGCTCGATCCTCTACCCGCCGACCCGCGACGACTGCGACGTCGCCGTGCTGTTCATCGAGGTCTCCGGCTGCCTGCCGATGTGCGGCCATGGCAGCATCGGCACCGTCACCATGGCGCTGGAGAACGGGCTGGCGCGCCCGGCGGTCGAGGGGGTGCTGAACCTCGACACCCCGGCCGGCCGCGTCACCGCCCACTACGCGCGCAACGGCGAGCACATCGACAGCGTCCGGCTGCGCAACGTCGCCTCCTACCTGGCGCTGCCCGAGGTCGAGGTGGAGATGCCGGGCCTCGGGCGGCTCCGCGTCGACATCGCCTATGGCGGCAATTTCTACGCCATCATCGAGCCGCAGCCGGGCTTCGCCGGGCTGGAGAGCCTCTCGGCCGATGACGTGCTGCGCTTCAGCCCGGAGCTGCGCCGCCGGCTGAACGCCCTGGTCAGCGTCGCCCATCCGGACGACCCCACCATCCACGGCGTCAGCCATGTGATGTGGACCGGCGCGCCGCGCGACCCGCGCGCCCATGCGCGCAACGCCGTCTTCTATGGCGACCGCGCCATCGACCGCTCGCCCTGCGGCACCGGCACCTCGGCGCGCATGGCGCAGCTGGCGGCGCGGGGCAGGCTCGCGGTCGGCGACGACTTCATCCATGAGAGCATCATCGGCACCCTGTTCGACGGCCGCGTCGAGGCGGCCACCCGCCTCGGCGGCCATGACGCCATCATCCCGAGCATCGCCGGCTGGGCCCGCATGCACGGGCTGAACACCCTCTTCGTGCGCGAGCGCGACCCGCTGCGCGCCGGCTTCCTGGTCTGACCCGCATGGCCCCGCCCCTTCCGATCGGCGTGGTCGGCGCCGGCATCATCGGCGTCGCCTGCGCCCGCGCCCTGCAGCGCGCCGGGCACCGCGTGCTGCTGGTCGATCCGGCGCCGCCCGGCAGCCTCTGCTCGGCCGGCAATGCCGGGCATATCGCCATCGACCATATCCGCCCGCTGGCGCGGCCCGAGGTGCTGCGCGCCGTGCCCGCCATGCTGCTGCGGCCGCTCGGGCCGCTGACGCTGCGCTGGTCCGGCCTGCCGGCGATGCTGCCCTGGCTGCGGCATTTCGCCGCCGCCAGCCGGCCCGGCCGGGTCGAGGCCGGCACCACGGCGCTGGCCGGGCTGCTGGCCACGGCGCGGGCGGATTGGGAGACCGAGCTCGGCCTGTCCGGCCTGGCCTCGATCCTGCGCCAGCAGGGCGCGCTGAACGTCTTCGAGACCGAGGCCGGCCAGGCCGCCGCCCTGGCGGAGACGCCGGTGCTGGCGCGCTTCGGCATCCGCACCCGCGACCTGTCGCCGGACGAGGTGCTCGCCCTGCTGCCGGGCTTGAGGAAGAAGCCGGCGGGGGGGCGGATCTTCACCGATGCCGCCCATGTGCTGAACCCCTATCGCCTGGCGCGGGCGCTGGCGGAGAAATTCGTGGTCGAGGGCGGCGGGCTGCTGGCCCGGCCTGTCACCGGCTTCCGGCGCGAGGGCGGCCGCATCGCCGCGCTGACCCTGCCGCAGGGCGAGCAGCCGGTCAGCGGCCTGGTGCTGGCCAGCGGGATCGCCAGCGCCGGGCTGGCGCGGCAGCTCGGCGTCCACCTGCCGCTGACCGCCGAGCGTGGCTACCACGTCATGCTGGCGCCCGGCGGGCCGGATTTCGCCCTGCCCACCACCTTCAACGAGCGCGGCTTCGTCGCGACGCCGATGGAGATGGGCACCCGGCTGGCCGGCACGGTGGAATTCGGCGCCGGCGGCCGGCCGCCCAACTGGCGCCGGGCCGAGGTGCTGGCCCGCCACGTCCAGGACCTCTATGGCGCTGCCCCCGGCATCGCCGAGCGCTGGAGCGGCGACCGCCCGACCCTGCCCGACTACCTGCCGGCGCTGGGCCGGCTGCCGGGGCTGGAGAATGCCGTGGTCGCCACCGGCCACCAGCATCTGGGCCTGACGCTGGCCGCCACCAGCGCCCGGCTGGTGGCGGCGCTGTTCGGCGGCGGCCCGGCCCCGGCGCTAGCCGCCTTCGACCCCGGCCGCTTCTGAGCGCCGCGCCGGGGCCAGGCCGATCACCAGCAGGGAGGCGCCGAAGCAGGCCAGGGCCAGGCCAAGCCCGGCCGCCGGGCCGCTGGACGCCGCCAGCCACCCCGCCGCCAGCGCGCCGAAGGGCCGCACGCCGTAATTGGCCAGTTGCAGCACCGCGCCCACCCGGCCGAGCAGCGCCGGCGGCACCAGCGCCTGGCGGATCGACATCTGGCAGACCAGCCAGAGCATCGGCCCGAAGCCGACCAGGAACTGCGCCAGCAGCGCCAGCGCCAGCCCCATCGTGCCGGCCGGGGCGGCCAGCAGCAGCGCCGGGGCCAGCGCCGAGAGCGCCGGCCCCTGCAGCAGCACCGGCGCATCGCCGAAGCGCGCCAGGCACCAGGGGGCGAGGGCCGCCCCGGCCAGCAGCCCGGCGCCCAGCCCCGCCTGGGCCAGCCCGGCCTGCCCCGGCAGCAGCCCGAGCGGGCCGAGCGCGAAGGGCACGAAGGCGGTCAGCAGCGCGAAGAAGCCCATGTTCCAGAACAGCGCGCAGAGCCCGATGGCGCGCAGCAGCGGATGCCGCAGCAGGAAGCCGGCGCCGTCGCGCAACTGGGCGAGCGGGCTGCCGCCGGCCGGCGCCGAGGCCGCTGCGCTGGCCGGCAGCAGCAGCGCGCCGGCCAGCGCCAGCAGCGCGCCGGCAAGCCCCAGCGCATAGGCCAGCGGCAAGGCGCCGCGCGCCGCCAGCGCCCCGGCCGCGACCGGCGCGGCCAGGGTGACCAGGGCGCGGGCCAGTTCCAGCCGGGCATTGGCGCGCCGCCGCCCGGCCGGCGGCACCAGCGCCGGCACCGCCGCCCCCGCCGCCAGCACGAAGAGCGCGGTGCCGCTGGCGCCGGCGAAGCTGCCGAGGCCGAGCAGCCAGGCCTGCCCCGCCTGCAGCCCGGCCAGGGACAGCGCCAGCCCGGCCGCCGCCGCCGCTGCCGCCAGCGCCAGCATCCGGCGGCGCGGCCAGCGATCGACCAGCAGCCCGGCCGGCAGCGACCAGACCAGCCAGGCCAGGCCCTGCAGCGCCAGCAGCCGGCCGAGCAGCCCGGCATCGCCGCCGAGCCCCAGCACCACGGCCAAAGGCAGGGCGGCGACCGCCAGCTGGTCGGCCGCATGCAGCCCGGCGGCGGCGCCGAGCAGGGAGGGGAAAGGGGAAGGGGGCATCGGCACGGGCTCCGGAGGAGGGTCCTCTTGTCGTGCCGCGCCGGGGCCCGGCGCGGCGCTCCGCTTCTTGCGGCCATTGCCGAAAAACCCCGGGTCGGCCAAATCCGGGTGACGCCAAATCCGAATTCGCCCGCAAGCGGCGGAGCGCGGCGGCCCGGCCCGGGCGGCAGACTGGCGGGCACCGGGCGCCGGCATCCCGCCGCGCCGCCGCACAGGAGGGGGATCATGGCCCTGGACGCGACCGCGGGCTCGCCGCAGGATTTCTCGACCGAGGCCGCGCGCTGGGAGGCGGTGCGGCAGCGCGACCGCGCCGCCGATGGCCGCTTCGTCTATGCGGTGCTGACCACCGGCATCTATTGCCGGCCGAGCTGCCCCTCGCGGCCGAAGCGCGCCGAGAACGTCTCCTTCCACGCCAGCCCGGCGGCGGCCGAGCAGGCCGGCTACCGCCCCTGCAAGCGCTGCCGCCCGGACGGCCCGGCGCCCGAGGCAGCGGAAGCCGCCGCCATCGCCCGCGCCTGCCGGATCATCGAGGAGTCGGAAGAGATCCCCGCGCTGGAAAGCCTGGCGGCGGCGGTCAGACTCAGCCGCTTCCATTTCCACCGCCGCTTCCGGGCGCTGACCGGGGTGACGCCGCGCGACTATGCGGCGGCGCACCGCGCCGCCCGGCTGCGCGACGGGTTGGACAGCGGGCAGACGGTGACGGCGGCCTATCACCGGGCCGGCTTCGGCTCGAACGGCCGCTTCTATGCCGAGGCCGGCGGGCTGCTCGGCATGCGCCCCGGCGCCTGGCGCGATGGCGGCCGCGACGCGGCGATCCGCTTCGCGCTCGGCGACTGCTCGCTGGGCGCCATCCTGGTGGCGGCGACCGAGCGCGGCCTCTGCGCCATCCAGTTCGGCGACGCGCCGGAGCCGCTGCTGGAGGCGCTGCAGGCCCGCTTCCCGAAGGCCCGGCTGATCGGCGGCGACGCGGATTTCGAGGCGCTGGTCGCCCGTGTCGTCGCCCTGGTCGAGCAGCCGGCGGGGCCCGGCGCCGACAGCCTGCCGCTGGATATCCGCGGCACCGCCTTCCAGCAGCGGGTCTGGAAGGCGCTGAGAGACATCCCGGCGGGAAAGACGGAAAGCTATGCCGAGCTCGCCGCGCGGCTGGGCCAGCCGACGGCCGTGCGCGCCGTCGCCCGTGCCTGCGCCAGCAACGAGATCGCGCTGGCCATCCCCTGCCACCGGGTGGTGCGCACCGGCGGCGCGCTGGCCGGCTATCGCTGGGGCATCGCCCGGAAACAGGCGCTGCTCGAGCGGGAGGCGGGCCGCGAGACAGGCCGGGAGGGGGGGCGGTGAGGGCGGTGCTCGACGGGCTCGACTGGGAGGCGATCGGCGCGCGGCTGGATGCGGAGGGCCATGCCACCACCGGCCCGCTGCTGACCCCGGCGCAATGCGCGGAACTGGCCGCCCTCTATGCCGACCCGCCCGAGGGCCGTTTCCGCAGCCGCATCGTCATGGCCCGGCACGGCTTCGGCCGCGGCGAGTACCAGTATTTCGCCACTCCGCTGCCGCCGCTGGTGCAGGCACTGCGGGAGGGGCTCTATGCGCGGCTGGCGCCGGTGGCGAACCGCTGGCAGGCGGCGCTGGGGCAGGAGACGCGCTTCCCGCCGGCGCATGGCGACTTCCTGGCGCGCTGCCACGCGGCCGGGCAGTTGCGGCCGACGCCGCTGCTGCTGCGCTACGGCACCGGCGACTACAACGCGTTGCATCAGGATTTGTATGGGGAGAATGTCTTCCCGCTGCAGGTGGCCTTCCTGCTCTCCACCCCCGGCGAGGATTTCGCGGGCGGCGAATTCGTCCTCACCGAGCAGCGGCCGCGGATGCAGTCGCGCGCCATGGTGGTGCCGCTGGCCCAGGGCGAGGCGGTGATCTTCGCCGTCCACCACCGCCCGGCGCGCGGCACGCGCGGGACCTACCGTGTCACCCTGCGGCACGGCGTCTCGGCGCTGCGGCCGGGGCGGCAGAAGGCCGAGCGCTACACCCTCGGCATCATCCTGCACGACGCCGCCTGACGGCGGCCGGCGGCCGGCCCCGTAACCCTTTCTTCACCGACCGGGCGGCAGACTGCCGCCCGGCCCATGACGGGCCGCGCCGTCTCGCGGCGGACACCAGAAGGGAAGGGGCGCGCGGATGGCGGTGCGATCGGCGATCCTGGCGCAGCGCCTGGCGACCGGCACCGCCGGTCCCGACCGGCTGGAGGGGACCGAGGGCGACGACACCCTCGACGGCGCCGGCGGCGACGATCTGCTCTACGGCTTCGGTGGCGCCGATACGCTGATCGGCGGCGACGGCAACGATACCCTGGATGGCGGCAGCGGCGCCGATCTGCTGCAGGGCGGGCCGGGCGACGACCTGTTCATCGTCGACCATCCGGGCGACCGGGTGCGGGAGGCGCCGGGCCAGGGCAGCGACACGCTGCGCGCCAGCGTCAGCTTCAGCCTCGCCGGCCAGTTCATCGAGCATCTGCAGCTCACCGGCCTCGCCGCCATCGACGGCACCGGCAATTCCCTGAACAACCGCCTGACCGGCAACCGCATGGCCAATACGCTCCATGGCCTGGGCGGCAACGACATCCTCGATGGCGGGGCGGGGGCGGACCGGCTGCATGGCGGGCCGGGCGACGATCTCTTCTATGTCGACGATCCGGGCGACCGGGTGATCGAGCGCAGCGGCGAGGGCAGCGACACCGTCATCGCCAGCATCGACTTCACCCTGGCCGGCCAGTTCATCGAGAAGCTGACGCTCGCCGGCACCGCCCTGGCCGGCACCGGCAACAGCCTGGCCAATACCCTGACCGGCAATGCGTTGGGCAACCGGCTGGAGGGGCTCGGGGCCAATGACCGGCTGCTCGGGATGGGCGGCGACGACTGGCTGCTGGGCGGCGATGGCGCCGATATCCTGGAGGGCGGCGAGGGCGACGACCGGCTGGATGGCGGCCCTGGCGCCGACCGCATGATCGGCGGCCCGGGCAATGACAGCTTCTTCGTCGACGACCCCGGCGACCGGGTGATCGAGACCAGCCCCGAGGGCCTCGACACCGTCTACAGCATCCTCGACTTCTCGCTGGCCGGCGGCTTCGTCAACGACCTGGTGCTGCTGGGCTTCGCCGACCTGCAGGGCATCGGCAACGGCACCGCCAACCGCCTGCTGGGCAATGCCGGGGCCAACCGGCTGGCGGGCGGCGACGGCAACGACATGCTGGATGGCGGCGACGGCAACGATATCCTGGAGGGCGGGGCGGGGGCGGACCGGCTGCTCGGCGGGGCGGGCGACGACATCCTGATCGGCGGCGCCGGCTACGACATCCTCGAGGGCGGCGCCGGCATCGACCGCTACCGCATCCTGGCGCCGAATGACGGCTATGACAGCCTGGCCTATGTCCCCGGCGAGGATGTCATCGAGATTTCCGCCGCGGCCTTCGGCGGCGGGCTGGTCGCCGGCATGGATCTCGGCGCCAGCGGCTACTACCTGCCCGGCGCCACCACGGCGACGGCGGCACACGGCCAGTTCCTCTCGGTCGGCGGGGTGCTGAGCTACGACGCCAATGGCAGCGCCCCGGGCGGCAGCATCCTGGTCGCCCGCACCGGCGTGCCGGTGGCCTTCGACGACCTGGTGATCATCGCCTGATCACTCGAAGGGGCTGGTGTAGTTCCGGACCGGCATGACGCCGCCGGCGATGCCGTCCAGCGCGTCGTCGTCCAGCATCGCCTCGCTCTGCCGCAGATGCTCGGGCCCGATGCGGTAGCCGGCGGATTGCAGCAGCACCGCGGCCTCCAGCGGCGGCGCGCCGGGCGCAAGGGCCGGGGCCAGCCGCGCCCGCAGCGCCACGTCCCGGCTCAGATCCATCGTCAGCCGCTGCATTTCCGACGTGCTCATGCCGGCCCCTCTTGCTGGCCAATGTCACCCTGGCTGGCACCATCCCGCACCGATGGCAGGATGGCAGCCGGCGCGGCCGAGTCCCGGCCTGGCGACTCGGCCCGCCCGCCCAGTCTAGCAAGCGGGACGGCGCAGGCCATGACCGCTGTATCTCGAAATTATTACGTAATGTCTCAGGCCCCGCGCGCCAGGCGATACTGTCGCGGTCCGGCTTATTGTTTCCGCAGGTTGGAAGAAAAAAACCACTTCCTTCCACATTAGGGAATTGCTGCGCTGCCGTTGCGCTGGCTAGTCTGCCAGCGAAATGGACAATCTTTCTTCTCTGCAGGGCGTCGATGCCGAGCCGACCGGCGGCGACACCCCCTCGGGCCGCGCGGAATCCGGCATCCAGGTGCTGGACCGCGCCATCGGCCTGCTGCAGGCCCTGGGGCAGACCGGCAATAACGGGCTGCAGCTGTCCCGCCTGGCGGCGCAGCAGGGGCTGAGCCTCTCGACCACCCACCGCCTGCTGACCGCGCTGGAGCGGCATGGCTGGGTCGAGCGCGTCGCCGGTAGCAAGCGGCTGCGCCTCGGCCTGGCGCTGCTCGGCCTGTCCGGCCAGGCGGCCGATGGCAGCGGGCTGCGCCGGCTGTGCCGTCCCGCGCTGCTGCAGCTGTCGGGCGAATTTGGAGAAACCTTCTACCTGATCGTGCGCAGCGGGCTGAACGCCCTGGTCGTCGACCGCCAGGAAGGCGCCTATGTCATCGAGAGCCTGACCCAGGGCATCGGCGGCATGATGCCGCTCGGCATCGGCGCCGGCAGCGCCGCCATCCTGGCCTCGCAGCCCGCCGCCGAGGTCGAGGCGGTGCTGGCCGCCAATGCCGCGCGCTACCCCCAGTTCGGCACCAGCCTGGCCCAGGTGCGCCGGCGGGTCGAGCAGGTGCGGCAGGACGGCCATCTGCTGAGCGATGATTCGCTGATCGCCGGCCTCGCCGTGCTGAGCGTGCCGATCCGCCCGAAAGGCCACGCGGTCACCGCCGCGCTGGCCACCAATTTCATCGCCAGCCGCCACGATGCCGCCGGCCGCCTGGCCTTCCTGGCCCGCATCCGCCAGGAGGTCGCCACCATCGAGGCCGGGCTGACCGCCAGCGCCGCGGCGCATGCCAGCTTCAATCCCGGGCGCTGAGCGCCTCTCGCCGGAGAACGCCGCATGAAGACTTCCCCGCTGTGCCGCCGCAGCCTGCTGGCGGTGACGCCGGCGCTGCTCGCCGCCCCGGCTGTCCCCCTGGTCACTTCGCCGGCCGTGGCGCAGGAGGCCGCCGGCTGGCCGAACCGTCCGATCCGCATCGTGGTGCCCTTCGCCGCCGGCGGCGCCTCGGACGTCTCGACCCGCGTGCTGTCGCAGAAGCTGGCCGAGCTGCTGGGCCAGCCGGTGGTGGTCGAGAACCGCCCCGGCGCCGGCGGCACCACGGCCACCGACTACGTCGCCAAGGCGCCGGGCGATGGCTACACCTTCATCATGGCCTCGGTCTCGACCACGGCGCTGGCGCTCGGCCTCTACAGCAAGCTGCCCTATGACCCGGTGAAGGATTTGGCGCCCGTGGCGCCCGCCGTGCTGGCGCCGATCGGCATCGCCGTGCGCAAGGATCTGGGCGCCAGCACGCTGCAGGAATTCATCGCGCTGCTGAAGGCCAATCCGGGCAAGTTCACCTATGGCAGCGCCGGCAATGGCAGCTCGGGCCATATCTCCTGCGTCGCCTTCCTGCAGAAGACCGGCACCCAGGCGATCCACGTGCCCTATCGCGGCAGCGGCCCGGTGTTCAACGATCTCCTCGCCGGCCATGTCGACTTCACCGCCGACGTGCCCGGCCTGATGAAGCCGCATGTCGAGACCGGCGCGCTGAAGGCGCTGGTGATGGCGACCGAGCAGCGTTCCTCGGTGCTGCCGGAGGTGCCGACCAGCGCCGAGGCCGGCCTGCCGGGCTACAAGGCCTATTCCTGGTTCGGCCTGTTCGCGCCGCCGGCGACGTCCCCGGCGGTGATCGACAGGCTGGCCAAGGCGGTCGACACGGCGCTGCGCGATCCTCATGTCATCGCCCGGCTGGACAGGGACATGGGCCTGCCGCCCTTCCACGACTACACCCCGGCCCGCTTCGCCACCTTCCTGCGCGAGGAGATCGACTACTGGGTGCCGATCGTGAAGGCTTCGGGCGCGCGGGCAGACTGAAGCGAAGGCCAGTGCGCAGGGCGACCTTTGATGGCGTCCCGCCGTGATGCCCGCGTGTCGGTGTCGGTGAGGTACTGGTCTGGACACGGCCGGTGATCAGAAAAAAGAAGGGGTCCAGGGGAATTCATTCCCCTGGCCTTCTCTTTATTTCAGCTTCTCAACGAGAAGATCTTTCAGCCGATCCACCAAGGCCGAGGCCCCCAAAGCCTCGCTCTGCAGCATCAGCACATCCCGCCGCACTTCCGGCAGGAAGCGGCGCGCCACCACGCCGGCCGGCAGGTGCCGCGCCGCCAGCCCGTCGAGGATGGCGAAGCCGAGGCCTTCCTGGACCAGCGCCAGCGCGCTGACCGTCGTGCCCACCTCCACCGCCAGGTTGCGCTGCGCGCCCTGCTGGGCGAAGGCCAGGTCGAGGCTGTGGCCGAAATCCTGCCAGCCGGCGAAGCCCACCTCGGGCTCGTCGCGCAGCTCGGCCGGGGTCAGGGTGGCGTGCCGGGCGAGGCGGTGGGCGGCGGGCAGCACCACGACGCAGGGCAGGCTGCCGAGCGCGGTGGTGCGCAGCCCGGGCAGCGGCATCGGCGTCATCGCCAGGCCGACATCCAGGCGACGCGCCTGCAGCGCCTCGCCGAGCTCGCGCGCCGGCAGCAGATGCAGGGTGAGGCGAGCTTCCTGGCGCTCGCGCTTCAGCGCGGCGATGGCCTGCGGCAGCACGGAGACGGCGAGCGATGAGGTGGCGCCGAGCCGCAGCAGCCCGCCGCGATGGCTGCCCAGGTCGCGGGCGAAGCTCTTGAAGCCCTGCAGCTCCTGGAACAGCCGCTCGGCCTCGGGCAGCAGGGTCTGCGCCTCGGCGGTCGGCACCAGCCGGCCGGAGCGGCGCTGGAACAGCTGGAAGCCGAGGCGGTCCTCGCAATGGCGCAGCGCCTTGGACAGCGCCGGCTGCGAGACGTGCAGCACCTGCGCCGCCGCGCTCAGCGAGCCGCTCTGCATGACGGCGCGGAAGATCTCGATGTCGCGGGCGTTCACCGCCATAGCATAGACCGGAAACCGGCCCGGCCGCAGGGGGTGTGCTGCGGCCGGGGCCGGGTCAGGCGCCGCGGGCCTTGGGCGCGGCGAAGCCGGCGATCACCTCGGCGGCGCTGCGGTCCGGGGCGGCGCGCACGGCGGCGAAGACCTGCCGCTTCAGGCGGCCGCGCCAGGCCGGCGGCTGGCTGGCCATCAGCCGGCCGAAGGCGGCATAGGCCGCCTCGGTCCAGCGCGCCTCATGCGCGCGGCGGGCGCGGCCGCCGTCGAAGCCTTCCCGCCGGGTCATGCAGGCGCGGCGGGCGGTGGTGGCGGCCTCGTCCAGGCTGCCGGTGGCATCGACCACCACGCCGTAATCCTCCTTGGCCGCGCCCGGGCTCAGGCGGCCGGCGCGCAGGTCGCGCAGCACCGCCTCGACCGGGCGGGTGGCCGGGTCGCCGCGGCCGCCGCCGCCAGGCGAGACGATGCGCACCACGTCGCCGGGGGCGGGGTTCAGCAGGTCGGTATTGCCGAGGTCCTTCTCCTGCGGCGTGCCGGGGTTCAGGGTGAAGCTGCTGGGCGCGCCGGGCCTGCCGCCGAGGATGCCCCAGGGCTGGAAGATCGAGCGGTCGCGGTTGCGGGCGGTCACCGTCGCATCCGGCGCGTCGGTGGTGAATTCCAGCACGGTGGCCAGCCCGCCGCGATGCGCGCCCGGGCCGCCGGTGTCGGGCATCAGCCCGTAGCGCAGGATGCGCACCGGCGCCTCGGCCTCGGTGATCTCGATCGGGCTGTTCTTGAGGTAGGCGGCGTCCGCCCCGGAGCCGTCGGTGCCGTCGCGATGCGGCATGCCGCCGCCGCCGCCGACGATCGGCGCGATGGCGGCGATGCTGCGCCGGCCGGTGCGGATGTTCTCGGCGGCGAGGTTGAGGATCGAGGAGGAGCCGGCGGGGGCGGCCGGCAGCCGCTCCGGCGCCGCCTGGGCGAAGGCGCCGAAGACCAGGCTGCGCAGCCGGGCGCAGGTCAGGCTGCGCATGCCGACGGCGGCGGGCGCCAGCGGGTTCACCACGCTGCCTTCCGGCAGGATGCAGGTGAAGGGCCGCGTCGTGCCGAAGTTCAGCGTGATGCCCGGATGCAGCGCCGAGAGCACGTAATAGACGCCGACCAGCACCAGCGAATGCCGCGGATGCCCGCCGGTCGGCACGTTCATCGAGCAGAGCGTCTGCGGATCGGTGCCGGTGAAGTCGAGCTCGGCGGCATCGCCCTGGATGCGCAGCGTCAGGTTCAGCCGCAGCGGATCGCCGCCGACGCCGTCCTCGTCGCAATAGTCGGTGAAGCGGTAGGCGCCGTCGGGCAGGCTGGCCAGGACGGCGCGCGCCTGCTTCTCGCCATAGTCGAGCAGGTCGGCCAGCCCGTCGACCAGGGTGGCGACGCCGAAGCGGCGCACCAGGTCGAGGATGCGGCGCTCGCCGGTGTTGACGGCGGCGACCAGCGCCTTCAGGTCGCCCCAGTTCTGGTCGGGCACGCGCACATTGGTCTGGATGGTGCGCAGCAGCGTCTCGTCGAGGCGGCCGGCGTGGTAGAGCTTGCTCGGCGGAATGCGCAGCCCTTCCTGATGCACCTCTGTCAGTGTCCGCGACAGGCTGGCCGGGACCGCGCCGCCGACATCGACATTGTGGATATGGCCGCCGGCGAAGGCGATGATTCTGCCTTCGTGGAACACCGGCTTCCACATGTTCGTGTCAGGCGAGTGCGTCGACAGGTAGCCGGAATAGGGATCGCTGGTCATGGCGATGTCGCCGGGCTGATAGCCGCCCGGGACCAGCGCGATCGCCGCCTCGTAGTCGACGCCGGGATACCAGGTGGCGCCCAGGTCCAGCGGCACGGCGCAGGTCTTTCCCTGCGCATCCAGCAGCTGAATGGTAAAATCTTCCGTCTCTTTGACGAAGGTCGAATGCGCGGTGCGGTAGAGCGTGGTCGCCATGCTCTCGGCGGCGGCGCGGCAATGGTTGCGCAGCACCTGCAGGGTGACGGGATCGGTGCGCATCAGATCTGCTCCATCACGAGGTTGCCGAGTTCGTCGGTGCTGGCGCTCCAGCCGGCCGGGATCAGCACGGTGCAATCGGACTGGGTGACGATGGCCGGGCCGGACAGGCGGCCGCCCGGATGCAGCTGGGCGCGGCGATACAGCCCGGCCTCGCGCCAGGCGCCGTCGAGCCGCAGCTGAATCGTCTTCTCGGGGGCGATGACGGCGTCCACCAGCGGGTGGCGCGGCATCGGCACCGGGGGTGCCGCGCGGCGGGCGGCGGCGCGCAGGCTGACCACCTCGATCGGCGCGCCCGGGTCGCTATGGCCGAAGGCCTCGTCATGCGCGGCATGGAACAGCGCGGCCAGCGCGGCGGCCGAGGGCGTCTCCAGCAGGCTGGGGGCCACCGGCACCTCCAGCTCGAAGGACTGGCCGCGATAGCGCAGGTCGGCCGCCATCTGCAGGCTGCTCTCGCCAGCGCCGCCCATCTCGGCCAGCGCCGCCTCGGCCTCGCCGGCGATCGCCGCGAAGCCGGCGGCGATCTGCGGCCAGGAAGCATCCTCCAGCGGCAGCAGCACGGTGCGCATGGTGTCGCGCCGCAGGTCGGCGGCCAGTGCGCCCAGCGCGCAGAGCGTGCCCGGCACCGGCGGCACCAGCACGCGGCGGATGCCGGCGGTCTCGGCCAGCAGCGCGCCCAGCATCGGGCCGGCGCCGCCGAAGGGCATCAGCACCAGCTCGCTGGCATGCAGCCCGGCGCGGGCCAGCAGCTTGTCGATCTCGACCAGCATGCCGCTGATCGCGACCTGCAGCACGCCCTCGGCGGCGGCGGCGGCCTCCACGCCCAGCGCGCTGGCGATCGGCGCGATGGCGGCTTCCGACAGGCTGCGGTCGGGCGCGATGGCGCCGAAGCCGAGCTCGCCCTGGCCGAGGATGCCGCAGAGCAGCGCCGCATCGGTCACCGTGCAGCGCGCCCCGCCGCGGCCGAAGCAGGCCGGGCCGGGGGTCGAGCCCGCACTCTCCGGCCCCACCTGCAGCACGCCTTGCGCGTCGAGATGCGCGATCGAGCCGCCGCCCTGGCCGCTGGAGATGACGGCCACGGTCGGGATAGCGAGAGGAAACTCGCCGATGGTCTGGCCGCTGCCGAAGGCGGGGACGCCGTCGATCAGCAGCGCCACATCCGCGCTGGTGCCGCCGACATCGAGCGTCAGCACCGCCGGCACCCCGGCCGCCTTGGCGACGACCCCGGCGCCGACGACGCCGGACGCCGTGCCCGACAGCAGCATGCCGACGCAGTCCCGCCGCCCGCGCTGCGCCGTCATCGTCCCACCCGCCGAGGTGGTCAGCAGCAGCGGCGCCGCGATCCCCGCCGCCTGCAGCTGGCCCTCGACCCGCTCCAGATAGGCGTCGATGCGCGGATGCACATAGCCGTTCAGCACCGCTGTCGTGGTGCGCTCGTATTCGCGGATCGCGGGCCAGACCTCGCTGCCGCGGAACACGAAGATCTCGGGCGCCAGCTCGGCCAGCAGGCTGGCGACCGCCTGTTCATGCGCGTCGTTGCGCCAGGCATGCAGGAAGGAGACGACGATGCCCTCGCAGCCCGCCGCCCGCGCCGCCGCCAGCGCCGCCTTGACGGAAGCGGCCTCGGGGGCCGTCACTGTCCGGCCCTCGGCATCCATGCGCTCGGCGATGCCGAAGACATGCTCGCGCGGCACCAGCGGCGCGGGGCGCTCGCAGAACAGGCTGTAGGGGTCCGGCATGCGCAGCCGCGCCAGCTCCAGCAGGTCGGTGAAGCCGGCGGTGGTGAACAGCGCCAGCCGCGTGCCGCGCCGCTGGATGATGGTGTTCACGCCGACCGTGGTGCCATGCACGAAACGCTCGACCGCCGCCGGCACCAGCCCGGCATCGGCCACCAGCCGGCGCAGCCCGGCCGCCACATCCTCGCCCGGGGCGGTGGGGGTGGTGAGCACCTTCAGCGTCGAAAGCCGCCCGCTCTCCAGGTCCAGCGCGGCGAAATCCGCGAAAGTGCCACCAATATCCACGCCGACGCGCCAGGCCATGCGCAACCCCTCTCCATAACCGGGGCGACAAGGTGGGACGCAAAAATGCCGTCCGCCATTGCTATGATGACGGTCGGCTATAGCCAAGGGTTATAGACGAAGGTCGGGGGAAGGAATTCCCCCGAACCCCCATCTTCCTTCTGTCAGTGCTGCCGCCCAGGGCAACACCGCGGGACACCCCAACTCAGGCGTCGAGCCAGCCTTGGAGCAGGCCAGGCACGGCGTCCAACAGGGAAAAATGGTCGGCGCCGGGCACCACCACGGGCGCCACGCCCCAGGCCACGGCCATCGCGGCATTCTGCGCCAGAAAGGCCGGCGTCTCCGCCCCGCCCACCGCGAACAACCCGCGTGGCAACGCGCCCTGCACCCGGAACAGGGGCGACAACCGCCGCGCCGCCGCCGCATCCAGCCGCAGCTTGTCGTTCAGCGGCGTCCCCAGCAGCGGCACCAGGTCATAGACGCCGGAAAACGCCGCCACCCCCGCCAGCGGAATCCCGGCCAGCGCCAGCTCCGCCGCGATATGCCCGCCCGCCGAATGGCCGGCGGTGATAAGGCCCGCGCCGCCGCGCCCGGCCCAGTCGGCCACCGCCGGCACCGCCTGCCGCGTCGCCGCCAGCAGCGCGTCCAGGGACACGTCGGGGCAGAGCGGATAATTCACCACCGCCACGTCCAACCCCATCGCCACCAGCGGTGGGGCCAGGAAGCGGAACAGCGCCTTGTCGCGCGACTGCCAGTAGCCGGCATGGAACCACAGCAGCGTCCCGCGCCAGGGCGCCGTGGCGCGGAAGCCGTCAAAGACCATGCGCGGATGCGCGCCATAGGCCAGGTCCAGATCGGGACCGAGCTCGGCCACCGCTGTGGCGCTGTCGGCCAGGAAGCGGTCCAGCAGCGCCGGATGGCCGGGGCGCAGCTGGCCGTCCAGGTAGTTCCAGCGGGCATCCATCGCGGTCAGCCTCCGGCCGGCCGGGCGAAGCCGGCGAGCTGCGCATAGCCGCCGCAGATGGCGGCGATCTCTTCCGGGGTGGCGATCTCGCCGATGTCGCGGAAGCCGCCCGGCGCGCGCTGCGCCACCAGCCCGATCACCCGCTCCGGCCCGCCGCTGCGGTTCGACTGCACGATGGCCGTCGTCGCCGGGCGGCGCGCGGCGTCATAACCGGCCAGGGCTTCTGGCGCGGCGTGGCCGGCCAGCAGATCGGCCAGGCAGCGCGCATCCAGCACCGCCTGCGAGGCGCCGTTGGAGCCCACCGGATACATGGCATGCGCCGCATCGCCCAGCAGGCTGACGCGGCCCTGCGTCCACCAGGGCAGCGGGTCGCGGTCGACCATCGGGTATTCGAAGATGTCCGCCGTCGCGCCGATCATGGCGGCCGTGTCGTTGAAGGGCAGCGACAGCCGGTCGACCAGATGGCGGAAATCATCCAGCCGGCCGCGGCGCGACCAGTCCTCGCGCTTCGGAGGCGCCGAGCCGTCCTCGCCGGTCTTGGCGTAGATCACCCAGTTGGTCAGGCGGGTCTCCGGCGTCAGGCCGGGGGCGATGGGATAGAGGACCAGCTTGGCCATCGCGTCGCCGGCGATCACCATGGCGTCGCCGCCGTCGAATTCCGGCCAGTCCACCGCGCCGCGCCACATCTGGATGCCGTTCCAGCGGATGCCGCCATCCGCCGGATGCAGCAGGGCGCGCAGCGTCGAATGGATGCCGTCGGCGCCGATCAGCGCATCGCCGGTCAGGGAAACCTCGCCCGAGGCCGTGGCGAAACGGGCGGTGATGCCGTCCCCGTCCTGGGTGAAGCCCAGCAGGCGGTGGCCGCAGCGCAGCGCGCCTGGCGGCAGGCGCTCGGCGGCGGCCTGCCAGAGCATCGCCTGCAGCCGCCCGCGATGGATCGAGAATTGCGGCATGTCATGGCCGCCGAAGGTGCCGCGCGGCTCGGACCAGATGGTCTGGCCCAGGTGGTTGGCATAGGTCAGCTGCCGCGTGCGGATGGCGATGGCATCCAGCCGCGGCAGCAGGTCGAGCGCGGCCAGCTCGCGGATGCAATGCGGCAGGGCGTTGATCCCGACGCCGAGCGGGCGGATGTCCTCCGCCGCCTCCAGCAGCGTGCAGGCGATGCCGCGTTGCTGGAGCATCAGGGCCAGGGTCAGCCCGCCGATGCCGCCCCCGGCGATCAGGATCGACACGGCAGCCTCAGCCCGGCGGCGGCAGGAAGTGGATGTTGTGCTCGGCGGAGACGCGGACCACCTCGGCCGGGTCGGTCAGGCGGTCGAGCCTGGTGAACAGCTCGAACAGCTTGCGCGAGGGGGCGACCCAGAACAGCGCGCGGACCGGCGCATCGCTGCGGTTGAAGATGCCATGGGTCGAGCCCTTCGGCATGCGGATCAGGTCGCCGGCCGCGGCCTTGATCTCCTCGCCGTCGAGGATCAGCTCGAACCGGCCTTCCAGGATGCGGATGAATTCGTCCTGGTCGGGATGGATATGCGGCGGCACGAAGGTGCCGGGCGGGAACAGCGTGTCGAAGGCGAAGGAGGCTTCCGACAGCTGCACCGGCTTGTAGGTCTGGCCGAGGATATCCCAGGAGATGCCGCCGAGGCCTTCGCCGGCGCGCGTCACGCCTGCTTCAGGGAAGGGGAAGGTCATCCTCGTTGTTTCCTCTTACTGGCAGAAAAAAGAAGGGGTCTGGGGAATTCATTCCCCGGCCTTTCTTACTATGCGAATTCGTCCTCGCCCAGGTAGGCGGTCTGGACTTCGGGGTGCGCCTGGATTTGTGCCGCTGATCCCGTGACGATCAGCCGGCCCTGGTTGAGCACCGAGATGCGGTCGGCGAGCGCGAAGACCGCCTGCATGTCGTGCTCGACCAGCAGGATCGGGCAGCGGGCTTTCAGCCGTTCGAGCAGGGCGATCAGCCGCTCGGTCTCTTCCGGCCCGGCGCCGGCCAGCGGCTCGTCGAGCAGCAGCAGGCGGGGCCGGGTGGCGATGGCGACGGCGAGTTCGAGCTGGCGGCGCTCGCCATGCGACAGGGCGCCGGCCGGGATGCCGGCCCGCGCGCCGAGGCCGACCTCGTCCAGCACCGCCTGGGCGGCGTCGTTCAGCCGGGTCTCGCGATGCGCGGCGCGGAAGAAGCGAAAGGAGGAGCCGTCCTGGGCCTGGACCGCCAGGGCGACGTTTTCCAGCGCCGAGAAGCCAGGGATGACGCAGGTGATCTGGAAGCTGCGGGCCAGGCCGAGCCGCGCGCGCTGCGGCAGGGAGAGCCGCGTCACGTCGCGCCCGTCGAGCAGCACGCGGCCGGCATCCGGGCGCAGCGTGCCGCTGACCAGGTGAATCAGCGTGGTCTTGCCGGCGCCGTTCGGCCCGATCAGCGCGTGGATCTCGCCGGGGCGCAGGTCGAGCGAGACCTGCTGCGTCACCGCCAGCCCGCCAAAATGCTTTTCGAGGTTGTCGAGGACCAGGATGGGCTCAGGCATCGGCGCGGCGCTCCCCCGGGCTCTTGGGGCGGCGGCGCCAGGGCAGCCACCCGGCCAGGCGGCCGCTCCGCCCGCCGGGCAGCCCGCCGGCGATCCCCCCGGTCAGGCCGCCGGGCAGGAAGATCACCGCCAGCACCAGCAGCGGGCCGAAGACCAGCTTCCAAGCGGTCATGACATGGGCCAGGCCCTCCTCCAGCAGGACGAAGGCCAGGGCGCCGACCAGCGCGCCGGGCAGCTGCGCCACGCCGCCGAGGACGACCATGAACAGCAGCTCGGCCGAGCGCGGCCAGGAGGCCAGGGCCGGGGAGACGAATTCCATGGCGTTCGCCAGCAGCGCGCCGGCGAGGCCGGCGATGCCGCCGGCAATGACATAGGCCAGCAGCCGGTAGGGGTAGGGGGAGAAGCCGAGCGCCTCGACGCGCAGCGGGGTCTCGCGGGCGGCGCGCAGCACCCGGCCGAAGCGGCTGCGCGAGAGCAGGGCGCAGAGCCCCCAGCTGGCGGCCAGCAGGCCGAGGCAGAGGAAGTGGAAGTTCAGCCGCGGGGCCAGGAGATCGGCGCCGAACAGGGTGTTGCGGCCGTACAGCGTATAGCCGTCATCCCCCCCGAGAGCCGACAGGGCGGAGAGCGTGAAGAACAGCATCTGGCCGAAGGCCAGGGTGATCATGATGAAATAGACGCCGCTGGTGCGCAGCGCGACCAGCCCGGTGATCCCGGCGAAGCAGGCGGCGGCCAGGATGGCGGCGGGGAAGGCGATGGCGCCCTCGGTGATGCCGGCGAGGTCGAGGGCGGCCACCACATAGGCGCCGATCCCCATCATCGCCGCATGGCCGAGGGAGGCGAGGCCGGCGCCGCCGACCAGCAGCGACAGGCTGACCGCGGCCATGCCGAGGATCATCGCCCGCGCCAGCAGGGTCAGCGCGAAACGGTCGCCGAAGCCGAGGAAGGGCGCGGCGGCCAGCGCGGCAAGCGCCAGCAGCGGCAGCAGCAGCGCGGGGCGCAGCAGCCGGCTCATGCCCGCGCCGCCGGGAACAGGCCGGCCGGGCGCCAGGCCAGCACCGCCGCCATCACCGCATAGACCAGCATCGAGGCGATCGCCGCCCCCGCCTGCCGCGCGGCGGAGGCGTCGAGGAAGAGGCGCATCAGCTCGGGCATCAGGGCGCGGCCGAGGCTTTCCACCAGGCCGACGGCCAGCGCCGCGATGAAGGCGCCGCGGATCGAGCCGATGCCGCCAATGACGATGACGACGAAGGCCAGGATCAGCACCTGGTCGCCCATCCCCGGCACCACGGCGAAGACCGGCCCGGCCATGGCGCCGGCGAAGCCCGCCAGCATGGCGCCGACGCCGATGACGCCGAGGAACAGCCGGCCGGTATCGACGCCCAGCGCGCGCACCATCGGCGCGTTGCTGGCGCCGGCGCGGATCAGCATGCCGAGGCGGGTGCGCTCGACCACCAGCCACATCAGCGCTGCCACAGCCAGGCCCGCCGCGATGATCGCCAGGCGGAAGCTGGGATAGGTCAGGCCGGCCATCAGCGTGATGCCGCCGGAAAACCCCTCGGGCTGGGGGACGTTGAGCGGCGCGCTGCCCCAGAGCTGGCGGACGCCCTCGTCGATCACCAGGATGACGCCGAAGGTGGCCAGCACCTGGGCCAGGTGGTCGCGGGCATAGAGATGGCGGAAGACCAGCCATTCCAGCG
This sequence comes from Roseomonas sp. USHLN139, assembly GCF_037145735.1. NCBI lineage: Bacteria > Pseudomonadati > Pseudomonadota > Alphaproteobacteria > Acetobacterales > Roseomonadaceae > Roseomonas > Roseomonas sp. USHLN139. Next base: position 78,600 of record NZ_JBBCWY010000006.1, on the reverse strand, counting down.
CCAGGCCGAAGCCGAGCGACAGCGGCAGGGCGATGAGCAGCCCCAGCCAGAAGCTGCCCAGCGCGCCGCCGACCGAGGCCGCCAGATAGGCGCCCAGCATGTATTGCGCGCCATGCGCCAGGTTGATGAAGTCCATCACCCCGAAGACCAGGGTCAGCCCGGCGGCGACGAGGAACAGCAGGATACCCAGCTGCAGCCCGTTGAGGAGCTGCAGCATCAGCAGGGACGCCGTCATCAGGTGGCGCGCATCCGGCAGTCGCCCGCATAGGGGTCGACATCGTCGGACAGCACTTTCCGGACGGTCGAGGTGGCGAACTTCCCATCGGGGCGCTGCACCACCTTGCACAGGTAGAAATCCTGCACCGGGTAGTGGTTCCGGCCGATGCGGAAATTGCCGCGCAGCGAGGTGAAGGCGGCCTTCTCCATCGCCGCCCGCAGCCCGGCCTTGTCCGACAGCTTGCCGCCGACCGCCTTCACCGCGGAATCGATCAGGGAGGCGGCGTCATAGGCCTGGGCGGCGTAGTTGCCGGGGACATAGTTGTACTCGGCCATGAAGTCCTGCACGAAGCGCTGGCTCTGCGCATTGGCGAAGTCCGGCGCCCAGGTGGCGGCGGTGTAGAAGCCGAGCGCCGCCTCGCGCTGGGCGGGCAGGGTGGCCTCGTCCACCGTGAAGGTCGACAGGAACGGAATCTCGGCCAGGCCGGCCTGGCGGTACTGGCGGACCAGGGCGACGCCGAGGCCGCCCGGCATGAAGGTGAAGACGGCGTCGGGCTTGAGGGCGGCGATCTTCGCCACCTCATTGGCGAAGTCGAGCTGGTTCAGGGGGACATAGATCTCGTCCACCACCTCGCCCTTGAAGCGGCTGCGGAAGCCGGCGGCGGCATCCTTGCCGGCCTGGTAGTTGGGCACCAGGACGAGGACGCGCTTGTAGCCGAAATCCTGCGCCACCTGGCCCATGGTCGCGTGCGGCTGGTCGTTCTGATAGGCCGTCGTGAAGAAATACGGGCTGCAGCCGCGGCCGGCGAAGGTCGAGGGGCCGGCATTGGCGGTGACCAGGAAGGTCTCGTTCTCGGTGACCGGCCGGAAGATCGCCTGCAGCATGTTGCTGAAGACCACGCCGACCACGAAATCGACCTTGTCGCGCTCCAGCGCGGCGCGGACGCGGGTCAGGGCGGTCTCGGGCTTCAGCTCGTCATCGATCACCAGGGTCTCGACCGGCAGCCCGCCCAGCCTGCCGCCCAGATGCTTGATGCCGGCCGCCCAGCCGTCGCGCAGCTGCACGCCGAGCGCTGCCGCCGGGCCGGAGAGGGTGGCGACGAAGGCCACCTTCACGCCGGCCGACTGCGCACGCGCCGCCGGGATGATCGCCGGCATGGCCAGCAGCGAGGCGCCGGCGCCGAGGAAGGAGCGTCTGTCCATGAAAGCCACCCTGAGTTTGTGAACAAAGTGCAAAGGGGGGAGGCCGGCAGGCAAGGCCCCCGGATGGCCGTGGCGCTTTTTTTTCTGTTTGTGGCGCCGTTTCAGGCCCCGGGCGGCCAGTAATCGGCCCAGGGGGCGGCCGCCTCCAGCAGCCCGGCCAGCCGCAGCAGGTCGAGGTCGCCGCCCCAGGGGCCGACCAGCTGCACCGCCGTCGGCAGCCCGTCGGTGCCGAAGCCGTTCGGCACGGTCAGCGCCGGATGGCCGGTCAGGTTGAAGGGATAGACATAGCTGCTCCAGCCCTGGCGGGTGATGCCGCAGAGCTCGCCCTCGACCTCCACCTCGTCATCGGCGGCGTCGAAATCGGCCGGCAGGGCGGTGCGGCTGAGGGTCGGGGTGACCAGCAGGTCGAAGCGCTCGAACAGCGCCTGGATGCTGCGGAACAGTCGCGTCCTTGCGTATTGGCCCTGCCGGAACTCGTGCAGGCCGAAGCCGTTCCCTCGCTCGACGAAGGCCAGCAGCACCGGGTCCATCCGGTCCTGCCACTGGGGAAGATGGCGGGCCATGGAGACGGCATAGTTCGCCTGGTAGAGGATGCGGGCCGGGAACTCGATCCAGTCGATCGGATCGGTGACCGGGGTGACCACGGCGCCCAGCCCCTCCAGCACGGCGAGCGAGCGCCGGGTGGCCTCCGCCATGTCGGCCGCGAGCCGCGGATTGGTGGCGCGCTCGATATAGCCGATGCGCAGGCCGGAGAGGTCGTTGCCGGCCAGCGCCGGGTTCAGCCGCGGCGGCGAGCCCGCCTGGGCCAGGCTCCAGGGATCGGCCGGGGAGGGGCCGGCCATGGCGGTGAACATGACGGCGGCATCGGTGACGCTGCGGGTCATCGGCCCCGCATAGGTGTAGTTGCCGAAGGTGTCGCTGCCCTGCTGCCAGGGCAGGGTGCCGAGCGTCGGCTTCAGCCCGACCAGCCCGCAGCAGGCCGCCGGGATGCGCACCGAGCCGGCGCCGTCGGTGCCGAGCGCGACCGGCCCGATCCCCGCCGCCACCGCGACCGCCGCGCCGCCGCTGCTGCCGCCCGCGGTGCGGGACGTGTCCCAGGGATTGGCGGTCAGCCCATAGACCGGGCTGTCGGTCAGGCCCTTGTGGCCGAATTCCGGCAGCCGGGTCTTGCCGAAGATGATGGCGCCGGCCTCGCGCAGCCGGCGGACCAGGATATCGTCGCCAGCGGCCGTGTTGTCGGCATAGACTGCCGAGCCATGGCCGGTGACCACGCCCGCCATGTCCACCTGGTCCTTCACGCTGACCGGCACGCCATGCAGCGGCCCGAGCGGGCGGCCGTCCATCACCGCCTGCTCGGCCGCGCGGGCGGCGGCCAGCGCCTGTTCGGGCAGCAGGGTGGCGAAGGCGTTCAGGTCGGCGCGGCGCCCGGCCTGGTCGAGCACCGCCTGGGTGTATTCGACCGGGGAGAGCTGCTTCGCCCGGATCAGGGCGGCGGCGCGGGCGGCGGTGAGCTGCGTCGGCTGGGTCTCGGGCATGGTCCTGGCGGCCTCCGGCTTTCCTGTTGGCCGCAGTCTGATATTGGATATATCATCCTTGCAAGCCTGCGCCGGCGAGAGGTCCGCAGAAGCCTCCCCGCGCAGCCCGCCAGAGACAGCGGCCACAGGGAGAGACTCTCACCATGCACCCCATCCGCCCTTCCGCAGGCCCCGGCCGCCGGCAGATCCTGGCCGCCGGCGCGGCGCTGCCCTTCCTCGCCGCCCCCCGCCTGGCGCGGGCCGCCGGCGGCACCGTCACCGCCGTGCTGGAATCCGAGGTCGTCATCCTCGACCCGCATGTCACCACGGCGGCGATCACCCGCAGCTTCGGCTACCATGTCTTCGACACGCTCTTCGCCATGGACGGCCAGGGGCGGATCCGGCCGCAGATGCTGGAGGGCCACACCGTCTCGGCCGACCAGCTGACCTGGGATTTTGCCCTGCGTCCGGGCCTGACCTTCCATGACGGCGCGCCGGTGACTGCGGCCGATTGCGTCGCCTCGCTGAACCGCTGGGCGGCGCGCGACAGCCTCGGCCGGATGCTGCTGGCCTCGCTGGACAAGCTGGAAGCGGTCGACGCCACCCGCTTCCGGATGAATCTGAAAAAACCCTTCCCGCTGATGCTGGACGTGCTGGGCAAGCCGAACGCGCCGGTGCCCTTCATCATGCCGGCCCGCGTGGTCCAGGCCGCCGGCGAGCAGCGGATCAAGGAGATCATCGGCTCCGGCCCGTTCCGCTTCCGCCCCGACCAGTTCCGCCCCGGCGACCGCATGCTGCTGGAACGTTTTTCCGCCTACTCGCCCCGCGCCGAGGAGCCCGATTTCCTCGCTGGCGGCAAGGCCGTGCGCATCGAGCAGCTGCTGCTGAAGACCATGCCGGACGATGCCACCGGCGCCAGCGCGCTGACCGCCGGCGAGATCGACTACATGCAGTACCTGCCCTTCGACCACCTGGCGCCGCTCGGCCGCAACCGGCAGGTGAAGCTGATCGGGCTGGGCGGCATCCACATGTTCCAGGGCAATTTCCGCCTGAACCATGCCAGCGGCCCCTTCGCCGATCCGGCGGTGCGCCGGGTGCTGTGGAAGCTGGTCGACCAGGCGCAGATCCTGCAGGCGATCGGCATCCCCGAGCAGTACCGCCTGGACAGCTGCCCCAGCTTCTGGATGTGCGGCACGCCGCTGGAGACCGCGGCCGGCGGCGAGGTCGCCAGGCTGGACATCGCTGGCGCCCGCGCCGAGCTGGCCCGCACCGGCTACAAGGGCGAGCCGGTGGTGATGCTGGAGGTGCAGGGCTCGATCTCGCAGACCGCCGGCCAGGTGCTGGCGCAGAACATGAAGCAGGCCGGCTTCACGGTCGACGAGCAGGTGATGGACTGGGGCACCGTGCTGGCCCGCCGCGCCCGCAAGGAGGGATGGAGCCTGTTTCCGGTCTATTCCAACGGCGTCGACAATGTCTCGCCGCTGACGCATTTCTATGTCGCCAACAACTGCGCCGACTATCCGGGCTGGAGCTGCGACACCGGCATCACCGGCCTGCTGGAACAGTTCGCCGCCGCGCCCGACCTCGCGGCGCGCAAGGTTCTGGCGGAGAAGATCCAGGCGGCGTCCTATGCGCTGACACCCTCGGTGATGTGGGGCCAGTTCGCGCGGCCGGCCGGCTATCGCGCGCGGCTGAAGAACTTCGTGGAGTCGAGCTTCCCGATGTTCTGGCAGGTCGAGGTGTAGGCAAGAGAAGGAAGGCTGGGGGAAGGAATTCCCCCAGACCCCCATCTTCTTTCTGTCAGACAGCCTTGGCCTTGCGGGTCATCCAGAGCCACGGCGTCGGCCCGGCGCGCCATTCCCACAGCGCCAGCAGCCGGTCGAGATCCGACAGGCTTTCCATCCAGCCGGGCAGGGCGGCGTCACTGACCGCCCGGTCGATCCTTTGCACGTGATGCGAGGGGGCGAAGCGCCCGGCGATCCGTGCCGACAGGCCGGGGCTGAAGCAGTCATGGCATTCGACCAGGATGTCCGCCTGCCGCAGCCCGGGCGCCAGGTCAGGATCCAGCAGCCGCTCCTCCTCCCCCTCGATGTCGCAGACCACCACCGTCGGCTGCGCCTCGGCCAGGGCGAAATCGGCATGGGTGAAGGCGCCCCCGACCTCGACCCGTCCGGCCACGCCATTGGCTTCCGCCAGCGCGGCGCAGAGCTCCCGCGCCGCCGGGTCCAGGTCGCGCGCCAGCACGCGCGCCGCCGGCATCCGCCGCGCCAGGCCGACGGCGTAATAGCCCTCGGCGCAGCCCACATCGATCACCAGGGGATAGTCCCGGGCCACGATCGCCTCGATCACCGGGGCCAGCGATGCCTCGTAGAGGCCCAGGATCCGGGCCGCCGCGGCGCCCTCGCTGGCCTGCACCGGGTAGTGCATCCCGGCGAAGGGGCCCTGCGGCAGCACCGGGTCACCCCGGGCTGCCAGCGTGTTGGCGATCACCTGGCTGCGCCACTTCGCCAGGTCGCGCAGCGCCAGCTCCAGCATCCTGGGCGAGGGCGCGCCGTCCAGGCGGCTTTTCAGCAGCTCGACCACATGCAGCGTCAGGGGCGATGCGGCCTGGCTCAACGGCTCGCCTCCCGCTCCGCCATGGTCCCGCCGAGGGCGGTTGCGAGGTCAAAGGCCGGCATCGCGATGGTTCCCCTGTTCCGGACCGTGGTCAGCGCCCGCGCCGCCTGCGGAACACGCCATCCCGGCGGGAGGGAGGGGGCGAGGTGTCCGGCGGAGGCGATGCTGCCGGCCTCGCCCCACACTACCCGGTGACCCGGCCGGCTTGAAGCCCCGCGCCCGGGGATGCCCGCTGTCCTGCCTATCCCAGGCTTTTCTTCACCGCCGCGAACCCAGCCTCCGCCGCGACGAGGGCGGCGTCGATATCCGCCTCGCCATGCGCGCAGGACAGGAACATGTTGTGGCGCGGGTGGAAATAGGCGCCATGGCGCAGCGCCGCGCTGCAGAAGGTGTCGCCCATCTTCCAGTCCACATCGCCCGCGAAGGTCATCAGCGGCATCTGCGCCGGGCCGGTCTGGTTGACCGCCAGGTTGTGGCGGCGGGCGAGCAGGCCCAGCCCGTCGCGCAGGCGCTGGCCCATGGCGCGCATCCGCTCCGGCCCGTCGATGCGCTTCAGCTCCTGCAGCGTCGCCAGGGCGGCCGCCATCGGCACCGCGCCGCACCAGAAGGAGCCGGTGGTATAGACCTGGGTCGCTGCCTCGCGGAAGCGCTCGCGCCCGGCCAGCGCCGCCAGCGCATGGCCGTTGGCGATCGCCTTGCTGTAGGCCGAGAGATCCGGCCGCACGCCGAGCGGCTCCCAGGAGCCGCCGAGATCGATGCGGAAGCCGGCGCGCACATCGTCGAGGATCAGCGCGGCGCCGGTGGTGTCGCAGACCTGCCGCGCGTGGCGGGCGAAGTCGACGGTGGGCAGCTCCTGGTCGCGGGCGAAGTCGTGGCGGAAGGCGGTGACGATGATCCCGGCCAGGTCGCCGCCCGCCTCGGCCACCGCACGGTCGAGGCTGTCGGTGTCGTTGTAGTCGAAGGCGATCAGATGGGCGCGGTCCTCGGCGGTGACGCCGGCGACCGAGGGCGAGCACCAGGGCACCGCGCCATGATAGCTGCCGCGGGCGATCAGGATCTTGCGGCGGCCGGTGGCGGCGCGGGCGATGGTGACGCAGGCGGTGGTGGCGTCGGTGCCGTTCTTGCCGAGCACCACCCAGTCGGCATGCGGGATCATCGCCACCATGGTCTCGGCCAGCTCGACCAGCACCGGCGCGGGGCCGTTCATGGTGTCGCCGCGCTCGGCCTGGGCGCGGGCGGCGGCCTCGACCGCCGGATGCTTGTGGCCGAGCACGATCGGGCCCCAGGAGCACATGAAGTCGATGGTCTCGCGCCCGTCGACGTCGCGCAGCCGGCAGCCCTCGGCCTCGGCGAAGAACTGCGGATAGCCCTCCGGCAGCTTCGCCGCGTTGAGATGGCCCCAGAGACCGCCGGGGATCACCTGGCGGGCACGGGCGCGCAGGGCGGCGTCGCGGCCGGGGGAGAGGTTGAGCTCGGACATGGCGCTATCCCGTTGTTTCAGGCCGTGGTCACGAGTCGATATATCATATTTCCTAACGCCGAGTCACGCGACCAGGCGCCGCAGCGCGGCTTCGACCCGCGTCTGGTCGCCGAGCGCCGCCAGGTTCAGCGGCAGCGAGACCACCGGCGCCGCCTCGCTGCCGCTGACCCGCAGGATCTCGGCGTCGAGCCAGTCGAAGCAGCGCTCCTGGATCTCCTGCGCCAGCCGCGCGCCATGGCTGGTGCCGCGCGCCGTCTGCTCGGCGATCAGCACGCGGTTGGTGCGGCGGATGCTGGCGGCGACCCCCTCCCAGTCGAGGCCGGTGGGGTCGAGGCTGCGCAGGTCGATCACCTCCGCATCGATGCCGGTGGCCTCGGCGGCGGCGATGCTGGGCGCCACCATGGCGGCATAGGTCAGCACCGTGCAGGCCTGGCCCGGCCGCGCCACCCGCGCCCGGCCGAGCGGCACGCAATAGTCGAGGTCGTCGCGCGGCACCGGGCCGCTGGTCTGGAACAGCCCCTGGTGCTCGATCACCAGCACCGGGTCGTCGCAGCGCAGCGCCGCGTTCATCAGCCCGATATAGTCGTGCGGCGTCGCGGGCGAGACGATCCGCCAGCCGGGATAGAGCGCGAACAGCGCCGAGGGGTCCATCGAATGCTGCGAGCCGTAGCCGGCGGCCGGCGAGACGCGCGCGCGCACCACCACCGGCACGCCGAAGCCGCCGCCGAACATATGCGCGAACTTGCCGATGCCGTTGAACATCTGGTCGGCGGCAACGATGCAGAAATCGCCGAACATGATGTCGACCACCGGCCGCAGCCCGCAGACCGCGGCGCCGAGCGCCATGCCGGTGAAGCCGTTCTCGCAGATCGGCGTGGCGAAGACGCGCTCGGGGAAGCGCTCCACCACCCCGCGCGAGGAGCCGGAGACGCCGCCGCGCAGCCGGTGGACATCCTCGCCGATCAGCACGATGCGCGGGTCGCGCGCCATGTTGTGCAGCAGCACCTCGGCCACCGCATCGATGTATTTCTTCTCGACGGTCGCGGTGGCGGGCAGCGCGGCGGCCTCGACGAAGCGCTCGCCGCGCAGCTCGGAGAGGTCGCCGCGGATCCCCTCATCCACCCGCGCCGCCTCGGGATAGGCGCCGGCGCGGATACGCGGCTGGTTGGAATCGCGCGGCAGCTCGGTCAGCGCGGCGGCGGCGGCCTCGACCATGGCGTGCGCCCGCCGGTCGAGCGCCGCCAGCCCGGCGGCATCCAGCACGCCCATCGCCTGCAGCCGCTCCGGCATCCGCGCCACCGGGTCGCGGGCGCGCCAGGCCTCCTCCTCCGCCTTGTCGCGGTAGCCGAACTGGCTGCCGAGCAGCGGGCCGCTCTGGTGCAGGAAGCGGTAGCACAGCGCCTCGACGAAGACCGGGCCGCCGGTCTCGCGGATCTGCGCGCGCGCCCATTGCATGGCGCGGCGCACCGCCACCAGGTCCATCCCGTCGCATTCGACCGAGGGCACGCCGAACATCGCGCCGCGCGTGGTCAGCCGGGTCTCGCGTGTCTGCTCGGCGACATGGGTGGAGACGGCGTAGAAATTGTTCTCCAGGAAGAAGATCACCGGCAGCCGGTAGAGCGCGGCCAGGTTGATCGCCTCCATCGACTGGCCAGCCATCAGCGTGCCGTCGCCGAAGAAGGCGACCGAGACCTGGTCGCGCCCCAGCACCTTGTCGGCCAGCGCATAGCCCACCGCATGCGGCAGATTGCCGCCGATGATGGCGCTGGTGCCGACGATGCCCGCCTCGGCCCAGCGCATGTGCATCGAGCCGCCGCGGCCGCCGCAGAACCCTTCCTGCAGCCCCATGATCTCGGCCATGGCGCGGCGCAGCAGGTCGCCTGCGGCCTCGACCGGCGCGTCGCGGCGCGGGTCGTAGCCCTCGGGCAGCGCGCTGTTCAGCAGCTTGGCCAGGATCTGGTGATGCGCCCGGTGGGTGCCGTTCAGCTTGTCGGCGGTGCCCAGCACCGACATGGCGCCGACCGCGCCGGCCTCCTGGCCGATCGAGGCATGCGCCGGGCCATGCACCAGGCCCTGGCCGTGCAGTTCGAGGATCTTCTCCTCGAAGCGGCGGATCAGCAGCAGCTGCTCCATCCAGCGGGCGAGCTGCGCCGGGTCCTCGGCGCGCCAGTCCGCCTCGTCGACCTCCAGGCGGAACCAGGGGACGGTGGTGGTCAGGTCGGTCTGCTTCATGGCGGCTCCTCCCGGGAGCGCGGGGATGGCGGGGGGAAGACGATCCCCCGCGCCCCTTTTTCTCTTGTCGGTTCTAGAAGCCCGCGAAGGGGCTTTCGTCGAGGAAGCGGCGCAGCACATTGCCGGTCAGCCGGGCGACGGCATTGTCATAGCCCTGGCAGGACAGGGCGCAGGCCCAGGCGATCGAGCCGGTGGAGAAGACGGCGCCGCCGCGCGCCGTCGGCGTGAAGGCGATATCGGCGCGCACCCGGGCATTCTGGTCGCCCATGGCGCCGCGATGCAGGGTGCGCAGCTCCTCCAGCGTCGGCACGCCGCCATAGTCGAGCCGGTCGGCGGTGGCGATCCAGACCTGGCCAGGGGCCGAGCCCAGGGTCGGGTCGACGCGGTCCACCTCGAGCCCCGCCGCGCCGCCGCCGCGCAGGCCGAAATCGCCGAGCGGCGCCGCGAGATCGAGCCCCTCGACCAGCCAGGCGAGACGCGGGTCGCGCGCCCCCTCCAGCCAGCGATAGGGGTAGGAGCGGGTGAAGACCTGGGCGTCGAAGCCGACGCCGACCAGCCGCTGCGGCGGCCGGCCATTGGCGCGCCACAGGCCGGAGGGCTCGCCGGAGAAGGACAGCGAATGCTCGCCCGCCTCGCCCTCCCAGGTGCGCAGGCCGAGCATGCCGCGGCGGATCTCCATGGCATGCGGCATCGTCGGGTGGAAGGCGATGCGCCAGTAGAAGCCGTTGCCGCCGAGATAGAGGTGCCGCCCGCCATCGCGCTGATAGGCGTCGAAGGCATCCAGCATGGCGCGGGAGAAATACTCGGGATGCGAGCCGGTGATGACGCAGCGGTAGCCGGCCAGCAGCTGCGCGCCGTGCCGGTCGATGTCGTCATCGGTGATGACGTCGTATTCCTGGCCGATCTGCTCCAGCCAGTCGATGATGTGGGTGTCGTTGCCGTAGTTGAAGGTGGCGCCGCGCGGCCGCATGTTCAGCACCGGGCGCTTGGCGGTGGAATAGCACCAGCCGCTGCCGTCGCTGTGGGTGTCGTAGGTCGAGAGGCCGAGCTCGCGATGCTCCTGCAGGTAGACATCGTCGCGCGACAGCGCGATCAGCCCCTCCAGCATCGATTCGGCATGCACCTGGTCGAGCCGCAGCGCGCTGTTGGCATAGGCCAGGAAGGTCGCGGTGCTGGCGACGAAGGCCAGCGGCGCGCGCGCCTGGCCGAGCGGGGCGCGGACGAAGAAGGCGACGAAGCTCTCGACCGGATCGTCGCTGTCCTGGCGGGCGCGCAGGCGCAGCGCGTAGAAGCCGCTCTTCCAGTCGCGCGGCACCCGGAATTCCAGGTCGGCGTCCCAGCCGGCATCGTGCATGTCGTCGCGGTGGAAATGGATGGCGCCGTAGAGATGCGGCTTCTCGGTCCATTGCTGGGTGCTGCCGTCCCAGTTGGCGCCGGTCATGGCGCGGGCCGGGCATTGCCGCAGCCAGCCATCCAGCCGGTTGGCCGAGAGATCGTGCAGCAGATCGGTCGACATGCCGCGCGAAAAGTCCCAGGCGCCGAGCAGGTCGGGGTCGCCCGGGGGCGGGTTCAGCGCCTCGGCCAGGGCGCGCAGCCGGTCGAAGGACCAGGCGCCGGCGCCGAGCCGCGGCCGGTCGATCTTGCCGTCGTAATGCGCGGTGGTCAGCGGCGCGACGCCGGTCTCCAGCGCCTGCGCCGCGAAGACCAGCGCCACGTCGGCGGGCGGCGTGAAATGGCGCGGCCCCTCGGCGCGGGCCGTCTCGCCGGTGTCGCGGCCGCCCTGCGGGTCCAGGCTCTGCTGCTGCAGCAGCAGCGCGCCGGCCTCGGCGTCATAGACGGCGGCGACGAAGACCCATTCGCGCTCGCGCAGCGGCCGGGCCGTGGCGACGCGCCACTGCCGCTGCCCGTCGCCGAGCACGAATTCCAGGCAGCCGGTCGCATCGAGGCCGAGCCGCCAGCCCGCTGACGTGTCGTCGCGCCAGCGCGCCATGACCGCCTGCGCCGCGCTGCCCGGCGCGGTCGGCCAGAGGAAGCCGCCGAGCGAGAAGGAGCCAGCGCGGCGCAGCGCCGGCGCGTCGCCGACGAGGCCGCAGGAACCCGGGCGCAGCGGCTGGTGGCGCAGCGGCACGCGCCCGTCGAGCGGCGTGCCCGGCGTCTCGAAGCGCAGCCCCGGCCCATCGGGGTCGGGATCGGCGCAGCGCACCCGCAGCAGCGTCGCTTCCGCCTCCGGCAGGGTGGCGCTGGAGAGATGGAAGCGCACCGCCTCGCCGGGCGAGACGGTGAGCGGCCAGGCATAGCCGAGGACGGCGGTGGTGTCGGTCATGGGCTCGGCTTCTCATCCTGCAGCGGCACGCCGGTCAGCGCTTCCCAGCGCAGCACGAAGACGGCCCATTCCGCCTCGGCCAGGCTGGTGAAGACCCGGTTCGGAAAGGTCTCGATGGGCGCGCCGCGCGTCGCGGGCATGCGCGCCAGCATCCAGCGGCGGTTCGGCTCCAGCACCACCAGCACGTGGCGCCGGCCGACGCCGGACCAGCGCATGCGGTGCAGCAGTTTTTGGAGCGCATCGCTGTGCGGGCCCCGGGGAGCGCGGCGGAACTCTTCCACCAGATCAAGGCGAGTGGGATCGACCGGCCAATGCGCGGCCTCGGGATCGTTGACCAGCATCGGCCGGGACCTTCCTTACTGGGTCAGCCAGGTCACCCAGCGCTCGCGCAGCGCGGTGCGGTTGGCGGCGATCCAGGCATAGTCGGCGATCACCAGCTTCTCCCAGTTCGCCGGCCAGGAGGCGCGGTAGCGGCGCTCGCCCTCCGGCACCATGGTCGGCGCCTCGCGGTTGTTGGAGTCGAAGCTGACCTTCTCGCTGAAGGCGAGATGCTCCTGCGGGTTCTGCACGAAGAAGTCGAGGAAGCGCATGGCATTGGCCGTGTTCGGCCCGCCCTTCAGCACCGCCCAGTTGCCGACGTCGCGGATCGCCTGGTTCCAGGTGAAGTCGAACTCGCCCGACTTGGCCAGCGGCACGGCGCGGCTGGAATAGACCATGGTCATCACGGCATCGCCGCCGCGCATGATCTGCATCGAATTGTCGCCGCTCTTCCACCAGGCGGCGACATGGCGCTTGAGGGTGTCGAGCTTGCGATAGGCCCGGTCCACATCCATCGGAAACAGTTTTTCCCGTTCGACGCCATCGGCCATCAGTGCCGCCAGCGGCACCCACCATTCGCGGTCGCCGGTGTCGGGCAGCGAGCGGGAGCCGGGGAACTTCTGGACATCGAAGAAATCGGCCCAGCTCTGCGGCCCGCCATTGGGGAAGGCCTTCTTGCTCCAGGTCAGCGCCATGCCGCCGGCGGTGCGGATGATGCCTTCGGGGAAGCAGCCATTGGGCAGGGCATGCGCGGCGATGCCGGGCATGCTGCAGTCGACCGGGGCCAGGATGTCGGCGTGCTGGATCAGGTCGGGCGGCGTCGCGGTGACCACGTCGAAGGGAACATTGCCGCTGCGCTGGCCGGCGCGCGCCCGCGCCCACTGGTCGGGCAGCTCGATCGGCACCGAGCGGACGCGGATGCCGACCTCGGATTCGAAGCGCTTGTAGAAATGCTCCTGCAGGCTGCGTTCCATCAGCCCGCCGGTGGCGGCAACGATGACCTCGCCCGAGCCGCGCTGGGCGAGGGCAGGGCGGGCGAGCGGCGTGATGCCGGCGGCGCCCAGGGCAAGAAGGTGTCTCCGCAGCAAGGCCATGATGCAGCTCCTTCGGGGAGTGACGTTATTTGGGAGGCGTCCAGGCGGCCTCGCGCTCCAGCCGGCCGAGATAGGCGACCAGATTGGCGCCGCCCTCGGTCAGGTCGGCGCAGAGCGCGAGGCGCGTCGCCGCCGGGTCGCGCGCGCGCAGCCCGTCGAGGATGTCGAGATGGCGGTGCCGCCCCGGATAGCTCGGCCGCGCATGCGGATAGAGCAGGGCGTGCATCGGCCCGTTGCGCAGCCAGATGCTCTCGATGATGGCGAGCAGCTCGGGCATGGCGGCGGCGCGGTAGAGGCCGTGGTGGAAATCCCAGTTGGCGCGGTTGGCGGCGATCGGCTCGCCGGACTCCTCCGCCGCCATCAGGCGTTCATGCGCCTCGGCCAGCGCGTCGATGGCACTGGGCTGGATGCGCAGCGCCGCCGCCTCGGCGGCCAGCGCCTCGAGCTCGAGGCGGATGGTGCGCAGCTCCAGATACTGCTCCAGGCTGAGGCCGGCCACGGTGATCGAGCGCGCCGCCTCCATGCGCAGCGCCCGCTCGCGCGCCAGCTGCACCACGGCCTCGCGCACCGGGGTCTCGGAGACCTGCATGGCGGCGGCCAGGTCGCGGATCTTCAGCCGCTGGCCGGGGCGCATGCGGCCCTCGAACAGCGCCGATTGCAGCTCGGCATAGACCTTCGCCGCCAGGTTCTCGCGCCCCACCGGGGCGACGAAGGGAAAGATTTCTGCGCTGTCAGCCATGGTCACCACCTTCTCCCGCCGCCGCGGCGGCGCGCCGCTCCATAGCACGCTTCAGCGCATAGCCGAGCAGCAGGGCGGCGACCGTCAGCACCGTCAGCATGGTGGCCACCGCCGCCAAAGTGGGGGAGATGTTGTAGTCGATATCCTCGAACATCTTGCGGGGCAGGGTCTTGCGGTCGAGGCCGGAGATGAAGAAGGAGACCACCGCCTCGTCGAAGGAGATGACGAAGGCGAAAAGCGCGGCCGAAACGACGCCGGGCGCGATCAGCGGCAGGGTGACGTGGAAGAAGCCGCGCACCGGCCCGGCGCCGCAGGACAGCGCCGCGCGCTCCAGCTCGGCATCGAAGCGGTAGAGGGCGGCGAGCACGGTGAAGACCACGAAGGGCAGGGCCAGTACCGTATGCGCCATGGCGAAGCCGAGCAGCGTGCCGGTCAGCCGCAGCTGCTCGAAGACCAGGAACATCGCCACCGCCAGCGCCACATGCGGCACGATGACCGGGCCCACCACCAGCAGCTCGATCAGACCGCGTCCGGGCAGGCGGCCGCGAACCAGCGCGAGGGCCAGCAGGGTGCCGACCAGCGTGGCGCAGACCGCCGAGATCACCCCGGCCTCCAGGCTGAAGAAGGTGGCGCGCAGCCATTCCTCGTCGCGGAAATATTCCAGGTACCAGCGCAGCGAGAAGCCGTTAGGCGGAAACTGGAGAAAACGTTCCGGCCCGAAGGACATCGGGATGATGATCAGCGTCGGCAGCAGCAGGAAGACGGTGACGGCATAGGCCGCGGCGTTCAGCGCCAGGCGGCCGGCCCGGTTCGGCGCGGTGCGCGTCATCAGCCCTGCCCCACGAAGCGGTCGAGCCGCACGGCGCGGCGGAAGACCACCGTCAGCAGCAGGACGAAGGCCAGAAGGATGCCGACCAGGGCGCCGGCGAAGGACCAGTCCAGCATCTCGCGCACCTGCTGCGAGACCAGGGTCGCGATCATCATCTGCTGCGGCCCGCCGATCAGCGCCGGCGTGACGAAGAAGCCCAGCGCCAGAAGAAAAACCATCAGGCAGCCGGAGGTGACGCCGGGCAGCGCCAGTGGCCAGATCACCTCGCGGAAGCTGGCCCAGGCCGAGGCGCCCAGCATCTGCGCGGCGCGGGTATAGTCCTCGGGGATGCCCTTCAGCGCCGAATAGATCGGCAGCACCATGAAGGGCAGCAGCACATGGCTCATCGCCAGCACCACGGCGGGCTCGGTGTAGAGCAGCTTCAGCGGCGCGTCAGTCAGCCCCAGCTTCTGCAGCCACTGGTTGATGACGCCGTTGCGTTGCAGCAGCACCATCCAGGCATAGGTGCGCACGAGAACCGAGGTCCAGAGCGGCAGCAGCACGGCCGCGGCCAGCAGCGCCAGGCCCAGCCCCTTGCTGCGCGCCATCACCCAGGCCAGCGGCCAGGCCAGCAGCAGGGCCAGAACCGTCACCTGCGCCGCGATGCGCAGGGTGCGCAGCATGACCCGCAGATAGACCGGCTCGGCCAGGGCGCGCTCGTAATGCTGCAGCCCGGGCGTCGGCAGGAACAGCGATTCATGCAGCAGCGTCGCCAGCGGCAGCAGGAAGACGACGATGATCAGCAGCAGGAAAGGGGCCGCCAGCAGCAGGCTGGCCGCCGGGCTGTAGCGGCGGCCGGCGAGACGGAAGGAGGCCGGGCGCCGCATCAGGCGGCCACCGGGAAGGCGCGGGCATCGCCGGCTTCCCATTGCAGGGTGACCTGTTCCCCCGGCACCGGCTCGGCGAAGCCGGCGCCGGCGGGGATGCGGGCGCGCAGCGTCGCGCCGCCGGGCCCCTGCAGCAGCAGGGTGGTGGCATTGCCGACATAGATCGCCTCGCGCACCTCGGCCGCCAGGCCCGGCGCGCCGGCCGGCGCCAGGCGCAGCCGCTCCGGCCGCAGGGCGAGGGTCAGCTTCGTGCCGGCGGCGATCGGACCGACGGCCAGGGCACCGGTCGCGGTGCCGTCCTCCAGCTGCACGGGGAACAGCTGGCCATCCGCCGCCGCGCCCCCGGCGCGGCCCTGAAAGAAATTTGTCTCGCCGATGAAGCGGGCGACGAAGGGGGTTTCCGGCGCCTCGTAGAGGGCGCGCGGCGCGCCGAGCTGCTGCAGCCGGCCATGGTCGAGCACGGCGACGCGGTCGGCCATGGTCAGCGCCTCGGTCTGGTCATGCGTGACGAAGACCACGGTGATGCCGATCTCGCGCTGCAGCTGCTTGATCTCGATCTGCATCTCCTCGCGCAGGTTCTTGTCCAGCGCCGAGAGCGGCTCGTCCATCAGCAGCACGCGCGGGCGATAGACGATGGCGCGGGCGATGGCGACACGCTGCTGCTGGCCGCCCGAGAGCTGCGCCGGGCGGCGCTCGCCGAAGGCCTCCAGCCGCACGGTGCGCAGGGCGGCGCGCGCCCGCTCCTCCCGCTCGGCGCGGCCGACGCCGCGCATCTTCAGCGGGAAGGCGATGTTCTCCAGCACCGTCATGTGCGGGAACAGGGTGTAGCGCTGGAACACCATGCCCAGGTTGCGGCGGTTGGGCGGCGTCCAGGTGACGTCCTCGCCGCCGATCACCACCCGCCCGGCATCGGGGAACTCGAACCCGGCGATGGTCATCAGAATCGACGTCTTGCCGGAGCCGGAGGGGCCGAGCAGCGCCAGGAACTCGCCGGGCTGCACCGCCAGCGAGACGCCGTCGATCGCCGCCACCGGCCCGAAGCGCTTCACCAGCCCTTCCAGCAGAATCCCGCCCTGGTCGCGCGCCGCTTCCGCCATGCCCCGCTTGCCCAACCCCGTTTCCCGATAGACTATTTGATATATCGTCGAGCCTGCAAGCGGGTCGAAGCCCGCCGAAGCGGCCCAAGCAGCCAGGAGGGACCGGGATGCTGCCCAAGATTTCCGCCGAAAGCCTCAGCCCTGAGCAGATCGCCGCCTGCCTGCCGCCGCTGGACGGGAGCGTGGCCCTGCCCGGGCTCTCGGGGCCGGTCGCGCTGCTGCGCGACTCCTGGGGCATCCCGCATCTGAAGGCGGCGACCGCGCGGGACGCCTGGATGGCGCTGGGCTTCACCCATGCCCAGGACCGGCTGTTCCAGATGGAGCTGACCCGGCGCCGGGCGCTGGGCCGCGCCGCGGAATGGCTGGGGGAGGGGGCGGTGGCCTCCGACATGCTGGCCCGCCGCCTCGGCATGGAGGCGGCCTGCCGGCGCGATTTCGCGGCGCTGGGCGAGGCCGCGACGGCGATGCTCGAGGCCTATGCGGCCGGGGTGAACGGCTTCCTGGCCTCGGGCGCGCCGCTGCCGGTGGAATACCGCCTGCTGGGCGAAACGCCCGAGGCCTGGGAGCCCTGGCACAGCATTGCTGTGATGCGGCGGCTCGGGCTGCTGATGGGCTCGGTCTGGTTCAAGCTGTGGCGCGCCGCCGCCCTGCCGGTGGTGGGGGCCGAGCATGTCGGCAAGCTGCGCTACGATGATGGCGGGCGCGACCTGCTGGCCATCCCGCCCGGCACCGAGGCCGCCCGCCATCAGGCCGATCTCGCGGCGCTGGCCCCGGCGATCGGCGCGCTGCTCGAGTCGCTCGGCCGCGAGGGGCCGGGCGACGAGACCGCCGGCGGCAGCAACAACTGGGCGGTGGGCCCTGCGCGCAGCGGCAGCGGGCGGCCGGTGCTGGCCGGCGACCCGCACCGGGTCTTCGAGATCCCCAACATGTATGCGCAGCACCATGTCGCCTGCGACGATTTCGACATGGTGGGGCTGACCGTTCCGGGCGTGCCCGGCTTCCCGCATTTCGCCCATAACGGCCGCATCGCCTATTGCGTCACCCATGCCTTCATGGACATCCACGACCTGTTCCTGGAGCGCTTCTCCGAGGATGGCAGCGCCACCCGGCATGGGGACGGCCTGGCCCCGGTCACGCGGCGGCGCGACAGCATCAAGGTGCGCGATGCGGCCGACCGCGACTTCGAGATCGTCGAGACGATCCATGGCCCGGTGATCGCCGGCGACCCGGCCAGCGGCACCGCGCTGGCGCTCCGCTCGGTGCAGTTCGCCGAAGCCGATCTGTCCTTCGACTGCCTGCCGCGGATGACGCAGGCGAAGACGGTGGCCGGGCTGTTCGAGGCGACCCGCGGCTGGGGGCTGATCGACCACAATCTGGTCGCCGCCGACACGGCCGGCCAGATCGGCCATCTGGTGCGCGCCCGGGTGCCGCGCCGCACCGCCGCGCATGGCTGGCTGCCGCTGCCCGGCTGGGACCCGGCCCATGACTGGCAGGGCTGGATCGCGCATGAAGAGATGCCGCAGGTGATCGACCCGCCCGAGGGGCTGATCGTCACCGCCAACAACCGCGTCGTCGCCGACGACCATCCGGATTATCTCTGCACCGACTGCCACCCGCCCTATCGCGCGTCGCGTATCCTGGAGCGGCTGCGCGCCATGCCCGGCTTTACGCCCGGGGATGCGGCGGCGCTGCATGGCGACACGCTCTCGCCCAATGCGCTGCTGCTGCGCGACCGCCTCGGCGGGCTGGCCCAACCGGCCGATCCGGCCGCCGCCGCGCTGCGCCGGAAGCTGCTCGGCTGGGACGGGCAGATGCGGGCCGGCGACCCGCGGCCCGTCGCCTATATCGCGCTGCGCCGGGCGGCGACGCGGCAGCTGGCCGAGCGCAGCGGCCTCGCCGAGGTCGGAAAGCACCCCTGGACCGCGGTGGCGCCGGGCGTGGTGCCGCAGAACCAGCTGTGGTGGACGCTGCCCGACCTGATCCGCCGCGACGATGCTTCCCTGCTGGGCGGCGCCGGCTGGGACGCGGTGCTGCAGGAGGCCCTGGCCGAGGCCGCCGCCGCGCCCGAGGTGGTCGCCGGGACGCCCTGGGGCGAGGTGCACCAGCCCCGCTTCGTGCATCCTCTGTCCGAAAGATATCCGGCGGCGGCGGCGCTGCTCGACCCGCCCTCGCGCCCGGTCGGCGGCGATGGCGACACGGTGCTGGCCAACGGGTTGCTCTGCGGCGCCGGGCCGCGCGCCACCTATGGCGCGCTCGCCCGCTATGTCTTCGATGTCGGCGCCTGGGAGAACTGCCGCTGGGCGGTGTTCCACGGCGCCTCCGGCCAGCCCGGCAGCCCCTTCTACACCAACCAGAACGAGGCCTGGTCGGACTGCGCCATGGTGCCGATGCTCTATGACTGGCCGAGCATCGAGGGGCAGGCCCGCCACCGGCAGCAGCTGACGCCCTGAGACCCGCCTGCCCGGATCGGCGCCGCCAAGGGGCGGCGCCGGGGAGGCGCTGGGGGACCGGGGGAGACCTGCTGCGCTCGCGACGGAGCGATCATTGCTTAATCAGTGACCGCTAGTCTGGCGGGCGCGGCACGGCGGCGCCGATCCGCCCCCCCCGGCCCAGGACCTGACGATGCTCTCTCCGGCCCATCTCAGCGTGCGCGGCAAGCTTGCCGCCGCCTTCGGCGCCCTCCTCCTCGTCCTCGTCGGGGTGGGCGCCACCGGGCTGCGCCAGGCGCAGGAACTGAACGGCGCGGCCGAGCGCATCGGCCGCACCGAGCTGCCGACCGTGCGCGTCCTCGGCGAGCTCGGCCAGGGCATGATGCGCTACCGCCAGCTGCAGGGCTCGCTGATCCTCTCGGCCGATGCCGAGAGCCGCCGCCAGGTCGCCGCCCGCGCCCGCGACACGGCGCAGCGGCTGGAGCAGGACTGGGCGCGCTACACCGCGCTGGTGCGCCCCGGCCCGCAGCAGGCGCTGACCACCGCGCTGCGCGGCGCCTGGGACGCCTATCTCGGCCAGGAGGCGCGGCTGACGGCGCTGATCGAGGCGGGTCGGGCGGCCGAGGCAGGGCATTTCTACAATATCGACATGGCCCGCTTCTCGGCGCAGCTGCGCGAGGCGCTGGCGGCGGCGGTGGAATTCAGCGACCGGACGGCGCAGGCCGAGGTCGAGGGCGCCGATGCCGCCTATGGCCGGACGCTGGCGGTGATCCTGGGCGCCACCCTGCTGGCCGGGGTGATCGCGCTGCTCTCGGCGCTCTGGCTGAACCGCAGCGTCGCCGGCCGGGTGGTGGCGCTGGCGGCGGGGATGCGGCGGCTGGCGCGGCGCGACTACGGCTTCGCCCTGCCCGGCCGCGCCATGCTGGACGAGATCGGCGAGATGACCCGCGCCATCGAGGAATGCCGCAACGGGCTGCAGCGCGCCGATGCCCTGGCCGAGGAACAGGCGCGCGAGCAGGCCCGCCAGCTGGCGCGGGCCGAGGCGCTGGAGCGGCTGACCCGGGAATTCGAGGCCTCGGCGCGCGAGATGGTCGGGCTGCTGGACGCCTCGGCCGGCGCGCTGCACGGCACCGCGCGCACCATGCATGACAGCAGCGGCACGGCGACGCGGGAGGCCGATGCGGTGGCCAGCGCCGCCCGCGCCGCCTCGGTCAATGTGCAGACCGTCGCCGCCGCGGCCGAGGAGCTTTCCGCCTCGATCGCCGAGATCGCCCGCCAGGTCGGCCAGTCCGCCAGCGTCGCCGGCCGCGCCGCCGCCGATGCCCGCCGCACCGACGCCACCGTGCGCGCCCTGGCCGAGGGCGCCGCGCGCATCGGCGAGGTGGTCGGGCTGATCAGCCAGATCGCGCGGCAGACCAACCTGCTGGCGCTGAATGCCACGATCGAGGCCGCCCGTGCGGGCGAAGCCGGCAAGGGCTTCGCGGTCGTCGCCAGCGAGGTGAAGACCCTGGCCACCGAGACCGCCCGCGCCACCGAGGAGATCGGCAGCCAGATCGGCGCCATCCAGGCGGCGACGCGGGAGGCGGTGGCGGCGATCGGCGGCATCGCCGGCACCATCGACGCGGTCAACCAGATCGCCGGCGCGATCAGCGCGGCGGTGGAGGAGCAGGGTGCCGCCACCCAGGAGATCGCCCGCAATGTCGCCGGCGCGGCCGAGGGCACGCGGGCGGTGACCGAGCGCATCGGCACCGTCAGCCGCGCCGCGGCGGAAACCGGCGAGGCCGCCGGCGAGGTGCTGCGCGCCGCCGGCGAGCTGTCGCGCCAGTCCGAGCGGCTGGGCGCCGAGGTGCGCGGCTTCCTGCAGGGCGTGCAGGCGGCCTGAGCCGCGCGGCCGGGGGGAGGGCGGTTCAGCCCGGGCGGATCCGCCCCTGCGGCAGGCCCTCCTCGAAGGCGGCCAGGCTCATCGTCGGCAGGTCGAAATAGTCGCGGGTCGAGACATAGCCATGCCCGCCCATCCGCCCCACCGCGTCGATCAGCCGGGGATCGATGTGCAGCTGGGCATTCACCGCGTCGGCACGGATATGCGCCTGCACCACCTCGCCCAGGATGATCTCGCGCGAGCTGCCGATCTCCAGGAAGGAATGCAGCCGGCATTCCAGCGCCGCCGGGGCCAGCGCGATGCGCGGGCAGGCGATGGCGGTGCCCGGCACCATGGCGAGGCCGGCGCGCTCCAGCTCGTCCACCTCGGGGCCGAAGGGCACGGCGCAGACATTCATCGCCTCGACCAGCGCGTCGGAGACGATGTTGACGGTGAAGCAGCCGGTGGCCCGGATGTTGCGGCCGGTGTCCTTCGGCGCGCCATCCGCCTTGACCTCGACGCCCAGCGCCACGATCGCCGGATCGGCCGAGAGGCAGTTGAAGAAGCTGAAGGGCGCCGCATTGGCGCGCCCCTCGGGGCTCGCCGTGGTGACCAGCGCGATCGGCCGCGGCACCACCGTGCCGATCAGGATCTTGTAGCGCTCGCGGGGCGTGAGCTGGGCGAAGTCGAAGCTGGCAACATCGGTCATGCGGATCGGGCCTTTGCGCGGCGCGGCGGGGAAGGGGGGGTGGGGCCGGCATAGCGGGCCAGGACCGCGCGCATGTCGCCGGGCGGCTGCGGCAGCAGGGCGCGGCCCATCACCGCATCCAGGTGGTGCTCCATCAGGGCGCGGCAGGCGGGGGCGTCGCCCGCGCGCAGCGCCGCGATCAGCGCGCGATGCTCCTCCACCGCGCAATCGGCCGAATGCGGCCGGCCATACAGCGACAGGATCAGCGAGCAGCGCGAGGCGAGCTCGGTGACATAGCGCTGCAGCAGGGCATTGCCGGTCAGCTCGGCCAGCAGCAGGTGGAATTCCCCGGCCAGCCGGATCGAGGTGGCATCGCCCAGCGGCTGCGCCGCCGCCTCGGCCTCGACATGCGCCAGCAGCCGCGCCTCCTGCGCAGGCTCCAGCCGGCCGCAGAGCGCGTCGACGGCCAGCAGCTCCATGGCGCGGCGGATGGCGAAGACGTCGCGCGCCTCGGCCAGGCTCGGCGCGGCGACGCTGGCGCCGCGGTTGTGCCGCAGCTCGACCAGCCCCTCGCCGGCCAGCCGCCCCAGCGCCTCGCGCACCAGGGTGCGGCTGACGCCGAACTGGCTGGCGATCAGGTCCTCCGGCAGCTTGGCGCCGGGCGCCAGGGCCTGTTCCAGGATGGCGCGGCGCAGGGCCTCGTGGATCGCGGCGGCGCGGGAGTTCTTCGGCGGGTTCTCGGTCATCCGGGCAGGGGCTGGCGGTCGAAGGGCGCGGAACAGGGTGGCGCCGGAACAAGATCGCCATTGCCGGCCCCACGGATTGCATACAATACTGCGGGAAATTGTTGAACATTTTTTGTGACGGAGCCGGCCATGTCCCCTGCATCCTCCCAGGACCTGCTGCTGAAGACCGTCCGCCCGATGGGCGGGGCCAGCACCGACGTGCTGATCCGTGGCGGCCGCATCGCCCGCATCGCGCCCGACCAGACGCCGCCCGACGGTGTCCATGTCGAGGATGGCTGGGACGCGCTGCTGCTGCCCGGCCTGGTCGAGGCGCATACCCATCTGGACAAGACGCTCTGGGGCATGCGCTGGGTGCCGAATGGCGCGGGGCCGCGGCTGATCGACAAGATCGACAATGAGCGGCAGAACCGCCAGGCGCTGGGCATTGACCCGGCGCGGCAATCGGCCCGCCAGCTGGTGCAGTCGCTGGCCAAGGGCACGACGCATATCCGCACCCATGTCGATGTCGATACCGTGGTGGGCCTGGCCGGCATCGAGGGGCTGCTGGCCACCCGCGAGCGCTACCGCGACGTCATGGATGTGGAGATCGTCGCCTTCCCGCAATCCGGCCTGCTGGTCCGCCCCGGCACGCTGGAGCTGATGGCGGAGGCGATGAAGCTGGGCAGCGAGGTGGTCGGCGGCCTCGATCCCTGCGGCATCGACCGCGATCCGAAGGGGCATCTGGACGCGGTCTTCGAGCTCGCCCAGCGCTTCGGCAGGCCGGTCGACATCCACCTGCACGAGGCCGGGCTGCTCGGCGCCTTCAGCATGGAGCTGATCTTCGAGCGCACCCGCGCGCTCGGCATGCAGGGGCAGGTGGTAATCAGCCATGCCTTCTGCCTGGGCGACCCCGACACGGCGATGGTCGACGGGCTGCTGGACGAGATCGCGGCGCTGGACATCGCCATCATGTCGACCGGCTCGGCCAGCCGGCCGGTGCCGCCGGTGGCGAAGCTGACCGCGCGCGGCATCCGCATCTGCGCCGGCAATGACGGCATCCGCGACAGCTGGGGCCCCTATGGCAATGGCGACATGCTGGAGCGCGCCATGCTGCTCGGCCTGCGCAACAATTTCCGCACCGACCCGGAGGTGGAACTGGCCCTGGCCGTCTGCACCACCGGCGGCGCCGGGACGATGCGCCTGCAGGATTACGGCGTCGCCGAGGGCTGCCAGGCGGATCTCGTGCTGGTCGATGGCGAGACCCTGGCGGAGGCGGTGGTCAACCGCCCCGAGCGCCGCCTGGTGGTCAAGCGCGGCCGCGTCGTCGCCCGCGCCGGCCGCGCCCTGGTCGACGCGCCGTGAGCGCGGCGCCCCGCACCCTGCTGACCGCCCGCTGGGTGCTGGGCCATGCGGAGGGCCGGCACCAGCTGCTGCGCGATGGCGAGCTGGTGGTGCAGGGCGACCGCATCCTTTTCGCCGGCCGGCACTTTCCCGGCGCGGTCGATGCCCGCTTCGACGCCGGCGAGGCGCTGATCGCGCCGGGCTTCATCGACCTGGATGCGCTGGCCGATCTCGACACCACCATCCTGGCGCTGGACAACCAGCCCGGCTGGCGCAAGGGGCGGGTCTGGCCGCGCAGCTACCAGGAGGCCGGCCCGGCCGAGATGTACTCGGCGGAGGAACTGGCCTTCCAGAAGAGGCACGCCTTCGCGCAGCTGATCCGCAACGGCGTCACCTCGGCGCTGCCCATCTCGTCGTTGTTCTATCGGGAATGGGGCGAGACCGTCGAGGAATTCGAGGCGGCGGCCGAGGCGGCCATCGCGCTGGGGCTGCGCGTCTGGCTGGGGCCGGCCTATCGCACCGGCCACCTGCTGGTCGACGAGGCCGGCGCCATCAGCGAATATTTCGACGAGGCGCGCGGGCTGGCCGAGCTGGACAACGCCCTCCGCTTCTGCCGCGACCAGGCCGGGCGCGGCGGCGGGCTGGTCTCCGCCATGCTGACCCCCGACCGGATCGAGACCTGCACGCCCGCGCTGCTGCGCCGCACCGCCGAGGCGGGCCGCGAGCTCGGCGTGCCCGTTCGTCTGCATTGCTGCCAGAGCCTGCTGGAATACCAGACGGTGCTGCGGCTGCGCGGGATGACGCCGCCGGAATGGCTGGACAGCCTGGGCTTCCTGCGCCCCGGCGTGCTGCTGCCGCATGGCGTCTGGACCAATGACAGCCCTGGCATCGCCCGCCCCGGCCGCGACCTGGAGATCATCGCGCAGTCGGGCGCCAGTATCGTGCATTGCCCGCTGGTGATGGCGCGCGGCGGCAGCATGCTGCGGTCGTTTCCGAAGCTGCGGGCCCTGGGCATCAATATCGGGCTCGGCACCGACACCGCGCCGCCGGACTTTTTTCTCAATATGCAGCTCGGGCTGATGCTGGCGCGGATCGCCGAGGGCTCGCCGACCGCCTGCCGCTCGGAGGACATGCTGGACGCGGCGACGCTGGGCGGGGCGATCGCGCTGGGCCGCGACGATCTCGGCCGGCTGCAGCCGGGCGCCAGGGCCGATCTGATCGTGGTCGAGCTCGGCCGGCCGCAGCATGGCCAGGTGATCGACCCGGTGCAGACGCTGATGGTGGCCGGCCAGGGCCGCGACGTGCGCGACGTGATGATCGACGGCCGCTGGGTGATGCGCGACCGCGTCATCCCCGGCGTCGACGAGCTGGCCGATGCCGCCCGCGCCCAGGCGCAGTTCGACCGGCTGGTCTCGCGCTACCCGCAGCGCACCCTCGGCCACCCGCCGGTGGCCGAGATCTTCTCCAGCAGCTATCCCAGAGGCTAGCGGCCGACAAAGCCGGTGATCGCGTCGAGCAGCGCCTCGGGCTCGTCGGCGCGGATCGAGTGGCTGCTGTGCTCGAAGATGCGCAGCGCGCTGCCCGGGATCAGCCGGTGGATCTCCTCCGAGAATTCCGGCGGGCAGATCCAGTCATGCCGCCCGGCGAGGATCAGCGTCCTCGCCGTGATCTTCGCCAACTCGTCGCGGATGTCGTAGTCGCGCAGGAAGCCACCGGGGCCGAAGGCGCGGTTGAGGGCGGCGGGCTCGTGCAGGGTGCGGGCGCGGGCATCGGCGCCGGCCGCCGGATCCTGGCCCTTCACCGAATAGAGCGGCCCCATCACGGCGTAGTAGTGCTTCAGCTTCTCCACCGTATCCAGCGCGCCGTCCCACAGCATGGCGCTCACCCGCTGCTGCTCGGGCGTGCCGCGCGCGGCGACGATCCGCTCGGCCGCCTGGCGGAAGCCGCCATGCGCCGCGGTGACGATGGCGATCAGGTGCGAGACGCTGTCCGGATAGCGCGCGGCATGCGCCATCGACACCATGCCGCCATAGCTGGTGCCGATCGAGACGAATGTCTCGATGCCGAGATACTGGCGCAGCGCCTCCAGGTCCTCGACATTCTCGTCCAGCGTATAGCCGTCCGGGTCGCCCTTCTGCGAGCGCCCCTGGCCGCGATGGTCGACATAGACCAGCTGCATCCGCGCGGCCAAGGGCGAGAAGGCCGGCTTGAAGCCGCTATGGTCGCCGCCCGGTCCGCCGTGCAGGATGAAGGCCACCGGCCGCTGCCGCATGGCCGGGCCGTCGGGCACCAGCCCGGCGCCCTCGATATCGAAGAAGATCCTGGTGCCGCGAATGCTGGCATACATGGCGGGGCCTCGTGCTGATCGGGGCATGATCCTGGCCCCGGCCCCTGGTCCCGGCAAGCCGGCTGCGGCAAGCTGGCGCTCCTGCGACAGCGGAGCCGGACGATGACCACCGACACCCCTGCCAATCCTGCCACCGACCCCGCCACCGACCCTTGGGCGCGGCTGCGCCAGGCGACGCCGGCCCGCATCGGCCTGGGCCGCGCCGGCGACGCGCCGCCGCTGCAGGCGGTGCTGGCCTTCCAGCTGGCGCATGCCCGGGCGCGCGACGCGGTGCATGCGCCGCTCGACATCCCGGCCATCCTGGCCGGGCTGGGCGGCACGCCGCACCATCTCGTGCAGAGCCGGGCGGTGGAGCGCGGCCTCTATCTGCGCCGCCCCGATCTCGGCCGGAGGCTGGCCGAGGACAGCCGCGCCGCGCTGCCGGCGGGGCAGTGGGACGCGGTCTTCATCATCGCCGACGGGCTCTCGGCCACCGCCGTGCAGCGCCATGCCGTGCCGCTCTGGGAGGCGACGGTCGCCAGGCTGCCGGGCTGGAAGCTGGCGCCGGTGGTGGTGGCGACCGGCGCGCGCGTGGCGCTGAGCGACGAGATCGGCGCGGCGCTCGGGGCGGAGCTGGCGGTGATGCTGATCGGCGAGCGGCCGGGCCTGTCGGTGGCCGACAGCCTCGGCGTCTA
The DNA here is from genome assembly GCF_037145735.1 of Roseomonas sp. USHLN139. NCBI lineage: Bacteria > Pseudomonadati > Pseudomonadota > Alphaproteobacteria > Acetobacterales > Roseomonadaceae > Roseomonas > Roseomonas sp. USHLN139. Next base: position 52,011 of record NZ_JBBCWY010000006.1, on the reverse strand, counting down.
CCTGACCTGGGGGCCGAAGCCAGGGCTCCGGGATGCTGCCCGCAACTGCATCTCGAACATCCACCTCTCGGGCGGGCTGTCCTACCAGGCGGCCTCGGCCAAGCTGGCCTGGCTGATGACCGAGGCGCGGCAGCGCCGCCTGACCGGCGTCGCCCTGAAGGACGAGCAGCCGGCGGCGCTGCCGGGCGCCTGATCAGACGGCGGCGAGCGCCGGCTGCGCCGCGAAGATCGCCGCGTCGTCGGTGAAGCCCTTGAACTCCAGCGCATTGCCGGAGGGGTCGAGGACGAAGAGCGTCGCCTGCTCGCCCGGCTGGCCCTCGAAGCGGATCTTCGGCTTCAGGCACCAGACGGTGGAGGGCTCGGCCTCGAGCCGCGCGGCCAGCTCGCGCCAGGCCGGCATGTCGAGCACCACGCCGAAATGCGGGATCGGCACGGCATCGCCGTCGACGCCGCCGCGCACCGGGGCGCGCGGCGCGTCGGGCAGCAGGTGCGCCGACATCTGGTGGCCATAGAGATCGAAGTCGATCCACTTGCCCGGGCTCTCGCGGCCGATCGCGCAGCCCATGACCTCGGCATAGAAGTGGCGGGTGGCCTCCAGGTCGGAGACGGGGAAGGCCAGGTGGAACGGACGCATTGACAAACAATCCTGTGCAGGCCGAGGCAGTTCGGCGGGCGGCTGACTAGCCGCTCGGCACGCCGAAGGAAAGTTGCGGCCTCATTCCCCGTGGTGGTGGTGGCCCATCGTATCCGGCGCCACCACCAGCAGGCGGCCGTGGCGGACGCCGCGCTGGCCGGTCACGGCCTCGGCGAAGCGGCGGATCTCGGCGCCCTCGCCCTTCAGCACGGCGACCTCCAGGCAGTTGTGGTGGTCGAGATGCACATGCAGCGTCGCCACCGACAGGTCGTGATGGTCGTGGAAGGCGCTGGTCAGCCGTTCCGGCAGCTCGCGCCGGTGGTGGTCGTAGACATAGGCGATGGCGGCGGCGCAGCGGCCTTCCGGCGGGCGCTCCGCCTCGGCCTGGCGCAGCCCGGCGCGGAGCAGGTCGCGGATGGTCTCCGAGCGGTTGCCGCCGGGCGGCGAGGCGGCATCGACCGCCTGCAGCAGATCCTCGTCCAGGGTGATGGTGATCCGCTGCATGCCGGTCCGATTCCGCCTGTTGATATGACGTTTCGCCGAAATTAGCATACGCGCCGGATCGAGGAACCCGCCGGATGCTGCGTCGCCGCCTGCTGCAAAGCCTGCCCCTCCTGGCGACACCCGCCCTGGCAACCTCTCTGGCGGTACCGACCGCCGGGACAGCGCGCGCGCAGCCGGCCGGGAAGCGGCTGGTCTTCTCCTGGCCCAGCCATGCCGGGCCGCTGCATCCGCATCTCTATTCGCCGAACCAGATGTATGCGCAAGCCATGCTCTACGAGCCACTGGTGCGCTATGTCGAGGGCGGCGGCCTGGCGCCTGGCCTGGCGACCTCCTGGGAACTGGAGCCGGATGGCCGCAGCTGGCGCTTCGCGCTGCGGCCGGGCGTGCGCTTCTCCGACGGCACGCCCTTCGACGCGGCGGCGGTGGTCGCCAATGTCGAGGCGGTGCTGGCCAACCGCCCGCGTCACGCCTGGCTGGCGCTGGTCGAGCGGATCGAGGGCGTCGAGGCGTTCGATCCGATGACCGTGCGGCTGCGGCTGAAGGGCGCCTATTATCCGGCCCTGCCGGAACTCGCCCTGCCGCGGCCGCTGCGCTTCGCCTCGCCGGCGGCGCTGCGGCCGGATGGCAGCCTGGCGGCGCCGATCGGCACCGGCCCCTGGCTGCTGGCCGAGACCAGCCGCGGCCGGCACGACCTGTTCCGCCGCAACCCGCATTACTGGGGCGCGCCGCCGGCGCTGGAGGAGGTGCTGGTGCGGGTGGTGGGCGACAGCAATGCGCGGGCGCTGGCGCTCGAAGCCGGCGAGATCGACCTGGCCTATGGCACCGACCAGCTGGATGGCGACAGCTTCCGCCGCTTCGCCGCCGACCGGCGCTTCGTCACCGCCGTCTCGCCGCCGCTGGCGACACGGCTGCTGGCGGTGAATTCCGCCCGCTTCCCGACCGATGACCTTGCCGTCCGCCAGGCCATCGCCCAGGGCATCGACCGCGCCGCGCTGGTGAAACACGTCCTGCTCGACAGCGAGCCGGCGGCCGAGACGCTGTTCGCCACGAATTTCCCCTATACCGATCTCGGCCTGCGCGCCCCCGCCTTCGACCGCGCCGCCGCCATCGCCCGGCTGGAGGCGGCGGGCTGGCGGCTGCCCGCCGGCGGCCGGGTGCGGATGCGCGAGGGCAGGGCGCTCAGCCTCGACCTCTGCTTCACCGGCAGCGACGCGCTGCAGAAGGCGCTGGCCGAGGCGATCCAGGGCGACCTCGCCCGGATCGGCATCGAAGGAAAACTGATCGGCGAGGATGCCGGCACCTATCAGGGCCGCCAGCGTTCCGGCGAATTCGGCATGATCTTCGGCGATACCTGGGGCGCGCCCTATGACCCGCATGCCTTCATGGGCTCGATGCGGGCGCCGGCGCATGCCGACTACCAGGCGCAGCGCGGCCTGGCGATGAAGGCAGAGATCGACCGCCGCATCACCGGCGTGCTGACCACCACCGACGAGACGGCGCGGGCCGGGGAATACCGCTGGCTGCTGACCACCCTGCACGAGCAGGCGGTGTATTTCCCGGTCTCCTTCCTGACCAACAAGATCGTCCATCGCCGGGAACTCGGCAGGGTGCCGTTCGGCGCGACGCAGACCGACATTCCCTTCGAGCTGATCGGGCGCGTCTGACCCGATGCTGCGCTTCGCCCTGCGCCGGCTGGCCAGCCTGCTGCCGCTGCTGCTGTTCCTGTCCTTCGGCTTCTTCGCCATGCTGCGGCTCGGCCGCGGCGATCCGGCGCTGGACTATCTGCGCCTGGCGCAGATCCCGCCGACCGATGCCGCGCTCGCCCTGGCGCGCGCCGAGCTCGGCCTCGATCGGTCGATCCCGGCGCAATACCTCGCCTGGCTGGCCGGGGCGCTGCGCGGCAATCTGGGCGACTCCTGGTTCACCGGGCGGCCGGTGCTGGAGGAGATCGCGCATTACCTGCCGGCGACCCTGCAGCTGGCGGGCACGGCGATGCTGGTGACCATCGCGCTGGGCGTGCCGCTTGGCCTCTGGGCGGCGCTGCACCGCGACCGCTGGCCGGACCAGCTGACGCGGGCGATCTCCTTCCTCGGCGTGTCGCTGCCGAATTTCTGGCTGGGGTTCCTCTTCGTGCTGGTCTTCGCCGTCACGCTCGGCTGGCTGCCGGCGATCGGCCGCGACGGGCCCTCCAGCATCATCCTGCCGGCGCTGGCCACCGCCACCATGTCGGCCTGCGTCATGCTGCGGCTGGTGCGCGCCTCGGTGCTCGGCGTGCTCGGCGAGCCGCATCTGCGCTTCGCCCGCGCCCGCGGCCTGCCGCGGCGGATTCTGATCGGGCGGCACGTCATGCTGAACGCGCTGCTGCCGCCGCTGACCGCCATCGGCCTGCATCTGGGCGAGCTGATGGGCGGCGCGATGGTGGTGGAAAGCGTCTTCGGCTGGCCCGGCCTTGGCCGCTATGCGCTGGCCGCCATCGCCAACCGCGACTATCCGGTGCTGCAGGGCTTCGTCCTGGTGATGACCACCATCTTCGTGCTCTGCAACCTGGTGGTCGATATCGCCTATGCCTGGCTCGACCCGCGCATCCGGCTGGAGGGCGCGGCATGAAGCGCCTCGTCATCCCGGCCGCCGCCGGGCTGGTCGCGCTGCTGCTGCTGGCGGCGGCGCTCGCCCCCTGGATCGCGCCCTATGATCCGACGCTGACCGACCTGCCCGGCCGGCTGCAGCCGCCCTCGGCCGCGCATTGGCTGGGCACCGACCATCTCGGCCGCGACATGCTGTCCCGGCTCCTGTGGGGTGCGCGGGCCTCGTTCGGTGCGGTGGGGATGATCCTGCTGCTGGTGCTGAGCTTCGGCTGCGCGGTCGGCCTGCTGGCGGGGCTGGCGGGGGGCGTGGTGGATGCGGTGCTGATGCGGCTCTGCGATGCCTTCATGACGGTGCCGACCCTGGTGCTGGCGCTGTTCATGATCGGCGCGCTGGGCACCGGCCTGACCAATGTCGTCGTCGCCATCGCGCTCTCCCACTGGGCCTGGTATGCGCGGCTGGTGCGCGGCGTCACCCTGTCGCTGCGGAGCCGCGACCATATCGCCGCCGCCCGCATCGCCGGGCTGTCGCGCCTGGCCATCGCGCGGCGCCACCTGCTGCCGGCGCTGGCCGGGCCGCTGGCGGTGCTGGCCAGCCTCGATCTCGGCCACTGGATGCTGCATGTGGCGGGACTTTCCTTCCTGGGCCTCGGCCTGGCGCCGCCGGCCGCCGAATGGGGCATCATGATCAACGACGCGCGGCCCTTCTTCCGCGCGGCGCCGCTGCTGGTGCTGCTGCCCGGCGCCGCCATCCTGCTGACCGTGCTGGGCTGCAACCTGCTGGGCGACGCGCTGCGCGACCGGCTGGACCCCGGCATGCCGGACCACCTGCATTGAGCCCGCGCAGCCTCTCCCTCCTCGCGCTGCACCTGCATGACGGCGGGCATGCGCTGGTGCGCGATGTCAGCCTGACGCTGCGCCGCGGCCGTGTGCTCGGCCTGGTCGGCCCCAGCGGCGGCGGCAAGAGCCTGACGACGCTGGCCATCCTCGACCTGCTGCCGCCGGGGGTCAGGCGGGTCGCCGGGCTGGTGGCGCTCGACAGCCAGCCGGTCGAGCCGGCCTCGCTGCGCGGCCGCACCGTCGGGCTGGTGCAGCAGGCGCCGCGCGGCGGCTTTAACCCGCTGGTCAGCATCGGCCGCCACTTCCTCGAGACCTTCGCCTGCGACGGGCTGCGCGGCGCCCCGGCGCGCGAGAAGATGCAGGCCCTGCTGGCCGAGGTCGGCTTCGAGCGGCCGGGGGAGATCGCGCCGCTCTACCCCTCGCAGCTCAGCGGCGGGATGCTGCAGCGGGTGATGCTGGCCCTCGCTTTGGCGCGCGACCCGCTGTTCCTGCTGGCCGACGAGCCGACCACCGATCTCGATTTGGTGGTGCAGGCCCGGCTGCTCGACCTGCTGGAGGGGCTGGTGCAGCGCCGCGGCATCGGCCTGCTGCTGGTGACCCATGATCTCTCGGTTATCGCCCGCCTGGCCGACACGGTGGCGGTGATGGACCAGGGCCGCATCGTCGAGCTGCAATCCGCCACAAGCCTGTTCGAGGACCCGGCGCATCCGCGCGCCCAGGCGCTGGTCGCGGCGCACCGGGCGCTCTACGCATGACGCTGCTGCGGCTCGACGACGTCCACCACGCCTATCGCCAGGGCGGCATCTTTGCGCGACGCCGCCGCCACCCGGTGCTGGAAGGCGCGACGCTGACCATCGGCGCCGGCGAATGCGTGGCGCTGCTCGGCCCCACCGGCTCGGGCAAGAGCACGCTGGGCCGGCTGGTGCTGGGGCTGGAACGGCCCGATGCCGGCCGCATCCTGGTCGACGGCGCGCCGCTGACCGATGCGCGGGGCCGCATGGCGCCGGACACCCGCCGCGCCCTCCAGGCGGTCTTCCAGGACCCGCAGGCCGCCACCAGCCCGCGCTTCACCGGCTATGAGGTGGTCGCCGAGCCGCTGACCGTCCGCGGCGAGGCCAGCCGCGACCGCGTCGCCGCGCTGCTGGCCGAGGTCGACCTGCCGGCCGCGCTGCTCGACCGCCCGGCGCACCGGATGAGCGGCGGCCAGCTGCAGCGGCTCTGCATCGCCCGCGCGCTGGCGACGCGGCCACGGCTGGTGGTGCTGGACGAGGCGGTGAACAGCCTGGACCTGGAGACCCAGGCGACGGTGCTGGCCCTGTTGAAGCGCCTGCGCGAACAGCACGGCATGGCCTTCCTGTTCATCACCCATGACCTGCGGCTGCTGCGCGGCTTCGCCGACCGCAGCTACGTCATGCAGGACCGCCGCCCGGTGGAGGTGGCCGATCCCTTCGGCCCCGGCCCGCTGCCGCCGGTGCTGCAGGCCCTGCGCGACGCCATCCTGCCCGAGATGCCGCGCCCGCGCTTGCCGGCCCGCCGCGCCGTCGGCTAGACAGGCGGCGCCGGTTTCCGAGAGGAATCAAAAGGGAATCCGCTGGGGTCCGCCAGGGCCCCGAACCGGAACTGCCCCCGCAACTGTAGGCGGCGAGCCTGCTCCGAACACGCCACTGGGAGCCATCCCGGGAAGGCCGGAGAGGGCGTCGACCCGCCAGTCAGGAGACCTGCCGGCATCGTGCAACAGCCCATCCGGCGGGGTGTCCGGGGAGGATTTTTCTATGCGTTATCCGCAGGGCCGCGCGCGTCGCGGCCTCTTCCTGCCTGGCGTCTTCTCGCTGGGCCTCGGCGCCGCGCTGCTGGCCGGCGCGCCCGCCGTCGCGCAATCCACGGGCTATCCGCTGACCGTCGAGAATTGCGGCCAGACGCTGCGCTTCCCGGCGGCGCCGCGCAACGTGGTGACCATCGGCCAGGCGGCGACCGAGACGCTCTATGCGCTCGGCCTCGGCGAGCGCATGGCCGGCACCTCGCTCTGGTTCAACGCGGTGCTGCCGGAATTCGCCGCGCAGAACGACCGCGTGCCACGGCTCGACAACAACGCGCCGAGCTTCGAATCCGTCATCAACAGGCGTCCCGGCCTGGTCGCCACCCAGTTCGAATGGATGATCGGCGCCCAGGGCGTGGTCGGCACCCGGCCGCAATTCCATGAGCTCGGCGTGCCGACCTACATCATGCCCTCCGACTGCGAGGGCAAGAACAACCTGGTCGGCGCCGACGGCACCCGCACGGCGCCCTTCACCACGGCCACCATCTACAAGGGCATCGAGCAGCTGGCCGCCATCTTCGACCGCCAGGCCGAGGGCGCCAGGCTGGTCGCCGATCTGCGCGCCCGCGAGGCGGCCGCCGTGGCGCGCGCCCGGGCGCTGCGGCTGGCCGATGCCTCGGCCGCCTTCTGGTTCTCCAGCGCCGACCTGGACATGGACCCCTACATGGCCGGCCAGAAGGGCATCCCCGGCTACATGATGCGCACGCTTGGCCTGCGCAACGTCGTGCAGTCGGACGAGGAATGGCCGACCGTCGGCTGGGAGAGCATCGCCCGCGCCAACCCGTCCGTTCTCGTCATCGCCCGCATGGACCGCCGCCGCTTCCCCGCCGACGATGTCGAGAAGAAGCTCGCCTTCCTGCGCGGCGACCCGGTGACGCGGGAGATGCGCGCGGTGCGCGAGGGCCGCATCGTCATCCTCGACGCCCATGCCATGCAGGCCACCATCCGCCTGGTCGGCGGGCTGGAGGCGCTGACCGAGGCCATGGCCCAGCTGCGGCCGTGACCCCGCTGGCGCGGCCGCTCGCCAGGCTGGCGGCCCGCTGCGCCCTGCAGGCCGGCGGGATCGGGCTGGTGCTGGCCGCCGCCATCCTGGCCGGCATCTGCATCGGCGAGACCGCCATCCCGCTGGCCAGCGTCTGGCAGACCCTGGCCAACCGGCTGTTCGATGCGGGCCATGCCCTCGACCGCATCGACCAGGGCATCATCTGGAACTACCGGCTGACGCGGGCGATCATCGCCGCCTGCTGCGGCGCTGCGCTCGCGGTCTCCGGCGTCATCCTGCAGGCGCTGCTGCGCAACGCGCTGGCGGAGCCCTATCTGCTGGGGATTTCCGCCGGGGCCTCGACCGGCGCGGTGCTGGTCACGGTGGCCGGCCTCGGCGCCGGGGCGGTGTCGCTCTCCGCCGGGGCGCTGGGCGGCGCGCTCTCGGCCTTCCTGCTGGTGGCGCTGCTGGCGCGCGCCTCGGGCGGCGGCGCCGGACCGCGCGCGGCGGGGCAGATCGTGCTGGCCGGCATCGCCGGCTCGCAGCTGTTCAACGCGCTGACCGCCTTCATCATCACCCGCTCGGCCAGCGCCGAGCAGGCGCGCGGCATCATGTTCTGGCTGCTCGGCAATCTCAGCGGCGCGCGCTGGGACAATGTCGGGGCCGCCGTGCCGGTGGCGCTGGCGGTGACGCTGGCCGGGCTGTGGCAGGCGCGCGCGCTGGACGCCTTCACCTTCGGCGCCGAGTCGGCCCTGTCGCTCGGCGTGCCGGTGAAGCGGGTGCAGGCGCTGCTGATCCTGGCGGCCGCGCTCGCCACCGCGGTGATGGTCAGCATCGTCGGCTCGGTGGGCTTCGTCGGCCTCGTGGTGCCGCATGCGGCGCGCTTCCTGGTCGGCGTCCGGCATGCCCGTCTGGTGCCGGCCTCCGCCCTGATCGGCGCGGTCTTCCTGATCGGCGCCGATGTGGTCTCGCGCGTCGCGGTGCCCGGCCAGGTGCTGCCGATCGGCGTGGTCACCGCGCTGGTCGGCGCGCCGGTCTTCGCGCTGATCCTGGTGCGGCGGAGGCCGGTCAGATGAGGCTGGAGGCGGAGAACCTGTCCTGGTCGGCCCGCGGCCAGCCCATCGTCGAGCGGGTCGCGCTGCGCGTCGAGCCCGGCGAGCGCCTCGGCCTGATCGGCCCGAACGGCTCCGGCAAGTCGACGCTGCTGCGTCTGCTGGCCGGCGTGCTGGCGCCGGGCGCCGGCCGCGTGCTACTCGATGGCCGCCCCCTGTCGGCGCTGCGCCGGCGCGAGGTGGCGCAGGTGCTGGCCCTGGTCGAGCAGCAGGCGGAGACCGCCGACCGCATCACCGTGCGCGACGCGGTGGAGCTCGGCCGCACGCCATTCCTCTCCGTGCTGCGGCCCTGGGGGCCCGAGGACGATGCCATCGTCCGGCGCGCCCTCGCGGTGGTCGAGATGGCCGACCGCGCGGCGCGCGACTGGATCACCCTCTCGGGCGGCGAGCGGCAGCGGGTGCACATCGCCCGCGCCCTGGCCCAGCAGCCGCGCATCCTGCTGCTGGACGAGCCGACCAACCATCTCGACATCCACCACCAGCTCGGGATTCTCGGGCTGGTGGCGGGGCTCGGCGTCACCACGGTGATCGCGCTGCACGACCTGAACCAGGCGATGGGCTGCGACCGGCTGGGGGTGATGCAGGGTGGCCGGCTGGTGGCGCTGGGGCGGCCGGCGGACATCCTGACGCCCGGCCTGCTGCGCGACGTCTTCGGCGTGCGCGCCAGCTTCCTCACCGATCCGGCGGATGGCAGCCGGATCCTGCGTTTCCAACCGCTCGACTGAAGGCTGTTCCCGATGCGAATGATGCTGGCGCTCGCCGCCACCCTGCTGCTGGCCCGTCCCGCGATGGCCGAGACGCACGAGGTCCGCATGCTGAACCGCAACGACACTGGTGGCATGGTCTATGAGCCCGACTACCTGCGGATCGCGCCGGGCGACACGGTGAAGTTCATCGCCACCAACGTCTCGCACAACGCGGCGACGATCCCTGGCTTCTGGCCGGAGGGCGCGGCGACCTTCCGCGGCCGCATCAACGAGGAGATCGAGGTCACCTTCACCACGCCCGGCTTCTACGGCATCCAGTGCATCCCGCATTACGCCATGGGCATGGTGATGCTCGTGCAGGTGGGGACGGAGAAGCCTTCGGCCGCCGCCGTGCCCGAAAGCCTTCCCCCCCGCGTGCGTCAGCGGTTTGCCGACATCATCACCCGGGCGGAGGCGGCGCCGGCGCCCTGACGCCCAGCACATGCGCGATGGCCAAAGTGAGTTCCGGCCGGTTCAACGTGTAGAAATGGAACTCGTCGATGCCGTTGGCCTGCAGGGTGCGCACCTGCTCGGCGGCGACGATGCTGGCGACGATGCGGCGGATCTCCGGCGCATCGTCGGTGCCCTCGAAGAGATCGGCGAGCCAGCCCGGCACGCGGGTGCCGCACATCGCCGAGAATTTCTTGGCGTTCGCGAAATTGGAGACCGGCATGATGCCCGGCACGATCGGCGCGGTGATGCCGGCGGCGAGGCAGCGGTCGAGGAAGCGCAGATAGCTGCCGGTATCGAAGAAATACTGGGTGATGGCGCGCGTCGCCCCGGCATCCAGCTTGCGCTTCAGATTGTCGAGATCGGCCTGGGCGCTGGCGGCGCCGGGATGCACCTCCGGATAGGCGGCGACCGAGATCTCGAAATCGCCGATCCGCCGGAGCCCCGCGACCAGGTCGCTGGCATAGGCATAGCCCTGCGGGTGCGGGGCATAGTCGGTGCCGGCCGGCGCATCGCCGCGCAGCGCGACGATATGGCGCACCCCCGCCTCCCAGTAGCCGCGCGCGACCTCGTCGATCGCCGCGCGCGTGGCGCCGACGCAGGTCAGGTGGGCAGCGGGCACCAGGTCGGTCTCGCGCGCCAGCCGGGCCACCGTCGCATGGGTGCGCGCCTGCGTCGTGCCGCCGGCGCCATAGGTCACCGAGACGAAGCGCGGCCGCAGCGGCGCCAGCCGCCCGATGCAGGACCAGAGCTGCTGCTCCAGCGCCTCGGTGCGCGGCGGGAAGAACTCGAAGGACAGCAGCGGCAGCGGCTGCGTCGCGTCGCGGGCGGGCAGCGGCGCATGGCGCTCGCCGGCCAGCCAGCGTTCCAGCACCGGCGGCACCCGGGTCATGTTGGACATGCGTCTCTCCGTCTTGGCAGTCCCGCCACGTCCCGCCGCGCTGTCCCGGCGCGTCGGGCGAGGCCCGGCCGCGCCATCTCAACCAGCCGGGGCATTCCTGTCAATTGGCATAAAGATATCTTTATGCGTCAACAGCCCTTCGCCGAGGGGTCATCCCCGCACCGCCGCCGGCCTGCCGGGCAGGGCCGCGCCGCGCTTGACCGCCTCTTCCCATCGATTATTCTCGATACATGGATTCCGAAGAGGCTCTCGCCTGCCTGGGCGCGCTGGCACAGGCCACGCGCCTGGAGACCTTCCGCCTGCTGGTGCGCCACGAGCCCGCCGGCCTGCCCGCCGGCGAGATCGCCCGCCATCTGGCGGTGCCGCAGAACACGCTGTCGACGCATCTCGCCATCCTGGCGCGGGCCGGGCTGCTGCGCCCGGCGCGCCAGGGCCGCGCCATCCTCTACCGCGCCGAGCTGGACCGCCTGCGCGCGATGATGCTGTTCCTGGCGCAGGATTGCTGCGCCGGGCGCGCCGAGCTCTGCGCGCCGCTGATCGCCGCGCTGCTCCCCTGTTGTCCGCCGCAGAAGGCCGCCCCATGACCGACGATGTCGTCATCTATCACAATCCCGCCTGCGGGACCTCGCGCAACGTCCTGGCGATGATCCGCAATGCCGGCCTCGAGCCGCATGTCGTCGAGTACCTGAAGACGCCGCCCTCGCGGGCGATGCTGCTGCAGCTGCTGCAGCGGGCCGGGCTGACGCCGCGCGCGCTGCTGCGGCAGAAGGAGGCGCTCTGCGCCGAGCTCGGCCTGGACGACCCGGCGCTGCCCGATGAGCGCCTGGTGGAGGCCATGCTGCAGCACCCGGTCCTGATCAACCGGCCGCTGGTGGTGACCCGCCTGGGCGTGCGGCTCTGCCGCCCCTCCGAGGCGGTGCTCGAGCTGCTGCCGCGGCCGCAGCAGGGCGCCTTCGCCAAGGAGGACGGCACGCCGGTGGTCGACGGCGCGGGCCACCGGCCCGGCTGACCGCGCCCGCCTTCTCCCCCTGCCGGCGCGGCCGGTGCCGCATCGACCGTCCCGCAGCGAGTGCTTGCCCATGCCCGCCCTGGCCATCTTCGTCCTCACCCTGGTCCTCGTCATCTGGCAGCCGCGCGGCCTGGGCATCGGCTGGTCCGCCATGGGGGGCGCCGCGCTGGCGCTGCTCACCGGCGTGGTCGGCTGGGCCGACGTGCCGGTGGTCTGGGGAATCGTCTGGGATGCCACCTTCACCTTCGTGGCGCTGATCGTCATCTCGCTGCTGCTCGACGAGGCGGGGTTCTTCCAGTGGGCGGCGCTGCATGTGGCGCGCTGGGGCGGCGGCCGGGGACGCCGGCTGTTCCCGCTGGTGGTGCTGCTCGGCGCCGTCATCGCCGCCTTCTTCGCCAATGACGGGGCCGCCCTGCTGCTGACGCCGATCGTCATGGCGATCCTGCTCCGGCTGGACTTCCCGGCCGGCGCCACCCTGGCCTTCATCATCGCCTGCGGCTTCGTCGCCGACACCACCAGCCTGCCGCTGGTGATCTCCAACCTGGTCAACATCGTCTCGGCCAACTACTTCGGCATCGGCTTCGACCGCTATGCCGCGGTGATGGTGCCGGTGAACCTGGTGGCGCTGGCGGCGACGCTGGCGGTGCTCTGGGCCTATTACGGCCGCCAGCTGCCCGCCCGCTACCGGATGGACGCGCTGGAGGCGCCGGGCAGCGCTATCCGCGATCCGCTGGTGTTCCGCGCCGCCTTCCCGCTGCTGGGGCTGCTGCTGCTGGCCTATTTCGTGCTGGCGCCGCTCGGCGTGCCGGTCGCCGCCGTGACCGGCGCCGCCGCCCTGCTGCTGCTGCTGCTGGCCGGGCGCTGGCACCGCGGCGGCGCCGGCCGCGTGGTCTCGGTCCGCAAGGTGCTCGGCGGGGCGCCCTGGCAGATCGTCGTCTTCTCGCTCGGCATGTATCTCGTGGTCTATGGCCTGCGGAATGCCGGGCTGACCGGCCAGCTGGCGGCGGCGCTGCAATGGCTTGCCGGGCACGGGCTCTGGGCCGCCACCCTGGGCACCGGCCTCGGTGCCGCGCTGCTCTCCTCGGTGATGAACAACATGCCCGGCGTGCTGGTGGGGGCGCTGGCCATCGAGCAGGCCGCCGGCATCCCGCCGGCGATCCGCGAGGCGATGATCTACGCCAATGTCATCGGCTGCGACCTCGGCCCGAAGCTCACCCCGATCGGCAGCCTGGCGACGCTGCTCTGGCTGCATGTGCTGGCGCGCAAGGGCACCACCATCAGCTGGGGCCAGTACATGAAGGTCGGCCTGGTCATCACGCCGCCGGTGCTGCTGGTGGTGCTGGCCGCGCTGGCGCTCTGGCTGCCGGTGGTGGCGCCGGGCTGAGCCGCGGCGATTCCTCCGCCCCTCCCGAGCCCCCATCCTGACCCCCGGGAGACCCCGATGCGCGCCGAGCCCGATCCCTCGCTGCCCCAGCTGGCCGCCGACCACCTGCCGCTTCCCGACCCCGCCCGCCTCGGCCCCGGCGGCGCCACGCACCCGCCGCGCATCCTGCTGCTCTACGGCTCGCTGCGCGAGCGCTCCTACAGCCGTTTCCTGACGCTGGAGGCCGAGCGCATCCTGCGCCATCTCGGCGCCGAGACGCGGGTCTTCGATCCGCGCGACCTGCCGCTCGCGGACAGCGTGCCGGACGGGCATCCCCGCGTCGCCGCGCTGCGCGAGGCGTCGCTGTGGTCCGAGGGGCAGGTCTGGTGCAGCCCGGAGCGGCACGGCGCCGTCACCGGCATCCTGAAGAACCAGATCGACTGGCTGCCGCTGGAGAGCCGCGGGCTGCGGCCGACCCAGGGGCGCACCCTGGCGGTGATGCAGGTCTCCGGCGGCTCGCAGAGCTTCAACGCGGTCAATACCCTGCGCCTGCTCGGCCGCTGGATGCGGATGATCACCATCCCCAACCAGTCCTCGGTGCCCCGGGCCTATGAACAGTTCGACGCGGCGGGGCGCATGCTGCCGGGCCCGCTCTATGACCGCGTGGTCGATGTCATGGAGGAGCTGGTGAAGTTCACCCTGCTGACGCGGGGCGTCGCCGGCCAGCTGACCGACCGCTACAGCGAGCGCAAGGAGCGGGCGGAAGGCCAGGCGCGGGCGGACCTGGCCAGCCTGTCCGGCGCCGTCGCCCCACCCGTGGCCAGTCCCGTAACTACCCCGTCGCCCGGCCCCGGCGCGCCGCCGGCAGCAGGGCCGCCACCAGCAGGATGTTGAGCAGGGCGCCGCCGCCCAGCACGCCCAGCGTGGCGGCGGCGCCGAGCCCGTCCAGCAGCCAGGCGCCCAGGAAGGGCGAGGCCGCCTGGGCGATGAGGGTCGGCATGGCGATGCGCCCCATCAGCACCGCGTAGCCCTCGCGGCCGAACAGGGCGAGGGGCACCGTGCCGCGGGCGATGGAGCGGATGCCGCTGCCCATGCCGTAGAGGACGATGCCGGCGGCGGCGACGCCCGGCGCCACCAGCCCGGCGGCGGCCAGCATCCCGAGGCCGGCCGCCACCAGCACGGTCGAGGCAAGCAGGCTCCAGATCGGATGCGCCCGCTGGCCGAAGACCATTTCCAGCAGCCGCGCGCCGACCTGGGCGGGGCCGATCAGCGTGCCCAGCGCCACCGCCATGGCCAGCGGCAGCCCCTGCGACTGCAGCAGGGTCAGCAGGTGGACCGAGACCACGGTCATGATTACCGCCGCCAGGGTGAAGCCGGCCGCCAGCAGCAGGAAGGCGCTGCCCGGGCCGGGCTGCCGCCGGCTCCGCGGCGCGGCGGCCTGCGGCGCCGGCGCGGGCCTGGCCGCCTCGCGCGGGATGCCGGCCAGGTAGAGCGGCAGCACCACCGCCAGGTGGATCGCCGCATAGCTCAGGCAGGCGCCGCGCCAGCCGAGATGCTCGACCAGGAAGGCGCTCAGCGGCCAGCAGACGGTGCTGGCGAAGCCGCCGAACAGGGTGACATGGGTAATCGCCGGCCGCGCCTGCTCGCCATAGAGCCGGCCCAGCGTCGAGAAGGCGGGATCGTAGAGCCCGGCGCCCATCGCCAGCCCGAGCACCACCCAGGCCAGCACGAAGACCGGCAGGCTCGGCGCCAGGCCGAGCAGCAGCAGGCCGGCGCAGAGCAGGGCGGCGCTGGCGGCCAGCACCGGCCGGCCGCCGCGCCGGTCGATGAGGTGGCCGATGCGCGGCGAGACCAGGCCGGAGACCAGCATGCCGAGGGAGAGGGCGCCCATGATCCAGGTCAGCGGCCAGCCGGTATCCGCGGCGATCGGCCCGGCGAGGACGGCCAGCAGGTAGTAGGAGGAGCCCCAGGCCAGGATCTGGCCGATACCGATGGCCGAGACCACCCGCAGCCGGCGTGGCGGCGCCGCGGCGGGGCCGCCGGTCATCGCCCGGCCGCCCGGACAGGGCCGCGCCAGGCGCAGCATCGGGGCGCGGCGCCGCTCAGCATCCGCAGGCCCCGCCTGCGCGGCCGCGGGCGGCGGCGCTGCGGTCGGTCTCGGCCAGGGTGGCGGTCGCTTCCATCCAGGCGGCCAGGCCGGTCCGGAAGGCCTCGCGGCCCTTGTCGGTCAGCGTATAGACCTTGCGCTCCCGGCCGGAGACGATCTCGGCGGCGCCGGTGACGTAGCCGCCCTGCTCGAATTCGCGCAGCGTCGGATAGAGGGCGCCCTCCGAGGGCGAGCAGCAGCCGCGGGTGGTGCGCTCCACGGCGCGGGCGATGTCGTAGCCATGCGCCGGCCCGTCATGCAGCACCTGGAGGACGAAGAACCGGCTGAGCGCCATCTTGATGGTCCCCGCCCAATAGGCGCGGTCGGTGAGGTCCGGCGCGGGACGCGGCAGGGCGGCAGGGGCGGCCTCGCGGGACATGCCGCCAGGCTATGCCTTGGGGGGCGATGCATCAAGACGGTTCCGCATCGCCCGCCGCCCTTCATGGGAGACACGGAACAGGAAATGAGACGATCCCCCGGGAAACTTGCGCCGTGGTGAGTCGCTTGATCATATGATATTCGTATCTTCCTATCGAGCCGAGGGCAGGGGTTCTCTCTCCCGCAGGGCGCACGGTGCACGCTCAGCGGAGAGCGAAGGGCTGAAATGCCAGACAGTGCGGATCAGCCGGAGCGCCAGCCGACCAGCCGCCTCCGCCTCAGCCTGAGAACCTGTCTCGGCCTGCTCGCCGCCGCCGCCCTGCTGCCGGCGCTGACGGTCGGCGCCGCCTCGCTGAAGACGGCGCTGGACGGCCAGCGCACCGCTTTCGAGGTCGGCCTGCGCAGCAATGCGCGCACCCTGGCGCTGGCGCTGGACGCCGAGATCGCCTCGCATGTCTCGATCCTGACCGGCCTGGCCACCTCGCGGCGGATGGATGCGGAGGCGACCGAGGCCGACATCGTCGAATTCAGCCAGCGCGCCAAGGAACTGGCCGATTCCCTGGGAACCTGGCTGCGGGTGATCGGCCCGCCGCCCGAGTTCCGGACGCTGGCCCATACCGGCGTGCCGGCGGGGACGCCGATGGGCCGCGGGCTGCGGCTGCCCGAGGCCGACGCGCCGCTGCCGCGCGTCTTCGCCACCGGCCGGCCGGCGGTCGGCGGCTTCGCCCAGGGCAGCATGCTGCGCCGCCCGACCGGCGCCATCTTCGCGCCGGTGATGCGGAACGGCCAGGTCATCCGCGCGCTCGGCATGGGGCTCGAGCCGGATCGCCTCTCCACCCTGCTGACCGCGCAGGCGCGCGGCGGCTCCTTCGCCACGGTGATCGACAGCCGCAACATCATCGTCGCCCGCTCGCGCGACTACGACCGGGTGGCCGGGCAGGAGATCTCGCCCTGGATCGCGGCGGGCACGGCGGGGCAGCAGACCGGCCTGCTGCGCGGCACCAACCGGCTGGAGGAGGAGGTGATCATCGCCTTCCACCGCCTCGCCAGCGCGCCCGGCTGGATGGTCGTCGTCGGCGAGCCGCTCGCCGCCCAGCAGGAGGCGGTGTGGCGGCCGACGCGCGCCCTGCTCTATGGCGGGCTGGCGGCGCTCGGCCTGGCGCTGCTAACCACCTATGGCATCGGCCGCTTCATCCTGCGGCCGGTGCGCGACCTGACCCGGCAGGCGGAGGCGATCGCCACCAGCGGCGGCGAGCGGGTCGGCGAGAGCGGCCGCCCCTCCGGCGTGGCCGAGTTCGAGCGCCTGCGCGCGGCGGCGCAGCAGGCCCATGCGGCGCTCCGCGCGCGGCTCGCCGACATCGCGCTGGGCGAGGCCCGGCTGCGCGCCGTCCTCGACACCGCCGCCGACGCCATCGTGGTGATCGACGAGGCGGGCACGGTCCTCTCGCTCAACCGCGCCGCCGAGGCGATCTTCGGCTATGCGGAGGGGGAGATGGCCGGGCAGGCGGCCGCCGCCCTCTTCGCCGGCGACCAGGACGTCCTGCGGCAGGCCGGCGACCCGGCCGGGGAGGCCGGCGGCCGCCGCGAGGTGGTCGGGCAGCGCCGGGATGGCACCCTCTTCCCGCTCGAGCTGGCGGTCGCGGCCTGGCAGGGCGCCGACGGGCGGCGCGGCCTGACCGCCACCATGCGCGACATCACCGCGCGCAAATGGACCGAGGAGCAGCAGCGCCTGCTGGTGCGCGAGGTCGACCACCGGGCGAAGAACGCCCTGGCCGTGGTGCAGTCGATCCTGCGCCTCACCCCGGCCGGCGAGCCGGCGCTGTTCCGCGCCGCCGTCGAGCAGCGGGTCGCCGCCCTGGCCCGTACCCACAGCCTGCTGGCGCAGCATGGCTGGGCGGCGACCGAGCTGCGCGACCTGCTGGCGGTCGAGCTGTCGCCGCACCGGCCGGCCGAGGGCCTGGCCGTCCAGTTCGAGGGGCCGTCGGTGATGATCGCCGCCCGGGCGGGCCAGCCGGTCGCCATCCTGGTGCACGAGCTGGCGACCAATGCGGCGAAATACGGCGCGCTCTCCGTGCCGGGCGGCCGCGTCGCGGTGACCTGGCGGATCGACGCCGCCGCGCCGCGGCCGAGCCTGCTGCTGCGCTGGGCGGAGAGCGGCGGCCCGCCGGCCGGCGTGCCGTCGCGGCAGGGCTTCGGCTCGCGGGTGATCGCCGCCACCGCGCGCCGGCAGCTCGGCGGGTCGGTGGCCTGGCACTGGGAGCCGGGCGGCCTGGTCGTCGACATCGTCCTGCCGCTCGCCGCCGTGCTGAACGAGGCCGAGCCGGCCCGCAGCCCGGAGCCGTCCGGCAGCGCGCTCCGCTCCTGAAACGGTCAGCCGGCGCCGCGCGCCGCCGCGCTGCCTTCCGCGCTCCCGGCCGCGACGAAGGCGACGGCCTTGATCAGCGCCCAGACCGGCAGGCCGGGGACCAGGCCGAGCCGCGCCACCGCCTCCACCGTCACCCGGCTCAGCAGCGTGCTCTCTCCGACCGCCAGCCGCAGCAGGACGTCCTGCGCGCCGCCGGGCTCGATCGCCTGCAGCCGGGCGGGCAGCACGTTCTGCACCGAGATCCCCTGCGGCGCCACGGTGGCGACGGCGATGTCGCGCGCCTGCAGGCGCAGCCGCACCATCTCGCCGGGCGCCGGTTGGGGTGCCGCCTGGGGCACCAGCAGGCTGCCGCCGGCGAAATCCAGCCGCGTCAGCCCGCCCGGCGCCGGCCCGGCGACGCGGCAGGACAGCACCACGCCGGCATCCTGCCGCCCGGCCAGCAGGGGCAGGTCGGTGCGCGCCGACAGCGCCTCCAGCGGCCCGGCCGCCAGCACGCGGCCGGCCTGCATCAGCACCAGCGTGTCGGCCAGGCGGTCGACCTCGTCCAGCGCATGGGTGACGTAGAGCAGCGGGATGCGCAGCCGGTGCCGCAGCCGCGCCAGATAGGGCAGCAGCTCGGCCTTGCGCGCGGCGTCGAGCGCCGCCAGCGGCTCGTCCATCAGCAGCAGCGCCGGGCGCGCCAGCAGGGCGCGGCCGAGCGCCACGCGCTGCTTCTCGCCGCCCGACAGCGCCGCCGGCCGGCGGCCGAGCAGCGCGCCGATGCCGAGGAGGGCGACCACCTCCTCGAAATCCGGGCCCTCGGCCCCGCGCGGCGCGCGGCGCAGCCCGAAGCGCAGGTTGCCCTCGACCGAGAGATGCGGGAACAGCCGCGAATCCTGGAAGACCACGCCGCAGCGCCGCCGCTCGGGCGGCACGGCGATGCGGGCCGCGGCATCGAACAGCGCGACGCCGTCCAGCGCGATGCGGCCGTGATCGGGCCGCAGCAGCCCGGCGATGGCGGCCAGCACGGTCGACTTGCCGCAGCCCGAGGGGCCGAAGATCGCGGTGACGCCGGGGGTCGGCGCGGTGAAGGCGGCGTCCAGCGCGAAGCCGGGGAAGCGGTGGCGCAGCGCGACCTCCAGCATCAGCCGCGCTCGCGCCCGAGCAGGCGCTGCATCCGGCGCGACACCAGCTCGGCCAGCAGCAGCCCGCCGACCGCCAGCGCGAAGGAGACGGCGGCCAGCCGCGCCGCCGTCGCCTCGCCGCCCGGCGTCTGCGTGGCGGCATAGATCGCCAGCGGCAGGGTCTGGGTCTCGCCGGGGATGTTGGAGGCGAAGGTGATCACCGCGCCGAACTCGCCGAGCCCGGCGGCGAAGGCGGTGATCGCCCCGGAGAGAATGCCCGGCGAGATCAGCGGCAGGGTGATGCTGACGAAGCGGTCGAGCGGCCCGGCGCCGAGGCTGCGGGCGGCCTCCTCCAGCCCCTGGTCGACCGTCTCCAGGCTGAGCCGCACGGCGCGCACGATCAGCGGGAAGGACATCACCGCGGTGGCCAGCGCGGCGCCGCCGGTGGTGAAGACCAGCCGCAGGCCGAACCAGTCGTCGAGCAGGCTGCCGACCGGGCCGCGTACCCCGAAGGTCACCAGCAGCAGCCAGCCGACCACCACCGGCGGCATGACCAGCGGCAGGTGCACCAGCGCATCCAGCAGCGCCCGGCCGGGAAAGCGGCGGCGCGCCAGCAGCCAGGCCACCAGCACCGCCGGCGGCAGGCCGAACACCACCGAGCGCAGCGCGACGCCGAGGCTGAGCCGCACCGCCTGCCACTCCTCGGCCGTCAGCCAGCCGGTCGCGGCCTCGATCATCTCGCGGCCTCGATCATCTCAGGGCGCGCGCCAGGTGAAGCCCAGGCGGCGATAGGTCGCGGCCGCCTCTGGCCCGGTCAGGAAGGCCAGGAAGCCGCGCGCCGCCGGATTTTCGGCGGCGCGCCGGGTCAGGGCGAAGGGATAGGTCACCGGCGGGTGGCTGCCGGCCGGGAAGCTGGCGACCACGCGCACGCCGCGCGAGGCGGCGGCGTCGGTGGCATAGACGATGCCGAGCGGCGCCTCGCCGCGCTCGACCAGCAGCAGGGCGGCGCGGACATTGTCGGCGCGCGCCAGCCGCGGCGCCAGCGCCGGCCACTGCCCCATCCAGGTCAGCGCCGCCTCGGCATAGCGGCCGACCGGCACATGCGCGGGATCGCCGGTGGCCAGCCGCCCGTTGGCGCCGAGCACGGCGGCGAGGTCGGTCGTGCGGTCGAGGGTGATGGCCGGCACCGGGCGGTCGGCCGGGGCGATCAGCACCAGCGCATTGGCCAGCGGGCTGCTGCGGCTCGCCTCGACGATCAGGCCGCGCTGCTGGACATAATCCATCCAGGGCTCGTCGGCCGAGGCGAAGAGATCGGCCGGCGCGCCCTGCTCGATCTGCCGGGCCAGCGCCGAGGAGGCGGCGAAGCTCAGCCGGGGCGCCGGATGGCCCTGAGCGCGCCACTGCTCGGCCAGCGCGCGCAGGGCATCGGTCAGGCTGGCGGCGGCGAAGACCGTCGGACCTTCGGCACCGGCCGGAGGACGGCCCTGGGCGCGCAGCGGCCGGACGCCGGACAGCGCCCCGGCGGCGGCTGCGGCGGCGGCGGCGAGCAGGGGGCGACGGCGCATCGGGCGGGCTCCGCACGTTGTTCCCGATCGGCTATATCGCTGCCACCCGCAGGGCACAAGCGGCTTTGACGGGGCGGGGGCTGGACGGGGACTGGGCGGGCGCGGCCGGATCGGGCATCAGCGAGGCCAGCATGGAGCAAGGAGGCTGCCGGTGGGTCTGCTGACATGGCTGCGGGAAAGGCTTGGGCTGCAGGCGCCGGCCGCGGGTCCGCCCGCCGGCGCCGCGCCGCCCCAGGCGGCGCCCCCCCCGAGCATTCCCCCGGCGATCCCTCCTTCGGCCGCCGCGCCGGCCGAGGCGCCGGTCGCCGCCCCGCTCCGGGAGGAGGCGGATGCCGCCGCCTTCCAGGCCGGCTGCGACCGCCGCCACGCCTTCTGGCAGGCGGTGGGCCAGGTCGAGGACGACGTGCTGACCCCCCTGATCAGCCCATCCTTCACCGGCGGCCCGGCCTGGCCCTCGACGCGCCAGGCCTATCGCGTGGTGCGGCGTGGCCACGCGCTGGTGCTGGCGACCGACGGGCTGTCCGATCCCTTCGACGGGGTCCAGGGCGCCGGCAACGGCTTCGGCCTGGAGCTGTTCCTGGAGACCGGCGACATCGCCGCCGAATTCGCCGGCCTGCCGGGCGATGTCAGCGGCCTCAGCCGCTCCTGGGCCTTCGAGCTGCTGAGCCATGTCGCCGGCACCGTCGCCGGGGCGGGCGGCATCCTGCCCCAGCTGGAGCGGCATGGCGTGCTGTCGATGGAGCTGCCAGGCGTCAGCCGGGCGCGCAGCCTGCCCGACCAGCTGCCGCCGGGCTTCGTCACCGAGGATGACGCGCTGGGCCTGCTGCTCGGCGGGCCGGAACCCGACTTCCCGACACTGATCGCGGACATGCCGCTGTCGCCGGTGCGGATGGTGCCGGTGGTGCTGCTGAAGGCGGCGGAGCTCACCGCGCTGCGCCAGGGCGGCGCCGAGGCGCGCCACCGCCTGGCCGGGCGGCTGGCCGCCAGCACCGGCCATCGCAGCAGCCTGGGCCGCCCGGCGGTGAACTGAGGGAACCCGGGCGGGTGCATCCCGCCCGGGCCCGCGCGGCCTCAGGCGGCGCGGGTGCGGCCGCCGGTGCCCTTGCCGAGGCCGATCTGCTTGGCCAGCGAGGAACGCTTGGCGGCATAGTCCGGCGCCACCATGGGATAGTCGGCCGGCAGGTTCCAGCGCTCACGATACTGCGCCGGGGTCATGCCATAGGCGGTCTGCAGATGCCGCTTCAGCATCTTCAGCTTCTTCCCGTCCTCCAGGCAGACCAGATATTCCGGCATCACCGACTTCTTGATCGGCACCGCCGGCTGCGGCCGCTCGGCGACCTCGGCGACCTCGGCGACGGGCTGCGCCGGGGCGGCGCCGAGCCCGGCCAGGCTGCGATAGACCTGCTCGATCAGCAGCGGGAGCTCGCCCGCCGGGACGGCGTTGTGCCCGGCATGGGCGGCAACGATCTTGGCGGTGAGGGTCAGCAGATCCGTCTGCGTTGCGTCGTCGGGCATGTCTCGGACACCATCGGTGGTGGGGGGAAGCCCGGTCTAGAAGGGGCAGCGCCGTATGTAAATCCGGTGTAAATTTTAACGCCGTCAAACTACTGCGGCGCCCCCCGCTACCGCCGCGTCAGTCGAGAACGAAAGCCGGCCGTGGCGCCAGGTCCAGCTTCACCGCCTTGACCCCCGGAATGCCCTCGGCCAGCACGCGCAGACCCCGCCCGATGGCCTCGCCGCGGCTGAAACCGTGGAAGGTGACCACGCCGCCACTGACATCGACGAAGATCAGCGCGGAATCGGCCCAGGGCTGTTCGGCCATGGCGTCGCGCAGGCGCTGGTGGATCTCGCGGTCGCTGCTGGCCGTCGCCGCCGCCTCGGGCGGGGCCAGCACCGCGCGCATCAGGTCGGCGCGCGACAGGATGCCGACCAGCCGGCCGTCGCGCAGTACCGGCAGCCGCCGCACCTGGCGGGACTCGAGCAGCGCCGCCGCCTCGGCCAGGCTGGCCTGCTCGGTGGTGTGCACCAGCTCGGTCGACATCAGGTCGCGGGCGGTGCGGCCATGCGTGCGGGCATAATGCTCGGCCTGCTGCGTCGCCGAGTCGAGCAGGCGGCGGAACCAGCCGCGCGGCGCCTCGCCCTCGGCCGCCAGGCGCCGGATCAGGTCGCCCTCGGTCACCATGCCGAGCAGCCGGCCCGCCTCGTCCACCACCGGCACGCCGGAGATCCCGCGCTCGGCGAACAGCCGGGCCAGCGTCACCGCCGGGGTGTCCGGCCCCACGGTCATGGCATCGCGGGTCATCACATCGCGAACGAACATCTTTTTCCTCCCTCTCGGCCGGGCGTCGAAGGGCGGTCCCGACGCGGCGACCGGACTGTCATGACATGAAGGAAAGTTAATCCGCCTTGATCTGGATCAAGCCCGCGTCGCCTCACGCTTCCGGGATCTGCGCCAGCACGGCCGCTGCCAGGGGCCGCCGCGCCGGCACCGGCTTCAGGCAGGCCGCCGCCAGCCCGCCCAGGGGCGCTTCCAGTGCCGGGCAGGCGGCGACCAGCTCCTGCAGCAGGATGCCCAGCGCCCGGCTCTCCAGCCCCGCCAGGCCGGGCCGGCCGGCCGGCAGGAAGCTGGCGGCACCGAAATCGGAGAGCACCGCCGCGCCGCGCGCCCCGTCCCAGAGCAGGTTGTGCGCGTAGAAATCGCCATGCAGCAGGCCGCGCCCGTGCAGATGCGCCGCGGCCGCGGCGGCGGCGCGGGCCAGATGCAGCCCGGCCTCGGGGGCGAGCCACTGTCCCTGCGGCCAGACGTCGCGCGTGCAGCTGGCGAGCGAAGGCGGCGCAGCCAGCGCCTGCCAGCCCGCCGGCAGGCGCGGCATGACCAGCCCGGCCCGCTGCTGCGGATGCCCCTCGATGCGGCCCAGCGCGCCGGTCAGCTGCGGATGCGCGCCGGCCGCCAGGCAGGCGGCCATCTCGCGCTCCGGTAGGCCGTCGCTGGTCATGGCGCCCTTGAACAGCTTCAGGGCAACCGGGTGCTCGCCGCCGCCGGGCTGCCGCCAGTCCGCGGCGAAGACCTCGCCGGAGGCGCCCTCGCCGAGCAGCGGGCCGGGCCGCAGCGCCGCCCAGGGGATCACCGGCGCCACCGGCGCCGGCCCGCCCGCCTCGAAGGGATTGCCCGACCAGCCGAGCCAGGCGAGCGCCGGCATCGCCTCCAGCCAGCCGGGCAGGTCCTCGAGAGCATTGGCGGCGAGGCGCAGCAGCTCGAGCCGCGCCGCGCCGGCCAGGCTGTCCGGCAGCGCCCGCAGCCGGTTGCCGGCCAGCAGCAGCTTCTGCAGGCCGCCGCGCTCGCCCAGCGCGGCGGGCAAGGCGGCCAGGGCATTGTCGGTCAGGGTCAGCCAGCGCAGGCCGGCGGGCAGCGCCTCGGCGGGCACCTCCGCCATGCCGCAGCCGCGCGCGCCGATCTGGCCGAGCGCCGGGCAGTCGCCCAGCACCGGCGGCAGCCGCCGCAGCGGATTGCCGGAGAGGAAGACCGCGTTGAGCCGCAGGAGCCGCGCGCACTCCGCCGGCAGATCGGTCAGCCGGTTGCCGCTGAGATCGAGAACCTCAAGACTGGGGGCGAGGGCGAGGACCTCCGGCGGCAGCTGCGCCAGGCCGAGCCCGGGCAGCCGCAGCACGCGGAGCCCCGCCAGTTGCCCGGCGCGCAGCGCGGCGAGGCGGTCGGCCGGGGCGAGGCCGGCGGCGGCGGTATCGGCATCCATGCGGCCCTTCTCCGCCGCGGCCACCGCCCTGGCAAGCCCGCCGGGTCGCGCTCAGCCGAGCTTCTGGAACTTCCTGACCAGCCGGTCGCGCTTCAGCCGCGACAGGCGCTGCGTCCAGAAGATCCCATCGAGCTGGTCGATCTCGTGCTGGTGGCAGATGGCATGCAGGCCTTCCGACGCTTCCTCGGCGGGCGTGCCGTCGAGCTGCTGATAGGCGACGCGCACCGCCGCCGCGCGCTCCACCGTCTCGCTGACGCCGGGCATGCAGACGCTGCCCTCGGGATGGGTGATACGCATTTCGGAGGCCCAGAGCAGCCGTGGATTGGCGTAGAAGCGGGGGCCCTCCCAGCCCTCCAGCTCCAGCACCACCAGCCGCAGCGGGATGCCGAGATGGCCGGCGGTCAGGCCGATGCCCGGCGCCGCGCGCATGGTCTCCAGGAGGTCCTGCGCCAGGAGGGCGAGCGCCTCGTCGAAGCGCTCGACGGGGGCGGCCGGCTGGCGCAGGCGCGGATCGGGGAAGCGGAGCAGCGGGCGGAGGGTCATCGGCCCGCTTCTACGCGGCGCCGCTCAGGCGAGGAAGACGTCGTCGAAGCTGGCATGCACCCCGGTGCCGAGCTGCACCGTGTTGTGCAGCCGCTTGTCGGTGACCGTCGGATAGTTCACCTCGACCACCCAGAGCAGCGGCATGTCCTCCACCAGGATCTTCTGCACGTCGCTGAAGGCGGTGCGACGCTCGGCCTCCGTCGCCGCGGTGCGCGCCCTGGCGAAGAGCTCGTCCACCTTCGGGTTGGCGTAGCCCGCCGTGTTCGTGAACAGGATCTTCTGGATATTGGAAGACACGTAGGAACGTTCGACGCCCAGCGTCGGGTCGCCATACTGGTAGAGCACGTTCGACGTCGCCTCGTAGTCCCAATTGGCGATGCGCGAGGCCCAGGTGCCGGCATCGGTCGATTCCAGCGTCACCTCGAAGCCGATCTGCCGCATCGCCTGGCGGAAATACTCGCCCATGCGGGTCCAGATCTCGCCATAGGGCGGGATGACGTATTTGAAGGCGCCGCGCACGCCCTGGCCATTGGCCTTCACCCCGGCCTCGTCCAGCAGGGCGCGCGCCTTGGCGACATCGAAGGGCGCAAGCTTGGCACTGGCATCGTGGAAGCGGGTGGTGGAGGCGACCGGGCCGGTGGCGGCTTTGCCCAGGCCGAACCACAGCCGGTTGACGATGAAGTTGCGGTCCAGCGCCATCGACATCGCCTGGCGCACGCGACGGTCGTCGAAGGGCTTCACCCGGTGGTTCAGCTCGAACCAGAAGAGCGGCGAAAAATATTCCCAGCCCTTGGTGGTGACGTTCAGGTTGGGCGCCTGGCGCAGCGCCGGGATGTCGAAGGGCTCGATGTCGGTGGCCGTGGTCATCTGCACCTGGCCGCTCTCGATCGCCAGCCGCCGGCTCTGCCCGTCCGGGATGACGCGCCAGAGGATGCCGTCCAGATAGGGCTGCTGCGGCTTCCAGTAGTCGGCGAAGCGCTCCATCTTGATGAAGTTGCCGCGCTGCCACTCGACGAAACGGAAGGGACCGGTGCCGATTGGCCGCGCATTGGCCGGGTTGGCGCGGATATCGCCGCCTTCATAGACATGCTTGGCGACGATCGGCAGCGCCGTCGCGTCGAAGCATAGAAGAAACGGTTGAAACGCCTGCTTCAGCACGAAGCGCACGGTCAGCGGATCGGGCGCTGTCGCCTCGGCGATGCCGGCGATCACGCCGCGCAGGCGGGGCGCGATCTCGCGGTTGAACTGCATCACCGAGTAGATGACATCGTCGGCGGTGAAGGGGCGGCCGTCATGCCACTTCACGTTCTCCTGCAGGCGGAAGACATATTCGAGACCGTCCGGGCTGACGGTCCAGCTTTTCGCCAGCTCCGGCTGCGGCTCCAATGTCGGAGAAAATTTCAGCAGCCCCTGGGTGATCTTGCTGCCGCAGATCAGCGTCGGCGTCTGGTTGTTGACGCCGATCTGCAGGATCGGCGGCTCGGGGTTCAGGATGACGTTCAGCGTGCCGCCCCGCTTCGGCTGCACCCCCTGGGCCAGCGCCTCGCTGGCGGAGAGCAGCAGGGGCGCCGTGCCCATGGCCCCGAGCAGATGGCGGCGTGTGATGGTCATCCTGGCCTCTCCAACGCTGATGCAGCGGAGAGGCTAGGATGAAACCGCCCTGGCGGGGAAGCGGCTACAGGCTCATCAGGCTGGCATTGCCGCCGGCGGCGGCGGTGTTGGTGCTGGTGGCGCGCTCGGTCATCAGCAGCTCGGCCGGGTAGAGCCCGCCCTCGCGCAGCGCCAGCAGCGGCCGGATCGGGCCGGGTTCCTTGGCCAGGGACGCGTTGAGCGCCTGCAGCGTGGCAGCATCGCCCTCGAACAGCACCGCATCCGGCGGCGATCCGGCGGGCGCCAGCAGCGCGGCGAGCGCCGGCGGCAGCGCGCGCGGCGGGGCGCCATCGGGGGCGTAGCGGTTGCCGGTGGCAAGACAGGCCGCGAATTGCAGCCAGAAGCCCTCGGCGGTGGCGCTGACGCCGCGCACCGTGCCGCGCGGCGCCAGGCTGTATTCGTTGAGCTCGCCGACCGGCCCGTCCAGCACCAGCCGCAGCCCCGGGCGGGCCAGCGCGGCCTGGGCGGCGGCGCGGGCGGCGATTGCGGGCTGCTCGGCGCGCAGCCAGTCCAGGAGCTGGGTCACGGCGGCCGGCAGCGGGGTCGGCGGCAGTGGCGGCGGCGCCGGGTGCGACGCCATCAGCCGGCGCAGGTAGAGCGGCCCGCCCGCCTTCGGCCCGGTGCCGGACAGGCCATGCCCGCCGAAGGGCTGCACGCCGACCACCGCGCCGATCAGGTTGCGGTTGACATAGACATTGCCGGCGCCCGAGGCGGCGACCAGGGCAGCGATGCCATGGTCGATGCGCGAATGCACGCCGAAGGTCAGGCCATAGCCGGTGCCGTTGATGGCGCGCAGCAGCGCCGCCTCGGTGCCGCGGCGATAGCGCAGCACATGCAGCACCGGCCCGAACACTTCCCGCTGGAGATCATCGACCGAGGCGATCTCGATCAGGGTCGGCGGGACGAAATGGCCCTTCGCGCAGGCCGCCGGCAGTTCCACCGCATGCACGGCGCGGCCCTTGGCGCGCATCGCCTCGACATGCTCGCCGATGCCCCTGGCGGCCTCGGCGGTGATCACCGGGCCGATATCGACCGACAGCCGGTCGGGGCAACCGAGAGAAAGCTCGGCCATGGCACCGCGCAGCATGGCGAGCACGCGGTCGGCCACCTCCTCCTGCAGGCAGAGCAGGCGCAGCGCCGAGCAGCGCTGCCCGGCGCTGTCGAAGGCCGAGGCGATGACATCGCCCACCACCTGCTCGGCCAGCGCCGAGGAATCGACGACCAGCGCATTCTGCCCGCCGGTCTCGGCGATCAGCGGCACCGGCGCGCCGGTCGCGCCGAGGCGCTGCGACAGGGTGGCCTGGATCAGCCGCGCCACCTCGGTGGAGCCGGTGAACATCACCCCCTGCACCCGTGCATCGGCGACCAGCGCGGCGCCGACCTCGCCCTGGCCGGGCAGCAGCTGCAGCGCGGCGCGCGGGATGCCGGCGGCGTGGAACAGGGCGACGGCGGCGGCGGCGATCAGCGGCACTTCCTCGGCCGGCTTGGCCAGCACCGGATTGCCGGCGGCCAGCGCCGCCGCCACCTGGCCGGTGAAGATGGCCAGCGGAAAGTTCCAGGGCGAAATGCAGGCGATGGGGCCAAGCGGCGCGTGCTCGGCCGTGAAGCCGCGCGCCTGGGCGGCGTAGTAGCGCAGGAAATCGATGGCCTCGCGCACCTCGCCCACCGCATTGGGCAGCGACTTGCCGGCCTCGCGCACGATCGGGCCGAGCAGGGCCGGCAGTTGCTGCTGCATCAGATCGGCGGTGCGGTCGAGCAGCGCGGCGCGCTCCCCCGGCGGCACGGCGGCCCAGGCGGGTGCGAAGCGGGCGGCGGCGGAGAGCGCCGCCTCGACCGAGGCGGTCCCGGCCTCGCGCGCCTCGCCGACGATGTCGTCCTGGTCGGCAGGGTTCCTCACCAGGAAGGGCGCGGCGTCCTCGGCCACATCCTCGGCCAGCATCGGCGCCGCCGTGGAGCGGGCAGGGGCCGCCGTCAGGGTGGCGGCGAGGCCGGCCAGCACCTGCTCATCCGCCAGGTCCAGCCCGGCCGAGTTGCGGCGCGACGCGCCGAACAGGGCGGGCGGGGCCGCGATGCCGTCATGCGGCCGGCCGGGCGGGGTCAGCGCCGCGGCCTCGGCGACCGGATCGGCGGTCAGCGCCGCGACGGGCACGTCCGGATCGTTGATCCGGTTGACGAAGGAGGAATTGGCGCCGTTCTCCAGCAGTCGCCGCACCAGATAGGCCAGCAGCGTCTCATGCGTGCCGACGGGGGCGTAGATGCGGCAGGGGCGGTCGAGCCTCTCGGGGCCGACGACCTCCTCGTAGAGCGGCTCGCCCATGCCGTGCAGGCACTGGAACTCGTACTGGCCGGGCTGCCAGGCGGCCGGGTCGGCCATCTGGTGGATCGCCGCCAGGGTGCGCGCATTGTGCGTCGCGAATTGCGGGAAGACCGCGTCGGGCGCCGCCAGCAGCTTCCGCGCGCAGGCCAGGTAGGAGACGTCGGTGTGGATCTTCCGCGTGAAGACCGGGAAGCTTTCCAACCCGTCGAGCTGGGCGCGCTTGATCTCGCTGTCCCAATAGGCGCCCTTGACCAGGCGGACCATCATCCGCCGGCGGGTGCGGCGCGCCAGCTCGATGACGAAATCCACCACGAAAGGCGCGCGGCGCTGATAGGCCTGGATGACGAAGCCGAGCCCGTCCCAGCCGGCCAGCCGCGGGTCGGAGGCCAGCGCCTCCAGCAGGTCGAGCGACAGCTCCAGCCGGTCGGCCTCCTCGGCGTCGATGTTCAGCCCGATATCGTGGCGGCGGGCCAGCAGGGCGAGGGAGGCGACGCGCGGCAGCAGCTCGGCCATGACGCGCGCATGCTGGGCGCGGGCATAGCGCGGATGCAGCGCCGAGAGCTTGATGGAGATGCCCGGCCCCGCCTGGATGCCGCGCCCGGCCGAGGCGGCGCCGATCGCCGCGATCGCCGTCTCGTAGTCCTTCAGGTAGCGGGCGGCATCCGCCGCGGTGACCGCCGCCTCGCCCAGCATGTCGTAGGAATAGCGGAAGCCCTTCTGCTCCATGGCTTTCGCCCGGGACAGCGCCTCCTCGATGGTCTGGCCGGTGACGAATTGCTGGCCCATCAGCCGCATCGCCATGTCGACGCCGCGGCGGATCACCGGCGCCCCGGCGCGGCCGATCAGCCGGGTCAGCGCCGCGCCCAGCCCCGCCTCGGTGTCCGGCACGGCGAGGCGCCCGGTGACCACCAGCCCCCAGGTCGCCGCATTGACGAAGAGGGACGACGCCTGGCCGAGATGCGCGCCCCAGTCGCCGCCGCCGATCTTGTCGCGGATCAGCGCGTCGCGGGTGGCGGCATCAGGGATGCGCAGCAGCGCCTCCGCCAGGCACATCAGCGCGACGCCTTCCTGGCTGGAGAGCGAGAATTCCTGCACCAGCGCCTCGACGCCGCGGCCGGGCGGCTTCCGCCGCAGCGCGGTGACCAGCTGCTCGGCCAGCGCCGTCGCCGCCGCATCCTGCGCCGGCGCCAGCCGGGCGGCGGCGAGCAGCGGCGGCAGGCATTCGGTTTCCGGGCGACGGAAGGCCGCGGTGATGGCGGCGCGCAACGGCGGTTGCGGCAGCAGCTCGGCAGCCAGGGGGGCAAAGGGTGCGGCGTCGCGCATGGCGCGGGATCCTCGGCAAACGAAGGAAAAACCTAGCGAGGCATCGGGCGGATCAGTATCGGTTGATTTGGCGGGATGGCCGGATAAAACGCGGTGAAGAGGCCAGGGCGTAGGGAAAAATGCAGGATATCGACCGGATCGACCGCAGCATCCTGGACATCCTGCAGCGCGACGGCCGCATCACCAACCAGGAGCTGGCCGAGCGCATCGGCCTCTCCCCCACCGCCACCAGCGAGCGGATGCGCCGCCTGCTGCGCGAGGGCTTCGTCAGCGGCTTCGGCGCCCGGCTGGACCCGCAGCGGCTGGGCTTCGGGCTGCTGGTCTTCGTCGAGGTCCTGCTCGACAAGACCACGCCGGACATCTTCGAGAAATTCGCCGCCGCCGTCATCCGCGCCCCCGAGGTGCTGGAATGCCACATGGTGGCGGGCGGCTTCGACTATCTGATCAAGACGCGGCTGCGCGACATGGCCGCCTATCGCGCCTTCCTGGGCGAGGTGCTGCTGAACCTGCCCGGGGTGAAGGAGACGCGCACCTATGCCGTGATGGAGGAGGTGAAGAACGACGGGCCGCTGCCGCTCAGGTGAGGCGGTCCTGGCAGGCCCGCCCCTGGCAGGCACGCCAGACGCGCTCCGGCGTCAGCGGCATGTCGAGATGGGCGAGGCCCAGCGCATCGGCGACCGCGCCGACCACGGTCTGCGGCGCGCCGATGCAGCCGGCCTGGCCGGCGCCCTTGACGCCGAGCGGGTTGCGCGCCGTCGGGTGCTCGTTGAAGCGCACCTCGAGCCAGGGCAGGTCGGCGGCGCGCGGCAGGCAGTAGTCGTTCAGCGAGGCGCTGAGCAGCTGGCCGCTCTCGGGGTCGTAGCGGATCGCCTCCAGCAGCGCCTGGCCGATGCCCTGGGCCAGACCGCCCTGCACCTGGCCGGCGGTCAGCAGCGGATTGACCAGGGTGCCGTAGTCATCGACCGCCAGGTAGCTCTGGAGAAAGACCTCGCCGGTCTCGGGATCGACCTCGACCTCGGCCAGGTGGCAGCCATTGGGGAAGACGATCTGGTCGTTCGGGTTGTGCGCGTCGCTGTCCAGCGCCGCCGCCCCGCCTTCCTCGATGATCCTCGTCAAGGCGACCGTGGCGCCGTCGGGGGAGGTGAAGCGGGCCCCGGCGAAGACCAGCGACGCGGGCTCGGCCTGCAGCAGGGTGGCGGCCAGGGCGCGCGCCTTGTCCAGGAAGACGTCGAGGGCGAGGACCAGGGCGGTGCCGGCCAATGGCAGGCTGCGCGCCCCGCCATGCCCGCCGCCGCGCGGCAGCAGGTCGCTGTCGGCCTGCAGCAGGGTGAAGGAATCCTCGGGCAGGCCGAGCCGGCGGGCGGCGATCTGCGCGAAGCTGGTGGCCAGCCCCTGGCCGTTCGACTGGGTGCCGGTCAGCAGGCCGATCCGGCCGCCGGCCAGGATGCGGATGGCGCCTTCCTCGGTGGGCGCGCCGCGCGAGGTCTCGAGGAAGCAGGCCAGCCCCAGCCCGCGCAGCCGCCCCCGTGCCGCCGAGGCCGCCCGGCGCGCCGGGAAGCCGGCCCGGTCGGCGGCGGCCAGGGCGGTGGCCAGATTGTCGGGGAAGCGCGCCGTGTCCATCGGGATGCCGAGCGCGCTGCGATAGGGGAAGGCGTCGATGAAGTTGCGGGCGCGCAGCTCGGCGCGGTCGAGGCCGAGCTGCAGCGCGGCGACATCGATCAGCCGCTCGATGATGTAGTTGGCTTCCGGCTTGCCGGCGCCGCGATAGGCATCGACCGGCGCGGTGTTGGTCAGCGCCCCGCGCGAGGACAGGGTCACCGCCGGGATGGCATAGACACCGCCCATCGCCGCCATCGGCGCCGTGGTATGCGCCCCCGGCCCGAGGGCGGAGACATAGGCGCCGAGGCCGCCGATGATCTCGACCTCCAGCGCCAGGAATTTCCCATCCGCATCGAGCGCCAGCCGCGCGCTGCTGACATTGTCGCGGCCCTGGGCGGCGGCGGCGAAATCCTCCATCCGCTGCGCCACCCAGCGCAGCGGCCGCCCGAGCTGCCGCGCCGCCCAGAGCAGCGCGACATATTCGGGATGCAGCACGTTCTTCATGCCGAAGCCACCGCCGACATCGGGGCAGGTGACCTGGATGCGCGCCGGCGGCAGGCCCAGGCAATGCGCCAGGTCGCGGCGCAGGCCATGCACGTCCTGGCCGCTGACCACCAGCCGCAGCCGGTCCGTCGCCGTATCGTGCCATGCCAGCACGCCGCGATTCTCCAGCGGCGCCGCGGTGACCCGGTTGTTCACCAGGGTCAGGCTGGCCTGGTGCGCGGCGGCGGCGAAGGCAGCGGCCACCGGCTCCGGCGCGCCACGACGGAAGTGGAAGGCGCAATTGCCGGGGATCTCCGGGAACAGCAGCGGCGCACCGGGGGCCAGGGCGGCGGCGGTGTCGGTGACCGCGGGCAGCGGGTCGTACTCGACCGCCACCAGCTCCGCCGCATCGCGGGCGACTGACAGGGTATCGGCCAGGACCAGGGCGACGGGTTCGCCGACATGGCGGACGCGGTCGACCGCCAGGGCATGGCGCGGCGGCACCACCAGGCCCGTGACGATCTCCGGCGACATGGCGCAGGGCAGCGGCTGCACGCCGGCCGCCAGCAGCTCGGCGCCGGTGATGACGGCGACGACGCCGGGCAGGCGCAGCGCCGCGGCCGCGTCGATGGCGCCGAGCCGCGCATGGGCATGCGGCGAGCGCAGGAAGACCGCCTGCAGCGCGCCCTCCGCCGGCAGGTCCTCGAGATAGCCCCCCTCGCCGCGCAGGAAGCGCGCATCCTCCAGCCGGCGGCGCGAGCGCGGGTCGCGGAGGATCAGGTCGGAGGCGGCATCGGCATCGGCAGGGGTCATCCCCCCATCTTTGACCAGTCCGGCGCGGGGCGGAAGGCGCCGTCCCGCAGCCAGGGCGTGGCGGTGCTCACCGCCAGCGCCGCGGCCAGGGCGACATCGCCGGCAAAGCCGCGGCCGATCAGCTCCTGGCCGGAGACGCAGTCCTCCAGCAGCCGGCCGAGCGCCGGGGCCGCCGCCTCGAAGCCGTCCCGCGCCAGCTCCGCCTCCGGGGTCAGCGGGCCGGGCAGATGCGCGAGGATGGCGCCGGCGCCCAGCCAGTCCTCGACGGCGGGGCGCAGGCGGCCATCCGGCCAGCGCTCGCCGGCCGGGACCAGGCCGATCGGGCCACCTTGCGCCCGCCGCAGGGCAGCGCGCGCCACGCTGGCGGCATTGCGCAGGCAGCCGGCCAGCAGCGGCGTGTCGCCGGCCGCCAGCGACAGCCGCGCGCCATTGGGCGAGGGCAGCAGCAGCGAGGACCCTTCGGGCAGGCTGGCCAGGCTGGCGGGGGAGAGGCTCCATTGTCCGCCAGCCGCGCGGCGCGGCCGGGCCAGCAGCGCGCCCAGTTCGGCGGCACGGGCGGCGGCGGCGACCTCGTCGCCCAGCGGGAAGGGATGCACGGTGACGCCGCGCGACAGCGCCACGTCCAGCGCGGTGCCGAAGGACAGCACATCGACCACCACCAGCACGGCGACCTGGTCGCGCAGCGCCTCGAGCCCCGCCAGGCCCCATTCCAGCCGGATCATCCTGACCCTCGTCCTGCCAGTCGCCGCGGCCAAAAAAAAGGCGGTGCCGAAGCACCGCCGAGTTTAGGGAGGAAACGTCCAAGAAAGAGCGACCGAGGCGAAGCCGTCGATCGCTGAAGAGCAATATAGGGAAGACATGACGCTCACGCAAGTGTGAGGGTGCGCCGCAGCAAGATGGCTGGAATACCGCCAGCGCAGGGCTCGACGGTCCGGTTTACGCTGCGTTTTCAACAGCCTGGACTTGGCTGTTGCAGGCCGGATGCGCCTGCCGCGCGCGGTCGGCCCGGTTCAAGTATTGGTGAAGCGATACTCGTCAAGCCCCTGATATCGCGGCAGCGCCGCTCAGGCCGCCCCTGACTCCGCCGCGCCCTCGGCCAGGCCCTGCCGCCAATAGCCCGCCGCCCGGAAGGCGCCGCGCGGCAGGCCGAGCGCCTGGCCGAAATGCTCGCGCAGCGCCCGGGCGGTCGCCGCCTCGCAGGCCGCCCAGGCCGAGGCGGTGCCGGGCTGGTCGCGCCCGGCCGGCCAGTCCACCGCCCGCACCGCCGCCAGCAGCCGCTCGCCGTGGGCGGCACCGTCGCGCGGCAGCCAGGTCACCGGCATGCCGGGCGGATGGGCCAGGGGCTGGCGCTCCGCCGCGTCGGCCACCTCGATCAGCACCTGGCCGCGTGCCCCGGCCGGCATGGCCTCCAGCGCGCGGGCGATGGCGGGCAGCGCCGTCTCGTCGCCGGCCAGCAGGGTCCAGCCCTGCAGCGGGATATTGCCGCCGCCCGGCCCGGCGACGCCCAGCCAGTCGCCCGGCCGCGCCCGCAGCGCGAAGCGGGACCCGGGGCTGCCGTCGCCATGCGTGACGAAGTCGATGTCGAGCTCGCTGCGGGCCAGGTCGACCCGCCGCAGCGTGTAGGTCCGCCGCGCCAGCGCACAGTCGGAAAAATCCGGCTGGCCGCTGGCGGTCAGCACCGGCCAGCGCGGCTCGGGCGCGGTGCCGCTGCCGGTGCCTTCCTCGGGCAGCAGCAGCTTCACATGCATCATCTCGGCGTCGAAGCGGTCGAAGCCCTGGCCGGTGACGGTGACGCGGCGCATCCGCGGCGTCACCTCGACCACCCGCGCCACGCGCGCCACGCGGAAGTTATGCGGCCGGCGGCCGAGGTCACCCGCCACGGGGCCGCCCTCGCCGAGGCCGCGCCAGACGATGCCGAGCTGTTCCTCCGGCGCGAAGGCCTCGAGATGGCCGGCGAGGGTCGACTTGGCATCGGCCAGCCGGTCGGGCTCGGCGGCCTCGATGCGCAGCGCGATGCCGCCGGGCTCCAGCGTCAGGAAGGCGCTGCCGCCGGGGAAGTCGATGCGGGTGTCGGCCGGCGGGCCGAGGATGGTCAGGCCATGCCCGGCCATGTGCTCGCGGAAGCGCAGCACCAGCGCCTCGGGCTGGCGGGCGCGGGCGCGCGCCTCGGCGATCAGGCCGGCCAAGCCGGCTACAGCCCGCCGGCCGGCAGGTCGGCCCAATGGGCGCCCTGCATCGGGATGGCCAGGAAGCGCTCGTTGAGCTGCGCCAGGGTCGCCGCCGGGTCGAGGTCGCCGCACCGGTCGGGATGGCACCAGCGGGCCAGCGCCTGCAGCATCACCAGATGCGCCGGCGTGTCGTTGAAGCCGTGCCAGATGGCGTGCGCCCGGCCGGCCTGCACCGCCGGCAGCACCTCGAGCCGGCTGCGGCGGATCACCGCGGCCAGCGCCGTGGCGGCCGCCTCCGGCGCGATGCCCTGGCCCAGCGGGATGCCGCCGCGCGTGCCATAGGGCCCGCCGGTCGCGACATAGAGCCAGGGATCGGCCGCGATCACCTGTTCCAGCGAGAGGTCGCCGGTGTTGGTCGGCAGCAGGTCGGCGCCGATATTGTGGCCGCCGGCGAAGCCGATCATGGTGCTGAAGGCGCCGCGCCCGGGCGAGCTGCAGCAGGGTATGCCGCCGGCATGGGCATGCACGAAGACGCGCGGCCGCTGCGTCACGCCCCGCAGCCGGCCAGCGATCTGCTGCCGGCCGCCCGCATAGAATTCCTCAAACCTGCGGGCTTCCGCCTCGCGCCCCAGGACCTGGCCGAGGATCGCCATGCTGCGCTCGGTGTTCGCCATCGGGTCGACGAAGAAGTCGATCACCACGACCGGGATGCCCATCGCCGTCAGCCGGTCCGGCAGGTCGCCGCCATAGGGGCCGAGCGAGGCGAGGCTGGCGATCACCAGCTCCGGCGCGCCGGCCAGCAGCGCCTCGACCGAGAGGCCGCCATTGCGGCCGCGGGCGATCACCGGCACCGCCTCGGCCGCCGGGAAGCGGCTGCGCACGGCGGCATAGTCGGGCGGGTTCATGGTGCGCAGGTCGTCGCCCCAGCCGGTGACCAGGGAGACCGGCTCGGGATGGATCAGCCCCATGGCCAGCACGTGGCGCGCCTGGGTCAGCGCGATGCGGGTGGCGGGCTTCGCCAGCCGCACCTTGCGGCCCATGATGTCGGTGATCTCGACCGGGCCGGCGGCGCGCGCCAGGCGGGGGGCGGCGAGGGTTGCGGCCAGCAGGCCGGCGATCAGCGAACGACGATGCATGCGGCACTCCTGCGCGCGGTCCTGCCGCGCGGTATCGGCCGCGGTCCCGGCCAGGGCAAGCCGGCCGCCCGCTGGGCCGCCCCCTGGGCCGCTCACCAGCGCACCCGCAGCGAGCCCAGCACCATCCGGCCATTGCCGAAATAGCAGGCGGTGGTGGTGGAGCAGCTGGCGACATAGTCCTTGTCGGCGATGTTGCTGGCATTCACCGCCAGCTCCAGCCCGCGGGCGCTCTCGAAGCGCTCGCCGAAATCATAGCGCAGCGCGGCGTCGAACAGCGTCACCGCATCGACCTTGAAGGTGTTGGTGTCGTTGCCGTAGGTCTCGCCGACATAGCGGACGCCGCCGCCGATGGAGAGGCCGCGCAGCGCGCCGTCGCGGAAGCGGTAGTTCGCCCAGCCGCTGGCCATGTGGCGCGGCACCTGCGGCACGTCGCTGCCCTTCACCGCGGTGGTGTTGGATTCGGTGATCTCGGCGTTGGTGTAGGCATAGGCGCCGATCAGGTCGAGGCTGTCGGTCAGGCTGGCGCGCGCCTCCAGCTCGATGCCCCGCGAGCGGATCTCGCCCTGGGCGATGCTGTAGGTCAGGTACTGCGCGTCCTGGGTCAGCACGTTCTGCTGGGTGATCTGGAAGGCGGCCAGCTGGACGAAGCTGTTCATCCCCGGCGGCTGGTACTTGATGCCGAGCTCGAACTGCTCGCCGGTGGTCGGCTCGAAGGTGCCGCCGCCGCGCTGCGGGGCCTGGGTGCCGGTATTGGGCAGGAAGGAGGTCGAGTAGCTGGCATAGGGTGCCAACCCGTTGTCGAACAGGTAGAGCGCCCCGGCGCGCCAGGTCAGCTTGTCGTCGGCCTGCGAGGAAATGACATTGTCGGCGCCGCTGGCCAGATGCGTCGTGCTGCCGATGCTGGCGCGGTCGTAGCGCAGGCCGAGGTTGAAGCGCCAGCGGCCCAGCGCGATCTGGTCCTGCGCATAGAAGCCGAGCTGGTCCAGGTTCTGGTTGGTCAGCCCGGCCGGCGTGGTCAGGATCGCCGGGATGGTCTGCCAATAGACCGGCGCGAAGAGGTCGATGCTGGGCGCGGTGCCCAGCCCCTGGCGTGCGCGGGCCGAGGTGCGCTGCCAGTCGACGCCGAACAGCGCGGTATGCCGCAGCGCCCCGGTGGTGAAGCTGGCCTGGGCCTGGTTGTCCAGCGCATAGGCATTGGCATGGTCGGAGACATAGGTGGCGCTGCGCGTCCCCGTCCGCCCATCGGCGCCGACCGAGCGGATCGAGAGGACGTTCACCTCGGCATCGACATGGCTGTAGCGGAAGTTCTGCCGGAGCGTCCAGGTATCGTCCAGCCGGTGCTCCAGCTGGTAGCCGATGGCGGCCTGCTCGCGCTGGTACTTGTCGAAGGCCGGGTCGCCGCCGAAGAAGCTGCGCGGCAGCCTTCCATTGCGGTTGGCCAGCACCGTGCCGGTGGCGGGCACGAAGTTGTAGAAGCCGCCCTTCGGATCGTTCTGGTAGGAGGCCAGCAGGGTGATGCTGGTGTTGTCATCCGGCCGCCAGGTCAAAGCGGGCGCGATGGCGATGCGCTCCTCCTCGGCCACGTCGTATTGCGTGTCGGCCTTCCGCGCCATGCCGGTCAGGCGATAGCTGAAGGTGCCGTCCGAGGTCAGCGGCCCGCCGAAATCGAACAGCGTCTGCATCAGCCCGTTGCTGCCGGTCTCCAGCCGCACCTCATGCGTGGGCGTGCCGGTCGGGCGGCGGCTGACCAGGTTGACCAGCCCGCCGGCGCCGGTCTGGCCATAGAGCACGCTGGCCGGGCCGCGCAGCACCTCGATCCGCTCCATCAGCCAGGGATCGGTGTTGGGCACGCCGAAATATAGGCCGCGGCCCTGGCGCAGCCCGTCCTGGAAATTGACGAAGGCGGCGCTGGTGCCCTGGCCGCCGAAGCCGCGCACGAAGACGCTGTCATAGCGGGCCGAGGGCCGCACCTCGCCCAGCACGCCGGCGGTGTAGCGCAGCGCCTGGCTGACGCTGAGCGCGCCCTGGTCGTCGATCTGGTCGCGGGTGACGACGCCGACCGATTGCGGCGCCTCGATCAGCGGCGTGTCGGTCTTCGAGCCCGTGGTCGTCACCGGCGCCACATAGCCCGGCGTGTGCTCCCAGGCGCGCCAGGCGGTGGCCTGGACATCGACATCGGGCAGCACCACGGCGGTCTGCGCCCGCGCGCCGGCCGGCAGCCCCAGCGCCATCGCCGCGGCCGAGGCCAGGAGGAGGGAACGCAAGGGCAGCGGGCGCGGCATGGCGGAAATCCGTTCGTGGCGTCTGGCGGGACGGGCGATGCCGTCTTCTTCCACGAATGAGACTTAGTCGCAACAAGCCCGGGATGGTTTCGCGCCACGCTGTGGCGGCGGCGCCACAGCGCCAGGCAGGCGCATAGCCCCAGGCTATGAAAGCGCCGCATTCGCCATTTGAACCGGCATGCGGCGCCGGGCAGACTGCCGGCCACCCCCCCCCCTCGGAGCCCGGCCCATGCATGTCTGCGTCCTCGGCGGCGGCGTCATCGGCGTCACCACCGCCTATTCCCTGGCCCGCCGCGGCTGCCAGGTGACGCTGCTGGAAGCCGGGTCCAGCCTGGCCCAGGGCGCCAGCCAGGCGAATGGGGCGCAGCTCTCCTACAGCTATGTGGCGCCGCTCGCCTCGCCCGACACGCTGAAGCACCTGCCCGCCATGCTGCTGCAGGGCGAGGGCGCGCTGCGCTTCCGCCCCGAGCTCAGCCCCGCGCAATGGCGCTGGTGCCTGGCCTTCCTGCGCGCCTGCACCGGCAGCCGCGCCGCCCGCACCACCGCCGAGCTGCTGGCGCTCGGCGCCTATAGCCGCCAGCAGCTGCACGCCCTGCTGGCCGAGGCGCCGATCGAGTTCGACCACACCGCCTCCGGCAAGCTGGTGCTGTATCGCGACCCGGCCGCCTTCGCGGTGGCCTGCGCGCAGATGGCGCTGCAGGCGCGGCTGGGCAGCGAGCAGGCGGCGCTCGACCGCGACGCCTGCATCGCCCTCGAGCCGGCGCTGGCCGGCTTCGGCGGGCCGCTGACCGGGGCCATCCACACCCCCTCGGAAGAGACCGGCGACTGCCGCCGCTTCACCGAGGGCCTCGCCACCCTGGCCGCTTCGCGGCACGGCGTGCGCTTCCTGACCGGCCAGCCCGCCCGCCGCCTGCGCCACGCGGGCGGGCGCCTGCGCGCGGTGGAGACCGAAGGCGGCGCCATCGGGGCGGATGGCTTCGTGCTCGCCGCCGGCACCGGCAGCGCCGCGCTGCTGGCCCCCCTCGGCCTCGACCTGCCGGTCTATCCGCTGCGCGGCTACAGCCTGACCGCGCCGATCACCGCGCAGGGTCCGCGCCTGTCGATCACCGACCTGCACCACAAGATCGTCTTCGCGCCGCTCGGTGGCCGGCTGCGCGTCGCCGGCATGGTCGATCTCGGCCGCGCCGCCCCGGCGACGGAGGCGGCGCGCCTGGCCCTGCTGCAGCGCCAGGCGCGCACGGCCCTGCCCGAGGCCGCCGAGTACGATCGGGCGGAAACCTGGCGCGGCGCCCGCCCGGCCTCGCCGGACAGCAAGCCCTTCCTGGGCGCCACGCCCTTCGCCAATCTCTGGCTCAACACCGGCCATGGGGCGTTGGGCTTCACCTTCGCCGCCGGCAGCGCCGCCCTGGTCGCCGACCTGGCGACGGGCGCCGCACCCGCGCTGCCGCTCGATCCCTTCAGCCTGGACCGCCGCGTTCCCCTGGCCGCCCCCCTGGCCGCGTCGCTGCCGCGGGCCGCGTGACCGGCGCGGGCCGCCCGCGCATCCCGATGCGGCTGCGCCATATCGAGCTGTTCCATGCGGTGATGCAGGCGGGCTCGCTGTCGGGCGCGGCGGCGGCGCTGGGCATCGCCCAGCCCTCGGCCAGCAAGATGCTGGCGGGGGCCGAGGCCGATCTCGGCCTTCTTCTCTTCGTGCGCCGCCAGGGCTCGCTGCGGCCGACGCCGGAAGCCCTGGCGCTGTTCGAACAGACCAAGCGATTCCAGCAGAGCCTGGACCAGGTGCGCCGCGTCGCCGGCAACCTGGCCGAGCATCCCGGCGGGCGGCTGCGCATCGGCTGCATCCCGAGCCTCGGCCTGAACCTGATCCCGCGCGCCGTCGCTGGCTTCCAGCCGCGCTTCCCCGAGGTGATGCTGGAGATCCGCACGCATCACGCGGAGGAGCTCTGCGCCCAGCTGCTGCGCCGCGACCTCGACATCGCCATCGCCTTCGACCCCGGCCTGCCGCCCGGCATCCGCGCCAGCCCGCTCGGCCGCGCCCGCGTCGTCTACCTGCCGCCCGCCGGCGCGCCGCCGCCGGCCGGCCCGGTGCGGCTGGAGGACCTGCCGGCGCAGGGCTGGATCGGCATCGGCCGTGAGGACCCGCTGGGCCGCGTCCTGGCCGCCGCCCTGGAGGCGCGCGGCCTCGGCGAGCGCGCCCCGGCGATGGAGGTGCGCACCTACTACCTGGCGCAGGCGCTGGTGGATTGCGGGCTGGGCCATGCCGTGGTCGACGAGTTCACCGCCGCCGCCCGGCCGGGTGCCCCCCTGCACCTGCTGCAGCCGCCGCTGTCGATCGGCGTCTTCGCCCTGGGCACGCCGGACGGCCAGGCGATGCCCGCCTTCGGCCGCTTCGCCGCAGCGGTCGCGGCGCTGCTGCCCAACTGATCCTGCCCCCCTGATCCTGTCCCATTGATCCTGCGGGCTGATAGCGGTTCCCTATCGCCGCCATAGAAGCGCTCACCTGGACGCGGGGACCGGTTCCCTTCAATCTGGCCTGGTCAGTCCGACGCAACGAACCCCGGGAAACCCTGCCATGCGCAGCCTCCACGCCGCCCTCCTGCTGGCCCTGGCCCCCGCCGCCCTGGCGAGCACCCTGGCCGCCACCCCCGCCGCCGCCCAGACCCAGCAGTGGAGCGGGTCCAGCCTGGCCTTCACCACCCCGGCCAGCTGCCGCCTGGCGGTGGACCGCGCCTATCTGGCCGGCTCCGGCTGGAGCGCCACGGTGCGCGTGGTGCTGCGCAACCGCGGCACCACGGCGATGCGGGTCTCCGGCCAGGCCGAGCTGGCGGGCGACGGCCAGCGCAAATCGGGCAATTTCGGCCCGAGCGCCGTGCCGGCCAACGGCACCGCCGAGATCCAGCTGATGAACCCCTATGGCGGCTCGCTGGCCAACAGCCGGCTGACGGTCACCGTCGCCGCCTGCCCCGCCGGCTGAGGCGGAGCAGGACGGCCGGGATCAGCCACCCGGGATCAGCCGATGGTGATCCCGGCCTCCTTGATCAGCTTGCCCCACTTCTCCAGCTCGCCGCGCAGGAAGGCGGCGAAGGCGTCGGGGGCCATCGGGCTGGCGCGCACGCCGATGCCGGCCAGGCGCTCGACCAGCTCGGGCTCGGCCAGCACCTGGCCGAGCGCCGTGTTCATCGTCGTGACGATGGCGGGCGGCAGGCCGGCCGGGGCGTAGAGCCCGTGCCATTCCAGGCTGCGATAGCCCGGCAGCGTCTCGGCGACCGCGGGCACGCCGGGCAGGCGGGCGACCGGCGTGTCATCGGTATGCGCGATCACCCGCAGCCTGTCCTGCCCGTGCAGCGGCAGGGCCGAGGTCGCGGTCGACAGGATCATGCTGATCCGGCCGGCGCGCAGGTCGTTCTGCGCCGCCGGGGCGTCGCGATAGGGAACGTGGGTGATCTCGACATCGGCGGTGCGGTTGAACAGCTCCAGCGCCAGGTGCTGCGAGGAGCCGGTGCCGGTGCTGGCGCAGGTCAGCTCGCCGGGCGACTTCTTCGCCAGCGCGATCAGCTCGGCGATGGTATTGGCCGGGCACGCCGGGCCGAGCAGGAAGGTGTTCGGCACGGTGACGATGGCGCCGACCGGGGTGAAGTCGCGCAGCGGGTCATAGGGCAGGCGCGGCAGCAGCGCCGGGTTGATGGCGAAGCCGCTGGCATCGTGCAGGAAGCTGTAGCCGTCCGGCTTCGACTGGGCGACGGCCGAGGCGGCGATGCTGCCGCCGGCGCCGGCGCGGTTCTCGATGACGAAGGGCTGGCCGAGCTTCTTCTCGACGCGCTGGAAGACCAGCCGCGCCACCGTGTCGACCGCGCCGCCGGCGCCGTAGCTGACGACGATGCGCACCGGCCGCGCCGGCCAGCTCTCCTGCGCGCGGGCGGCGGCGGGCAGCAGCGACAGCCCGGCACCGGCGAGCAGGCCGCGGCGGCCGAAGGGCGTGTTGGCGATCATTCTCTGGAATTCCATTCGTTGTTCAGCCGCGGATCACGCCGGCAGCGGAGAGCCGCGAGAATTCGTCCCCGCCCAGCGCCGGGCGGAGGATTTCGTCATTGTGCTCGCCGAGCTTCGGCGCGCGCCGCGCCAGCACGCCCGGCGTCGCCGAGAGCCGCGGCACCATGCCGTGCATCGGCACAAAGCCGCCCGGCATGTCCTCGTCCGGCAGCTCGATCAGCGCCTCGCGCTCGGCGACGTAGTCGTCCTGCAGCAGGTCGGCGGCATCCATGATCGGGCCGATGGTGACGCCGGCCTTGTCGAAATGCGCCAGCACCTCGGATTTGTCGCGGGCGCCGATATACTCGCCGATGATGGCGTCGAGTTCCTGCCAGTTGGCCAGCCGGTCCGGGTTGGTGCGGAAGCGCGGATCGGTGATCAGCTCCT
This sequence comes from Roseomonas sp. USHLN139, assembly GCF_037145735.1. Taxonomy (NCBI): domain Bacteria; kingdom Pseudomonadati; phylum Pseudomonadota; class Alphaproteobacteria; order Acetobacterales; family Roseomonadaceae; genus Roseomonas; species Roseomonas sp. USHLN139. Next base: position 9,033 of record NZ_JBBCWY010000006.1, on the reverse strand, counting down.
CCCGCCCGATCGAGCGCAGCAGCTTCTCGGTCATGCCCTGGGTCGAGGAGGAAAGACAGACCCAGCCGCCATCGCGGCAGCGATAGGCGTTGCGCGGCGCCGTGTTGGTGCTGCGGCTGCCCGTCCTGACCTTCGTCTTCCCGGTCAGCCGGTAGTTCGCCGTCTGCGGGTCCATCACCGCCAGCATCGGGTCGATCAAGGATAGATCAATGACCTGGCCCTGGCCGGTCAGCTCGGCATGGCGCAGCGCGATGGTGGCCGAGGCCGCGCCATAGATGCCGGCATAGCAGTCGCCCATGAACATCGGTGGCAGCACCGGCTCGCGGTCGGCGAAGCCGTTGACGGCGGCGAAGCCGGAATAGCCCTCGACCAGCGTGCCGAAGCCCGGCTTGTGGCGGAACGGCCCGTCCTGGCCCCAGCCGCTGATGCGCACGATCACCAGGCGCGGGTTGATCGCGTGCAGGACGTCAGGGCCGAGGCCCATCGCCTCCAGCACGCCGGGGCGGAAGCTCTCCAGCAGGATGCCCGCCTCGCGCGCCAGCTGGCGGACCACCTCCTGCGCTTCCGGATGGCGCAGCTCCAGGCAGATGCTCTTCTTGTTGCGGCACCAGCTCTTCCAGGAGGTCTCGACGCCCTTGACCTTCCAGGCGCGCAGCGTGTCGCCCTCCGGCGGCTCGACCTTGATCACCTCGGCGCCGTGGTCGGCCAGCACCATGCTGAGCGTGTTGCCGGCGACGAGACGCGCCAGGTCGAGCACGCGCACACCGTCGAGGGGGCCGCGCGCCGTGGCGTCGAACTGCTTGCGGTGCAGGCGGGATGGCTGGTCCATGCGGCTCATCCTATTCGATGCGGATATTGGCGGCGGCGGCCACCTGCTTCCAGCGGCCGACATCCTCGCGCAGGAAGCCGTCGAAGGCCGCCGCGTCGCGGGTCTGCGGCTCGGCGCCCTCGCTGCGCAGGTATTGCGCCAGGCGCCCTTCGCCCAGTGCCTCGCTGGCGACCTTGTTCAGCTGGTCGATGATGGCCTTTGGCGTGCCGCGCCGCGCCATCAGCCCCCACCAGATCGCGGCGCTGTAGTCGAGGCCGCTTTCCTTCGGCGTCGGCGCCTGCGGCCCGGTGGCCGGCCGCGCCTCCGAGGTCCAGCCCAGGATCTTCACCGTCTGGTCCTTCACCAGGCCTGCCGCCGAGGGCACCGTGGTAAACAGCAGCTGGATGGTGCCGGCGACCAGGTCGGTGGTCGCCGGGCCCATCCCGCGATAGGGAATATGCACCAGCTGCAGCCCGCCGGCGCGCTGCGCGAAGAGTTCCGCGGAGAGCTGGTTGATGCTGCCGGGCCCGGCCGAGCCGTAATCCACCTTGCCCGGATTGGCGCGGATATAGGCCACCGCCTCGGCCAGGGTATTGGGCGGGAAGTCCTTCGAGGCCAGCACCAGCAGCGGCGCGGTGGCGCAGAGCGCGACGCCCTCGAAATCGCCGAGCGCGTCATAGGGCGTCTTCTGCGTCGCGGCGCTGGTCGAGAAGGTCGAGGAGGTGACCAGCAGCGTATAGCCGTCGGGCGCCGAGCGGGCGACCTCGGCCGAGCCCAGCGTGCTGCCGGCGCCGGGGCGGTTCTCGACGACGAAGGGCTGGCCCAGGCGGCGCTGGAAATGCTCGGCCAGGGGACGGGCCACGGCGTCGTTCGAGCCGCCCGGCGTGAAGGGGACGATGACGCGGACGCTGCGCTGCGGCCAGGATCCTTGCGCGCGGCCGACCGCCGGCAGGGCCAGCGCGCCGGCGGCGGCGCCCAGCAGCAGGCGGCGCGTCGGCGCCGCGATCAGAGACTTGGACATGATGTTCGGTTCCCGGACTTCTTTGTTCTTCAGGAGATCAGGCTGCGGGCGGCTGCAGCCCCAGGCGGGCGGCCAGCGCCAGCAGCGCGCGGGCGCTGGCGACGAAGGGGGCGTCGACCATCTGGCCATCGACGGTATAGGCGCCAAGGCCGCGCGCCTCGGCGTCCTCGGCAGCGGCGACCACGCGGGCGGCATGCGCCAGCGCCTTGGGCTGCGGCTGGAAGGCGGCGTTGACCACGGCGATCTGGCTCGGATGGATGCAGGATTTTCCCGCGAAGCCCAGGCGGCGCGCGGCCTCCGCCTCGGCGCCGCAACGCTCGGGCGTGGCGATGGCGGCCAGCGCGCCGTCGAAGGCGGGGATGCCGCCTTCGGCCGCGGCCAGCCGCACCTGCAGGCGCACCGATTGCAGTGCTGATTCCTCGTCGCGGGCGATGCCATAGGGCTCGAACAGGTCGCCATAGCCGATCTGCAGCCCGGCCAGGCGCGGATCGGCGGTGGCGATGTCCGCCGCCAGGCGCAGGCCCTTCGGCGTCTCGATATTGGCCAGGAGGGCGACCGGGCCGATCCCGGCGGCCTTTTCCGCCGCGGCAATCACGGCGACGGCGGCGCGGATGTCCTCGGCGCTCTCGACCATCGGCAGGTTGATGACGTCGAGGCCCGGCCCGACGATGGCGGCGATGTCCTCGGCGAAATGCGCGGTGCGGAGCGCATTGACGCGGACGATGGCGATCTTGCCGGCGGCCGCGGGCGGCGCCTCGCGCAGCGTCCTCGCCACCGCCGCCCGCGCCTCGGGCTTGCGCGCCTCGGCGACGGCGTCTTCCAGATCGTAGCTCAGCGCGTCGGCGGCCGAGGCCAGGGCCTTGGAAAAGAGCTCGGGCCGGCTGCCGGGGACGAAAAGCTTGCTGCGCATGGCAGCGAGGGAGGTGATGGTCATGCGGCCCTCCTCAGGCGAAACCGTAGAGCTGCGCCGGATTGTCGCGCAGGATGCGGGCGGCGCTGGCCTGCCCCGCCCAGTCGCCCAGCAGGTCGAGCAGCTGCGCGTCGTCGGGCTTGTGCGTCCGCTCGGTGACATGCGGCCAGTCGCTGCCCCAGAGCATGCGGTCCGGCGCCTCGGCCAGGAAGGCGCGGGCGATGCGGCCGGCATCGGCATAGGGCGGGCCCGACCGCGTGTTCAGATAGGCGCCCGACAGCTTCACCCAGACATCGCCGCGCGCCAGCAGCCGCGCCACCACGGCGAAGCCAGCATGGTCGGGGCCCTCGGCCACCGGCAGCCGCGCCATGTGGTCGAAGACGAGGGGGCAGGGCAGGTTGGACAGGATCGCCTCGGCCTCGACGATCTGCGCGCCGGTCATGTGGATCTGCGCATGCCAGCCGAGCGGCGCGATCCGCGCCACCAGCGGCCGCAGCATTGCCAGCGTCACCAGCTGGTCGGCCGGGTTCCACAGGCTGAAGCGCAGGCCGCGCACCCCGGCATCATGCAGCGTCCGCAGCAGCGCCGGCGTCGCCTGCTCCGGCGTCAGCACCGCGATGCCACGACCCTCCTCGCCGAGCTGCGCCAGCGCATCCAGCAGACAGGAAGGATCGGTGCCGTGGTGCTTGGCCTGCACCAGCACGGCGCGGGTGACGCCCAGGCGCCGCTGCAGCCGGCGATAATCGGCCAGCGTCATGCCGGGGGAGGGGCCAGCGCCGGGGAAGCGGTCGTCGATGATGTGCAGATGCGCGTCGCAGGCGCCCGGCGGCACCGCCAAGCGCGGCGCCGCGCTGCCCGCGGAATGCGGCACGGAATGGCTCATGGCCTGCCCTTGGCGGCGTGCCAGCGTTTCCTCGTCCCGCGCATCCGGCGTGGATCCTGTTCTCTGTGGCGCCGTCGCCAGCGCAATGAGCGGCATCCTGGCGCAGCCGCCGCCCGTCGTATAATGCAATTATGTGATCGATTGATGCGGGACGCTCATGCATCTGCCCATGGACGACATCCAGGCCTTCGTGAAGGTCGCCGAGCTGGGCAGCTTCAGCCGCGCCGCCGAGCAGCTGGCCCTGACCCAGACCGGGCTGACCCGGCGCATCCAGCGGCTGGAGGCCTATGTCGGCCTGGCGCTGCTCGACCGCACCACGCGGCGCACCAGCCTGACCGCCGTCGGGCGCGAGTTCTTCCCGGTGGCGCAGCGGCTGGTCGGCGACCTGACCGAGGGGCTGCAGCGGCTGCGCACCACGGCGCGGCTCTCGGCCGGCGACGTGACGCTGGCCACCATGCCCTCGGTCGCCTATCAGCGGCTGCCGCAGCTGCTGGCCGACTACGCCCGCCGCTTCCCGGCCAACCGGGTGATGCTGCTGGAACGCTCCGGCACCCAGGTCACCGAGGCGGTGCGGCGCGGCGAGGCCGAGTTCGGCATCCACATCGCCGGCGAGCCGCTGCCGGACCTGGCCGAGGCGCTGCTCTCCACCGATCCCATGGTGCTGGTCTGTCGCCCCGACCATCCGCTGGCCGGGGCCGCGCAGGTGGCCTGGGCGGATCTCGCCGGGCACGACCTGGCGACGCTCGGCGGCGGCAGCGGCAACCGCGCCGCCATCGAGCGGCAGCTGCGCCAGGCCGGCCTGCCCGGCCGCGGCCGCTATGTCGTCGAGAGCACGCCGAGCGCCATGGCCCTGGCCGCCGCGGGCCTCGCCGCCGCCATCCTGCCGGCGCTGCCTGGCGGCAGCCCGCTGCTGCCGCGCCTGGTCGAGGTGCCGCTGGTCGCGCCGGTGATCCGCCGCTCGCTCAGCCTGGTGCGGCGGCGCGGCGAGAGCCTGGCCCCGGCGGCCGAGGCGCTCTACGCCATGATCCGCGCCAGCGCCGCGCGGGCCGTGCCTGAGCCAGCCGTGACTTGACCCCTGGCGGCGCCCTGCCGGAGCCTGCGGCGGTGACCGCAACCGAGCCGAGGCCGCCATGGGCAACCGCGCCGCGCTGATCCTCTGCTCCGGCGCCAGGCCGGGGCAGGGCAGGGCCGAGCTGGCCTATGGCACCAACAACTACACCGCGCCCTTCTGGTATGCCGCGCTGGCGGAGGCTGATCTGGCGGGCTGGGAGGCGCGCTGGCAGCGGCTGACGGCAGCGGACCCCTCGCCCGAAGACTACGACGCCGCGACGCTCTGGCTGCCCTGGCCGGCGGCCGAGGCGCGGCTGGCCGCCGCCGCCGCCCGCGCCGCCGCCGAGGCGCCGCCCTGGGGCCCGCGCTTCATCGCCTGGTAGCAGGCCCTGCGCGACCGCGCGGCCGCGCTGCAGGCCCTCTGGCTGGGCCTCGACCTAACCGAGATCTTCGCCTTCCACGAGGAGCCGGCGGCGATGGTGGCCGAGGCGCGCGAGGGCCTGCTGGCCTTCCATGGCGCGGCGCCCATGCGTCTCGCCATGCCCGAGGATCCCGAGCAGCTCGGTGGCGCGCCCGAGGCGCCGGTGCCGGGCGCCCCCCCACCGCCGCGCCCGCGCCCACGCCATTGGCGCGAGCTGAAGCACCTGCCGGCCGCCCTGCTGATCATCGCCGGCCTCTGGGTGCTGACGCAGTCGGTGCTGGCGACCGCCGCCGCGGCAGTGGTGATCCTGGGCGGGCTCGGCCTGCTGGTGGCGCGCGGTCCGCGCGGCGCCTGAGCTGGCGGCGCTGAGTCCCGGGGATTTGTCGGGGCAGCCGAATGCGCGCAGGCTCGCCAGCAGAAAAGCACCCGGAGGACCGCCCCGCATGACTGCCATCGCCGCCGCGCCGCTGCTGGCCTTCGCCACCGACAGCTATCGCCGCGCCGGGCTGGGCGAGGCCGAGGCGGCGCTCTGCGCCGACACGCTGGTGCAGGCCGATCTCTGGGGCCACCAGTCGCATGGGGTGATGCGGCTGCCCTGGTATGTCGCCCGGCTGCAGAGCGGCGCCTGCCGGGCGGAGGCGACCCCGACGGTGGTGGTCGATGCCGGGGCGATCGCCGTGGTCGACGGCCAGGACGGCATGGGCCAGGTGATGGCCGGCTTCGCCGTGGGCGAGGCGGTGCGGCGCGCGAAAGCGCATGGCGTCGGCGTGGTGGCGCTGCGCCATTCCGGCCATTTCGGCACGGCGATGTATTTCACCCGGCAGATCGCCGCCGCCGGCTGCATCGGCTTCCTCACCACCACTGCCAGCCCCTCCATGGCCCCCTGGGGCGGGCGTGACAAGAGAATCGGCAACAATCCCTGGTCCTGGGCGGCGCCGGTGAGGCAGGGGCGGCCGCCGATGGTGCTGGACATCGCCAATAGCGGCGTCGCGCGCGGCAAGGTCTATCTGGCGCAGAAGCGCGGCGAGGCGATCCCGCCCGGCTGGGCGCTGGATGCCGACGGCCGCCCCACCACCGACCCGGCGGCGGCCATCGAGGGCATCATTCTGCCGATGGCCGGGCACAAGGGCTCCGGCATCGCGGTGATGATGGATGTGCTGGCCGGCGTGCTGCCGGGCGGCGTCTTCGGTGCGGGCGTTGTTGGTCCCTACCGGGCCGAAGGGCGCAGCGGCGCCGGGCAGCTGATGATCGCCCTCGACATTGCGCGCTTCCTGCCACTGGAGGAATTCTGCGCCCGGATGCAGGCGCTGGTGGCCGAGCTGAAATCCGTGCCGCGCGCCGAGGGGGTGGAAGAAATCTTCCACCCCGGCGAGATCGAGGCGCGCGCCGAGGAACGGCAGCGGCGCGAGGGCATTCTGCTGCCTGACGACACCCGCGCCGCGCTGCGGGTCCTGGCCGAGGCGCTCGGCCAGGATGGTGCGCTGTTCGCCTAGCCGACGTCCGCCAGCCAGAAGCCGTGCTGCTTGTATTTCGATGCCTGATACCAATTCGCGCTGAGGTGGCCGAATGTGAAGTTTTCCGACCCGGCATTGCTCTGTAGCGGCTGCACGACTTTCGAGCCGGAGCGCTTCGCCTTATGGGAGCCGTGTTCCGGGGCGGCGATCTGGATATGGCCAGGGGTCTCCATGTCTTTGCGCTGCGCGCAGACAACGCCGATGCGTCCGGCGTTCGCCCCATCCTGCAAGGCGTCCAGGTCGAAGACCCGCTCCCAGCCGAAGTCCTCCCCGTATTCAACGAGCCAGTTAAAGATGTAGTTAGCCCGCATCTCCATAACTGTTTCGCCGTAGATAGCCTTAATGGTCGCGCCCTTGCTGAGCTGCACCAGCGCTTTGGACGTCCACCAGACCCTCGGGATGTAGACCCCTGCAAGCGCACAGACATCATACACATACACGTTGCAGAACGTCTTGCCGCCCACCCCCTTCCAGCGAAGATGCTTGTCCGTGTCCCCGACATCCAGCCAATCGAGAATCTTCACGATCCCCGCGGCCTTTCCAGCCCCTTCAGTCGACGGACGGCCCGGCCGGTCGGGCTCGCCGACGGAATTGGCGCGCGCGCCGGTGCTGCTGCGTTTCGCCTTCTCGGACGGCCCCAGGTCCGCTTCCTTTGGCTCGCCGGCAGCGGCGGTCACCGCCGGAAAGGAGGTGGTGCCCGCCGGGGCCACATGCGCGCCGTTCAGGAAGCCGTGGATGGCCTGGCCGGCAATGGTGGTATCCACCTCGATCCAGCCCGCCATCTCCGCCTCGCGAACCTTTGTGACCTCCGTGCCCTGCGGCAGCGTGGCGATGACGTTTTTCTTGTCGGGGTCAGGCGCGGACCGGAGATTAAGGTGAAAGGCGGTCACCACGAATGTTACCACTGGTCCCTCCGAAAGTGGTCCGTTACGATTTCAACACGAAATGATCTGGCGTGCAACAAAAACTGGTTTAAGGGAGCAGGATTATGTGGGCAGACCTTGTCGACGAGTTCCTGGTGCAAGGCCAGTGGTCGCCTTACGCCGACGACAATGCGAAGGATGAGGCGCTCTCTACGGATTTTCTGCGCCGACTAGTGAAGGCCTACACCGAGCAGCCGGACAGCCAGGACGGTAGGCGGGCCCTGGGCCTCTTCGTGCTCGCCCTCGCTGTGGCCGAGTGGGGCGTGCGCGACCCGGAGGCGTTCGAGGAGAAAGACAGCAACGGCAGGCTGAAGGACAGCGACCCGAAGGGGGCGCGATGGAAGAGCGACAGCAACGCCGTGTCCGGCAAGCATCTTATGGCCTACTCTATTGGCGGTATCGGCATCTCGCATGCCGATGATAGCGAGATGGTCGCCTTCGTGAATGGAGCGGCTAAGCTCCCCGACCTCGATGAAGACCAGCGCGAGGCGCTGCTCCGCACTGTGAAAACTTCACGGTACAAGGACGGCAAAGTCAAGTTCGACCAGCTACGCGCTGCGGGCCTCTGCCGTGAGGGCGCGGAGATCGTCGGAACGGACCTGCTTGGCTTACCGTTTCAGCATCATGAGATTCGAGGAGGCGACCAGTACTGTTCTCGCTTCTTCGGCAGCCCGCAGCTCACCGCACGTGACTGGGCTGTCTTTCGCACCTGGGCGCGCTTCGCGCTGCGACGGCGCGATTTCCAGGAGTGGCTTCTCGTTCGCTGGATGGAGAAATACTGGGAGAAGTCCATCGCGCAGATGCAACTCGGCGAGGGCCGTGAGGAAGAAGCCTTCATCAACGTCCGGTTCCGAAACTCCGCGAGCAATGCAGCAGACCAGTTCGCCTCCTCCACAGACACACCAGTGGAGAAGCGGATCGCAAAGCAGATGGTCCGCTATCGTGAGGTGAGCGGCAATCGCGTGGTGCGCCGTACGGACATCATACAGCGCCCGGTGGTCCTCTACCGCACGCTACTCGGCAAGCCCGCCATCCGGACATTCCGGTTCGCCGATTGAGTGCCGTCTATCGCTCCATGGCGACCAACGCATGACCTTCCCCTGATTTGATGGACAGGGAGTATGCAGCGGCGCGCTCCGTGTCGTCTGGGGTTCTATATCCAAGGGCGGCGTGGATGCGCTGCCGGTTCTAATACTCTTTGATGTAGGCGAACACGTCGCGCTCGGCCTCTTACCGCGTGACCCACCGGCGTTACTGGGCGAGTTCGAGCTTAAAGGTGTTGAAAAAGCTTTCCGTGGGCGCGCTGCCCAAGCAATTGCCGCGGAAAATCATGGACTGCTGCATCCCAGCTCTTCAAGGGCCGACGATAAGCCTTGCTTATCGCACCCCTGCGAGCAGGCTAGAGCATAATCCGATCATTCTGGTTCATATCCTGCGGCGGTGAAGTAGCTGGCACACTCCTGCGGTGAGAACTGCGGGAGGGCGTCACGGATGGCATCCCAG
>NZ_JBBCWY010000005.1:0-405139 GCF_037145735.1 Roseomonas sp. USHLN139 | reverse complement strand
TGCGCTCTGGGATGCCATCCGTGACGCCCTCCCGCAGTTCTCACCGCAGGAGTGTGCCAGCTACTTCACCGCCGCAGGATATGAACCAGAATGATCGGATTATGCTCTAGCAGGCCTTTCTGCAGCAGCAGGCAGGAGCAACCTGCACTTTGATCGCAATGCCTGTTGCTGAACGATCCTTCCCGTGTCCCCTCGCCGGGATGGCCCGCCAAGGCCGGGCGCCTGTTTTCCTGCTGGCCACGAGCAGGTGCGCTCCATCGCCGCCTTCCTGGCGGGCGATGTTGATGCCTCGCGCCGGGTCGAGCTCGACCTGCCGGAGGCTGGCGGCTGCCATTCGGTCCGCGTGCTGCCCGACGCCGCCGGCGCGTTGTTCTCCTGATGCTCCCCGCCGTTGCAACCTGTCACGGAAACATTGTGCTGCGGGATCGACGCCGCGTGGGCCACCGTGCCCGCCGAGCCCGTCCATGATGCAGATCTGATTGCCTCGGCGTGCTGGTGGCGGTCGGCCTGCATGCTGACAGGCGCCTGGCTGCTGAACGGGCTCGGCGCCTGCACGACGCTGGCCGTGGTGTGGCGCCGCTGTTCTAAACATCCTGATGGTGCTGGCGCTGCTGCCTGCAGCCCACAAGACAGCGAAAGAGCGGCAGGAATTCTACTTTTTCTCTCAGCCGTGCCTTCGGTTCTGACGGCTCGATCCGTGCACGAGCCTATGCCTGCAAGAGCATGTCCTTGATCCGCTGCGTCATATGGCCCAGCGCGAAGGGTTTGGTCATGACCTGCATGCCCGGTTCCAGACGCCCCTCGCCGAGCAGAGCCTGCTCCGCGTAGCCCGTAATGAACAGGACCTTCAGGTCAGGGCGAAGGTGACGCGCCGCGTTGACCATCTGCCGCCCATTCATGCCGCCAGGCAGCCCAATGTCGCTGATCAGCAGATCTATGCGCGCGGTCGAGCGGAGCAATTCCAGCCCGGAGGCAGCGTCCGGCGCCTCGAGGACGACGTAGCCGAGATCTGCAAGGACCTCCGTCACCAGCATCCGGATCGTTGCCTCATCGTCGACGACAAGGACGGTCACTCTCGTACTGACAAGGGCTTCTGGAACCGGTTCTTCCTCGGCACCCGCGGCCGGCACCTCTCCCTGGAAACGAGGGAGGTGAAGGCAGATCGTTGTGCCCTGACCGGCCTCCGACAGGATCTGCACATGGCCGCCGGACTGCTGGACGAATCCGTACACCATGGAAAGTCCCAGGCCCGTCCCCTGGCCGATCGGCTTCGTGGTGAAGAACGGTTCAAAGGCCCTCGAACTCACCTCCGGCGTCATGCCGACCCCCGTGTCGGTTACGCAGATCGCCACATGCTGGCCCGCAGGCAGGCCGCGCGCGTTGGCATCGGCCTCATCGAGGTCAAGGTTTGACGTCGCGATCGTCAACTGGCCGCCGTTTGGCATGGCATCGCGCGCGTTGATGCAGAGGTTCAGCAGTGCATTCTCGAGCTGGTTCGGATCGCAAAGGATCGGCCAGACATCGGTGCCCAGCTTGATCTGGACACTGATCGCCGGGCCGACGGTGCCCCGCAGGAGCGTCTGCATCCCGGTGATGAGCGGGCTTACCCGAATAGGTCTTGGATCGAGTGTCTGCTGGCGCGAGAAGGCCAGCAGCCTGTGCGTCAGAGAGGCGGCACGGTCCGCCGCGCCGCGGGCAGCATCGACATAGCGGTCGATGCCGTCGCTCCGGCCTTGGTCGATGCGGGTGCTGAGAAGCTCCAGACTGCCTGTGATACCCAGCATGAGATTGTTGAAGTCATGGGCCAGGCCGCCCGTGAGCTGGCCGATGGCCTCCATCTTCTGTGCCTGGCGCAGGCGCTCCTCGGTCCGCTGCAGAGCGGCGGCCTGCTCCTTCTCCACAGTGACATGACGCCCATAGGCGTAAACCAGTTCACCCTCGAAGGACGTGCTCCACGAGATCCAGCGCACCGTGCCATCGATGTGCCGGTAGCGGTTCTCGAAGCTGATCAGGTCAAGTTGGTTCGCAGCCCGACCCAGTGCCGCCAGTGTCGGTTCGGCATCCTCTGGCCAGATGAAGTCGAGAAAACTGCGGCCGACCACCTCTGCGGGTTTGTGCCCGAGGACGGCCGTCCAGGCGGGGCTCACGGCCTGGAAGATCCCCTCAGCGTTGATGATGACGAGGAGATCGCGGGAGTTCCGCCAAACCCGATCAAGCTCTGCCGTCCGCGCAGCGACCAGAGCCTCAAGTTTGGCTTCACTGTTCCGCAGGGCTCGCTCTCCCAGGACCTTGGCAGTGGTCTCGATGCATGCGCAGAACAGACCAGCGATGCTGCCGTCCTCGCTGTGGATCGGTGTGTAGGAAAAGCTGAACCAGGTGTCCTCGGGATAGCCATTGCGCCGCATCGGGATTGGCAGATCTTCGAAGGAGAGCGCTCTGCCTCCGATGACCTGCTGCACGATGGGACCGAACTGGGGCCAGATGTCGGACCAGGCCGCTTCAAATGCCTGGCCAAGCGCACGCGGGTGCTTGGAGCCGAGAACCGTTGCGTAGTCATCGTTGTAGAGCAGGGTGAGCTCTGGCCCCCACGCCAGGAACATGGGCTGCTTGGCATGAAGCATGAGGCACACGGCCGTCCGCAGACTCTGCGGCCAAGCCTCCGTCGGGCCCAACCGAGTGGCCTGCCAGTCGAACGCGCGCATGCGCTCGCCCATCTCTCCCCCACCCGCGAGGAAGTAGAGGTTCTGATGGGCGCCTGCCTCAGAGCCCTTCTCAAAGTTTGTTGCCAAGCGTCCCGTCTCCACCTGCCTGTTTCAGCCAGGCTCATGATCCACGCCGGGATGTCTACCGCAATCAACCCAAACACCGGTTGGAAGCAATTCGTTTCAGCCGCGTTTATATGCACGGGTGGCTATATTGGCCGGCGCAGCGACATGGTCCGGCCCTTCGAGACGCCGCCGCCCGCGCTGGTGGCCATCAGGACTTGCGGCAGCGCGCACCACCGGGCGCGGGTCCTGCCAGCCGTGGGCCATGCGGTGAAGCTGGCGGTGCCTCCACGAAGGGCAACATGCTCTCTGAGGAGGTCCCGCCATCCAGCTTCCTCTCAGGGATCAGATCCGGACCGGGGCCAGCAGCTCACGCATGCGCCTGAGCGTCGACAGCAGCGCGGCCTTGTAGCCCTGCTCGCTGTCGAACTGCGCCTGCTCGGCCTGTTCCTCCGGGCCGCCCGGAGCCTTCCCCCGCACCCCGAGGTAGCAGTAGAAGCGCAGCTGCAGCGCGCCCGCCGGGTCCTCGAACAGCTCGTTGACGATGGCCCCCTCGCGCGGTCCGGTCGCCTGGAAGAAGGTGACCTTGCTGTTCGGCTCGAAGGCGATGATCTCGCGCAGCCCGACGCCCGCGATGGTGGCCTCGCGCACGATGTGCGTCGCGCTTTCCTCCACCACCTCGCAGCGGGTGCAGAGGCCGGGCGGCAGGAACAGGCGGGCGTCGCGGGCCTTGAGGACGAGGCCATCCCAGGCCTGCGCGCGGGTCAGCGGCACCTCGCCCTCAGGGTTGACCGGGATGGTGGCGGTCGAGAAGATCATGACGATGGTCCTTCTGCTTCGTGTGTGGGAGCCGCCCGGCGTCAGGCCGCGGCGGCGATGCGGGTCGCGAAGTCGCGGTAGGAGTGGAGCGGACGGCCCAGCATGGCGGTCAGACGCGACACGTCGCCGGGCTGCGGCACCATGCCCACGGTCGCGAAGCGCTCGGCCATCAGACGCATGTCGAAGGCCATCCAGCCCGGCATGAACTGCCGGGAGTGCGCCTCGAACCCGGCCAGATCCTCGCCCGGATAGGCGATCGGGCGGCCGAGCACCTCCGACCAGATGGCGGCGACGTCCGCGCCGGTCAGCGTGTCGGGGCCGACCAGGTTGATGCGGTCGAGCGGCAGCGGCTCGGCGGCCCGCTCGCGGCGCAGCAGCTCAAGCGCCGCGACCTCGCCGATGTCGCGCACATCCACCATGGCGAGGCCCTTGGAGCCGATCGGCATCGGGTAGAGGCCGGAGCCGGTGATGACGTCCTTCACCGCCGCGTCGTTGTCGATGAAGTAGGCGGGGCGCAGGATGGTGGCGGGCAGCCCCATCCCTTCGATCATGCGCTCGGCCGCGAACTTGCCCGCGAAATGCGGCACGTTGAGGTAGCGCTCGCCCTCGATCACCGAGAGATAGACGATCCGCTCGATGCCCGCCTCGCGGGCGGTGTTCAGGGCGATCAGCGCCTGGGTGAATTCGTCGGGCACCACGGCATTGAGCAGAAAGAGCGTCGAGACGCCGGCAAAGGCGGCGCGCAGCGAATCAACGTCCAGCAGGTCGCCCTGAACCGTGGTGACGCCTTCGGGGAGGCTGGCCTGGACAGGGTTGCGCACCAAGGCACGCAGGTCGGCGCCGCGCTTGGCGAGCTGCTGGACGACGTTGCGGCCGACCTGGCCCGTGGCGCCGGTCACGAGGATGGTCATGGGGTTCACTCCGGTTGGCGTTGGTGACGCCCGGAAGATGGCTGATCCACAGGAGGCCCAGTAGACGCTACATCTAGACAGCTCGTCTCACTGGTGGAACGCATGGACCTTCTTGCCCTCGCTGACTTCAACCTGGTGGCCCGGCACGGTGGGTTCGGGCGGGCCGCCCGCGCCGCCGGTCGTCCCAAGGCGACCCTGTCCCGCCGGGTGGCGGAACTGGAAGGCAGCCTCGACCTGCGCCTGTTCGAGCGTGGCGCCCGGGCACTCAGGCTGACCCAGGAAGGCCGAGCGCTGCACGAGCGGACGGCGGCCCTGCTCAACGAGCTGGACGAGGCGGCGACGGCGATCGCTTCCGGCGTGGACCGTCCACGCGGTCGCCTGCGGGTCAGCGCGCCGCTTCTGTTTTCGCAGACCGCGATGGGGCGGCTGGCGGCGGGATTCGCGCTGAAACACCCGGAGGTCCGGCTCGAGGTCACGACGGAGGACCGGGCCGTCGACATGGTGGAGGAGGGCTACGACCTGGTGATCCGCGTCAACCCGGACCCGGACGAGAGCCTCGTTGGCCGCGCCTTCCTGCGCGACCGGCTCGTCGTCGTGGCGAGCCCTGCGCTGGCCCGGCCGTCGGACGGGACCGCGGTCCCCGCCGTGGTGCGAGGGTCAGGGGAAGGCGCCGTGACCTGGGATGTGATGAATGCGGAGGGGCGCGTGCGCGTCGCGACGCGCACGGTGCTTGGCCTGTCATCGCTCGTCATGGTCCGCGATGCGGTTCGCGCAGGTGTCGGCGCCGGGCGCCTGCCGATATCGCTGGTGAGCCGTGACCTGGCAGCCGGAAGGCTGGTCCACTGGGGTGATGTGGACGGCCCGGACATCGCACTCTGGGCGCTCTACCCGTCTCGGCGGCTGCTGAACGCACGCGTCTCCGCCTTTCTGGACCACCTGAAGGACGCCTTCCCTCAGGGGACGCCGGAGGAATTGGGAGCCTATCTCGAGGGCTGAATGACCGCCGACCGGCCTTCGTCCATCATCGAGCTTTGGAGCCTTTCACCAGGCTTGAATCCGATGCGCCGGAAGAGGGTCATCCGCCCGGGCGGGACGTCACCCGCAACCCCTTCGTCAGCGGCACCGGCACCACCATGCGGGCACCAACCGTCATGCAGGGATGCGCCCGGGCGGCGATGGAAGGCTGGCGAGCCTCGTCGCGCACGCCGCCCGGACGCGTCACAGCCGGCTGAAGCCGTAGATTTCGGCCGGGTTCTCCACGAGCATCCGGCGCTGCACGGCGTCGGACCCCGCCCATTCCATCGCGAGGTCGAACAATCCGGCATCGTCCGGCTTCGCCTCCGCGGGCCGGGTCGGATGCGGCCAGTCGGTGCCCCAGAGAAGGCGCTCGGGCGCCCGGCGCGCCAGGGCCGCCGCCACGGCGCCGGCATCCGGATAATGCGGCGCTCCGACCTGGCTGCGGATATAGGGGCCGGACAGCTTGACCCAGGTGTTGCCCGCGTCGAGCAGCCGCCCGATGATCCTGAAGGCCTCGCTGTCCAGCCCGGCGAGCTGGGGAACATGCCCCAGATGGTCCAGCACCAGCCGGCACGGCAGCTGCGCCAGCACCTCCTGCGCCGTCCGCAGCTGCGCCTCGGAGGCATTGAGCTGGATGTGCCAGCCCAGCGCCGCGATGCGCCTCCCCAGCCGCTCCAGATCCGCCAGTCCCAGCACGCCGGGCATGGTGAGGTTGAAGCGCACGCCGCGCACCCCGGCGGCGTCCAGCACGCGCAGCTCCGCCTCCGCCACATCGGCAGCGACGACCGCCACCATGCGGAAGGACTCGCGACCCAGGCTTTCCAGGGCCTGCAGGTGCCGCCTGTTGTCCGTGCCATAGGCCGAGGGCTGCACCAGCACCCCGCGCGACAGGCCGAGGCGCTGTTGCAGCGCGCGGTACCCTGCCTCCGTCGCATCCGGATGGTGCGGCGTGCCGGGCGCGGACGCCACGCGGCTGTCGTAGATGTGGAAGTGGCAATCCGTGGCCCCGGGCGGTGCCCGGTGGCGGGGCGGCCCTTCGCCCGCCGACCAGGGCGCCCTCCTCTGGCGGTCCTCCATCCCGCTCAGTCCAGCGTCGCCCCGGAGGCGCGCACGAGCTGCTCCCACATCGGCCGTTCCCGCGCCGCGCGGGCGGCGGCCTCCTGTGGCGTCGTGCCCAGGGGCTTGTTGCCGGTCGGGCGGAAGCGCTGCTGCACCGCGGGGTCGGCCGCGACCTCGCGCATGGCCTCCGAAAGGCGGTCCACCACCGCCTCGGGCGTGCCGGCGGGCACGGTGATCGCCCCCCAGGAGGTCACCAGGAAATCGGGCACGCCCGCCTCGGCCATGGTGGGTACGTCCGGCAGGTCGGGCGACCGCTCGGCCGAGGTCACCGCCAGGGCCCGCAGCTTGCCGCCCCGCAGGTTGGACAAGGCGGTCGGCAGGTTGTCGACGGTGAGCTGGGTATCGCCCCGCAGCATGCTGGTCAGCGCGTCAGAGCCGCCGCGGAAAGGCACGTGGAGACCCTGGATGCCGGTGCGCCGGCACAGCATCTCGCCGGACAGGTGCACGGTGGTGCCGATGCCGGAGCTGCCGAAGGCGATGCCGCTCGGCCGCTGCTTCGCCCAGGCCACGAACTCGGCCAGGGTCGTCGCCGGGACGTGGTCGGTGGGCACGACCACCACCAGCGGCGCCTCCCAGGCCAGGGATACCGGGATGAGGTCCTTCTCCGGGGCGTAGGGCAGATCGCGGTAGAGGTACTGATTGATGGAGAGGCTGTTCACCGCGCTGGCGCCCAGCGTGTAGCCGTCCGGCGCCGCATGGGCGACGGCGGCGGTGCCGATGGTGCCGCCGCCGCCGGTGCGGTTCTCCACCACCACCGACTGGCCGAGCCGGGCGCCCAGCGTGTCGGCGATCAATCGACCGGCGAGGTCCACCGCGCCGCCCGGCGGATAGGCGACGATCAGCCTCAAGGGACGCGTCGGCCAGGCCTGCGCCCGCGCCAGCCGCGGTGCGGCCAGGGCGGCTGCCGCGGCCAGGAGCATGCGGCGTTCGATCATGATGGATTCACTCCCATGGTGCTGTGTCGTTGGCAGATCTTGTCGGGATGGCGGCCTGCCTCGCGGCGGCGGCGACGGGCGCCCGGTCTGCGAAAGCCCGCCGCGGATCGGTCCCGCAGAGCGGGGGGGGGACCGGGGGTCCTCCCCTTCGACGCCCTGGAGGCTGCGTCAGGAAGCCGGGAAGAGCTCGGCCGGCATCCCGCCGGGCACGACCACCGCGCCTGCCAGGCTCGGCAGGCGCCCTGCCAGCACGGCGATGATGCTGTCCGCCGCGCCGCAGGCCATGCCGGTGGCGCCCCGCGGCGTGTTGGCGGCAAGGTGCGGCGTCGCCACGACACGCGGATGGCTGCGGAAGCGGCTGTCGGCCGGCAGCGGTTCCTGGGCGAAGACGTCCAGCCCCGCCCAGCCCAGCTGCCCGGAATCGAGCGCCGCCAGCAGCGAGTCCTGATCCACGATGCCGCCGCGCGCGGTGTGCACCAGGATGGCCCCCTTCGGCAGCAGGGCCAGCTCGGCCGCGCCGATCAGGCCACGGGTTTCCGGCTCCAGGGGGCAGTGGAGCGACAGCACCTCGGCCTGGCGCAGCAGGTCCGGCAGCGTGTCGACGCGCTCGCCCGGCCCGGGCAGGCCACCGGCCGGCAGGTAGGGATCGAAGGCCAGGACGCGCATGCCGAAGGCATCGGCGTAGCGCGCCACCCTGGAGCCGATGGCGCCGTAGCCGACGAGGCCGAGGGTCATGCCGTCGATGTCGCGCGTCATGCGGGAGGTCTTCTCCCAGAGGCCCTCGCGCATGCCGCTGACCACCGAGGGCAGGTCCTTCAGCAGGCAGAGCATCAGCGCCATGGCGTGCTCGGCGACGGAGCGGGCGTTGGCCCCGGCCGCGCGCGTCACCGTCAGACCGCGCGCCCTGGCTGCCGGAATGTCGATGCCGTCGATGCCCGCGCCATGCCGCGCCACGACGCGCAGCTCAGGCGCCGCGGCATCCATCACCGTGCCGTTGATGATGCCCTGCCGGTGCAGGATCGCCACCGGGCGATGCCGGGCGATGGCGGCGAGGAGTTCCTCCTCGCTCGGGTAGGCCGTCGAGCAGTGCACGGCATAGCCGGCCTCCTCCAGCATGGAGACGGCTTCCGGTGCCAGCCTGGCGGCGGAAACAAGGACAGTGGGGCGCATGGTGGCCTCGGGCATGGGGCTGCATTCCAGAACGGGCGGGAGAGGCGTCGCTGACCGGGATTCAGTCTTTCAAGCGTGGCGCGACCGGGGCGCCCCGGGTGACGCCCCTGCGCCCGGCCCCGTGGAACGGGGTGCATCGCCGGCGATCGCCCAGGGCGGCATCACCGGGCGGCGTCACCGGGCGACGGCGCCGGAGACCGCGACATCCAAGAGCCATGGCCGTCTTCCTCCACGAGCCCGGCGTCGTTGTCGCGCCGGTTCGATTGACAGGGCTGGACCTGCAGTGCCAGGGTAACAAGAAAAACGCAATGGCGTTTCGAAAATCTGATCTCCAGGAGGAAACACGAATGCCCGACCCTGTCCTGCCTCCCCTGCCCCGCCGCAGCCTGCTGGCCGCGGGCCTGGCCGGGCTCGCCCTGCCCCGTCCGGCCCGGTCCCAGGAGGCCTATCCCTCGCGCCCGGTGCGGGTGATCGTCCCCTGGGCGCCGGGCGGCGCGGTGGACACGCTGGCGCGGCGCCTGTCGCAGAAGCTGTCGGAGCAGCTGGGGCAGACCTTCGTGGTGGAGAACAAGTCGGGCGCCACCGGCACGATCGGCGCCGGCGAGGCCGCCCGTGCGGCGCCGGACGGCTACACGCTGCTGGCCATGGACAACACCTATGCCATGCTGCCCTACCTGTTCAGCCGGCTGCCCTTCGACGTCGAGACCGCCTTCCGCCCCGTCACCGTGACGGCCTTCTCGCCGATCCTGCTGGCGGTGGGCCAGAACTCGCCCTACCGCGACCTCGCCTCGCTCGTCGCGGCGGCGAAGAAGGACCCGGAGAAGCTGACCTACGGCACCGGCGGCATGGGCAGCGCGCCGCATTTCGCGACGCTCGCCTTCGAGCGGGCGGCGGGCGTGAAGCTCTACCACGTCCCCTACCGCGGCGCGGGCGAGGCGGTGATCGGCGTCCTGTCGGGCAATGTGGACCTGGTCATGCTGTCGCCGGGCTCCGCCCTGGGCAATATCCGCGGCGGGCAGCTGCGGCCGCTCGCCATCAGCGGGGCGAACCGGGTGGCGGCGCTGCCGGAGGTGCCGACCTTCGGGGAGGCCGGGCTGCCCGGCTACAGCGTCATCAACTGGTCCGGCCTCGCCGCGCCGAAGGGCACGCCGGACGCGGTCGTGCAGCGCCTGCAGCAGGAAGCCGCGCGCGCCATCGCCGCCCCGGACATGAAGAGCTTCATCGCCGATCTCGGCTCCGAGCCGGGCGGCATCGCGCCCGACGCCTTCGCCCGCCTGATCCGGGAGGAGACCGCGCGCTGGCGCGACGTCGCCGCCACCGGCGGCATCGAGAAGCAGTAAGGGCCAGCAGGATGAGCTTCTTCGCCGCGCCGCCGCGCCTCGAGACCGAGGTCTTCACCCGCCTGCCCGACCGGTTCCGCCAGGCGCGGCGCACGGCCTGGAGCGATGCCAACCGCGCCGGACGTCCCGTCGACAGCTTCCTGGAGGGCCCGTCCTTCGACCGCCAGGGCCGGCTCTACGTCACCGACATCCCCTTCGGCCGGGTCTTCCGCATCTCGCCGGAGGGGGAATGGGAGCAGGTCGCCGAGTATGATGGCTGGCCGAACGGGCTGAAGATCCACCGGGACGGCCGCATCTTCATCACGGACTACAAGCGCGGCATCATGCTGCTGGAGCCGGAGAGCGGCACCGTCACCCCGTTCCTCGATACCGTGCGGTCCGAGAGCTTCAAGGGCGTCAACGACCTGGTCTTCGGGCCGGATGGCGCGCTGTACTTCACGGACCAGGGCCAGACGGGGCTGCAGGACCCCTCGGGCCGGGTCTACCGCCTCGGCGCCGACGGGCGGCTGCAGCGGCTGATCGACACGGTGCCGAGCCCCAACGGCATCGTGGTGGCGCCGGATGCCTCGTTCCTGCTGGTGGCGGTGACGCGCGCCAACCAGATCTGGCGCCTGCCGCTGCATGAGGATGGCAGCGTCACCAAGGCCAGCATCTTCTGCCACCTCCATGGCGGGCCGAGCGGCCCCGATGGCCTGGCTCTGGACGCCGAAGGCTGCCTGCTGGTCGCCCATGCGGGCTTCGGCACGGTCTGGCGCCTCTCTCCCCGGGCAGAACCCCTGGCGCGCATTGCCTCCTGCGCCGGGTGGTCCACCACCAACCTGGCCTTCGGGGGCGCCGGGGGGCGTACCCTCTTCGTGACCGAATCCGAGACCGGGTCGATCCTGCGCGTGGCCCTGCCGGTGGCGGGCCAGCCGCTCTACTCCCACGCCGAATGACGCAGGGCCAACAGCCCCCTCGCGGGCGGTGCGCGCCCGCCAGGGCCGTCCCGCCTGACCACGCCTGAGGGCGGCCAGCCGGCCAGGCTGGTTCAGCACCGCAGGACCATCAGGCCGAGGTCCGCACCCCGCGCAGCACCTCGACGGTTCCGCTCGCGGCAGCGGCAGCCGGGATGACGCTCAACGTGCCATCGGTTTCCAGCACCACGGCCGCCGCGGCAGCCGGGCTGGCCACGCCGGACGCGCGGAGGGCGGCCAGAACCTCGTCCCGCGTGACGCGCTGCTCGCGCATCATGCCCTCGAGCATGCGCCCCTCGTGGAGCAGCAAGCTGGGTTCGGATTTGACGAGACGGTCGAAGCGATCCGAGCGCACCGACAGCCAGGCCACGACGTATTGCAGCCCGGCCAGCAGGGCGAAGGCCAGCACGCCCTCCGCCAGGGCCACGGAATTGTTCAGCAGCACCGTCGCGAGCGTCGAGCCCAGCGCCACGGTGACGATCAGGTCGAAGGCGTTGAGCTTCGCCAGCGTCCGCTTGCCCGAGATCCGCAGCATCAGCACCAGGGCCGCATAGGCCAGGCTGCCGACCAGCAGGACGCGCAGCAGGCCGAACCAGGAGTCAAAGAGCATCTGTTCCAACCCTGCCTGGGGGTGGGGAGGAGCCTTGTCGCTCCTCCCCCTGCGTCACCTCAGCCGCCCTGTGTCTGCTGCTGCCAGAAGCGGTCGATCTCCTGCCGCCGCTGCGTATCAGCCTGCGCATTCGCGAAGCTGTCCGGATTGACCTTCGGCGCCTTGTCCAGCGTGTCTTCCGTCACCCGGACCACGAAGGCATCCATCTGCGGCGTGGCCCGCAGCTGCTGCCAGGGCAGGGCCACATAATCCTCGCCGAGGCCCAGGAAGCCGCCACGCGAGAGGATCACGTAGCTGATCTGCCCGTTGCCCGGGTTGAGGATCACGTCCTCCACGCTGCCGAGATACTCATCCTGCGGATTGCGGACGTCCATGCCGGTGATGTTGTCGGCCCGGAAGTTGCGCTGCATCTTCGTCACCGGCTGCGCCGCCGCCAGTTGCTGCTGGCGGTAGGACACCATCTGCCCCGGCTCCACCCCGGCCTCGCGCAGCTGGCCCGCATACTCGCCATAGACATCCCGGACCTCGCCCAGCACGGTCTGGCAGGCCTGCTCATCGCCGCGATGGGCCAGAACGGCGGCCGCACGGTAGAGGGTGCCGATCTCCTGAGCCGGCGCCGTCCGCCAGGTCATGTTGCCCCAGGGGCCGGTGCCCGCCGCGGCGGCCGATGCCCCGGTGCCGGAGGCCGCGGCGCCCCGGTTGTTGGTGCCGGACGTGGTCGCGGTGCCCGCCGGCGTGTTGGCCGGCGCCATGGTGGTGCGCGCGCCGTCCATCCCCAGCCGACCCGGCGTGTTCCAGCCGAATCCCTGGCGGTAGCCGCTCAGCCAGTATCCTTCCTTGTCCATCCGCTCGCTGAACGCGGTCAGGTCGCGCATGCACGTCTCGGCAACCTGCCGCTGCCCCTGGGCCTGCTGGCCCGGCTTGTCCGAAGCCCCGGCACGCTGGCCGGCCGATGGCTTGCCACCCTGCCCCTGCCCCTGCCCCTGCCCCTGGGCCTGCGCCTGAGGCTGGGCGCCTGGATTTCCCGTGTTGTTCGGGGCGGGCTGGGCGCTGGCGAGCCAGGGGGCCAGGCAGACCATCGCGAGCGAAGAACCGGAGAACAGCATTGTCTTGCGCATGATTTTCTCTTCCTTGCTGGGCATGAAGACCTTTCGGCAAAGGCGACGTCGTATCGCCCTCCTTCCCCAACCCCCGACATCGCCGGGGGTTCGCCAATCTGGTCGAGATTGTGGCGGATTCGCCTTTTTTCTGCCTTTTTTCCAGCCGGGGCAGGTCTGCTGCACCGGATGCCGCCGGGATCGAACGACCCAGGCGGCGCCCTGTGGTGGCGGACGGGCGATGGCTGCGGTCCAGCCTGGCCCGCAATGCGGCGGTGTCCGGCAGCGGGACCCAGCGCGGCCACGACCGCAAGCGCAGCGGCGTCACCGGCCGCGCCGGGACCACCGGATGATTGGAGGCTCAGGCCCGCCAAAACGAATGGGGCAGCCGATCGGTTGCCGCCCGGAGGATGGCGCTTGTTGTCCCGCAGGCGACCCTCGCCGCAGCGTCCACGCAGGGATGACGCTCGCGGGCGAGGATGCCTGCGGATGCCGAGGGAGGCTGCCCCCCCTCCGCCGCTCTACTGGATCGGCGCGCCGTACATCAGCCCGCCCTGGGTCCAGAGCCGATTGAGCCCGCGCGGCGTCGGGGTCTGGCTGGCCTCGCCGAAATGCCGCTCGAACACTTCGCCATAATTCCCCATGTTGCGGATCACATGGTAGGCCCAGCGGCTGTCGAGCCCCATGAAGCGGCCATGCTCGCCGGTGACACCCAGCAGGCGTTGCACCAGCGGATTCTGGCTCTGCAGCATCTCGTCCAGATTCGCCTGGGTGACGCCGAGCTCCTCGGCATTGATCAGCGCGTGCAGCGTCCATTTGACGATATCGAGCCACTGCTCGTCGCCCTTGCGGACATAGGCGCCCAGCGGTTCCTTGCTGATGCGGTCGGCCAGCACCAGGTGCTCCGCCGGATTCTGCAGCCGCGAGCGGATGCCCAGCAGCAGGGTGGCGTCGTTGCTCAGCGCATCGCAGCGGCGGGCCTCATAGGCGGCGATGCCCTCGTCGGCGCGCTCGAAGATCAGCGGCGTGAACTTGATCCCCGCCGCGCGGGCCCATTCGGCGGCGTTGATCTCCGCACGCCCCCCCTGCGGCAGGCAGATCGTCGCGCCATCGAGCGCGCGGCCCTCGGCGATGCCGAGCGAGCGCCGCACCAGGAAGCCCTGGCCGTCATAGAAATGCGTGCCGGTGAATTCCAGCCCGTTGTTGGTCTCCCGCGTCTGCGTCCAGGTCAGCGACTGCGCCGCCAGGTCGATGGTGCCGGCCTGCAGGCTGACGATGCGCTGCGGCGCGGTCATCACGATGTAGCGCACCTTCGTCGCGTCGCCGAAGACCGCGGCCGCCACCGCGCGGCACAGATCGGCATCCATGCCGCGCAGCTCGCCACGGGCATCGAAGAGGCCGAAGCCGGGGCTGGCGCCGCTGGTGCCGCAGAGCACGACGCCGCGTGCCTTCACCGCGGCCAGCGTCGGCCCGCCGGCGGCCTGCGCCGCGGCGTCGCGCGCGCCGGCACCGAGCGACAGCGCGACCAGCGCCATCCCGAGCAGTCCTGCCATCCGCATGGGTGATCCTCCCTTGTTGTTTCCTGACGCAAGCCCCTCGCCGCCACGCTGCCGCCGCCACCCTAGGCAGGCGGCGGGGCGGAGCGGGTGACGATCTCCGCCAGAAGCGACCCGTCGAGATGGCGGCCGCTGGCAATCACCATCACCGTGCGCCCGCGGACCAGGGCGGGATCGGCGAGCAGCGCGCCCAGCGGCAGGGCGCCCCCGGGCTCAACGACCAGGCCGAATTCGGCGAACAGGGTGAAGACCGCGGCGCGGGCCTGATCGTCGGTCACCACCGCCGCCCGCGTGCCATGCTGCTGGTGGATGCCGAAGGGCAGGGCGCCCGGCGTGATCGCCAGCAGCGCATCGCAGATCGACGGCACGTTCCCGGCATTCGTCAGGCGCCGGCCGGCCTCCAGGCTGCGCAGCAGGTCGTCATGGCCGGGCGGCTCGACGGCGAGGAGCCGCGTCTTCCCGCCCTGCAGCGCCAGGGCGCAGCCCGCCGAGAGCCCGCCGCCGGAGCAGGCGACGACCAGCAGGTCCGGCACCGCGCCCTGCCCCGCGGCCTGCGCCATCGCTTCCAGCGCCAGCGTGCCGGCCCCCGCGATGACGCGCCGGTCGTCATAGGCCGGCACCAGATGGTAGCCCCGCTGCGACGTCCAGTGGCCGAGGAGCGCGGCGCGGTCCACCGTCTGGCGATCGTAGAACTCCACCCCGGCGCCCCAGAAGCGGGTGCGCTCGACCTTGGCGCGCGGCGTGTCGCGGGGCATCAGCACCACGACCGGCCCGAGGCCCAGCCGCCGTCCCGCCCAGGCGACCGCCTGCCCGTGATTGCCGGAGGAGAGCGCCACCAGCCCGCCTGCCGCCCGCGCGCGCGGCAGCTGCGCCAGGTAGTTCCAGGCGCCGCGCAGCTTGAAGCTGCCGGTGTGCTGCAGCCCCTCGGCCTTGACCAGGACACGCCCGCCCAGCCGCGCGTTCAGCCGCTCGCTTTCCAGCAGCGGCGTCTCCAGCGCGACGCCGCGCAGCCGCGCTGCCGCCTCGTGCAGGTCCGACAGCGGCGGCGGCAGCGCTTCCCAGGGCGCCCCGTCGGGCGCGGTCTCCGGCGTCACGACGCCACCGCCTCGCCGAAGCGGCCGACCGGCACCCCGGCGACCCCGACGCGGAAGGCGATCACCGTGCCGGGCTCGGGCCCGTCAGGGCCGGTGCTGGCCAGGGAGGTGACGAACAGCGTCCGGCGGTCGGCGCCGCCGAAGCAGGGCATGGTCGGCGCCGCCACCGGCAGCGGGATGCGCTCGACGATCACGCCCTCGGGCGAGATGCGGTTCAGCACGCCGGCGCTGACGCCGGCGCTCCAGTAGAAGCCCTCGACATCGACGGCGGCGCCATCCGGCAGGCCCTGCGCCTCGGTCAGCGTCAGCAAGCGACGCGGGTTGCTGGCGCTGCCGCGGGCGGCATCGAAGTCGAAGGCCTGCACGAAGGGGCCGCGGCTGTCGGCGTGATAGAGCGTGCCGCCATCCGGGCTCCAGGCCAGGCCGTTCGAGCAGCGCAGCCCGCGGGTGATGCAGGTGACCTCGCCCGAGGGCGTCACGCGATACAGCGCCGCCACCGGCTGCCGCTCCGCCCGGTCGTCCAGGCTGCCGACCCAGAAATTCCCGTCCGGCCCGACCTTGCCATCGTTCAGCCGGTTGCTGGCCGGCGAGGGCTCGGGATGGACGAGGAAATCGAGAGCGCCGCTGCGCGGGTCGAACAGGTGCACGCCGCTGCGCAGGGCGACCACCAGGCGCCCCCCGGTGGCCAGGCCGAGGCTGCCGGGCTGCGCGGGCATGCGGAACTCGCGCAGCCGGCCACTCTCCGGCTCCAGGCTGAGCACCAGCTGCTCGGCGATATCGACGAACCACAGGACGCCCTCCCGATCGTCCCAGACCGGGCTCTCTCCGAGCGTCAGGGGGCGGTCGATCAGCCGATTCACGTCCGGGCGCTGCATGCGTGACCTTTCAGAGTGCCGGGTGATGAGGCGGTTTTTCGTATATCAGAGTCAACACGAAATTCGCGATCCCCGGCAGAGAATCGGGATTGCACGAAAAGAATGTTTGTTTTGATATGTCAAAACTGCGTCCAGGCCCCAGCCTCGAGCCCTGCCTCGTGAGGAGCGTCCGCCATGCTTCGCCGCCGAACCGTGCTGAACTCCGCCATCGCCGCCCTGGCCACCCCGGTCCTCGCCCCCGCCATCAGCCGGGCACAAGGCCGGTCGGTGCTGAAGTTCATCCCGCAATCGGATCTGGCGCTGCTGGATCCGGTGCAGACCACCGGCCTGGTGACCCGCAACCACGGCGCCATGGTCTTCGACACGCTCTACGGGCTCGATGCCGGCTTCGTGCCGCAGCCGCAGATGGCGGCGGGCCACCGGGTGGAGGATGACGGCCGCACCTGGCTCATCACGCTGCGCGACGGGCTGACCTTCCATGACGGCACGCCGGTGCTGGCGCGCGACGTCGCCGCCAGCATCGACCGCTGGTCGCGCATCGACGCGCTGGGGCAGACGCTGCGCGCCCGCGCCGACGAGATCGTCGCCGCCTCCGACACGGTGCTGCGCATCCGGCTGAAGCAGCCCTTCCCGCAGCTGCCCTTCGCGCTCGGCAAGGCCTCGGCCACCTGCTTCATCATGCCGGAGCGCCTGGCCCGCACCGATGTCGCCACCCAGGTGAGCGAGATCGTCGGCAGCGGCCCGTTCC
The DNA here is from genome assembly GCF_037145735.1 of Roseomonas sp. USHLN139. Taxonomy (NCBI): domain Bacteria; kingdom Pseudomonadati; phylum Pseudomonadota; class Alphaproteobacteria; order Acetobacterales; family Roseomonadaceae; genus Roseomonas; species Roseomonas sp. USHLN139. Next base: position 388,130 of record NZ_JBBCWY010000005.1, on the reverse strand, counting down.
GCTTCCTGCCCGGCGAGCGGATGGCCGGGCAGCGCGCGGTCTATGAGAAATTCGCCCGCTACGTGCCGCGCGCCGAGCCGCCCAGCTTCATGGCGGGCGGCAAGGTCGTGAAGGTGGATCGCGTGGAATGGCATACCATCCCCGATGCCTCCACCGCCGCCGCCGCCCTGCAATCGGGCGAGATGGACTGGTGGGAACAGCCGATCCCCGACCTGCTGCCGGTGCTGAAGCGCAACCGCAACATCGCCGTCGAGGTGAAGGACAAGGGCGGCTATCTCGGCATGATCCGCTTCAACCAGCTGCATCCGCCCTTCGACAACCCGGCGATCCGCCGCGCCTTCCTGGCCGGCATCAACCAGGCAGACTACATGATCGCCACCATGGGGTCCGACACCAGCCTGTGGAAGGACAGGGTCGGCTTCTTCACCCCCGGCTCGCCGCTGGCGAACGAGGCGGGGCTGGAGGCGCTGACCGCCCCGCGCAGCCTGGACCGCGTGAAGCAGGCGCTGGCCGAGGCGGGCTACAAGGGCGAGAAGGTGGTCTTCATCGTCCCCAGCGACCTGCCGGCGCTGAATGCGATGAGCGAGATCACCGCGGATCTGTTCCGCCGCGTCGGCATCAACCTGGACTACCAGGCGCTGGACTGGGGCACCGTGCTGCCCCGCCTCTCCTCGCGCAACGCGCCGGACAAGGGCGGCTGGAGCGTCTGGTGCAACTACCTGCCCGGCATCGTCGCGGTGAACCCGGCCGGCAATTCCTTCATGCGCGGCATCGGCCAGCGCGGCCCGGTCGGCTGGCCCAGCAGCGAGAGGCTGGAAGCGCTGCGCGACAGCTTCCTCGAAGCCACCGATCCGGCCGAGCAGCGCCGCATCGCCGCCGAGATGCAGCGCCAGGCCTTCCAGGACCTGCCCTATATCCCGACCGGCTTCTACTACCAGCCGACCGCCTACCGCACGAGCCTGCGCAACATCGTCGAAGGCTTTCCGATGTTCTGGGGCGTGGAGAAGGGCTGAGGCGATGCGCGACGAGGATCTCGGCTTCGCGCCGGCCACCGAGCTGGCGCGGATGGTCGCCCACAAGGCGATCTCGCCGGTCGAGCTGACCACCGCGCTGCTGCGGCGCATCGAGGCGCTGGAGCCGCGGCTCAACGCCTTCGCCCTGCTGGTGCCGGAACAGGCCCTGGACCAGGCCCGCGCCGCCGAGCGGGCGGTGATGCAGGGCGCGCCGCTCGGCCGCCTGCATGGCGTGCCGATCACCATCAAGGACCACGAGGCGATCGCTGGGCTGCCGACGGAATTCGGCAGCCTCACCCGCAAGGGCGACACCCCTGACTTCACCACGCCGATGGCCGCGCGGATGCTGCAGGAAGGCGCCATCCTGCTCGGCAAGACGACGACCTCCGAATTCGGCTGGAAGGGCGTCAGCCAGAGCCCGCTGACCGGCATCACCCACAATCCCTGGAAGCAGGGCTACAATGCCGGCGCCTCCTCGGCCGGCGCCGGCGTGGCCGCAGCGGCGGGCTACGGCCCGCTGCACCAGTCGGGCGATGGCGCCGGGTCGATCCGCATGCCGGCGCATTTCTGCGGCGCCTTCGGCTTCAAGCCGAGCTATGGCCGGGTGCCGGTCTATCCGCCCGGCACCGGCGACAACACGCTGCATCTGGGGCCGATGACGCGCAACGTGGCCGATGCGGCGCTGATGCTGCGGGTGATGGCCGGGCCGCATCCCTGGGACCCGACCAGCCTGGAGGCGCCGCCCGCCGATTACCCGGCGCTGCTGCGGCAGCCGCCCGCGCGCCGGCCGCGCATCGCCTTCAGCCCGGATCTGGGCCATGCGCGGGTGGACCCCGAGGTCGCGCAGCGGGTGCAGCAGGCGGTGGAGGCGATCGGGCAGGCGCTCGGCCATGCGGTCGATCAGCCCGGCACACCCTGGGGGCCGCAGGGTCCGGAGCTGGCGCGCTATTTCTGGCCGGCGCATTTCTCCCGCTTCGGCGACCTCCTGCCGCAATGGGAGGCGCAGATGGATCCGGGCTTCGTCGCCTGCATCCGCGCCGGCAGCGGCACGACGGTCGCCGAGTACCAGCGGATGCGCATCCGCAAATATGCCTATGGCGTCGAGATCCACCGCTTCTTCGAGGAATGGGATTTCCTGCTGACGCCTTCCGTCTCCGTCGCCGCCTTCCCGGCCGACCGCCTGCAGCCGGAACACTGGCCGCAGCATCCCTGGGACTGGCTGAGCTGGGCGGAATTCTCCTACCCCTTCAACCTCTCCGGCAACCCGGCCTGCTCGATCCCCTGCGGCTTCACGGCCGAGGGATTGCCGGTCGGCCTGCAGATCGTCGGACGCCGCTTCGACGATCTCGGCGTGCTGCAGCTGGCAGCGCAGTTCGAGGCGATCCGCCCCTGGGCGCAGCACCGCCCTCCCCTCGCCATCCTGGCATGAAGGACGATCTCACGTGACACATTGGGCTTTCGTGACCGGCGGCGGCGGCGATATCGGCGGCGCCATCTGCCAGGCCATGGCCAGGGATGGCTGGGCCATCGCCTGCGTCGACCGCGCCATGGACCGCGCCGAGGCGGTCGCCGCTTTGGTGCGGCAGGCCGGCGGCCAGGCGGTCGCCATCGAGGCGGATGTGACCGATCCGGCCTCGGTCGCGGCGGCGGTCGGGCAGGCGCGGGCGCTGGGCGAGATCCGCGCCCTGGTGAACACGGCGGGCAAGGCGCATGCCATCACCCTGGGCGTCACCGATGCCGCCTCCTGGCGGGCCGATTTCAGCGTCAACCTGGACTCGGCCTTCCTCTGCATCCAGGCGCTGAAGGGCGTGCTGATGGCAGAGGGCGGCGTCATCGTGAACATCGCCTCGGTCAACGGCATCGGCGTCTATGGCTTTCCCGGCTACAGCGCGGCCAAGGCGGCGCTGATCCACCTGTCGCAGTCGATGGCGGTGGAGTTCGGCCCCGCCAATGTCCGGGTCAATGTCGTGGCGCCCGGGACGGTGCGCACCCGCGCCTGGGCGGCCCGGCTGGAGGCCAATCCCGGGCTGTTCGACGAGCTGAAATCGCTCTGCCCGCTGCAGCGCATCTCCGATCCCGCCGATGTCGCCGAGGCGGTGGTCTTCCTGGCCTCGAAGCGGGCCTCGATGATCACCGGCGCGGTGCTGGCCGTGGATGGCGGGCTGTCCACCGGCGTCGCCGCCGTCGGCCAGGCGGTGACGCAGGAACGCCACCGCTAGGGCCGCGCCCGGCCTCCTCCCTCTCCCGCGACAGGAACCGCCATGCCGCCGACCGACACCCTGGCCGCCCCCGCCGCAGCCGGCCCGCTGGCCGCCCTGCTGGCGGGGCGCCCGCCGCTCATCGCCATCCTGCAGGTCGATCGCCTGGAGGATGCCCTTCCCCTGCTGGACACGCTGGAGGCGGCCGGCCTTCCCGCCATCGAGGTGACCCTGCGGTCGCCGCAGGCGCTCGGCGCCATCGAGGTGATGCGGCGGCGGGCCGATCGCGCGGTGATCGGCGCCGGGACGCTGACCCGTCCCGCGCAGTTCGCGCAGGCCCGGGAGGCCGGGGCGCGCTTCCTGGTCAGCCCCGGCCTGACGCCCGGCCTGGCACAGGCGGCCGCGGCGGCCGGCCTGCCCTTCCTGCCGGGCGCCGTGACGCCGAGCGAGGTCCTGGCCGCGCGCGAGCACGGCTTCACCGAGCTGAAATTCTTCCCCGCCGAGCTGCAGGGCGGCCCGGCCTGGCTGCGGCACATGCAGCCGCTGTTCCCGGAGGTGCGCTTCTGCCCCACCGGCGGCGTCTCCACCGCCAACCTGCAGGACTATCGCGCCCTGCCCAATGTCTTCGCCGTGGGCGGCGTCTTCATGGCCCCCGCCGAGGCGATCCGCGACCGCGACTGGCCGCGCATCGGGCAGCTCGCCCGCGACGCCGTGCGGGCGGCGGAGGCCGCGGGCGCGCCGCCGGCGTGAGCGGCCAGGCTGACGGGCGCGCCGCGAGCTGCCATACTTGCCGATCTCGAGGAACCATGACGCCTTGACCCTGTCTGACGACATCCCGGACGCTGAGCTGGGCGCCCGCAGCAGCCTCTCCGACAGGATCTACACGGAGCTGCGGGTCGCCCTGATGTCGGGCTATTACGAGCCCGGCGACCGGCTGAACATCCGCAGGATCTCCCAGCTCAGCCAGACCTCGCCGACCCCCGTGCGCGAAGCGGTGATGCAGCTGGTCCGCGAGGGGGCGCTGGAGCTGAAGACGGGATACCAGCCGCGCGTCCCGGTGCTGTCGCCCGAGGCCTATATGCGCATCCTGGAGGTGCGCGTGCCGCTGGAGCGCATGGCCACCGTGCTGGCGACGATGCAGGTGACGACGGCGATGCTGGAGGAGCTGCGCGCGCTGGACCGGCAGTTCATCGCCGCCGAGCGCGGCAATGAATGGAAGGCCGCGATGAACCACAACCGCGCCTTCCATTTCTGCATCTACCGCGCCTCCGGCAACGAGGTGCTGGTGCGGACCATCGAGAATCTCTGGCTGCTCACCGGCCCCCTGGTCGGCCGGCAGTATGTGGAGACCATCCACCGCGCCTCCGACGCCGCCCTGCACGGCCAGATCGTCGAGGCGCTGGAGCGGCGCGCGCCGCATGAGGCGAGCGACCTGGTGGTGCATGACCTGCGCTACGGCGCCCGCATCATCCTGGAGCGGATGCGCGCCGCCGGCACCCGCCGGAAGCCGCGCGCGGCCGAGGCGGCGCCAGACTGAGCGCCCCCGGCACGGCATCCCGCGGCGACCGCCAGGCCGGGTGATCCCGCGCTCAGGGTGACGGCCGGCCCGGCTGTCGCTGGCCAGCAGCCCGCGGCCCTGCATGCTCGCTGTCGGCCAGGCTGTGATACAGCTCATCCTCCTGGGCGAAGTGCAGCCGCAGGACGGCGTCCAGGCCATAGAGCACGCGGCGGAAATCATTCATCTCGCTCGGCCCCGGCCCCTCCGCCGGCAGATCGGCGGTCATGCGGGTGAGCAGCGCGCCAAGCTGCTGCACCTCGCGATGCGCCCGGTGCATCGCGGCCATCGGGTCGCCGCCGCCGAGCGCGCGCTCCACCGCCGGGTAGAGCTGCAGGCCGTCTTCCCGCTCATGCCGCAGCAGGTGTTCCCGCACCACTTCCTCGACGCCCGCCAGGGCCGCCGCGGCCTCGCGCGGCGACAGCGTGGCGAGCTGGTCGGCCACGGCGCGCAGGCGGGACAGCGGCGCCGCCAGCCGCTGGTGCTCCGCCTGGAGGCGGGCAACCTCGGCGGCAGGCAGCGCCGCCCGCGGGCGCCCCGGGATGCGCAGGCGCAGGACCCGCAGCGCGTTCAGGATGGCGGCCACGTCAATCGCCTCCTGCAGCAGCGCGCCGGTGACCGGCGGCAGGAAGCCCAGCGCCGCCGCGACCATGGCCAGCGCCGACAGCCCCATGCCGACCGCGACGGTCTGCAGGGCGATGCGCCGCGTCCCCTGCGCGACGGCCAGCGCCTCGGCCAGCCGGTCCAGCCGGTCCACCAGCAGCACGACGTCGCCCGCCTCCGAGGAGGCGCCGGAGCCGCGCGCCCCCATGGCCACGCCGACATCCGCCGCCGCCAGCGCCGGGGCATCGTTCACCCCGTCGCCCACCATGGCGCAGGTCTCGCCCGCCTGCCGGGCCGCGGCGATGGCGGCGAGCTTGTCCTGCGGCTGCTGCTCGGCCCGCACCTCGTCGACGCCGAGCGCCAGGCCGATCGTCTCGGCGACGTCGCGGCGGTCGCCGGTCAGCATCACCACGCGCGTGATCCCGGCCTGGCGCAGCAGGCGCAGGGCGCGCGGCGAGTCCGGACGGATCTCGTCGGCGAGCAGGATGGCGCCCAGCATCCGCCCCTCCGCCGCGACAAAGACGCCGGCGGCGCCCTCATAGCCCATGCGCCGCAGGAAGCGGCCGGTCCAGTCGGCCTCCGGTACCCGGGCAGCGACATAGGCATGGCTGCCGACCGAGACGGGACGGCCCTCCACGAGGCCCGTCAGGCCGGCGCCGGGCTGTTCCTCCACCGCGCTCGGCAGGGCCAGCGCCAGGCCGCGCGCGCGGGCGGCGGTGACCAGCGCCTGGGCGATGGAATGCTGCGAGCTCTGGTCCAGGCTGGCGCCGAGACGCAGCACCTCGTCGGGCAGCACGCCCGGCGCCGCCTCGATGCCGGCCAGGCGGGCCTGCCCGGCGGTCAGCGTGCCGGTCTTGTCGATGAACAGCGTCCGCACCCGGGCCAGCGCCTCCAGCGCGCCGCCGCCCTTCACCAGCACGCCCCGCCCGGCACAGCGCGACAGGCCGGAGACGATGGCCACCGGCACGCCCAGGATCAGCGGACAGGGGGTGGCGACCACCAGGACGGCGAGGCCGCGCACCGGGTCGCCGCTCCAGGCCCAGGCGGCGCCCGCCAGGCCGATGGCCAGCGGGGTGAAGACGAGCGCGGCGCGGTCGGCCAGGCGGGCGGCCGGCGCCTTGGCGGACTGCGCCTCCTGCACCAGGCGCACGATGCCGGCGAAGGTGCTGGCGGCGGCGCTCGCCCGGGCCTGCATGTCGAACGGGGCGCCCGCATTCACCGCGCCGCTGCGCACCGCCTCGCCCGGCCCGCGCGTGACCGGGATGGGCTCGCCGGTCAGCGCGGATTCATCCAGCACCGCGGCCCCTTCGAGCACGACCCCGTCCACCGGCACGGCTTCCCCGGCCCGCACCAGCAGGCGATCGCCGGCCGCCACCTGGTCCAGCGGCACGGCGGCGAGCTGGCCCTCCGCGTAGCGGCTGGCCGTGCGGGGGACGCGGGCCAGCAGCGCGGACATCTCGCGCCGGGCCCGCGCCTCGGCATAGCCCTCCAGGGCGCGCCCGCCCGACAGCATCACGCCCACCACGCCAGCGGCGACATGCTCGCCGAGCGCGAGGGCGCCGCCGATCGAGAGCAGCGCGAGGATGTCGAGGCCGACCTCGCGGCGCAGCAGGCTGGCCAGGCTGTCGATCAGCACCGCCAGCAGCACCGGGACCGTTCCGGCCAGCAGCAGCCCGGCGGCCCAGTCGGCCCGGCCGAGCCAAATGGCGCCCAGGCCGGCGGCGAGGCTGGTGGCCGCGAGCGCGAGCAGGCTGAGGTCCAGAAGGCGTCTCGTGTTTCCCATGGCCGCATCCCCTCGCCACCGGAGCCTATCGGTCGGGCTGTGCGGCAATAAGGAGCGCGGCCCTGCCGCCGCATGACCCTGTCGGACGGCTGGCGCGAGGTTCCGGCATGGCACGCCCACCGGCTCAGCAGGGCGGGTGGGTGCCGATCCGGGTCGGCGCGGCCGCCCGCGCTCAGGCAGGGGCGAAGAGCGCCCGCTGGTACATGCCGGGATCGACATTGGCGCCGGTCAGCGCGACCGCGACGGTGCGGCCCGCCACGGGCAGCCGCCCGTGCAGGGCCGCCGCGAGCGCCACGGCGCCGCCTGGCTCCACCACCAGCCCGAACTCCTCGAACGCCACGCGCATGGCCGCAAGCGCTTCGGCATCGCTGACCACCAGCCCGCCGCCGAGGCGGGGTGCGTTGATCGCGAAGGTCAGCACCCCCGGCATCGGCGCCTGCACGGCGTCGCAGATCGACGCCGCGCCGGGCGCGTTGCCGAGGCGCGTCCCCGCCACCAGGCTGCGCGCCGTGTCATCGAAGCCTTGCGGCTCGGCGGCGAAGACGCGGGCATCGGGCAGCATGGCTTCCAGGGCCAGCGCGCAGCCCGCCGTCAGGCCGCCCCCGGCGCAGCACACCACCAGGGCCTCCGGCGCCGCGCCCATCGCCTCGGCCTGCCGGACCACCTCCCGGCCGAGCGTGGCCGCCCCGGCGATGACGCGGCGGTCGTCATAGGGCGGCACCAGGATGAGGCCGCGCGCCGCCGCCAGCCGCCGCCCCAGCGCCTCGCGATCCTCCGTCGCCCGGTCGTAGAGCACGACCTCGGCGCCCCAGCCACGGGTGCGCTCGATCTTGGCCGCCGGGGCATCGGACGGCATGGCGATCACCACCGTCCCGATCCCCAGGCGCTGCCCGGCCCAGGCCACCGCCTGGGCATGGTTTCCGGACGAGAAGGCGACCACGCCCCGGGCGCCCTCCTCCGCCGTCAGCAGGCAGAGGCGGTTCCAGGCGCCGCGGGCCTTGAAGCTGCCCGTGCGCTGCAGCCCCTCCGCCTTGACCAGCAGCCGCCCGCCGAGGCGCGCGTTCAGGCGCTCGCTCTCCAGCAGCGGGGTCTCGACGAGCACGCCCCGGATGCGTCCGGCCGCCTCCTCGATCTCGGCGAAGGTGGGAGCGGTCAGGTGCCAGGGCGTCGGGTTGCTGTCGTTCATGAAGCCTGATTGCCGGCGCTGGCCAGGTGAGGCAATGGAAGGATTGTCTCAGAGACAATGCGGGCCGGGGGGGGCCGATGGGCGCGAAGAGCATCGCCACGATGCTGGAGGCGGAGATCCGGGAGGGCAGGCTCCTGCCGGGCGCTCGGCTGCCGACGCACAGGGAGCTGGCCTTCCGCCATGGCGTCGCCCTGAACACCGCCTCGGCGGCGATGCGCCTGCTGGAGGCGCGGGGTCTGGTGGTCGGCGAGGTCGGGCGCGGCAGCTTCGTCCGGGCGCCGGGCCATGTCGACGCCGCCGCCTTCCGCATCGAGGAGGCGCGGCCCGGCCTCATTGACCTGTCCCGCAACGTGATGCCCCTGCCGGGCCTGGCCGATCGCTTCGAGCGGGCGGCACGGCTCGTCCTGCGGCGGGAGCGCGGCGCCGTCGCCGACTACCAGCCGCATGCCGGGCGCGCGGCGGACCGGGCCGCAGGCGCCGCCTGGCTGTCGCGCCGCGGCCTGCCCGACGATCCGGCGCGCCTGGTCATCGGCGCGGGCGCGCAGCACGCCGTCACGGTCGCGCTGCTGGCCACCGCCCGCCCCGGCGACACGATCGCGGTGGAGGCGCTGAGCTGGCCGGGCATCAAGGCCAGCGCCGCCGCGCTGGGGCTGGAGGTCCTGCCGGTGCCGATGGATGCGGACGGGCTGCGTCCCCGCGCGCTGCTGCGGCTGGCCGCGCGGCACCGGATCGCGGCGCTCTACTGCATGCCGTCGCTGCAGAACCCGACCGGCGTGACGATGCCGGCCCGGCGGCGCGAGGCCGTGGCGGCGATCGCCCGGCGCCTCGACTTCCAGATCATCGAGGATGACGCCTATGGCTTCCTGACGGAGGACGACGCGCCGGTCCCGCCGCTCGCCGCGCTGGCGCCGGAGCGGAGCTGGCATCTCCGCTCCACCTCCAAGAGCTTCACGCCCGGGCTGCGGGCCGCGTGGATGCTGGTGCCCCCGGGGCGCGAGGAGCAGGCTGCCAACCTGGTCCGCGCGACGGTCTGGACGGCGCCGCCGCTCGGGGCCGCCATTGCGTCGCTCTGGGTGGGGGATGGGACCGCCGCCCTGCTGGAGGCAGAAAAGCGCCGCGAGGCGCGGGCCCGGCAGGCGCTGGCCCGCCGCCTGCTGCCCCTCGCGGCATCGCCCGCGTCGCACCCTGCCTCGATGCACCTCTGGCTCGACCTGCCGCGCAGGACAATGGCCCAGGCGCTGGTGCAAGACCTGCTTGCGCAGGGGGTCAAGCTCTCGCCCGGCGCGGCCTTCGGCATCGGCAGCGCGCCCAACAGCCTGCGGCTGGCCCTCGGCGCGCCGGAGGATCGAGGCGAGCTGGAGCGGGCGCTTCGTCTGATCGCCCGCGCCCTCTAGCAGCAGGCGACGCCAGCGCTGTCGACGACACAGGCTGTCGCTTCACACGCCAGCCTGCCGGACCTTCTCGAGGTCGAGCTCACCCTTGGCGCCCCAGCCGGTGACATCCTTGGGAACCTCGGGCCTGAAGGCCTCGTAGAGCCGGAAGCCGATGCGGTTCAGCTCCTGCGGCTCGTGGCGCGCCGCCAGCGCCTCCATGGCGGCGACAACCACCGGCAGATGGCGGCCAAAGGCACGGGTGACGTAGGCTTCCACCGGCGCCGCTGGCGCGGGCTTGCCGCCCCCGGCATCCGCCAGCACCTGGCCATCGGCGTCGTGGGTCAGGGGGACGTCCTTGCCAAGCAGACGCACCGTCTCCCGCGGGGCCACGGCGGTGACGCCGTCCTTCTGCCGGGTGTCCTCCGACAGGCCCAGGCGCCGGGCCTTGGCCTGGGCCGCGGTGCCCGCCACATGGCTGGCCAGGCTGAGCGCCATGTCCCGGGGATGCCCCAGGCGCCCGGCGACCACGGCGGCCCACAGGGTCAGGACCGGTGCCCGGTTCACCCGGATGCGGAGATCTGGTGATTCCTTGCTCATGCGCAGGGGCCTCCCGGTGGACCGGAAGCCATCACCCTCGGTGCCGGTTTCCGGTCCTGCTGCCGACGCGGCACGGCGCCCCGTCTCTGGTGATGCTGAACGCCGGAGAGGCGGTCGAAGATGTGGCAGACATTGCCGGTGCCTGCAGGCGGCGGGCGCCGGAAACTTCCCCCTGGCACACCGCGTAACACCGCTGCGCCGCGGCCCTGGGCCGCTCACCAGGATCAACCAGGATGGGAAGACGCCGATGACCCGCCCCCTCGCCCTCGCGGCCTTGGCCGCCACCCTGCTCGTCGCCACCCTGCCGGCCCAGGCGCAAGGCCAGGGCCAGGGCCAGGGCCAGAGCCAGACACCCGCGCGGCCCGGCGCGACCAGCGGCACCCCCGAGAATGTCGATATCGGCGCGCTCAGCCGCGGCCTCAGCATGCACCGGCTGCTCGATGCCGATGTGCATGGCGAGGGCGATCGCGAGATCGGCGAGATCGAGGATGTCGTCCTGCCCGAGGGCGGCGGGGCGCCGGTGGCCGTGCTGTCGGTCGGCGGCTTCCTCGGTGTCGGCGAGCGGCATGTGGCGGTGCCGCTGGCGCAGCTGCAGCATGACGCGCAGCGCGGCCGCTGGAGCCTGCCAGGCGCCACGGCGGAAAGCCTGAAGGCCATGCCCAGCGTCAGCCTCGCCGACATGCGGCGCGGCGGTTCGGATCGCGGCGGCGCGACGCCGCGGGCCGCCACCGGCTCTCCGGGCGCGCTGAGCGGCGGCCCGAGTGGCGGCAGCGGGCAGCAACTCAACCGCTGAAAGCCGGCGGCGGCGCGATCGGGCTTCGGCGCTCCGAAGCCCGGTCGCGCTACAGGCTGCGTTCGAGCAGCTGGGTGATCGCCTCGGTGCGCTCCTTGACATCGGCGGTATTGGCGTAGGGACGCCAGTTGATGTCGAGCACGCCTTCCTTGAAGGCGAGCCCGAGCGGATAGTTCGAGGCGGGCGCGGTCTTCTCGTCATAGCGGATGTGGATGCGCTGCAGCTTGGCGCGCAGCGCGTCGCGGCCCATGGCATCGCCGGTGATGCTGCGCAGCGCCGTGGTCAGCGGCTCGAAGATCGTCTTGCCGAAATAATCGTCGCGCGCGTAGCTGGCGGCGTCGCCCGGCTGCGCCAGCTGGTCCCATTCGACCTCGACGGGCACCGGGAAGCCGGCCGCCTGCTGGATGCCCTGCTCGATCGCCGGATAATTGTCCTGGCGATAGGCGGCGATGGCGCGGCGCTCGGCCAGGCCGAGCCGCTCCTGCGCCATGGCGGCGACGGGCGTCGCCAGGAAGGAAGCCGCCGCCAGGCGGAACAGAATGCGCCGTGTCGTCATCACTGATCTCGAGCCGTTGCGCGCGGAATGGAGCGGGCGACAGCGTTTCCGGCAAGCGGCGGGGGCGTGACGTTTGCGCGAGAAACCGCGCGGCGCCGGGCCGCACGGTCCGCACGTTATCGCGACTGTTCCAGCACGAAAACATGCGGCGCCCCGGCCGGCAGCGTCGCCGGTGTCAGCTCCAGGCTCGGCCCGCCGACCCGCGTCACCGCGCTGGCCGGGAAGCGGGCGGTGAAGCGTTCCACCGGCTCGATCGGCAGCACGCCGCGCGGGCTGTAGTAATGCATCGGGATGATGACGCGCGGCCGGATCGCGGCGATCGCCCGGTCCAGGTCGTCGAGGGCGATGGTGGCGTGCTCGCCGGTCAGCGCCAGCAGGATGTCGACCTGGCCCGCCAGCGCCGCCAGATGCTCGGGCGCCACCGGATTGCCGATATCGCCCATGTGCAGCACCCGCAGCCCGCCCAGGGCGAAGTGGTAGAGCGCATTGGCGTCCGGGTCGCGGCCGGCAGCGGCCTGGTAGTCGAAGCTCAGGCTTTCATAGGCCGGGAAGGGCCGGATGGTGACGCCCCTGACCGTTGCCCCTTCCGGCGGCAGCGCCAGCGCATTGACCACGGTGGGCGAGCCCAGGACGTGGCTGGGGTCGGAATGGAAATCGTCGGTGGCCGAGCTCATGATCACCAGATCGGCCGGCTCGTCGATCGGCGCGAAGCCGCTGCGCGCCGGGGTATAGGGGTCGGTGATCAGGGCCAGCCCGTCGGCCTCCAGCCGGAAGCTGGCATGGGCATAGAAAGAAATCTTCATCATGGCCTCCGCAGGGTGTGGGGTCGTCCGGGTCGGCGGCCAGCCTGCCATCCGCGGCCCCGGCGGAACCACCGGAAAGCGGGCCGCGCCGTCAGCCCTGGTTGCCGGGCGCCGCCACCGGCCAGAGATGGCGCCGCCAGAAGACCAGCACCGCCAGCGTCGCCAGCAGGCCGAACCCGCCATAGAGGGCGGTGGTCGCCGGGAAGCCGATCCCGCCGATCAGCGGGCCCGAGGCCAGCAGCCCGACCGGCAGGCCATAGATCGCCAGCGTCCGCATCCCCATGATCCGCCCGCGCAGCCCGGGCGGCGCGCCGCGCAGCAGCAGCACCGACATCGGCAGGGTGCAGAGCATCTGCGCCAGCCCGATCAGCGGCAGCACCACCAGCCCGCCGGCCAGGCCCGGCACCTGGCCGAACAGGATGACCAGCGCGTGCCAGGCCAGGCTGAAGACCAGCATCATCCGCGCCGGCCTGACCCGGCTGCCGATGGCGCTCAGCAGGAGGGAGGCCAGGATGCTGCCCGCCCCCACCGCCGCGACCAGGTAGCCGAGCCCCGCCTGGCTGCTGCCATAGACGTCGCGCGCCACATAGGGCAGCAGGCCCAGGGTGAAGGGATAGCAGGTCAGGTTGACCAGGAAGGCCATCAGCATGGCGGCCAGCTGCGGCGGCGCCTGCCAGACGGCGCGCGCCGCCTCGGCCAGGTCGGCCAGCGGCGTCGCCTTGCGGCCGACCGGGGGCGCCACGCGGGCCGGCACGGCGATGCCGAAGGTCAGCAGAAGCCCGGCCAGATAGAGGCCGACCACGGCCAGGTAGGCCTGGCCCATGCCGAGCGCCAGCACGGTGCCGGCACCGGCCAGGGCGCCGACCACGCGGGCGGAATCGGTGGTCAGGCGCGACAGGCTGACCGCGCTCATCAGCCGGTCGTCCGGCATGGTCTCGCCGATCAGCACGTTGCGGATGCCCAGGTCAGACGGGCGGATCATGCCGGCGATGCCGGCGCCCACCAGCACCAGCAGCGGCGTCAGGTTGTCGGTCAGGGCCAGCACGGCCAGCACCGCGGCGATCGCGGCATAGGACAGCCGCATCGCCGCCAGCACCCGGCGATGGCCGATCGCATCCCCCACCAGCCCGAACAGCGGCGCCACCAGCGTGCCCAGGAACTGCAGTGAGCCGAACAGCGTGACCAGCAGCACCGACTCGGTCTGGACGATGATGTACCAGCCGAGGATCAGGGTCTCCATCTCGAAGGCCCAGGAGGTCATCAGGTCGGCCGACCACTGGAAGCGGTAGCTGCGGATGGCGAAGGGGGCGAAGGTCGGGCTGCGCGGCGGCATCATGGGTCGGCGATCGTCATCGCACCGCGCGCGCGGCGGCCGGCGCTGCTGTCCTGGTCATGCGGTTCCTCCCCTGCCGGGCAGCATCCCCCGAAGCCGGCCATGACACCAGAGGCGCCGCCTATCGCCGCCATAGAGCGGATCGCCTGGCCCGGCCGCCGCCGCGCCGCCAGGATCGCCGCATCGCCACCGCGCCCGAGGGGAGCCCCGCCATGATCCGCACCCTGCTGCTGCTGGCCGCCGCCGTCGCGCTGATGGTGACGACCGCCCCGGGCGGCCGGCTGCACGGGCTGCTGGCCGGGATGGGGGACAGCGGCACCGCGGCGCCGAGCGCCGCCGCGGCCGCTTCGCGACCGGCCTCGGCCGGGGCATAATCCGCGCCCAGCGCCGCCGCGATTCGCGCCGGCCTTCCGGGACCCCTCGCGCGCATGAACCTGGCCGGCCTCAACATCCGCGACCTCGACTATGCCGTCGCCGTCGCCGAGTTCCTGCATTTCGGCCGGGCGGCGCAGTCGCGCAATGTCAGCCAGCCGACGCTGAGCGCGCAGCTGCGCAAGCTCGAGGAGATGCTGGGCGTGACGCTGTTCGAGCGCGGCGCCCGCGGCGTGCTGGTCACCGCCGCCGGCGAGGCGCTGGTGGCCCAGGCCCGCGTCATCCTGGCCGAGGCCCGCCGGCTGGGCGAGCTGGCCCAGGCGGCGGCGGAACCGCTCTCCGGCAGCTTCCGGCTGGGCGTCATCGCCACCCTCGGCCCCTACCTGCTGCCGCTGCTGCTGGGGCCGATGCGCGCGCGCTACCCGAAGCTGCAGCTGGTGCTGACCGAGGGCATGACCCGCCCGTTGATCCACGCGCTGGAGGCCGGCGAGCTGGACGCGGTGATCGCCAGCACGCCCGTCGAGGATCCCGGCCTGACCGCCCTGCCGCTGTTCCGCGAGGCGCTGGTCCTCGCCGTGCCGCGCGACCACCCGCTCGCCGCCGTCGAGCGCGTCGAGCTGGCCGACCTGCCGGTCGAGGAGCTGATCCTGCTGAGCGAGGGCCATTGCCTGCGCGACCAGGCGCTGGCCTGCTGCCCGCAGGCGCGGCGAGGGCCGCGCGGGGTCGAGGCCGGGCTGCAGGCCGGCCGCCAGGCCGCCAGCCTGGAGACGCTGCGGCAGATGATCGGGCACGGGATGGGCTGCTCGCTGCTGCCGCAGCTGGCGGTGCAGGTGGGTTCTCTTCTCGATGACATGGTGGCCTACCGGCTGGTGCATGGCAGCTCGCCAGAACGCCAGCTGGCGCTGGTCCACCGCCCGAGCTTCGGCCGCATCCGCGACATCCGCCTGCTGCGCGAATTGCTGCTCGACGCTTTGGCCAGCGCGGGCACGCTGACGGTGCATGCCCGGCCGGGAACGAAGCGGGACGCGCTGCCGCGGGATTGAGCGGCGCTGCCCGAGGTGGCTAGCCTGGGATAGGGAGGCCGATCGGCAGGTGGTCTTTGCCCGCGCCTTCGCCGAGCCCATCGACCCGCCGCTGGGCGAGCGCGCCGGCACCCGCGCCTACATGACCGCGCTGCGCCACTCCTATTCCAGCCTCTACGAGGTCAGCGGCATCGCCCCTGGCGTCTTCGGCCTCCAGCGGATTGCCGCCTTCCTTCAACTGCTTGAGCGCCTGTGCTCGCCGCAGCGAAGCTCCCAGGCCTCCGCGTAGCACTCGATGACCTCATCGCGAAAATAGAACAGGAAATGCCGCACTGGCATCTTACTGCTCACGCTGCCGGGGATCGCATTGTCACCCAATCGTTCCCCGCCGATGATCTCGTAGAACTCGCCCCAGCGTGGTGCCTGTCGGGCATAGCGGCCTGCCCCCGCGTACCAGCCCTCATCGTTCGTTGAGTCCCAGCACCAGCGCCGGCAAGATGTGAAGCACAGCAAGCCTGGAACGTCCTCCTCGTCATGCCATCCGAATGATGATGGGTGCATGAGGAATGCGATGCTGAGAGTCGGGCCATGTTTTGTGATTTGCGGGTTCGGCGCATTCGGTTCCGCGTTCCAGTCCGCATTCTGCTGAATGAATTTTAACATCGCCCTATCCCATCCTCTGCCGGCCTCGCCGCGGAAAGCAGGCTCAGCTCCGCTACCTTGGCAGTCTCCAACCAGCCCCTACCCCTCACGGCAGCGCCACATCCCCCGGCTGCAGCGCCCCGCGCAGCTCGATCCCTTCCGGCACCGAGATCCCCAGCTCCACCGGGACCTCGCGCACCGCCCCGTCGCGCCGCACCCGGATCACCCGCTGCCCGGCGCCGTCGAGCTGGACATAGCCCGGCGGCACCACATAGGCGTCGGCGCGGTCATAGGTGACGATCGACAGGCTGGCCGACATGCCGACCGCCAGCTGGCGGCGCTGCTCGGGCGGGATGCCCTCGATGGCGACGGTGACCGGGAAGCTCGGCATGGCGCCGCGGCCGCCGCTATCGCCAGCGGCCTGGGCGGCGACCCCGGTGACGCGGCCCCGCAGGGTGATGCCGCCGAAGGCATCGCCGGTCACCGCCACCGCCTGGCCGAGGCGCACCTTGTTGACGTCGATCTCGTCCACCATGGCGCGGACCTGGAAGCTTTCCAGCGCGCCGAGCGTGAACATGGTCTGGCCGCGCGAGACGCGGGAGCCGACCTCGACGGTCTCGGCGCGGCGGCCGCCGGCGGGCTCGGGCGGCATCAGCACCACGCCGGAGACCGGCGCGCGCACCGTCGCCTGGGCCAGGTCGGTCTCCAGCTCGGCGACCTTGGCCTCGGCATTGGCCAGCTCCAGCTCGGCGATGCGCAGGGTCTGGGCGTCGCCGCGGGCGAGTGTCGCTTCCAGGTCGTTCTGCGCCGCCTGCAGCTGCAATTGCTGGTTGCGCTGCTGCTGCACCAGCGCGCGGTGCTCGTCGGCGGCGATGATGCCGCGCGACAGCAGCAGCCGGGTCTGCGCGCTACGGGCGGCGAGGTCGGCGGCTTCCAGCTGCGCGGCGGCGACGGCGCGGCGGGCGCGGGCGACCTCGAAGCCGCTCTCCCAGCCGCGCAGCTCGGCGACCTTCTGGCGGGCGCGGATCTCGGCGCTGCGGGCCTCGCGCAGCCGCAGCTCGACATCCTTGAGATCGAGCTGCAGCAGGGCGGCGCCGCGCTCCACCTGCTCGCCGTAGCGGAACAGCCGCTGCTGGACGAGCCCGTCGAAGGGCCCGACCACGCTGACCAGCGAGCCGGCATCGAGCAGCCCGACCACCGCGATGCGCGACGAGACCGGCTGCGGCTGCAGCGTCAGCCCGGCCTCGGCGGCCTGTGTCTCGCTGCCGCCCCAGTCGGCGGCCGGCCACAGGCTGTACCCAGCCAGCCCCGCCAGCAGCAGCGCCAGCCCGGCGATGCCGGCCAGGCGGGTCGCGCGGATGCGGCGCGCGGTCTCGCGGATCTGCGTCGCCGACTGCTCCAGCTGCAGATAGGCGGTCTGCAGCTTGCGGTGCTGCTCGGCCAGGTCGCGGGCCAGCGCCGCCTCGGCCTCGGCCAGGCGCTCGGCCTCGGTGACGTCGCTCAGCGCCGCGGTGATCGCCAGCTGCCCGGCCGCGGCGCCCAGCCGCAGGCGATAGGCCTGGGCGCGCACCGCCAGCCGCCGGCCGTGGAAGTCGACGACCTGGCGCTCGGGCGCCGCCTCGGCATCCAGCGGCGCCAGGATGGCGTCGAGCAGCGCGTCGCTGCCCTCCTCCGGCAGCACCTCTTCCAGGGTCGCGCCGAGGGCGCGCGCCGTCGTCACGCCGAGCATCGCGGCAGCGGCGGCGTTGATGGCGCGCAGCGCGCCGCCGGCGCCGATGGTCAGGATGCCGTCGGACAGGCTGTCCAGCGCCGCGTTGAAATCGAGGTCGAGCCGGTCCAGCGCGCCCTGCGCCGCCAGCGTCTCCGCCGCCCGCCGCGCCAGCGCCTCCAGCTCGGCGCGCTGCGCCGCGCTCAGCGGGCGGGCGGCGGTGTCGGCGACGCAGAGGGCAGCGCCGGCCTCCTCCAGCCGCAACCCGGCGCGCAGCGTGGGCATCGTCTCCTCGACGAAGCCCTCCGCCACCACGCGGGCGGCGAAATCGCTGTCGCCCTCGGCCACCTCGCCGAAGCCGGCGGCCAGCGAGCCGCCAACCGAAAAAAAAGCGCGGCGGCAGCCGGTCAGCAGCGCGGCATGGCGCGCCAGATCGTCGAAAGGCAGGGTCACGGCTCGTTCAAAGTGATGCGCCAGGTGTCCAGCGTGGTGCCCAGCACCTGGTCCATGGTGGTCAGCGCGTTGAGATAGGCGATGACGGCGCCGAGCTCGGTGCTCTCCGCCTGCTGCAGCGCGCTCTGGAAGGAGACCACCTGGAAGTTGCTCGACCGCCCGGCCTGCAGCCGCAGCAGCTCGGCCTCCAGCTGCTGCTGCGCCAGCTCGCGGGCGCGGCGGGCGAGCTCGGCCTGGCGGCGCTGCGCCTCGATGCCGCGCACCGCGTTCTCGACCTGGACGCGGACATTGTCGCGCGCCTGGTCGGCGGCCAGCTCCGACTGGCGCAGCGCCACGCCGGCATTGACCTCGAGCTGCTCGCGCGAGGGGAAGCCGATCGGGATGTTCACCTGCAGGCCGAGGTTGAAGTCGGAGCGCACGGTGCTGAGCGCGCCGATCGTCTCCATCAGCTGGGTGCGGCTGGCCTGCTGGCCGATGCCGGCGACGGCGGAGATGTCCCAGAGCCGCTGGTTGCGGGCGACGTCGAGGTTGATGCGGTTGATCTCGATGGTCAGCAGCTGGCCCAGATAGGCCGGCTGGGTGGCATAGGCGGTGGCCAGCGCCCGGTCCATCGCCACCCGCACCGAGGGGGCGCTGGGCCGCTCGCTGGCCCAGATGCGCGAGCCCGGGTCGATGCCCATCAGCGCCAGCAAGGCGAGCCGCGCCGCCTCGGCGCCGTTGGTCGAGGCGACCAGCGACAGCTCCTGCTGGGCGACCGCGGCCTCGGACTGCACCAGCTCGATCTGCGCCAGCCGGCCGGCGCCGATCAGCAGACGGTTGACCTCGACCAGCTCGCGCGCGCGCTTCAGGCTTTCCTCGGCGATGCGGTTCTGCTCCTGCGCCTGCAGCAGGGCGCGATAGGCGAGCACGATCTGGCTGACCTGCTCGATCACCTGGCCCTTCAGGCGCAGCTGGGCGTTGCGCTCGGCGATGCGGGCGATGCGGCGCGGCGCCATGGCATAGTCGATGCCGCCGCCGGCCAGCAGCGGCTGGATCACCTGCAGGCCGAGCTGCGAGGGCGCCACGGAATCGGTGCCGCGCGTGTTGGTCTGGCTGGCCAGCCAGGACATGGTGAAGCGCGCGCCGGTCGGCGTGTCGACGGTGACCACCGGCCCGAGGCTGAGCTGCGTGCCGCTGACACCGGCGGTGCGGCCGCGCGTCGCGCTGCCGGCGATCGACAGGCGCGGGGTGAAGCTGCTCTCGGCGACCTGGAGCGCGAAGCGGTCGGCGATGCGCTGCAGGTATTCGCTGCGGATGGCGCGGTTGCTGCGCAGGCCGAGGAAGACGGCTTCCGGCAGGGTCATCGGCACCGCCTCGGGCGGCGGGCGCCGCGCCGGCGCGGCAGCGGCCGCTGCCCCGTTCCGTCCCCCGGCCGGGCTGCCCTGGGCGGCGGCCGCGCCGGAGAGCAGGAGGAGCAGGGCGCAGAGGGCGCCCGGCAGCCGCATCGACACGATCCATCTCCCCGCGCGGATGGGCGCCGCGTCGCCCCGGTATTCCATCCTTCCGCCCCCGGATGCAATGCCGCTTTCAGCCGGCGCCCGATTGCCGGCGCGGCGGAATGCGGGCATGTCTGCGCCGCTGGGGGAGGCGGGCATGCGGCGGGCGGGACGGAGGATGGTGGGGCTGCTGGCGGGGCTGCTGGTGACGCTCGCCGGCTGCGCCGAGCCGGCCGTGCTGCGCGCGCCGCCCATCCTGCCCGACATGGCGCTGCCGCCCGGCACCTTCCCGGTGCCGCCGGTGGCCGAGCCGACCGGTGATCCGCCCATCACCCTGCCCTCCCCTACTCGGACCGCAACGCCTCGATCGGATCCAGCCGCGCGGCCATGACCGCCGGGTAGAAGCCGAAGAAGATGCCGACCGCCACCGAGACGCCGGCACCGAGCGGCGCGGCGCTCGGCGAGAAGATGTAGTGCCAGCCGGAGGCGCCGGCGAAGGCATAGGCGCCGCCCAGCCCCAGCAGCACGCCGAGCGCGCCGCCGGCCAGCGACAGGATGACCGCCTCGGCCAGGAACAGCAGGCGGATGTCGCCGGGCGTCGCGCCGATCGCCAGGCGCAACCCGATCTCGCGCTTCCGCTCGGCGACCGAGACCAGCATGATGTTCATCACGCCGACGCCGCCGAGCACCAGCGCGATGCCGCCGACCGTGCCGAGCAGCAGGGTGAAGAGCTGCATCTGCCCCTGCATCCCGGCCAGCAGCTGGCGGGCGCTCTGCAGCGACAGGGTGGCGTCGCGCAGCTTCGGCGCGAAGTAGCGCTGCAGCGCCGCCATCACCGCCTCCGGATCGGCCTCGGGATGGATCCGCGCCACCGCCATGGAGAGCTGCGGATCGGGCATCAGCCGGCGCACATTGGCGATCGAGACGAAGGCGGTGCCGTCGATGTCGACCGGCATCATCGGGCTCTGCAGCACCGGCTGCAGGATGCCGATGACGGTGAAGACATAGCGCCCCTGGCGGATCGCCGAGCCGACCCGCACCGGCGCATAGGGGGTGGAGAGCTGCTGCGCCAGCCCGTGGCCCAGCACCATGTAGAGCTCGAAGCGGTCATGCGCCGAGATGAAGCGCCCCTCGCGCAGCCGCAGCCGGGCGACCGAGGCGAAGCTGGCATCGACGCCGAGCTCGGTGCCCATCCCCGTCATGCCCTCGTGCAGCAGCGTGCCGCCGCCCAGCACGAAGGGGGCGATGTCGAGCACCGCCGGGATCCCGGCCGGCACCGCCTCGACATCGGCCAGGCGGAAGCTGCCGAGGCCGGAGGGCGCGTCGACCCGCAAGGTCAGCACGTCGGTGCCGAGCTGGCGGAACTGCCGCACCGTCTCGTTGCGGGCGATGGCGCCGATGTTCAGCATGGCGATCACCGCCGCGGCGCCGATCAGGATGCCGAGCAGGGCGAGCGCCGAGCGCTGCCGCGACGCCACCAGATTGGCCGCCGCCTCGGCGAGGGTGCGGCTCAGCATGGCGGCTGCTCGGCGATGCTGCCCTCGGCCAGCAGCAGCCGCCGCTCGCATTGCGCGGCGACGCCGGGATCGTGGGTGATGATCAGGATCAGCACGTTCAGCTCGCGCTTCAGCGCCAGGAACAGGTCCATGATCTCCTGGCTGACCCGGGGGTCGAGCGCGCCGGTCGGCTCGTCGGCCAGCACCACCGCCGGCTCGCCGACCAGGGCGCGGGCGATGGCCACCCGCTGCTTCTGCCCGCCCGAGAGCATGGCCGGCATGTGCTCGACCCGGTCGGCCAGCCCGACCCGCCCCAGCATGGCGATGGCGCGGCGCCTTGCCTCGGCCTCGGCCAGGCCGCGATACTGCAGCGGAAGGGCGACGTTGCGCCAGGCGTTCAGCCGCGGCAACAGGTGGAAGGACTGGAAGACGAAGCCGATCAGCCGGTTGCGCAGCGCCGACAGGGCCCGCGCCTCGGCCCGCAGCACGTCCTGGCCGTCGATCCGGTATTCGCCCCCCGTCGGCCTGTCGAGCAGGCCGATGATGTTCATCAGCGTCGACTTGCCGGAGCCCGAGCCGCCCATGATCGAGACCAGCTGCCCCGCCTCCAGCCGCAGGGTGACGCCGCGCAGGATCGGCATGGTGACCGGGCCAACGCGGAAGCTGCGGGTGATGTCGACGAGCTCGAGCATCCGCGGGCGTTCAGCGCGAAGGGCGGGCGGCGGCGGGCCGGGCCATGGGCGGGAGCGGTCCTCACAGGGTCGTGTGGCTTCCCGCATGGACCGGAAGCGCGCCGCAGGCAATGGGGAATCCGGCCGCGGCCGGCGCGCCGCCGCATGACAGGGCCGGATCTCGGCTGGCTGCGCGCCCAGGCGCGGCAGGCGACGCTGGGCGCGCCGGAGACGCTGGGCGCCGCCCTCGACCGGCTGGGCTTCGTCCAGGCCGACCCGATCCGCGCGCCGGCGCGGGCGCAGGACCTGATCCTGCGCCACCGGGTGCGCGGCTACCGCGCCGGGCAGCTGGAACGCCGCTTCCCGCAGCTCGGCCTGGAGGAGGACTTCCTGCACGCCTATGGCTTCATGCCGCCGGCGACCCAGGCGCTGCTGCATCCGCGCCACGACGCCCTGGCGGCGGATGGCCGGCACCGGCCGCAGGGCCTGGCCGCCGCGGTGCTGGATTTCGTCCGCGCCCAGGGCCCCTGCCATCCGCGCGCGCTGGAGGTGGCCTTCGGCCGGCAGCGCGCCGTCAATGGCTGGGGCGGCTTCTCCCAGGCGACGACGCGGGCGCTGGAGGAACTGCAGCATTTCGGCCTGTTGCGCGTCAGCCACCGGCAGGAGGGGATCCGCGTCTATGCGCCGGCGCCGCCGCGGGCCGAGGGCCTGCCCGCGGCCGAGCGCGCCCGCCAGGCGGTGCTGCTGCTGGCGCGGCTCCTGGCCCCGGTGCCGCTGCCCAGCCTGCGGGCGGCGCTGCAGCTGATGGGCCGGCGCAATCCGGGGCTGGGCGCGCTGCCGCCGGTGCTGGCCGGGCTGCTGCGCGACGGCGGGCTGCAGCAGGCCCGGGTGGCGGGCGAAAGCTATGCCTGGCCCGCCGGCTTCCCGGCGGCACCGCCGCGCGGGCCGCGCGACGTGCGGCTGCTGGCGCCCTTCGACCCGATCGTCTGGGACCGGCGGCGCTTCGCGCATCTCTGGGGCTGGGAATACCGCTTCGAGGCCTATACCCCGCCGGCGCGCCGCCGCTTCGGCTATTACGCGCTGCCGCTGCTCTGGGGCGACCAGGTCATCGGCTGGGCCAATTGCGCGGTCCGCGACGGCAGGCTGCAGGCAGAGCTGGGCTTCGCCACGGCCCGACCCCGCGAGAAGCGCTTCGACAGCGCGCTCGCCGCCGAGCTGGCGCGGTTCGAAGCCTTCCTCGGCCTGCCCGCCAGGAGCAGCTGACCGGCGCTGCCGTCAGACCCTGGCGCCGTCCGGCCTCAGTGCAGCCGCGGCGGCGAGAGGGTCCGGCGCGGCGTCAGGTGGCGGACCAGGCCGCGCGCCGTGGCCCGGCTCTCTTCGACCGAGAGACGCAGCAGATGCGCGGCCTGATAGGCCCCCGCCTCATGTGCGACCATGGCCAGCGCCAGGCCCCGCGCCGCCAGCCGGCCCAGCGCCCAATGCGCCAGGGCCGCCAGATCGGTGTCGCCGGCCGCTTCCGCATCCTTCGGATAGGCCAGCTCGGCAGCGGTGATCCAGCCGGGCAGGGTGACGGCACCGGCCTCGCTGCTCTCGTCCAGGCGGGAGAGGATGAACTCGACGCGGTGGAGCGCATCGGCCACCACCTTCTCCAGCAGCGCCAGCTGCGCGGCGAGCCCCGGCGCATGCGCCAGCCGGGTCCAGCCCGGCAGCGCCTGGCCCAGCGCTTCGAGACTGCCATGCGCGCGCCGCAGGCCGGACAGCAGCGCCTCCTCGCCGGCGGCCGGCCCCGCGGCGCCACGGCCCTCCGGGCCGGGCTGCGGTTCCGCGCCGCGCCGTCGCGGCCAGGCACGCTGAAGAGGAAAGGACTTCATGCCGCCCTCCCGCCGGGCGCTTCGCCGCGCCGCTTCTCGTCGTTCTTCATGGTAGCCGGCAGACTGACATGCCGGTCTCCGGCCTGGCCTTAACCCTTGTTTAGTCTCACGGAAGCGTGCGACGCCTCAATCCTGCAGCCCGGCCATGTCCTGCCAGTCGGCCACCGATTGCAGCGTCTCCTGCTGCAGGATGATCACCTGGCCGCCGCGCAGCTCGATCAGCCGGTCGCGCCGCATCTGCTGCACCGTGCGGTTGATGTGCACGATGCTGAGGCCCAGCGCATCGGCCAGCACCTCCTGGGTCAGCGGCAGGGCGAAGCGGTTGGGCTCGGCCAGGCCCGCCGCCTCCAGCCGCTGGCGCAGCTCCAGCAGCAGGCTGGCCAGGCGCTCATAGGCGGTCTGCCGGCCCAGCCGCACCACCTGGTCGCGCAGCAGCACCTCCTCCTGCAGCTCCGCCGCGCGCAGCGCGCGGGCCAGCCCGCTGGTCGGCGGCGCCTGCGGGAACCGGCTGGCGGCGAAGAGCGGCTGCGCATCGGCCAGCAGGACGCGGGTCAAAGCCAGCGCCGCACAGGGGGCCGGCAGGCAGGGCGGCGGCCGGCCGATCAGGTCGCCGGGCAGCAGGAAGGCGACGATCTGCCGCCGGCCATCCGCCAGCATGCGCACCCGCGCCGCCCAGCCCGACACCAGCGCGGCCGGCGGCGGACAGGCGCCCTCGGCATGGATCTCGCCGCGCGCCGGCAGCTCGCGCAGCGGGCCGCGGCAGGCCTCGGTGATGATCGACACCTCGGCGGCGGAGAGGGTCGCCAGGCGGCCGAGCCGGCGCAGCAGCGGCTGGGCCTCGACGCCGGGCGGCGGCCCCTCATGGCCCGCCGGATGCAACCTTGCCGGCAACATCAGCCCGTCTCCCCCGCATCCTGCAGATCCGCGCGCGGCGCCGGCAGCAGCCGGGCCAGCGCCAGTTCCAGGCGGCGGGGGTCCACCGGCTTCGGCAGGCAGGGCAGGTCCTGATAGGCCGGCGGCAGCACCGAGGCGTCGTAGCCGGTCAGGAAGAGCAGCGGCACGCCGGCCTGGCGCAGCCGGTCGGCCAGCTCGAAGACCGGGCGGCCATGCAGGTGGATGTCGAGCAGCGCCGCATCCGGCCGCGGCTGCGCCGCCAGGTCGATCTCGGCCCGCGCGAAGGGGCCGATCACCGTCGCGCCGAGCTCCAGCAGCAGCTGCACCAGCTCCTCGGCGATGACGTACTGGTCCTCGACGACCAGGATGGTGCGGCCGGCCAGCAGCCGGGTCTCCGTCAGCTCGTTCATGGCAGGCCGCCCCCGTCGACGCCGTCACCATCCAGCGGCAGCCGTGCCGACGCCGCGGGCAACGGGAAAATGATCTCGCAGCGCAGGCCCTCGGCCAGGAAGTCCAGCCGGGTCACCGCGTCCAGTTCGTAAGGCAGGCCCTGCTCGAGCAGCTCGCGGCCGAAGCCGACATGGCGCGCCGCCGCCTCGATCGGTGGCTCGCTGCCCGGGCTCTCCTGCCAGCGCAGCTGCAGCCGCTCGGGCTCGCTGCCGCCGCCGGGCAGCGGGCGCGGCGCCAGGCGCTTCCAGCTGACGGCGATGCGGCCGCGCGGCCGCGACAAGGCGCCGAACTTGGCGGCATTCACCGCCAGCTCGTGCAGCGCCAGGCCGAGCGCCGAGGCGACGCTGTCGGGCAGCAGCACCTCCGGCCCCTCGACCTCGATGGCGGCGGCCTCGCGCACCTGCTGCGCCAGCAGCTCCTCGCGCACGATCTCCTCCAGCGAGGCGAGCGCATCGCCGCGCCGAGCAAGCAGCAGCTGGATGCGGCTGAGCGCGCCGAGCCGTCCGGACAGGTGCGTGGCGAAATGGGACAGGTCCTCGCTGGCCTCCAGCGTCCGGCTGACCATCGAGCGGATCAGCGCCAGTGCGCCGGTGGCGCGGCGGCGCAGCTCCAGCAGCAGCCGGGCCTGGCGGGCCTCGGCATCGTGCCGGTCCTGCGCATCGGTCAGGCTGCCGACCCAGCCGCCGCCCAGCACCGGCTCGATCAGGCAGTCGAAATGCCGCCAGCCGCTGCCGGCCCTGAGGCGCAGGGGCTGGGCCAGGCCCTGGCCCTCCGGCCGCGCCGCCCAGGCGGCCAGCAGCGCCTGCAGGTCGAGCGGATGGCAGAAGTCGCGCCAGCCACCGGCCAGCGCGGCCGCGGCGCTGCCCTCGGTCAGCGTGGCGAAGCGCGGGGTGACATAGCGCCAAGCCAGTTCCTCGCCCTCGGCCAGGAACAGCAGCGCCGGCGAATGCTGCAGCAGGGCGGCAGCCGCGGCCGCCGGGAGCGGTTCGGCCATCGGGATGGGGAGCGTCATGCCGCCTCGATCTCCTCCCCTTTCCTGCCCGCCCCGATTACGGCCACGATGCCGCTGGGTGCATTGCGCTTGCCGCAGGGCGGCAGGAAGGGCAACAACTTATGTTAAGATTAATGGGTGAATTCGCCGGGAGGGCCGGCAGTTGCACGTCAATGCTGCACGAAAAAACCCCGCTATCCCCGGCACCGGTTCAGACGGCGGCAGGGGCCATCCTAGAAGCCGGGCGCTTCCGGCATATTTCAGCGTTTTCTTCTATTTGATAACGCGGCTGCCCTGCCCGGCTTCGACTTCGCCGCGGGCCGGACAGCGGCCTGCCGACATTTCGCCTGTCCCTGCAACCGTGTCCCTGCAACCGCGGTCCTGCCAGCCGGTTCCCTTCGGGTCACCCCCGATGGCCGCTGGGCCGTCGCCAGCCAGGGAGAAGACCATGAGCTCGCATGCCCATCCGCCGCCGGTGCCGCCGGCCGGCCGCCCGCCGCAGGGCCAGGATGCCGCGCCGCGGCGCGTCGACCAGCAGGCCGAGCCGGCGGCCCGCTCGACCGCCGAGCAGAACGGTCTGCGCCGTGGCGACAACCTGGCGCAGAACACCCGCCACCAGGGCCATCAGCAGGATCGTTGAGCATGAGCCGAGGCGATCACAGCAAGGATGCCGCTTCGGGCGGTCCCGGCAGCAGCGCCAAGCGGGCGATGCAGAGCGAGGCCGAGCGGGCCGCCGAGCGCCGCGACCCGGACAGCCCGACCAATGGCCGGCAAAGCCGCGTCTCCGGCGGCGGTGGTGAGCGTGACAGCCACCACAGCGCCAATCCGGCCGACAAGGGCGGCCAGAAGGCCTGAATCCAACAGGGCGGCCCTGGGGCCGCCCTGTTCGCTTCCTCAGCCGTGCAGCGCGAATTCCAGCACGGACAGCGCGGCCAGCATCCAGACCGCGCCATTGACCTGGGCGGCCCGCCCGGTCGCCAGCTTCAGCACGACATAGACGACGAAGCCCAAGCCCACCCCGGTCGAGATCGAGAAGGTGAAGGGCATCGCCAGCGCCGTGATCATCGCCGGCAGGTATTCGGTGACATCGTCCCAGTCGAGGTCGCGCAGGGACTGCGCCATCATCCCCGCCACCAGCAGCAGAGCGGGCGCGGTGGCGAAGGCCGGGATGCTGGTGGCCAGCGGCGCGAAGAACAGCGCGGCCAGGAACAGCGCGGCGACCGCCAGCGCGGTCAGCCCGCTGCGGCCGCCGGCCTGGATGCCGGCCGCGCTCTCGATATAGGGCACGGCGGTCGAGGTGCCGAGCACGGCGCCGATCACCGCGCCCCCCGAATTGGCCTGCAGCGCGCGGCCGAGCCCCGGCACCGTGCCGTCGGGCCGCATCAGCCCGGCGCGGTGCGTCGTCGCGATCAACGTGCCGGCATCGTCCAGCAGCGTCAGCAGGAAGAAGGTGAAGACCACCGCCGGCATCCCCGGCAGGGTCAGCGCGCCCCAGATATCCAGCTGGAAGAAGCTCGGCGCCAGCGAGGGCGGCAGGGCGACGATGCCGCGGAGTTCCGTCAGCCCGAGCGGGATGCCCAGCGCCGCGGTGACCAGGATGCCGATGACGATGCCCGAGCTGATGCCGCGCGCCACCAGCCCGGCCATCAGCAGGAAGCCCAGGCAGGAGAGCAGCGTGGTCGGCGCGGACAACGGCCCGAGGGTGACCAGCGTCGCCGGGCTGTCGACCACGATCCCCATGCCGCGCAGCCCGAGCAGGCCGAGGAACAGCCCGATGCCGGCGCCGATGCCGAGCTTCATCGACATCGGGATGGCGACGATCAGCCATTCGCGGAAGCGGGTCAGCGAGACCAGGAAGAACAGCAGGCCGGAGAGGAAGACGGCGCCCAGCGCCACCTGCCAGGGCATGCCCATGGCGCCGACCACGGTATAGGCGAAGAAGGCGTTCAGCCCCATGCCGGGCGCCATCGCCACCGGCATGCGCGCCCAGAGCCCCATCATCGCCGAGCCGATGGCGGCCGAGAGGCAGGTCGCGACGAAGGCGGCGCCGGCATCGATGCCGGCATCCGCCATCATCGCCGGGTTGACCACGATGATATAGGCCATGGTCATGAAGGTCGCGAGGCCGGCCAGGCCCTCGCGGCGCGGCGTGCTGCCCAGGGCGGCCAGGCCGAAATAGCGCTCCAAGATGCGACTCCTGATCGGTGCGGGTGGCGCGGCAGTGTAACGCGCCGTGGCGAAGGGCGCGCCGCTTAGGGCATCCGCCGCCGCGCGTCCATCAGGCGGCCAGGCGGTGCAGCCGGACCTTCGGCGAGCCGGGCTCGACGGTGACCTCCCAATGATCAGCCTGGGCGACCTGCAGCACCTGGCTCGGCCGCAGCGCGGCGATGCAGACGCCGCCGGCATGGCGCAGGCTGTCATAGAGCACGCCGTCGCCGCCACCGGCGCGCACCGCCTCGCCCAGCGCCTGGCCGGCGGCATGGCTGTCGCGGCGATAGACCGCGGGCCAGTCGGCCTGGCCGCCGCGCAGGTCGAGGAAGCGGTCGCCGGCGAGCTCGGCGGCATAGTCGCGGTAGCGGCGCGACAGGCGCGGCAGGCCGGTCGCCGCCGCCTCGCGCCGCAGATGGTGGCCGACCTCGAAGGCGGCGGTGGCCAGGCTCGCCGCCGCATACCAGGCGCCGAGCTCGGCGCTGTTGAAGCGCGCCCCCTGCAGCGGGACGTGCAGGAAGCTGGCCATGACGACGCTGGCATTGGCGCGGCCATAGACCCATTCGGCCTCGGGCAGGCGGCGCAGGCGATCGGCCACCAGCCGGTCGTTGGTCCAGCCGGCCAGTTCCATCACCGCCGCCGCGTCGGCCGCCGTCGCCACCGTGTCGAACAGCCCGATCGGCGGGAATTGCGAGGGGATCAGCCGGTGCGTCGGCTGCGGCGCGGGGCCATAGCGGCCGGCAGGCAGGGTCATCAGGCCAGGGTCACGTGACGATCAGGTCGGCGTCGGTCGCGGGCGGGGCCTGGTCGTCGGGCATGCCGGGAGCGGCGAAGATCCCGCCGCGCGCGGCGTCGAGATAGCGGCGCAGCGTCAGCAGCGCATCCTGGGTGCCGGCGGTCAGCAGCTCGATCGGCGGGCGGCCGCCGAAGACGGTGGCGGCATGCGGGCGGCGCAGCCAGGCGACGCCCTCATGCTCGGCGGCATGCAGCACGCCGAGCGCCTGGTGGATGCCGAGCACGGCGGAGATCCGCAGCAGCACGTCGACATCGAGCGTCAGCTCGCCATGCTCCCGCGCGGTGCGGGCCCATTTCTGGAAGGTCGAGCGCGGCGGCAGGCCGAGCACCAGGCGGCGCCCGGTCTCGTCCAGCCCCCAGAGATCGGCGATGGCCAGGAAGGTGCGCAGGCCGGGGGCGGAGAGGCGGCGGCGCTCGGCCGGGGCGAAGCGGCCGGCCTCCAGCCGGTCGGGCCCCGCGGCGAGGCCGGCGGGTATCAGCCCGGGAGGCGGCGGCAGCAGCGTCAGATGGCTCATCCCTTCTCCTCCCTGGCCTCGTCCCGATCTGGACAAGGACCATATCAGGACGAGGACGGGGAAAGGCAAGGGTTTTGCGGGCCGGCTTGACCGGCGGCTTGGCGGGGGCCGAGGCTGGCCGCCGCCCCGCCGCCGAAAGAGCCCCGATGACCGAGCCGTTCCGCCTCTCCGCCACCGCCCTGCTGCAGGCCTATGGCGAGGGCAGCCTGTCGCCGGTGGAGGCGACGCGCGCCTGCCTGGACCGCATCGCCGCGCTGGACCCGGTGCTGAACGCCTTCTGCCTGGTCGACGAGGACAGCGCCCTGCAGGCGGCCCGTGCCTCCGAGGCGCGCTGGCGGCGCGGCACCCCCTGCGGCCCGCTGGACGGCGTCCCCGCCAGCGTGAAGGATCTTTTCCTGACGCGCGGCTGGCCGACCATGAAGGGGTCGAGGACCGTGTCGCGCCTGCAGGACATGCGCGTCGACGCGCCGCCCGTCGCCCGGCTGCGCGAGGCCGGGGCGGTGCTGCTGGGCAAGACCACCACCACCGAATTCGGCCACAAGGGCGTCGGCGACAGCCCGCTGACCGGCATCACCCGCAATCCCTGGAACATCGGCCTGACGCCGGGCGGGTCGAGCTGCGGCGCCGGCGCGGCGGCGGCGGCGGCGATGGGGCCGCTGCATCTGGGCAGCGATGGCGGCGGCTCGATCCGCATCCCGGCCAGTTTCTGCGGCGTCTTCGGCATCAAGCCCGGCCATGGCCGCGTCCCCGCCGCGCCGCAGGGTTTCGCCGGCTCGCTGCCGGCGGCCGGGCCGCTGACGCGGACGGTCGCCGACGCGGCGCTGATGCTGCAGGTGATCGCCGGCGACGATGCGCGCGACTGGATGGCGATCCCCGAGCCCGAGCTGGACCTGGTCTCCGGGCTGGAGGCCGGCGTCGCCGGGCAGCGCATCGCCTTCGCCCGCACCCTCTCCGGCGCGCAGGTCGATCCCGAGGTCGCCGCTGCCGTCGAGGCCGCCGCCCGCCGCTTCGCCGAGCTGGGCGCCATCGTCGAGGAGGTCGCGCTCGACCTGCCGGATGCCGCCGGCATCTACTACCGCATCCTCTCGGTGACGCTGGCCAGCGCCATCGCGCCGATGAGCGCGGCGCAGCGGGCGCTGGTCGATCCCGGGCTGCTGATCATCGCCGATGACGGGATGCGGCTGTCGGCGCTGGACTATGCGCGGGCGCTGCATGTCGCGCGCGGCGCGCTCGGCGCGCGGATGCGGGCGCTGCACGCGACCTTCCCCCTGCTGCTGCTGCCCTCGATGCCGGGCACCGCCTTCCCGGTGGGGCTGGACTTTCCGGGCGACCAGGGCGGCGAATGGCGGGCGGACTGGACCCCCTTCACCTTCCCCTTCAACCTGACGGCGCAGCCCGCCGCCTCGATACCCTGCGGGCTGTCCGCCGCCGGCCTGCCGATCGGGCTGCAGATCGTCGGGCCGCAGCGCGCCGAGGCCGCCGTGCTGGCCGCCGCCCGCGCCTATGAGGCCAGCCGGTCCTGGGCGCTGCCCGGCTTCGACGCTTTCTAGGCGTCAAGCCCGAAAAGGTCGGAATATGTCACGATTGCGGCATCGGATGCCTATCTTGCGCCCGAAGCCGCTGGCAAGGTCCGAATCGTCTCCAACCGGACCCGCCTGCCATGCCCTTCGACGGCGCCCAAGCCACCCTGCCCGCCCTGCAAGCCCAGGCCCCGCTGGTCCTGGTCGATTTCGTCGCCGAGATTTTTCGACGTGTCCCCGAGCTGCGGCTGGCAGTCGAGGGGCCAGGCCACGCCGGCCAGTGGTGGATCGAGCTGGCGGCCGAGGGCATGACGCCCGCCGTCGAATGGCAGGAGGGCGTCGGCTTCGGCCTCTATGGCCCGGGCCCCACCCTGCCGGAGCGGCCGCGCGCCACGCTGGCCTGCCCGGTCGCCGCCGCCACCCGGCTGCAGCGCATGATGCGGTCCTGGCAGAAGCCGCGCTAGAGGCGGCCGTTCCGCACATCGAGGATGGCGGCGGCGAAGTCGGCCGGCTTCTCCTGCGGCAGGTTGTGGCCGGCGCCGGCGATGACGCGATGCGCATGCGGCCCGGTGAAATGCCGGGCATGCTGCGCGGTGCCGCCCGGCATCATCACCCCGTCCTTGGCGCCGTCCAGGGTGATCGCCGGCACGCCGATCGCCGGCTGCGCGGCGAGCTGCCGCTCGATCCCCTCCAGCGCCGGATCGCCGGCCACCAGCCCGAAGCGGTGGCGGTAGGAATGCAGCACCACCGCGACGAAATCGGGATTGTCGAAGCTGGTTGCCGTGGCTTCGAAATCAGCCTCGGTGAAGCGCCAGGGCGGCGACCAGAGCCGCCACAGCAGCCGGCAGAAATCGCGCCGGTTCTGCGCCAGCCCGCGGGCGCCGCGCTCGCCATGCAGGTAGTACTGGTACCAGTGGCGCAGCTCGGCCTCGGGCGCGGCCGGCGACAGGCTGGATGATATATCCTGGATGTTATAGCCGTTCTGCGAGACCAGCCCGGCGACCAGCGACGGCCAGAGCGCCGCGGTGATGCAGGCGGCGCGCCCGCCCCAGTCATGGCCGGCCAGGATCGCCGGCCCGAGTTGCAGCGCCGCCAGCAGCGCCCGCAGGTCGTCCGCCAGCGCCGCCTGCTGGCCAGAGCGCGGTGTCGCCGCATCGAGGAACCGCGTCGGGCCATAGCCGCGCAGATAGGGCACGATCACCCGGGCGCCGGCCCGGGCCAGGATCGGCGCCACCGCGTCATAGGCGTGGATGTCGTAGGGAAAGCCGTGCAACAGCAGCACCGGCCAGCCCTCCGCCGGGCCGTGCTCGGCATAGGCGACGCGCAGCCCGCCGGCCTCGATCGTCTGCATCGGCCTCCCCCTCTCCCCGGCGCGCTCAGTGCCCGGCGGTGCGCGAGAACAGGTTGATCACCAGCACCCCGGCCATGATCATCCCCATGCCGATCATCGCCGGCAGGTCCAGGCTCTGCCGGTACCAGAACCAGGCCACCAGCGAGACCAGCACGATCCCGACCCCAGACCAGATGGCATAGGCGATGCCGACCGGGATGCTGCGCAGCGTCAGCGACAGGCAGAGGAAGGCGATGGCATAGCCGACCACCGTGATCAGGCTGGGCACCAGCCGGGTGAAGCCCTCGGCGGCCTTCAGCGCGGAGGTCGCCGCCACCTCGGCCACGATGGCGATGGCAAGCCAGAGGTAGGAGATGTTCATGTCCGTTCCTCTGCCGCAGCGCGGGCCTGGCGGCAAGCGGGGATGCGACGTCACCCGGCGCGGCGGCGGCGCGGCGGCGCCTCGGCCGCCGCCGGGCGGGTGAAGGGGTCCAGCAGGCCGGCCGCCAGCACCTGGTCGACGCAGCCATCGACATGCGCGCGCAGCACCGCCTGCGACGCCGCCACGTCGCGTGCCAGGGCGTGGTCAAGCAGCCGCTGGTGCTCCTCCGCCGCCACCGCGCCGCGGAAGACCACCGCCACCATCTGGTAGCGGAGATAGCGGTCATAGACCGCCACATGCGCCTGCAGCAGCGCCCGCGAGCCGCAGGCGGAGATCAGCGCATGGTGGAATTCCCAGTCGTAGCGCTTCCACTGCGCGGGTTCCGCCGCCTCGCCGGCCAGCAGCGCGCGTTCCAGCGCCGCCAGCTTGTGATGCGCGGCGACCACCCGCCCCTCCCATTCCAGCCCGCCGGCGGCGAAGCTGTCGCGCAGCGCATGCTCCTCCAGCAGCAGGCGGAGGGCGGCGACCTCGCGGAAATCCTCGGCCGAGACGGGCGCGACCTCGAAGCCGCGCTGGCCCTCCGCCACCACCAGGGCTTCCGAGCTCAGCCGGCTGAGCAGTTCCCGCAGGGTGCTGACGCTGGTGCCGTAGCGCTCGCGCATGGCGTCCAGCCCGAGCCGCTGCCCGGGTGCCAGCCGGCCGAACAGGATATCGGCGCGGATGCGGCGATAGGCGCCTTCCCCCACAGTCTGTTCATCCATGCCCGCGCCCTCCCTGGCCTTGCCGCCAGCATGCACCGGGCCGGCCATCGCGCAAGAGGACGGCACCATCCTCCGTCTTTTGGCGAATCATCCGATGATATTCAATTCAGCGGTTGATTCTGGTCCTGTCATGAGCCAGCCTGCGGCCAGCAGCGCTCAGGAGCCGCCTTTGCCCGTCATCCATGTCCTGAACGGTCCCAACCTGAACCGGCTGGGCCAGCGCGAGCCTGAGATCTACGGCCGCACCACGCTGGCCGAGATCGAGGCGCTGTGCCGCGCCGCCGCCGGCGGGGCGGAGCTGGTGTTCCGCCAGACCAACTGGGAAGGCCAGCTGATCGACTGGATCCATGAGGCGATCGACGCGCCGGCCGACGGGCTGATCATCAACCCGGCCGGCCTGTCCTTCCGCTCGATCCCGCTGATCGACGCGCTGCGCATGGTGCCGCAGCCGGTGATCGAGCTGCACATCTCCAACATCCACCGCCGCGACGCGCTGCACCAGCATTCGCTGGTCTCCGGCGTGGTGACCGCGGTGATCGCCGGGCTCGGCGCGCGCGGCTATGCCACCGCGGTCCGCGCCCTGCTGGATCTGCTCGACGACGCCTGAGGCTCTTTCGCAGTCCACCCGAGGAACGTCCCAATGAAGAATATCGTGGAAAAGACCGGCATCGGCCGGCGTTCGCTGCTGGGCGCGTCGCTGGCGGGGCTCGCCGTCCCCGCCTTCGCGCAAGGCACGCCGCCCTATCCCAGCCGCGCCGTCACCGTCATCGTGCCCTTCGCCCCCGGCGGCTCCACCGATTTCGTGGCGCGGCTGCTGGCCCAGGCGCTGTCGAGCACGCTCGGCGGCAGCTTCGTGGTCGAGAACCGCGCCGGCGGCAGCGGCACCGTCGGCCATGCGGCGCTGGCGCGCGCCCGGCCCGATGGCTACACGCTGGACGTGGCGCCGACCGGCACCTTCGCCCTCGCCCCCTTCCTGTTCAGCCCGCTGCCCTATGACCCGGCGACCGCCTTCGCGCCGATCGCGCTGCTGGCCAGCAACGCCATGTTCGTCTGCGTCCCCGCCGCCAGCCCGATCCGCGATTTCTCTGCGTTGGTCGCGGCCGCCAAGGCGGAACCGTCCAGGCTTTCCTATGCCTCGCCCGGCGCCGGCACGGTGGGACAATTGGCACCGGAGCTGATGCTGGACATGGCGGGGATCGAGATGCTGCACGTGCCCTATCGCTCCGGCGGGCTGGCGCTGCAGGCGATCCTGGCGAAGGAGACGACGATGGGCTTCGTCGATTCCGTCACCGCCCTGCCCTACCTCGCCTCCGGCGAGCTGCGCGGCCTGGCGGTGACCAGCCGCACCCGCGACCCCAAGGCGCCGACCGTGCCGACGCTGGCCGAGAGCGGCCTGGCCGGCTACCACGCCACCAACGACTTCGGCTTCTTCGCCCCCGCCGGCACGCCGCCGGCCCTGGTGCAGAAGCTGGCCGAGGCGGCGGCCGCGGCGCTGCGGGATCCCGGCGTGCGGTCCAAGCTGGATGCCGCCTCGATCGATGTCATCGGCGGCAGCGCCGAGGCCTTTCCGGCCTATCTCGCCGCCGAGGGCGAGCGCTGGGGGGCGCTGATCCGCAAGCGCAACATCCGCGCCGAGTGAGGCCTCACGCCGCCAGCGCCGCGGCGGCGTGGAACTGCACCCGGGAACGGCGCTCGCCGGAGGCGACGGCGCGCAGCTTCAGGCCGCAATGCGCGGCCACCGCCGGCGGCAGCGCCTCTCGCACCAGCCTGCTTTCGCTGCCGCCCACAAAGACGCCGATGGTCGCATCCATCTGGTCGAGGCAGGTCACCGCCAGGCCGGGCTCGACCGTCAGCCAGTCCGGCGCGTCGCCGAGATCGGCGCGGATGGCGTCGCGCAGGATGTCGAGGTCGAGCGGGGCGAAGCGCAGGCTGCCCTGGAAAGGATGCGGCCGGTTGGTGCGGTCGACCACGCCCGGCGCCGGCGGCCCGTCCAGCGCATGCGCCAGCGGCCCGGCGCCGTGCCGCGTGACATAGGCCCGCGTCGCATAGGTCACGCGCAACCGGGTGATGCCGGCCGCGCGCAGCACCGGCAGGAGGCCCGCCAGCCCGGTGCGCGAGCGGGTGACATGCGGAAAGGCGCCGCGCTCCGCATCCAGCAGCAGGCCCTGCGCGCCTTCGAAGATCCTTGTTCCGGAGGGCAAGGCGGCAGCGGGGCAGAGTGTCAACGCGCCGAGCATCGCCAAGGCGTCGTCGCAGAAGGCCTCGATCAGCGCATCATCCTGCAGCAGCGCCATGAGCGTCGCATCGGGCGCTAGGCCCAGCGCCGCCAGCCGCCGCGGCATCCAGTCGCGGCGGATGGTCTCCAGCCGGGCGCGCAGCCCATCCCGCCCCTCGGCCAGATCGCCGATGGACAGACGAAACTCCGGAAACAGCCCGCGCTCGATGGTCTCGCCGAAGCCGACGCCGACCGAGCCGTGGCGGGCCGCGCCGCGCGCCTGTTCCAGCGCCTGGTTAACCAGCATGTCACAGGGCGTGGTCACCGCGGCCCTGGGATCGGCCAGCAGCCGCGGCGCGGCGCCCAGTCGGCGCAGCGCCGCCAGCTCCGGCACGAACAGCGCCGGGTTGGCCACGAAATCCGGCCCCAGCCAGCTGGCGGCGCCGGCCAGCGTGCCGGCGCCGAAATGGCTGAAGACATGGCGGAGGCCCTCCGGCGTCACCACCGTATGCCCGGCCTGCGCGCCGCCATTGCAGCGGAGCACGACGACCGTCTCGCCGGCGGCGATGGCGCGGGCGGCCAGCGCGTCGGTCAGCAGCCCCTTGCCCTCGTCGCCATAGCCGGCGCCGATGACGGCCTCGGCCGTGCTCATCCCCGCCTCCCGAAGCCGAACCGAAACAGGCCGCGGCGCGGCGCCTCGGGCACCAGCGCGCCGAGCGCCCGGCTGACCACGGCGGCGGTCTTGCCTTCCCAGCTGCCGGTGACGGCGGCGGCATCGACGCCCTCGGTCACCTGGATGGCGGAGACCACCACCTCGGCCAGCCTGGTGTGGTCGGCCAGCCGCAGCGCCTTCTGCCCCAGCAGCCGCTGCCAGGCCGGCACCACCCGGTCGAGATTGCCGCGGGCATAGCTGCCCTCCTCGACGATCAGGTGGAACACATGGAATTTCTTTTCCACCTCGGCGAGCAGGGCTTCGGGGGATAGCGGACGCTCCTCGCCATCGCCGGTGATCCGCGCGATCTGCTCGGGCAGCAGGGCCGGCGGCGGCATCTCGTCGCCCACCGTGAACAGATAGCCCTTGCGGCCGCGCTTCTCGAAGCAGTCCATCGCGGTGTGGCGCGCGGCGAAGTACCAGGGCAGCTGGTAGCTCTCGGAGTCATTGCCGCCGCCGCCATGCTCCAGCCACAGCGCCTGCAGCTGCTGGGCGATGCGGATATCGGCCTCGAACTGCGTCACCTGCAGCGGCGCCTGGTCGCAGAAGGCATCGCCGATGCCCATCACCATCACCTGCGGATCGGGCACCGGCTGGCGCGCCAGCACCTCCTCCACCAGCGTGCCCAGCCCGTGCCGGGCCAAGGCATCGGCGATCATCCCCATCGAGCCGGTGACGTCGAGCCCGATGATGATGCCGGTGGAATTCGGGTTGTGCGCGGAATCGCGCGCCTCGCGCAGCGCCACCCCCTTGGGGTCCAGCGCCGGGTCGATGCGGCGGGCGCCGAACAGCTCGGCGCGGCTCTTGCCGGCGCTGCGGCTGGCGTAGCTGGCCCAGTCGGTCGGGCTCCAGCGGGCGTGTCCCATCTTCTTGTCCTTTCTTCAGCGATAGATGGCGCGGGCATCGAGGTCGAGCACGGCGAAGCGGCGCGGGCCAAAGCTGGCCTCCAGCACCTGCTGCCAGCGCCCGTACTCGGTCACGGCATCCGAGAAGCTTTCCTGTGCCAGCCAGGCGGCCAGCGGCGGCGGCAGGGCCGCGAGCGGCCCGGCAATCTCGCGGCCCGTCCGGCGGATCAGCGCCTGGTCCAGCGCCGGATCGGCCAGGCCCTCATCCAGCAGCGCGGCCGGCGCGACATCGACGCTGCGCAGCGGCAGGGCCGGCATCGGCGCGCCCTCGGGCGTCGCATACCACCAGCCGCCGGGCAGGCCGACGCGGTGGCTGGCAGGCTCGATGCACAGGCTGTCCAGGCCGAGATCGCCATGCACCAAGCGGTTCACCGCCAGGAAGCAGGCGAGATGCAGCAGCCCGCTGCAGACCCAGGCGACATGCCGCGGCCCCAGCGCGCCACCCGCCGCCTGCACCGCGTCGCGCAGCAGGATTTCTGTCGGCTCGCGGCGCACCAGCAGGGCGGTGCCCTCCATCCCCTCCCCGACCGAGAGGATCTGCGGCAGCAGCGGCGCCATCTGGGCGCGCATGGCGGCATCGGCGAAGCGCAGGCCGCCGATCCGCGCCACCGCGTTGCGCGCCAGATCGGCCTGGCCGGGCTCGACCACCCAGGCCCAGGCCTCGTCGCCGACCAGCAGCGTGCCGGTCTCGGTCGCGTGGCGCCGGCGCGGCTGGAAGCGGACGTTGCCCGGCAGCAGCTCCGGCGCCGCATCGGCCAGCGCCCGCAGCGCCGTGTCGCGCAGCCGGGTCAGGTGGCTGAACACCGCATCCGCCATCGGCGCCCGGCAATGATCCGGGTGCCACTGGATGGCGAGCCGGTGGTAGCCGGCCCGCACCGCGGCGGCATCGCCGGGGAACAGGCGGTCCGCCGCCTCCAACGGCATGGCCAGGATCGCGGAAGCGGTGGGCGAGGCAGGCATGGCTTGATCCTCCTGGCCCTGGTTATGGTAGTTAATTGTAAAGTGCACAAAACACCAAAGCGTGTGGCCCGCCTCCCGCCGATGGCTTATGAACAGCAGCATGGCCGAGCACCCCACCCCGATCGCCACCGTGGACATCGTGCTGCTGACCCTGGCCGAGGGCCGCCTGCAGGTCGCCCTGGCCCCGCGCGCCGCCGAGCCCGCGCGGGGCCAGCCCGCCCTGCCCGGCGGCTATGTCCGCACCGGGCAGGATGACAGCCTGGAGGCCGCCGCCCGCCGCGTGCTGCGCGACAAGCTGGGCCTGGCACCGCGCAGCCTGGAACAGCTGGCGAGCTTCGGCGGCGCCACCCGCGACCCGCGCGGCTGGTCGATCAGCGTCGCCTTCCTGTCCGTGCTAAACCTCGAGGAGCTCGCCGCCAGCCCGGCCCTGCGCCTGGCCCCGGTCGACGCGCTGCCGCCACTGCCCTTCGACCATGCCGAGATCGTCGCGGCCGCCGTCCGCCGGCTGCGCAACAAGGCCAGCTATTCCGCCCTGCCCGCCTTCCTGCTGCCCGCCCATTTCACCCTGGCCGAGCTGCACCGCGTCTATGAGCAGGTGCTGGGCACCCGCCTCGACCCCGCCTCCTTCCGGCGCAAGATCGAGGAACAGCAAATCATCATCCCCGTCGGCGAACGCCGCGCCGGGGCGCATCGCCCGGCGCGACTCTTCGCCCTGGCGCCGGACGCGGCGTGGGAATTCGACCGGACGATCTAGTGGAAGCGCCGGGGGAATGAATTCCCCCGGAACCCCCTTCTTTTCTTTCTGTCCATTGGCCTTGGAAAGACCTGCGCCTAGCCTGCGCCGAAACGGAGAGCCTTGTCCGATGTCCCTG
The DNA here is from genome assembly GCF_037145735.1 of Roseomonas sp. USHLN139. Lineage (NCBI taxonomy): Bacteria > Pseudomonadati > Pseudomonadota > Alphaproteobacteria > Acetobacterales > Roseomonadaceae > Roseomonas > Roseomonas sp. USHLN139. The sequence goes on along the minus strand of NZ_JBBCWY010000005.1, from coordinate 349,117 downwards.
CAACAACGCTACGCGGCTGGCGACGCGCCCGCCGCCATCCTGCACCACCCCGTCATCGACGCCCTGCTGCAGCACCGCAGCATCCGCCGCTTCGACAGCGCGCGCCCGCTGCCTGAGGGCCTGGTGGAGACGCTGGTGGCGGCCGCGCAATCCGCCGCCACCTCCTCCAACCTGCAGAGCTGGAGCGTCATCGCCGTCACCGATCCGGACCGCCGCGCCCGGCTGGCCGCGCTCGCCGGCGGCCAGGGCTTCGTCGCCGAGGCGCCGCTCTTCCTGGTCTGGGTCGCCGACCTGTCGCGCAACCGGGCGCTGGGCGCCGCGCAGGGCCGCGCGCTGGCGGGCCTCGACTATCTCGAATCCTTCATGGTCGCCGCCATCGACGCGGCGCTGGCCGCGCAGAACGCCGCCATCGCCGCCGAGGCGCTGGGCCTCGGCACCTGCTACATCGGCGCGCTGCGCAACCACCCGGAGCCGGTGGCGCAGGCGGTGAACCTGCCGCCCGGCGCCATGGGCCTGTTCGGCATGGCCATCGGCTGGCCGGTGCCCGGGCCGCACAGCGCGGTCAAGCCGCGCCTGCCGCAATCCGTGGTGCTGCACCACGAGACCTACCGCGCCGGGCCGGTCGATGCGGCGGCCGTCGCCCGCTATGACGCCGCCATGGAGGAGTTCTCCCGGCGCGTCGGCCAGGGCAGCCAGCCCTGGCTGCCCCGCATGCTGGCCCGCCTGGCCGATGCGGCGGCGCTGTCGGGGCGCGACCGCATGCGCGCCGCCCTGACCGCGCTGGGCTTCGGGCTGAAATAGGCCCGCCTATTCCGCCGCCATGTCCTCCAGGGGCCGCACCGGCGTCCGGTGCCGGCCCTCGGCATGGCGGCGCCAATAGGTTTCCTTCAACTGCCGCGACAGGGGACCCGGGCGGTCGTTGCCCAGGATGCGCTTGCCCAGCCGCGACACCGGCATGACGCCGCCCGCCGTGGTGGCGGCGAAGATCTCGTCGGCATCCTCGAAAACGTCGCGGGTGATCGGCGCGACCTCGGCGGGAATGCCGAGCTCTTCGCAAAGCTCCAGCACCGAGCGCCGGGTGATGCCCTGCAGGCTGCCGCGATCGGGCGTCAGCACGCGGCCATCCTTCACCATGAAGATGTTGAAGCCCGGCCCCTCGGTGACATAGCCGGCCGCATCGCAGAGCACGGCGGTGTCATAGCCTTCGTCATGCGCCTCCATCAGGCCGGAGGTCAGGTCGTTCCACTGGTAGTTCTTCACCGTCGGATCGACCGAGGCATCCGGCACCCGCGGCGTCGAGGCGATCCAGAGATGCGCGCCGCGCTCCTGCACCTCCTTCGGGATCACGTCGATCCAGGGGATGGCATAGGCGATCAGGTGGTTCTCGCAATCCGCCGGGCGGCGGGAGCCCGCCACCTTCGGCTTGCCGCGGCTGGCCACCATGGCGACATAGGCGTCGCTCAGCCCCGACAGCGCGACGCAGCGGTGCAGCACCGCCTCGATCGCCGCGCGATCCTCCGGCGGGGCCAGGCGCCGCCGCTGCATCGCCCGCGCGAACCGGTCCAGATGGTCGTCCAGCCGGAAGAAGCCGCCCTGGAAGACATGGACGACGTCATAGACGGCATCCGACCGGGTGAAGCCCCAGTCGGTGACCGGGATGCTGGCCTCGGCGAAGGGCACGAAGCGGCCCTTCACATAGGCCGCGCCGTCGGCAAAGGGGTTCGCGCTCATGCTGCCGCTCCGGGGGTTTCGCGTTGCTCGATGATCTCGCCGAGATACAGGCGCAGATAGGCCAGCCTGGCCCGCAGCGATTCCTCCGCCCGCGCGGCGGAGACATCGCCCTCCTCGGCGAAGCCCAGCGCCCAGACGGCATCGCCGATGGTGACCGCGGTGGTGAAGGCGCGCTCCAGCGTCTCGCTCTCGGCGACACTGAAAAAAAAGCGCAGGCGGCGATACTGGATGGCGCCGATGCGGCGGTTGGCGGCAAGGTCGGCCGCGCGGATCTGCCAGCCGCTTTCCGGCCCCAGCAGCAGCCGCATCGCCACCGGATGCGCGCGGTAGAAGGCCAGCGACCGCTCGGCATGCAGCCGCGACAGGTCCCGCCAGCCGGCGATCCCCGCCCTGTCGACCGGGCTTTCCGCCAGCGCCTCGAAGGCCTGCATGTAGCGCTGGGCCAGCGCCAGCAGCAGCGCCTGGCTGCCCTGGAAATAGTGATAGACCGAGGCGACCGGCAGCCCGGCCTCGACAGCGACTTCCTGCAGGCTGAGCTCGGTGCTGGCACGCCGCTGGAGGACGGCATCGGCCGCATCGAGGATCACCCCGAGCCGCGCCCGCCCGCGCGCCTGGCGCTGCGTCGCGCTCATGCGCCGCCCTCGGACCCCGCGAGAAACTCGGCCAGGCAGCGGCCGAGATTGCCGATGGCATGGCCGCCTTCCTGCCGCACCAGCCGCGTCGGCGCATGCCGGGCATGGCGCGGGCTGAACAGGATCTTCATATCGAATCCCGATTTTCTTCCGGTTCCGGACCGTGTCACGCGGCGCTTCGCCCGGTCAAGCGGATTCCAGACCGAATCGATTCGGCTCCGCGCGGGGCACAAAAAAGGGGCCCTGGTTGCCCAGGGCCCCTCGCCGGGTGACGATGATCAGCGCATCGGCGGCGCGTATTGCAGCCCGCCCTTGGTCCAGAGGTTGTTGATGCCGCGCTGCACGCCGAGCGGGGTGATGCTGCGCTCCCACATCTCGCCGAAATTGCCGACCGCCTTGATGACATTCACCGCCCAGTCCGGCGACAGGCCGAGCATCTTGCCCAGGTCGCCGCTGCGGCCCATGAAGCGCTGCACGTCGGGGTTCTGGTTGTCGGCGAAGCTCATCACATTGGCCTGGGTGATGCCCATCTCCTCGGCGGTCAGCCCGGCGAAATGCGCCCAGCGGACGATGTCGAAAAAGCGCCAGTCGCCCTTGCGCACCGCCGCGCCCAGCGGCTCCTTCGAGATGATCTCCGGCAGCAGCAGATACTGGTCGGCATTGGCGCCCTGCGAGAAGCGGAAGGCGGCCAGCGACGAGGCGTCGGTGGTGAAGGCGTCGCAGCGGCCGGCGATGAAGGCGGCGCGCAGCTCCTCGAGGCTTTCGATCACCAGCGGATTCAGCCGCAGCTTGTTGGTGCGGAAATAGTCGGTGAGGTTGAGCTCGGTGGTGCTGCCCGGCTGCACGCAGACCGAGGCGCCGTCGAGCTGCTTCGCCGAGGTGACGCCGAGCGACTTCTTCACCATGAAGCCGGTGCCGTCATAGAAGTTGATCGAGGCGAATTCGAGCCCCAGCGCCGCCTCGCGCCCCAGCGTCCAGGTGGTGTTGCGCACCAGCATGTCGACCTCGCCCGATTGCAGCGCCGGGAAGCGGTTCTGCGAGGTGGTCAGCACGAAGCGCACCTTGTTGCCGTCGCCCAGGATGGCGGCGGCGACCTGGCGGCAGCCATCGGCATCCAGCCCGCGCATCACGCCCTGGCTGTCGGGCAGGCTGAAGCCGGCGGTGACGCCGGTGACGCCGCAGACCAGTTCGCCGCGGGCCCGGATGGCGGCGACCGTGTCGGCGGCCGGCTGCGCCTGGGCGGCGGCGACGCCGAGGGTGGCAAAGGCGCCGAGCAGCGCGGCAAGGGGTCGGATCACGGCGGTCTCCTGATCAGGTGGCCAGGCGAGGAGCTTCCGCTGCCGGAAGCCGCCGCCGCAAGCCGCGCCAAGGCGCGAAATGCCGCCACCAGACCGGGCCCTGGGCGCGCTTTAGGCAGATTCCCTCCTGCTGCCCAGGGAATCACCCACGGCCGGCGGCGATCATGCCGCGGCGCGCTGCGCCTCCTGCCACAGCGCCGGAAATTCCTGCAGGATGCGGGCGAGATCCCCACCGCCATTGTAACCGTGGAAGCTGAAGCGGATGCGCCCGCGCCCGCCCCAGGCCATGACGCCCCAGCGGCATCGCAGAAGACCGCAGCCTTTCGACCGCGATCTCGACGCCGCGCGCCACCTCGTCGAGAACTTCTTCTGCAAGCTCACGCAGTTCCGCGCCATCGCCACGCGCTACGACAAGCGGGCGGCCAACTTCCTCGCCGGCATCCACGCTGCCGCTATCGACCTGTGGTTCGTTTGAGGACAGGCCCGTGTACGTTTGCGGGGGGCAATTCCTTCCCCCGACCTTATTCGACCAAAAACTTCAAAGCCGCTTCGCTCTCTGCCTCGACCTTCAACGAGAACAGCGCATCCCCCCGCGTCTTCCCGAGGTTCAGCGCCGCGATGGGTTTCCCCGCCGCGGCGGCGGCTTCGACGAAGCGGAAGCCGGAGCGCACCATCAGCGACGAGCCCACCACCAGCAGGGCGTCGGCGGCCTCCAGATGGGCGAAGGCGGTCTCGACGCGATGGCGCGGGACGCTCTCGCCGTAGAAGACCACGTCCGGCTTCTGGATGCCGCCGCAGACCGGGCAGGGCGGGACGGCGAAGCGGGAGAAGTCGACATCCTCCAGCTCGGCGTCGCCATCGGGGGCGCGGGCGGCGGCCAGCCCGGTCCAGCCCGGGTTGCGGGCGGCGAGCTCGGCCTGGAAGGCGGCGCGCGGCATCCGGCGCTCGCACTGCATGCAGCGCACCAGGTCCAGCCGGCCGTGCAGGTCGATCACCTGGGTGCTGCCGGCGGCCTGGTGCAGGCGGTCGACATTCTGGGTGACCAGGACTTCCGCGCCGCCGCGCGCCTCGAGGCGGGCCAGCGCGCGATGGGCGCCGTTTGGGCGGATCGGACCCATCTGGCTCCAGCCGACCAGGCTGCGCGCCCAGTAGCGCTGGCGGGTCGCCTCGGCCTTCATGAAGGCCTGGTAGGTGACCGGCTGCGGCCGCTTCCAGGCGCCCTCGCCGTCGCGATAATCAGGCAGGCCGGAGCGGGTGCTGACCCCGGCCCCGGTCAGCAGGAAGATCCGCCGGTGGCGATGGATGAAGTCCTGCAGCGCGGCCATGTCGGTCATGCGATGGAGATAGGCGCGGGGGCCGGCAAGTCCAGATGGGTGACTTGCCCCGCAGGGCAGCCGGGCGCATTGGTCGGGGGTCGCAGACCGGAGCCTTGCCCAAATGACCCTCGCCAACGAGCCGCCCTTCGAGACCCAGGCCCTGCTGGAGGAAATCCGCAGCTGGGTGGAGATCGAGAGCCCGAGCCGCGACGCTGAAGCCGTCAACCGCGCCATGGACCTGGCGCAATCGACCGCCGCCGCCGCCGGCGCGAAGGTCGAGCGCATCCCGGGCAGCGAGGGGCGCGGCGACCACCTGCTGATCACCTCGCCCTGGGGCGACGAGACGACCCCCGGCATCCTGCTGCTCAGCCACCTGGACACGGTGCACGCCATCGGCACGCTGGCCGGCCCGGCGCCCTTCCGCGTCGAGGGCGATGTCGCCTGGGGCCCGGGCATCTACGACATGAAGGGCGGCGCGCTGATCGCCCTCGCTGCCCTGCGCCACCTGATCGCCACGGGCCAGACCACGCCGCTGCCGATCCGCCACCTGATCGTCTCGGACGAGGAGATCGGCAGCGGCACCGGCCGCGCGCATATCGAGCGCGAGGCGCGCCGCGCCCGCTTCGTCCTGGTCACCGAGCCGGCGCGCGAGGGCGGCCGCATCGTCACCGGCCGCAAGGGCACGGCGATGTTCCGCCTCGAGGTGAAGGGCCGCGCTGCCCATGCCGGCACCCGCCACCAGGACGGCCGCAGCGCGGTGAAGGAACTCGCCCGCCAGATCCTGGCGATCGAGGCGATGACCGACTACGAGACCGGCCTGACGCTGAATGTCGGCACCATCGGCGGCGGCAGCGGCACCAATGTCGTGCCCCAGGAGGCCTGGGCCAATATCGACATGCGGGTGCCCAACCAGGCGATCGCCGAGCAAGCCATCGCGAAGCTGCAGGCGCTGAAGCCGCACGACCCGGACGTGACCATCAGCATCACCGGCGCGCTGAACCGCCCGGGCTTCGAGAAGACCCCGGCCATCGCGCAGCTGCTGGCGCATGCCCAGGGGCTGGCGGCCGAGATCGGCTTCGACCTGCAGGACCTCTCGACCGGCGGCGGCTCGGACGGCAATTTCACCGCGGCGATGGGCGTGCCGACGCTGGACGGCTTAGGCGTGGACGGCAAGGCCGCCCATACCCATGACGAACAGCTCTACATCTCCTCCATCGTGCCGCGGGCGATGCTGCTGCTGCGCCTGATGCAGACGCTGGACTGAGCGGGAAGGCCGCCGGGCTCAGCCCGGCGGCACCGCCTCGGCCTTCAGCGCCGGGCGGATGGCGCAGAGATGCTCCGGCCCGATGCCGCAGCAGCCGCCCAGGATGCGGGCGCCGCGCTTCGCCCAATCGGCCGCCCAGGCGCCATAGGCGGGCGGGTCGAGATCCTCGCGGATGGTCGCCACCCCGGCATTGGCCTGGGCCAGCTTCTGCCGCGGCGAGCCGAAGGCATTGGCATAGACGCCGACCGGGATGTCGGCGCCCGCCAGCGTCTTGACCGCCACATCCACCGCCGCGCCCATCAGCTCCGGCCGGTTGCAGTTGAACAGAATGGCGCTGGCGCCAGCGGCCTGGACGGCGGCGACGGCGTCACGCACCAGCTCGCCCGAGCGCAGCACGGGGCGGCCCTGCTCGTCGGTCTCCTCGCCCAGGGTGAAGGAGACCCAGAGCGGCAGGCCGGTGCCTTCGACCGCGCGGGCGGCGGCCAGGGCCTCGGCGATGGCGCTCTGCGTCTCGGCCAGCCAGTGGTCGACATGCGGACGCAGCGCGTCGACCAGCACCTTCAGGATCTCGGGCGCGCGGGCGGGCTCGAACAGGTCGGGGCGGTAGGAGCCGAAGGGCGGCGGCAAGGAGCCGGCGACGCGCACCTTGTGCGGCGCCTCGTCGGCGGCCTGGCGCGCCAGCTCCCCCGACAAAGCCGCGAGCCGCGCGCCATCCGACGAAAAACGTTCCTCGCCGATATGGAAGGGCACCACGGCATAGCTGTTGGTGGTGATCACCTCGGCGCCGGCTTCGATGAATTGCCGATGCGCCTGCAACACCGTCTCCGGCGCCTCCATCAGCGCGAGGGCCGACCATTCGGGCTGGCGGAAGGGCGCGCCCATGCGCGACAGCTGGCGGCCCATGCCGCCATCCAGCAGCAGGATTTCCGGGGTCATCTCAGGCTTCCTTCGAAAGGCCGGCCAGCGCCGCGAACCCGTCCAGGTCCTGCCGCAGGCTGGTGGCGATATGGGCGCGGGTGGCGGCGACGGCCGCCTCGGGCGTGCCGCCGGCGAGTGCCGCATGCAGGGCGCGGTGGTCGTCGACCAGCCGCGTGCGCTGCGGCCAGTGCAGCTCCGACCAGCGGTAGAGCCATTCCACCTTGTCCGACAGCGCGCGATGGCTGCGGATCAGATGGCCATGCCCGCTCGCCTCGACCACGGCGCGGTGATAGCCGAGATCGGCGGCCAGCCGGGCCTCGGCATCGCCGGTCTCGGCCTCGGCCAGGCGGGCGAAGGCAGGGTGCAGCAGGCTGCGATCGGGCCGCGCGGCGAAGAGCCGGGCCGCCAGCTCCTCCAGCGCGCCGCGCAGGGTATAGACCTCGGCGATCACCGCGGCGTCGAGCGGCACCACATGCCAGCGCGAATAGGGCAGCCGGCCGACCAGCTCCGCCGCCTCCAGCGCGAAGAGCGCCGAGCGCACCGTGCCACGCCCGACCCCCATGCGCTGCGACAGCGCCGTCTCGGTCAGCGTCGCCGAGGGTGCGAGGCGGCCGTGCAGGATCTCCTGCCGCAGCCAGTCGGTGGCCTCGTCCTGCAGGCTGCGGCGGGCGATCGGCCCCGGCATGCCGGGCTCAGCGGTTGCGGTTGAAATGGCTGGAGACGAAGGCCCGCGCCCGGTCGGAGCGCGGGTCGAGGAAGACCTGCTCAGGCGGGCCCTCCTCCTCGATGCGGCCCTGGTGCAGGAAGACCGCCTTGTTGCAGACCTCGCGCGCGAAGCCCATCTCGTGGGTGACGATGATCATGGTGCGGCCTTCCTCGGCCAGGGCCCGGATCACCTTCAGCACCTCGCCGACCAGCTCGGGGTCGAGCGCGCTGGTCGGCTCGTCGAACAGCAGCGCGCGCGGCTGCAGGGCCAGGGCGCGGGCGATGGCGACGCGCTGCTGCTGGCCGCCGGAGAGATGCGCCGGCCAGGCGTCGCGCTTCTCGGCCAGGCCGACCTTCTCCAGCAGCGCCTCGGCCTCGGCGATGCACTCGGCCTTCGGGCGGCCCTGCACATGCACCGGCGCCTCGATCAGGTTCTGCAGCACGGTGCGGTGCGGCCAGAGGTTGAAGCTCTGGAAGACGAAGCCGAGGCGGCTCCGCATCCGCTGCACCGCCGCCTGCTGCGCGCGGTCCAGCTTCTGCTGGCCGTCGCGCAAGGTGATGCGCTCGCCTGCGGCGAAGATCTCGCCGGCCTGCGGCACTTCCAGCATCGGGATGCAGCGCAGCAGCGTGCTCTTGCCGGAGCCGCTGGCGCCGATCAGGGCGATGACGTCGCCGTCATGCGCGGCGAGATCGATGCCGCGCAGCACCTCCTGCTCGCCGAAGCGCTTGCGGATGCCGCGCAGCGCGATGGCGGGCTCGCCCATCCCGCTCATGGCCGCGCCGCTCATGCCCGGTTCCCCGCCAGCCAGGGCGACAGCCGCGTCTCCAGCAGGCGCAGGCCGCGGGTGATCAGCAGCGTCGAGACGAGATAGAGCACGGCGGCGCACAGAAAGATCTCGATGGCGCGGTAGGTGGCGGAGACCTCGGCGCGGGCGATGCCGGTGACCTCCATCAGGGTGACCGTGCTGGCCAGCGCGGTGGACTTGAACATCGAGATGACCTCGTTGCTATAGGCTGGCAGGGCCTGGCGGATGGCGATCGGCAGAGTGATGCGGCGCAGCCGGGTCAGCCGCGACATGCCGCAGGCCTCGGCCGCCTCCACCGCGCCGCGCGGCACGGCGCGGAAGCCGCCGCGCAGGATCTCGGCGGTGTAGGCGGCATCGTTCAGGATCAGCGCCAGCAGCGCGCACCAATAGGGCTCGCGCAGGAAGGGCCAGAGGAAGCTTTCGCGCACCGCCGGAAAATTGCCGAGCCCGTAGTAGATCAAAAAAATCTGGATCAGCAGCGGCGAACCGCGGAACAGGAAGACATAGAGATCGGCGAAACGGGCGCCGAGCCAGCCGCTGGCGCGCGCCATGTTCAGCAGCAGCGCCAGCACGCCGCCGCCGGCCAGCGACAGCACCGCCAGATTGACCGTCAGCGGAAAGCCGGCGAGCAGCTTGAAGAAGGTCTCGCTCAGGAAGGCGAAGTCCATCGGGTCTCGCCTTTCAGAGCCGGGCCGGGGCCTGGCCGCGCTGCGACCAGAGCTCGGCGCCCTTGAAGACCAGGCCGGAGATCGAGGTGATGACTAGGTAGATCACCGCGCCGGCCGCGAAGAAGAAGAAGGGCATCTCGGTGGAGCCGGCGGCGACGGTGACCTGGCGCATGGTCTCGACCAGGCCGGTGACCGAGACCAGGGCGGATTCCTTGATCACCGACTGCCACTGGTTGCCCAGGCCCGGGATGGCGGTGGACAGCGCCTGCGGGGCGATGATGCGGCGGAACATCAGGAAGCGGCGCATGCCGACGACCCGCGCCGCCTCCAGCGAGCCCACCGGGATCGCATGGTAGGCACCCCGGAAGACCTCGGCCTGGCCGGCGCCGGAGATCAGCCCGATGGCGATGGCGCCGGCGGCGAAGCCGCTGATGTCGAAAGGCCCCTGCAGCCCCAGCATCCCGCCGGCCCAGGCGACGACCTGCCGCCCGCCGAAATAGAACAGATAGATGACCAGCAGGTCGGGGATGCCGCGCAGGATGACGGTATAGGCCTCGGCCACCGCACGAAGCGGGCGGTTGCCGCCGATCTTGGCCCAGGCGCAGAGCGTGCCCAGCACCACGCCCAGCAGGAAGGCGGTGACGGAGACCGCCACCGTCACCCCGGCCGCGCGCAGCAGCACCGGCCCCCAGCCTTCCGGCCCGAAGCCGAGCAGCTCCCAGTCGTAGTCCATCAGGTGGCGTAATCCATCAGCCGGCGCGGTCCGCGATCAGGTGGCGGGGGTGATGTCGGTCTCGAACCACTGCATCGACAGCTTCTTCAGCGTGCCGTCGGCGATGGCCGCCTGCATGGCGCCATCCAGCAGGGTCTTCAGCTCCGGATCGGTCTTGCGCAGCCCGATGGCGGCGCCACGGCCCAGCACGCCGCCGCCGAAGGTATAGCCGCTCTGCAGCGCCTCGCCGCGGGCGCGCTTGACGAAGGCGGCCATGTTGGAGGTCGAGGCCATCACCGCATCGACCCGGCCGGCGCGCAGGTCGAGATAGGTGTCGCCGCCCGCCTGGTAGGTGCGGATGGTCACCGCGTCCTTCAGGTAGGTGGTCAGGAAGTCGGCCTGGATGGTCGAGACCTGCACCGCCACGGTCTTGCCGCGCAGCGCCTCGGCCAGCGCCGCGATGGCGGCCTTGGTCGCCGCCTCGTCGGTCAGCGAGACGCGGGTGCCGGTGCCGGGCAGGCCGTTCGGCGCGGTGTTCTTCATGGTGACGAAGCCGGAGGTGCCGGCGGTATAGGGGATGGTGAAGGCGATCGCCTCCTCCCGCTTCGGCGTGATCGAGATGCCGTCGATGATGGCGTCATACTTGCCGTCGACCAGCCCCGGGATCATGCCGGCCCAGTCCTGCGCCACCAGATCCATGCGGATCTTCAGCCGGGCCGAGAGGTCCTTCAGCAGGTCGGGCTCGAAGCCGACGATGCGGCCATCCGGCGCGGTCTGGTTGTAGGGGGGGAAGGCGCCCTCGGTGGCGAAGCGGATCACCGACCACTCCTTGGCGCGGACCAGGCGCGGCATGGCGAGCAGGCCGCCGGCGGCGAGGCCGGCGCGCAGGAAGGTCTGGCGGGTGATGGTCATGCGGCGGTTTCCCTGGAACGTGGGTGGCGGGAGGTCAGGAAAGCAGGTCGACGGCCAGCCGCGCCAGCGCCGTGGCGCCGAGCCCGATGCTGCCCTCGTCCGGCTGGTAGTCGGAATTGTGCACGCGGTCGTCGCGCCCGGGCTGGCCGGCGCCGACATAGAGCTGCAGCCCCGGCATGCGCTCGGTGAAATAGGAAAAATCCTCGGCGCCGAAGCTGCGGCCGGGCTCCAGCTGCGGCGCGGTGCCGAACTGCGCGGTGAGCGAGTCCATGGCGCGGGCGACCAGCGCCGGGTCGTTCATCAGCGGCGGCACGCCGCGCAGATAGTCGATGTCGACGGCGACATTCTGCGCCATGGCCACGCCCTGGCAGACGCGGCGCAGCCCGGCCTCGGCGCGGTCGCGCGCCATCGGCGAGCGGGAGCGCACGGTGCCGCGGAACAGGCAGCTGTCGGGGATGATGTTGTGGGTGCTGCCGCCCACGATATGGCCGACGGTCAGCACCGCGGATTCGGCCGGGTTCATCTCGCGCGAGATCACCGTCTGCAGCCCGGCGATCATCAGCGCCGCGGCGACGATCGGGTCGGCGGCGGCATGCGGCCGCGCGGCATGGCCGGAGGTGCCGCGCACGGTGACCTCGAAATCGTCGCAGGCGGCGGTGCTGGCGCCCTGGGTCAGGCCGAAGCGGCCCACCGGCATCTCGGGGCGGTTGTGCAGGGTCAAAGCGAGATCGGCGCCGTCCGCGGCCCCGTCGGCGATCATCGCCTCGGCGCCACTGACAGAGGTTTCCTCGGCCGGCTGGAACACCAGGCGGATGCGGCCGCGCAGCCGCGGCGCCTCGGCCAGCAGGGCGGCGGCGACGCCGATCAGGGTGGCGGTGTGCAGGTCATGGCCGCAGGCATGCATGCGGCCGGGGATGGTGCTGGCATAGGGCAGCCCGGTCAGCTCCTGCATCGGCAGGGCGTCCATGTCGGCGCGGATCAGCAGGCAAGGGCCGGGGGCGCCGCCCTCAATCTCGGCCACCACGCCGTTGCGGCCGATGCCGGTGCGCGGCGCCAAGCCCAGCCGGCGCAGCTCGTCCGCGACGATGGCGGCGGTGCGCACCGTCTCGAAGCCGAGCTCCGGATGGGCATGGATGTCGCGCCGGATCTCTTTCAGCTTCGGCTCGATGGCGGCCACCCGGGCGCTGAGCGCCGGGCCGGGATCATTCGGGAGATCGGGCGTGGACATGGGGGCGCGGCCTTGCCGGACGGAACGACGGCAGTTCTGTGACATGGGCGAGACCGGTGCACAAGTCGTCTCCGAGGATCGACAATCGACAATGCCTCTCCTATCGGGAAGCCAGGAGATCCCCGCCATGGCCTGTCCCCCCCTGCCCGCCACCCTCCTGGCCAGCCTCGGCCATTACGCCGATCCGGCCAGCGGCAGCCTGGTGCCGCCGATCCAGCCGGGCGTGACGGCGCTCGGCCATGGCCCGGAGGAGCTGCCCGACATGGCCGGCTTCTACGCCCGCTCCGGCAATGCCGCCGCTGACCTGGCCGAGGCGCTGCTGGCCAGGCTGGAAGGTGCGGCGGCGACGGCCTGCTTCAGCGCCGGCGCCGCGGCCGCCCAGGCGGTGCTGGCCGGGCTGCGGCCAGGGGACCACCTGCTGCTGGAGGCCGCCGGCTATTACGAGTTCCGCGAGGTCATTGGCCGCTTCTGCGCCCGCTGGGGGATCGCGGTCACCCTGGTCGAGATGACCGACCTGGCCGCCGTCGCCGCCGCGTTGCGCCCCGGGCAAACCCGGCTGGCCTGGGCGGAGCTGCCGACCAACCCGCTGTGGCGGGTGCCCGACATCGCCTGCCTGGCGAAGCTGGTGCATGGCGCGGGCGGAAAACTGCTGGTGGATGCGACGGTGGCGACGCCGGTGCTGGCGCGGCCGATCGCGCTCGGCGCCGACTGGGTGCTGCATTCGGCGACCAAGTACCTGAACGGCCATGGCGACCTGGTGGCCGGCGCGCTGTCCTGCGCCCGCGCCGATGACGACTGGGCCGAGCTGCTGCGCCACCGCACCGCCGCCGGCACGCTGCTGCCGCCCTTCGAGGCCTGGCTGCTGCTGCGCGGCCTGCGCACCCTGGCGCTGCGGGTCGAGGCCGCCAGCCGCACCGCCCTGCGCCTCGCCACCTGGCTGGCGGCGCAGCCCGCCGTCAGGGCGGTGCATTATCCCGGGCTGCCCGCGCATCCGCAGCACGCGCTCGCCGCCGCGCAGCTCGAGGGCGGCTTCGGCGCGATGCTTTCCTTTCAGATAGCCAGCGGGCGGGCCGCGGCGCTGCGGGTCGCGGGATCGACGAAAATCTTCCGCCGGGCGACCTCGCTGGGCTCGACCGAGAGCCTGATCGAGCACCGGCGCAGCACGGAGGGCGACAGCTCGCTCTGCCCCGACGACCTGCTGCGCCTGTCCATCGGCATCGAGCATGCCGACGACCTGCAGGCCGACCTGGCCGCGGCGCTGCGCGCGGCCTGAGCGCCGGCCGGGCGAGGGAGGGATCCCCGCCCGGCCAGGGTCTCACCAGGCGCGGCGCAGCAGCCGGAGCTGCTCGGCCAGCCGGTTGCGGCAGCGCCGCGCGGCGACCGCCGCCTGCTGCCAGGCCTCGCTGCCGGCGTCCGCCGCCGCCAGCCGGTGCAGGGGCCGCAGCGCCGGATAGGCCGGCAGCGGCAGGGCGGCGTCATGCGCGAAGCGGTCGCCGCCGGTCTGCTCCAGCGGCACCAGGCTGCGCGACAGCCGCATCAGCGCGGCGTCGCGGCTCGCCGCCGGCAGGGTGGCGATCGCCTCGGCGCGATCGCGCAGCGCCCGGGCCTCGGCGGCCAGGGCCGAGAGGTCCAGCGCCGCGCCGAGCCGCCCCGCCAGCGCCTCGACCTCGGCGACCAGCGCCGCCGCATTGCCGCGGTAGTCCAGCGGCAGCACGGGATCGCTCAGCAGCCGCCACAGGGCATGGACATAGACGCGGGTGTCGCGGACCAGATGCGCCTCGTCGATCTTGTCCAGCCGGTCGTCCGGCGTGTGCCACCACCAGCCGAGCGCGTTGCGCATCGCGACCCCGCCGGGCGCCTGCTCGCTCAGCGTGGTGAACAGGCTGGGCAGGCCGATGCCGTGGAAGGACTGGTCGGCATTGCGCGCCGGCCGCTTGCCGCCGAAGGACTGCCCCGCCTCGGCCTGCAGCGCCGCCTCGGCCAGGCCGGCCAGCTCCGGGCTGGCGGGGGCGTTGGACAGGAGGGTCGCGCCGACGCCGCCGGTGGAATCGATGTTCACATGCACGGCGCAGCGGCGGTCGAGTTCGGCCCAGTGCTCGTCGGCATACCAGGCGGAGCCGGAATAGCGCCCCTGCGAATGGCCCGACCAGAAGCACAGGCGCAGGCCGCGCTTCCAGTCGGCACGATGCTGCGCCAGCAGCCGCGCCGCCTCCAGCATCGAGGCATTGGCCGCGCCATTGTCCATCACCCCCTCGTACCAGGTGTCGTGATGGCCGGAGAACAGGATGAAGGGGGCCTCGGCCCCGGCCGGCGCCTCGAGCTCGGCGACCAGGATCGGCGTCGGCCGCCAGCCGGCATCGATCTCCGCCTCGATCACCACCTCCGGCGCCTCGCCGGCGGCGAGACGCGCGATCAGCGCCTCGCCTTCCGCCCGGTCGATGCTGGCGGCCACGCTGCGCGGCAGCTCGGCCAGGGTCTCCGGCGACGGGCTGCCCCAGAGCGGCGAGATGCACATCTCGTGGATATGCTCATGCGGGCTGACATGCAGCTGCGCCACGGCGCCGGCGCGGGCGGCGCGCGCCGCGACCGCCGGGCTGGCGATGCCCTCGACCAGCAGGATGCAGCCGGCGAGGTCGCGGCCGGCGAAATCGGCCTCGGCCCCGGCGCCCAGATGCACCAGCCGGCCCCGCGTGCCACCGGGCGGCGAGGCCAGCGCCATCGAATGGGTGATGGCCCGCAGCGCACGGCCATCGACGGTGACGCGGCAGGCGCCGGGCAGGCTGACATAGGCGTCGTGGAAGACGATCTCCGTCGCATAGCCATAGGCGGTCAGCCGCGCCTGCAGCCCCTGCAGGCTCTCCAGCTCGGCCGGGGTGCCGGCCAGCTTCACGAAGCGCGCCAGGTGGCGCAGCGTGTCCATCAGCGCCGCACCGCTGACCTCCGCCGCGAGCGCCTGCGCGCCGGGCGTCGGGGCGGCGCTCATGCCAGCGCCCCCAGTTCCTCGGCGAGGCCGTCGCCGATCTGCCGCTCGCCGCGCTCCACTGCGGCGATCAGCGCCACCAGCTTGTCGACCAGCGGCGTCGGCAGGCCATGCCGGCGCGCCGCCGCCTGCATCGGCGCCAGCTGCGCCCCGGCATCGGTCGGCCGCTTGCGCACCGCCAGGTCGCGCCAGATGCCGCTGTGCGACTTGGCCGAGCCGCGGTTGTAGCGCTCCATGGCGGCCATCGAGGCCTGGATCGCCGGCTCGTCGCCCGCCAGGAAGGCCGCCGGGTCGAAGCCGTTGAAGCCGAGCGGCGTGACGCCCTCGGCGCGGGCGATGGTCAGCACCTCGCGCACCAGGGCGCGCAGCATTGTTCCCCGCGCGGGATCGGCGATGTAATCGGCGATGGAGTCATTCGTCAGGGCGGAAGACTTCAGGATGGCGCCATAGCCCCCCTTCCCCCACAGATAGCCGAAGATGTTGTCGCTGAGCACGGCCTCCGCGTCGAACTGCCGCAGCAGCGCGTGCAGCGCGGTGATGCGCGGCGTGGTCGCGCCATCCAGCTCGCCCACCACCACGGCGCCGCGGCCGCCATAGGTGATGCGGCCCGGCGCGAGATAGTCGGCGCCGAAATTGACGAAGGCGCCGATCGTCCGCGCGCGGCCGACGATCTCGGCGATGGTCAGCTCGTTCAGCCCGTTCTGGCAGGAGACGACGGCGCCATCCTCGGCCAGGTGCGGCAGCAGCGCGCGCGTCGCCGCCTCGGTGTGGTGCGCCTTGACCGCCAGCAGGATCAGCCGGTGGCGCCCGGTCAGCTGCGCCGGCGTCACCGCGCGGGCCGGCACGGTGAAGGCCGCGACCGGGCCCTCGATGGTCAGGCCCTCGGCGTTGATGGCGGCGACATGCTCCTCCACCACATCGACGAAGACGACGTCATGGCCGGCGCGGGCCAGATGCGCGCCGATGGTGCCGCCGATCGCCCCTGCCCCCCAGATGATGATGGAGTCCGTAATCGGTTCCGCCATGGCGCATCTCCCTGCCTTGTCGGCCTGCTCTGCACCCGCCGATAATGTCCGTCAATCCAGGGAATTTCGTCTGACAAAATGATTGACACCCGTCGGACGAAGCCCGAGGCTCCCGCCATGCCCGCCGCCCTGAAGCTTGCCACCATGCCTGTTTCCAGCAGCCAGAAATCCATCGCGGCGGAGCCCGAGGCGGCCGGCAGCGTGCGCGCCGCAGTGGCCTGCCAGTTGCGCGAGGCGATCGTCTCCGGCCGCTACCGCGCCGGCCAGCGCCTGCCGGAGCGCGAGCTCTGCGCCGCGACCGGTGCCGCGCGCAGCTCGGTGCGCGAGGCGCTGCGCCAGCTCGAGGCCGAGGGGCTGGTCACCATCATCCCGCATCGCGGCCCGATGGTGCGGCCGCTGCCGCTGGAGGAGGCGCGCCAGACCTATGCCGCGCGCGCCGTGCTGGAGGGATATGTCGGCAGGCTCTGCGCGCAGCGCCGCACGGCGGCGCAGCTCGCCGCGCTCGATGCCGCGATGGACGCCATGGAGGCGGCGGCGAAGACGCTCGACGGGCCGGCGGTGATCGCCGCCAATGCCGCCTTCTACGCCGCCATGACCGAGAGCGCCGGCAATGCGGTGATCGGGGCCATGCTGAGATCGATCCACAACCGCCTGGCGCTGGGCCGGCTGAGCGGGGTGCTCTGGCCCGGCCGTCTGGCCGAGAGCATGGCCGAGAACCGCGCCATCCTGGCCGCCATCCGCGCCGGCGACGCCGCCGCCGCCGAGGCGGCCTGCATCCACCATATCGAGGCCTCGGCCGCCATCGCCCTGGTCATCCTGGCCGCGCGGCATGGCCAGGACGAGGCGATCCTGCTGCAGGAACAGACGCCGTGACCCTCGACTTCACCGGCCGCGTCGTGGCCGTCACCGGCGCCGCCGCCGGCATCGGCCGCGCCGTCGCGCAATCCTTCGCCGCGCGCGGGGCGCGGGTCTTCGCCACCGACATCGATGCCGGGGGGCTGGCCGGCACGGCCGCCGGCCAGCCCGGCATCGCCACCGCGGTCGCCGATCTGCGCGACCGCGCCGCCGCCGCGCGCTGGGTCGCCGCGGTCGAGGAGGCGGCGGGCGGCGCCATCGGCGTGCTGGTGAACAATGCCGGCGGCACGCTGGGCCAGTTGCAGCGGCCGGTCGAGGCGGTGGACGATGCCGAGTGGGACGCCATCTTCGACGTCAACCTGAACGCTGCCTTCGCGCTCTGCCGCGCCGCGGCGCCGGCGATGAAGCAGGCCGGCGCCGGGCGCATCGTCAACATCAGCTCGGGCGCCGGGCTGCGCCCCTCGCGCACCGGCATCCAGGCCTATACGGCGGCCAAGCACGCGGTGATCGGCCTGACCCGGCAGCTGGCGCATGAGCTCGGCCCGCATGGCGTCACCGTCAATGCCATCGCCCCCGGCCTGATGCTGACCGGCGTGCCGGCGGTGGTGCGGCAGTGGGAAGGCTATGGCCCCGAGGGGCAGCAGCGGGTGCTGGAGAGCATCCCGCTGCGCCGCATGGGCACCGCCCAGGACATCGCCGACAGCGTGCTGTTCTTCGCCTCCGACCTCGCCCGCTTCGTCACCGGCCAGGTGCTGCCGGTCAATGGCGGCTCCTCCTGACCCGCAGCCTCTCCAAGGACCATCCGCGCATGACCCTGCTCGCTCCCCGCCGCCGCGGGCTGCTCGCCCTCGCCGCCGCCGGCCTCGCCATGCCGCAGATCAGCCGGGCGCAGTCCTGGCCGTCGCGGCCGATCCGCGTCATCGTGCCCTTCGCCACCGGCGGCGGCACCGACGTCACCATGCGGATGCTGGCGCCGAAACTGTCGGAGATCCTCGGCCAGTCGGTGGTGATCGAGAACCGCCCCGGCGCCGGCAGCACCGTCGGCACCGATTTCGTCGCCAAGTCGGCGCCCGACGGCTCGACCTTCGTCCTGGCCACGCTCTCCTCGACCGGCATCGCCGTCGGGCTCTATCCGAACCTGCCCTATGACCCGGTGAAGGACCTGGCCGCCATCGCGCCGACGGTGTTCATCCCGATCTGCCTCGGCATCACCACCAAGGGCTGGGACGTGCGCGACCTGCCCGGCTTCGTCGCCGCCCTGAAGGCCAAGCCGAACGGCTATTCCTATGGCAGCAGCGGCGTCGGCACGACCGGCCATATCGCCTCCAGCAACTTCCTGCGCCAGGTCGGCGCCCAGGCCGAGCACGTGCCCTATCGCGGCGCGGGGCAGAGCTTCACCGCCCTGGTCTCCGGCGAGACCCAGTTCACCCACGACATCCCGAGCCTGCTGAAGCCCTTCCACGAGGCCGGCACGGTGCGCTGCCTGTTCGTCAACACGCCGGAGCGCTCGCCGCTGATGCCCGACATGCCCACCGCCGCCGAGGTCGGGCTGCCGGACTACAAGGCCTATTCCTGGTACGGGCTGTTCGGCCCGGCCGGCACGCCGAAGCCGATCCAGGAGCGGCTGGCGGCGGCGGTCGACACAGCGCTGGCCGATCCGGCGATCAAGGCGCGGCTCGACGAGCTCGGCACCCCCGGCATGCGCGGCTACACCCCCGACCGCTTCGCCGCCTATGTCGCCGAGGAGGTGAAAGTCTGGTCGCCCCTGGTGAAGGCGTCCGGCGCCCGGGTGGAATAGACCCGGCAGGCCCGCCGGCGGCGGCACGGGGCGCGGCGGGCCACAGCCCCGCTGCGCCAGGGGTGCGCGAGATTCGCCGGTGACGCTCAGGCCTGCTGCGGCTGCAGCAGCCGCGGCCCGGCGCCCTCCTGCGCCAGGCGGTCGGCGGGATTGCGCAGGGGGCAGTCGGGCAGCGACAGGCAGCCGCAGCCGATGCAGCGCTCCATCTGGTCGCGCAGCTGCACCAGCCCGTCGATCCGCTGCTGCAGCATGTCGCGCCACCGGGCCGAGAGCCGTTCCCATTCGGCATGGCTCGGCGCGCGGCCCTCGGGGATCGCGCGGAAGGCCTCGCGGATCTCGGCCAGCGAGAGGCCGGCCCGCTGCGCCACGCGGATGACGGCGATGCGGCGCAGCACCTCGCGCGGGTAGCGCCGCTGGTTGCCGCCGCTGCGGCTGACGCTGATCAACCCCTTTGCCTCATAGAAATGCAGCGTCGAGACGGCGACGCCGGCGCGCCGCGCCACCTCGCCCACCGACAGCACGCCGCGCAGGCCCGCCGGCTCCCGTGTCGCGCCCATGGCTCTTGACCTCAACCTTGGTTGAGGTCCTATGGCGGTGTCGGCTTGCCCTTGCAAGCTCCCGGGCCGCCCGCCCGGGTCCCGCCGCGCGGAGCCGATGCCCATGCCTGCCGATCAACGCCTCGCCCTCGTCACCGGCGCCAATCGCGGGCTGGGCCTGGTGGTCGCCTGCGGCCTGGCGCGGCAGGGGGTGCATGTGCTGCTCGGCAGCCGCTGCCTGGAGCGTGGCCATGCCGCCGCGGCGCGGCATCAGGATGCCGGCTGGATGCAGCCGGTGCAGCTCGACGTCACCGATGACTGGTCGATCGCCGCGCTGGCGGCGCTGATCCGCCGCGAATATGGCCGCCTCGACCTCCTGGTGAACAATGCCGGCGTGCATGCGGCGCGCGATCCCGGCCTGACGCTGCGCGAGGCCTTCGAGGACAGCTTCTCCGTCAATCTGCTCGGCGTGGCCCTGGTGACGGCGGCGATGGCGCCGCTGCTGGCGCGCTCGGCCGCCGGGCGGGTGGTCAACGTCGCCGACCGCACCGCCAGCCCGGACCAGCACGCGGCCGCGCCGGGGGCGGGATGTGCCATGTATCTCGCCAGCAAGGCGGCGCTGGACGCGCTGACGCTCAGCCAGGCGCAGGCGCTGGCGCCGCAGGGCATCGCGGTGAACGCGGTCTGCCCCGGCCCGGTCGCCACCGCCGGAGCGGCCTGGGCCACCCGGCGCAGCGCCGCCGAAGGCGCGGCGGTGGTGCTGCGCCAGGCCCTGCCGGACCTGCCAGACCCGCGGCAAACCTTCACCGCGGCCGGGGAGAAACGGCCCTGGTGACGCTGCCACTCCTCTCGCTCGCGGTTTTGTCGGCCGGATTCTCGCAAACGCCAGGCCTTCAGTGAGACCGGTAACGGTTGCGCTGCAACAAGCGCGCCTCGCTGCCCGTGACGCGGAAAATCGCCAAGTGGCTTGCGCGCGAAGCTCAGTTTCGCCTGTTCGCTGCGCAGCATCTCTCGCATGGTCCGCGTTCTTTCACGGAAGCAGGAGATCGGGAATGACGCAGGGCCGGGACCACCTCCCGCAACGGGATCTGGCGACGGCACTGGCGGAAGACTCCCCTTCCCAGGCCGCGCCGGTCTTCATCGACTTCGACCATACGCTGCTGGGCGGCAACAGCACCGAGCTCTACATCCTGTCCTGCCGGCCGCACTGGATGGCGGCGACCATCGATTTCCTGGTGCGCGACCTGGTCCCCTGGCGGCTGACCGGCCTGCCGCACTGGTTCCGCCTGCGCGACTATGTCTGCTGCCTGCTGCTGATGCTGCTGATGCCCTGGACGGTGCCGGCCTGGCGCCGCCAGGCGCCGGCGCTCTTCGCGGCGCAGGCCAGCCGCAGCGTGGCCGCGGCGCTGGCGCCGATCGACGCGGCGCGCTGCGTCATCGTCAGCTTCGGCATGGCCTGGCTGATCCGGCCGATGCTGCGCGGCAGCCGATGGGAGGGCGCCGCGCTGCTGGCGACGCCGCTGAAGCCGGGCCGTCGCGCTTTCTCGCGCGGCAAGCTGGCGCTGCTGCAGGAGGCCTATGGCCGCGACGCGGTGGCTGAATCCACCGCCATCTCGGACTCGCTGGACGACCGCGACCTGCTGCTGGCGGCACGCCAGGGCATCCTGATCCGGCCGCAAGGCGAGGCGGTGGCCGCCGCCGAGCGCCGCTACTTCCCGCTCCGCTACAGCATTCGCGCCAAATACGGGCTGCTGCACATGCTGGACAAGGTGCTGCTGGTCGACTTCGCGATCCTGCTGCTCGGCACCTCGCGCGATCTCGACGACCTGATGCGGCACGCGATCAGCATCCCCTTCCTGCTGCTGTCGCTGCACTGCGTCTACGAGATGGGCTATTTCGAGAACGACATGGTGGCGGCGAAGCGCGAGGCCAAGCCGACGCTGAGCCAGGAGGCCGCCCGCTTCCGCGACTATCCGATCCAGCCGGCCGGCTGGATCTGGGCGATCGGCCTCGGCGTGGTCGGCTGCCTGACGGCGGCCCTCACCCGCTCCACCTCGAGCCTGGAGCTGCTGCCGGCGATCACCGCCTGGGTGATCCTGATGGTGCTGCTGCGGCTGGCCTTCCACTTCTACAACCAGCAGCCGGTGCAGGGGCGGCTGCCGCTCTATGCCGTGCTGCAGATGATGAAGTACCTGCCGGTTTTCTTCCTGATCCACCCGACCATGATGGGCGTGCTGCTGGCGCTGAGCCAGGTCGCCATGATGTGGATCGTCTACATCGTCTATCGCAGCGGCGGCGACCACAAGACGCTGCCGAAGGAGATGATCCGCGCGCTGTTCTGGGCGGTGGGCGCCGGGCTGCTGGCCACCACCGGGCGCTACAGCCTGTGGGGCAGCCTGCTACCGGTCGGGCTGATTGCCGCCTGGTGCGTGCTGCGCCTGGTCAAGCCCCGGCTGATGGAGCTTGCCAAGCGCCGCCCCTCGCCCGCGCTGACGCGGGCGAAGTAGAGCGTGGCGCGGTGAGGCAGCTTCCCCGGACCGTCTGACTCACCCGATCCGACGACAGGCTAGCGCGGCAGCAGCGCCGAGAAATCGGCATCCAGCCGGGCGAGTGAGGCCGCGATATGGCCGCGCCGCCCGGCGATCCAGGCCTCCTGCTCGCCCAGCGCCGTGCCGGCGGCGGCCAGCATCCGCGCCATCTCGGCCGGCTGTGGCCCGCCGCTTGTGGCGCGCGCCGCGACGATCGCCGCCGGGTCCAGCGCCGCGCGGAAGGCCGGCTCGGTGATCGGCAGCGGACCACCCTCGACCTTCATCTCGCGCAGCGTCTCGGCGTAGATGCGCTGCGCCTCGGCATAGGGAAAATCGCTCGGGCGGATGTCATGTGCCTTGGCGAAGTCGACGATCTCGGAGGCGAAGTGATGGCCGACGCGGAAGGGCAGCCGGTGCTCACGCATCAGCAGGTCGGCCAGCTCCTGGCTGGCGGTCCAGTCGCTGTTGAGCTCCTCCAGCGCGCGCTCGGGGCTGATCACCAGGGCACCCAGGATACGGTCCCATTGCTGCAGCAGCCGCACCGCGGCCCCGACCATGGCGCTGTTGTCGCGCACGCTCTTGGCATCGGCCATGCCGGGCGGGATGTTGTGCGCCTGCATCACCCGCCCCATCGCCAGCGAGATCACCGTGGACGCCTGGCTGCGCGTGTCGTTCAGCAGGCCGGGATTGCGCTTCTGCGGCATGGCGCTGGAGACATAGGTGTTGCCGCCGCCCTCCTGCAGCAGGATCCAGGGGCGTGACTGGGCGTATTGCGTCATCACGTCCTCGATGAAGCCGCCGGCATGCAGCGCGATGCCGGTGACCAGGGCGCCGGCCTCCACCGGCATCTCGGCCGAGGCGATCTGGCTGGCGTCATAGGCATTGTCCACCAGCGCAGCGAAGCCGAGATAGTCCGCCATGCGCACCCGGTTCAGCGGCCAGCCGGTGCCGTTCAGCACGGTGGTGCCCATTGGCGAGCGGTCGACGCGGGCATAGGCCTCGCGGATGCGGTCGGCGTCGCGCTGCAGCCCGGCGATATGCCCGAGCAGGTAGTGGCCGTAGCTGTTCGGCTGCGCCGCCACGCCGTTGGTGTAGTTCGGCACGATGGTGCCGGCATGGCGCTCGGCCAGGCGCAGCATGGTGGCCGTCGTCTTCCGCAGGGCCTCGGCCAGCTGCAGCAGGTCGTCGCGCAGGATGGCGGCGCGATAGGTCGCGTGCATGTCCTGGCTGGAGCGCCCGGCATGCAGCAGCGTGGCTTCCACGCCCGCCGCCTCGATCAGCAGCGGCTCGAAGGTGATCACGGTGGAGGGCCGGCGCGCGCCCGGCGCTGCCCCGGCCTTCAGCACGGCGGCCAGCCCGGCCGCGATGCGCGGCGCCAGGGCGCGGTCGAGCAGGCCCTCGCCGGTGTTGATCACCGCCGTCGCCTTGTTGATCTCGCCCAGCCAGAAGAATTCGTCCTGGCGCGGCGCCTGGGCCTGGGCACTTCCCAGCCCCGCCGTGACCAGCGCGGCCATCAGACCCGCCTTGAGCACCCGCATCGCTTCTCTCCCTGCCGGAACGGGAAGGATAGGCCGCGTGCCGACCCTGGCAACTCGTCCGGTGGTCACCACGGCCGGAGCCGGCGGCGGCAGGCGGGGCCGTAGGCGACGCTGCGGTGCGGCTCAGGCTTCCGGGAAGCCGGTGAAGACATAGCCCAGCCCGCGAATGCTGCGGATCGCCCCGCCCCGCTGCAGGCCGCCCAGCCGGCGGCGCAGGCCGAGGATGCCATTGTCCACCGCGCGGTCACCGGCCTGCCAGGAGCGGTCGAAGGCAGCGCGGGACAGCGCGTCGCGGCCGACCGGCTGCGGGCGGGCCTGGTACAGCAGGGCCAGGAGCCGCATCTCGGTCAGGCTCAGAGGCACGCCGCGGCCATCCGGCCGCCACAGCCCGCCGCTGTCAGGGTCAAAGCGCCAGCCCTGGCCGGCGGCGCCGGCCTGCACGGCCGCATGGCTCTCGGGACGGCGGCGCAGGCGCGCGCGCAGCCGCGCCACCACCTCGCGGCCGGAGATCGGCTTGAGCAGGAAGTCATCGGCACCGCTCTCCAGGCCGAGGATCCGGTCGACCTCGCTGACATTGGCGGTGATGACCAGGATCGCGGCATCGGTGGCCTGGCGCAGCTCGGGCAGGCGGGCGACCGCGTCAACCCGGCCCAGCCGCTGGTCTAGCAGGATGGCGTCGGGCGCCTCCTCCGCCAGGATGCGCTGCAGGTCCTCCCAGGAATGGCCGGAGCGGCCGCGGAAGCCGTAATGGCTGACGGTGCGGCACAGCTCCTCCGTCCAGGCGACCTCGTCATCGACAACCACGACGAGGGGATCCCGCGACGGTGCCGTATCGCTGGCGGGCGGCGTCATGAGGGAGCCTCCCGCCCGGCTCGCCATGCGCGGGCAGCGGCCCTCCCGGACCTTCCCGCCTCGGCAGGATGCGGCGTCCCATAGGGTAACATCATAGGACGATGGGACAGTACGGCCCGATAAGCAACGCGGGATGCAGGCACGAGGGCGCGAAAGGGCTCTTTCTGCCCTTCTTCCGATTATGGTCCTGGTGGTGGGGTGACCCCGGGCGCCGGGCCGCGCAGGAGGATGCTCAGCCTCCGCCCGTCCGTCGCGGCGTCAGGCCTGGCTGCCGGGCGTCAGCCCGGGCTGCGCGGCCGCGCAGGGGGCGCAACCGGGGGAATGGCCAGCAAGGGCAGCGGGACCCGCGGCGGCTGCCCGGCGCGGGCGGCCGGGTCCTGCGCGAAGCTGCGCCGCCACCACCCCGCCGGCTCCGCCCGCTCGGGGATGGCGAAGGGCACCGGGCGCGGCGCGTCGTGGCGGGTCATGGCGGCGGTCTCTGCTGAGGATGGCAGAAGCCTCAACCGCCGCCCGGACGAAAGGTTGCAGGGGCCGGCGATATTCGTCCGGCCCCGCTGGTGCCTCAGGCGGCCCGCACCTCGGTGACGAAGGTGCCGACGCGCTCGGTGAGCTGCTCCGACTGGCGCGCCAGCTCCGAGGCGGCGGCCAGCACCTGGTTCGCCGCCGTGCCGGTCTCGGTCGAGCCCTCGCTCACCGCCGCGATATTGGCGCTGACCTGCCCGGTCGCCTCGGCCGTGTGCTGCACCGTCCGCGCGATCTCGCTGGTGGCGCTGCTCTGCTCCTCCACCGCCGCCGCGATCGCCACCGCGATGCTGCTGACCTCGCCGATGGTGCGCGAGATGGCGCCGATCGCCGTCACCGCCTCCCCCGTCGCCAGCTGGATCTGGCCGATCTGGCTGCTGATCTCCTCCGTCGCCCGCGCCGTCTGCCCGGCCAGCGACTTCACCTCGGAGGCGACGACGGCAAAGCCCTTGCCGGCCTCGCCCGCCCGCGCCGCCTCGATCGTCGCGTTCAGCGCCAGCAGGTTGGTCTGCCCGGCGATGTCGCTGATCAGCTTGACCACATCGCCGATCTTCTGCGCGCCGACCGCCAGCACCTGCACCACGCCATCGGTGCGCTGCGCATCCTCGACCGCCCGGCTGGCCACCGCGGTCGCCTGGCCGACCTGCCGGCTGATCTCCTGGATCGAGGCCGCCAGCTCCTCCGCCGCCGCCGCCACCGTCTGCACGCCGCTGCTGGCCTCGCCCGCCGCGCCCACCACCGTGCCGGCCTGGCGGTTGGTCATCGCCGCCGTCTCGCTCATCGCCCGCGCCGTCGCCTCCAGCTCCGACGAGGCCGAGGAGACGATCGAGGTCATCTCGCCGACCCGCCCCTCAAAGTCGCGCACCAGCGCCTCCAGATGCTGCGCGCGGCGGGCGCGCTCGGCCTGGGCGCGCGCCGCGGCCTCCTCCATCCGGCGGCGCTCCACCGAATTGGCCCGCAGCACCTCCACCGCCTCCGCCATCTCGCCCACCTCGTCGGCCCGCCCGCGATGCGGCACCGCGATCTCCAGCTCGCCCGCCGCGATCCGCCCGACGCCCGCGGTCAGCTGCCGCACCGGCGCCACCAGCCGCTTCAGGAGGAGGAAGACGGACAGGACCGCCGCGCCCCCGACCAGCAGCGCCATGGCCAGGGCGCCGCAGAAGACGAAGAGCGCGCGGTCGGAGGCCGCGTCGGTGAGGGCGATGGCATCGTCCAGCGCCGCGTCGCGCAGCGCCAGGATCTCCGCCTGGGACTTGACCGACCAGGGGCGGAACTCGGCGACGGTGGTGCCCCAGTCGGCCTTGCCCTCGATCAGCGCGGTGCGGCCCAGCGCCACCATCTGCCGCCAGCGCGGCTCGAGCTCGGCCTGGATGGCGCGCTGCGCCACCACCGCCTGCTGCAGCCGCTCCGCCTGCGGCAGCTGGGCGACCAGCCGCTGCGCGGCGGCCCAGGCCTGCTCCATCCGGCCGCTGAACAGCAGCATGTCGTCATAGCTCTGCGGCGTCACCGCCAGCCCGCCGATCCAGGCGGTGACCGGCACGCTGCGGCGGCCGATGAAGTCGCGGAAATCCATCGCGGCGCTGGCCACCTCGACCATCAGCGCGGCGCCGGGGGCGGTGGCGGTGACGCGGTCGGCCGCCTCGCTGGCCAGGCGGCGCAGCGCCTCGACCGACTGGTTGCGGGTCTCCTGCGTCAGGTTCGGCAGGGTGGCGTCGCGCTGCTCGAGCGGCTTGGCCATCTCGGCATGCGCGCGGGTGCGCACCTGCTGGATGCGCGCCAGCGTCTCGCGCACCGGGTCTGCCTGGAAGCCGGCCCCGGCCGCCGTCGCCGCCGCTGCCTGCAGCCGGCGGTCGGTCTGCACCGCGGCCGCGCGCAGCACATCGAGCTGGGCAACCGGCATCCGCAGGTTGGAGGCGAAGGCGCCGACCTCAACGGCGATGGCGGTCTGCGCGCGCTGCGCGTCGCTCACCGCATTGGTCGCCGACTGTGCCGCCTCGGCGCGCTGCCAGGCGGAGAAGGCATTGGAGGAGAGCCAGAGCGAAGCGCCCGCGCCCGGAACTGCCACGCCGCAGAAACAGGCCAGCAGAAAGCTACGGATACGCATGCGGCAGGTCCCCGGAATTCGTTGTCGGTCGCTGCCTGTGCGCCGTTTTAATTGCCCAAATCTTAATCCGGCCGAACGGGAATTGATCATGACCGAATGGTCATTCGGTCGTTGCGCATCCTCGTTGACAAGCCGCCGGGGCGGGGCCGAACTGCGGGATGAGGCAGCAAGACGGGGTCGCGGCGTGACAAGAATCCTGGTGCTCGGCGCCGGCGGCATCGGTGGCTATTTCGGCGGGCGGCTGGTGCAGGCGGGGGAGGATGTCACCTTCCTGCTGCGCCCGGCACGGCAGGCGGCGCTGGCCCAGGGGCTGCGGCTGCAGAGCCCCTTCGGCGACGCCACCCTGCCGCTGCGCAGCATCACCGCCGAGAGCCCGCCGGACGCCTTCGACCTCGTGCTGCTGACCTGCAAGGCCTATGACCTGGAAGCGGCGATCGCCGCCGTCGCCCCGCGCCTCGCCCCGGGCGGCGCCGTGCTGCCGCTGCTGAACGGCATCGCCCATCTGGAGCGGCTGAACGAAGTCTTCGGCGCGGCGCGGGTGCTGGGCGGCACCGCTCGCATCCAGGCGACCCGCACCGCGGACGGCGCCATCCGCCAGTTCAACGACTGGCGCTTCCTCACCATCGGCGAGCAGGACGGGCGGATGTCGGACCGCGTCACCGGTTTCGCCGCGCTGTTCGACGAGGCGGTCGGCGCCGAATGCGAGGCGGTGCCCGACATCCTGCAGCGCATGTGGGAGAAGCTGGTGCATCTCGCCACCGCGGCCGCCATGACCTGCCTGATGCGCGCCCATGTCGGCGAGATCCTGGCCGCCGAGGACGGCGCGGCCCTGTTCGTTGAGACGCTGCAGCAGAGCGCCGCCATCGCCGCGGCCGCCGGCCATCCGCCGGGCGACGCCTTCATGGCCAGCTACGCGGCGATCTTCGCCGATCGGCGCTCGCAGTATGCGACCTCGATGCTGCGCGATGTCGAGCGGGGCGGGCCGACCGAGGCCGAGCACATCATCGGCTTCATGCATCGCCGCGCCCTGGCCGCCGGGATCGCCGCGCCGGTGCTGCGCCTGGCGCTGGCGCATCTGCAGGCCTATGCCGCGCGGCGCGAGGGCGGGCGGCTGTAGCGGCGCGGCTTGCATCCGCCGCGCCGCCAGGCAGGATCGGCGCGGAACCCGGCGGAGCCGATGATGACCGAGCAGAAGCGCTATGTCCCGACGCCCTCGGGCTTCCTGATGGTGCTGCGCCAGGGCGACGACCTGTTCGCCCAGCTGACCGCCCTGGCCCAGGCCGAGGCGATTCCCGCCGCCACGCTGAGCGGCTTCGGCTTCGCCGGCCAGGTCACCTTCGGCTTCTTCGATGCCGGCACCGCGCAGTACCGGCCGCGCGCCTGGCAGGATGTCGAGATCGCCAGCCTGACCGGCAGCCTGGCCTGGCGCGACGGCCAGCCCTCGCTGCACGCGCATGGCGTCGCCGCCGGGGCCGATTTCGGCTGCTTCGGCGGGCATCTGCTGGGGCTCGTGGTGGGGCGCGGCTCGCTGGAGCTCACCGTTAGCCTGCTGCCGGCCTGGCTGGAACGCGCCGTCGAGCCGGCCATCGGTGCCCCGGTGCTGCAGCTCGGCACCCAGCCGGGCTGAAGCCCGGCCCGCGGCCGGGATCACCGCCGGCCACCTCCGCTTTCGTCACGCGAAAGTGGCATGGCGGAGGCTTGTCGCTGCGCCATCCAGGCGGGATGGCGGGGAGACGCTGCCGGAGTAGCCCGTCCCGATGCCCTACCGCCCTTCCCTGCCCCTCCCCCGCCGCCGCGCCCTGCTGGCCGCCACGCTGCTGCCCGGACTGATGACGGCCCTGCTGCCCGGCGCCGGTCAGGCCATGCCGCTGGAGCTGCCGCCCGCCAGCATCCCCCGCCTGGCCGAGCAGGCGCAATCGGCCGCCGGCTTCGCCCCCGCCGGCTGGATCCTGGAGGACCAGGCGAGCGGCGACCTCAATGGCGATGGCCGCGCCGACCTGGTCATGGTGTTCCGCGGTCAGGATCCGGCCCTGGTGCTCGAGAACGAGGCGGGGCTGGGCGAGCGCCGGCTGGACAGCAATCCGCGCCTCCTGGCCATCGCCTTCGCCGAGCCCAGCGGCGGCTTTCGCCTGGCCGCGCAGGATGCCGCGCTGATCGGCCGGCGCAGCGACCCGGTCCTCACCGACCCTTATGAGCCGAAGGGCATCAGCGTGGCGCGCGGGGCCTTCCGGCTGCAGCTCGGCCGCTTCGCCAGCGTCGGCTCCTGGGGCGCCGAGCGCCGCACCTTCACCTTCCGCTGGCAGGACGGGCGCTTCGTGCTGATCGGCTACGACCAGTTCTCCATGCAGCGCAACAGCGGCGCCACCGAGGAGCTCAGCGTCAACTACGCCACCGGCCGCGCCAGCATCGAGACCGGCAACAACGAGAGCACGGCCACCCGCAAGCGCTGGGTCACCCTGACGCAGCAGCCGCTGCGGCCGCTGACGCAGATCGGCCGCGGCCTGGATTTCCGCCACGGCGTGCCCGGGGTCGAGTGAGCCGCCATCCGGTGGATGCCCCTTCTCCCGCGGCGATGAGGCGGCTCCGGGCAAGGACGGGAGGCGCGGCATGACCGTCTTCTTCACCGCCGACACGCATTTCGGCCATGGCGGGGCGCGCGGCCTCTATCGCCGCCCCTTCGCCGATCTGGCGGCGATGGACGAGGCCCTGGTCGCCCACTGGAACGCGGTGGTGCGGCCGGACGACACCGTCTGGCATCTCGGCGATCTGGCCCTCGGCCGCGCGGCCCGGCCCGAGGCGGCCGCCGCCCTGCTCGACCGGCTGGCCGGCCGCAAGCACCTGGTCACCGGCAACAACGACCCCGAAGCCGTGCAGCGCCTGCCCGGCTGGGAAAGCGTGCAGGCCTATGCCGAGCTGCGGCTCGACGGGCTGCTGCTGGTGCTCTGCCACTATGCCTTCCGCAGCTGGCGCGACATGGGGCGCGGCGCCTGGAACCTGCATGGCCACAGCCATGGCCGGCTGAAGCCGCTGCCGCGCCAGGCCGATGTCGGGGTGGATGTCTGGGATTTCCGCCCGGTGACGCTGGAGCGGATCCTCGCCGCGCGCGGCCGGCGGGCGGTTGGCGAAGCCGCGCCGCCCGGCTAGGCTCGGCGCCGAGGTCGCGCCAGTCACCCGCGAGGCGCCGACGGCCCGCCGGTCCCGCTGCGGAAGACCCGGGCCGAACGGTGCCCACGGCGACCCTCACGCCCAAGGACCCGCCATGCAAATCGGCGTCTTCATTCCCATTGGCAACAATGGCTGGCTGATCTCGTCCAACGCGCCGCAATACGCGCCGAGCTTCGCGCTCAACAAGGCCGTCGCGCAGAAGGCGGAGCAGTATGGCTTCGACTTCCTGCTGTCGATGATCAAGCTGCGCGGCTTCGGCGGCGCCACCGGCTTCTGGGACCAGAACCTGGAATCCTTCACGCTGATGGCCGGCCTCGCCGCCGTCACCAGCCGCATCAAGCTCTTCGCCACGGCGGCGACGCTGGTGCTGCCGCCGGCGATCATGGCGCGCATGGCGATCACCATCGACAGCATCGCCCCCGGCCGCTTCGGCGTGAACCTGATCACCGGCTGGCAGCGGCCGGAATATTCCCAGATGGGCCTCTGGCCGGGCGACGAACATTTCGCCCGCCGCTACGACCAGCTCGACGAATATGCCACCATCATCCGCGAGCTCTGGTCGACCGGCAGATCGGATTTCCGCGGCGAATTCTACCGGATGGAGGATTGCCGCCTGGCGCCGCTGCCCGCGCAGCCGATCGAGGTGGTCTGCGCCGGGCAGAGCGCCGCCGGCCTCGACTTCATGGCGCGCCATGCCGACTACAATTTCTGCATCGGCCAGGGGCAGAACACGCCGAAGGCGGTGGCCGCCATGACCGGGCGGGTGCAGGCCGCCGCCGCCCGGACCGGGCGGGAGGTCTCGTCCTTCGCCCTGTTCATGGTCATCGCCGCCGAGACCGACGAGGCCGCCCAGGCGCGCTGGGATCACTACCAGGCCGGCGCCGACCGCGAGGCCATCGCCTGGATGGCCGACCAGACCTCGGCCGACCGGCGCTCCGGCGACGACACCAATGTGCGCGGCTATGCCCTGCCGGAGGGCGCGATCAACCTGAACATCGGCCGCCTCATCGGCTCCTACGCGACCGTCGCCGCGCTGCTCGACGAGCTGGAGGACGTGCCCGGCATCGGCGGCGTCATGCTGACCTTCGACGATTTCGTCGAGGGCATCGAGGCCTTCGGCCAGCGCATCCAGCCGCTGATGAAGAGCCGCCGCGCCGTGGTGGAAGGCCTCGCCGCCGCCGCCTGACCGGCGGCGACGGCTGAGGACTGAAGCCGAGGACTTTGGCGGGAGGTCAGCGCGGTGCGCGGACCCCCGTCGCCACCAGCAGGGCCGCGGCCAGCAGCAGCGTGCCGCCGCCGGCGAAGACGCTGCCGATGCCGCCCAGCTGATAGGCCAGCCCGCCCAGCGCGGCGCCGCCGGCGATCGCCAGCTGCACGGCGGCGACGATCAGCCCGCCGCCGCTCTCGGCCTCGTCCGGCACGGCGCGGGCCAGCCAGGTCGACCAGCCCACCGGCACGCCGCCGAAGCCCAGGCCCCAGAGCGCCACCAGCACGGCATGCAGCGCCATCCCGTTCGGCAGCAGCAGCAGGGCCAGTGCCGCGCCGCCGATCACCAGCGGCATCAGGGTCAGCGTCAGCCTGATGCTCCGCTGCAGCAGCAGGCCGGCCAGCAGCGTGCCGGTGAAATTGGCCAGGCCGAAGGCCAGCAGCAGCAGCGCCATGCCGCCGACATCGACGCCGCTCACCTGCTCCAGGAAGGGCCGGATATAGGTGAACAGGGCGAAATGCCCGCCGAAGACCAGGATGGTGCAGAGGATGCCGACCCCGACATTCGGCCGCCGCAGCACCGCCACCAGGGTCGAGAGCCGCGCCACCCCCTGCGGCGGCAGGCGCGGCAGCGTGGCGAGCTGCGCCAGCAGCCCGACGACGCTGAGCGCCGCCGCGACATGGAAGACAGTGCGCCAGCCATAGAGCCCGCCCAGGAAGCTGCCCAGCGGGGCTGCGGCGATGGTCGCGACCGAGACGCCGCTGAACACCAGGGACAGCGCCCGCGGCACCTGCGCGGGCGGCACCAGCCGCATCGCCGTCGCCGCCGCCATGCTCCAGAAGCCGCCCAGCGCGATGCCGAGCAGCACGCGGGCCAGCAGCAGCACGGTCAGGTCGGGCGCCAGGGCGACCAGCAGGTTCGAGGCGGTCAACAGGACAGAGAAGAACAGCAGCACCAGCCGGCGGTCGATGCCGCGGGTGGCCACCGCCGTCAGCAGGCCGGAGGCCAGGGCGACGGCGGCGGTGACGGTCACCGCCTGGCCGGCCAGGCCCTCGGCGAGCCCCAGGCTTTGCGCCATCGGCGTCAGCAGGCTGGCCGGCAGGAATTCCGCCGTGACCAGGCCGAAGACGCCGAGCGTCAGGGAAAAGACCGCGGGCCAGGCGGCGGGGGCCGCGGCCGCGGGCGGGGCGATGGGCAAGGCCACCGATGCCGCGTCGTGCATGAAAGATCCTTTGGTCGATCCGGGAGGTCGGGCCGGAAGCTAGGGTGGAAATCCCGGACGATCCATGCCAGATCATCCGCGTCTTTTGACCGAAACGCCGGAACTGCCGCCACCATGGACCGCCCCGCCCCCGACCTGATGAGCGAGCTGCTGCAGGGCATGCGGCTGCGCGGCATCCAGCACCGCCGCATCCGCCTGCCCGCGCCCTTCTGCCTGGATTTCCCGGATGATCCCGGCCGCGCCCAGTTCCATTTCATCGCCGGCGGCGAGGTCGTGCTGCAAAGCGGGGATGGCACCAGCCATACCCTGGCCCCTGGTGCCGCCGTGCTGCTGCCGCATGGCTGCGGCCACCGCCTGGTCTCGCCGGGGCAGCCGGCCAGCCCCCTCGCCTGCCGCGACATCCGCACGCTGGCGGCCGCCCCGCTCTGCGAGGATGTCGCCGCGATCGATTCCTGTCCCGGCCAGGCCTGCGGAGCGCTGCTGTTCAGCAGCTGCATGGAGCTGGAGCTGGGCGCCATGCAGGGGCTGGTGCGGCTGATGCCGCCGGTGATGCTGGTGACCACCCTGCTCGACCGGCAGCCGGAGCTGCTGCCGATCCTCACCGCCATGGAGGCCGAGGCGCGGGCGCAGCGCCTGGGCCATGCCGCCATCCTGGCGCGGCTGGCCGATGTGGTGGCGGCGACCATCCTGCGCGGCTGGGTGGAGAGCGGCTGCGGCCAGGCCTCGGGCCTCGCCGAGGCGATGCGCGATCCCCGCCTGGCCCGCGCGCTGGCCGCCCTGCACCGCGAGCCTGGCCGTGCCTGGACGGTCGCCGAGCTCGCCGCCGAGATGGGCAGTTCCCGCTCGATCTTCGCCGAGCGTTTCCAGGCGGTGACCGGTATCAGCCCGCTGCGCTATGTCACCGAGCTGCGCATGCGCCTCGCCCAGCAATGGATCGGCCGCGAGCGGCTGCCGATCGAGCAGGTGGCCTCGCGCCTCGGCTATGCCTCCCAGGCCGCCTTCAGCCGCGCCTTCAAGCGGGTCACCGGCCAGCCGCCCGGAGCGGTCCGCAGCGCCGCCCGGCGCTCGGCGCGGCGGGCGGAGACCGGCCTGGGCTGAGCCGGACGGCGCCGTCGTCCCCTGCCCGGCTAGCCCAGGCTGTCGATCCAGGCCGGCAATTCAGCCAGGCAGGCAAGCTCGCGGAAGCGCGGATGCGCGTCCGGGACCGCTGCCGCCTCATGGCTCCAGGCCTGCTGCTGCGGCACGAAGGCCGCCCAGGCGCCGGCCTCCAGCGCCGGCAGGATGTCGGAGCGCAGGGAATCGCCCGCCATCACCGCCCGCTCCGGCGCCACCTGGTAGCGGGCGAAGAGGCGGCGGAAGGTCTCGGCCTTTTTGTCGCTGACGATCTCGACACCCGAGAAATGCCCGCCGAGGCCGGAGGCGGCCAGCTTGGCCTCCTGGTGCAGCAGGTCGCCCTTGGTCACCAGCACCAGGCGGCCGCGTTGCGCGAGCGCCTGCAGCGTCTCCTCGATGCCGTCGAACAGCTGAACGGGATGCTTCAGCAGGATCTTGCCCGCCGCCAGGATCTGCTGCACCGCCGCGACGGGCAGCCGGTCGCCGCCGAGTTCCAGCGCCGTCTCGATCATCGACAGCGTGAAGCCCTTGGCGCCATAGCCGTAGAGCGCCAGGTTGCGGATCTCGCAGGCTTCCAGCGCCTCGCGGGCGATCCGCGCCTGCACGAAGGGCTGCAGGATGGCCAGCAGCGCCGCCTCGGTCGCCTGGAAGTGGCGCATGTTGTGCCAGAGCGTGTCGTCGGCATCGAGGCAGATGAGGTCGATCGGCATGCCGCCTTGTAGAGCGCGTGGGCCTCGAAGGAAATCATCCGCCCGCCCCGCCAGGGGCGATGCCGCTTCCCTGCCTTCCCCTGAGGACTATGGCGGGGCCTGTCCCGCGGCCAGGCGGGCCGGGCCTCGCCATGGCCCCTCCGCCCCAGCGCGGTCCCGTCAGTGCAGCCGGCGCGACTTCAGGAAAAGGTTGCGGTCCCCCGAGGTGACGGTGACCTCGAAGCGGTCGCCATCCCGGTCCAGCACCAGCGGCACATCGACCCCGGCCGGGCCGAGCGACCAGAGGGCGCGGAAGAAGCTCGCCTCGTCGACCACCGGCTGGCGGTCGACCGCCAGCACGATATCGCCCCGCTTCAGCCCGGCCCGGGCGGCGGGGCCCTTCCTGCTGACGCCGATCAGCACCAGCCGCCCTTCCTCCGCCGTGGCCGAGACGCCGAGCCAGGGCCGCGGCGGCGCGCTCGGCCGCCCCTGCGCCAGCATCTCCGGCAGGATCGGCTTCAGCAGGTCGGTCGGCACGCTCATGTTCAGCACACGGACCTTGCCGTCGCCGGGATCGTGGCCGAGCTGGATCGAGCCGATGCCCATCAGCTCGCCGCGCGGCCCGATGATGGCGCCGCCGCCCCAGAGCGGATGCGCCGGCGCGGTATAGATCGCGTCGTCCAGCAGGTATTCCCAGTAGCCGGCGAAGGGCTGGCGCGCGACGACCCGCCCGGCCAGGGCCCCGGCGCGGCCGCCGGCCCCGGCGAAGACGATGCCATCGCCCGGCTGCAGCGTGCTGGAGGCGCCAAGCGGCAGGGCGGGCAGGTCGAGCCGCCCCAGCGCCTGCACCAGGCCGAAGCCGGTGACCTGGTCGAAGCCCACGACATGGCCCGGCACGGCCCGGCCGTCAGCGGTGGTCAGCCAGACCTCCTCCGCCTCGGTCACCAGGTAGCCGATGGTCAGCAGCAGGCCATCCTCGCGGAACTGCACGGCGCTGCCCAGGCGCTCCATGCCCAACGTCTCCGCCGTGAAGGCGTCCTCGGGGATGCGGGTGCGCAGCGTCACCACCGCGCTCAGGGCACGGTCGAGATCATAGTCGTAATCGTCAGGCTGCGGCTGCAGGGCGGCCGGCACTGTCCTGTCCTCCATGCTTCCCTCCGTCGCGGCGGCGGCCCTGCGGATCGGGGCGGCGCGGGGGAAGTCTAGCCTCCTTCGCCGCCCCGGACAGGCGAAATCCGGCGGCGAGGACAATGGCGGGGTCCAGGACGGCCGCCGCCCCTGGGGCCCCGGTGCCAGACGGGCACCGGGGCCTGCGGGACGGCCGCGCGTGGCCGCCGTCTCAGCCGCGGATGAAGGCCAGCAGATCCGCGTTGATGATGTCGGCATGGGTGGTCGCCATGCCGTGCGGCAGGCCGGGATAGGTCTTCAGGGTGCCGTGCTTCAGCAGCTTGATCGCCAGATGCGCCGAATCCTCGATCGGCACGATTTGGTCGTCCTCGCCATGCATCACCAGCACGGGCACCTCGATCCGCTTCAGATCCTCGGTGAAGTCGGTTTCCGAGAAGGCCTTGACGCAATCGTAATGCGCCTTGGCGCCGCCCATCATGCCCTGCCGCCACCAGTTGTCGACCACCCCGGGAATGGTGGCGACGCCCGGACGGTTGAAGCCGTAGAAGGGCCCGGCCGGCACCTCGCGGAAGAACTGCGCCCGGTTGTCGGCCACCGCCTTGCGGAAGCCGTCGAAGACCTCGAGCGGCAGGCCGCCGGGATTGGCCTCGGTCTTCAGCATGATGGGCGGCACCGCGCCGACCAGCACCGCCTTGGACACGCGCCCCTCGCCGCCATACTGCGCGACGTAGCGCGCGACCTCGCCGCCGCCGGTCGAATGGCCGACATGCACCGCCCCCTTCAGATCCAGATGGCGCGCCAGGGCCGCGACATCCGCGGCATAGGTGTCCATCTCGTTGCCCGTCGTGGTCTGGGTCGAGCGGCCATGGCCCCGCCGGTCATGGGCGATGACGCGATAGCCCTGGTTCAGGAAGAAGATCATCTGGGCATCCCAGTCGTCCGCGCTCAGCGGCCAGCCGTGATGGAAGACGATCGGCTGGCCGGTCCCCCAGTCCTTGTAGAAGATCCGGGTGCCGTCCTGGGTGGTGATGCTGTCCATTGAAACGCATCCTTCATGCTGTGCCCCCGCCGTACGGGCGCGGCGGGGGCTGTGACGGCGGCATGATGGGACAGGCGCCCGCGGCCTGGCTTGAACATTGATGTGGTGTTCTGGCCAGCATGCGGGGCAAATCGCACGCACCGATCATCCGCCCAGGACGGGAGAGCGGCCCCTTGGTATAGGGAAGGCGAGGGTCAGGCCCTCTGGCGGAACTTATCCCCAGAGCAGGTTTGACGGCGTCAAACATCACCCTAGATTGCGCTGCCGCCGTTGCGCGCAAGGCAAGGAAGCAGAATGCCTCGCAAGCCGAGTTCCGCCAAATCCAGTGGGTCCACGACGGCCCGGCCGAAGGAGATCGTGCCCACCAAGGTGGTGCTGCTGTCCAGTGCCAAGGGCGGCAGCGCCAAGACCACCACCACCCGCAACCTGGCGGCGATGGCCGCGCGCGACGGCTATCGCGTGGCCACCATCGACCTGGACCTGCAGCGCACCCTGACCCGCTGGTGGAACCGCCGCCCGGAAGAGCTGCCGGCCATCAGCCATTTCGACAAGGTTACCATGGCGGAGGCCGCCGAGGCGCTGAAGGAGATCACCGAGCTCGGCGAGTTCGACCTGATCTTCGTCGATACCCCTCCCGGGATCGAGCATGATTCCGAGCAGCTGCGCCAGGTGCTGCGCCGCGCCGATCTGGTGCTGATCCCGACGGGGCAGGGCGGCGAGGACCTGGAATCGGTCGCCGAATGGATGAAGCTGGTGCGGCAGCAGAACCGCCCCGCCTTCTTCCTGCTGTGCAAGACCGAGCGCGATGTCAGCAGCCTGGGCGAGGCCCGCCACTATTTGTCCTCGATGGGCAAGCTCTGCCCGCACGACGTGCGCACGCTGCAGGCGGTGATGCGAACTTATTTCGAGGGCAAGGGGGTCGCCGACCTGACCGGCAAGCTCGGCCGCAAGGCCGCCGAGGATCACGAGGCGGTCTGGAACTTCGTGCGCTTCGAACTGGGGATGGAAAGCTGACCATGGCCATCGACGTCAAGGAGAAGTGGGGCGCGCGCAAGGCGGCGCCGAAGCGCGCCTCGATCCTGACCATCGCCCATGAGGATGTGGCAACGCCGCGCAGCGAGCGCTTCGCCCTGGCCAGCGAGGCCGATGTCGTCCAGGAGATCGGCAAGCTCTGGGACACCGCCCAGCGCACCTTCCTCTCCATCGGCCGCCTGCTGGCCCTGGCCGAGCGGCAGTTCCGCGGCAGCTTCGAGCGCGACATCGTCGCCAAGCTGCCCTTCAACCGCTCCGTCGCGCATATGCTGCGCACCGTGGCCGAGAAGGTGGACCAGGGCTACGTCCCCGAGGCGGATCTGCCCCGCAGCTATGCCGCCGCCTTCCGCCTGGTGACGCTGGAGCCCGATGCGCTGGAGCAGGCGCGCCAGCGCGGCCTGGTCGCCCCCGGCACGCCGCGCTCGGCCATCGAGCGCTTCCGCCAGGAACTGCGCACCCAGCGCCTGGCGGCGCATGGCGAGGATGCGCTGCTGGCGGCGAAGCGGGAGGAATTGCAGGGGAAGATCGACCGCGCCCGCAAGGAGATGGAGCGCTGGTCCGCCGAGCTCGCCGAACTGGAACGCCAGATCATCGACGCCCGGGCCGAGGAGGTCTGACCCGCGCCCGCCGAGGACTCCGGCGGGGCAGGGGGCTCCTGCTCAGCCGGTGCGCTGCTGGGGACTCCGGCGGGAGGACAGTCCCTCGCCGGGGAAGGCGACCACGGTCTTGCGCGCAGCCACCGGCGGCGCGGAAGGGGAGAGCACCAGCCCCATCGGCTTGATGGCGATCTGCGCCGCCGGATAGACCGCGGTGGCCAGCGCCAGCTGCTCGGTGAAGGTCTCGCGGAAATGGTCCAGCCGGCGGATGCCGGTGCCGAACTGGGCGTGCAGCGCCTTCCAGGAAACCTGTAGCGGGCTCGGCAGCACGTGCAGCCGGTAGGCCAGCCAGCAATAGATGTCGAGCGCCATGGAATGGCGGTTGATCGCCCGGATCGCCGATTCCTCGATGGGGACGGGGTGGCGGCGCAGCTGGTCGAAGAAGGTTTCCGACAGCTTGGTGCGCTCGAGGAACTGGCTCCCGCCGGAGTCCCCATCCTCGGTGAACAGCGCCTTGTCGACGATCAACTGCTGCACCAGGGCCGAGCGGCCGGCCTGCTGCACCTCGAAGGTCAGGCGGCAGCGGGTGATGCGCTCGGCCTGCTCGCGGACATCCTTGATCGACTTGCCACCCGGCGAGATGCCCATCCGCCCCAGCCAGCCGCGCAGGCTGCGGCCCAGCTCGATCTCCCGCGAATTGGTGCGGATCGCCTCCGACTGCAGGTAGAGCATGATCAGCCGCGCCCGGCTACCATAGGGCACGCCAATCCATTCCAGGCTGCCATCGCTGCGGGTCTTGCGGCCGGGCTCCACCAGCAGGCTGACGCGGTCGGTGCGCACCTGCCAGGGCGCGTCATCCGCAAGCCGCTTGTGGGGCAGGGCGGCCTGGGCCCAGCCGGAATAGATGAAGCCGATGCCGCCATCCTCGTCGCCGAGGTAATCGGCCGCGGCATCGACCACGCGCCGGTCGAAGTCGAGCTTCAGAACCCCTTGGCGCCCATGGGCTTCCAGCATCGCATGGACTTCGGCCACGGTTTCTCTCCTTCGGGGCTCGCTGGGGACCAGTCATCGAGGCATTCGGCACAATGGAACATTTTGAGACGCTTGTCGCCGAGGACTTTGGCGGGGCAGCTACTAGGGATTAGTAGTGATTCTAAATACTAGTCTGTCCCGCGACAGTCCTCGGGATGGATGCCGCGACTCCCAGCAAAACCGTCGGACCGGTCCCGCCGGAGTCCTCGGTCTCACCGCCACAGTCCTCGGCCGCCTGGGGACAAGCCTTTTCAGGGGCTTGGTGCGAATCGCCCGATGCTGGACGCGACTCGTGGGGGCCATCCCGCCACAGTCCTCACGGCGGCGCCTGTCCCGGGATGGTCCCGCCAGACCCGCGGCAAGAGCCCGGATCATCGCCCGCGGCCTCTCTGGCTTGACCTTGACCATTGTCCTGGGCCTTGACCCCCGCCGGAGTCCTCACCGATCGGGCAGCCGCCCTGACCTATCAGAACCCAGGCGCATGGGTGGAATGTTGACGGAAGGGGGGCGGCATCCTACGGCCATTGCGCTAGACTGCCCTCACGCGCAACAAAACTGCGGACACCGGCCCCCATGAGCTCGACCAGCCAGACCCCGATCAGCGTGACCCGCACCCGGACGCCGCAGCCGCGCCCGGCCGATGCCTCGCTCTCCTTCGGCAAGGTCTTCACCGACCACATGTTCATGATGAACTATGTCGAGGGGAAGGGCTGGCACGACCCGCGCGTGGTCCCCTATGCGCCGCTGTCGATGGACCCGGCGACCTCGGTGCTGCATTACGGCCAGGCGATCTTCGACGGGCTGAAGGCCTTCCGCGGCAAGGATGGCCAGATCCGCCTGTTCCGTGCCCAGCGCCATGCCGAGCGGCTGAACAAGTCGGCCCGCGCGCTCTGCATCCCCGAGATGGATGTCGAGCTGGTGCGCCGCTCCTTCGAGGCGATCGTCGGCGTCGACCATGAATGGGTGCCCTCGACCCAGGGCACGTCGCTCTACATTCGCCCGACCGTCATCGCGACCGACGTGATGCTCGGCGTGCACCCGGCGCACAGCTACACCTATTTCGTCATCTGCTCGCCGGTCGGCGCCTACTACAAGGAAGGCGTCAAGCCGGTCCGCATCCTGGCGACCGACAACCATGTCCGCGCGGTGCAGGGCGGCCTTGGCGAGGCGAAGACCGCGGCCAATTACGCGGCCTCGCTCTCCGCTCAGCAGGAGGCCGAGCGCGCCGGCTATACCCAGGTCCTCTGGCTGGACGGCGTAGAGCGGAAATACATCGACGAGGTCGGCACCATGAACATCATGATGCAGATCGGCGACGAGGTGATCACCCCGCCGCTGGCCGGCACCATCCTCGACGGCGTCACCCGCAACTCGATCCTGACCCTGCTGCGCGACTGGGGCGTCAGCGTTTCCGAGCGCCGCATCTCGATCGACGAGGTGATGCAGGCCGGCCGCGACGGAAGCTTGCGCGAGATGTGGGGCACGGGCACCGCGGCGGTGGTCTCGCCGGTCGGCGAGCTCGGCTACAAGGGCGAGAAGATCAGCATCGGCAATGGCCAGACCGGCCTGCTGACGCAGAAGCTCTATGACGCGATCGTCGGCATCCAGTATGGCGCCGCCGAGGACCGCCATGGCTGGACCAGCACCGTGCCGGTGCTGACCGAGGCCTGACCGCGGCCGGGGGAGGGGAGGGCGGTTCCCGCCATTCCCCTCACCCGGGCTTGCGGGAAAAGGCTTCCTCCAAGAAGTCGAGAAAGAAGCGCAGGCGCGGGCTGGGGTGGCGGCGGCCCTGGTGGACGGCATAGATCGCCTCCTCCATCCGCGGCTCCTGCTCGGGGAAAAGCCGCACCAGCCGGCCTTCCGCCAGCGCCTCGCGGATCTGGAAATCGGCCAGCCGCGCGATGCCGGCGCCGGCCAGTGCCAGCGCCATCAGCATCTGTCCCTGATTGGCCGTCACCCCGCCGCGCGCCGGAATGCGGCTGACCGAATGGTCGGCACCGCGAAAGCTCCAGGTGCTCCAGGGCATCCGCTTGTTGAAGTTCAGGCATTCATGCTCGGCCAGCTCCGCCGGGCTTCCGGGCGTCCCGTGCTCGGCGAGGTAACGGGGCGACGCGCAGATGATCCAGCGCATCGTCGTCACCCGCCGCGCGACCAGGGAACTGTCCGGCAGCTCGCCGATCGAGATGGCCAGGTCGACGCCGCCTTCCAGCAGATTGCCCGGCTCGTTGCCGAGCAGGAATTCCAGCCGCAGCCCGGGATGCTGGCGGCGGAACTCGGGCACCAGCGGCGCCAGCAGGTGGATGGCGAAGGTCGGCACCGAGCGGATGCGCAGCACCTCGCCGGTCAGCCGGCCGCCCTGGGCGCGGGATTCCGCCTCCTCCACCGCGGCGAGCGCCTGCAGGGCGGCGGGGTAGAAGGCTTCTCCCTCCGGCGTCAGCGCCAAGCTGCGCAGCGAGCGGTTGAACAGCACCACGCCCAGCCGGTTCTCCAGCCGCGCCATCAGCTTCGACACGGCGGAGGGTGTCAGCGACAGCGCCCGGCCGGCGGCCGAGAAGCCGCCATCCTCCACCGCGCGGACGAAGACGCGCATTTCCGTCAGCCGGTCCATTCCGTCTCTCCCTTGTGACGGATCTTCACACCAGTTTGGCGCTTTTGGAAATTGTCGCGCCCGGCCGCCCCTCCTAGCCTTGCCAGCAAGCGGCCCCGCCAGAGCGGCCGCACCCTGCCAGGGAGGGCCAGCATGTCCGCCGCGATCCAGTCCGATGCCATGCAGGACACCGCTTTCGACGCCATCATCATCGGCGCCGGCTTCGCCGGCCTCTACCAGATGCACAAGCTGCGCGACGGCCTCGGGCTGTCGGTGCAGGGGCTGGAGGCCGGCAGCGATGTCGGCGGCACCTGGTACTGGAACCGCTATCCCGGCGCGCGCTGCGATTCCGAGAGCTACTACTACAGCTTCTCCTTCTCCGAGGAGCTGCAGCAGGAATGGGACTGGAGCGAGCGCTATCCCGAGCATCACGAGATCCGCCGCTATCTCGGCCATGTTGCCGAGAAATTCGACCTGCGCCGCAGCTTCCGCTTCGACACCCGCGTCGCCGCCGCGCGCTATGATTCGGCGCGCAACCTCTGGCATGTGACGACGCAGGCCGGCGAGACGCTTTCCGCCCGCTACCTGATCACCGCCCTCGGCTGCCTCTCCTCGGCCAATGTGCCGAAGATCCCCGGCCTCGCCGATTTCGCCGGCGACTGGTACCACACCGGGCGCTGGCCGCATGAGGGCGTCGACTTCACCGGCAAGCGCGTCGGGCTGATCGGCACCGGCTCCACCGGCATCCAGGCGACGCCGGTGATCGCGGCCCAGGCGGCGCATCTGACCGTCTTCCAGCGCACCGCCAATTACAGCATCCCGGCGCGCAACGGCCCGGTGTCGCTGGAGTTCCGCCGCGAGGTGAAGGCGAACTACGCCGCCATCCGCGAGCAGGCGCGCGCCGCGCCGAACGGCCATCCCTTCGTCTTTGGCCAGCAATCGCCGCTCGAGCTCGACGAGGCGGAACGCCGCGCCCGCTACGAGGCCGGCTGGGAACAGGGGGGGCTGCGCTTCCGCTCGATCTTCCGCGACCTGCTGGTTGACCGCGCCGCCAACGACACCGCCGCCGACTTCATCCGCGAGAAGATCCGCGCGGTGGTGAAGGACCCGGCGACGGCGGAGAAGCTCACCCCGCGCGACCATCCCTTCGCCACCAAGCGGCCGCCGATCGACAGCTTCTATTTCGAGACCTTCAACCGCGACAATGTCGATCTCGTCGACATCAAGGCGACGCCGATCGAGGCGATCACCCCCACCGGCATCCGGACAACCGACAAAGAGATCCCGCTGGACATCATCGTCTTCGCGACCGGCTTCGACGCCATGACCGGCGCGCTGCTGGCCATCGACATCGAGGGCCGCGACGGGGTGAAACTGAAGGATGCCTGGGCGGCGGGGCCGGTGACCTATCTCGGGCTGCAGGTGGCGGGCTTCCCCAATCTCTTCACCATCACCGGGCCGGGCAGCCCCTCGGTGCTGACCAACATGCCGGTTGCCATCGAGCAGCATGTCGACTGGATCGCTGACTGCATCACCCATCTGCGGGACAAGGGGATCGCCACCATCGAGCCAGAGCCGCAGGCGGCGGAGGAATGGGTCGCCCATGTCAACGAGGCGGCGGCGGCCACCCTGCTGCCGCAGGCCAATTCCTCCTGGTATCTGGGCGCCAATGTGCCGGGCAAGCCGCGCGTCTTCATGCCCTATGCCGGTGGCATGGCGCGCTATGCCGGCATCTGCGCCGATGTCGCGGCGCGCGGCTATGACGGCTTCCGCCTGACACCCTGAGAATCCCCTGACGATGCCGAGGACCCCAGCGGGGATCAGCCCCGACCTGAAGCGCCTGCTGGCCGCCATCCGCCTGGGTGGCGCGCCGCCTTTCGAGGCGCTGACCCCCGAGGCGGCGCGCGAGGCCCATGCCGCGCGCGGCCGGCTGATGCAGCATCCGGGCGTCGACCTGCCCGAGATCCGCGACCTGGCCGTCGAACTGCCCGACCGGCGCATCCCGCTGCGGCTCTACCGCGGCGCCTTGTCGGAAAGCCCGCAGCCCTGCCTGCTGTTCCTGCATGGCGGTGGCTGGGTGCTGGGCAGCCTGGCCACGCATGACGCGCTGTGCCGGGCACTGGCGCAGCGGCTGGGGGCGGCGGTGCTGGCGGTCGACTACCGCCTGGCGCCGGAGCATCCCTATCCGGCGGCGCTCGACGACGCGCTGGCCA
Source organism: Roseomonas sp. USHLN139 (assembly GCF_037145735.1). NCBI lineage: Bacteria > Pseudomonadati > Pseudomonadota > Alphaproteobacteria > Acetobacterales > Roseomonadaceae > Roseomonas > Roseomonas sp. USHLN139. The sequence goes on along the minus strand of NZ_JBBCWY010000005.1, from coordinate 305,166 downwards.
CGCTGCGCTGGCTGGCGGCGCAGGCGGCCGCGCTGAACATCGACGCCGGCCGTATCGCGGTCGGCGGCGACAGCGCCGGCGGCAATCTCGCCGCCATCCTGGCGCTGATGGGCCGCGACGGCAGCGCGCCGAGAAGCGTCTTCCAGATGCTGCTCTACCCGGCTGTCGACCTGCGGCTGGGGGCGGACCGCTATCCGCGGCCGAGCGAGGCGATGATCCTGACCGGCGCCACCATGCGCTGGTTCATCGGCCACTACCTGCCGGATGAAGCGCAGCGCAGCGACTGGCGCGCCTCGCCGCTGCTGGCGCCGAGCCTGGCCGGCGCGCCGCCGGCCTTCCTGCTGACCTGCGGCCAGGATCCGCTCTGCGACGAGGGGCTGGATTATGCCGCACGGCTGCAGGCCGAGGGCGTGCAGGTCACTGCTCTGCATCTCTCCGGCGAGGCGCATGCCATCCTGACCATGGACAAGGCGATCGGCGCGGTGGCGCCGGTGCTGGATCTCGCGGCCGCCACCCTGCGCGCCGCCTGGGAAGAACGGACGGAAGCATGACAAGGGATGAGGGGAGGGGGCGGCTCGCCCTGGTCACCGGCGGCGCCAGCGGCATCGGCCTGGCCACCGCCGAGCTGCTGGCCGCGCGCAACTGGCAGGTGGTGATCGCCGACCGCGACGCGCCGCGCGCCGAGGCCGCCGCCGCGCGGCTCGGGGCGCGCGCCGTGACGCTGGACGTCACCGATGCCGAGGCGGTGGAAGCCGTGTTCGAGAAGGTCGAGCAGGACCTCGGCCCGGTCGAGGCGGTGATGGCCAATGCCGGGCTGATCCAGCCGGGCGCGCGGCCGGAGGAACTGCCGCTCGACGAGTTCGACCGGGTCGTCGCGGTCAACCTGCGCGGCGTCTATGTCACCTGCCTGGCCGCCGGGCGGCGGATGGCGCCGCGCGGCCGCGGCGCCATGGTGCTGACCGGCTCGATCACCGCCAGCCGCGCCGTGCCGCTGCATGCCTATGCACCGACCAAGGCGGCGGTCGTGCACATGGCGGCCTGCCTGGCCGGCGAATGGGGCCGCTCGGGGCTGCGGGTGAACGCCGTCTCGCCCGGCTTCGTCGCGACCCCGCCGCTGCAGGCCGCCATCGACCGCGGCCTGCGCGATCCCGGCAAGCTGGCCGAGGGTGCCGCGCTCGGCCGCATGGTGGAGGCGGCGGAGGTCGCCCGCGCCGTCGGCTTCCTGCTCTCCGACGACGCCTCCGCGATCACCGGCATCGACCTGCCGGTCGATGCCGGCTGGCTGGCGGCGGCGCATCTCTCGACCTATGGCGGGCCGCGCGCCGCCCGCTGATCAGCGGAAATGCGTCGCGCCATTGATGTCGAGGACGGCGCCGGCGGCATAGCCGGCGCCGGGGCCGAGCAGGAAGACGGCGGTGGCCGCGATCTCCTCCGGCCTGGCCATGCGGCCGAGCGGGTAGTTCTCCGGCCGGTAGCCGCGGCCCTCGGTCATCGCGGTCTCCACCGGGCCGGGAGCGATGGCATTGACCAGCACGCCCTGCGGCGCCGCGCGGCGCGCCAGCCAGCGGATGAAGGCATGCAGCCCGCCCTTGGAAAAGGCGTAGTGCGGGCCGGAGACGATGCCGCCCATCCAGCCGGCGATCGAGCCGCAGAACACCATCCGCCCGGCGCCCTGCGCCGCCATCGCCGGCAGCAGCGCGCGGGCCAGGTTGATCGGCCCGCCGATATTGACCGCCAGCACCCGCTGCAAGGCTTCGTCCCAGCCGGGCGCCATCCAGTCATCGGCCGGGCAGATCGCCGCGGTGTCGACCAGCCCGTCGATCTGCCCGGCCCGCGCCACGAACGCCTCGACCGCCGCGCGGTCGCTGGTGTCGAGGCGGTGGCACTCGGCGGGCGCCAGGCCGCAGCGCGCGGCGATCTCGGCGGGTTCGCCCAGGTCGACGGCGATCACCCGCGCGCCCTGTTCCACCGCCAGCCGCACGGTCGCGCCGCCGATGCCGCCCGCCGCGCCGGTCACCAGCACGCGCTGCCCCTCCAGCGAAAAAGCCCCTGCCGCCATGCGCTTCCCCTCCCTGCCGGATCCTTCGTGGTGAGGACCCTGGCGGGAAGGCTGCGCCTTCATCGCGGCCCTGGCCAGGGGTGGCGGCATGGGCACCCCGCCTGACAGCGGGGCGGCGATCGGCTAGAAGCTCCGCCAGCCGCCGCGGCGCCGCAGAAGGATCGAAGAGCATGGACCCCGCCACCCTCCGCGCCTCGGCGCAGCGCATCCTCCGCGACGCCACCATCCCGGAGCTGCCGAACCACTACAGCGGCAAGGTGCGCGACAATTACGACATGCCCGATGGCAGCCGCGTGATCATCGCCACCGACCGGCTGAGCGCCTTCGACCGCATCCTCTGCGCCGTGCCCTTCAAGGGCGAGCTGCTGACCCAGACCGCCCGCTTCTGGTTCGACAAGACGCGCGACATCTGCCCGAACCATGTCATCAGCTACCCGGACCCCAACGTGGTCATCGGCAAGCGGCTGGAGATCCTGCCGGTGGAGATCGTGGTGCGTGGCTACCTGGCCGGCACGACGGGCACCTCGATCCTGACCCTCTACAAGGCCGGACAGCGCGAGATGTATGGCATCACCCTGCCGGACGGCATGCGCGACAATGAGCGCCTGCCGCAGCCGATCATCACGCCGACCAGCAAGGCCTTCGACGGCGGCCATGACGAGCCGCTGACGCCCTCCGAGATCATCGAGCGCAAGCTGCTGACGGCGGCGCAGTGGCAGCAGCTGAGCGACTATGCGCTCGCCCTCTTCGCCCGCGGGCAGGAGATGGCGGCCGAGCGCGGTCTGATCCTGGCCGACACCAAATACGAGTTCGGCACCGACGAGACCGGCCGCATCATCCTTGCCGACGAGATCCACACCCCCGACAGCAGCCGCTACTGGCAGGCCGCCAGCTATCCGGCGCGCTTCGAGGCCGGCCAGCGCCCCGAGAGCTTCGACAAGGATTTCGTCCGCTCCTGGGTGGCGGCGCGCTGCGATCCCTATCACGACGAGATCCCGGAGATCCCCGAGCAGCTCGTGCTCGACACCGCGGCGGTCTATATCCAGGCCTATGAGGCGATCACCGGCCAGCGCTTCGACCCGGCGCCGCTGCCGGGCACGGTGCTGGAGCGCATCCGCGGCAACCTGGCCGGCCTGATGCGCGGCTGACCGGAAGCCCCGGTCGGACGCCGGCGCGGCGGGCGGAATCTGCCGCGCCGCCGGCCGCGCGAGGCTCTCCTGAGGGAAAATACCCGCCCTCTCTTCGCCTTCTGCGCGCAACCCGGTAAAAATCCTGGGCCAGCGGGCCGCCGCCATGCCACTCTGCGGAAGACAGAGCCCTGCCCAAGGGGCCGCCCGTCACCCGTTCGGAGGAAGCGATGCAGGCCACCCCTGCCCATCATGCCGCGCGCGTGCAGGCCATGCTGCGCGATCATTCCGCCGCCGCCCGTTCCAGCATCGCCGCCTCCTGGCTGCGCTCGGCCCGTGACCACGGGCTGGACCCCGAGGATGCCCGGCCGCCCCGCTGGCTGGAGGAAGCACGGCTGCGCGAGGCGCGCGAACGGCTGGGGCCGCTGCTGCGCGCCGCTGGCCCGGTGCTCGACCGGCTGCTGGAGACGGTGGGAGAGAGCGGCTGCTGCATCCTGCTGACCGATGCCGAAGGCGTGCCGCTGGAGCGCCGCGGCCGTCCCGGCGACGATGCCAGCTTCCGCCGCTGGGGCCTCTGGACCGGCTGCGTCTGGAGCGAGGGCGCCGAGGGCACCAATGGCATCGGCACCTGCCTGGCCGAGGGGCGGGCGCTGACCATCCACCGCGACCAGCATTTCTACACGCGCAACACCGGCCTCTCCTGCAGCACGGCGCCGCTGCATGACCATGCCGGACGGCTGGTGGGGTGCCTCGACGTCTCCAGCTGCCGCGGCGATGTCGATCGCGGCGTGGTGGCGCTGCTGGCCGCCGCGGTGGGCGAGGCAGCGCGGCGCATCGAGGCCGCCGAGTTCCGCCAGGCCTATGCCGGCGCCCGCATCCTGCTGACCGGCGAGGCGGCGCAGGACGGCGCCCTGCTGGCGCTCGACCGCGACGACCTGGTGATCGGCGCCAACCGCGCCGCCCGCCGCGCCTTCGGCATTTCCGCCGAGGCGATCGCCGCCGGCCTGCCCGCCGCCAGCCTGCTGGCGCCGGAGGAGGCGGAGCAGCTCGGCCAGGCCGAGCGCGGCGTGCTCAGCCGGGCGCTGGCGCGCTCGGGCGGCAATGTCTCGGCGGCGGCGCGGCTGCTCGGCATCAGCCGCGCCACGCTGCACCGCAAGCTGGCCCGGCTGGGTCTCGGCGGCCGGGGCCAGAGCGACTGAGCGGCAGGGCGGATGCTGCGCCGCACATCTGTCGCAGCGCTGCGACAGGTCGTCGGCCCAGGCGCCAGGCGCCCCGCTGACAGGCCCGCCGCCGCGACGCCAGATAAGGACGGAAAAGCGCCCGCCACAGGGCCGCCGCACAGGGGAGCGATCGCCATGACGCAGCAGCAATTCGACCGCAGCTCGAAGCCGCCCTTCGCCGAGCGCTACGGCAATTTCATCGGCGGCAAGTTCGTCGACCCGGTCGGCGGCCGCTATTTCAGCAACACCTCGCCGATCACCGGCCAGGTGCTCTGCGAGGTGGCCCGCTCCGACGCCGCCGACATCAACCTGGCGCTGGATGCCGCGCATGCCGCGAAGGAGGCCTGGGGCCGCACCAGCGCCGCCGACCGCGCCAACAGCCTGATCCGCATCGCCCAGAAGATCGAGGACAACATCCCGCTGCTGGCCGCGGCGGAAAGCTGGGACAATGGCAAGCCGATCCGCGAGACCACCGCGGCCGACCTGCCGCTGGCGGTCGACCACTTCCGCTATTTCGCCAGCTGCATCCGGGCGCAGGAGGGGTCGCTCTCCGAGATCGACCACGACACCGTCGCCTACCACTTCCATGAGCCGCTGGGCGTCGTCGGGCAGATCATCCCCTGGAACTTCCCGCTGCTGATGGCGGTGTGGAAGCTGGCGCCGGCGCTGGCCGCCGGCAATTGCGTCGTGCTGAAGCCGGCCGAGCAGACGCCGGCCTCGATCATGATCCTGGCCGAGCTGATCGGCGACCTGCTGCCGCCCGGCGTGCTGAACGTGGTCAACGGCTTCGGGCTGGAGGCGGGCAAGCCGCTGGCCTCCTCCAACCGCATCGCCAAGATCGCCTTCACCGGCGAGACGACGACGGGGCGGCTGATCATGCAGTATGCCAGCCAGAACCTGATCCCGGTGACGCTGGAGCTCGGCGGCAAGTCGCCCAACATTTTTTTCAGTGACGTCGCGGCGGCGGATGACGACTTCTTCGACAAGGCCGTGGAAGGCTTCGTCATGTTCGCCCTCAACCAGGGCGAAGTCTGCACCTGCCCGTCGCGCGCGCTGATCCATGAAAGCATCTACGACCGCTTCATGGAGAAGGCCCTGCCGCGCGTCGCCGCCATCACCCAGGGCCATCCGATGGACCCGTCCACGATGATCGGTGCGCAGGCCTCCAGCGAGCAGCTGGAGAAGATCCTCAGCTACCTCGACATCGGCCGCCAGGAAGGCGCCGAGGTGCTGGCCGGCGGCGCCCGCCGCGAGATGCCGGGCGAGCTGGCCGGCGGCTACTACGTGCAGCCCACGGTGTTCCGCGGCCACAACCGCATGCGCGTCTTCCAGGAGGAGATCTTCGGCCCGGTCGTCTCGGTGGCCACCTTCAAGGACGAGGAGGAGGCGCTGTCGATCGCCAATGACACGCTCTATGGCCTCGGCGCCGGCGTCTGGTCGCGCGACGGCAACCGCGCCTATCGCTTCGGCCGCGCCATCCAGGCCGGGCGGGTCTGGACCAACTGCTACCACGCCTATCCGGCGCATGCGGCCTTCGGCGGCTACAAGCAGTCGGGCATCGGCCGCGAGACGCACCGCATGATGCTCGACCACTACCAGCAGACCAAGAACCTGCTGGTCAGCTACAGCCCGAAGAAGCTCGGCTTCTTCTGAGTTTTTCTGTCAGGGGAGGGGGCTCGGTGGCCCCCTCCGGCGCGTTGGGAGGCCATGGCATGACCGAGGTTCCCGAAAGGGTCCGCGCGACCGATGCCGCGCTGGGGCTGTTGAAGGAAATCGTCGCGGATCACGGGCCGGTGCTGTTCCACCAGTCGGGCGGCTGCTGCGACGGCTCCTCGCCGATGTGCTACCCGCAAGGCGACTTCCTGATCGGCGATGGCGACGTGCAGCTCGGCGCGATCGGCGGCGCGCCGGTCTATATCGGCGGCGCGCAATTCGCGCTCTGGCGGCACACCCAGCTGATCATCGACGTGGTGCCCGGGCGCGGCGGCATGTTCTCGCTCGACAACGGGCGGGAGCGGCGCTTCCTGACCCGCTCCCGTGCCTTCTCGGTGGCCGAGCTCGCCGCCCTGGGAGAGGCGCCGCGCCCGGGACCGGCGCCCGATCTCTCGGTCTGCGCCCTGCCCGCCGGCTGATCCCGCCTCAGCTGACCTGGCGCTTCTCCAGCTTGCGGGCCAGCGTCCGGCGGTGCATCCCCAGCCGGCGCGCCGCCTCGGAGATGTTGAAGCCGGTCTCCGCCAGCACCTGGTGGATGCGTTCCCATTCCAGCGTCTTGATCGAGGTCGGCCGCGCGCTCAGCGGCGTCTCCACCTCGCCCTCGACGCGGGAGAAGGCGGCCTCGATGTCGTCGGTGTTGGAGGGCTTGGCGAGGTAGTGGCAGGCGCCGAGCTTGATCGCCTCCACCGCGGTGGCGATGCTGGCGAAGCCGGTCAGCACGACGATCAGCATGTCCGGGTCATGCGCATGCAGCGCCTGCACGCAGGCCAGGCCGGAGGCGCCGGCCAGCTTCAGGTCGACCACGGCATAGCCGGGGCTGCGCCCGGCCAGCAGCGCCTGGGTCTCCTCCAGGCTGGCGGCCACCAGCACCTCGTAGCCGCGGCGCTCGAAGGAGCGGCGCAGCGTGCGCGAGAAGCTCTCGTCATCCTCGACGATCAGCAGCAGGCGCGGGGCGGCGGGTGGGTCAGCCGGCATGCGGCAACTCCGGATCGATGGCGAGCGAGGCGATCGGCAGCGTCAGGGTGACGGTCGCCCCGCCTTCCGGCCGGTTGCGGGCGGCGAGGCTGCCGCCCAGCTTGCGCAGCACGTTGAACACCAGGAACAGGCCGAGCCCGCCGCCCTGCCGCCCCTTGCTGGAGCGATAGGGCTTGCCGAGTTCGGCCAGCATCTCGGGCAGGAAGCCGGGGCCGTCATCGCTCACCGCCAGCACCAGCTCGTCGTCCAGGCGACGGACCGAGAGGTGGACGCGCTGCGGCGAGACCTCCAGCGCATTGTCCAGCACATTGCCGATCACCTGCTCCAGCGCCGGGTCGGCGACCACGCGGATCTCCTCGGCCAGGTTGTTGTCGTAGCGCAGCGCCGCGGTCGAGCGCGCGGCGCGCCAGGCCTCGATGCAGTCCTCGAGGAACTCGTCCAGCGTGGTGACCTCCGGCGCCTCGCCGCGCGCCTCGCCGGCGGAGAGCAGGATGCCGGTGACGATGCTCTTGCAGCGGGCCAGCGCCGCCTGCGCCTCGCCGATCTCCTGCATCAGCTCGGGGCTGGACTGGAAGGCCGGCAGCCGCTTCCAGTCGCCGAGGATCACCGAGACGGTGGCCAGCGGCGTGCCCAGCTCATGCGCGGCGCCCGAGGCCAGCAGCCCCATGCGCACGATATGATCCTCCTCCGCCGCCTGCTGCCGCAGATGCGCCAGCTTGGCGTCGTGGCCGCGCAGATTGGCGGTGATCCGGGTGACGAAGACGGCGAGCAGCACCGCATCAAGCACGAAGCAGACCAGGATCCCCTGCAGGTGCAGGCGGAACAGGTCGTCCTCCAGATGCGCCGGCAGCACCAGCGGGCGATAGGCCAGCGTCAGGCCGAGGCAGCAGAGGCTGGTCAGCGCCACCATCGCCCAGGTCCAGCGCACCTCCAGCAGGATGGCGGCCAGCACCACCTGCAGCAAATAGAGGGCGACGAAGGGATTGGTGGCGCCGCCGCTGAGATAGAGCTGGACCGTCAGCACCGTCACGTCGAAGGCAATGGCCAGGAACAGCTCGGCCTGGGTCACCGGGCTTTTCAGCCGCAGGCGCAGCAGGCTGACCAGGTTCAGCGCCACCAGCACGGCCAGCATGATGGCCATCAGCCGCAGCGGCAGGCGGATGCCGAAGCCCCATTCGACCACCGCGATGGTGACGATCTGGCCGATCACCGCGATCCAGCGCAGCTGGATCAGCTGGTGCATGTTGGCGCTGCTGGCGGCCAGCCGGCTGGCGATGGGGGTCATGGCAGGCGGCACCGGCTCTTCCTTCGGCGTCAGCGGCGGCGCGCGCGCCACTCCTCGCGGATCAGATAGGTGCTCGCCCCCGCCAGCATCAGGGCCAGGGAGAACCAGGTGACCGCATAGACCAGGTGGTTGTTGTGGAAGCTGATCACCGTCAGCCCGCCGACCGGCAGGGCGGCGGGGTCGGGCCCGGCGGCGGCATCGACGAAATAGGGCGCGACGCCGCCCGGATCGCGGTCGATCCCCAGATCGGCGGCCAGCGCGACGACGTCGCGCGAATACCAGCGGCCGGCGCTGGGGTCGTTGCTGCGCAGGAAGCCACCGCCCGGCTCGGTGATGCGCAGCAGGCCGGTGAGGGTTTGCGGGCCGGCGGGGGCCGCGCGCGCCGAGGGATCGCGCTGGTCGGTGGCGATGAAGCCGCGATTGACCAGCACCAGGAAGCCGGCCTCGGTGCGGAAGGGGGCCAGCACCCAGAAGCCGGCGCCGCGGCTGGTCGCCGCCAGCACCAGCCGGTCGGGGCCGGGCAGGAAGCGCCCGCGGAGCGCGACATGGCGGTATTCGGCCGAGGCCGCGTCGATGCCGGGCCATTCGGCCGGGCCCGGGGCGGGGAGGGCCGGGGCGCTGACCCGGCTCTCGATGCGGTCGATCAGCGCCAGCTTCCAGGCGCGGCGCTCGACCTGCCAGGTGCCGAGCCCCAGGAGGGCGACGATGCCGAGGAGGGCCAGGCCCAGCAGCAGGGCCAGCCGGACCGTGCCCATCCTCGCCGGCGGGGAAGGCCGCGGGCCTTCCGCAGCCGGCTCGGCGGGGGGCATGTGCTAGGGCATGCTGCGCATGTCATGCGCGCCCATCGGCATCATGTTGGTGTCGAGGTGGTACATCACCCAGAGCGAGCCGGCGATGGTGATCACCACCAGGATCAGGGTGAAGATCAGGGCCAGCATGGTCCAGCCCCCCTCCGACTTCCCGTTCATGTGCAGGAAGTAGATCATGTGGACGACGATCTGCACCACGGCGAAGGCCATGACCAGCGCCGCGGTAACCCGCGGGCTGGAGAAGACCTCGCCCATCACCAGCCAGAAGGGAATGGCGGTGAGGATGACCGAGAGCAGGAAGCCGGTCACATAGCCCTTGAAGGTGCCATGCGCGGCGCCGTCATGGTGGTCGTCATGGCCGTGGCCATGCCCGTGATCGTGGTGGCCGGCATGGCCGTGCGGCTGCGCGCTCACTGGAGCACCCCCATCAGGTAGACGTAGGAGAAGACGCCGATCCAGACCACGTCCAGGAAGTGCCAGAACAGGCTGAGGCAGTTCAGCCGGCGGCGATTGGCCACCGTCAGCCCGCCGCGGCCGACCTGGACCATCAGCGTCACCAGCCAGATCAGGCCGAAGGTGACGTGCAGCCCGTGGGTGCCGACCAGGGTGAAGAAGGCGGAGAGGAAGGCGCTGCGCTGCGGCGTCGCGCCGACATGGATCAGGTGGTGGAACTCGTAGAGCTCGAGCCCGATGAAGGCGGCGCCGAAGATCCCCGTGACGCCCAGCCAGAACAGCGTGGCGCCCTTCCGGTTGCGCGCCATCTCCAGCATGGCGAAGCCATAGGTGATCGAGGAGAACAGCAGCATCGAGGTGTTGAGGGCGACCAGCGGCAGGTCGAACAGGTCCTGCGGCGAGGGGCCGGCCGCGTAGTTGCGGCCGACCACGCCATAGGTCGCGAAGAGGACTGCGAAGATCAGGCAGTCGCTCATCAGGTAGATCCAGAAGCCGAGCATGGTCCCGTCGCCGGGGTGCACGGTCTCCCGCCCGTCCATCAGATGGAACAGCGGCTTGCCATCGGCGCTGGTCATGGTGTCGGGGGGGTCGATCGGATGCGCGGCCATGCTGCTCACTCCGCCGCCGAGAGCTGGCGGCTGCGACGGTCCTCGGCCGCGGCCACGTCCTCGGCCGGGATGTAGAAGTCGCGGTCATAGTTGAAGGTGTGCCCGATCGAGACGATGACGATCGCGGCGAAGCCCAGCGCCGCCAGCCACCACATGTACCAGATCATGCCGACCGCGAAGGCGACCGAGAGGCCGGCCAGGATCACGCCGGTGCCGGTGTTCTTCGGCATGTGGATCGGGTGGAAGCCGGAGGTCGGGCGCACATAGCCGCGGCCCTTCATGTGCCACCAGGCGTCATGGCTGTGGATCACCGGGGTGAAGGCGAAGTTGTAGTCCGGCGGCGGCGAGGAGGTGGCCCATTCCAGGGTGCGGCCGCCCCAGGGGTCGCCGGTCAGGTCGCGCAGCTTGTCCCGACGCAGGAAGCTGACGACGATCTGCAGCAGGAAGGCGCCGATGCCGACCGCGATCAGCAGCGCGCCGATGGCGGCGATGACGAACCAGATCTGCAGCGAGGGGTCCTCGAAGCGGCTGACGCGGCGGGTCACGCCCATCAGGCCCAGCACGTAGAGCGGCATGAAGGCCAGGTAGAAGCCGATCAGCCAGCACCAGAAGGAGACCTTGCCCCAGAACGGGTCCAGCTTGAAGCCGAAGGCCTTGGGGAACCAGTAGGTGATGCCCGCCAGCAGGCCGAAGACCACGCCGCCGATGATGACGTTGTGGAAATGCGCGATCAGGAACAGGCTGTTGTGCAGCTGGAAGTCGGCCGGCGGGACGGCCAGCAGCACGCCGGTCATGCCGCCGATCACGAAGGTGATCATGAAGCCGATGGTCCAGAGCATCGGCAGCTCGAAGCGGATGCGGCCGCGGTACATGGTGAACAGCCAGTTGAAGATCTTGGCGCCCGTCGGGATCGAGATGATCATCGTCGTGATGCCGAAGAAGGAATTCACGCTGGCGCCGCTGCCCATGGTGAAGAAATGGTGCAGCCAGACGATGTAGGACAGGATGGTGATCACGACGGTCGCATAGACCATCGAGGTATAGCCGAAGAGACGCTTCGAGCTGTAGGTCGAGACGACCTCGGAGAAGATGCCGAAGGCCGGCAGGATCAGGATGTAGACTTCCGGGTGGCCCCAGATCCAGATGAGGTTGACGTACATCATCGGGTTGCCGCCGAAGTCGTTGGTGAAGAAGTTGGTCCCCACGTAACGATCGAGCGACAGCAGTACGAGCACGGCCGTCAGCACCGGGAAGGCGGCCACGATCAGCACGTTGGTGCAGAGCGAGGTCCAGGTGAAGACCGGCAGCTTCATCATGGTCATGCCGGGGGCGCGCATCTTGACGATGGTGGCCACCAGGTTGACGCCCGACAGCAGCGTTCCGACGCCGGCGATCTGCAGCGCCCAGATATAGTAGTCGACGCCGACCCCGGGGCTGTAGGCGGAGCCCGAGAGGGGCGGATAGGCCAGCCAGCCGGTCTGCGCGAACTCGCCGACGAACAGCGACATCATGACGATCGCCGCACCCGCCGCCGTCATCCAGAACGAAAAATTGTTCAGGAAGGGGAAGGCCACGTCGCGCGCGCCGATCTGCAGCGGCACCACGAAGTTCATCAGCCCCGTCACCAGCGGCATGGCGAAGAAGAAGATCATGATCACACCATGGGCGGTGAAGATCTGATCATAGTGGTGCGGCGGCAGGTAGCCCTCGGCACCGCCGAAGGCGATCGCCTGCTGGGCCCGCATCATCAGCGCATCGGAGAAGCCACGCAGCAGCATGACCAGCGCCAGGATGACATACATGATGCCGATGCGCTTGTGGTCGACCGTGGTCAGCCATTCGCGCCAGAGATAGCCCCAGAGCCTGAAGCGGGTCAGCGCGGCGATCACCGCCAGGCCGCCAAGGGCGACCGCGATGAAGGTGGCGACCAGGATCGGCTCGTGCAGGGGCAGGGCGTTCAGCGTGAGGCGGCCGAACACCGGCGAGATTTGGTCCGGAAGGGGCGGCGACATGGGGCTAATCTATCGTTCCGTTGTCATTCCGTGGGCGTGGCTCAGTTGACCTGCCCGGCGGGCGCGGCGGTCGCGGCCGTGGGGGCCTGCGCCACCTCCTGCCGCACGCCGACCGGATCGGCGGGGGTGCAGAGGGCGAGCACGAAGCGCTGCGTGGTGTTGCGCTGCGCCGCCGCGGCGGGGCTGCCGGCGCCGCGGCGCTGGGTCTTGTCGTATTCCAGGGCGGCGACGTTCAGCAGCCCGGCGGGGCCGAGGCCGCCGGCGGCGTCGATGCGCATCATCTCGCTGGTGCACATCTTGGCGGCGTCGACGCAGCGGTTGAGCACCGCAGTGAACAGCTCCGGGTCCAGGCTGGCGAAGCGGCGCACCGGGTCGCGCACCGAGGGGCGCTCGAGCTCGAGATAGCCGGCGCGGTCCAGCGTGCCGCCGGCCGCCTTGTTCTGCGCCACCCAGGCGTCGAAGCCCTGCTGGCTCAGCCCGTGGAACTTGAAGCGCATGTCGGAGAAGCCGGCGCCGCTGTAGTTCGACGACAGGCCGTCATAGACGCCCTCGCGGTTGATCACCGCATGCAGCTTCGTCTCCATGCCCGGCATGGCATAGATCATCCCGGCCATGGCGGGGATCGAGAAGGCGTTCATCACCGAGGAGGCGGTGATGCGGAAGTTGATCGGCGTATCGACCGGCGCCGCCAGCTCGTTCACCGTGGCGAAACCCTGCTCGGGGTAGATGAACAGCCATTTCCAGTCGAGCGCCACGACCTCGACGGTGAGCGGCTTGTGCTCCGCCGTCACCGGCCGGTCGGCGTCGATGCGGGCCAGCGGGCGATAGGGGTCGAGCAGATGCGTCGCCGTCCAGGTCATGGCGCCGAGCACGATGATGATGGCCAGCGGCGCGGCCCAGATCACCACCTCGAGCTTGGTCGAGTGATGCCATTCCGGGTCGTAGGTGGCCGCCTTGTTCGAGGCCCGGTAGCGCCAGGCGAAGAACAGGGTCAGCAGCATCACCGGCACGATGATCAGCAGCATCAGCACCGTGGAGGCGATGATCAGGTCACGTTGCTGGGCGGCGACATCCCCCGAGGGGGACATGATCACCAGGTTGCAACCGGTGAGGAAGAGGCCCAGCGGAAGCAGGGCCAGGATGCGCAGAATCTTCGGGGGCATGCCACTCGCTCAGGAAACCATGCTGCGGTGCACTCTATTTAAGCAGGGGCTATAGCGGCAGGGATTGGACGTTTTGTCCTATCGCCGCCCCTGTTAGCATTCCTGTAGCCCGACCTGACTTGACAGGTTCGGGACTACAACGAGGCGGGCGGCATGTTCGTCGCCCGACTCATTCTAAAATGTTGAAAGAGGGGCGGAATTCATGAGTCAAATGCCTGACGCGGCATTGCATTCGGCCTCGCTGGAACGCGACGCCCGCCTGGTCAATGCCGATGACCACGAGGCCTCCGCCGGTGACATCGCCCTGGGCGTCATCATCGGGCGGACCTCGGAGTTCTTCGACTTTTTCGTCTATGCGATCGGCTCGGCCCTGGTCTTCCCGGCGCTGTTCTTCCCGCAGTTCAGCCCGCTGCAGGGCACGCTGATGGCCTTCGCCATCTTCCCCCTGGCCTTCCTGGCGCGCCCGGTGGGCTCGCTGGTCTTCATGGCGGTCGACCGCCGCTATGGCCGCGGTACCAAGCTGACGGTCGCGCTCTTCCTGCTGGGCGGTTCCACCGCCTCGATCGCCTTCCTGCCCGGCTTCGAGAAGATCGGCTGGTGGGCCGTGGCCGCGCTGGCGCTGTTCCGCCTCGGCCAGGGCTTCGCGCTGGGCGGCGTCTGGGACGGGCTGGCCTCGCTGCTCTCGCTGAACGCTCCGCAGCACAAGCGCGGCTGGTATGCGATGATGCCGCAGCTCGGCGCGCCGCTCGGCTTCGGCCTGGCCAGCGGCCTCTTCGCCTATCTCTATGGCACCCTGCCCACCCAGGACTTCCTGGATTGGGGCTGGCGCTACCCCTTCTTCGTCGCCTTCGCGGTGAACGTCGTCGCCCTCTTCGCCCGGCTGCGCCTGGTCGCCACCCGCGAATTCTCGACCCTGCTGGACAAGCACGAGCTGCAGCCGACCACGGTCTTCTCGCTGCTTGACCAGGAGGGGCGGACCGTGCTGATCGGCGCCTTCGTGCCGCTGGCCAGCTTCGCCCTGTTCCACTTGGTCACGGTCTTCCCGCTGGCCTGGATCGCGCTGAACACCGACCGCTCGCCGGCCGACTTCATGTCGGTGCAGCTGATGGGGGCCGGGCTCTGCGTGGTCAGCGTCGTGATCTCCGGCCTGCTGGCCGACCGGATCGGCCGGCGCAGCCAGCTCGCCATCGGCGCGGTGCTGATCGGCGGCTTCGCCCTGGCCTCGCCCTTCCTGCTGAATGGCGGCCGCCACGGCGAGACCCTCTTCGTGCTGATCGGCTTCACCCTGCTGGGCCTGTCCTTCGGCCAGGCCAGCGGCGCGCTCGCCTCGAACTTCTCGCAGCGCTTCCGCTATACCGGCGCGGCCCTGACCTCGGATCTGGCCTGGCTGCTGGGCGCCGCCTTCGCGCCGCTGGTGGCGCTCAGCCTGTCCGACCTGATCGGTCCGGCGGCGGTGGGCGGTTACCTGCTCTCCGGCGTGCTCTGCACCCTGGCCGCGCTGCGGGTGAACCGCCAGCTCGAGGTCAACGACCGCTGACACCCTGCCGCCAGCGCGCAGGGGCCTGAAGGAGGGGGGTCGCCCGGCGCGGGCGGCCCCCCTTTCGCATGGCTCAGCCGCCGAGGCCTTTGACGATGTCCAGCGCCCGGCGCAGCATGGTCATGGTGGCTTCCGGCGTCATGAAGCCGGCATGCGCCGTCAGCGTGACATTCTCCAGCCCCAGCAGCGGGTCGTCGGCGGCCGGCGGCTCCTGGCTGAAGACATCAATGGCGGCATGGCGCACATGCCCCTCGCGCAGCAGGGCGGCCAGGGCGGCGTTGTCGACGATGTCGGCCCGCGCCGTGTTGACGAAGATCACCCCGCGCCTGGTCATCGCCAGCCGGCCGGCATCGAGGAAGCCGCGGGTGCCGTCGTTCAGCGCCAGGGTCAGGCAGAGGATATCGGCCTCTGCCAGCACCGTCTCCAGCGGCGCCAGCGGGGCGGCGGGGTTGTCCAGCGGGCTGCGGTTCCAGGCCAGCACCTTCATGCCGAGCCCCTGGCCCATCCGCGCCACCTCGCGCCCGATGCCGCCCAGCCCGATGATGCCGAGCGTCTTGCCAAAGATCTGCAGCCCCTCGACCTGGCGCCACTGGCCGACGCGCACCTCGCGGTCCATCCGGGCGACGCCGCGCGCCGCGGCCAGGGCCAGGGCGATGGTGTGCTCGGCGACCGTGGTGTCGCCATAGCCCTTGATGGTGTGGACCGTGATGCCGTGCCGCTCGGCCGCCGCCAGGTCGATGAAGCTGCCGGCCCCGGTGCCGAGGAAGACGATGTGGCGCAGGTCGGGGCAGCGGCCGAGCAGCGCCGCGTCGAAATAGCTGTGGTCGACGATGCAGACCGCATGGCCGGCCAGCAGGGCAGGGATGTCGTCCGGCTGGCCCGGGGCGATGTTGACCGTCACCGCCGGGTCGCCGGGCGCCGCCACGGCCTGCCACAGCGGGACCATGTCATCGAAGCAGTCGAGGAAGAGGGTGCGCATGCCAGACGGTTCTCCGAAGGGACTGCCAGGGCCATGCCCGAAGCGGACCGGTCTGGCAACGCTTCCTTCTGGCTGCCGTGGCGGCTCCGGGCTCAGTTCACCACGGCGATCTGCTGCGGGTCGATCTCCAGCCAGACGCTCTCGCCCACCTCATGCACCTGCAGCGGCGGCGCGGTGACGCGCAGCTTCAGCCCGCTGGCCTCCGGCCGCACCACATAGTCCCAGGATTCGCCCAGATAGGTGCGCTGGGCGACGGTGGCCGCCAGCAGCGGCACGCCCTCCCGCCCGCCGGCCGGGCGGCCGCGATGCAGCGCCATGCCCTGCGGCCGCAGCGACAGCAGGATCGGCTGCGAGGCGGCCGGCATGCCGCCGGGGATCTGGTCGGAGCGCAGGGCGAAGCCGTCCAGCCCGACCTCGCCATTGGCGAGGCGGCCCTCCAGCAGGTTGGTGCGGCCGATGAAGCCGGCGACGAAGCGGGTACGCGGCCGGGTATAGATGACATGCGGCGCGTCCACCTGCTCGATCCGCCCGCCCTGCATCACCGCGATGCGGTCGGCCGTCGCCATGGCCTCGGCCTGGTCATGGGTGACATAGACGGTGGTGACGCGGAACTCGTCATGCAGGCGGCGGATCTCGAAGCGCATCTCCTCGCGCAGGTTGGCGTCGAGATTGGACAGCGGCTCGTCCAGCAGCAGCACCGCCGGCTGCACCACGATGGCGCGGGCCAGCGCCACGCGCTGCTGCTGCCCGCCCGAGAGCTCGGCCGGGTAGCGGTCGGCCAGATGCGCCATCTGCACCACCTCGAGGATGCGGGTGACCTTGGTGCGGATCTCCTCGCGCGGCAGCTTCTTCAGGGTCAGGCCGAAGCCGACATTCTCGGCGACGGTCATGTTCGGCCAGATGGCATAGCTCTGGAAGATCATCGACATGCCGCGCTTCTCCGGCGGCAGCACCGCGCCGGGCGCGGAGAGCACCTTGCCGTTCAGCGTGATGCTGCCGGCGGTCGGCTCGACGAAGCCGGCGATCATGCGGAGCGTGGTGGTCTTGCCGCAGCCGGAGGGGCCGAGCAGCGAGACGAACTCCCCTTCCTCCAGCGTCAGGTCGACATCGTCCACCACCTTCAGCGTGCCATAGGCCTTGCCGAGGCCCTTCAGGGTCAGACGGGGCATGGGGTCAGTTCCTCCGCAGCATGAAGTCGCGGCCGGCCAGCTTCATGCCGATGCCGACGAGGATCAGGGTGATGGCGAGCAGCAGCCCGCCGAAGGCCGAGAGCACCTCGAAATTGCCCGCCTCGCTCAGGTCGTAGAGCAGCACCGCCATGGTGCGGGTGCGCGGCCCGACCAGGAAGACGGCCGAGGACAGCTCGCGCGAGGCGACGATGAAGACGATCAGCCAGCCGCCCAGCAGGCTGCGGCGGATCAGCGGCGCGGTGATGCGGGCCACCGTCATCAGCCGGCCGCCGCCCAGGATGCGCGCGGCCTCCTCCATCTCCGGATGCACCGAGCGCACGGCGGCCGAGGCATTGGCGAAGGCGATCGGCAGGAAGCGCGCGGTGAAGGCCAGGATGATGATCAGCGCCGTGCCGTAGAGCGCCAGCGGCGGCGCCGCATAGGCGGCGTAGAAGCCGATCGCCATGACGATGCCGGGGATGACGAAGGGCGCCATGGCGAGAAAACCCAGCGCCGAGCCGAAGGGCACCAGCTTGCGGGTGACGATATAGGCCACCAGCACGGCGATCAGCACCGCCGCCGTCGCCGCCGTCGCCGAGTACCACAGGGTGTTCCAGATCGAGCTCAGCGCCATCTCGTGGCGGAACAGCAGGTAGGTGTAGTTGTCGAAGGTGAAGTTGCCCGGCGCCAGCAGCCCGCGCCCCCAGGCCTTGGCGAAGGAGGATTGCAGCAGCACGGCCACCGGCATCACCACCGCCATCGAGCCGACCAGGGCGCAGTAGAGAAAGACCGGCCAGCGCCAGACGCCCAGGCGGATGACGCGGCGCTCGCCGCCCTTGCCGGTCTGCGAGACATAGCCCTTGCGCGCCAGCAGCAGCTTCTGCGCCAGGATGATGCCGATGGTGATCAGCAGCAGCGGCATGGCATAGGCGGCGGCGACCTCGACGCGCACCGGATATTCGAAGAACTGCCAGAGCTGCGTCGTCACCACGTTGATCCGCGCCGGGATGCCGATGATCGCCGGTGTGCCGAACAGCGCGATGGTCTCCAGGAAGACGACGATGACGCCACCCAGGATCGCCGGCCAGACCAGCGGCAGCGTCACCCGCCGCGTCGCCGTCATGGTGCCGGCGCCGAGGATGTTGGCCGCATCCTCCATCTCCGACGAGATCAGGTCGAGCGCCGATTTGACGAAGATGAAGATCAACGGAAAGGAATGCAGCGCGATGACCAGCGCCAGGCCGGGAAAGCTGTAGACATTGACCAGCGCGCCCTCGGCCCCGGTCACCCAGCGCCAGGCCTGGTTCAGGAAGCCGGAATTCGGCCCCGCCAGCAGGATCCAGCCGACCGCGCCCAGATAGGGCGGCATGATGAACGCGCCCATCACCGCCGCCCAGGTCAGCCCCTTGCCCGGCATGTCGGTGCGCGACACCGCCCAGGCCATCGGCACCGCGAAGACCGCCGCCATCAGCGCCGCGCTGGTGCCCAGGATCAGCGAATTGCCCAGCGCCTCCAGGTAGCGCACCCGGCCATAGGCGGTCGCGTAGTTGCTGAGCGTGAAGGCGCCGGTGCCCTGCTGCTCGAAGCTGACGACCAGCAGCTTGCCGATCGGCACGGCGACCAGGAACAGCAGGATCAGCACCAGCAGCAGCCAGAGCAGGTTGGACGGCTCGAGATAGCGCAGCCGCGTCAGCACGCCGGGCGGGCGCGCCGCGATGGCCGGTTTGGTCAGGGTCGCGGTCTCGGTCATGCGCCGGCGGATCCTTCTGCGGCGATACGGCGGCGGGTCAGATTCCGAAGGTGTCGCGCCATTGCTCTTTCACCTCCGGCACGCCCTTCTCGATCTCCTCCGGTGTCGGCATGATCACCTTCACCTGGTCCAGCGGCCGCGCACCCTCGGGCGGCGGCACGTCGGCGCGCAGCGATTCGTTGAAGAAGGCGCGGGTGACGCGGAAGTAGTCGGCGCTGGTGCAGTATTCCATGAACAGCTTCGCCGCATTGGGGTGCGGCGCCGTCTTCTGGATGCAGCTCGGCGAGGGCACCACCACGGTGCCGTCCTCGGGATAGGCCAGCGACAGCGGATTGCCGCGCGCCATGCTGAGCAGGGTGCTGGCGGAGGGGATCGCCACGCCGATGCTGCGCTCGCCGGCATTCAGCGTGGTCACCGGGTCGATCGAGGAACGGCCGATCTGCGGCCGGTTCTTCTCCAGCGCCTTGAAATAGTCCCAGCCATAGAGCTTGCGCAGCAGCACCGCCCAGGCGCCGATCGCGCCGCTATAGCCGGGATGGCCGACCGCCAGCTGGTCGCGCCAGCGCGGCTCGGTCAGCGCCTTCCACGATCTCGGCGCCTCGGCTTCCGAGACGCGGTCGTTGCGCCGCGCCAGCAGATGCACGCCGATATAGAAGACGTGGAAGAAATCCTCCGGATCGCCGGCCTTGCGGACGAAGTCGAGCAGCCCTTCGGCATTCCTCGGCCGGTATTGCAGCAGCCGCCCGTCGCGCTTCAGCGAGGAGGAATGGCTGTAATCGGTCGAGCTGAGCACGTCGCATTGCGCGACACCTGCGCGCATGTCCTGCGACAGGCGCTGGAAGGCGACCTGCGAGGTGCTGCGCACCACATTGACCCGCACGCCGGGATAGCGCTCGGTGAAGGCCTTGCCCACCGCCTCGCAGGGCTCGGCGCTGAGCTGCCCGGCATACCAGGTCAGCTCGCCCTCGCGCCGGGCGGCGGCGTAGAGCTCCTGTTCGTGCGGCAGCAGCGCGGCGGCGCGGCCGGGCCGCGCGGCGCCGATGATGGCGGCGGCGGCGAGCAGGCCGCGCCTTCCCAGATCCGTCATCCCTCCCTCCTTTTTTTTCTTTCCGGGTCGCCGGCCTCGTTGGGCCGGCGATGGGGTGTCGCTGGGCTAGATCCCGAAAGTATCGCGCCAGAGGTCCTTCACGTCCTGCGCCTTGGCTTCGACATCCTCGGGCTTCGGCGTGTACAGGGCGATGCTGTCGAGCGGCCGCGCGCCCGGCGGCGGCGGCACTTCCGGCCGCAGCGATTCACCGAAATATTCGCGCGTCGCGGCGTGGTAGGCCGGGCTGGTGACGAATTCCATGAACAGCTTCGCGGCGTTCGGATGCGGCGCGGCGCGCAGCGCGCCGGTCGGCGAGGGCACCACCAGCGTGCCGTCGGTCGGATAGATCAGCGTCACCGGATTGCCGCGCGAGATGCTGAGCAGCGTGGTCGCCGAGGGGATCGCCGCGCCGATCATCCGTTCCCCGGCATTCAGCGTCGTCACCGGATCGCCGCTGGAGCGGCCGATCAGCGGGCGGTTGCGCTCCAGCTCCCTGAAGTAGACCTTGCCGTATTTCTCCTGCATCATCAGGCACCAGGCGGTGATGGCGCCGCTATAGCCCGGATGGCCGACGGCAATGCGGTCCTTCCAGCGCGGATCGGTCAGGTCGCGCCAGGATGTCGGCGCCTCGGCCTCCGGCACATTGCCGCTGTGCCGCGCCATCAGATAGAGGCCGAGATAGGTGATCTGGAAAAAGCCGTCCGGATCGGCGGCCTTCTGCGCCACCTCGATCAGGCCCTTGGCATTCTCCGGCCTGTACGCCATCAGCTGCTCGCCGCGCTTCAGATGCGCGGCATGGCTGTAATCGGTGCTGCTGAAGACGTCGCACTGGTTGACCCGCGCGCGCATGTCCTGCGCCAGCCGCTGGAAGGCCACCTGCGAGGTGCTGCGCACCACATTGACCTTCACCCCCGGATAGCGCTCGCCGAAGGCGCGGCCGATGGCTTCCGACGGCTCGGCCTGCATCTGGCCGGTGTACCAGGTGATCTCGCCTTCCTTCTTCGCTGCGTCGTAGAGCGCCGCCTCATGCGCCGGCAGTGCCTGCGCTTGCGCCTTCTGCTGCGCCAGCAGCGCGCCGCCGGCCGCCAGCGCCACGAAATGCCGCCTGTTGATCATCCGCATCCCTGATCCTCCCTGGCTGGATCGGCGCCGGCGGCTCTGCGGCCACCTGGCGCGCCCCTGTCTCTATTGCCCGCGGAACACGGGCGGCCGCTTCTCCTGGAAGGCGCGGCGGCCTTCGGCGTAATCCTCGCTGTCGAAACAGGCGCGGTTGGCCTGTTCCACCGCGGCGCGGTCGCGCTTCGCCGGGTCGCCGGCGATCTGCTCGATGGCCAGGCGCGACGCCGTCAGCGACAGCGGCGCATTCCTGGCGATCTGCGTTGCCAGCTCGATCGTCGCCGGTTCGAGCTCCGCGGCCGGCACCACGCGGTTGACCATGCCGGCGCGCAGCGCCTCGGCGGCATCCAGCTGGCGGCCGCTGAACATGATCTCCTTCGCCATCGCCGGGCCGGTCAGCGCCACCAGCTTCTCCAGGCTTTCATAGCCATAGGCGATGCCGAGCCTGGCCGCCGGAATGCCGAAGCGGCTGTCCTCCGAGGCGATGCGGATATCGGCGATCAGCGCGGTGGCATAGCCGCCGCCGATGCAGAAACCCTGGATCATGGCGATCAGCGGCTTGCCCATGCCTTCCAGCGCGCGGCGCGCCGCGGCGCTGCGCTGGCCATAGGCCTCCTGCGCCGCGGCATCGGCGCGGATGCGGTCGAATTCGCTGATATCGGCGCCGGAGGCGAAGGCCTTTCCGCCCGCGCCATGCAGGATGACGACGCGCACCTCCGGGTCGGCCGCGAAGTCGCTCGCGGCGGCGGCGATCGCGTCCCACATGGCCAGCGCGATGGCGTTGCGCTTCTCCGGCTGGTTGATGGTGATCCAGCCGATGCCGGCCTCGCGCCGCGTCAGGATCCGGGGGTCGGCGATGCCTCTGGCCTCGATATCCATCGGGGTCCTCCCTGCCATGGCGGGAGAAGGCGCGGCCGCTTCCGGGGCGCGCCTTGCGCTGTCCCGGGCCGTGCCGCCGATCGTTTCTCTCCCGGCGAAGAGTCTTGCCACCCACCCTGTGGAATGTAAACAATAAAGCCGGCCCAGCGCGGCCAAGCGGATCGCGAAAGCGCGACTGAGCAGATGCAGCAAGCAATCTTGCCGACAAAGCCTGGTCCGAGGCGGGGGAAAAATGTCTACAATCCAGGCGGCGCGCGAGGCGGCGCAGTCCCTCTCCAGCAAGGTGCAGGCGGCGCTCGAGGCCCTGATCTGGAGCGGCGCGCTGCCGCCCGGCGCCCGGCTGAACGAGGTGACGCTGGCCCGCCAGCTCGGCGTCAGCCGCGGCCCGGTGCGCGAGGCGGCGCGCGCACTGGAGCGCACCGGGCTGGTCACCGTCATCCTCAACCGCGGGGCCTTCGTCCGCACGCTGACCATCGACGAGGCGATGCAGATCTACGAGCTGAACTCGGTGCTGTTCGGCTCG
Organism: Roseomonas sp. USHLN139; assembly: GCF_037145735.1. NCBI lineage: Bacteria > Pseudomonadati > Pseudomonadota > Alphaproteobacteria > Acetobacterales > Roseomonadaceae > Roseomonas > Roseomonas sp. USHLN139. The sequence continues at coordinate 282,702 of NZ_JBBCWY010000005.1, read as the reverse complement.
GCCGCGGCGCGGCTGGCGGTCTCCTGCACCGGCGAGCAGGCGATGGCGCTGCGCGCCATCGTCGACCGCATGGACCAGCGCATCGCCGGCGGCGATCCGGAAGGCTTCTTCGCCGGCAATGTCGAGTTCCATGAGCATGTCATGGCCTTCTCCGGCAATGCGGCGATGGAGGCGGTCTATGTCGACCACACCCGCAAGCTCTCCATGCTGCGCCGCCGTTCCTTCGACCGCGCGGGCAGCATGGCCGAGGCCAATGCCGAGCACCGCCGCCTGCTGGAGAGCATCCTGGCCGGCGACGCGGCCTCGGCGCGGCAGCTGGCGGAGCAGCACACCCGCTCCGGCCGCGCCCGCTTCCTGACCGCCATCGCCTATCAGGAAGCCCAGCCGCGCGCCGCGACGGCCGCGGAGAAGACCAGGATCAATGCCTGAAGGGGAGGAAGAGATGGAAGAGACCCTGCTGGACCGCATCGGCGTCGATGTCGGCCGCCGCCTACCGCTGGAGCAGGCCATCGACTGGGCCGCGGAACGCGGCGTGCGCTATATCGATATCCAGCTCGACACCGGGGCCAACAAGGTGGATTCCTTCGACGATGCCCGCTGTGCCCGCATCCGCGCGCAGGCGGCGGCGAAGGGCGTGACCATCGGGCTGCACACGCTGTCGGCGGTCAATGTCGCCGAATACTCGCCCTTCCTGTCGGAAGCGGTCGACGCCTATCTGCGCGCCTATATCGAGGTGGCGCCGAAGCTGGGCGCCGCCTGGATCGTCGTCCATGCCGGCTACCACTTCACCGCCGACGTGCAGATGCGGATGGAGGCCGGGCTGGCGCGGCTGCAGCGGATGGTGGCGCATGCCGAGAAGCATGGCGCGCTGCTGCTGCTGGAGAACCTGAACAAGGAGCCGGCCGATGCCGAGGTCCACTACCTGGCGCACAGCCTGGAGGAGTGGCGCTACTACTACGACCGCATCCACTCCCCGGCCTTCGCCCTGTCCTTCACCGCTAACCACGCGCATCTGATGCCGGACGGCGTCGAGGGCTTTGTCGACGCCATCCCGCTGGAGCGGGTGGCGGAGGTGCGGCTGGCCGACTGCTTCCGCAACGGGCATGAGCAGCACCTGTTGCCCGGCCAGGGCGATTTCGACTTCGGCGCCATGTTCGGGCTGCTCGAGCGCCGCGGCTTCCGGGGCCACTACATGAACGCCTTCGGCACGCTCGACGACATGGACCGGGCGCGCCACGCCATGGTCGGCATGGCCGGGGCCGCCGCCGCCTAGGCGCTTTTCCCCCCGGCCCCGCGCGCCGCTGCAGCGCAACCCTGGCCGATGCGCTAGCATTCACCGGCCAGGGACGGGAGACAGCGGCGCGTGAAGGTGATCATCTGCGGAGCCGGCCAGGTCGGCACCACCATCGCCCGCCATCTGTCGATGGAGGGCAACGACGTCACCGTCATCGACGCCTCGGCCGAGGCGGCGCGGCGGGCCGACGAAAGCTACGACGTGCGCGGCATGGTGGGCTTCGCCTCGCATCCCGACACGCTGCGGGCGGCCGGCGCGGCGGAAGCCGATCTGCTGATCGCCGTCACCCGCTCGGACGAGGTCAACCTGGTCGCCTGCCTGGTCGGCCAGGCGCTGTTCCAGGTCCGCCGCCGCATCGCCCGCCTCCGCCACCACGGCTATCTGCAGCCCAACTGGCAGGGTGCCCAGGCGGCCGAGCGGGCGCTGGTCGATGTCGTCATCTCGCCCGAGGTCGAGGTCGCCCGCGGCATTGCCCGGCGGCTCCGCACCCCCGGCGCCTTCGACATGGCGCCGCTCTCCGACGGGCGGCTGCAGCTGCTCGGCATCCATTGCGAGGAGGGCGCCTGCCCGATGGCCGGCCAGACGCTGGGCGCGCTGCGGCGCGAGGCGACGGCGAGCGGCTTCAGCATCGTCGCCCTGCTGCGCGAGGGCGCCGCCCTGATGCCGCGCGACGAGGAGCGGCTGGCCCCCGGCGATGACGTCTATGTCGTCGCCCGGCCCGAGCGGGCGGATGCGGTCGTCGCCGCCTTCGGCCATCGCGAGCAGGAGGCGCGCCGTGTCGTCATCGTCGGCGGCGGCAATGTGGGTCTCCATTTGGCACAGATGCTGAAGCGCGACGCGCTGGTCTCGCTCAAGGTGATCGAGCATGACGAGGCGCGCGCCGGGCAGGTGGCCGAGGCGCTCGGCCCCGGCAGCGTCGTGCTGCGCGGCGACGCGCTGGACCGCGCGCTGCTGGACGAGGCCAATATCGGCGCCGTCGATACGGTGATCGCGGTGACCAATGACGACGAGACCAACATCTTCGTCTCGGTGCTGGCCAAGCGCGCCGGCTGCGGCCGCGCCATCACCCTGGTCAACAAGAGCAGCTATGCCCCCGTGGTCGACGAGCTCGGCATCGATGCGGTGGTCAGCCCCAGCAGCATCACCATCGCCTCCATCCTGCGCCATGTGCGGCGCGGCGCGGTGGGGCAGGTCTATCCGCTGGGCGACGGCATGGTCGAGGTGCTGGAGGTGCGCGCGCTGGCGGAGTCCCGCCTGGTCTCCGCGCCGCTGGGCGAGCTCGCCTTGCCCCGGGGCGTGCTGGTCGCCGCCATCCTGCGCGACGGCGAGCCGCGCCTGCCGGAGCCGGACTTCCGCATCCAGCCCGGCGACGAGGTGATCGCCGTGGTGGCGCAGGCGGCGCGCGAGGAGGCCGAGGCGCTGATCGCCCTGCCGGGCAGCGCGCCGGGCGCCGGCCAGTGAGGCCCGCCCGCCCGCCGCAGCCGCGCGGTTCCTGGGCGCCGCCGCCGCTGCGTCCCGTCCTGCACCTGGTGGCGCGTATGCTGCTGGTGCTGGGCGGCTTCATGCTGCTGCCGGCCGCCGTCGATGCCGCGGCCGGCCATCCCGACTGGCGCGGCTTTGCCATCAGCGCCGCCGGCACGGTGCTGGCCGCCGCCGCCCTGCTGCGCGCCACCCGCTGCGACCTGACGCAGGGCCTGAGCCTGCGACAGGCCTTTCTCCTCACGCCGATGGCCTGGCTGGCGGTCTGCGCGGCGGCGGCGGTGCCGCTGTATCTCTCGGCGCTGGAGGGGCTGGGCGGCAGCATCACCAATTCGGTCTTCGAGGCGGTCTCCGGCCTGACCACCACCGGCGCCACGGTGATCTACGGGCTCGACACCGCGCCGCCCGGCCTCCTGCTGTGGCGCGCGCTGCTGCAATGGCTGGGCGGCATCGGCATCATCGCGACCGCGCTGGCCATCCTGCCGACGCTCGGCGTCGGCGGCATGCAGCTGTTCCGCACCGAGAGCTCCGACCGCTCGGAGAAGGTGATGCCGCGGGTGCGGCAGATCGCCGCGCGTATTCTGGTCGCCTATCTGGTGCTGACCCTGGCCTGCGCGGTGGCCTATGCCCTGGCCGGGATGGGGCCGCTGGATGCGGTGGCGCATGCGCTCAGCACGATTTCCACCGCCGGCTTCTCCACCGCCGACGACTCGCTGGCGCATTGGAACAATCCGGCCGTGCACTGGATCGCGACCTTCGGCATGCTGGCGGGTGCGCTGCCCTTCGTCCTCTATATCCGGCTGATGCAGCGCGACTATGCCCTGCTGCGCGACCCGCAGGTGCATGGGCTGCTCGGCCTGCTGGCCCTGGTGATCCTGCTGCTGACCGGCTGGCTGATGCTGCATGACCGCTATCCGCCGCTGGACGCGCTCCGCCATGCGGCGCTGAACACCGTCTCCATCGTCACCACCACGGGCTTCGCCTCGGCCGATTACGGGATCTGGGGCGGGGCGACGACCGGGCTGTTCTTCGGGCTGATGTTCGTCGGCGGCTGCACCGGCTCCACCGCCGGCGGGCTGAAGATCTTCCGCTTCCAGGTGATGGCGGCGATGCTGCGGGTGCAGTTCCTGCGGCTGCTCTATCCGCGCGGCGTCTTCCCGCGCCTCTATGGCGGCCGGCCGATCCCGGACGAGGTGGTGGGCTCGGTGGTCGGCTTCTTCACCCTCTATTTCGTCTGCTACGGCGTGCTGACCATCGCGCTGACCACCATGGATCTGGACTTCCTGACCAGCGCCAGCGCGGCGGTCAGCATGCTGTCGAATATCGGCCCCGGCCTCGGCCCGGTGATCGGCCCGGCCGGCCATTACGGCGCCATGCCGGAGGGCGCCAAATGGCTGCTCTGCTTCGCCATGCTGCTCGGCCGGCTGGAGCTCTTTACGCTGTTGATCCTGTTCATGCCGCGGTTCTGGCGGGGATAGTTGTCGACAAAATTGCGCTGGACGGGTGGCAGATCCGGGCATAGCCTGCCCGCCAATGGTGGAAACTGTCGACATCGAACCGGAAGCCGACACGGCCCGGGCGGATGGCGCGCTCGCCCAGTCGCTGTTCCAGCGGCTCAGCGAGGCGATCATCCAGGGTGAGATCCCGCTCGGCGCCAAGCTGAGCGAGCCGGTCCTCGCCCGCCAGTTCGGCGTCAGCCGCGCGCCGCTGCGCGAGGCGCTGAACCGGCTGCAGGAACGCCGCCTGGTGCAGCGCGCGCCGCGCCTCGGCGCCCGCGTCGTCAGCCTCTCCGCCGCCACCTTCCGCGAGATCTATGGCGTGCGCGAGGCGCTCGAAGGGTTTGCCGCCCGCGCCGCGGCCATGGCGATGAGCAGTACCGACCTCGACCGGCTGCGCGCCATCCTGGGCGCCCAGGAAGAGGCCCTGTCCCGTGGTGGCGACGATGCGCCCAATGCGCTCGGCGGCGAGGATCGCGACTTCCACGCCCTGATCGCCCGCGCCGCCGGCAATGCCCTGCTGGCCGGGCTGCTCTGCGGTGACCTCTACCAGCAGCTCCGCCTCTACCGCTCGCAGCTGAAGAAAGTGCCCGGCCGCGGCGCGCGGGCGGTGCTGGAGCATCGCCGCATCCTCGACGCCATCGCCGAGCGCGATGCCGAGATGGCCGAATGGCAGATGCGGCGCCACGTCACCGCCTCCTATGCGGCGCTGGCCCCGCTGCTCGGCCCCCCTGCTTCCGAGGATCCCTGTGCATGACCCGCTTCCGCAAGATGATCCTCGCCGGCATCGAGCATGACGTCCTCGACCTGCCCGGCCTTGCCGGCGCGGAACGGCTGGCGCGGCTGCCCTACAGCCTGCGCGTGCTGCTGGAGAACCTGCTGCGCCACCAGGACGAGGACACGGTGCGGCAGGCCGACATCGACGCGCTGCTCGCCGCCGCCGGGGGCGAGGCGAAGCCCGGCGACGTCGCCTTCCGCCCCGCCCGCGTGCTGATGCAGGATTTCACGGGTGTCCCCGGCATGGTGGACCTCGCCGCCCTGCGCGATGCCTTCGCCGCGCGCGGCGGCGATGCGCGGCGGGTCAATCCGGTGATCCCGGTCGACCTGATCGTCGACCATTCGCTGATCGTCGATTGCGCCGGCACCCCCGACGCCATGGCGCGCAACGTCGCCCATGAATACCGCCGCAATGCCGAGCGCTATTCCTTCCTGCGCTGGGCCCAGACCGCCTTCGGCAATTTCCGCGTGGCCCCGCCCGGCGGCGGCATCCTGCACCAGGTGAACCTGGAGCATGTCGCCACGGTCGTCGTCAGCCGCGAGGAAGCCGGCCGCCGCCTGGCCTATCCGGACACACTGGTCGGCACCGACAGCCACACCACCATGATCAATGCGCTGGGCGTGCTGGGCTGGGGCGTCGGCGGCATCGAGGCCGAGGCCGCCATGCTCGGCCAACCCCTGGTCTTCCGCCTGCCCGAGGTGGTGGGCGTCCGCCTGACCGGCCGCCTGCCGGTGGGGGCGACGGCCACCGACCTGGTGCTGACCCTGACGCAGCGCCTGCGCGCGCTGGGCGTGGTGGAGAAATTCGTCGAATTCACCGGGCCGGCTCTGGATGGCGCGCTGACCCTGGCCGACCGCGCCACCATCGCCAACATGGCGCCGGAATACGGCTCCACCTGCGGCTTCTTCCCGGTCGACCGCGCGACGCTGGACTACCTGGCCGCGACCGGCCGCGACGCCGCGCAGTGCGCCCTGGTCGAGGAGTATTGCCGCGCCCAGGGCCTGTTCCGCGATCCTGCCGCGCCCGAGCCGGTCTTTTCCCAATTGGTCGAATTCGATCTGGGCGCGGTGCAGCCTTGCGTCGCCGGGCCGCGCCGCCCACAGGACCGGCTGGCCCTGGCTGACATCCCCGCCAGCCTGGAGGCCTTCGCCAAGCGGCCGCTGCAGGGTTGGGAGGATGGCTTCGGCGACGGCGCCGTGGTGATCGCCGCCATCACCTCCTGCACCAACACCTCCAACCCGGCGCTGATGCTGGGGGCGGGGCTGCTGGCCCGGAAGGCGGTGGCGCGGGGGCTGGGGGTGCCGGGCTGGGTCAAGGCCTCGCTGACACCGGGCTCGCGGGTCGTCGCGCGCTACCTGGAGAAGACCGGGTTGCAGGAAAGCCTGGACGCGCTGGGCTTCCACCTGACCGGCTTCGGCTGCGGCACCTGCGGCGGCAATTCCGGGCCTCTGGACGATGCCGTCGCCGCCCGCATCAGGGAACGCGACCTGATCGGCTGCGCCGTGCTCTCCGGCAACCGCAATTTCGAGGGCCGCATCCATCCGCTGGCGCGCGCCGGCTATCTGATGTCGCCGCCGCTGGTGGTGGCGCTCGCCCTGGCCGGCCGCGTGACGCTGGACCTGACGCGCGACCCGATCGGCACCGGCCACGACGGCGCACCGGTCTTCCTGGCGGATCTCTGGCCCTCGGCCGAGGAGATCGCGGCGCTGATGCAGGACGCGGTGACGCCCGAGCTTTATCGCCAGGAATATGCGCCGCTGTTCGAGGCCGACGAGGACTGGCGCGCCCTGGCCGCACCGACCGAGATGCGGTTCGACTGGCAGCCGGGCAGCACCTATATCCGCCGCCCGCCCTATTTCGACGCGCTGCAGGCCGGCGACCCGCCGCCGCCCTCGCTGCAGGGGGCGCGGCTGCTGCTGCTGCTGGGCGACAGCATCACGACGGATCACATCTCGCCGGTCAGCGCCATCCCGCCGCATTCCCCGGCCGGCGGCTTCCTGGCCGCGCATCAGGTGCCGCCCCAGGAATTCAATGCCTATGGCGCCCGCCGCGCCAACCACGAGGTGATGATGCGCGGCACCTTCGCCAATATCCGCCTGCGCAACGAGATGCTGCCCGGCACCGAAGGCGGGCTGACCCGCCACCAGCCGAGCGGCGCGATGCTGAGCATCTTCGACGCCGCCGAGCGCTATCGCGCCGAAGGGGTGCCGCTGGTCGTCGTGGCGGGGCGCGAATACGGCACCGGATCCTCGCGCGACTGGGCGGCGAAGGGGCCGCGTCTGCTCGGCGTCGCTGCCGTCATCGCCGAAAGCTTCGAGCGCATCCACCGCGCCAACCTGGTCGCCATGGGCATCCTGCCGCTGGAATTCACCGGCGGCGCCACGCGGCTGACGCTCGGCCTCGATGGCAGCGAGCGCTTCGACATCGAGGCGCTGGACAGCCAGGCCGGCCCCGGCGCCCTGCTGCGCGCGACGCTGCACCGCGCCGACGGCCCGCCCGAGATCGTGCCGCTGCGCTGCCGGCTGGACAGCGCCTATGACGCCCGCATCTGGCGCGCCGGCGGCATCCTTCCCTACATGCTGCGCGCCCTGGCCGCCGAAGGAGACGCCGCATGACCCGCCTGCACCGCCTGCCGGCCGTCTATATGCGCGGCGGCACCAGCCGCGCGCTGTTCTTCCATGCGCACCACCTGCCGGCGGCGCGGGCCGGGTGGGACCCGATCTTCCTGGCCGCGCTCGGCAGCCCCGATCCGAACGGGCGGCAGCTCGACGGCATGGGCGGCGGCATCTCCTCCCTGTCGAAGATCGCGGTGATCGGGCCGCCGACGCGCCCCGACGCCGATCTGGACTACACCTTCGCCCAGGTGCAGGTGGACACGCCGGTCGTCGGCTATCGCGGCAATTGCGGCAACATCTCCTCGGCGGTCGGCCCCTTCGCGGTGGAGGAGGGCCTCATCGCGCCGCAGGGCGACGAGGCCGTGGTGCGCATCCACAACACCAACACGGCGAAGATCATCGAGGCGCGCTTCCCGCTGCGCGACGGGCTGCCCGCTGTCGACGGCGACTTTCTTCTGCAGGGCGTGGCGGGGCGCGCGGCGCCGATCCGGCTGGCCTTCCTGTCGCCGGGCGGCGCCGCGACCGGCCGGCTGCTGCCCACCGGCCGCGCGCTGGACCGGCTCGACGTGCCGGGGCTCGGCGTGATCGAGGCCTCGCTGGTCGACGCCGCCAATCCGGTGGTCTTCGTCGCCGCCGCCTCGCTGGGCTTCACCGGCACCGAATCCCCCTCGGCCCTGTCCGATCCCGCCCATATCGCGATATTTGAGAGAATCCGCGTGGCGGCGGCGCTCGCCATGGGCCTGGTCACCACGCCACGCGAGGCCGAGACGACGCTCAGGAACCTGCCGCAGGTGGCGCTGCTGGCGGCGCCCCGCGATGCGCCGGCCGCCGATGGCAGCACCCTGGCCGCCGGCGAGATGGACCTGCTGGTGCGCATGATCTCCGCCGGCCAGCCGCACAAGGCGTCGCCGCTGACCGGCGCCCTCTGCCTGGCCGTCGCCACGCGCATCCCCGGCAGCCTGGCCGAGGGGCTGGCCCGCCCGCGGGGACCGCAGGACGATATCCGCGTCGCCCATCCCTCGGGCATCCTGCCGGTGGCCGCCCGCACCCGGCTCGAGGAGGGCGCGCTGATCGCCGAGGAAGCGGTGGTCTATCGCACCGCGCGCCGCCTGATGGAGGGCCGGGTGCTCTATCCCGGCCCGGACTGACCCGTCGCAGCCAGAAGCCCCTCAGGCCGGCGCCAGACCGGCCGGGGCACGTCCCGTGAGGAAACCCCGTCCCGATGCATCGTCGCAGCCTGCTGGCGGCCACCGCCGCCCTGCCGTTCCTCTCCGCCGCCCGGGCGGCGGAGCCCCTGCCGAGCCTGAACTTCCTGGTTCCCGCCGCGCCCGGCGGCGGCTGGGACGGGCTGGGCCGCGCCATCGAGCAGGTGGGCGTCACCACCGGCCTGGTCGCCCGCTGCCAGTTCGAGAACCTGCCCGGCGGCTCCGGCACCGTGGGCCTCGCGCGCTTCGTCACCACGCGGCGCGGTCGGGCGGACAGCCTCTTCGTCGCCGGCGCCAGCCTGGTGGGGGCGGCCATCGCCAGCAAGTCGCCGGTCAGCCTGAAGGATGTCGTCCCTGTCGCACGCCTGACCGAGGAAGCCGCGGTCATCGTGGTCCCCGCCAGCAGCGAGTTCCGCGACATCCGCCATTTCGCCGAGGCGCTGAAGGCCGAGCCGCGCGGCATCCCGATCGCCGGCGCCGGCGGCGGCACGGTGGACCATGTGGTGCTGTGCCGGCTGATGACCGTGCTCGGCCGCAAGCCGCTGGAGGCGCAGTTCGTCTCCTTCCCCGGCGGCGGCGCCACGCAATCGGCGGTGATCGGCGCGCAGGTGAAGGCCGCCGTCGCCGGCTGGGGCGAGTTCTCCGAGCAGGTCGCCGCCGGCCGCGTCCGCGCGCTGGCCACCAGCGGCGAGCGCCGGCTGCATCCGGACGTGCCGACGCTGAAGGAAAGCGGCTACGACGTCACCACCACCAACTGGCGCGGGCTGTTCGCGGCGCCGCAGGTCAGCGGCGCGCCGCTGCGGGCGCTGGTCGATTTCGCGACATCGCTGCGGGCGGCGCCGGCCTGGCAGGAGCTGCTGCAGAAGCGCGGCTGGGACGATGCCTTCCTGACCGGCGACGACTTCCAGAAATTCGTAGCGCGCGACCAGGCGGAGACGGAAGCCGTGCTGCGCGAGCTCGGCCTGGCCTGAGGGGAGGGGACGCCATGACACTCTCCCGCCGCCTGCTGCTGGCCGCGCTGCCCCTCGCCACCCCCGCCTTGGCGCAGCGCCCCTGGCCGGACGGGCCGATCCGGCTGGTGGCCCCCTTCCCGCCAGGGGGCAGCGCCGATCTGCTCTGCCGCCTGCTGCAGAACCCGCTGCAGGCGGCGCTCGGCGTGCCGATCGTCGTCGAGAACAAGCCGGGTGCCAGCGGCGCGCTCGGCACCGCCAGCGTCGCGCGCGCCGCGCCCGACGGGCAGAGCTTCGTGCTGGTCTTCGACACGCATGTGGTGAATCCGGCGCTGAACCCGCAGCTCGGCTTCGAGGCGAAGGATCTGCGCGGCGTCATGCTGGTGGCCACCGCGCCGATGCTGGTGGCGACCGCCAATGCCAAGCCCTATAGCAGCCTGGCCGATGTGCTGGCGGCGGCGCGGGCGAAGCCCGAGACCCTCAGCTACGGCACCATCGGCATCGGCAGCCTGGCGCATCTGACCATGGAGCGGCTGCAGGACGCGACCGGGACGAAGCTGATCCACGTCCCCTATCGCGGCGGCGGGCCGATGAGTGCGGCGGCCTCGGCCGGCGAGGTCGATCTGGCGGTGGCCAGCGTCGTCGGCCTCGGCGGCCAGGTCGGCACCACGCTGCGCGCCCTGGCGCAGACCGGCGAGACGCGCTCGCCGCTGCGGCCCGACATCCCGACGCTGATCGAGGGCGGCGTCGCCGGCGTCTCCGCGAAAGCCTTCTGGGGGTTCATGGCGCCGGCCGGCATCCCGGCCCCGGTGCTGCAGCGCTTCCAGGCGGCGCTGGCCGAGGCGCTGCGCCAGCCGGCGGTGCGCCAGCCGCTGGAAGGGCAGGGGGTTGAGGTCATCGGCTCCAGCCCCGAGGAATTCGATCGCTTCCTGGCCGCGCAGGCGGCGATCTGGACCGGGGTGGTGCGCGACAAGAACATCTCGGCGCATTGACGCCGGCGGCGGGGCGGGCCCAGGCTGCCGGGGCGCGACAGGAGCCCGCCCATGACGCCGATCTTCGATCCCGCCGCGTTCGAGATGCCGCCGGCGGTCGCCCATGTCTGTGCCGGCGGCGAGACCCCGCTGCTGCGCCGCCATGCCGACGCCTATGCGCGCTATGCCCGCGACAAGGCCGCCGGCATGCCCGGCCGCACCGCGCAGGAGGCGGTGGTGGAGCGGGTGCGCGCGCGCATGGCCGCGCTCTGGCAGGTCGAGGCCGGCGATATCGGCTTCGTCTCCAGCGTCGCCGAGGGTGTCTCCCTGCTCGCCGAAAGCCTGGCGTTCCGGCCCGGCGACAATATTGTCCTGGATGTGAAGGAGGCCCTGCCCTCAAATTCCTGATTCTCAACGTGGCTGATGCGTGATTCATGGGCCTCCGGTCGAGTGATCGGAGGCCTTTTGCATGCGGCGCTATGGTTTGCGCGACGATCAGTGGGATCGGATCAAGGATCTGCTGCCAGGCCGGTCAGGCAGCGTCGGTCGCCCCGCGTCGGATAACAGGCGCTTCTTCGAGGCGGTGCTGTTCCGCTACCGCGCTGGTATTCCTTGGCGCGACCTGCCGGAGCGATACGGTCCCTGGAAAGCCGTGCATACGCGCTTCAGCCGCTGGGCACACCGGGGTGTCTGGGAACGCCTGTTCCAAGCCCTGGCCGCGGATGCCGACAATGAATACGCGATGATTGATGCGACCATCGTGCGGGCGCATCAGCACAGCGCCGGCGCGGCAAAAAAAATCGCGCCGAGGAAGCCATCGGCCCCGCCCGAGGCGGGCTGAGCACCAAGATCCATGCCCTGGTCGACGCGCTGGGCAATCCGATCAGCTTTCACCTGACGCCGGGCCAGGCGCATGACCTTTGCGGCAGCGACGTGCTGCTGCCTCGACTGGAGGCGCCGACGCTGCTCGCCGATCGCGCCTATGACGCCGATCAGCGCGTGCTCGACCGGCTGCGCCAGGCAGGCAAGACCGCGGCCATCCCGCCCAAGCGGCATCGCAGAAGACCGCAGCCTTTCGACCGCGATCTCTACGCCGCGCGCCACCTCGTCGAGAACTTCTTCTGCAAGCTCAAGCAGTTCCGCGCCATCGCCACACGCTACGACAAGCGGGCTGCCAACTTCCTAGCAGGCGTCCACGCTGCCGCCATCTACCTGTGGCTAGTTTGAGGACAGGCCCTCATTCCCCTGGCCTGCCCCCGGCTTCTCTATCCCTGTCTTCTCTTCACCCCACCGTTTGTTCCGCCCGCAGCCGCCACAGCGCGCTGTCGGCGGGGGCTTCGACCATGTCGAAGGTCAGCACCGTCCCGGCCGGCACCGCGCGCGTCAGGGCGCGGCCCACGGCCATGTAGTAGGGCAGGGGCGAGGACGGCCCGTCGGCCACCGCGGGGCGCAGCAGCGGCTCGATCCCCGGCACGGCGTGGCGGGTGCCTTCGATGGCCAGCACGTGGCCGGCCGGCAGGTCGCGGTCGGTGCGGGCCAGCAGGTCGACGCGCAGCGCGTAGTCGGGGCCGATGATCGAGTGGTTCAGGCGGCCGCCGGCCAGGATCGAGACCGGCGCCTCGACGCCCAGCAGGTGTGACGGGTTGTAGATCAGCGCGCGCTGCCGGTCGGCCGAGACGGGGATGCCCTTGCCGGCGAAGAGGCGGCCGGTGGCGGTGTCGGCCAGTTCCACGACGACGAAGACGCCGCCGGCGAAGCTGCTCTCGTCGGGGCGGCGCAGCACGTTGAAGACGTCGAGCTTGCCGGGGCCGGAGAGCAGGCCGCCGGCGCTGGTCGGCGCATAGAGGTCGGGCAGCTCGACGGTGCGGGCCAGCGGCGCGTGGAAGCTGTCGCGGTCGGGCAGGATGCCGGTGGCATTGGCCACCAGCGCCATCTCGCAGGAATCGGGGACGGTGCGCAGCGGCAGGCTGGACAGCAGCTTTTCACGCGCGGCCACCGTGCCGGCGCGATCATCGGCCAGGTGCCACTGCGCCATCATGCCGGGGGCGGCGACGCGGTGCTCGAGCCAGGTGACCTCTTCGGTCTGCGGATCGATGACGAAGTCGTATTCGCTGCTCTTGCCGGCGGCGACGATCGGCAGGCCGAGCAGCCGCGCCCAGGAGACCAGGCCGATCAGCAGCGAGGGCTGGTCGCCATCGACCAGGGTATAGGGCACGCCGGCCTGGCGGGCGCGCTGCGCCAGCAGCGGGCCGACGACGCATTCGGTCTCCTTGCTGACCATGGCGACGCCGATGCCGGCGGCGATGGCGGCCTCGGCGTGGCGGGCGCCGGCCTCGGCATGGCCGGTGGCCTCCACCACCATGTCCAGCGGCAGGGAAAGCAGGTCGTCGAGGCGCTCGCAGATGGCGAGCTCGCCGGCGGCGAGCGCCGCCTCGGCCTCGGCGCGGCTGGCGCAGCGGCGGTGGGCGACCTCCATCGTGGCGAGGGCCTTGGCGACGCGGCCAGGGTCCAGGTCGAAGGCGGCGGTGATCTCCAGCCCGCGCATGCGGCGTGCCTGGGCCACCAGCGACAGGCCGAACTCGCCGGCGCCGAGCAGCGCGGCGCGCACCGGCTTGTCGATCGCCGGCTGGAACAGGGTCTGGAACTGCATTGTCTTGACGATCTCCCGAAGGCTGGTCTTGGGCCGGTGCGGCGCGTCAGATGACGTCGCGGATTCGCGCCAGGCCGCGGTCGTGGTGGCGGCCGATCACCTCGGCCAAAGCCTCGCCGTCGCGCTGCGCCAGGGCGGTGGCCATTTCCTCGTGCTCGGCCATGGCGGCGGCCCATTTCTCCGGGCCTTCATGGCCGATGAAGCGGATCCGCTTCATCTGCGCCTGCAGCGCCTCATGCGCGCGCAGCAGGGGGGCATTGTCGGCGGCAGCAACGATGCTGCTGTGGATGGCCTGGTTGAGCTTGAAATAGGGCAGGCGGTCGCGGGCGGCGTAGCGGTCCTGCATCTCGGCATGCAGCGCCAGGATGCCGGCGATGGCGGCGTCGCCAGCGACCTGGCAGACCAGCCGGCCGGCCAGCTGCTCCAGTGCCTTCAGCACCATCATGCAGTCGGCGACATCCTTGTCGGTGAAGCTGCGGACGATGGCGCCGCGCGACGGCACCAGCTCCAGCAGGCCTTCGCCGGCCAGCGTCTTCAGGGCCTCGCGCAGCGGCGTGCGCGAGACGCCGAGCCCTGCGCAGAGCGCCACCTCGTTGACCCGCTGGCCGGGGGCGAGGCGGCCATCGGTCACCATGTCGCGCAGCCGCGTCACCACCTGGTCGTGCAGCGACAGCCGCGCGATCGGCAGGGCAGGGCGTTCGGCCGGGCGTTCGGCCGGCGGGCCGGCCCGGTCATCGATCGCGGTCGCGCTGCGGCTGCTCATGGGCGCTCTTCCGATGCTGTGTTTCCGCCCGGCGGCAGCGGAGCGGTTCCAGGGTCATGCCATCCGCCGCGGACGACAGAAACCCCCTTGCGGTTATTCTGCATACAGAGCACAGAATAAGCAACGGCAGCCCGACAGGCTGCAGCCCGAGGGAGAAACATCCATGGCCGAGAGCCTCCGCGCCCCCACTCACGCTCCGGTGATCGCGCTTGCCATGGGCGACCCTGCCGGCATCAGCCCCGAGCTCACTGCGCGCATGCTGGCCGATCCGGCCGTGCTGGCCGCCGCCGGGCTGATCGTCATCGGCGACCGCCGCGTGCTCGACGAGGGCGCCCGCATCGCCGGCGTGGCGCCGCAGATCGCGACCATCGCCCCGGACGCGCCGCTGCCGACCGACCTGTCGCGCCCGGTCTTCATCGATCTCGGCACGCTCGATCCGGCCAGCATCCCGCGCGGCGAGATCAGCGAGCCGGGCGGCCGCTTCGCCGCCGAGAATTTCCGCTACGCCCTGTCGCTGGCCCTGCAGGGCCATGCCGATGCCGTCAGCTTCACGCCCTTCAACAAGGCGGCGATGCGGCTGCACGTGCCGGGCTATGACGACGAGATCTCTTTCACCGCCCATTTCATCGGCTTCAAGGGCGCGGCGAAGGAGTTCAACGTGCTGCCGGGCCTGTGGAACGCCCGCGTCACCTCGCATGTGCCGCTGTCGGGCGTGGCGCCGCTGATCACCTTCGACGCCATCCTGGGCAATCTGGAACTGACCAGCCAGTCGCTGCGGGATTCCGGCCTGGAGCGGCCGCGCATCGCGGTCGCCGCGCTGAACCCGCATGCCGGCGACGGCGGCAATTTCGGCCGCGAGGAGATCGACATCATCGGCCCCGCCGTCGAGGAGGCCAAGCGCCGCGGCATCGTCTGCGACGGGCCCTTCCCGTCCGACACCGTCTTCGTCCGCGCCCGGCGCGGCGATTTCGACGCGGTGCTGACCATGTTCCACGACCAGGGCCAGATCGCCATGAAGCTGATCGGCTTCGAGGAAGGCGTCACCCTGATGGGCGGCTTTCCCTTCCCGATCTGCACCCCGGCGCATGGCACCGCCTATGACATCGCCGGCCAGGGCAAGGCGCATCCCGGCGCCACCCGCAACGCCCTGCTGCTGGCCGCCCGGATGGGCGCGGCGCAGCGCCGTCGCCAGCCGGATGCCGGCGGCACGCTGCTGTCCGTCCGCGCCGCGGTCGCGGCCTGATTCTTTTTCGGGTGGCGGGCTCGGTGGCCCGCCACGGGTTTTGCAGGGGTCCTGAAGAGCCCCGTCCATCACTGCAGAGGAACGTCTCCATGCGTCTTTCCGCCGCAGCGCTCGGCGCTGCCTTCGGCCTGGCCACCGCGGTCTCCATCGCGGCCCCCGCGAATGCCCAGGGCAATGCCTGGCGCCCGAGCAAGCCGGTCGAGTTCGTCGTCTCCTCCGGCCCCGGCGGCGGCACCGACACCTTCGCCCGCACCGTGCAGTCGATCATCGCCAAGTACGAGCTGCTGCCGGTCTCGGTGATCGTCTCCAACAAGGGCGGCGGCTCCGGCGCCGAGGGTTTTGTTTACGGTCGCCTGGCGGAACGCGACCCGCACAAGCTGATCTTCGGCACCAACAACGAGTGGCTGCTGCCGCTGGTCGCCAAGGTGGCCTGGAAGCCCTCCGACCTGACGCCGGTCGCGGCGCTGGCCTTCGATGAATTCGCCATCTGGGTGAAGGCGGATTCGCCCTACCGGACGGCGGCCGATTACGTCGCCGCGCTGCGCGCCGGCCGGTCGGGCGAGTTCCGCATGGGCGGCTCGCAGTCGAAGGACACCGACGAGATCCTGGCCCGCATGGTCGAGCGCGCCATCGGCGTGCGCTTCACCTATGTCCCCTTCCGCGGCGGCGCCGAGGTCGGCGTGCAGCTGGCCGGCGGCCATATCCATTCCAACGTCAACAACCCCTCCGAGAGCATCGGCGGCTGGCGCGGCGGCCAGGTCCGCCCGGTCTGCGTCTTCGCGCCGCAGCGCCTGCCGGCCTCGGCGCCGGTGCACAATGGCGTCGGCTGGGGCGACATCCCGACCTGCGCCGAGCAGGGCATCAACATCACCGAGTACCGGATGCCGCGCACCGTCTTCCTGCCGCCGCGCGTGCCGGAGAATGTCGCCGCCTACTATGCCGAGGTGATGAAGAAGGTCTTCGACACGCCCGAGTGGAAGGAATTCACCGAGCGCACCCTGCAAACCGCCCGCTTCCTGGGCGCCGAGGAAATGCGCGCGCTGATGACCAAGGAGGAGGCCGCCTCGCGCGCCCTGTTCCAGGAACTCGGCTGGCTGGTGAACTGAGCCGGACGCGGCGGGGAGAGACGGCATGGTGCAGGATGGCAGCCCGCAGGCTTCCGGCACGGGCCAGGCAGGGGGCGGCGACGCCCCCCTGCTGTCGCGCCTGGCGCTGGAGCTGATCGGTGCCCTGGTGGTGCTGGGCTTCGGCGCCACGGTGATCTGGGGCGCGCTGGAGCACGAGGTGGGCTGGGGCGATGACGGGCCGCAGCCCGGCACGCTGCCCTTCTGGCTCGGCGTGATCGCCATGGCGGCGGCGGTGGTCATCGCCGTCCAGGCGCTGCGCAAGTCGGACCTGCTGGGCGGCCAGGTCGTGCTGGGCCGGACGGCGGCGAAGCAGACCGCCAGCTTCCTGCTGCCGGTCGCGGCGCTGGTGGCGCTGACCGTGCCGCTCGGCCTCTACCTCGCCATGGGGATCTATCTGTTCGCCATGGTGATGTGGCACGGCCATGGGCTGAAGGCCGCCCTGATCACCGCGGTGGCGGCGATCCTCTTCAACTGGTTCGCCTTCGAATACTGGTTCATGCTGCCGCTGCCCAAGGGTCCGATCGAGGCCTGGCTGGGCCTGGGCTGAGGAGCGCGCGATGGAAAACCTCGAAGCGCTGATGCACGGCTTCACCGTCGCCTTCAGCTTCCAGCACGTCCTGCTGATGATCGGCGGCGTGCTGCTCGGCATCCTGGTCGGCGTGCTGCCCGGGCTTGGCGCACCGAACGGCGTCACCCTGCTGCTGCCGCTGACCTTCAGCATGGACCCGGTCTCGGCCATCATCCTGCTGACCAGCACCTATTGGGGGGCGCTGTTCGGCGGCTCGACCACCTCGATCCTGTTCAACATCCCGGGCGAGCCCTCTTCCGTCGCCACCACCTTCGACGGCCATCCGATGGCGCGCCAGGGCAAGGCCACCGAGGCGCTGACCACCGCCTTCCTCTCGGCCGGCTTCGGCGCCTTCGTCGGCATCGTGGTGATCACGCTGCTCTCCGGCTTTGTCACCAGCTTCGCGCTGCGCTTCGCGCCGCCCGAATATTTCGCCGTCTATTTTCTGGCCTTCGCTTCCTTCGTCGCCTTCGGTGGCGGCGCGCCGATGAAGACGGTGGTCTCCATCGTCACCGGCTTCGCCCTGGCGACGGTGGGCATGGACATCGTCTCGGGCGGCATGCGGCTGACCTTCGACATGCCGGAGCTGATCCGCGGCGTCAGCTTCCTGGTCGTCGTCATCGGCCTGTTCGGCATCGGCGAGCTGCTGCTGACCATGGAGGATTCCCTCGAATTCAAGCCGGTCGCGACCACGCTCTCGCCACGGCGCGTGCTGGCCGCCGCCCGCGACCTGCCGCGCCACTGGGTGGCGCTGGCGCGCTCGGCGGCGATCGGCATCTGGATGGGCATCACCCCGGGCGGCCCGACCGCGGCCTCCTTCATGTCCTATGGCCTGGGCCGGCGCTTCTCCCGCAACGGGCACAAATTCGGCACGGGCGAGGCCGAGGGCGTGGTCTCGCCGGAGACCGCCGACCATGCCGCCGGCACGGCCGCGATGCTGCCGATGCTGGCGCTGGGCATTCCCGGCTCGGCGACCGCGGCGGTGATGCTGGGCGGGCTGATGATCTGGGGGCTGAACCCCGGCCCGATGCTGTTCATCGAGCAGCGCGACTTCGTCTGGGGCATGATCGCCTCGATGTACCTGTCGAACATCGTCGCCGTCGTGCTGGTGCTGGCCACCGTGCCGCTGTTCGCCGCCATCCTGCGGCTGCCCTTCACCATCGTGGCGCCGCTGATCGTCGTGGTCTGCACCATCAGCGCCTGGTCGGTGGCCAGCGCCGGCTTCGACCTCTGGCTGATGCTGGTCTTCGGCGTCGTCGGCTGGGGCATGAAGAAGCTGGACTATCCGATCGCGCCGCTGGTGCTGGCCATGGTGATCGGCGACAAGGCCGAGGATGCCTTCCGCCAGTCGATGATCATCAGCCACGGCTCCTTCGGCGTGTTCTGGAGCAATCCGCTGGTCGCCGGCATCGCGACGCTGGGCCTCGGCCTGCTGCTCTGGCCCTTGGCGAGCATGGTGCTGCGCAAGGCGCGCCGCGCCGCCTGACGCAGGACAGGGGGGCTCAGGCCCCCCTGTTCCGTTTCAGCTGTTCCGTTTCAGCCGGCCCGCTGCAGCAGGTCGGCATCCATCGACCGGAAATCGCGCTGGCCGGACAGCGCCATGGTCAGGTCGAGCTCGGCGGCAAAATTCTCGATCACCGCGCGCACCCCGGCCTCGCCGCCCAGCGCCAGGCCATAGACATAGGGACGGCCGAGCAGCAGCGCCCGCGCCCCCAGCGCCAGCGCCTTGAGCATGTCGGCCCCGCTGCGCAACCCGCCATCGAACAGCACCGGCACCTGGCCGGCGACGCGCGCCACCACGGCCGGGAGCGCGTCCAGCGCCGCCACCGCCCCGTCGACCTGCCGCCCGCCATGGTTGGAGACGATGATGCCGTCCATCCCGGCGGCCACCGCCCGCGCCGCGTCCTCCGGGTGCAGGATGCCCTTCAGCAGGATCGGCAGCCGGGTGCAGCGGCGCAGGAAGGGCAGGTCGTCCCAGTCGAGGTCGGGCCGCGCATAGACGGCGATGAAGCGGCGGATCGACAGGATGGCGCGCTTCACGTCGGCGGGGCCGCGCATCGGCCCGGGGAAGTGGCGCAGCAGCTCCAGCATGGCGGGGAGGGCGCCCGGCCCGATCGGCGGGCGCTCGCCTGGCGCCCGGTCCTCGAAGGCGAGGTCGCGGAAGACCGGGTCCGAGAGATAGTTCGCCAGGCCGCGGCCGCGCAGGAACGGCAGATAGCCGGTCGCCAGGTCGCGCGGGCGCCAGCCGATCTGCGTGGTGTCGAGCGTCACCACGAGGGCCTCGTAGCCGGCCGCCTCGGCGCGCCGGATGAAGCTCTCGGTCAGCTCGTCGCGGGAGGAGCAGTAGAGCTGGAACCAGCGCGGCCCGCCGGCCCCGGCGATGTCCTCCAGGCTGCGCGAGGCCTGCGACGAGGTGACGAAGGGGATGCCGGCCGCCGCGGCGGCGCGGGCGGCGGCGAGATCGGCCCCGGCATGCGCCAGCTCCAGCACGCCGATCGGCGCCAGCAGGAAGGGCAGCGGCAGGCGGCGGCCGAACAGCTCGACGGAGAGGTCGCGCGCCGACACGTCGCGCAGTTGCCGCGGCAGGAGGCGCCAGCGGTCGAAGGCGGCCCGGTTGGCGGCCATGCTGCGCTCCAGCCCGGCGCCGCCCGCCACATAGCCCGCGGCCCGCCGCCCCATCTTCTTCAGCGCGGCCGCTTCCAGCGCCTCCGCCGCCACCGGAATGGCCGGGCGGCGGCCGCCGAAACCCTGGGTGAAGATCGCGGCCTGGCGCTGGCGGCCGGTGATGCGCATGGGCGGGCCCCGCGACGGTTGCGCGGACCACTGTGCCGCGCCCGCCCGGGAAAGGGAACCGGGCGGCGGCCTGCCGCTACCGCCGGAGCAGCGCCTTGCAGCGGTGGGTCGCCATTTCGGCCAGGCGGTACAGCATCGTCTGCCGCGTCACCACATAGCGCGGCCGGATGACGCCGCCGAAGCCGGTGAAGAAGACCCGGTTGCCCTGCGACGAGACGCCGTCGAAATCGAAGATCCGGCCTTCGGCATTGCCGTGGCAGATCGCCTCCCAGAGCAGCAGGCTGACCGCGCTGTTGTCCGAATCGGGCAGCCGGGTGCTGAGCAGGTAATAGGCGCTGCGGCTGTCCCAGACATAGAAGATGGCGGCGACCAGGCTGCCATCCTCGGCGCGCGCCGCCAGCACGCGGCCCTGGTCGCGCACCTGCGCCGCCGAGACCAGGCGGATGATCTCCTCGGGCGGGTAGTAGGAATCGGTGCCACGCGCGCGCAGATTGCCGGCATAGAGGGCGGCGAAGATCTCCGGGTCGTCGATCTGCTCGGCGGTGTAGAGCGTGCGCGCCCGTCGGATCATGTTGCGCGTCTTGTCGCGCATGCCCTTCCAGAGCAGGTCCTCGTCCGTCGGATGCAGCTCGAAGGTGAAGTCGACCGAGGCGGAGAAGCCGTTCTCCTGGAAGGCCATCACCTCCTCGATGCCGCGGTGCAGCCGCTGGTGGAAGCCACCGCTGCGCGGCAGCTGCTGCAGCAGCTCGCGGGTGATCTGCGCCTGCTTCAGCGCCCGGTTCGCTGCATTGCCGCTGCCGGCATCGATGGCCGGGCCGAGGAAATGCGTCAGCGTCGGCATCTCGCAGAGGGTGCGGCCGCCGGGGCGGCGACGCATCACGAAGGGCAGCCGCCCGATGGTGCGGCCGCCGCTGGAGACGGTCACCTCCTGCAGCCGCTCGCCGGCCATGGCGTCCAGCCACCAGCGCTCATGGAAGACCGTCGGGACCAGCGGGTCGAGCGGGCGCGGCTTCGGAGGCTTCGGCGGTTCGGCGAGCAAAACGTGCTGCAGCATCATTCCCCCTTCGAGGCTGCCTTGGCGAAGATCGCCCGCGGCACGCTCTGCTTGGAGCGGATATCTAGGCTGCGGCTCCGTCCTCGATCAATGTCGCGAAGGCGAGGAACAGGGCGAAACTGCGTGAGGACCGGCCTCAAATCCGCAGTTTAACGCTGCAAGAAATTCGAATGTGAAAAGGCCGGGCGGATTTTACCCGCCCGGCCCGTTCCGCCCGGTGACGGCCGGTCAGACGAAGACGTAGTCGGCGGCGGCCAGCTTGGTCACGCCCAGCAGCGTCACCGTCTCGGTCAGGCCATCGGCGCCATGGATGGTGAAGACATTGCCTTCGTTGGTCAGCGTGGCGCCGGCACCGAAGCCCTTCAGCTGCAGCAGGTCGCCATTGGCGCCGCCATTGTGCAGCTGGAAGTCGGTGATGACGTCGCCGCCCTGGCCCTTGGCGATGACGAAGGTGTCGTTGCCGCCATTGCCGGTCAGCAGATCGGCGCCGCCGCGGCCGTCGATCACATTCGGCGCGTCGTTGCCGACGATCCGGTTGCCCAGCGCATTGCCGGTCGCCGAGTTCCAGCCATTGCCGGTCAGGATGAAGTTCTCGACATTGTCCGGCAGGACATAGCCGTGGATCCAGGTGGTGACGGTGTCGACGCCCTCGCCCGCCTTCTCGACGACCTTGTCGGCCAGCGAGTTCACCACATAGGTGTCGTCGCCCTTGCCGCCGACCATGGTGTCGCCGCCGCTGGCGGTGATCAGGTCGTTGCCGTCGGTGCCGTTCATGGTGTCGGCGCCCGCGCCGCTCCAGAACGACTTGGTGGTCGCGCCGCTGACCGCCAGGCTGGTCGGCGACGATGCGGGGACGGTCGGCGCCGTCGGCGCGCTGGGGGTGGTCGGCACCACCGGCGCGGCGGCGCCCGCCTTGATGTTCACCAGGCTGACATCGTCGGCGACGAGGCTGGCCAGCTTGACGCCCTGCAGCGTCACCGTCTGGCTGTCGCCCAGGTTGATCACCAGGTCGTTGCCCGACTGCGCCGCCGCGGCCTTCACCGCCGCGAAGTCCTTGAAGCCGAAACCGTCAAGCTTCAGCACATCGCCGGCGCCGGTGCCCGCCTTGAAGTCGGTGATGACGTCGTTGCCCTCGCCCTTGGCGATGACGAAGGTGTCGTTGCCACCCATGCCGGTCAGCAGGTCGTTGCCGCCACGGCCATTGATGACGTTGTGCGCCTCGTTGCCGACGATCCGGTTGCCCAGCGCATTGCCGGTCGCCGAGTTCCAGCCATTGCCGGTCAGGATGAAGTTCTCGACATTGTCGGGCAGGACATAGCCGTCGATCCAGGTGGTGACGGTGTCGATGCCCTCGCCCGCCTTCTCGATGACCTTGTCGGCCAGCGAATTCACCACGTAGGTGTCGTCGCCCTTGCCGCCGGACATGGTGTCGCCGCCGCTGGCCGTCATCAGGTCGTTGCCGTCGGTGCCGGTCATCTTGTCGGCGCCGGCGCCGCTCCAGAACGACTTGGTGGTCGCGCCGCTGACCGCCAGGCTGGTGGCCGCGCCGGTCGCGGGGGCGGTCGGCGTCGTGGTCACCGGTGGCGTGGTCACGGGGGGCGTGGTGGGCGTGGTGGTGCCGCTGGTGATGTTGACCAGGCTGAAATCATCGGCCGCCAGCTTGGTGAGCTGCACGCCCTTCAGCGTCAGGCTCTGGCCACCGCCCAGGTTGATGACGACATTGCTGCCCGACTGGACCGCCGCCGCCTTGACCGCCGCGAAGTCCTTGAAGCCGAAGCCGTCGAGGCGGATCACGTCGCCCGCGCCGACGCCGGCCTGGAAGTCGGTGATGGTGTCGTTGCCCTCGCCCTTGGCGATGACGAAGGTGTCGTTGCCGCCATTGCCGGTCAGGACGTCATTGCCGCCGCGGCCGTTCAGGATATTGGCGGAGTCATTGCCGATGATGCGGTTGGCCAGGCTGTTGCCGGTGGCCGAATTCCAGCCGGTGCCGGTCAGGATCAGGTTCTCGACATTGTCCGGCAGGACATAGCCGTCGATCCAGGTGGAGACGGTGTCGATGCCCTGGCCGGCCTTCTCAACGACCAGGTCGCTGGCCGAGTTCACCATATAAGTGTCGTCGCCCTTGCCGCCCGACATGGTGTCGCCGCCATTGCCGGTCAGCAGGTCGTTGCCGTCGGTGCCGGTCATCGTGTCGCGGCCCGAGCCGCTGGTGATGCTCTTGGTCCAGGCGCCGCTCAGGGGTAGGCCATTGTCGTCGACCGGGGTGGGGGCGGTCGGCGTGGTGGGGGCCGTCGGCGTGGTCGGCGTGGTGCCGCCGACGATATCCTCATGGCCGAACAGGTCCTTGAAGGCGCTGCCGGCGCTCGGCAGCGAGCCGTCGCTCAGCGAGGTCACCTTGTCCATCGTGTAGTCCCAGAAGGACTGATAGACGACGTTGTGGGTGGCGAACCACTCCTTGACCAGCTTCAGGTAGGGGCCGGCATTGTCGGAGTTGATGCCCCACTCGGAATAGGACGTGGGCTTGCCATGCGCGGCGGCGAAGCTCTCGAGCCACTTCAGGCCGTATGTCGCGTTGGCGATCTTGTTGAAGGCCGTGGTCGGGTCGCTGCCCTGGTATTCCGGGGTCCAGTAGAAGTCCATGCCGACGATGTCGACATAGGCGTCACCGGGATAGGCCTTGGCCGGATCGATGCCGCCCTCGGCGTAGTTGACGTTCCACTCGAACTTGAAGCGGCTGGAGACCGAGCGGAAGCTGTCGACGAACTGGCGGAAGGCGCCGACGAAATCCTGCTCCTTGCCGATGGCGTTCCAGGCGAACCAGTCGCCGTTGAACTCCCAGCCGGTGCGGATATAGATCGGCTCGTTGTCGCCGGCGCGCGAGGCCAGCAGGCTCTTCGCGACAGAGGCGTAATAGTCGTTGTAGCTGCCGGTGGCGGCGGTCTTCAGCGAAGCGGAGCCATCGGTCACGATCAGCGGGACCGACCAGAGGATCGAGGCGTCGATCCCCTTCCACAGCGACTTCGTCATCCAGTCGACGCTGCTGACGTAGTCCTTCCAGTTGGCCATCCCGACAACGCCATGCACGGCATCGACATCGCGGCCGAGCCAGCTCTCGTAATTGGCGAGCTCGGCCGGGCTGTTCCCAACATAGACACCCATGATCGTCATCAAGTCGTCCTCACGGAATCGCGAGCTCTAAAAAGCCACTCACGAAGCCGTGAGAAAAGCAAAAAATTTGCTTTTCGCGCAATAAATTTTCTTGACTCGTCGAAGGGTTACTTCGGTTGATGCGCCGAATCGAGCGCGGAGTCGGCCGTTACCAAACGCCTTTTCTCGCAAGTGCTCGAAGGCCTGTCTGGTCCTCCAAATCAACTTGAACGTAACTTGGGCGGCCTGACAAATTCCTGCTTTCGTGCTGTTGGAACGATGCCGCGCGATCGCCGACGCCGATTCAGGCCCGCTGGACAGACGGCGGAAGGAGATTTTCTCGCAAGCCTCCAGCAAGGCCCGGGGAGGGGCTCAGGCCTGTCAGGGGCGGGGGGCGGGAATTGCGGGAAAGGAAAGAGGGGCGCAACAGCGCGGCGATGCCGCGCCAGGGCCAAGCCCAACGGCCGGCAAGCCCGGAAGGGCTGCCGGCTGTCAGAAGGGCATCAGGGGAAAGCGGGCGCCGGCCCGCAGGGGAGGATCAGGCCGCCCTGCATCCAGGGCAGCGATCGCGCAAGGGCCCTGCCGTCTCAGGCGCCCCGGCGGGGCAGACCAGCGCAGGCCACCAGGCCAGCTCGGCGGGGAGGGCGGTTGCGGCCGTCCCTGCCGCAGGGCAGGGGCATCGTCTCAGCGCCGCCCAGAGATCGCCTCCGACGGCGCCGTCTGCCGGCCGCGGTGCGCGAAGCGCCGCGGCCGTGGCACGCAGGCTGACGGACTACTGCATCTCCTCCATCGGCGGCTGGGGCGCGTTCGGGCTCGACATCATGCGGGCCACAGCGACCAGCGCGCTGCGGTGCCGCGGGTCGGGGATGCTGCCGAACATCTGGATCAGCGCGATGATCTCTTCGTTCGTGTTGGGCAGCGGCGTCACCTGTTCCGGCGTCACCGCGGTGGAGGCGGCGGCGAGCAGGCTGTCCGGGCGCACGCCCAGGGCATTGGCAATGGCGATCAGCCGCGTCGTCGCGATGCGCGTCGTGCCCGTCTCGTAGCGGTGCAGCTGGGCGCCGGTCACGCCGATGATGGCGGCCACCTGCTTCTGGGTCATGCCGGCCGCACGGCGGCACTGGCGGATCTCGCGACCCATGGCGGTGTCAGAATGCGTCGGTCCACGCTTGAGCGTCATGACGCCCTCCTTGAAGCTCGGTTGCGGCGCAGGAAGTTTATCAACTCCTGCGTGGGGGACAGCGAAAGTGGCGAGCAGCGGTCGGCACGCGACACGTTGGCGGACAGCAGGCGGAGCGGCGGGGGCCGCAGGCCTTTCAGTGTCGTCATGCGGATATCTTTTCTCCAACAGGTCGACGGCTCCCGCTGTCTCGCTCCGGGAACTTGCACCCTATGGGGGGCTGATTTTGGCCTGGCGAAAAGGGCCACGGCAAAAGCGCCTTGCGATTTCCTGGAACACGTAACCGGTCCGTAACCGGAGGGTGCATCGCCGATTCAGCCGGCGCTGGCGGCCCCTCACTTTATCGGCAGTTTTGTCCGTCCGTGCAAAAATAGGAAGATGGCGACAATTCCGCCTTTTTTTGCGCCTAAATCTAAATGTAGAGACGGATGGCCGGGGCTGCGACCGGTTCGTCGATACCGTTTATGGCGGCACGAAAAAACTGCGTGGCATTACATATTTTCCGGTGAAAAGGCCCAAGAAAAGCTCAAAGACTTATCACTGCGCTTTGCCCAAGCTTCCACGAAGTCGTGATTCTATCTTGCGAGAAACCGCGTCACGGCCTTGCTGAAAAACGCTGCCTTTTCCATTTGCATCTGGAGCCTTGCTGGAACGTTGTCTGAAGATCGGCGCGCAAACCCTTCCTGCGGCTTTCGGTTCGCCAGAGTCATGAGGAGGACAACAGAATCCGGGTATGCTGCACTGCGTGATGGGATGGCGGCCATGGCCGGCTCCGCCACAGCCTGGTCAGGGCGTCGGGGAGAATCACTCCGACTCCCGCAACCGGGCCCAGTCGGGCGATCGGGCCGCTAAGCCACTGCCGAGCCAAGAAATTCGTGGCATGGAAGTAAAGCGCCACGCAAATAACCTATGATAACGAGAATAAACCGTTCACGATCCCGTTATGGTTCAGTTTTGTAGTTTAAACTATTTGGGAAACTTCATATCGACGGGGCAGGCCTCTATGGCTGCAAGAACCGCGCCGGCCGCCACCCTTTTCCACGGCCGATTGAATGACGCCGGAGAGAAAATTCATGTACCCAAGCGTCCATTCTGGTGCCGCCGCCCCGCGCAGCGGCCCGGAAAAGCCGAGGAACCCAGCGCGGCCGGCCATCTCCTCACGGCGTGGGGTGGCTCCATGAGCGGGGCTGGCGCCGCCCAGATGTCGGGTGGCAGCGAGCCCTTCCGCTGGCAGCGCGCGCTGCGCCAGGACCTGCTGCCCGAGACCAGCCTGCGGCTGCGCCAGCTGCGCCTGGCGCCGCAGACGGCGGCCGAGATGCTGCAGCAGCAGCATCCGCAGGCGCGCCGCATCGACACCACCGTGCGCGCCTATGCCGAGGCGATGCGCGAAGGTCGCTGGGTGGCCAATGGCATGCCGCTGATCATGTCGCAGCAGGGCGTGCTGCTCGACGGCGTGCAGCGCCTGGCCGCCTGCATCGAGGCGGAGACCGCTTTCGACACGCTGGTCGTCGAAGGTGTCGAGGATGCCGCCTTCCACACCATCGACCAGCACCGGCCGCGCTCGCTCTCCGGCATCCTGCGGCCGCGCGGCGTGGTCAACCATCACCTGCTGGCCAATCTGCTGATGCGCCTCGTCCGCTACGACGAGGGCAACATGACCAAGCCGCTGGCGCCGCGCGCCTCCTGGACCCAGCTCGAGCAGCTGCTGGCCCATACGGATGCGCATCGCAAGGCGCTGGCGCAGAGCCTGGCCATGCCGGGCTCGCCGCTGCCGGAGCCGGTGCGCACCATGATCCTGTTCATGGGCCACCAGGTGAATCCCGGCCTGACCGACCGGCTGCTGCATGCCGTGCAGTATCCGGGGCAATGGCCGCCGCATGAGCCCGGCGTGATGCTGCGCCACGAGATCGAGCGCGGCGGGCTGAGCAACAGCCATCTGATCGCGCTGTCGATCAAGGCGCTGAACGCCTTGCTGCGCAACGAGCAGCTGCGGCGGCTGACCTGGGTCGAGCGCGCCGGCGCGCTGGGCCCGGCCGAACCCTTCCCGGAGCTGGAGGGCTATCGCGGCCTGGCCGCGCTGACCGGCGCACGGCCGGAGGCCGGCGAGCCCGGCGCCGAGGAGGAGCCGCCCCAGGCCGAGGCGCGGGTCGAGGCGATCGATGCCAGCCTGGCCATGCGCTATCTCCGCATGAACGTCGCCGGCCGCCGTCCGGTGAAGTCGCATGTCGACGCCCTGGCGCGCGACATCCGCCGCGGGCGCTGGATGACCAATGGCCAGCCGATCTGCTTCTCGCGCAGCGGGCTGCTGATCAACGGCCAGCACCGGCTGCTGGCGGTGATCGCGGCGCAGGGGCAGATCATCGCCCCGGTGGTGCGCGGCCTGCCCGAGGAAGCCTATGCCACCTATGACGCCCAGCCGCGCCGCCTGGTGCGCAGCCAGGTGGCGGAGGGCAATTTCGGCGACCAGGCCCTGGCCGTCGCCATGGCCAACCTGCTGTGGCGGCTGGAGCGCAAGACACCGGCGATCCGCAGCAAGCGGGCGGCGGCGACCGAGATCCATGAGATCCTGACGCAGAATCCGCGCCTGCTGGAGCTGCGCGGCTTCGCCCGCAAGATGGTGGAATATGGCCGTTCCTCGGTGATGGGCTATGGCGCCTATGTCATCGAGCGGGACGATCCGCGGCTGGCGCCGGCCTTCCTCAACGCGCTGGCGACGGGCGCCGATCTGCCGGCCGGGCATCCGATCCTGGCGCTGCGCCGCGGGCTGCAGAAGCTGCGCCGCGACAATGCCAGCCAGGCCGACCAGCTCAGCGCGCTGCTGGCGGGCTGGCGGCAGTACAAGGCGCACCAGGCCAGCGAGAAGGCCCGGTCGCCACGCTGATCCGCGCTCTTGCCCTCCCTGCCGCAATCGCCTCAGCCGGCCCCCTCGGGCCGGCTGAGGCCGTTCTGGACCCGCCCCTGGGCGCTGACGCGGCAGCACCCGTGGCGGCGCCAGCCCGCGGCGGCACCGCGGGATCGTGATTCGT
Organism: Roseomonas sp. USHLN139; assembly: GCF_037145735.1. Lineage (NCBI taxonomy): Bacteria > Pseudomonadati > Pseudomonadota > Alphaproteobacteria > Acetobacterales > Roseomonadaceae > Roseomonas > Roseomonas sp. USHLN139. The sequence goes on along the minus strand of NZ_JBBCWY010000005.1, from coordinate 254,363 downwards.
TGCTGTGCAGGCCAGGGATGAACCGGAATTCTTCGCTAGGAAGCTTCGAGGAAGTCGCGCAAGGATGCAGGGGTGGGAAGGAAGCGGCCGCCCCTGGCCACCTCGGAAAGCCCTGCCGCGCAGAGGGCCGTCAGGGCGGCGCCGTCGCGCGAGGCGATGGAGCGAGACCCAGAGCCACAGAGGAGACATCGTGACCGAAGGTCCGATCCCGTCCGCGCCGCCGACGCCCCCCCCGAGGGAGGAGCTCTTCGAGGGATTGCTGGCCAGCGCGACGGACTTCGCCATCTTCACCCTTGATCCCGAGGGCCGGGCGGCCAGCTGGAATCTGGGCGCCGAGCGGCTGTTCGGCTTCACCGCGGCGGAGATGCTGGGGCAGGGCGCCGACCTGCTGTTCACCGAGCGGGACCAGGTCGCCGGCGTTCCCGCCGCCGAGCGCGAGACGGCGCGCGCCGAAGGCCTGGCGACCGGCGAGCGCTGGTACCGCCGCAAGGATGGCACGCTGTTCTGGGCTTCGGTGTCGCTCACCCTGATGCGCGGGCGTGGCGCCCCGGGGCAGCAGGGCTTCGTCAAGATCGTGCGCGACCGCACCGAGCAGCATCGCGCCGAGCAGGCGTTGCGCCGCAACGAGGAACGCTTCCGCGTGCTGGCGACCTCGATCCCGCAGCTGGTCTTCCGCACCCGTCCCGACGGGCAGCGCAGCTGGGCCAGCCCGCAATGGATCGCCTTCACCGGCCTCAGCCTGCGGCAGAGCCAGGGCTTCGGCTGGCTGCAGGCGATCCATCCGGAGGACCGCGAGGCGACGCGCGCCGCCTGGGAGCGTGCCGAGAAGCGCGGCGAATACTACATGGAGCACCGCGTCTGGAGCGCCGAGGCCGGGCAGTATCGCTGGCACCAGACCCGCGCCCGGCCGGTCGAAGTGCGGGCCTCCGACATGCCGCCGGCCGAAGCTGGCGACCGCGCCGACTGGGTCGGCACCATGACCGACATCGAGGATCTGCGCAGCCTGCAGGGCCGCCAGCAGGTGCTGCTGGCCGAGCTGCAGCACCGCACCCGCAATTTGCTGGCGGTGGTGCAGTCGATCGCCATCCAGACCATCCAGAGCGCCGCCTCGCTCGACATCTTCACCGCCGAGTTCAAGGGGCGGCTCTCGGCGCTGGGCCGGGTGCAGAGCCTGCTGGCGGAAAGCGATGCGCAGGACATCGACCTGCATGCGCTGCTGACGGCCGAACTGACCGCGCATGGCAGCGGCACGCTGGGCAGCGGGCAGGTCAGCATCGACGGGCCGGCCGTCGCCCTGCCGGCGGCGGCGGCGCAGGCGGTGGGCCTGGCGCTGCACGAGCTGGCCACCAATGCGGTCAAGTACGGCGCATTGACCCGGCCCGGGGCCTCGCTCGCCGTGCACTGGACGCTCGAGAGCATCGGCACGCAGCAGATGGTGCGGCTGGAATGGCGCGAGCGCGGCGTCGCCATCCCGCCCGACGACGGCACGCGCCGCCGCGGCTATGGCACGGAGCTGATCGAGCGCGCTCTGCCCTACCAGCTGAAGGCGCAGACCAACCTGGAATTCCTGCCGGATGGCGTGCGCTGCGTGATCGGCGTACCGCTGCTGCCGAAGCCGCCGCCGGAATGAGAAAAGGGCCCCGCACCAGAACGGCGCGGGGCCCTTTCGCGGCCTGAAGAAGGGTTCAGAGCGCCATTTCGAACATCGCGTCCTGCTCGGCGCGCAGCCGGTCGATCAGCCGCTCGGCCGGGAATTCGACATCGTCATAGGTCAGCACGGCATCGCGCGGCAGCGGATGCTTGACGATGCAGCCCTCGGCCAGGCCGATCGGCAGCAGGCGCTGCGAGCGTGCCACCTCGTGGCGCTCGGCCTGGCCATAGGTCTTGTAGCCGCCGAGCCCGTCGATGACGTCGCCGGGCGCCAGCGCCACCTTGGCCGTGGTCACCACGTCGACGCGCGGGCCGGCCAGCGGCTGCAGCACCGGATCGCGGCACAGCACCACGCGGGCGACCGAGATCGGCACCTCGAAATGGCAGAGATGGTAGGGGGTGTAGAAGCTGTAGAGCGGCCCCTCGCCAAGCTTGTAGAGGTTGAGGTAGTGGCGCTGCTTCGGATCGTCATGCGTGGCCAGCACGAAGACGCCCGGTCCCGGCTTGCTGCCGACGGTGTAGTCGACCGCGCCGCCACAGGCGCGCAGCGCCTCGATGTCGTAATGCTGGGTCAGCTCGTCGACATGGCCGGGATGGTTGATGCCGGTCATGCCCCGCTGCAGCACCGACATGCCGGTGGCATTGGCGACGATCGCCTGCTCGAAGCTGATCTTGGTGCCGTCGGCGAAGCTGGTCACCATCGCCGGATCCTGCCCCCACTTCCGGGCGAAACCCTCCTGCGTCGTCGGGTTCCGGTAGGGGTCCTGCAGTCCCTTGATGTTGCCGCAGAGCAGCGGCGTCAGGCCGATCGAGCGGACGAAGCGGACGAGATTCATCTGCACGCCCGGCTGGTCGCCATCCGAGCCGGTGAAGATGACGCCGGCGGCATCGGCCCTGCGCTTCAGCAGCGGCCCCACCGTGCCATCCAGCTCGGCGTTGAGCGAAACCATGTCCTTGCCGTGCTCGATGGCGGCGAGCGTGATCATGGCGCCGTAGTCGATGGCGCCGGTGGCATCGACCAGGCAGTCGAGGTCGCCGCGGCAGAGCAGCAGCGGGTCCTGGGTGATCGCCGGGATGCCGGCGGCCATGCAGGCGGCGAGGCCGGCATCGTCGGCCACCTCGACGATCTCTGTATGGCCGGCGATCTCGAAGGCGCGGCGCGCCTTGTCGAGGCTGCGGTTGCAGATCACCGACAGCACCATGCCCGGCACCGAGTTGACGATCTGGTTGGCGATGCCGCGCGCCATGAAGCCGGCGCCGAACATGCCGACGCGGATCGGCGTGCCGGCGGCGGCCCGCTCGCGGAGCAACCTGTCATAGATCATGTCGCATCCCCCTTGAGGGCCCCTGATGAGCGGTGGTTGTGAGCCGCCATGGTCAACGCAGGCCGAGCAGCGCTTCGGGCCGGTGGAAGGCCGGGTCGAAAGCGGGCCAGGCGAGGTCCTTCTCCGAGATCGACGCCGGCGCCATCGGCCAGTCGATGCCGAAGCGCGGATCGTCGTAGCGCAGCCCGCGCTCCTGCCCGGGCATATAGGCGTCGCTGGCGAGGTAGAGCGTCTCGGTATCGTCGCGCAGCGTGATGAAGCCATGGGCGAAGCCGCGCGGCACGTAGAGCGAGCGGCGGTTCTCCGCCGTCAGCTCGACGCCCAGCCAGTCGCCATAGCTCGGGCTGTCCGGGCGCAGGTCGACGATGACGTCGTAGAGCGCGCCGTGCAGGCAGCGCACCACCTTCACCTCGGCGGCCGGCGGCAGCTGGTAGTGCATGCCGCGCAGCGTGCCCGCCTGGCGGTTGAAGCTGTTGTTGATCTGCACGAAGCGCGTGGCCGAGAGGCCGGCGGCGGCGAATTCCGCCTCGCAATAGGCGCGCGCGAAGAAGCCGCGCTCATCCTCGCGCGGCTCCAGCTCCAGGATATAAGCGTCCTTCAGCTTGGTCTCGATGAACTTCATGCCGCCACCCGCGTGGTCTCGAGCTTCTCGGTCAGCGCGCCGCTGCGGATCAGCTTCTCCAGCGTCACCAGGCGGATCGCCGAGGAGCTGCGGTAGTTGGCATCGGCGAAGCCCTCCTCGCCCAGCCGGTCGCGCAGCTCGGCGATGGTGCCGGCCAGCGTCTCCTGCGGCTGGTGGTCGGGGGCGAGCTTCGCATAGAGCTCGAAGTCGACGCGGTAGGAGCGCTTGTCCGGCGGCGCCGAGACGGCGATCGAGACATTGGCCTCGGGCACCGCGCGGCCGACCGCCTCGGCCAGGTCGCGCACCTGGAAGTTCCAGGCCGCGCAGCCGACATTCAGCGTCAGGAAGCCGCCGCCATTCTCGGCCGGGCGGGTCGCCGCCCATTCGATGGCGCGGGCCATGTCGCGGACATGGATCAGCGGCCGCCAGGGCGTGCCGTCGCTCAGCACGCTGACTTCGCGATTCGCCAGCGCGCCGGCGACGAAGTCGTTCAGCACCAGGTCGAGCCGCAGCCGCGGCGACATGCCGCAGGCGGTGGCGAAGCGCAGGCAGGTGATGGTCATGGCGCCGTTGTCGAGCGCCTTGAGCGAGACCTCGGTCGCGATCTTGGACCGCGCATAAGCGGTCAGCGGATTGACCGTGTCCTCCTCGGTGCGCGGCCGGCCGTCATCGGCGAAGCCATAGACGCTGCAGCTGGAGGCGAAGACGAAGTGCTTCACGCCCGCTTCCGCCGCGGCGCGCGCCACGGTGACGCTGGCCTCGTGGTTGATCTCGTTGGTGACCGCCTCGAAGCGCAGCCCCATGGGATCGTTGGAGACGGCGGCGAGATGCACCACCACGTCGAAGCCGGCCAGGTCGGCGGCAGTGACGTCGCGCACATCGCCGAAGCGCTGCTCGTCGAGGGCGAGCTCGGGCAGGGGGGCCGCGGTGGTCAGGCAATGGCCGAACCAGCCGAGGTCAAGCCCGACCAGATGCGCGCCGGGGAAGCGGCTGCGCAGGTGCTGGACCAGGACGGGGCCGACATAGCCCATGTTGCCGGTGATGAGGATGCGCATGGCTCAGTTCTCCCAGACCCGCCACGGCGCCTTGCCGGAGGTCCACATCTTCTCGAGGTGCGTCTTGTCCCGGATGGTGTCCATCGGGTGCCAGAAGCCATGGTGCTGGAACACCGAGAGCTGCCCGTCGCCAACCAGGCGCTCGATCGGCTCGTCCTCCCAGGTGGTGTGGTCGCCGTCGATATAGTCGCCGACCTTCGGGCTCAGCACGAAGTAGCCGCCATTGATCCAGGCGCCGTCGCCATTCGGCTTCTCCTTGAAGGCCTTGACCTCATCGCCCTCGATGCGGAGCGCGCCGAAGCGGCCCTCGGGCTGCGTGGCTGTCAGGGTGGCGAGCCGCCCCTGGGCGCGGTGCAGGGCGATGGCGCGGGTGATGTCGACATCGCCGACGCCGTCGCCATAGGTCATGCAGAAGGCGTCGTCATCGGCGACATGCGGCAGCACGCGCTTGATGCGGCCGCCGGTCAGCGTGTCGGCCCCGGTATCGACCAGGGTGACGCGCCAGTCCTCGGCCCGGCTGTTGTGGATCTGCACCGCGCCGCGGCCGAGGTCGACGGTGATGTCGGCGCTCCGCATCCCGTAGTTCAGGAAATAGTCGCGGATCACGTCGCCGCGGTAGCCCAGGCAGACGACGAAGTCGTTGATGCCGTGCGCCGCGTAGATCTTCATGATGTGCCACAAGATCGGCCGGCCGCCGATCTCGACCATGGGCTTTGGCCGCACCGAGGTTTCCTCGGCCAGGCGAGTGCCGAGCCCGCCTGCGAGAATCACCGCTTTCATGCCTTCTCTCCGATCCTTGCCGCAGCGCGCGGGCTGTCATTCGGCGACCATTGCCTGTCGCCTAAATGCCTGGGTCGCCGCTATTTGCAAGACGTAATGACGTTGGAAATGCATAATTGTCGCCAGTGAAAACCGCCTTTCCTCGCCAGGACGGGAATTAAAATAAGAGGAAAACATCGCGTAAATTCCATGAAAACTAATCCTTGTCTCTTCCGACCGAATAATTATTCGAGAGCTCCGCGATTTTATATTGGAAGGTGGCCCGTCCTTGGTTACGTTCCCGGCCGGAATTCATGGGCAGCGCGCGGCCTGTCCCGGATTCCATATCCCCGTGGAGGCCGGGCATGTGCCCTGAACCCGACGTCACCATCGGCATGCCCGTCCGCAATGGCGGCCAGGAGATCCGAGGCGCGCTGGACTCGCTGCTCGGTCAGAGCAAAGGCGATTTTCGGCTGATCATCTCGGACAACCAGTCCACCGATGACACGGTCGCCATCTGCGCCGACTATGCCGCGCGCGACCGCCGCGTCACCCTGGTGCAGCAGCCCGAGAACCGCGGCATCTGCGGCAATTTCCGCTATGTGCTGATGGCGGCCACCACGCCCTTCTTCATGTGGGCCTGCCATGACGACCTCTGGGCGCCCGACTTCATCGCCGCCAACCACGCGCAGCTGATGGCCAACCCCCAGGCCATCGCCTGCGGCTCGCGGGTGACGATGATCGGGCCGCACGGCTCGCGTCCCTCCGGCGGCACCGAGCCGCTGCGCGGCACGCCGACCGAGCGGCTGGCGGAATTCTTCCGTAGCCCGGGCGAGGCCTCGCGCTTCTACTCGCTTTATCGCACCGCGCCGCTGCAGCGCAGCTTCCCGGAAGGCATCGACGTCTTCGGCTACGACTGGATCGTCCTGGCGCTCACCCTGCTGGAGGGCGAGTACCTGGAACTGCCCGAGGTGCTGCTGAAGCGCGGCGACCATCCGGCGGACCACTACCACCGCAGCCTGGTGCGCGGGCAGCGGCGCTGGCTTTACCGCACCTTCCCGCATCTGCCGATGGCGCTGACGCTGCGCCGCGTGCTGCCCCCCGAGCAGTGGCGCGCCGTCCGCCCGCTGGTGATGCGCCGGAACATGATCGAGGCGCTGATGTACGCGCGCTACCGCTTCCCGCGCCTGGCGCCGGCGCTGCGCCGCCTGGCGGCGCTGGAGAAGAAGCGGAACGCCTGGCCGCTGCCGCCGACCCACGGCGCCGGCGCCTGACCCCCGACCCCCGACCCTCCCCCGACCTGACACAAGCGATCCCCCCCCCATGCTGTTCAACTCGGCCGGCTTCATCCTCGGCTTCCTGCCTGTCGTGCTGCTGGGCTTCGTGCTGCTGGCCGGCGGCGGGCATCGCCGCTTTGCCGGGCTGTGGCTGACGGCCGCCTCGCTGGTCTTCTACGGCTGGTGGAACCCGATCTACGTGCCGCTGCTGCTGGCCAGCATGACCGCCAATTTCTGGCTGGGCGGGCTGCTGCGGCGGCATCCGACGCGGGCGCTGCTGATCGCCGGCATCGCCGCCAACGTGCTGCTGCTGGCCTATTTCAAGTACACGGGCTTCCTGGTGCAGGTGGCCGACCAGGTCACCGGCGCCGGCTGGAGCGCGCCGCAGATCATCCTGCCGCTGGCGATCTCCTTCTACACCTTCCAGCAGATCGCCTATCTGAGCGACGCGCATGACGGCGCCGTCGGCGAGCACAACTTCGCCAACTACTGCCTGTTCATCACCTTCTTCCCGCATCTGATCGCCGGCCCGATCACCCACCACAAGGAGATGCTGGAGCAGTTCGAGGATCCCAACGGATTCCGCCCGCGCATCGACACCATGGCGGTGGGGGCGACGCTGTTCCTGATGGGGCTGTTCAAGAAGGTGGTGCTGGCCGACCCGATGGGCGCCGAGGCCGCGCCGGTCTTCGCCGCCGCCGCCGACGGCGCGTCCCTCGCCATGCTCGACGCCTGGACCGGCGCGCTGTCCTACACGCTGCAGCTCTACTTCGACTTCTCCGGCTACAGCGACATGGCGATCGGCCTCGGCCTGCTGTTCGGGATCAGCCTGCCGGCCAATTTCGACAGCCCCTACAAGGCGCAGAACATCATCCAGTACTGGTCGCGCTGGCACATGACGCTGACGCGCTTCCTGACCACCTACATCTACACGCCGCTGGTGCTGCGCGCGACGCGGGCGCGCGTCGCCGCCGGCAAGCCGCTGCCCAAGCGCGGCAAGATGTCGCCCGGTGCCTTCCTGCACCTGGTCGCCTGGCCGACCATCGCGACCCTGCTGATCTCCGGCGTCTGGCACGGCGCTGGCTGGCAGTTCGTCGCCTTCGGCGCGCTGCACGCCTTCTACCTGGTGGTGGCGCATGGCTGGCGCGCCTTCAAGGCGAGCCGCGGCATGCCTCTCGACAGCAGCAACCCGGTCAAGCGGGGCATCGCCGTGCTCACCACCTTCCTCTGCGTCGTCGTGGGCGCGGTGTTCTTCCGCTCGGTGGACCTGACCGCCGCGCTGACGCTGCTCGCCGGCATGGCCGGGCTGCACGGCTTCGAGTTCCCGCCGGTGCTGGCGGCGCTGCCGGGGATCGGCAGCATCATCGCGGCGCTCGGCATCAACGTGGCGCAGCCCGATTTCTTCCGCCCGACCACGGCGCTGCAGATCGCCGTGCTGCTCGCCTTCTGCTGGACCCTGCCGAACAGCCAGCAATGGCTGCGCGCCGCCCGCACCGCGCTGGGCTGGAAGCCCTGGTCGAGCTGGATGGAGCAGCACCTGCCCTGGCTGCGCTGGCGCCCCAATGCGGCGGTCGGCGTGGCGGTCGGCGTGGTCGGCTTCTACGCGCTGGCCCGGGCGCTCTCCGCCGCGCCCACCGAATTCCTGTACTTCCAGTTCTGACCGCGACCGGATCGGACAGCCCCATGGACCAGCTCGCCTGGCTTCCCGCCCATCCCGACCTTGGCGCGGCGCTCTCCGCCGCCCGGGCGGAGGACAATCCGGCCACGCTGCTGGCCAGCGCGGCCCGGCTCGCCGGCTTCCGCCGCGACTTCTCGGCCACCGCGCGGATCGATCGCCTGGCGCAGCGCGCCATCGCCGAAGGGGCCGCGCCGGCATCGGCAGGCCTGGCGCCGTACCGCGTTGCCGTGCTGGCCTCGCACACCGTCGACCATCTGCTGCCGGCGATGCGCGTCGCCGGCCTGTCGCGGCGCCTGGCGCTGGCGGTGCACACCACCGCCTATGGCCAGTACCGCCAGGCGCTGCTGGGCGAGGATGCGGCGCTGGCCGCCTTCGCGCCGCAGATGGTGCTGCTGGCGCTCGATGCCCGCGACGCCCCGCTGGAACTGCCGCTGACCGCCTCCGAGGAGGCGGTGGAGACGGCCGTCGCCGCGCGGGTCGAGGAGCTGCGCCGGTTGTGGCGGCGCGCCCGGTCGCGCTTCGCCGCGCAGGTGGTGCAGCAGACGCTGGTGCCGATGGACCCGCCGCTGTTCGGCAGCTTCGAGGCGCTGGTGCCGGCCTCGCCCTGGTCGCTGGTGGAGCGGCTGAACGCCGCGCTGCGCCGCGCCGCGCGGGAGGAGGGCGTGCTGCTGCTCGACCTCGCCTGGGAGGCGGCGCGCCTGGGCCAGGGTCAGGGGCTGGGCGATGCCGTGCGCTGGCATCAGGCGAAGCAGCTGGTCAGCCATGCGCTGGCGCCCCTGTATGGCGACCTCGTCGCCCGCATCGCGGCGGCGGCGGCCGGGCAGGCGAAGAAATGTCTGGTGCTGGATCTCGACAACACGCTCTGGGGCGGGGTGATCGGCGACGACGGCATCGCCGGCATCAAGCTCGGCCAGGGCAGCCCGACCGGCGAGGCTTTTCTCTCCGTTCAACGCTATGCGGCGGCGCTCGGGCAGCGTGGCGTGATCCTCGCGGTCTGCAGCAAGAACGACCTGGCGGTGGCCGAGGCCGCTTTCGCCGATCACCCGGAGATGGCACTGAAGCGCGGCGACATCGCCTGCTTCGTCGCCAACTGGCAGGACAAGGCCAGCAACCTGCGGCAGATCGCGCAGCGGCTCAACATCGGCATCGACAGCCTGGTCTTCCTCGACGACAACCCGGCCGAGCGCGACATCATCCGCCGCGAGCTGCCCGAGGTCGCCGTGCCCGAGCTGCCCGAGGATGCCGCCGACTACGCCGCCTGCCTGGCGGGCGCCGGCTATTTCGAGACCATCGCCTTCACCGCTGACGATGCCGCCCGCGGCCGCGCCTATGCGGCCGGCGAGGAGCGCCGCGCCGCGCTGGAGGAGGCCACCGACATGGCAGGCTACCTGCAGAGCCTGGCCATGGTGCTGCAGGCGCAGGAGGTCGGCCCGGCCGAGCTGCCGCGGACGGTGCAGCTGGTCAACAAGACCAATCAGTTCAACCTGACCACGCGCCGCACCACCGAGGCGGCGGTCGAGGCGCTGGCGGCCGATCCGCGCAGCCTGGCGCTGTCGCTGCGGCTGCGCGACAAGTTCGGCGACAACGGCCTGATCGCCGTCATCCTGGCGAAGCCGGCGGGCGATGCGCTGCGCATCGACACCTGGCTGATGAGCTGCCGCGTGCTCGGCCGCCAGGTGGAGGAGGCGACGCTCGCTGTCCTCGCCGAGGCGGCCGCCGAGCGCGGCTATCACGAGCTTGTCGGCGAATACATCCCCTCCGGCCGCAACGGCATGGTCGAGGCGCATTATCCGCGGCTCGGCTTCGAGCCCTGCGACCCGCCGCCCGGCGCGGCGCCGGAGGCCCGCTTCTGGCGCTACCGGCTCGGCGCGGTGCCGCTGCCCTCCCACGCCATCGCCATCCAGACGCAACGCGAGCAGGTGCTGACGCCATGAACGACACCCAGGTCTACAGCCAGCTCAACGAGATCTTCCGCGATGTCTTCGACGATGACGGCATCACCGTCGATGCCGCGACCACCGCGCATGATGTCGAGGGCTGGGACAGCGCCGCGCATGTCAGCCTGATCGTGGCGGTCGAGATGAAGTTCGGCATCCGCTTCCGCACGGCCGAGCTCGACACGCTGCACAATGTCGGCGACTTCGCCCGGCTCATCCAGAGCAAGGTCGGGGGCTGACGCCATGGCCGACCCGAAACCGGTGCCGAAACGCTATCTGCTCGCCCTGCTGGGCGGGCTGGGCGGCAGTTTCCTGCTGTTCTATCTGTTCCTGTTCGGTCTGGGTGCCACCGGCCACCTGCCGCCGCCGAGCTTCGCCAATTCGATCTGCGTCGACGAGAAGCTCGCGCATCTGCGCGCCGAGCCGCCCGGGGCGCCGAACCTCCTGGTCATCGGCTCCTCGATCGCCTGGCGGCATTTCGACGGCGATGTGGTGCGGCAGGAGAACCCGCAGGCGCTGCCGCTGAACGGCGCCTTCTGCGGCCTGACCGCCAACCAGAGCACCTTCGCCGGGCGCTGGCTGCTCGACCACTACCCCTCGGTGCGCGAGGTGGTGATGATCGCCAGCCCGCATGACTTCGAGAACTGCGCGCGCACGCGCACCGAGGTCTTCGATCCGCGCGACGCCGAGGATTTCGTCTATGGCGGCCATTCCCGCTGGCCCTACTACATCCGCTACTTCGCGCCCGGCGCGCTGCTGCGCAACGCGCTGACCGTCGGCGCCCAGCGCGGCGGCGGCGAGGTGATGGATCCGCTGGTCTTCGACCGCTATGCCAGCGGGCCGATGGAGACGCATGGCGTGCGCGACACGCTGCTCTACGGCCCCGTCCGGCACTTCGACCAGGCCTGCTTCGACGCGCTCGACCGCTTCGCGCGCGCGATGCACCGCAGCGGCCGCCGCATGCTGGTGGCCTCGACGCCGATGCACCCCGCCTGGAAGCGGCTGAACGACCCGGACAACGCCATGCAGGACGAGTTCGGCCGGCGCGTCCGCCAGGTTCTCGCGGCGTCCGGCGGCGAGTTCTGGGACGGCGACGGCGCGCGCGTCGTCGACGAGGCCGCCTTCTACGACGGCATCCATCTGCGCTGGTCGGCGGTCGCGCCCTACAGTGCCGCGCTGGCGCGGCACTTCCAGTTCGGCGCGGCGCCGCCGGCCGCCGCCGCCACCCTGGCCGAGGCGCCGCGTCTGTGAGGTGGTGGTCCGGCATGCTGCTGTGGCCCGCCGCCGCATCGGCCCAGCCCTGGTACGCCCTGCGCGAGCCCGCCGGGCAGGCGATGCCGCCGCTGGCCCCCGCCGCCGCGCCCGTGGCGCGGCGGTGACCCATCCCGCTACCGCATTCCGGCCCGGCGTTGCGCCGCGGCCCCGAGGAGGACAGGCGCAATGCTGCTGCTGACGGGAGCCCTGTTGACCGGGCTGGCGCTGCATCCCTTCACGACCTATCCGCTGTCGCTGCGGCTGCTGCGCCGTCCGCCGGCCGCGCCGCTGCCGCCGGCCGATGGCGCGCTGCCCAGCGTCACCGTCTGCATGTGCGCCTATAACGAGGCGGCGGTGATCGAGGCCAAGGCGCGCAACCTGATCGCGCTGGCCGATGCCACGCCGGGCGATGTGCAACTGCTGGTCTATGTCGATGGCCAGACCGATGCGACCGCCGCGCTGCTCGAGCCTTTCGCCGACCGCATCACCGTGGTCGCCGCGCCCGAGCGGCATGGCAAGAGCCATGGCATGCGCCACCTTGCCGGCCTGGCGCGCGGCGAGCTGCTGGTCTTCACCGATGCCAATGTGATGATCGACGCCCAGGCGCTGAATGCGCTGCGCCGGCATTTCGCCGATCCGCGCGTCGGCTGCGTCTGCGGCCATCTGCTCTACGGCAACCAGGTGGTGTCCGACACCAGCGCGGTGAACTCCGCCTATTGGAGCCTGGAGGAGCGCATCAAGCAGGCCGAATCCGAGCATGGCATGGTGATCGGCGCCGACGGCTCCCTCTTCGCCGTGCGCCGCGCGCTGAACCCGCCGGTGCCGGACGACATCATCGATGATTTCTTCGTCTCGCTCAGCATCCTGTGTGACGGCCACCGCGTCATCCGCGCGCCCGACGTGCTGGCCCATGAGGAATCGGTGGTGGACAGGAAGGAAGAGTTCCGGCGCAAGGTGCGCATCTCCTGCCAGGCCTTCAACGTGCACCGCCTGCTCTGGCCGCGGCTGAAGCGGCTGCCGGCGCTGCCGCTCTACGGCTATGTCTCGCACAAGCTGCTGCGCTGGCTGGTGGCGCCGCTGCTGGTGCTGGCGGCGCTCTGCTTCCTGGGCGCGGCGCTGCAGCAGCTGCCGGCCTGGCTGGTGCTGGGCGCCACCGGCCTCGGCCTGGCCGGTGCTGCCGCCGCCATCCGGCTCCGCATCGGTCCGGCGCAGAAGCTCTGGGAGGTCTGGCTGGCCTTCTGCGCGACGGCGCTGGGCATCCTGCGCTCGCTGAAGGGGGAGCGCTTCCAGACCTGGGCGCCAGCACAGTCGATCCGCGGCGGCGCCGCGGCGCGGGTGCGCTCATGAGCGCGCAGCTCGCTGAGCAGCCGCCCCAGGCCGCCGCCAATGCCGATATCGGGCTCGGCTGCTCGCGCCTCGGCTCCACTCTGGGCGGCGCGCGCGGCGATGCCGCCATCCGCCTGCTGCGCCATGCGCTGGAGCGCGGCGTGACGCTTTTCGACACCGCCGATATCTATGGCCAGGGCGAGAGCGAGCGGCTGATCGGCGCTGCCTTTGCCGCCGATCGCGACCGCGTCACCCTCGTCACCAAGGCCGGGCAGCGCTTCACCCGGGCGCAGCGCGCGGTGACGCTGGTCAAGCGGCCGCTCGGCCTGCTGGCCCGCAGCCTGCCGGGGCTGAAGCGGGGGATCGCCGCGCGCCGCGCCGCGCCGCTGCCGCGCGACTATTCGGCGCAGCATCTGCAGCGCGCCATCGAGGGCAGCCTGAAGCGGTTGCGCACCGAGCGCATCGACCTCTTCCTGCTGCACAGCCCGGATGCCGCGGCGATCGCGGCGGGGCAGGGATTCGGCCTGCTCGAAGGGCTGCGCCAGGCCGGCAAGCTCGGCGGCTGGGGCATCTCGGTCGATGATGTCGAGGCCGGCCGCGCCGCGCTGCGCCTGGCGGGCCTGGCCGGGCTGCAGATCCCGCTGGCCCTGGCCCCGGCGCTGCAGCCCGAGATCGCTGCCTTCACCGGCCGGGGCGGCCGGCTGCTGCTGCGCGAGCTCTTCGCCGGCCAGGCGCCGGGGTCGGCGCAGCGCGAGGCCGCGATCGGCGCGGCGCTCGCCTGGCCCGGGGCGACCGCGCTGATCGGCACCACCTCGGCGCAGCATCTGGACGAGGCGCTGGGCCATGCCGCCACGGCCGGCTGGCACAGGAGGTCGGCATGATCATCGACGCACGCAGCCTGCCGCAGGGGCAGGTGCTGCAGGCCGATCTCTGCATCGTCGGTGGCGGCGCGGCCGGGCTGACGGTGGCGCAGTCGCTGCTCGGTTCCGGCCTGTCGATCATCGTGCTGGAGGCCGGTGGCCGGCGCTTCGAGCCGGCGGCGCAGGAAGGGCTGCAGGGCGCGGTGGCGGAAGGCTCGCCGCATCCGACGCCCGACCTCTACCGCCGCCGCATGCTGGGCGGCGCCACCTCGATCTGGGGCGGGCGCTGCGTGCCGCTGGACCCGATCGACCTGGAGCGCCGCGCCTGGGTCGAGAACAGCGGCTGGCCGATCGGCTGGGAAGAGCTGCAGCGCCACTACCCGGCGGCGCTGGCGGCCTGCGATGCCGGTTCCTGGGGCCCGACGGTGGCCGAGGCGCTGGGCGAGGCCGCGCCGCCCAGCATCGCCGGCTTCGCCCATCCCGACATCCTCTCGGACGGGCTGGAGCGCTTCAGCCGGCCGACCGATTTCGGCCGCGCCGCGCATGACCGGCTGGCGGCGGCGCCGGAGGTGCAGCTGTTGCTGCATGCCCAGGCGCTGAAGCTGGTGGCGCCGCGCGGCCCGGTGGAGCGCCTCGAGGCCGCCTCGGCCCCCGGCCGCTCCTTCACCATCCGCGCCCGCCGCTACGTGCTGGCGGGTGGCGGGCTGGAGGTGCCGCGGCTGCTGATGGCCTCCGACGGCTCGCGCCGCGGCGGCCTCGGCAACGAGGGCGGCGCGCTTGGCCGCTTCTACATGTGCCATGTCGAGAACACGCTCGGCCTGCTGCGCTTCGACCCGGTGAAGCGGCCGGTCGCGCTGCATTTCGAGACGACGGCCGAGGGCATCTATGTCCGTCGCCGCTTCGCCGTCGCCGCCGAGGCGCAGCGGCGCGAGGGGCTGATGAACACGATCTTCCGCCTGCATTACCCGCTGATCGCCGATCCCTCGCATGGCAGCGGCGTGCTCTCGGCGATGTATCTGGTGAAGGACCTGATCATCCCGGAATACCGCCGCAAGCTGGCGGCGGTGGAGCGCGCCGAGCGCGGCCGCATGACCCGCGATGCCGGCTTCTGGGCGCGGCATCTGGGCAACCTGCTGCGCGACGCGCCCGGTGTCGCGCATTTCGGCCAGGACTGGATTCGCCGCCGGATCCTCGCCAGCCGCAAGCTGCCCTTCGTCGTCATGCCGAGCCGCGCCGGCGCCTATCCGCTCGACATCAATGCCGAGCAGGTGCCGGATGCCGACAACCGCGTGACGCTGACCGACCAGCGCGACGCGCATGGCATGCCGCGGCTCTCGGTCGACTGGCGGCTGAAGCGCGCCGATATCGACAGCCTGACCCGCAGCATGCTGCTGATCCGCGATGCCTTTGCCCAGTCGGGCTGCGCCACGCTGGAGCTCGACACGGCGACGCTGGAGCAGGCGGTCGCGGCCTCGACCCCGGTCGGCGGCCATCACATCGGCACCACCCGCATGGCGAGCTCGCCGCGCGAGGGGGTGGTCGACGCCGATTGCGCCGTGCATGGCGCGCCCAATCTTTTCGTGGCCAGCGCCTCGGTCTTCCCGAGCTGCGGCCATGCCAACCCGACCCTGACCGTGGTGGCGCTGGCGCTGCGCCTGGCCGCGCATCTGCGCGCGACGGCGGCCACCGCGACGGCACAGGGCCTGACGGAGGCTGCGGCATGATCGAGCAGCAGGAACTGCCCCCCCTCGCGCGCGCTGACATGGCCACGCCCAAGGCGCCGCCGCTGCGCTGCCTCTGGCTGGCGCGCGGCATGCCCTTCCCGGCGACGGCGGGCGACCGCATCTACAGCGCCAAGCTGGCCGAGGCCTTCGCCGGCGCCGGTGTCGACCTGACCTTCGTCGGCCTCGGCGGCGAGGCGCCGCCGCCGCCGGTGCCGGGCATCACCTGGCACATCATCCCCGGCGCGCAGCGGCACAAGCTGCTGTCGCTGGCCAGCACCATGCCGCTGGTCGCGGCGCGGCATGCGACGGCGGCCTATCGCGCGGCGCTGGACCGGCTGGCCGCCGAGGGCCCCTGGGATGCCATCGTGGTCGACCAGTACGGGATGGGCTGGGTGCTGCACCATGCGGGGCTGATGGCCGGCAAGCCGCAGGTCGTCTTCGTCACGCATGACCACGAGGAGAGCGTGACCAAGATGCAGTGGCAGGACAGGGGGGAGAAGCTGCCGAAGCGGCTGGCGCTGCTGCAGAACCACCTGAAGACCACGCGCTTCGAGCGCTGGATCAGCCGCCGCGCCGATGTCGTCACCACCATCACCCGCGCCGATGCCGATCTGTTCGCCACCCAGGCGCCGGGACGCTGGATCCTGCCGCTGCTGCCCGGCTATGACGGCGCCCGGCTGGCGGCGCGCGACCCGGCCGAGACGCGGCCGCGCGCCGTGGTGCTGTTCGGCTCCTACCGCTGGTCGGCCAAGCAGGCCAATCTGCGCATCTTCCTCGACCAGGCCGATCCGGTGCTGGCCAAGGCGGGGATCGCCATCCGGGTGGTCGGCGACATGCCCGACGACCTGCGCCAGGAGCTGTCGAAGAAGTACCGCGCCGCCGAGTTCACCGGCTTCGTCGACGACCCGGCGCCCTATCTCGCCTCGGCGCGGCTGGCGGTGGTGGCCGAGCCGATCGGCGGCGGCTTCAAGATGAAGCTGCTGGAATACATCTTCAACCGCGTCCCCGTCGCTGCCCTCGAGGTCTGCGCCGCCGGCCTGCCGCAGGCGGTGCGGCAGCAGATGCTGCTGGCGCCGGAGCTCGACGGGCTGCTGCGCCAGGTGCAGGGCGCGATCGACGACGCGCCGCGGCTGGACGCGCTGCAGCGCGGCGCCTTCGCCGCCGCCGAGGGCGCCTTCGACTGGCGCGAGCGCGGCCAGGCGCTGCGCGATGCGCTGCTCGCCCATCGGGCCGCCCGGCCCGGGCGCGACGCGGCGTGACACCACGCCTTCTCCCCCACGACCAGGCCGAAGGATAACCGGATGCGTCGATCACTGCTGTTCTTCGCCCTGCGCATCGGCAGCACGGGGCTGGCGACGGTCTGGAGCTTCCTTCTCACCTACACGCTGGTGCGGCAGATCGGGCTGCAGGACTATGCCTTCCTGGCGGCGGTGATCGCCTTCGCCTCGCTGGTGCTGCAGGCCGATCTCGGCATCTCGGTGCGGCTGTTCGGCCGGATGCGGCAGAATTTCGTCGATCCGAGCAAGGGCGACCGCGACGACCTGCGCAGCGCCGCGGTCACCGCGCTGATCGGCTATTCGCTGGCGGCGCTGCTGGCCACGCTGATCTTCACCCTGGTGCTGGAGATCTGGGATCTCGGCCCGATGGCGCATGGCCTGGCCATCATCCTGTTCTTCGGCGGCTCGGTGCTGCCGCTGCCCTGGATGGTGCTGCGCATCGCCGCCAATGCCAACGACCAGTATGTCATCACCGAGGCGATCGATTTCAGCCGCCGCGCGCTGCTGCTGCTGTTGACCGGCGGTCTCGCCTTCGGCCTGCCGCTGCTCGACTACAGCATCGGCTTCGTGCTGCTCTGGCTGGCCGCGCTGGCGGTGCTGGCGCGGCTGGCGCAGCACCGCTTCGGCCTGTTCACCGGCACCAGCATCCGCCGCGGCTGGCAGGTGCTGCGCGAGGACGGGCGCGAGATCGCCGGCTCCGCCAGCCTCTCGCTCTCCGACTTCCTGATCTACATCTTTCCCTATTACGCCCTGCTGGCGGCCAAGGCCGGCGCCACGGCGCTGATCGCCTTCGACATGTTCTACAAGGTCACCCGCTTCGGCGGCACCGCCTTCTTCACGGTGACCGAGACCATGCTGCCGCACCAGACGCGGGCCTATCACGACGGCGACACGGCGACGCTGACGAAGCTGATGGGCGGCGCCTTCGCGCTCTGCGCCGTGCCCTGCCTGGTGGCCTCGACGCTGATCTATGTCTGGGGCGACCATATCTTCGGCACGCTGCTCGGCCATCCCGACATCGTCTCCGGCCAGATGCAGCTCGCCATCTGCTTCATGCTGGTCTTCATGATGATCAAGGCGGTCAGCGGCGCCGTCCTCGCCGGCATCGGCGAGCTGCGGCCGCTGGCCCGCCGCGCCACCACGGCGCTGGCCGCCATGCTGGTCTTCGCCGCCGTCTCGGGCCTCAACGGCTGGACCATCGACACCTTCGTCACCGGCTACGTGCTCATCTACGCCTGCCAGGCGACCTCCTATTTCCTGCTGATGCTGAAGACGCTGCGCGGGCTCCGCGCCGCCTCGCCGGCGGCGCAGCCCGCATGAACCCCGCGCCCGAGGAGTCCCGGTCATGACCCTGCAAGCCGCCTTGTCGCGCCCTCCCGCCGGCGACGCGATCGCCGCCGCGGATGCCGCGACGCATCACCGCTATGCGACGCACCAGGCCAAGCGCAACATGACGCTGGTCGAGGCCGAGCAGCTGTCGCGCCATCTGGCCGTGGAGCTGGCGGCGCGCGGCACGCCCTATGACGTGATCATCGGCCTGGCCAATGGCGCGCTGCTGCCGACCCAGGTGGTGGCGGACCAGCTCGGCATCCCCTTCCACATGGTCAAGGTGCGCCGCCAGGGCAGCCGCTGGATCCAGCGGCTGCAGGCGATCCGCAAGCTGGTGCCGGTGCCCACCCGCCTGCTGAGCTGGGGGCCCGTCGGCCTGTTCTGGTACTGGTTCCAGAAGCGCTACAACAAGCTCGAGAAGTCGGAAAGCTCCTTCGAGGTGCCGGTCGCCGGGCTGCATGTCCTGCTGATCGACGACTGCATCGTCAGCGGCGGCTCGCTGCGCTACGTGCTGGACCGTCTGCACGCCGCGGGTGCGGCCAGCGTCACCACCGGCGTGATCTGCTGGTCGGACGACGCCAAGGCGATCGACCCGGCGCATGCCGTGACGCCCGACGTCTACCTGCACCGCGACGTGCATTTCTATCCCTGGTCGGGCAGCAGCCCCTATCTCACCGCCTACGAGGCCTGGCTGCGCGCCCGGGGCCTGGAGCTCTGGACATGACCCGCGCCCTGCTCTTCCTCGACCTCGATGGCGTCGTCGTCTTCGAGACCGGCGCGCCGCTGCTGCCGCAGCAGGAGATCCTGCGGCTGCATGCCGGGCTGGGACCGCTGCTGCAGGCGCTGCCGGGCCAGGTCGCGGTGCTGACGCATCGCTCGGGCGCCGAGGCGCGCCGCATCCTGGAGGCGGCCGGCCTCGACCCCGCGCGGCTCGCCGGGCTGCTGGCGGCGGAGGAGCTGTTCCGCGCCGGCTGGAAGCATGGCGGGCCGCTCGGGCTGATCCGCCACGGGCTGCAGAAGAGCTGGGTGCTGCCGCTGGCCGAGGAGCGCTTCGGCGTGCCGCGCGAGCAGGCCGCCTTCATCGACGACCGCATGGACAATCTGCGCGACCTGCTGGCGCAGGGGCTGGGCCTGGCGCTGCACGCCCCCTCGGCGATCGGCGAGGATGGCCGCAGCCTGGTCAGCTTCGACCTCGGCGCCGCGCTGGAAGAGGTGGCCCGCTGGCGCCGCGGCGAGCGGCGCGGGCCGCTGGTCACGCTGTCGCCGGTCACCGTGCCGCTGGGTGCGTGGCAGCGCACCGGGCTGCACACCCGGCAGCAGGGGCGGCATGTCTTCAACGCGGCGCGGCGTATCGGCCGGGCGATGCGCCGTCCCTTCCGCTCGCTGCCCGCCGCCTGAGGCGGGCCGCGGCCTTCAGGCGCCGAACAGGCGCCGGAAGGTGGCGGCACTCTGCGGATAGGCATCGCCCTTCAGCGCGACGTCGATCCGCTCGAAATAGGCGTGATAGGCCAGCATGTCCTCAGCGGCATCGAACCAGGCCGCCATGCGCATGATGAAGTGCGGGTCGTCGCCGCCGCCATGCCCGCCATGCGCCGAGAGCGGCCGCGTGCCCCATTCCGGGAAGGAGATCTTCTTACCGGTGTCGCGGGCGAAGCCGATGTGCCACTGCAGCCCGAAGCGGGTCCAGAGATACTCGTCGTGCCAGCGGGCGTCGAGATCGTCGCGCGAGCGCGGGTTCCACCACTCGTTGTAGACATCGGCGCCGATCACATCGACATGGTCGGCGCCCGGCCAGGCGGCCTCGGTCACCATGTCCTTGTGCCCGAGGGTCGGGCACCAGTCGAAGCGGAAATCCGCCGAATGGCGGCGGAACAGGTCGACCGTGCGCCGCCAGTAGCGCTGGAAGGCGCGCGGGTCGTTGCCGGCGAACCAGGGCATCCAGCTGCCGTTGAATTCCCAGCCCAGCCGGATGGTGCAGTCGCCCAGGCCCTGCTGCACCAGCAGCTGGGCGACGCGCTGCATCCAGGGGTCGTAGTCGCCGGCGGCGCCGCGCGCCAGGCTGCCGCGCTCGCCGGCCACCAGCATCGGGACGCCGAGGATCGGATGCGCCGGCTTGCCGGCATAGGAGCGCGCCAGGAAGGTGACGCTCTGCACCATCTCCTCCCAGCCATGCATCTCGTCGGCATTGTCGACGACGCCGCGCACCGGGCGTCCCAGCCAGCGCTCGTATTCGCCGAGCCGGCCGCCGCCGGCGACATAGGGGGCGAAGACGGCCAGGCCGCGCAGCCGGGCGGCAAGGCCCGGCACTGGGGTCAGGAGGGGGGCGGCGCGGGTCATGCGCGCGGCCCCCTGCCCGGTGCCGCCCGCTGCAGGGCGGGCAGGCTGACGAGGGCCAGCAGCAGGCTGAGGATGCTGATGTTCACCAGGTAGCCGCCCAGGAACAGATAGGTGAAGGCCAGCGGCACCCGCAGCTCCCGCCGCGCC
Source organism: Roseomonas sp. USHLN139 (assembly GCF_037145735.1). Classification (NCBI taxonomy): domain Bacteria; kingdom Pseudomonadati; phylum Pseudomonadota; class Alphaproteobacteria; order Acetobacterales; family Roseomonadaceae; genus Roseomonas; species Roseomonas sp. USHLN139. The sequence goes on along the minus strand of NZ_JBBCWY010000005.1, from coordinate 233,806 downwards.
ATCATGAAGCTGATGGTGAAGAAGGTGAAATAGGCGATGAAGCCGACCAGGCCGTATTCGTAGAAGATCTTGCCCCAGGTCGGGTCGAAGGCGCCGTAGTGCAGCTGGCTGAAGAACTCCATCACCGAGCCCGGGCCGCGGCCGAAGAGCAGCGTCGGCAGGTCGGTCAGGATGTAGTCCTGCAGCACCATGAAGATCGAGAAGAAGCGGCCGAAGGCGCTGGAATTGGGGTTGGAGAACTCCGCCGTGCGGTCGGTGATGGCGGAGAGCTGCAGGAAGTCCGCCTGCGTCGCCAGCACCGCCAGGCCCACCAGGCCGAGCAGGATCAGGTCGTAGCGGCGGCGGTCGACGATGTACCAGGGCAGGAAGAGCGCCAGCGTCATCAGCCCGGTGCCGGAATAGCTGGTGATCAGGCCGAGGCCGATCACCGCCAGCCGCCAGGGCCGCGCGGCGCGCAGCAGCTCGCCGATCAGGCCGATCGCCAGGAACTGGCAGAAGAAGGAGGGCTCGGCGAAGAACACCCCGTTGCTCTTCAGCACCGGCGAATCCCAGACCAGCGGGATCATGAAGTTGTAGCCGCTCATCAGCATGCCGGGCGGCAGGTAGTGCTCCATGAAGAAGGCCAGCTCGCGGCCGACCACGAACTGGGCGAAGAACTGGCCGACGCCGATCACCGAGAAGGCGACCGCCAGGCTGGAGAGCAGCCGCAGCGTCCGGGCGAAGTCGAAGCGGCCGGGGGCGAAGCGGAAGACGAAGCAGGCCTGCATGACCGCGACGAAGATCCAGCCGGTCATCGACAGCCGCAGGCTTTCCGACAGCAGGAAGCTCACCGCCGAGCAGGCCATGAAGACCAGGTAGGCGGCCAGCCGCCGGCCGTCGACCAGCATCACGCCCGAGCCGATGCCGGTCAGCATCAGCAGCGGCAGCAGCAGCAGGCTGATCGGCAGCGCCGTCTCGCTGCCGCCGGTACCGGGAATGGCGATCTTCTGCAGCACGGTGGCGAAGAGCAGCAGCACCACGGTCAGCCGGTGCGCGAGCTGGCTGGCATCGGCGGGAATCGGCCGTGGCGGCAATGGCAGCGCCTCGGCTGGCGGCCAGCTGCCCAGCGGCAGGCCGGCGGCAAAACCGGGCGGAATCGCTGGCGAATTTGTCGGCATCGCGCCGCGGGGGAGGGGGGAGACGCGCATCATGCGGAGCGAAGCCGGGCCGATTTTTTGCAATTCATGTAAAAACTCCTGTAAATATTTCCCGTATTTCAATAAGAAATGAAAAAACTCGTCGATGTCGGTAATCATAGTCGGATATCCCGACCAAAATCCGCGATCAATTGTGATGTGGCGAGAAATAATATTGTTCTTGTTCTCGACCGCTCCCCGGTATGCTGCCCCTGGGGCGGATTGCCGCGCCGCGTGCGGCCCCCTCGACCATGCGGGGCCCCGGCGCCGCGCAGCCGCAGAGTTTTGCGAGGCAAGGTGAAGTGAGATGCCGTTGACCGAGATCCTGGCGCTGTTCTGGCGGCGCAAGTTGCTGCTGCTGCTGGTCGCCTTCACCGCCGGGGCCTTCGGCTTCCTGGCGGCCAAGGCGACCCCTGGCCGCTATGTCGCGGAAGGGCTGCTGCTCTTCGACGCGCCGCAGGCGCCGATCCCGGAGCTGAACCAGTTCGTGCCGGCCCAGGCGCCGCCGAACCAGCGGATCCGCACCGAGGCCGATGTGCTGCGCTCGCGCCGCCTGGCCGAGGAGGTGGCGCAGCGCACGCCGATCCTGCCCGCCGAGGAGCCCGGCCTGCTCGGCCAGCTGCCGCGCCTGGCGATGGACCGGGTGCGCGGCTGGATCGACCTGGCGCGCGCCCGCCTCGGCATGCCGGTCGACACCGCGCCGCCGGCGCCCGCGCCCGTCACCCTCGACCCGGCGCAGCTGCAGGTCGAGGCGATGCAGCAGCATCTCGACATCCGCACCACCGACAACAGCAATGTCGTCGCCGTGCGCTTCGTCTCCACCGCGCCGGTCATTGCCGCCGGCGTCGTCAACACGCTGATGGACCGCTACATCGCCAGCGACATCGCGGCGAAGCGCGACGCCACCGGCCAGGCCAATGTCTGGCTGACCGAGCGGCTGGCCGCGCTGCGCGAGGAGGTCGAGGCGGCCGACCAGCGCATCCAGGCCTTCCGCCGTGCCTCCGGCCTGCTGGAGACCTCGGCCGGCACCACCAGCACGGTGCAGCTGACCGAGGAGCAGACCCGCGTCGCCCTGGCCCGCCAGGACCTGACGCGGGCCATGGCGGCGCTGGAGAATTCGACCCGCACCGGCAGCCGTGGCGCCACCTCGGAGGCGATGGCCTCCCCGGTGCTGCAGTCGCTGCGGACGCGCGAGGCGGAGCTGGTGCAGCGCGCCGCGCCGCTGACCCGCCAGCTCGGCGCCAACCATCCCGACCGCGTCGCGGTGGAATCCGAGCTGCGCGGCCTGCGCGCCGAGATCGGCGCCGAGGTTGCCCGCCTGGGCGGCGCGCTGCGCGGCGATGTCGAGGCGGCGCGCACCCGGCTGCAGAATGCGCAGGCCGCGCTGGAGACCTCGCGCAACGCCGCTCGCGGCGGCGCCGAGGCCGGCGTGACGCTGGCCCAGCTAACCCGTGACGCCGAGGCCCGCCGCACCGTCTACCAGTCCTTCCTGGTGCGCACCGAGCAGACCCGCCTGTCCACCGCGCAGTTCCCGATGGCCCGGGTGATCTCGCCGGCCGCCGTGCCGTTCCGCCCGATCGGCCCGTCGAACGGCGTGATCGCCGCCTTCAGCGCGCTGGTCGGCCTGCTGCTGGCCGCCGCCGTCATCGTGCTGCGCAACAGCCGCCGCCGCACCGTCACCGGCGCCGGCGAGCTCGCCATGATCACCGGCGTGCAGACCGTGGGCAGCCTGCCGCGCCTCGGCAGCGGCCGCCGCAACGGCATGCCGAACCTGGTGCTCGACAAGGGCGATTCGCATATCGCCGAGACGCTGCGCGCGCTGCGGCTCAACCTGCGCCGGGTCAATCCGGACGGGCTGGCCAATACCGTGCTGATCACCTCGCCCTCGGTCGGCGACGGCAAGACGACGCTGGCGGTGGCGCTGGCCCGGCTCTGCGCCGCCGACGGCATGAAGGTGCTGCTGCTCGAGACCGACATGCGCCGGCCGAAGATCGCCGACACGCTGGGCCACAACCGCTGGCACAGCAGCATCGAGGCGGTGCTGGCCGGCAATATCGACCTCGACGACGCCGTGCATGTCGACGAGCGCTCGGGGCTGCACTGCCTGCTCTCCGACCGCAGCGCGGCCAACCCGCAGCAGCTGCTGGAGGCGCCGGCCTTCCGCAGCCTGCTGGAGCGCGCCCGCCAGGACTACCAGCTGGTGATCCTGGACAGCCCGCCGATCATGCGGGTGGCCGATGCCGTGCTGCTGTCGCCGCAATGCGACGTGGTGCTGATGGCCGTCGCCTGGGAGCGCACCCCGGCCGACATGGTGGCCGAGGCGATCCGCCGCCTGCCGGAGGAGGTGCGCAGCCGCGCCGCCACCGTGCTGACCCGCGTCAGCCCGGGCAAGCTGGATCCGCTGAGCTACTATGCCGGCTATGCCCGCAGCGGTGGCGGCCGGGCGCTGCCGCGGCTGCCCGCCCCCACCAACTGAGCCCATGACCCGCCGCTGCGCCCCCGGGCGCAGCGGCCTCGACACGAAGAACCGCACAGAAGAAACCTCGGGCGCCTCGCGGCGCCCGGGGTTTCTTCTGTCGTGCGGGTTCTAGCGGCGGAGCAGCGGCGTGGCGGCCGGCTGCAGCGCCAGGGCGGGACGCAGCCCGGCCTGGCTGCTGCCCCAGGCCGAGGCCATGGCCTCGACCGGCCGCGTCGCCGCGGCGCCGCGCCCGGGCGGCGCGGCCACGGGCCGCAGCCCCTGCCAGGCCTGGGCCAGCGCCTCGCGCTGCGCCGCCATCGGGTCGAGCGGCGGCAGCGGCAGGAGGCGGCGGCGCTGCGCCAGGGCCGGCCCGCCGCCGGCCGGCCAGGCGGCCAGCACGCGCAGGCGATAGGCCTCGGCGCGCTCGGCGGTGCCGGAGTGATAAAGTCCCGCCGCCGTCACCCAGTCGCCCGAGACCGCCTGCAGCCGGCGCAGGAAGGCGGCGGCGTAGCGCGCATTGGCCATCGGGTCGAAGGCGGCCTCCAGGCTGCCGAAGGCGGTCGGGTGGTGGTGCAGGTTGACCTGCAGGCAGCCGACATCGATCAGCCGCACGCCGCGTGCCTGCAGCTCGCGCGCCGCGGCCACCGCGGCCGGCTGGTTGTCGAAATACTGCCCGGCGCCCTCGGCATTGATCGTCCAGGGCCAGGGGGCGGGGCGGCCGGTGCCCGGGTCGGGGCGGGCGCTCTCGACCAGGGCGATGGCCGCCAGCAGCTGCGGCGGCAGGCCGGCCTCGCGCTCGGCCGCCTGCACGGCGGCGCGGCAGAGCGCGCCCGGCGAGGGCAGCGGCGTCGCCGCCGCGGCCCCCCCGGTGACAGACAGGGCGATGGCGGCGCCGAGGACCCGGCGCGCCGCCCGCCGCTGCTTACAGGCCCCGCTCATAGACATTGACCACGTCGCCCGGCAGCAGCAGCGACTGGCGGTCGCCGAGATACTCGCGCGCCTTGCCATCGGCATCGATGCGGGTGATCGAGACGCGGTCGGTGACGGCGCGGTAGTTGAAGCCGCCGGAGATCGCCACCGCCGAGAGCACGCTCATGCCCGGCTGGTAGGGGGTCTGGCCGCCGCGCTCGACCATGCCGAGGACGAAGACCGGGCGGTACTCGGCGACCTCGATGGCGACGGCCGGGTCGTTGAACAGGTTGCGCGCCTTCAGCGCCGCCTCGACCGAGCGCTCGAGCTCGGTGGTGCTGCGGCCGACGGCGGGGATGGCGCCGACCAGCGGCAGGGCGATGTTGCCGGTGTCGGTAATGCGGAACTCACCGGTCAGCCGCGGGTCGTTGAAGACGGTGACGCGCAGCTGGTCGCCGACGCCGAGCTGGTAGGCGGCGGGCGCGCGGGCGGGCAGCGGCGCCAGGTCGGCGCCCGGCGTGCCGCAGGCGGCCAGCAGGGTCAGCGTCACGCCGGCGAGGGCGGCGGTCGCCAGCTTCCGGGCACGCTGCGCGAGACGGGGGAGCGGATGGTGGGGAAGGGTGCTCATGGTGGCTCCTGGCGTCGGGGACCTGGCGCCTTGGCGGCGCGCGGCCCGGGGGGAACGAAGGGCGCGCGGCAGGGGGCCGCGGCCGCGGCCAGGAGGACGAGCGCCGTCAGCACCGCGCAGCGCCTGCACGGACCCGCCCTCCCGGCAATTCTTGTCGTGGCGGGCGGCGCGGCCTCGCGGCCGCGCCCCCGGAGGTGGCGCTAGAGCGCCATGCGCAGCCGCAGCATCACCTGGTCGCGGCCGTATTCGCGGATGCCTTCCGGCGCCTCCAGCCGCTCGGTGTGCTGGTAGGTGGCGACCAGCGCCAGGTTGCGGTTGATCAGGTAGCGCGCCTCGGCCAGCGCGATGCCGTCGCTGACCGTGCCGCCCTCCTGCGGATACTTGCGGCGCTCGGCGCGGACCTCGCCGCTGAGGATGACGTTGCGCAGCAGCTCGTGATCGACCCGCGCCCGCGCCGCGGTGCGGGTGTAGCTGACGCTGCTCTCGCGGATCGATTCCTCGATGCTGCGCTGCGCCGTGAAGGTCAGCGTGGTCAGCTGCGTCACCGCCCAGCTGACCTCGCCCTCGAAGGCGGGGCCGGAGAGCGACTTCAGCCCCGGCTCGTCGTAGTCGCGGTTGCGGTAGCCGACCAGCAGGCGGACGCGCACCAGCCCGTTGGCGTCGTAGCGGACACCGCCCTGCGCCTCCCAGGTGAAGCTGTCGCGGCCGCGCTGCTCGCTGCGCTCGTAGGTGATGTCCTGCAGCCGGACCAGGCCGATCACCGAGCGGCCGGGCAGCAGGCTGTAATCGGCGGTGAACTCGCCCAGCACCGTGCTGTAGTCGTTGCTCGAGACGGTGTCCCGCTGGCCGTTGACCGTCACGTCCTGGTAGCGGATGCGGCGATACTCGACCGAACTGCCAAGCTCCAGCCGGTTGAAGGCGGCGGTGCCGGCGAGCTGGACGATGTCGGTATCGACCGGCACCGGCACGCGGCCGCTGTTGCCGTCCTGCAGGTCGTAATTGTCGACGTCGATATGGCTGCGGACATGGTCGTAGCGCAGCCGGATGTTGGAGGCGCGGCCGATGTCGTAGCGGCCGCCGCCGCCGACGCTCCAGTCGTTCCAGTTGAGGTCGCTGTCCTGGAAATACTGCCGGGTCGCCTGGCTGGCCGAGAGGCCGAGGGCATGGCGCGTCCAGGTGGTCTGCGCGCCGAGGCTCAGCGTCTCCTCGGCGAAGGCGCCGGAACGCTGGTTGCTGATGCCGGGCACCAGGTTGCTGTCATAGCCGACGCCGCCCTCGAGCGCGGCATCGAGCCGGACATTGCCGGCGCGGATGCCCGCCGGATCGTAATCCGGCCGCTGCCGCGTCATCACCGTCACGCCGCGCGCCGTGGCCTCGGGCGAGAAGGAGGATTGGGCGCTGCCCTCGGCGGCGCCGAGCAACAGGGCAGGAAGACCGGCGATCCAGGCCAGGCGGTGCGGCATGGAGCGGAGGCCAGGGCGGCGGCGAAGGGGCGTGCGCGTCGTCATTGCGAGAAAGATACGGCGCAGCTCGCCGCGCGGCCAGCCTTCTTCGTTGATTTCGCACAGTTTGCTTGGCATGAAACCAATCTTGCGATTTTCCCGCCCGGGGCGGCGTGCGGCACGCCAGATTTGCGTCACGCGCAAGCCGTCTTGCACGTGATGCGCGACGGCGCTCGCATGATCGCCCTCTGCCACGGCCGGGACCGGTGCCGTGGCGCTGCGATTTATCGTCTGGGGCCGGTCGTGCCGCGGATCGGTGGCAAGGGCAGGCCGGTCCGGCACCGGCGATTCGGCAGGCGCGTCAGCGCAGCAGCACCGCGGCGAGCAGGCCCCACAGCAGCAGCGCCAGGACGAGGCCGAGCAGGATGCCGAAGGCCGGACCCCGGCCGCCTGGCAGGCCTTCCGGCTCCGGCGCCGCGCGGGCAGCGGGCCCGGCGGGCGGGCGGCGGCGCCGCAGCCAGCGGGCCAGGCGAGAGGGGGCGCGGTCGGGCACGCGGCGGTTCCTGTCCCATGCCCCGCCACCGCGCGCGGCGCGGGGCAAGGCTGCACGGGCTGCGAGAATTTCACAGCGCGGGGGCCGCGGCAATCCGGGGCGGGCGGGACGGGAAGGGCGGAAACGGTGGTCATGGTCCGGGCCGGGGAAGGGCGGCGGGCGCGCCTCAGCAGGCGCCGCGGCGGACCAGCACGGCGGGCACCGTCTTGGCCAGGATCACCAGGTCGAACCACAGCGAGAAGCGCTCGACATAGCGGACGTCGAGGGCGATGCGCTCGGCATAGCTGGTGTCGCTGCGGCCGCTGATCTGCCACAGGCCGGTGATGCCCGGCCGCACGGCCAGGTAATGCGAGGCATGCGGGCCGTAATGCTCGGTCAGTTCCGCCTGCACCACGGGGCGGGGGCCGACCAGGCTCATCTCGCCGCGCAGCACGTTGAACAGCTGCGGCAGCTCGTCGAGTGAGGTGGCGCGCAGCACGCGGCCGATGCGGGTGATGCGCGGGTCGCGCTTCAACTTGCGGCTGGTGCGCCACAGCTCGGCCGCCTCGGCATCCTCGGCCAGCAGCCGGGCCAGCGCCGCCTCGGCATCGGGCACCATGCTGCGGAACTTCAGGCAGCCAAAGCTGCGGCCGTGGCGCCCGACGCGCCGATGGCTGAAGAAGGCGCCCTTGCCGTCGCTCAGCACCAGCAGGGTGATGACCAGCATCACCGGCAGCAGCGCCAGCAGCAGGCCAGAGGCCAGCAGGATATCGAGACCGCGCTTCCCGGCATGCTGCCAGGAGCGCGGCCTGGCCGCCTTGGATGCCGCGGGGGCGGACATCCCTGCCAAGGGGAAATGGCCCTCGCCCCGGATGGGCGAGGTTTGAGCGGCCAGGCTGGCTTCCGTCATACGCTGAGCTCCCGATCAGAGGCAGAGCCGTCGAACGCCGCCCGGGCTTCGGGGGAAGCCAGACCGGCGCGGCAATAATACTTGCGAAGAGCCGAAGACTGTCAATTGAAAACAAAGGATTTTTTGGTTAACCCGAGAGGTAAACCACCGTCAAAACCGGGCGCAGGTAGTATAAATATTTACGCCCGGAGTAATGAATCCTGCAGGATTTGAGCGCCGCGTGCTGCGCTGCAGCACAATGCACCTCCTGAAGTTTGCGCGAGCGCCGGTCACGCCGCGGCGGCAGGGCAGGGCCGCTGCCAGAATTGGCATGCCGCGCCGTACCGAATCGCCCCGCGGTGCAGCGATGCGCCGGGACAGAGGGGGGTCGCCACCGCCGCCGGAGGGGCGCGAGATATGCGCGGAGCGGACCTCTAGGCGGCCTGCAGGGCGCGCCGCGCGGCGGCGAAGCGGCCGGCCAGCGCCTCCATGCCGGAAATGGCGGCGAGGCTGCCGGCCAGCTCGGCCATGCGCGCCTGCAGCGCCGCCTCCGGCGGGAGTGGCGCGGCCTCCAGGGCCGGCAGCAGCGCCTCGGCGAAGAGCGTCATGATCGGCCGGAAGCGCTGCATCTGCGCGCTGTCGCCGGCCCATTCCGGCGCCGCGCCCCACCAGAGGATCTCCAGCAGCCGGTGCGGGCAGAAGCCGGCCAGGCTCGCCGCGGCGACCTCGCGCACCGCCTGCAGCAGCGCGCGCTTGGCCAGCGGGTCCTCCCGCGTCGCGGCCAGCGCTTCGCCCAGCCGGCCGAGCGCGGCCTGCAGCGCCGCCGGCGGGCAGGCTGCGACGCGCGCGCCGATCATGGTGCCGCTGCGATCGGCGAACTGCGTCGGCGCCTCCAGCGCATTGACCAGCGGGTGGTAATCGTACCGCTCGCTCCAGTCGAACTGGCCGCGGAAGAAGCTTTCGTCATAGCCGCAGGGGACGCCGAGGAAGCGCAGCCCCACCGGCCGGCCGCTGGCGGCGATCTGGTGCAGGGCGAGCTCCAGCGTGTTGACCGGCCAGCCCAGATCGGCCGCGCTCCAGAAGCTGTCGGGCGCCTGCTCGCCGGCGAGCGCCAGCGCGTTCAGCAGCAGATGCGTCGCCTGGCGCAGGTTCTGCACGTTGAAATGCCGGTCCGGCCCGTGCAGCCCGACCAGCCCGGCGGCGATGCCCCCGGTGATCTCGCGCGCGACGACGCCATTCTCCAGCACATGGGTGAAGCGCGTCATGGCGAAGAGCGTCGGCCCCGCCTCGCGGGCGGCGGCCATCCACTGCGCCTCGGCCAGCTTCTTGGTCGCCGTGTAGACGTGATCGGTCAGGTAGGCATAGCACTTGCCGGTCGAGGAATAGACCGCCTGCGCCACGCCGGCGCGGCGGCAGGCCTCGAGGACGTTGCGCGTGCCGAAGACATTGGTCTCGACCGCCTCGCGGACGATGCGTTCCGCCATGCCGGGCTCGCGGATGCTGGCCAGGTGGAAGACCACCTCCGGCCGGTGGGCGGAGAAGATTTCCGCCAGATCGTCAGGGCTGCGGATGTCGCCGCGCGCCCAGAGGCCCTCGCCCTGGTGCGGCACGCGGTCGAGGTTGACCAGGGCGGCCGGCTGGAAACCGGCGATCAGCTGCCGCAGCCGGGTGCCGACGCAGCCCGAGCCGCCGGTCACCAGCACGCGCCGCCCGCGCAGCCGCCGCGCCACCGCCTCCGTCTGCAGCGTGACGCTGCGCGACAGGGCGAGCGCCAGCGGATCCTCCTGCAGCCGGCCCTCGGCCTGCACGGCCTCGACCAGCGCGGCGGTGGTGGCCTGCAGCGCGGCCAGTGTGCCGGGCGGCAGGGGAGCGGGCGTGCCGGGGGGGCAGAGTTCGGCGAGGCGGCGGATCAGCAGGGCGCTGCTGGCAGGGGGCATGGCAAAAGGTTCCCTGATCGGGGATTCTGGAGAAGGCGTCGACGAGGGGCCAGGCAGGGCAGGGCCAGGCAGGGCAGGGCCAGGCAGGGCAGGGCCAGGCAGGGCAGGGCCAGGCAGGGCAGAGCCAGGCAGGGCAGAGCCAGGCAGGGCAGAGCCAGGGCGGCGGCGGAGGCTATCCGGTGGCAGGGCAGGCCGCGGCGCGCGGGCCGTGCCAGGCGCCGAAGCCGCCCTCCAGGTTCACCAGCCGGTCCGGATCGTGCCCGGCGGCGACCAGCGCGCGGATCACCGCGGCGCTGCGCAGCCCGGCCTGGCAATAGACCACCACGGTGTCATGCCCGGCGAAGGGCTCCGGCAGCGGCGCGCCGGGCGGGTGCCCGCGCAGCGCCGCCTCGATCGCCGGCTGCGTCAGCAGATGCGCGCCGGGGATGACGCCATCCGCCCATTCGGCCGGGTTGCGCACGTCGCACAGCCGGAACGACTGGCCAGCGGCGAGGCCGGCTTCCAGCGCCGCGGCGGTCATGCTGCGGCCCGGGGGCGGGGCGGCGCAGACCATCCGCTCGCTGCGCAGCACGATCGCCTCGCGCGGCAGGCTGCAGCAGGGGCAGGCCGGGTCCTTGGCCAGGTCGATGCTGTCGAAGCTGAGCGTCAGGCCGTCATAGATCAGCATCCGGCCGATCATCGGCGTACCGATGCCGGTCAGCAGCTTGATGGCCTCGGTCGCCTGCAGCGTGCCGATGATGCCGGGCAGCACGCCCAGCACGCCGGCCTCGGCGCAGTTCGGCGCCAGCTCCAGCGGCGGCGGCGCCGGGAAGAGGCAGCGGTAGCAGGGGCCGGAGCGCGCATCGAAGACGCTGAGCTGGCCGTCGAAGCGCAGCACGCCGCCGAAGACATTGGGCTTGCCCAGCCGCACGCAGGCATCATTGACCAGGTAGCGCGTCGGGAAGTTGTCGGTGCCGTCGATGACGATGTCATAGGCGCCGACGAGATCCAGCGCATTCTCCTCGGTCAGGAAGACGTCGTGCCGCTCGATGGCGATCTCCGGATTGAGGTCGCGCATGCGGGCGGCGGCGCTCTCGGTCTTCGGCCGGCCCAGCGTCGCATGGCCATGCGCGATCTGCCGCTGCAGATTGGTCTCCTCGACATGGTCGGGATCGACCAGGCCGATGCGGCCGACGCCGGCGGCGGCGAGATAGAGCGCGGCCGGGCTGCCCAGGCCGCCGCAGCCGACCAGCAGCACGCTGCCGGCCTTCAGCCGGCGCTGCGCCGCCTGGCCGAATTCAGGCATCACCAGATGGCGGCCGAAGCGGCGCAGCTCGGCGGCGCTCAGCGGGGGCAGGGTATCGGGCATCGCGCCTTACCCGCCCGCGATGCTGGCCAGGATGCGGATCTCGTCCGTGCCGGCGACCGGCGTGGCCAGCCCCTGCAGCAGGCGGATGTCCTGGCCGTTCTTCGAGACCACGACGAAATGGCGCAGCGTGCCGGCGGCGAAGAGATGGCGGCGCATCTCCGGCGTCTCGGCCGTCAGGCTGTCCAGGATGGCGGCGATGGTCTGGCCGGGCACCGATACCCGGGCTTGCTGCCCGGTATATTGGCGCAAGGCGCTGGGGACCAGGACGACAGGCATATGGCTGTCCTTTGCAGGCGGGGGGACATCCTGCGGTCAGGGAGAAGGCCGGATGGCCCCGAAAGGGGGAAAGCGAGGAACAGCATAGACCTGCCCATGTAACGGCAAAGCTCTATCATTCCTGTCGAGCAGGATCTCACGAGAAGGTGTGTTGTCAATTCAGTATTCGATTGGACATTACAAGAAAATACGGCGTAATTCCTTGAGAAACATGAGCCGTACTTAATGAAAAATTCTATATATTTCGCCTGAGGCAAGCGGGGGATGCGGGGGGTGGAGGCGCCGAGGAGCACCGGCCGGGGCTATCCGCCGCTGTTTCTTGCCGGCCGGAACGGCGGCCCTGGTCCGGCTCTGGCCGGGGGGCCGGCCGGCTGCGATAATCCGCAAAAAAACGGCGATACGGGCGCAACCCGTCCGGACGGCGAAGGTTAAGCCTGCCGACATCCCGCAGTCCGGCGGGAAGCTGTTGGCAGGCTCGTCACCTTGCCAGGAACTGGCCGTGGCGTCCAAGCTCTGCTCCTGTCCCCACCCGCCTGCCTCCGCGCAGGAAGCCTTGTCCTGCGTCCAGAAATGGGATGGCGCGGTGCAGCAGATGATGAAGGACTATGCGCGCGCCAAATTCGCCCTCAGCGCCGGCCGCGACGGCCCCGCCCAGGCGGCACGGTTCGAGGCCAAGGCGGAGGCGCTGCACCAGGCCCTGGCGCATCGCCACCACTGCCAGCTGCAGGCCGAGCAGATGCGCCAGCGGCCGCTGAAGGCCTAACCGTACCGGGTCCGCGCCGGCGGTTTGCCCTGCTGCCGGGCTGGGCGTAGGACAGCGACACCCGCTGGCCTGGAACCCCGCCCATGAACCCCGACCGTCGCGCCTGGCGCCCCCTGATCATGGGCCGCCGCGCCGCCATCGCCACCAACCATCCGGAGGCGACCGCGGCCGGCATGGCCATGCTGCGCCAGGGCGGCAATGCCGCCGATGCCGCCGCCGCCATCAGCCTGGCGCTGGGCGTCGCCGAGCCGCACATGTCCGGCCTCGGCGGCGACGGCTTTTCGACCGTCTTCATCGCCGGCGATCCTGGTCCGGGCCATTGCTACAACGGCTCCGGCGCGGCGCCGGCGGCGGCCACCGCCGACCGCTATCCCGAGGGGCTGGCCGAGGCCGGGCCGGGCGCCGTCTCGACGCCGGGGTGCCTGGCCGGCATCCATGCGATGCAGCGCGCCCATGGCCGGCTGCCCTGGGCCGCGGTGGTGCAGCCGGCGATCGCGCTGGCCCGCGACGGCTTCGCCGCCACCCATAGCTACCGCCGCTTCGCCAGGGCCGCGCTCGGCCGGCTGCGCGCCGATGCCAACAGCGCCGCCACCTATCTGCGCGATGGCGATGTGCCGGCGCTCGGCACGCTGATCACCCAGCCGCGCCTGGCCGCGACGCTGGAGGCGGTGGCCGAGGGCGGCGTCGACGCCTTCTATCGCGGCGCCCTGGCCGCCCGGCTGGCGGCCGATCTCGCCGCCGTCGGCGCCATCACCACCGCCGCGGACCTGGCCGCGACGGTCGGCGACGCCAGCGCGCCGATCAGCATTGCCTATCGCGGCTACGAGATCCGCCAGTCGCCGCCCAACTCGATGGGCTTCGTGCTGCTGCAGGAGCTGAAGATCGTCGAGCGCTTCGACCTGGCCGGGATGACGGAAGGCTCGGCCGAACTGCTGCACATCCTGGTCGAGGCGAAGAAGCTCGCCTTCCTCGACCGCGAGCGCCATGCCAGCGACCCCGAGGCGAACCCGTTGCCGCTCGACCGCCTGCTGTCGGACGGTTACGCGGCGACGCTGGCGGCCCGGATCGACCCGCAGCGCGCCGCCAGCATCCCGCTGCGCCACGCAATGCCCAATGACGGCAACACCACCTATTTCTGCGTGGTCGACGAGGAAGGAAACGCCGTCTCGGCGATCCAGAGCCTGAACAGCCCCTTCGGCTCGGGCGTGCAGGCGCCGGAGACCGGCATCCTGCTGAACAACCGCCTGACCACCTGGCACCTGGACCCGGCGCATCCCAATGCGATGGTCCCCGGCAAGCGGGTGCGCCACACCATGAACGCGCCGATGATCCTGAAGGACGGCAAGGTCTGGGCGGTGCTCGGCACGCCGGGCGCCGACAACCAGGTGCAGATCAACCTGCAGACCGTGGTCAGCCTGGTCGATCTCGGCCTCGACCCGCAGCTGGTCGCCGAGGCGCCGCGCTGGAGCAGCAGCCAGCCCGGCCAGGAAGCCAACTGGCCGCATGGCGGCAACGAGGCGCTGACGCTGGAAGAGGGCTTTCCGGCCGCGACGGTGGAAGGGCTGAAGGCGCGCGGGCATCAGCTGAAATTCGTGCCGCCGCTCGAAGGCCCGTGCAGCATCGAATGCATCCGCGTGCTGGAGAACGGCGTGCGCATGGCGGGCAGCGATCCCCGGCGGGATGGCTGGGCCGCGGCTTACTGAGGGGATGGACCGAGTGATGCAACGTGACGACGTGGTGGCCGCGGCCGCCGGGCTGATGAACAATGGCGCCTTCCGCGCCCTGCTCGAGCGCCGGGTGGCCTATCCCACCGAAAGCCAGAATCCCGAGCGCGCGCCGGTGCTGCTGGCCTATCTCCAGGAGGAGATGGTGCCCGCCCTCGCGGCCATGGGCTTTTCCTCCGAGATCCTGCCGAACCCCTCGCCCGACCAGGCGCCCTTCCTGATCGCCTCCCGCCTGGAGGACCCAGCCCGGCCCACCGTGCTGGTCTATGGCCATGGCGACACGGTGCGCGGCCAGGATGCCGAATGGCGCGAGGGCCTGGCGCCCTGGCGCATCACCGAGGAAGGCGACCGCTGGTACGGCCGCGGCACCGCCGACAACAAGGGCCAGCACAGCATCAACCTGGCCGCGCTCGAGCAGGTCATCGCCGGCCGCGGTGGCAAGCTCGGCTTCAACGTCAAGCTGCTGCTGGAAATGGGCGAGGAGACCGGCTCCCCCGGCCTCGCCGCCTTCTGCGAGCAGCAGCGCGACAGGCTCTCAGCCGATGTGCTGATCGCCTCCGACGGGCCGCGCCTCTCGGCCGAGCGGCCGACCATCTTCCTCGGCTCGCGCGGCGCCTTCAATGTCGAGCTGCGCCTCGATGCCCGGCAACGCGGCTTCCACTCGGGCAACTGGGGCGGCGTCATCCGCAACCCGGCCACCATCCTGTCCAGCGCCATTGCCAGCCTGGTCGATGCCCAGGGCCGGCTGCTGGTCGAGGAGCTGCGCCCGCGCGGCATCGGCAATTCGGTGCGCGCGGCGCTGGCCGACATCACCATCGGCGGCGGCTCCTCCGACCCCGAGATCGATGCCGGCTGGGGCGAGCCCGGCCTGTCCCCGGCCGAGCGGCTCTTCGCCTGGAACACGCTGGAGGTGCTGGCGATGGGCGCCGGCAACCCGGCCGCGCCGGTCAATGCCGTGCCGCCCTCGGCGATGGCGGTGGTGCAGCTGCGCTTCGTCGTCGGCACCGACCCGACCCGCATCGTGCCGGCGATCCAGGAGCACCTGGCCGCCCGCGGCTTCGGCGACATCCAGGTGATCAGCCGCCGCCAGGACCCGTCGCCGGCGACGCGCCTGGACCCGGAGAGCCCCTGGGTGGTCTGGGCGGCGGAGTCCATCCAGCGCACCACCGGCCAGGCGCCCGCCATCCTGCCCAATATCGGCGGCACCCTGCCCAACCACGTCTTCGCCGAGATCCTCGGCCTGCCGACGGTCTGGATCCCGCATTCCTATGCCGCCTGCTCGCAGCACGCGCCGGACGAGCATATCCTGGTGCCGCTGACCCGGCAGGCGCTGGCGATGATGGCGGGGGTGTTCTTCGATCTCGGCGAGGCGGGGGCACCGGGACAGTAGCCCGGCGCGGCGGAGGTCCGGGCGCGCCGGCTCTTGTCGCGCCCGGCTGATCCCCGCATTTGACAGAGGCCACGCCGTTCGGTCGATTCCGCCCATGTCATCCCCCCCCAGCAGCCCGCTGCGGCTTCCCCCGGCGCTGGACGCCCTGGTCCAGGCGCGTCTGGCGGCGGGCGGCTATGCCGATGCCGAGGCGGTGCTGGAGGCGGCACTGCGGCTGCTGGCCGCCGCGCCGGAGCCGGCGCCGCCCGGCCACGCCCTGCTGCTGCGGCTGGAGAAGCGGCTGCAGGGGCTGGGCGGCACCGAGGCCATGGCGGCGGCGGCCGCTATGTTGGGCGAGGCGCTGGGCCTGGCGCGGGTCTCCTTCACCGAGCTGACGCCGGAGGGCCTCGCCGCCGGCTGGAGCCCGGCAGGGCCGGTCGCGCCGCCCGCCCTGCCGCCGGCGCTGCTGGCGGCGGTGGCCGAGGGCCAGCCGCTGGCGCTGTCCGGCGAGGCGGCGGATGCGCGGCTGCCCGACGGGGCGCCCGCGCTCCTGGCGGCACCGCGGCTGGAGGATGGCCGGCTGTCCGGGCTGCTGCTGGCCGAGGCGCCGGCGCCGCGCGCCTGGCGGCGGCGCGAGCTGGCGCTGGCGGCCGAATTCGCCGCGCGGCTGGCCGCGGCGCTGCGCCGGGCCCGGATGGAGGCGGCGCTGCAGGAGAGCGAGCAGCGCTACCGCACCCTGTTCGACGCCTGCCCCTTCGCCATCATCATCATCGACACGGCGACCCATGCCGTGCTCGACGTCAACGAGAATGCCTGCGAGAGCTACGGCTACACGCGGGAGGAATTCCTGCGGCTGCGCATCGGCGACATCGACACCCGCCGCGAGCCGGAGGCGATCCGCGCCCATGCCCGCGGCTTCACGCTCCGCCCCGGCGTGCAGCAGTTCGAGGCGCAGCATCGCGACCGCGCCGGGCGGGTGCGCGACGTGCTGGTGCGGGTGCATGGGCTGCAGCTCGGCGGGCGCGGCATCACCTATGGCGCGCATGTCGACATCACCGACCGCAAGGCGGCCGAGGCGGCGCTGCGGCAGAGCGAGGCGCGGCTGCGGCTGGCGCTGCAGGCCGGGCGGCTCGGCACCTGGGAATTCGACCTCGCCGCCGGCCGCGGCCGCCGCGCCGGCCCGCTGGCCGAGGCGCTGCCCCAGGTGGCAGCGGAGGGCTTCGACCTGGCCGAATGGCTGGCGCCGATCCATCCCGAGGACCGCGCCGCGGTGCAGGCCGGCTTCGAGGCCCTGGCCCGCGACGAGCGCGAGGAGTTCCGCGCCGAGTTCCGGGTGCGCCGCCCCGGTGCGGCGGTGGGCGGGGCGGCGGCCTGCGGGGCGGCGTCTTGCGGGGCGGAAGGCGAGCCGGGCGAAATCCAGCAGGGGATGGCCGGCTCCGCCTGGATCTGGATCAGCTCGCATGGGGCGGTGGCCGAGCGCGACGCCGCGGGCCGGCCCTGCCGCATCGCCGGCGTGGCGCAGGACTGCACCGAGCGGAAGCTGGCCGAGGAGCGCCAGGCGCTGCTGACGCGGGAGGTCGACCACCGCGCCAAGAACGCGCTGGCGGTGGTGCAGGCGGCGCTGCGGCTGACCCGGGCCGAGACCCTGCCGCTCTACCGCCGCGCGGTGGAGGGGCGGGTGGCGGCGCTGGCGCGGGCCCAGACGCTGCTGGCCGAGGATCGCTGGGCAGGCGCCGATCTCGCCGCCCTGCTGCGCGGCGAGATCGAGCCCTTCCTGGCCGGCCGCGCCCAGGCGCTGCGGCTGGCGGGGCCGGCGGTGCTGCTGCCGGCGGCCGCGGCGCAGCCGCTGGCCATGGCGATGCACGAGCTGGCGACCAATGCCACCAAGCACGGCGCCCTGTCGGTGCCGCAGGGCGAGGTGGCGATCGCCTGGAGCGTCGACGACAGCACCGAGCGGCGGCTGCACCTGCGCTGGCAGGAGCATGGCGGCCCACGCCTGCCGGGGCCGCCGGCGCGGCGCGGCTTCGGCGCGCGGGTGATGGAGGCGACGCTGCGCGGCCAGCTCGGCGGCGCCCTGGCCCTGGACTGGGCGGAAGGCGGGCTGCTCTGCCAGCTGGAGCTGCCGCTGCAGCGCGCCGCCGGGGGAGGGCCGCCGCCGGCGGGGGCGGTCGCCGGCGTGCTGGCGGACCCGGCCGGCGGTGGCGGCTGACCGCCCGAGGGATCGGCGACGGCCTCCCGCGTCACCCGGCCGAGGCCAGCGGCGCCAGGGCTTTCAGCGGCCGGGCGGCACCGCCTCCCCCGCCGCCAGCAGCTGCGCCAGGCTGCGCACCAGCAGGCGGTCGGAGACCGGCTTCTCCAGATAGGGCCGGCCGCGCAGCATCGGGTCCTGCGGCCGCAGCACATTGCCGGTCGCGAAGAGGTAGGGGACGCCCATCTGCTCCAGCCGGTCGGCCACCGGATAGGCGGTGATGCCCGGGCCCAGGTGGATGTCCAGCACGGCGCCATCCGGCCGCTCCCGGGCCAGCGCGGCGAGGGCGCTCTCCGCATCCGGATGCGGGCCGATCACCACGGCCCCGGCCTGCCCGAGCACCAGGCCGAGCTCGGAGGCGATGTGGTAGTCATCCTCGACGACCAGCAGGCGGAAGCCGGCAAGCGGCGCGGCGGATGGGCACATGGGACCTCCCGGGGCCAGGGGTGAAGGCGGCGTGGTCAGCGCAGCGGCAGGGCGATGCGGCAGCGCAGCCCGCCCGCCTGCAGCGCGTAGTCGGTGCGGGCGCCCAGCGAATAGGGCAGCGCCTCCTCGATCAGCTCGCGGCCATAGCCGCGCGGCCGGCTGTCCTCCGGCGCGGCGGCCGGCAGCACGATGCCCACCTCGCGCCATTCCAGCTGCACCCAGCGCAGCACCGGGCGCGACGGCCGGCCCGGCACCCGCGGCGGCGGCAGCCGCTGCTCCTCGCCCGCCGCATGGACCTGCCAGCGCACCGACAGCTGCCCCGGCCGGTCGTCGCGCAGCGCGCCGTATTTCACCGCATTGGTCGCCAGCTCGTGCAGGGCGAGGGCGAAGGTCTGCACCTGCTCGACCGAGAGGCTGACCTCGGGGCCCTGGATGTCGATGCGCGGCGGCTCCAGCTCGGCATGCGCCTCGAGCTCGGCGCGCACCAGGGCGCCGAGCTCGACGGTGTCGCTGCCGAAGCGGCTCAGCAGCCCCTGCGCCCGGCTGAGCGCCGCCAGCCGCTGGTCGAAGGCGGCGACCGAGCCGCTGCGGCCGAGCGTCTTGCAGGCGACGGCGCGGATCACCGCCAGCAGGTTGCGCGAGCGGTGCTGCAGTTCGGCCACCAGCACCTCCTGCCGGGCGGCGGCGCGCTTCTCCTCGGTCACGTCCTTGCCGATGCCGCCGATCCAGCGCACCCGGCCGGTGCCGTCGCGGATCGGGAAGTCGCTGTTGCGCAGCCAGCGGATCTCGCCGTCGGGGCGGCAGATGCGGTATTCGAAGGTCACCGCCTCGCCGCCGCGGACGCGGGCGATATGCGACAGCGCCCGGCTGCGGTCGACCTCCAGGATGGTCGCGGCCCAGCCCTGGAAGTCGTGCTCGCCGAGGCCGCCCTCGCGCGGCAGGCCATAGATCCGCTCGAAAGCGGGCGTCAGGTAGTCGAGCCGCAGCGTGCCGGCGTCGCGGATCCAGAGCACGTCGGACGAGGCCTCGCCGAACTGCCGCAGCCGCTCCTCGCTCTCGCGCCGCGCGGCTTCCGCCTGCTTCTGCCGCGTCACGTCGATATGCGCGCCGATCAGCCGGATGGCGCGGCCGGCCGCGTCGCGCTCGATATCGGCGCGGGCCAGGATCCAGCGCGAGGCGCCGTCCGAGGGGCGGACGATGCGGTACTCGTTCTCGTAGGTCAGCCCGTCGCCGGCCAGCGCCGCCCGCAGCGCCGCGGTGGCGGGCTCGCGGTCCTCGGGATGCAGACGGCGCAGCCAGGTGTCGTGATGCTCCTGCAGCCAGGCGGCCTCCAGCCCGTGCACGGCGCGGTATTCCGGCGAATGCTCGCTGACCAGATGCGGCCCTTCCAGCCCCTGGCGCAGGTCGATGTCGAAGCCGCCGATGCCGCCGATCCGCTGGATGCGCGCCAGCTCCGCCTCGCGCCGGCGCAGCGCCTGCTCGGCCCGGGCCTGCTCCAGCGCGGCCCAGATGCGCTCGGCGGTCTCCTCGGTCAGCGCGATCTCGGCCGGGCGCCAGACCCGCGGCGTCGCGTTCTGCACGGCGAAGAGGGCGACCCAGCGGCCCTCCTTGACCAGGCTCATGGCAATGGTGGCGCCGATCTGCAGCGCGGCGAAGCGCGCGCGGCCGGCCTCGGGCAGCAGCGGATCGTGCCGCGCATCGTCGATCACCAGCAGCTGGCTCTGCCGCAGCTGCCGCGTCACCGCCTCGCCGAAGACATCGGCCTTCCAGCGCCCGGCCAGCGAGGGCACGCCGCGGGCATAGTCGAGGCGGATCTCCGCCTCGCGCTCGTCGAGGATGTCGACGAAGACCACGCGGCTGGCCTCGAGATGCTCGCCGAGCAGCCGGGCGGCGGTGGCCTGCACCGCATTCGGATCGCCGAGCGGCCGCAGCGCATCGGACAGCCGCAGCAGGAAGGCCTGCTGCTCCTCGCCGGCGCGCAGCGCGGCCTCGACCTGGTCGCGCCGCCATTCGGCGCGCAGCCGGGTGGTGGTCTCGATATAGACGGCCCAGAGCGCCACCACCCTGCCGGCCGCGTCGCGCAGCGGGCTGCAGGAATGGGTGAACCAGGCCTGCTCGACGGCGCCGTCGCGCTTCAGCAGATAGGGCTGATCCTCCAGCGTGATGGTGCGGCCCGAGAGCACCGCCGCCAGCACCGGGGCCCAGCTCTCCCGGGTTTCCGGCAGGCTCTCGAAGACCGGCCGGGCGAGGGCGCGCGGATGCTTGTCGCCCAGCAGCGGCCGCGCCGCATCATTGTAGATGAGATAGCCCTCGGCGCCCCATTGCAGGGCGGTGGGGAAGCCGCTGCCCAGCAGCAGGTCGATCGCGGTGCGCAGGCTCTGCGGCCAGGCGGAGAGCGGGCCCAGCGGCGTCCGCGACCAGTCCTGCGCGCGGATCAGCGTCGCCATCTCGCCCGGAATGGCAGGCCAGCCCGGATCCTGCTGCGACCCTTCCGTCATGGCCGAGCCAAGCCGCAGAGACGCCCGCGGGTTGCCCGGGGGCGAAGAATTTCCTTCCGCGTAACGAGAGGGCCGCGGCAGCGCGCCGGGCCCTGCGCGGTCAAACCAGCAGGGCCTGCACGCGGCCGGCCAGCCGCTCGACGCTGAAGGGCTTGGTCAGCACCTCCATGCCGGGTTCGATCTGGCTGCCGTCGAGCGCGGCATTCTCGGCATAGCCGGTGATGAACAGCACCTTCAGCCCGGGGCGCAGCTGCCGCGCGGCATCCGCCAGCTGGCGGCCGTTCATGCCGCCGGGCAGGCCGACATCGGTCAGCAGCAGGTCGATCCCTGCCGGCCCGCGCAGGATCTCCAGCGCGCTGGCGCCGTCCTCGGCCTCCAGCGGTCGGCAGCCCTGTTCCTGCAGCACCTCGACCACCATGCCGCGCACCACCGCCTCGTCGTCGACCACCAGGATGGTGCGACCGGGCGCCGTCTGGTGCAAGGGTTCTTGCGGCGCCGGCGGCGGCAGCGATGGCGGCGCCGGGTGGTGGCAGGGCAGCTCCAGCCGGACCGTCGTGCCCTGGCCGGGGCTCGAGGTGATGCGGATGTCGCCACCCGACTGGCGGACGAAGCCGTAGATCATCGACAGGCCGAGCCCCGTGCCCTGGCCGAGCGGCTTGGTGGTGAAGAAGGGATCGAAGGCGCGGGCCAGCACCTCGGGCGTCATGCCGCTGCCGGTATCGGCGACCTCGAGCACCACCGCCTCGCCGGCGTTGCAGGTGGCAATGGCGATCTGCCCGCCCTCGGGCATGGCGTCGCGGGCATTGATGCAGAGGTTGAGCAGCGCGTTCTCCAGCTGGCTGGGATCGACCAGCACCGGCCGCAGCGCCGGGTCCAGCCGCCAGTCGAGGCTGATCGCCGGGCCGGCGGTGTTGCACAGCAGGTCGGCCATGTCGGTCACCAGGCGGTTCACCTCGGTCGGCCGGGGATCCAGCGTCTGCCGGCGGGAGAAGGCCAGCAGCCGGTGGGTCAGCGCCGCGGCGCGGGTGGCGGCGGTGCGGGCACGGTCGAGATAGCGGCCGAGATTGTCGACCTGGCCCTGTTCCACCCGCAGGGCCAGCAGCTCCAGATTGCCGGAGATGCCGGTCAGCAGGTTGTTGAAGTCATGCGCCAGCCCGCCGGTCAGCTGGCCGACCGCCTCCATCTTCTGGCTCTGCCGCAGCTGCTCCTCCAGATGCCGGCGGGTCTCGGCGGCGGTGTGCTCGGCGGTGACGTCGCGGCCGACGGCGAAGCGCTGCGGCTCGGCCGCCTCGTCCCCCGGCGCGCCCGGCAGCGTCACCAGCGTCCAGGCGAAGCGGCGGGAACCGCCCTCCGCATGGGCCAGCCGGGCCTCGCAGCGGACCGGCTGGTGTTCCGTCCGCAGCCGCGCCAGCGCCGCCTCCAGGACGGGCGCATCCTCGGCCAGGGCCAGGCCGGCCAGGCCGGCACCTTGCAGCGCCGCCGGGGCGAGGCCCAGCAGCCGCTCCCAGCCCGGGCTGCAGCGCAGCAGGGTGCCGTCCGGCCGGGTGATGGCCAGCAAATCCTCGCTGGCATTCCACAGGTTGTCGCGCTCGGCCGTGGTGGCCTGGGCGCGGCTTTCCAGCCGCCGCGCCAGCGCCTCGCGTTGCGCCTCGAGCTGGCGGCGCGCGGTGATGTCGATCGAGACGCCGGAGAGCGAGACGGCGGCGCCATCCGCCGCATAGGCGGGCTGGCCGCGGATGCCGATCCAGCGCGTCTCGCCGCCGGGGGTCAGCACCCGGTACTCGATGTCGTAGTCGCTGCCGGCGCGGAGGCTTTCGGCGATGGCCGCCTCGACCCGGGGGCGGTCCTCGGGGTGGATCGCCTCGCGCAGCGCGGCATAGGAGAAGTCGGCAGCCGGGTCGCGGCCGAAATTCTCCCGGCAGGTCGCCGAGCTGGCCAGCTCGCCGCTCTGCAGGTCCAGCGTCCAGACCCCCAGGCGGCCGGCGGCGACCGCCATGCGCTGCAGCCGGTCGCTGTGCTGGGCGGCCTGCAGCAGGCGGAGATTCTCGAAGGCGAGGGCGGCGGAGCGGGCCAGCGCCTCCAGCCGCCGCGCCGCGCCCGGATCGACCCGCTGCCCGCGCTGCCAATAGGCGCCGAGGGCCGCGAAAGGCTCCGGCACGCCGATCGGCACCATCACCAGGGCATGCACGCGGGCCGCCGCGTAGAGCGCATGGGGCAGCCGCGGATCGCCGGTGACGTCGGCGATCTGCACCGTCTGCCGGTGCACCATGGACCAGCCGGAGATGCAGCTGTCGGCCGCGAAGCGCTGTCCCGCCCAGAGCGGCAGGGCGGCGTCCTCGGCGGCGTAGAAGCAGTGGTCCCCCTCGCGGATGACGACCGCGATGCCCATGGCGCCGGTGATCTGCCGCGCCGTCTCCCGCAGGATCGCGATGATGGCATCCAGGCTGCGGGCGGCGGCCAGGCGCTCCGAGGCGGCGAGCAGGGCCATCCAGGCGGCATCCTGCTCCGCCTCGGGGAAGGCGCCGCCGGGGACCAGCCTGGCGTCGAAGCGGTGGGGAAGCGTGTGCACGGCCATCGATGCCTCGTGGAAGCGCCGGCGACGGGCGCACGCTGGAACAAGGAGAAAGAACCGTGCTGGCCCTGGCGGCCGCCACGATGGGGCAAGCGCCCTGGCGCCCCTCCAGCCGGCGCACCGGCACCTTCGCCGATCACGCCGGAGACGCTAGCAAAGCCCTTTGCCGGCCACCAAGCGCCGCGCCACGCCGGCAGTGCCGCAAAAAAACGGCCGGCCGGGCCGCGCCTCAGCCTTCCACGGGCAGGCTCACATAGGCGCGCAGGCCGGGGCCGCCGTCGGCGTAATCGATGCTGCCTTCCAGCTTCTCCAGCATGGCGCGCATCATCATGCTGCCGAAGCCGCGGCCCTGGCGGAAATTGCCGGTGCCGCGGTCGGCCACCACCAGCCGCGCGGTGCCGCCATGCTGCTCCAGCGACAGGCTGAGCGGGCCGGCGGCGCCGCCATAGGCATGCTTGCCGGCATTGATCAGCAGCTCGGTGACCACCAGGCCCAGGCTGATGGCGCGATCGGCCGAGATCAGCATGGGCGCCAGGTCGAGCCGCATCTGCTGCTTCCACGCCTCGCCCAGCGAAACCAGCAGGTCGGCGCAGAGCTCCTCGAGGTAGCGGCCGAGGTCGATCGTCTCCAGATGCTCGTCGCGGTAGAGCCGGCGATGCACCAGCGAGACGGCGGCCAGCCGGCGCTGCGCCTCGGCGACATAGTCGGCCAGCCGCTCGTCGCCGGAATCGCGCGCCTGCAGGCCGAGATAGGAGGAGACCAGCTGCAGGCTGTTCTGCACCCGGTGGTTGACCTCCTTCATCAGGAAGTCCTTCTGCCGCAGCAGGGTCTCGCGGTCGGCGAGGGCGGCGTCCAGCTCGCGGTTCAGCCGGCGCAGCTTCTCCTGCTGGCGGCCGGTGGCGATGCCGGCGGCCAGCCGCCGGGCCGAGGCCAGGTCGGCCAGGCTCCAGGGCTCGGACTGGCCGCGCACCGTCTCGCTCCAGGCCTCGAAGGAGGTGCGCGGATTGAGGGTGGCGCCGGGCTCCAGCGGCACCGCCTTGTGCGGATTGCCGGCCCAGTTCACCACCTCGAGCTTCTCGGCGCGGAACCAGAGCAGCAGCACCTCGCTGCCGCCCGGCGGCAGGGCGGCCAGCAGCCCGCTGCCGAGGTCGCGATAGGCCGCGGCGGCCGGCAGCACGGCGGAAAGGGCATGGCTGCGGAAGGGCTCCGCCACCGCGCGCTGGCGCGCCCAGTCGGCCAGGCCGAGCAGCGCGCCCTCCGGCGGCACCTGGCCGGCGCGGGCCGCGACATGGCCGTTGACGATGGCGAAGCCGTCGGCGCGGATGGTCTGGCGCAGTTCCTCCGCCGCATCGGCCAGCGCCGCCGGCTCGAAGCCCTGCTCCTGCAGCCGCGCCAGGATGCTGTCCTCGACGCCGCGCATGCGCAGCCGGTCGCGGTAGTCCTCCGCCTCCTCCTTGGCGCGGATCTGCCGTGCCAGGCCGCTGGCCAGGGTGGAGCAGGCGGCGCGCGCCTCGTAGGTCATGCCGCGCGGCGTGCGGTTGTGGCAGGCGACCAGGCCCCACAGCCGGCCATCCTGGACGATGGAGATCGAGGCCGAGGCGTCGACGCCCATGTTGCGCATGTACTGCAGATGCACCGGCGAGACGCTGCGCAGCACCAGATCGCTCATGTCGAGCGCCGGCTGCGCCTGGTCGAAGGCGGCCGGCCGCAGCGGCGCCGGGCTGTAGTGGATGTCGGGGATGACGCGGACCAGGTTGCGGATATAGAGCCGGCGCGCCTGGGCCGGCACGTCGCTGGCCGGGAAGCGGTGGTTCAGGAAGGAGGGCAGCGCCGGATCGCGCGCCTCGGCCAGCACCGCGCCGGCGCCGTCGTCGAGGAAGCGGTAGATCAGCACCCGGTCGAAGCCGGTGATCTGGCGGAACACCACCGCCGCGTGGTCGCAGAGCGTCTGCAGGTTGGCGGTACGGTCGAAGGCCAGCCCGGCATTGTTCAGCGCCACCAGGGTCTGCGCCGCCGACATCGGGCTGTGCGCGGCGGGCTCGAGCTCGGCCATGATCAGCCCGCTCAGGCGATGCAGATGCAGGTCGAAGCGTTCGCCCACCCCCTGCACCTGGGCGCCGTGCAGGATGCCGCCGGGGCCGGGCTGCACCTCGCCCAGCAGCGCCGTCAGGTCCTGCCCGAGCAACTCGGACAGGTTGCGGCCCAGCCATTCGCCGGCCAGCCGCTGCTCCAGCGCGCCGGCGCCGGCGACGACGGTCAGGCTGGCGGTGTCGGCCACCAGCAGCAGGCCGTAGGGCTGGATCGCGCCGGGGATATGGATCGGCTCGCGGTCACACCCGGTCGGGTCAGCCGCGCCGAACGGGGCGGACCGGCTGGGGAGGGCCGCGGGACTGTCGCTCATGATGCCTAAAGGTTCCTGTCGGCCGTTTCCTGTGGGAGGGGGCGAAGCACCGGGCCGAGCCCTGTGCGATTCCGCCAAAACCCCTGGTGGCCGTCGCGGCCATCAACCTAGCGAATCGCGCCGCTGCTGGCGAGCGCAAAGCTGCGATATTCACGGAGTTTGCTGACGGGCGGCGGTCGCCGCGCGCGGTTCTCTGGACATCGGTCGGCGAAAACCCCTGTGCCAGACACCCATCATGGCGTCGCGCAGGGAAGGGCCACCGCTGTCCCAGGTGGCACCGTCGGCGGGCAGTGCGGCAGATTCGTGGCAGGCATTGCCATGTTTCGGTGTGACCAATTCCAGAAAGCCCTCCCGCCATGCCCGCCCGGACCCTGCATCACGGCGGATCGGGCGACTTGCGGCCTGGCATCTACAATCCCGGCGAACGCCCAAGTCCAGGCTTGGCCGCTGTCATGCTCAAGCTTGGCCGTCCCGGTCGGGTATGGCGGGCTGCCAGGAAGCATAAACCTGGCGGTCAGCACTGGCCGCGGAGCCGCCTGCACGACCGTTTACGCCGGGCTTTCGCGCCGTGCATCGAGAGGGTGCCGCCAGGCCCGCAGGGCGGGAAGGACGCCGCCGGGGCGACAGGATCACCACGGCGACAAGCTGCCCCCGCTTCGACGTAAAAATCGTGCCGTCATCAATCATGAAACCGATTCCATGAAGGATGGTTGACGGCGGCGACTGATGACGCGTGGCTTGTGGAGGAAGCGCGCCGGCCCCGGCCGCTTCCCTGATCGCGCCGATCCGGCAAGGCACGCGGCAGGCCCGTGCCGTCGTGGCGGCACGGGCCTGCCGCCCGGTCCTAGATCGCCGGATCCACCCCGTCCTTGCCGACGATGACGCGGGCGGCGGAGAGGCGGCCATCGGCGCCCTGCATCGCATTGATGAAGACGGCGGCACCCGCGACCAGATCGGCTCGGCTGGCGGGGATCGGCATCAGCAGTGGGGTTTCCGGGGTGACCCGCAGCAGCACCGGCTTGCCATGGATCGACAGGCGCAGATCGCGGCCGCCGGCGCTCTCGACCACCGCCTCGACCGGGCCGTCATTCATCGAGGTGCCGGGCGCCAGGTCCCAGGCCACCTGGCGCTCGGTGATGCGCATGCCGGGCGGCAGGACGGTGATGGCGACGGCCTTCAGCGCGCCCTCGGCGCCCGGGCCGTCGAGCGGCTCGGCCACCGCGCCGACCGAGGTGCCGGCGGTGATGTCGGCCAGCGCCACGCGGCGCAGCGCGGAGACGGTCGCATTCTCGGCCAGCGTCACCTCGGCGGTGCCGCCCTCGCGGGTGGCGATGCGCAGCGTGGCGCCGTCGAGGCCGGTGATGCGGCCGCGCAGGCGGGTGGGCGTGCCCGCGGCGGGGGCCGGCTGCTGCGCCAGGAGCCGGCCCAGCGGCGAGGCGGCAAGGGCCAGCAGCGCGGCGCCGCCCAGCAGGGCGCGGCGGGTGAGTGGCAGCATGGCGATGTCTCCCAGGAGGATCCCGGTATCAAGCGCCTGGACGCTGCCGCCTGCAAGCTTGGCCAATCGAGCCGCCCGTTCCGGCCCGCCCCGATGCAAAGGGGGGCCGGAACAACCGGGAAAAAATCACCAGCCGCGGAAGCGGGGCCAGTGGGTCAGGGGGGTGCCGTCGGCGGGCAGCACCTCGTAGCCGTCGAACTGCGCTGCGGTGGCGCAGGCATGGTTGGGCAGGATGCGCAGCACGGCGCCGAGCGGCAACTCGGGCAGGGCGGCCGTGCTGCCGGGGCGCAGCGCGACGATGCCGTGCTCCTGGTTGGCCGCCTTCAGCACCAGGTCGGGATAGGGGCGGCCGTCGATGTCGCAGACCAGGCCATAGAACTGGTCGACCGCCTGCACCGCGGTGCCGCGGTCGCGCGACATCGCCATCCAGCCCGCATCGACCATGATCCAGCCGCGCTCCTTCTGGTGGCCGATGACCGTGGTCAGGACCGAGAGCGCGATGTCGTCCGGCGTGCAGACGCCGATGCCGGCCATGACCAGGTCGAAGAAGACATAGACGCCGGCGCGCACCTCGGTGACCCCGGTCAGGTCGCGGGCGAAATGCGCGGTGGGCGTCGAGCCGACGCTGACCACCGGGCAGGGCAGGCCGGCCTGGCGCAGGCGCTCGGCGGCGGTGACCGCGGCCAGGCGCTCGCGCTCGGCGAAGGCGGCCAGCGCCTCGGCGCCCGAGACGCCGTAGCTCTCGCCGGCATGGGTGACGACGCCGCGCAGGGTGGCGCCGCCCTCGTGCAGGCGGCGGCCGATCTCGACCAGGCGCGGATCGGCCGGGTCGAGGCCGGAGCGGTGGCCGTCGGAATCGATCTCGATCAGCACCGGGATGGCGTCGCCGGCCTGGCGCGCGGCGGCGGCCACCGCCTCGGCCTGGCCGAGGCTGTCGAGGACCAGCGCCAGGTCGCAGCCGGCCGCCCGCAGCGCCAGCACGCGCGGCAGCTTCGCCGGCGCGATGCCGACGCCATAGAGCAGGTCGGTGATGCCGGCGGCGGCGAATTCCTCCGCCTCCTTCAGGGTGGAGACGGTGGCCGGGCCCCGGCTGCTGCCGAGGATGCGGCGGGCGGCGTCGACCGATTTCACCGTCTTCAGATGCGGGCGGATGGTGACGCCGTGCGGCTGCAGCTGCCGCTCCAGCCGGGTGACGTTGCGCAGCATGCGCGCCTCGTCGAGGACCAGGGCAGGGGTCATGAGCTGGGCGAGGCGGGTCGGCATGGCGGGGGTCCTGGCGGTCGGGTCGTTGACAGCATGCCCCGGCGGACGGCGGGGCGCCACCGGGTCGGAAACGACCGCCGGCTGGGCAGGCTGCCTGCGTTTCGCGCGGCCTGCTGCGGCGCAGCGCGAAAAAGCCGGGGCGGGCAGGCTTGACGGGCAACGTTGCGAGTCCGCACCTTTGCGTGAGAAAAACGCGACAGGGAAGCTCATCATGCTGAAGCGCACCATCCTGGCCACCGTCGCGGCGGTGGCCACCTGGTTCGGCGCCGCTGCCCCGGCGCAGGCCGGCGCCACGCTGGACGCCATCAAGGCGCGCGGCACGCTGGTCTGCGGCATCCATACCGGCATCGCCGGCTTCGCCCTGCCGGATGCGCGCGGCAGCTGGCAGGGGCTGGATGTCGACATGTGCCGCGGGCTGGCGGTCGCGCTGTTCAACGACGCCTCGAAGGTGCGGTTCCAGCCGCTGAGCTCGTCGACGCGCTTCACCGCGCTGGGCTCGGGCGAGATCGACGTGCTGTTCCGCACCAGCACGCACACGATGATGCGCGACGTGACGCTGGGGCTGCGCGCCATCACGCCGTATTTCTACGACGGGCACGGCTTCATGGTGAAGGCCAGTGGCGGCGTCACCAAGGCTTCCGAGATGGGCGGCGCCACGATCTGCCTGGTCAGCGGCACCACCAACGAGCTGGTGACGGCCGACTACTTCCGCACGCAGAACCTGCCCTTCACGCCGATCCTGTTCGAGCGCACCGACCAGGCGATGGCGGCGCTGCAGGCCGGGCGCTGCGACAGCTTCGGCACCGACGCCTCGCAGCTGGCGGCGGCGCGGTCGTCGATGCAGACCCCGGCGGACTGGACCATCCTGCCGGAGCGCTTCTCGAAGGAGCCCTATGGCCCCTATGTGCGGCGCGGCGACGACGAGTGGTTCGACCTGGTGCGCTGGTACGTGAACGCGCTGTTCGAGGCGGAGGAGCGCGGCGTCACCTCGGCGAATGCCGAGCAGATGGGGAAGCAGAGCACCAATCCCGACACCCGCCGCCTGCTGGGCGTGACGCCGGAGCTGGGCCAGGCGCTGAAGATCTCTCCGACCTGGGTGGTGAATGTCGTCAAGGCGGTCGGCAATTACGGCGAGATCTACGAGCGCCACATGGGGCCGCAGACCGCGATCGGCCTGGCGCGCGGGATCAACGAGCTGTGGACCAAGGGCGGCCTGCACTACCCCCTGCCGATGCGGTGATTTTCTTGCCTCAGGCGCCGGCGCGCGCCTCCGCGCGCTGGGCTTTCGCGCCATAAGGCGCGGGCCGCCTTCGCGGTCTCAGCCGGCCCCGGAAGCGGGGCCGGCTGCCTGTCCGGCGATAACGCCGCGTTCCTGCGGCGCTCAGCTCGCCTTGATGCCCGCCTTCTGGATCACCGCTTCCCATTTGGTGATCTCGGCCTGCAGGAAGGCGGCGCTGCTGGCGGGGGTGCTGTCGCTCACCACCTCCATGCCCTGGCCCTGCAGCGTCGCCCTGTGGCGCGGATCGGCGACCACCTTGTTGATCGCGGCGTTCAGCAGGGCGACCGTGGCCGGCGGCGTGCCGGCCGGGGCCAGCACCATGTGCCAGGTGAAGCTCTCATAGCCCGGGATGGTCTCGGCGACCGTCGGCAGGTCCGGGAACAGCGGCGAGCGCTGCGCCGCGGTGATCGCCAGGCCGCGGGTTTCTCCCTTCTGGATGAAGGGCATGCCGCTGGAGATGACGTCGAGCATCATGGCGACGTGGCCGCTCAGCAGGTCGGGCATGGCGGCGGTGGAGCCGCGATAGGCGACATGCGTCACGTCCAGACCGCCGGCCATGGCGAGCAGCAGCTCGGTCGCCAGGTGGATCGAGCCGCCATTGCCGTTGCTGGCGTAGTTGAACTTGCCCGGATTGGCGCGGAACAGCGCCAGCAGCTCGGGCAGGGTCTTCGCCGGGACGTCCTTGTTGACCATGACGACGTTGTGGATGCGGCCGATATGGGCGACCGGCTGGAAGTCGGCGATGGGGTCGAAGGGCAGGTGCGGGAAGAGGGCGCGGGCGACCGCGTGGCCGACCGTGGTGTAGAGCAGGGTCTGGCCGTCCTTCGGCGCCTTGGCCACCGCGTCGCTGGCGACGATGACGCCGGAGCCGGTGCGGTTCTCGACGACGAAGCGCTGGCCGAAGCTCTTTGACAGTTCATCGGCGATCAGCCGCGCGGGCAGGTCGGTCGGGCCGCCAGCGGAGAAGGGCACCAGCAGGCGGACGGGCGCGGTCGGCCAGGACTGGGCGCGGGCGATGGCGGGGGCGGCGAGGGTCGCGGCGATCAGTGTTCTGCGAAGCATGTTGTTGTTCCGGCCTTCGTTCGGTGTGGCCGTGACGGCGTCGTTTTTTTTGGGTGGGGCGCGGCCGCAGGCCCGCCCGTGAACGTGCAGAAAGAAAAGAAGGGGGGTCCGGGGGGAATTCATTCCCCCCGGGTTTTCATGTCCCGACGCGCAGCGGCGCCCTGAGCTTGCGCAGGCAGGCGATGACCGAGAGCGCCGTGATCCGTCCTGTCTTGGGGTTCTCGGACGGGATGTTCTCGATCGCCATGGAGAGGAAGGCCGAGTCCGATTCCACCTCGATCCGGTGGGTGTTGCGGGTCAGTGCCGGATCGGCCCAGATTTCCAGCGTGGTGCGGTCCGGCCCGATGCCGGCCAGCGACAGCGCCACGGCGACGTTCAGATTGGCCGGGAAGCCGACCGCGGCATCGCGCGGCGTGCCCTGGAAGATGCGCAGCGGCTCACGGATATCCTCGATGGCGATGTTGTTCTCGACCAGGTAGGGGGCGCCGACCAGGCCGCGCACCGGCTTGCGGGTGATCATGCGGACGGCGGTGATCTCTCCTTCCGCGGCCGCCACCACGGCGTCCAGGCCGAGCAGGGCGCCGGTGGGCACGATGATCTGGCCCTCTTCCTCGCGTGCCAGCGCGACCAGGTGCTCATGGCGCAGCAGGGCGCCGGCGCTGAGCACCATCACCGTCTTGCCGGCGCGCAGGAAGGGCTCGGCGATGGCGGGCAGCAGCGCGGCGGGGGCGCATTCGATGACCAGGTCGGCCAGCGGCTCGAGCGCCTCGATGGCGACGACCGGGACAGGGCTTTTCAGCCCGGCCAGGCGCGCAGCGGCGGCCTCGCGGTCGCGGGCGGAGACGGCGACCAGCTGGCAGCCGGGGATGCCGGCGTCGAGGGCGCGGGCGACGGCGAGGCCCACGGCGCCGAGACCGGCGATGGCGATGCGGAGGGGCGGGCGGTTCTGCTTCGGCATGGCCGCGATGGAAGCGGGGGACAGCGCGCCCGACAACCTAATTCCATGCCGCCGATGCATGAGCTAGGATCATGCATGGCCCGGCGACACCTGCCCCCCCTGCATGCGCTGCGCGGCTTCGAGGCGGCGGCGCGGCTGTCTTCCTTCAGCGCGGCGGCGGGCGAGCTCGGCGTCACCCAGGGCGCCGTCAGCCGGCAGATCCGCGTGCTGGAGGACTGGCTGGGTCGGCCGGTGTTTCGCCGTCTGACGCGCCGGGTAGAGCTGACCGAGGCCGGGCAGGCCCTGGCCCGGCTGGCCGACGAGGTCTTCTCGACCTTGGAGGAAGGGTCGGCGCGGCTGCGCGGTGCCGGGCCGCGGCCGCTGGTGCTGGGGGCGCTGCCCACCATCACCTCGGCCTGGCTGATGCCGCGGCTGGACCGCTTCGCCAAGCGGTATCCGGAGCTGGAGCTGCGGCTGCTCTCCTCGATCGCGCCGGCGGCGCTGGCGCCGGGGGAGATGGATGTCGCCATCCGCGTCGGGCCGCTGCCGGGGCGGCGCTATCCGGCGCGCGCCCCGCGGATCGAGCTGCAGATGGTGGCCGACTGGACCGGGCTGGTGGCCGAGCCGCTGTTCCCCGATGTGCTGGTGCCGGTGTGCCGCGCCGAGCTGCTGCCGGGCGGCGCGCCGGTGGCGGCGGCGGAGCTCGCCAGGATGCCGCTGATCCATACCTCGACGCGGCGGCATGCCTGGCCGGACTGGCTGCGCGCCCAGGGGGTGCGGGGCGGCGCGCCGGCCCCCGGCCAGCCGAGCTTCGGGCATTTCTTCATGGCGCTGGAGGCGGCGCGGCGCGGCCAGGGGGTGGCGCTGGTGCCGGAGGTGCTGCTGCCCTCCGGTGACGCGCTGGTCGCCGCCAGCACCGCCCGCATCCCCAGCGCCGGCGACTATTTCTTCCTGTTTCCGGGCAGCCGGGCGCAGGAGCCGGCGATCGCCGCGCTGCGCGCCTGGCTGCTGGAGGAGGCGGCGGCAGACGCTCGACAATAGGTGCATTGCAAATTAATGCTGATGCATCTTTCCGCAGGCGGAGGGGCAGATGGCGGAGGCGGCGCAACGCCGGGAAGGGTTCGGCCGGCTGGTCGGGCAGGTGGCGCGGCAATGGCGGCGGGCGGTGGACCAGCGGCTGCAGGCCTATGGCCTGACCGAGGCGACCTGGCTGCCGATGTTGCATCTGGCGCGTGCGCCGCAGCCGATGCGGCAGAAGGCGCTGGCGGCCTCGCTGGCGCTGGACAGCTCGACCGTGGTGCGGTTGCTGGACGCGCTGCAGGCGGCCGGGCTGATCGAGCGGCGCGAGGACCCCGATGACCGCCGCGCCAAGGCGATCTTCCTGACCGCGGCCGGCCAGGCGCTGGTGGCGCAGGTCGAGGAAGCCTCGGCCGAGGTGCGCGGCGCCGTGCTGGCCGGCGTCGACGACGCCGCGCTGGCAGCCGCCGAGGGGGTGCTGGAAAACATCCTGGCCGCGCTGGCGGAGCGGGAGGCGTGAGCGACACGCCGCTGCCCGAGCCGCGCCGCGCGCCGCTCTGGCTGCTGGCGCTGATCACCTTCAGCGGCACGCTGGCCATGCATGTCTTCGTGCCCGCCCTGCCGCAGGCGGCGGCGGCGCTGGGGGCGAGCCCCGGCTCGCTGCAGCTGACCATCAGCTTCTACATCGCCGGGCTGGCGGTCGGGCAGCTGGTCTATGGCCCGCTCTCGGACCGCTATGGCCGCCGCCCGGTGCTGCTGGCCGGGCTTTTCCTCTACACCACGGCCGGCCTGGCCGCGGCGCTGGCGCCGGACGCCGCCTCGCTGATCGCGGCGCGGCTGTTCCAGGCGCTGGGCGGCTGCGCCGGGCTGGTGCTGGGACGCGCCATCGTGCGCGACGGGGCGGCGCTGTCGGAGGCGGCGCAGCGGCTGGCGACGATGAACCTGATGGTGGCGCTGGGCCCGGGGCTGGCGCCGCTGCTGGGCACGGCGCTGACGGCGGCGGCGGGGTGGCGGGCGGTGCTGTGGTCGCTCTGCGGCCTCGGCGTGCTGAACGCGCTGCTGGCCTGGCGCTGGATCCCGGCGGGGGTCGCGCCGGCCAGCCGGCAGGATAGCGGCCAGGTGCTGCGCAGCTACCTGCGGCTGCTGCGCTCGCCGGCCTTCCTGGGCTACGCGCTGGGCGGCGGCTGCGCGACGACCTCCATGTACGCCTTCATCGCCGCGGCGCCCTTCATCATCACCGGGGAGCTCGGCCGGTCCTCGGGCGAGGTCGGCCTCTATTTGGCCATCGTCGTCTTCGGCATCTGGCTGGGCAGCGCCTGCGCCAGCCGGCTGGCGCGGCGGGTGCGGCTGGCGAGGCTGATGGTGCGCGGCAACCTGGTCAGCCTGTTCGGCGCCTCGCTGTTCCTGGCCGCCGTGCTGACGGGGACGCTCGGCGTGGCGATCACCGTGATCAGCATGGCGCTGTTCACCTTCGGCGCCGGGCTGGCCGGGCCGCCGGCGCTGGCCGAGGCGCTCAGCGTCAATCCGCAGGTGGCGGGCTCGGCCAGCGGGCTCTACGGCTTCGCGCAGATGGCGATCGGCGCGGTCTGCACCGCGCTGTCGGGCGCCAGCCGCGACCATGCGCTGGCCGTCGGCCTGATCCTGGTCAGCGCCGGGGTGCTGAGCCAGCTCGGCTTCCTGCTGGCGCTGCGCGCGCCGCGCCGGGCCTGAGAGGCGGCCGAGGACACCCGATCCCCCGCGTCAGTCCTCCTGGTCGGAGAAGACCCGGGTATCCGGCTCCTGCGAGCCCTGCAGATCCTCGTCCCCGGCCTGGCCCAGGCAGCCGGCCAGGGCGGCCAGCAGGGCCAGGAGCGCCGCCAGGCCGAGCGCCTGCACCGCCTCGCCGCCGGTCAGGGTCGGCAGCGCCAGGGCGAGCGCCAGCATCAGCGGGGCTGCCAGCCGGGCGAGGCCGTCGACCAGCGCCGCCGCCGCTGCCGCCGCCGGCGAGCGGCCGGGTGGCGCGCTGCGCAGCAGCCGGATGGTGATGCTGGCCTCGAGCAGGCCGCGCCCCGCCGCCAGGGCGAGGAGGCCGAGCAGCAGCAGGCCGGCGGCCTCGCCCGGCGGCAGCGCGGCGAACAGCGTATAGCCGGCGCCCAGCAGCACCGCCGCCAGCGGCAGCAGCGGCGCCGCCGGCCGGCGGTCGAGCAGCCAGCCGGCCGCCAGCGCCGCGGCGCCGGCCAGCAGTCCGGCCAGGCCAAGGGGCACCGCCAGCACCGCCGGACCAATGCCCCAGCCGCGGACGACGTGGTTGATCAGCACCAGCTCGGCCAGGGCCAGCGCCGCGGTGGCCAGCAGCCGGGCCAGCAGCGCGCCGGTGAAGCGCGGCCGGGCCAGCAGGTCGCCGGGCAGCAGCGGCGCCTCGCGCCCGCGCTGCTGCCAGATCCACAGCCCCAGCAGCACCAGCCCGCCCAGCAGCAGCGCGCCGAGCAGCGGGTTGCGCAGCAGCAGCAGGCCGGGAATGCCGACCAGCAGCAGCGCCAGGGTAGCCACCGACAGCAGCATGCCCAGCGGATCGAAGCCTCCGGGCAGCTGCCGCGCCGCCGGCGCGGCGCTGGACAGCGCCCAGCCTGCCAGCGCCACCGGCGCCAGCACGGCGGCGGCCAGCCCGGTGGGCAGCAGGTTGAGCGCGTTGAGCAGCAGCCAGGCCAGCGAGGGCAAATAGAGCGACAGGGCCGCGGCCAGGCCGCCGGCGCCGACCGCCAGGCCGAGCCGTCCGCCGGCCGCGCTGAGCCGCAGCAGCGACAGGCTGGCCGGCAGCAGCAGGGCGGTGGCGATGCCCTGCAGCAGCCGCAGCGCCAGCGTCGGCGCGTAGCCCAGCGGCAGCGCCGCCAGCAGCGCCGTTCCCAGCACCATCAGCAGGCTGAGGCGGAAGGCGCCGCGCGGCCCGGCCAAGGGCACCAGCGAGGCCATCGGCAGCAGGCCGAGCACCATCCCGGCCAGCTGCGCGCTGAACAGCCAGCCCAGCTCGGTGCTGCTCAGCGCCAGGGGGGCGGCGAGCAGCGGCAGCAGCATGGCGGCGAGGCTGCCCTGCAAGGCGACCAGCGCCAGCCCGGCAATGGCCGCGGCCGAGGAGCGCGAGAAAGAGGCTTCCGCGGGATCGGCGGCAGGGAAAGGGGAGCGGGACTGCGGCACACGGCCTCCGGACAGATGGGCGCTTCCGCTCTGGCCAAGGCATGGGCCGAGGGCAAGCGAGCTTCCGGTGAGGCGCGGTCACATCGCCGTCGCCAATCCAGGGTCGTCCCGGAGACCCGTCACCATAAGTTCCATAAGGGAAGTTATGTAAAATATGGAAGGAAAATGGTTGTTCGTGAGAGCCGCTGAAATTGGTTCCATGCGTGCACAGCAGAGGATGCAGAACACTGCATTCTTCCACACGAAGCCGTGAGACGTGCTAAGAGCAGCGCCGCTGCCCGTGCTCATCGGATCCGACTTCCCCCGCGCCATGCCCCTGATCACCATGCCCGACCTGAGCACGCTGCGCCTCTGCGCCGTGCTGCTGACCGCGGCCTTCTGCCTCGTCTTCCTGCTGCTGTGGATCGGCCGCCGCGAGGATCGCTATCTGCTGCACTGGTCGAGCAGCGCCGTGGCCTATGGCGCGGCGCTGGTCGGGCTGGAAGTGATGGCCGATGCCACGGCGCCGGCCGGCGAGCCGTCGCTGCCGGCGGTCTGCCTGTTGCTGACCGGCATCGTCGCCAGCAACCTGCTGCTGGTCACCGGCCTGCGCCTGT
Source organism: Roseomonas sp. USHLN139 (assembly GCF_037145735.1). Taxonomy (NCBI): domain Bacteria; kingdom Pseudomonadati; phylum Pseudomonadota; class Alphaproteobacteria; order Acetobacterales; family Roseomonadaceae; genus Roseomonas; species Roseomonas sp. USHLN139. The sequence goes on along the minus strand of NZ_JBBCWY010000005.1, from coordinate 197,391 downwards.
CGGATGGCCGCCGGCCCTGGCGTGGCTGGATGCTGGCGGTGCTGCTGCTGGGCCTGGCCGCCTGGGCCGGCGAGGCGCTGGCCGGGTTCGCCGGCCTGCCGCCCTTCACCGGCCGCCGCATCGCCGGCAGCCTTGGCCTGCTGCTGAACGCGCTGGTGGTCGGCCTGGTGCTGCTGCGCCCGCCGCGGCGCGGCCCGGCGCCGGGCGGTGCCGGCCGCGTTCTCGCCGGCTGCGCCACGCTCGGCTACATCCCGGGCTACTGCATCGCCATCGCGCTCGACACCCAGGCGGTGCCGGCGACCAATTTCGCCGCGCTGCTGCCGATCCTGTCCGACCAGCTGCTGCTGCCGGTGCTCTATCTCGGCCTGCTGGCGGTGCCGGGCGAGCGCGACCGTGCCGCCCTGCGCGAGGCGGCCCTGCGCGACCCGCTGACCGGCGCCTGGAACCGCGCCGGCCTGGCGGCGCGGCAGCGCGGCTTCCTCGTCCGCGGCGGCACGCTGCTGCTGCTCGACATCGATCACTTCAAGGCGGTGAACGACCGGCACGGCCATGCGGCGGGCGACACCGTGCTGGCCGGCTTCGCCCCGCGCATGGCGGCCCTGGCCAGCGAGCGCGCCGGCGAGCTGTTCCGGCTGGGCGGCGACGAATTCCTGGTGCTGCTGCCGCGCACCAGCGAGGCCCAGGCCGCCGCCCTGGCGCAGCGGATGCGCGCGGCGGTGGCGCAGCCCGTGCCCGGGCAGCCGCCCTATACCATCAGCCTGGGCCTGGCCGCGGTCGGCGCCGGCGCGCCGGGCCTCGAGATCGGCATGGCGCGGGCCGATTCGCTGCTCTACCGCGCCAAGGCGCAGGGCCGCGACCAGGTCGTCGCCTAGGCGCCGCCCTCGAAGGCGACTTCGTCCGGCCAGGTGACGAAGAGGCCGACATCCCCGGGCATGCCGTCCTCCATGCTGACGATGCGCGCCTGCAGCCCGAAGCCGCCCGGCTTCAGCGTCTGCGACCAGTAGGCATAGACGGCATGCGCGAAGCCGGGCAGCTGCTCCTCCCAGCCGGGCAGCGCGTGGTTGATGCGCCGCCCGCCATCGTCACAATAATCCGAGGGGAAGGACAGCACCTGCACTTCCCGCTCGTGCCGGCCGAAGGCCCGCAGGATGCGGTGCTGGATCTCGGCGGCATCGGCCTCGGTCAGGGCGCGGGCCAGGAAGGCGCGATGCTCGGCATCCCGCTGTTTCACCGCCTCCTGATCGGCCTGGTGCAGCTGCGCCATTTCGGCGTCGCGCCGCGCCTTGCGTCCGGCATAGAGGGCGGCAACGGTCAGCGGATGGGACATGCGGGCTCCTCGCGGGCGGCGGATCACCCCCCGAGCTTGGTCCCGAGGCGGGGGCGGGGCAACCCGCCCGCCGCCGGTCGGCCGATCAGAATCCGTAGAGCCGGGCCGGGTTGTCCACCAGGATGCGCCGGCGCACCGCGGCGTCCGGGGCCCAGTCGGTCAGCAGGTTCAGCACCCGCCCGTCATCCACCGGCACCGGCGCGGCGATGTCGGTCGCCGCGCGCCCGGCGAGCACGGCGCTGTCCGGATGCGGCCAGTCGGTGCCCCAGACGATGCGGTCGGGATTGGCCTCGATCAGGGCCTGGGCCAGCGGCGCCACCTTCGGGTAGTCCGGCGCCTCCTCCGAGGCGCGGTAGGCGCCGGAGATCTTCACATAGGCCCGGCCCGAGCGCACCAGCGTCAGCACCGCGGCGAAGCCCGGCTGCTCGACGCCCGCCGCCGCCTGGGCGCCGGCGAAATGGTCGAAGACCACCGGCATGGGCAGGCCGGAGAGCCGGTCCTGCAGCGCCTCGATCAGCGGCAGCCGGGCATAGACCTGCAGGTGCCAGGGCCGGCCCTGGATCTGCGCCAGCGCCGCCTCCAGCACCTGGCCGGCGCGCGCCGGATCGGTGATGCCGCCGGTCTCCAGATTGACGCGGATGCCGCGGATGCCGGCCGCCTGCATGCGGTCGAGCTCCTGCGCCGTGGTCTGCGGGCCGATCACCGCGACCCCCCTCGCCCGCTGTGGCCCGAGCTGGCGCAGCCCGTCCAGGGTCGCGGCATTGTCGGTGCCATAGACGCTGGGCTGGACGATGACGACGCGGTCGAGATGCAGCGCGCGCTGCAGGTTCAGCAGGTCGTCGGCCGTCGCGATCGGCGGCGTATAGACCCGGCCGCTCCAGAAGGGGAATTTCTGCGGGTCGGGAAAGACATGGGTGTGGCAGTCGCAGGCACCGGGGGGCACCTCGAAATTCACCGGCGTGCGCACGGTGGGGGTGGCGCTGGGCGCCGCGCCCTGCGCCGCCGCACCGCGCGCCAGGCCGGTGGCGGCAGCGACGCCTCCAGCGCCGGCCAGAACCAGGCTTTGCCTGCGTGACAGCATGGTATCCTCCTCCCTGGGGCCTTCTCGCCGAGGCCGTTGTGGCAGTCTGGCCCGTCGCAGCGGCCGCCGCAATGGTGCCAGGATGGCGGAGGACCCGCTTGAAAGACCTCAGGCGATCACGAGAAAGTCGGCGGCGGTCAGAGCCAGGCCCTTGGCCAGCGTGGCGAACTGCACCGCGGACTGGGCGCCGGTACCGTCGGCATCATAGCGCAGCGCGCCGCTGGCGGCGTCATAGAGGATGCGGTCATCCGCCTCGCCGGCGCGGCTGCCCGTCGCAAAGGCGCCATCGCGCAGCCGGCCCTGCGGCAGGGCGGCGAAGACCGCCCGCGACAGCAGGATGACATCCTCGGCCGGATCGAAGTCGCGGATGACATCGATGTTGCTGCTGCCGAGCGCGGTGTCGAAGACGAAGCTGTCCGCTCCGGCGCCGCCGGTCAGCGTGTCGCGTCCACTACCGCCATGCAGCATGTCGCCGCCGCCGCCGCCGAGCAGGGTGTCATTGCCGGCGCCGCCCCAGAGCAGGTTGTCGCGGTCGTTTCCGGTCAGCAGATTGGCCATCTCGTTGCCGATGCCGCTCCATGCCGAGCCGGTCAAGGTCAGGCGCTCGACATTGGCGCCCAGCACGTAGGAGAGGCTGGCGAAGACGGTGTCGATGCCCTCACCGGCCTGCTCCACCACCCAGTCGCCATCGTTGTCGACGATGTAAGTGTCGTTGCCGGCGCCCCCGGCCATCCGATCCGCGCCGATGCTGCCATCCAGCCTGTTGGCCGCTGCATTGCCGGTGATCTCGTTGTCCAGCGCATTGCCGGTGCCGTTGATTGCCGCCGTGCCAGTCAGCGTTAGCGCCTCGACCTCGGAGGGCAGAACATAGGACACCGAGGCCTGCACGGTGTCGTCGCCGGCCCCCGCCGCCTCGATCACCCGGTCGCGGGCATTGTCGACGATATAGAGGTCGTCGCCCTGCCTGCCCTGCATCTCGTCCCGCCCCTCGCCGCCATCCAGGCGGTCGTCGCCGGCGAGGCCGAACAGCCGGTCATCGCCGCCGCCGCCGCTCAGCCGATCATTGGCCAGGCCTCCGGTGAGGGTCTCGGCTGCGGCCGTGCCGTTGCTCACCACGGGGCTCGCCAGCCGCAGGACGTGGCTGCCGGGCGCGGTCTCCTCCAGGGCCAGGCGACCCATCAGGGTCAGAGTGCCATAGACGTTCGGGCCGTACTGGTATTCCACCATGGTCCGATCGGAGCCCTGCTCGATCCAGAGCAGCGGACCGTTCTTGGTCTCCCAGGTGTTCTCCGGACGGTCATGGGAGAACAGGAACTGGGGGATGCCGCTGAGATCCAGCAGGTCGCCACGGGTGAAATCCAGGATGACATCGTCGGCCAAGTGGTTCAGCACGTTGTAGACAAAACGGTCATTGCCGGCGCCGCCGCTCAGGGTATCGGCGCCCGCCCCGGCCTCCAGGCGGTCGTTGCCGTCGCCGCCGTCCAGGACGTCGTTGCCGGCTTCGCCGCGCAGCACGTCATTGCCGGCCAGCCCGGTCAGCCGGTCATGCCCGGCACCGCCGACCAGTGTGTCGGCCTTCGCCGTGCCCTCGAGCCGGACCGGGGTCGCGACGCGCAGGATGCGGCTACCGGGGGCGGTCTCCTCAAGCGCGATCTGGCCGACGATCTGCATCCAGCCATCGTCGTTGTTGCCATTCTGGTAGCGGAGCTGGATGTCGTTGCCATAGCCCTCCACCCACAGCACCGGCCCGCCATCCCAGATATTGTCCGGGCGGCTGTGGAAGAAGCGCAGCCCCTTGATGGCGGTGAAGTCGAGGGTGTCGCCGGGGGCGAAGTCCAGGATGACGTCGTCGGTCATCTCGGCGAGCTGACGATAATAGAAGCGGTCATTGCCCGCGCCGCCCGACAGCGTATCGGCGCCCAGCCCGCCTTCCAGCTTGTCGCGACCGGCGCCGCCCTCCAGCCGGTCATTGCCCGAAAGGCCCAGCAGCACGTCATTGCCACCGAGGCCGACCAGCCTGTCGTTGCCGGCGCCGCCGGTCAGCGTCTCGGCCGCCGCCGTGCCGGTGAGGTCGCGGGAAGCGGCCATGCGCAGGATGCCGCTGCCGGGCGCAGTCTCCTCCAGTGCCACGCCGTTGGAGAAGTGCAGCCAGACACGATCGTTCCAGCCATCCTCGACATAAAGCGTGGCATAGCTGTCACGCGCTTCGAGCCAGGCGATCGGCCCTCCGCCATAGGTTTCAGGCTCGCTGAGAAAGAAGCGCAACCCCTTGATGGCCGACAGGTCCAGCAAGTCGCCCATCGAGAAATCCTCGAGGGTGTCATCGCTGAGATCGGCCAGGCGGGTGTAGACGAAGCGGTCGTTGCCGGCGCCGCCGGTCAGGCGGTCGGCCCCGGCGCCCCCCTCCAGCCGATCATTGCCTGCGCCACCATCCAGCACGTCGTTGCCGGCCAGGCCCCGCAACGTGTCGTTGCCGCCGCCCCCCTGGAGGGTGTCGTTGCCGCCCCCGCCGGTCAGCGTCTCGCTGTGCCTGTTACCGATCAGGTCGCGGCCCACGGCCATGCGCAGGATGCCGCTGCCGGCGGCGGTCTCCTCCAGCGCCATGCCCGCGGCGAAGCGCAGCAGGCCGTACTGGCTCAAGCCCACACGATACTCCAGTGACGCGTGGTACTCGTCCGACGTCAGCCAGAGATGCGCGCCGCCATCGATGGAATTGGCGGGCTCGCCGTAATGGAACTTCAGCCCCTTGATGGCCGAGAGGTCGAGCAGGTCGCCCAGGGCGAAATCCGCGATGGTATCGCCGTCCAGATCGGCCAGGCTCCGATACACAAAGCGGTCATTGCCGCTGCCGCCGGTCAACACGTCCTGGCCGAGGCCGCCTTCCAGGATGTCGTCGCCAGCCCCACCCTGCAGGACGTCATCGCCCGCCAGACCGGTCAGACGGTCGCTGCCATTGCTCCCCACCAGGAGATCGGCACCAGCAGTTCCTTGCAGCGAGGCCATCGGTCGGGAGGTATCCAGAGAGAATCAGGCAGGCGCGCCTTACCGTTGCGAAGTGATATCATTGTGACCGTCGGGCTGCCAGGCCTTTGCATTCAGCCGGTCAGCGCCCGCGCCATGACGATGGTCCGCTCCGCCCCCTGCACCACCTCGCGCTGCCGGGTGTAGCCGAGCCGCGCGTAGAAACCCTCGGCCGTGACCGAGGCCGGGACGCGCAGCGCCGTCTCGCCGGCGGCCCGCGCCGTGTCCTCCAGCATCGCCATCAGGGCGCGGCCGATGCCCTGGCCCTGGTGGTCGGGGGCGACGAAGACGCTGCGCACCACATCGCCTTCCAGCGCGGCGGTGCCAATGACCACGCCATCCGCCTCGGCCAGGAAGACGCGGCGGCGGGCGATCTGGCCGCGCACCGCCTCGGGGGCGAAGGCTGCGGCCACCGCCTCGATCACCGCGGGCGGATAGTCGCGGGCGTTGCTCTGCCGCAGCGCCGCCACCACCACCGCGCTGATCGCGGCGGCGTCGCGATCGAGGGCGGCGCGGATCCGCATGGCGTCACGCCGCCCGCAGGAGGGCGCGGCGCAGCAGCCGCGCGCCGGCCCACCAAACCAGAACCAGCAGGCCAAGCCAGAGCAGCAGGCTGAGCGGCCAGACCGCCTCGACCGCGCCGAGCAGCGGCCGCATCGTGTCGTGGCCGTCGGTGGCGAAGAGCACCAGCAGCACCAGCCCCGCCGGCAGGGCGGCGGCGAAGGATCCTGCCATGGCCTGGTAGAGCGCCAGCGGCCGCGGCCTCTGGCGCAGCCGCAGGGCGAGGGCCGAGAGGCCGCAGAGCCCCAGCACCGCCAGCATCGCGCCGCCGGTCAGCAGCGCGCCCAGGATCACCAGCAGCCCCGTCAGGTCCATCCGCCGTCCGCCAATGCCTCGTCGATCCGGACACCAGCTACCGCCCTGCCCGGCCGCGCTGTCAACGCGGCCGTCGGTCACAAGGATGGGCGCGCCGGGTCAGGCGGTGACGATGGCCTCCGGCGACAGCGCCCCGGCGAAGAACTGCAGCACGTTGTCGGCCGAGGCCAGCGCCATGCGGTGCAGCCCCTCGGCGGTGCTGGCGGCGACATGCGGGGTGACCAGCACCCGCTCATGCGCCAGGAAGGCGGGGACTTCGCGCATCGGCTCCTCGGCGATGACGTCGATGCCGACGCCGCGCAGATGGCCGCGCGCCAGCGCCCGCTCCAGCGCCGCCTCGTCGACCAGCGTGCCGCGGGCGGCATTGATCAGCAGCGCGTCGGGCCGCATCTGCGCCAGGAAGGCATCGTCCACCATGTTGCGGGTCAGCGCATTGGACGGGCAGTGCAGCGAGACGATCTCGGCTTCCGCCAGCGCGGCGGCGCGGTCGGGCGCGGGCAGGAAGCCAAGGCCGCGGATGGTGTTGGCCGGGATCGCCGGGTCATGCACCAGCACGCGCATGCCGAAGCCGGCGCAGAGCTTCGCCACCCGCGTGCCGATGCGGCCGAAGCCCAGCAGCAGCACGGTCTGGCCGAACAGGTCGCGGGTCGGCGACTGGCCGGGTACCACCCAGGCGCCGCTGCGCACGCTGGCATTGAAGCGCGCGATCTGGCGGGACAGCGACAGCATCAGCATCAGCGTGTGCTCGGCGACCGACAGCGCATTGGCCTCGGGCGTGATGGCGAGCGTGATGCCGCGCTCCTGCAGCGCCGGGACATCGACGGAATCATAGCCGACGCCGTGGCGGACGACGAGGCGCAGCCGCTGCGCCTGGGCCAGCAGCGGCCGATCGATGGCGGTGCCGCGGACGATGATGGCCTCGGCGCCGGCCAGGTGGCCGGGCAGGTTTTCCGGCGTGATGTCGCCGGGGCCGACGAGCTCCACCCCAGGGTCGGCCGCCAGCCGCGCCAGGCCGTCGGGATGGATCGGGTTCAGGACGAGGACCTTGCGCATCGGATCAGCCATGGCTCCAGGGGCGGCGGGCGAACAGGCCCTTCACGGTCTCGGCCTCGGCGAGGACGAACTTTCTGTAGTCATCGCCGATGATGGGACGCAGCGGGAGATTGAGCGTCTGCGCCTCCGCCAGGAATTCCGGATCGGCCAGCAGCTTGCCGAAACCGGCGACCAGCTGGTCGAGGACCGGCTGCGGCAGGCCGGGCGGGGCGATGAAGCCGCGCGCCGAGCCGCCCAGCACATCCATCCCCTGCTCGCGGAAGGTCGGCACATCGGCCATGGCCTGCCAGCGCGCCGGCGCGGCCTGGCCCAGGCAGCGGGTGCGGCCCTCGCGCAGCAGCGCCAGCCCCTCGCTGTTGTTGTAGCTGGCGGCGTCGATCTGCCCGCCCAGCAGGTCGCGGATGCAGGGCGCCGTGCCGTTGTAGGGGGAATTCAGCGCCTTGACGCCGGTCGCCTCCTCGAAGGCGAGCAGCAGCTGGTGGTCGTCCGAGCCGATGCCGGCCGCGGTGCCGATCGAGACCGCCTCCGGCTTCGCCGCCGCGCGGGCGCGCAGATCGGCCAGGTCCTTGATCGGCGAGTCCGCGCGCACCCAGAAGGCGCCGGGATCGTCCACCGCATTGGCGATGTAGGAATACTCGGCAATGTTCCAGCGCACCCGGCGCTCGAGCGGGATCGAGCTCAGCGCCAGGCTGGCGATGGCGCCGATGGTGAAGCCGTCGGGCCGCGCGGAAAAGATCGCCTCGTTGCCGGTCTGGCCGCCGGCGCCGGGCCGGTTGGTCACCACGAAGCGCGCCTGCGGCAGGTGCTTCGGCAGGTACTTCACCGCCAGCCGCGCCATCAGGTCGATGCCGCCGGCCGGCGGATAGGGCACGATCACCTCGATCGGCCGGGCGGCGGGCCAGGCGTCGTCGGCGCGGGAGATGGCTGGGGCGGCGAGCACGCCCGCCAGGGCAGTGGCGCCAAGACGCCTGCGGGTCAGCATTCTGTTCGGTTTCCTCGTGGATGGTCTCGTTGCCGCCAATCCTAACCGGGCTTGCCCTGCTGGAAAGTCATATATATTCATCGCTGGCGATAACTTTCCGGCATGAAAGCCATGGTCTCGCTGCGCCAGGTCGAAGCCTTCCATGCCATCGTCGAGGCCGGCAGCTTCGCCGCCGCGGCCACGGCGCTCGGCACCACGCAGCCGGCGATCTCCAAGCGCATCGTCGAGCTGGAAGCCGATCTGGGCTTTCCGCTGTTCGACCGCAGCGCGCGGCCGCCGCAGCTGACGCGGCATGGGCATGCCCTGCTGCCGCTCTGCGCCGAGATGCTGGCGCTCAGGACGCGGATGCGCGCGACGCTGGACGATCCGGCGGAATATGCCGGCCAGTTCCGCATCGGCATCACCGAGCTGGTGGCGCTGACTGTGCTGCCGGCGCTGATCGGCCGGATCCGCGCGCGGCTGCCGCATATCCGCCTGCGCACCGAGGTGAAGCTGGCCGAGGACCTGCACCAGGATTTGCTGGACCGGCGCAGCGACATGGCGATCGCGCCGGGGCCGCCGCCGGGCGGGCTGCTGCATGCGCGCAAGGTGGCCAGCCTGGAGCTGGCCTGGATGGCCGGCGCCAGCCTCGGGCCGCTGCCGCCCGGGCCGCTGCCGGCCGCCGCCCTGGCGCGCTTCCCGCTGCTGGCGCAGACCCAGCGCTCCGGCCTGCAGGCGGTGGTCAATGAGTGGCTGCTGGAGAACGGCCAGCGGCCGCAGCTGATCCTGGCCTGCAACAGCCTGACCGCGCTGTCGGGCATGACCATCGCCGGGCTCGGCATCGCGCTGATGCCGCGGACGCAGTTCCTGCCGAAAGTCGCCTCGGGCCAGCTGCGCATCATCGAGACCACGCCGCCGATGCCGCGGCTCGACTACCACGTGCTCTACCCGGCCTCGGGGCTGGAGGCGGTGGCGGGGATCGTGGCCGAGGAAGTCGCGGCGGTCGGGCCGGGGCTCGGCTGATCCTGGCTGCGGCATGGCCGGAAGATGGACGCGGCGCGCGGGTGGCGGCGAATAGCCGGCATCAGCAGCGGGAATTGGGCAGGCGGCGCGGCCAGGCCCAGTCTCTGCTGCAGACGCCGAGGCATCCTGCCCCGACCTTTCAGGAGCTGCCTGTCATGTCCTTCTCCGACCTCACCATGGCGATCGTCCACCTGCCCTGGGCCCCGGCCCCGCAGCCCCAGGGCACCCAGGCCCCGGGCCGGGCCCGGCCCGCCTCGCGGACCGTCTGACCGGCCTTCCCCCCTCCTCCCCCCTTGCTGCCCGGAACCGGCCGCCTGACGCCCTGCGTCAGGCGGCCACCTCCATGCCGGCGCTCAGGCTGCGGGTGATGCCGGCGACATCGACCGAGGCCGCCTGCATGTTGGAGGAAATCTCCTGGGTGGCGTTGCCCTGCTCCTCCACCGCGCCGACCGCGGCGCCGACATAGTCGAGCAGCGAGTCCACCGAGCCGGCGATGGCCTGCAGCGCCGTGCCGACCTCGGCCGAGACCGACTGCATCGCCTCGATATTCTCCGCCACCTGCTGGGTCGCGGCCGTCGTCTGGTTGGCGAGCTGCTTCACCTCGTGCGCGACCACGGCGAAGCCGCGGCCCGCCTCGCCGGCGCGGGCGGATTCGATGGTGGCGTTCAGCGACAGCAGGCTGATCTGCGAGGCGATGGCGCGGATCAGCTGCACCACCCGGTCCATCGCCGCCGCCGCCGCTTGCAGCCGGCGCGTCGCCTGGTCGGCATCGGTGGCCTTGCGGGTGATGTCCTGCACCACCGTCTGCGAGCGCCGCATGGTCTCCGAGATCTGCGCGGCGGAGGCGCTCATCTGCTCCACCGCCGCGGCCACCGACTGCACGTTGCTCAGCGTCTGCCCGGCGAAGGTGATGGCCTGGGCGCGCGACTGCATGCGGGCGGTGATGTCGGAGGCGTATTTCACCACCTTCCAGGGCCGGCCGTTGAGGTCGAGGATCGGGTTGTAGGTGGCGCTGATCCAGACCACGCGGCCGCCCTGGCCGATCCGCTTGTAGACCGCCGAGTGGAATTCGCCGCGCCGCAGCTTCGACCAGAATTCCTGGTAGTCCTGGCTCTCCGCCAGGCCGGGCTCGACGAACAGGCTGTGGTGGCGGCCGACCACCTCGGCCTCGGCATAGCCCATGGCCTGCAGGAAGTTGTGGTTGGCCTGCAGCACCTGGCCTGCCATGTCGAACTGGATCACCGCCTGCGACTTGTTGATGGCGTCGATCTGGCCCTCGAAATCGGCTGTGCGCAGCTTGCTTTCGGTGATGTCGGTGGCGAACTTGATCACCTCCACCGGCGTGCCGTCCAGGCCCAGCACCGGGGTGTAGGTGGCCAGGATCCAGACCTCGCGCCCGCCCTTGCCCAGCCGCTTGTACTCGGCGCGCTGGAATTCGCCGCGCCGCAGCCGGGCCCAGAAGGCATCGTATTCGCCGCTGCTGGCCTGCTCCGGCGTCACGCACATCCGGTGGTTCTGGCCGACCACCTCCTGCAGCGAATAGCCCATCATCTGCAGGAAGATGTCATTGGCCTGGGTGATCGTGCCGTCCATGCGGAAATGGATCACCGCCTGGGAGCGGTGGACCGAGGCCACCTGGGCGCCATCGGCGATCGAGCGGCGCTTCGCCTCGGTCACGTCGGTGGCGAACTTCGCCACGCCGACCGGCCGGCCGCGGCGGTTCAGGATCGGCGTGTAGCTGGCCTGGATCCAGACCTCGCGGCCGCCCTTGGCCAGGCGGCGGAACTCGGCATTGCGGTGCTCGCCGCGGCGCAGCGCGTCCCAGAAATCGCGATAGGCCGCCGACTGCGCCTCGCGCGGGTCGACGAAGAGGCGGTGGTGCTGGCCGCGGATCTCGGCCGGCGTGTAGCCCATCGCCTTGAGGAAATTGTCGTTGGCGCGGCGGATGGTGCCGTCGAGGGCGAATTCGATGATCGCCTGGGAGCGGCCCGCTGCCTCCAGCAGGGCACGCTCGGGGCAGAAGCGCGAGAAGAGACTGAACATCCGGCGATCGATCCCACCAGGAAAACGGGTCGGATCAGTATCGTCACGAAATCGTGAACAGCTTGTGGCCGGAAGCCTGGCCTTTGCCCACCCCGCTGGCCTGGTCGGCTTGTCCGGCCCGGCGCGCGCTGGCTAGGCTGGTCCGGCGGGATATCGCGAGGGAGAGACGGCATGGCGGATGGCAACGGCTACGGGCGTTTCGGCAGCGGCCAGAAGGTGCGGCGGATCGAGGACAAGGCGCTGCTGGAAGGCCTCGGCCGTTTCACCGGCGACCTGGCGCCGGAGCGCCAGGCGCATCTGTATTTCCTGCGCTCGCCGCATGCCCATGCGCGGATCGTGGCGATCGATGCGGCGCCGGCCCTGGCCATGCCCGGCGTGCTGGCAGTGATCACCGGCGACGACCTGGCGGCGGCCGGCGTCAAGCCGATGGCCGTCACCCTGCCCTTCAAGCGGCCGGGCGGCGCGCCGCTGGGGGCGCCGGCACAGCCGCTGCTGGCGCGCGGCACGGTGCGCTTCGTCGGCGACGCGGTCGCCGCCGTCATCGCCGAGACGCCCGCCCTGGCGCGCGATGCCGCCGAGGCGATCGAGGTCGAGTACGAGGACCTGCCGGCCGCCATCGGCCTGTCCCGCGCCGCCGCCGCGGACGCACCCGCCCTGTGGGAGGGCGGCAACATCGTCGCCGAGACCCAGTATGGCGATGCCGCGGCGACCGCGGCGGCCTTTGCCGGCGCCGCCCATGTCGTCTCGCTCGATCTGGTGAACCAGCGGCTGGCGCCGGTCTCGATGGAGCCGCGCGTGGTGCTGGCCGCGCATGACGCGGCGACCGGCCGGGTCACCGTGACGATGAGCAGCCAGATGCCCTCCGGCGCGCGGGATGCCATCCGCGACCTGCTGAACCTGCCCGAGGGCAGCGTGCGCGTGCTGGTCGGCGATGTCGGTGGCGGCTTCGGCATGAAGACCGGCCTCTATCCGGAGGATGCGGTGGTCGCCTTCGCCGCGCGCCAGGTCGGCCGCCCGGTGAAATGGGCCGCCACCCGGATGGAGGATTTCCTGGCCGCCCTGCATGGCCGGGATACCGAGAGCCATGCCGAGCTGGCCCTGGACGCGCAGGGAAAAGTGCTGGGCTTCCGGGTGCGGACGCTGGCCGATATGGGCGCCTATCCGCGCAATTCCGGCATCGCCATCCAGCTGCTGATCGGCCCCTGGGTCTCGACCAGCATCTATGACATCGGCGTGGTCGATTTCCGCTTCACCGCGGTGATGACCAACACGGCGCCGACCGGCCCCTATCGCGGCGCCGGAAGGCCGGAGGCGATCTACCTGATCGAGCGGCTGATGGATGTCGCCGCCCGCCGCATGGGGATTGATCCGGCGGAGCTCCGCCGCCGCAACATGATCCGCCCCGAGCTGATGCCCTACAAGAATGCCATGGGCCAGACCTATGACAGCGGCGCCTTCGAGAAGATGCTGGACCAGGGGCTGACGCTGGCGGACTGGGACGGCTTCGAGGCGCGTGCCCGCGCCTCGGCGGCCAACGGAAAGAAACGCGGCCGCGGCATCGCCACCTTCCTGGAATGGACCGGCGGCAATGTCTTCGAGGAGCGGGTGACGGTCGCGGTGCAGGGCGACGGCGCCATCGAGATCTATGCCACCACCCAGGCGATGGGCCAGGGCATCGCCACCAGCTACGCCCAGCTCGCCGTCGACGTCTTCGGCGTGCCGCTGGAGAAGATCCGCGTGGTCTTCGGCGACAGCGACCGCGGCAGCGGCTTCGGCAGCGCCGGCTCGCGCTCGCTGTTCACCGCCGGCTCGGCCGTGAAGGTCGCCGCCGACCGGACGGTCGACAAGGCGAAGGAGCTGGCCTCGGAGGCGCTGGAGGTCTCGGCCGGCGACCTGGAATACCAGCAGGGCCGCATCCAGCTGGCCGGCACCGACCGCGGCATCGACCTGTTCGAGCTGGCGGCGCGCCAGCCGGAGGGCCGCATCTTCATCGACAGCACCAGCAGCGTCTCCGGCCCCACCTGGCCGAATGGCTGCCACATCTGCGAGGTGGAGGTCGATGCCGAGACCGGCGACGTCGCCATCCTGTCCTATGTCTCGGTCAATGATGCCGGCCGGGTGGTCAATCCGATGATCGTCGAGGGGCAGATCGCCGGCGGCGCGCTGCAGGGCCTCGGCCAGGCGCTGTGCGAGCAGGTGGTCTACGACCCGGAGACCGGCCAGCCGCTCTCGGCCAGCTTCATGGACTATGCCATGCCGCGGGCCGGGCTGGTGGCGGGCTATGTCACCGCGCTCGACCAGTCGGTGCCCTGCCGCACCAACCCGCTCGGCGTGAAGGGGGTGGGCGAGCTCGGCACCATCGGCGCGACCCCTGCCCTGGTCAACGCGGTGGCCGATGCCCTGGCGCGGGCCGGGAAGCGCGAAGCGGCCGACACGCTGCAGATGCCGCTGACGCCGCCGCGGGTCTGGGCGCTGATGGGGAGCTAGAGCCGCCCGGCGCGAAGCTGCTCCCGCCAGGCGGCGGCGCGCTCCTCGCGCGGCCGCCTGGCGAGCGGACCCTCGCCCTCCTCGACCGCCTCCAGCACCTCGAAGGCGAAGGCCGCGCCGCCGCGCGCGGCCCAGGCGCGCTGCAGCCCGGGATCGGGATGCGTGCCGCGGTCGAGGGTGAAGGCCAGCCGGTTGCGCACCGTCGCCAGGTCCGGCCAGTGGCCGACCCAGCTTTCGCCGGTCGCGGCGCAATGCAGGCGATAGACGCCGCCCACCACCTTCCGCTCCTTCCAGGCCGCCACGGCGGCCCGTCTTGCTGCCTGGTCCAAGGCTATGCTCCTCATTTTTACCCTGGTAAATCTCCTAGAGGTATTTATACCCGGGTGTAAATAGGGATGTGCTGATCATGAGCGACCGCCGCTGCGCCGCCTTCCTCGGAACCCGCAAGCTTGCCGAAGGGCCGCTGGCCGAGGTCGCGCTCGCCGTCCAGGCCGCCGCCGCCGGGGCCGCGGCGCCCCTGCTGGTCTTCGAGGAGGCCAGCGGCCGGGTCATCGACCTCGACCTGCGCGGCACGCCGGCGGAGCTCCGCGCCCGGCTGGAAGCGCCGCGCGGCAAGGGCCGGCCGAAGCTCGGCGTGACCTCGCGGGAGGTGACACTGCTGCCACGGCACTGGGACTGGCTGGCGGCGCAGCCCGGCGGCGCCTCGGTGACCCTGCGCAAGCTGGTCGAGCAGGCCCGGCGCGATCCGGTCCAGCAGCGGCGCGCGGCGCAGGAGGCGGCCTATCGCTTCCTCTCGGCCATCGCCGGCGACCTGCCCGGCTTCGAGGAGGCCAGCCGCGCCCTCTTCGCCCATGACCGCGAGGCGCTGGAAGAGAGGATGGCCGCCTGGCCGGGCGACGTGGCGGCGCATGCGCTGCGGCTGCTGGACGCCGCGCCGGATCGCTGAGCCGCGCCGGCCGATCCTAAGCCGGCCGGTCTCGTGCGGGCCGGGTGGCGTCGCTGCTGCGCTGAGCCCATAACCGGCCGATGTTGACGCTCCGCCAGATCGAGGTGCTGCGCGCGGTGCTGCAGGCGGGCTCGCTCGCCGGCGCGGCGCGCGGGCTCGGCATCGCCCAGCCGACGGTGACCCGCATCGTCCGGCGGATGGAGGATGTGCTCGGCCTGGCGCTGTTCGACCGCCGCGGCGGCCGGCTGCACCCGACCGCCGAGGCGCGCCGCATGCTGGGCGAGATCGACCGTGCCTATGACGCGCTGCGCCGGGCGGTCGACGACGCGGCGCGGCGCGCCCGGCTGGGCGGCGAGCGCTTCGAGGTCGGCGTCTCGCCCAGCCTCGGCCGCGCCCTGGTGCCGGAAGCCCTGGCCGGGCTGTCGCGGGCGGCGCCGGGGCTGGCGCTGCGGCTCGACGTGCTCTCGGTCAGCCAGGTCGGGCCCTATCTGACCGAGGGCACCGGCGAGGTCGCGGTCACCCTCTTCCCCGTCCGGCAGGCCGGCATCCACAGCCAGCACATCGGCCAGGGCCGGCTGGTGGCGCTGGTGCCGCGCGGCTGGCCGCTGGCCGGGCGGGCGCGGCTGGCGCCGGAGGATCTCGCCGGCCAGCCGCTCGCCGTCTTCGACCCGCAGGCGGTGCATGGCCGGATGGTCGACGGCTTCCTGGGCGCGGTGGCGCCGGGGACGCGGCACCTGGTGCGCTTCGCCGAATCCGCCGCCGCCCTGGCCGAGGCCGGCATCGCCATCGCGCTGATCGATGCCTTCAGCGCCATGGCCATCCGCCCTGAACTGGTGGCGGTGCGGCCGACCACCGCCGCGGCGCGCTTCGACGTCTATCTGCACCGCGTGCTGGACCGGTTGCAGGCCCGGCTGCTGCCGGATTTCGAGGCGCTGCTGGCGGAGGGCATCCGCGCCGTCGAGGCCCGGCTGCCTCTGCCCTGAGGGCATACCCCCTGCCCGCTTTGGCCGTTGCGCGGGGTGGTGGCGCGGCGCAATCAGCCGGAAAAACCCGGCCCCCAGACCCTGCTGCCTCCGGAGGAATTACGCCCATGCTCACCCGCCGCGCCACGCTGGCCCTTGCCCCCGCGCTTCCGCTTGCGACGCTCGCCGCCCCTGCCCTGGCGCAGGGCGCCTGGCCGGCCCGCCCGCCCAGCATCATCGTCCCCTTCGCGGCCGGCGGCGGCGTCGACGTCGCCACCCGCACCATTGCCGAGGCCGCTGGCACCCCGCTCGGCCGCCGCCCGGTGATCGAGAACCGCGGCGGCGGCAGCACCATCCCGGCCACCCAGGCGGTGGTCCGCGCCGCCCCCGACGGCTACACCCTGCTGGCGGTGCCGACCACCACGGTGATCAACCCGGCCTTCCGCACCGACCTGCCCTATGACTGGCGGCGCGAGCTGACGCCGGTCGCCCTGCTGGCCAAGCTGCCCTTCGTCGTGGTGACGCGCGCCGCCTCCCCGGTGAAGACCATGCCGGAGCTGGCCGAGTTTGTGCGCAAGTCGGGCGAGCCGCTGACCTTCGGCTCCGGCGGCAGCGGCACGGTGGCGCATCTGGCCGGCGAGTTCTTCGGCCTGCGCGCCCAGGTGCCGACCCAGCACGTGCCCTATCGCGGCGAGGCGCCGGCGCTGACCGACACCCTGGCCGGCACGCTGGAGGTGATGTTCTGCACCCTGGCCTCGGCCGCCGGGCAGATCCAGAGCGGCGCGCTGCGGGCGCTGGCCGTCACCGTGGCGCAGCGCGTGCCCAGCCTGCCCGAGGTGCCGACCGTCGCCGAGCAGGGCCTCGCCGGCTACGACGTCTCCGCCTGGGTCGGGCTGGCCGGGCCGAAGGACCTGCCGGCCGAGCCGGTGGCGAAGCTCGACAGCGCCTTCGCCGCCGCCCTGCAGGAGGGCGCGGTGAAGGAGCGGCTCGGGCTGCTCGGCGCCGTCCCCGCCGCGATGGGCCCGGCCGAGTTCGGCGCCTTCATGGAGGCCGAGGCGAAGCTCTGGGCGCAGGTGATCACCGACGCCAAGGTGCGGATCGACTGATGCTGGCGCTGCGCAAGACCGCCGCTGCCCCGGGGCTCGACTTCGCCACCCTGGCGCGGCCCGAGCCCGCCGCCGGCGAGGTGCTGGTCGCCGTCGAGGCGGCCGGCATCTGCGGCACCGACCTGCACATCGCCGACTGGACCGCCGGCTATGAGAGCATGACGGCGGCCATGCCGGTGACCATCGGCCATGAATTCGCCGGTGTCATCGCCGCCCTCGGGGAGGGGGTGTCCGGCTGGACGGCCGGCCAGCGGGTGACGGTGCGGCCCTCCACCGTCTGCGGCCACTGCGCCGCCTGCCGCGGCGGCGACCCGGATGGCTGCACCCAGCGCCGCGGCATCGGCATCGGCCGCGACGGCGCCTTCGCCAGCCATGTCCGGGTGCCCTCGCTGAACTGCGTCGCCCTGCCCGAGGGGCTGGATGCCGAGCTGGCGGCGATGACCGAGCCGCTGAGTGTCTCGCTGCATGCCGCCGAACTGCCGGCGATCCGGCCGGGCGAGCGGGTGCTCGTCCTCGGCCCCGGCCCGATCGGCCTCGGGATTGCCTTCTTTGCCGCCCTCGCCGGGGCGGAGGTCACCCTGGCCGGGGTGCGGGACGCGCCGCGGCTGGCGCTGGCGCGCTCGCTCGGCGGCATCGCGACCATCGACCTGGCCGAGGGCTCGCTCGGCGAGCAGGGCTTCGACGTGGTGATCGAGGCTGCCGGCGTCGCCGCGGCGGTGACCGAGGGGCTGGCCCGGCTGCGCCGCGGCGGGCGCTTCGTGGTGGCCGGCATCCATGCCCGCCCGGCGCCGCTCGACCTGACCCGGCTGGTGCGAATGGAGCAGACGCTGTTCGGCGCCTATCGCGCGCCGATCGCCGACTGGCCGCGCGTGCTCTCCCTGCTGTCGCGCCACGCTGAGACGGCGCGGAAGATGATCACCCACCGGCTGCCGCTGGAGCGCGCGACAGAAGGCTTCGACCTGCTGCGCGCCCGCGAGGGCAGCAAGGTCATCCTGCGGCCATGAGCGACTTCCTGGCGCTGTGGAATGGCGTGCGGCCCGAGCGCATGGCCGAATACGAGGCCTGGCACAGCACCGAGCACATGCCGGAGCGGCTCGGCGCCCCGGGCTTCCTCGGCGCGCATCGCTACCGCGCCGAGCAGGGCACCGACTTCTTCACGCTCTACACGCTGGACAGCCTGGCGGCGCTGAAGACCCCGGCATACGCCGCGCTGATGGCCGAGCCGACCCGCTGGTCGGCGCGGATGCGGCCGCATCTGACCGGCTTCCGCCGCCTGCCGGCCACCGGCCTGCTGGTGGCGCGCCGCAGCCAGGGCGGCGCCATGGCGATGCTGCGCTTCGCCCGGCCGCTCGCCGAGTTCCAGGCGCTGCTGCCCCGGCTGCAGGCGCTGCTGGAGGCCGGCACGCTGACCGGGGTGGTGCTGGGTGGCAGCACGGCGCCGGGCGCGGCCTATCCGGTCTTCCCCGACGCGCCGCCGCCGGGGGTGGAGACGCTGCTGCTGCTGGAGGGCACCGAGCCGGTGGCGCTCGACGCCCTGGCGCTGGACCTCGCCGCTGCCTGGGAGGCACCGCCGCCCCGCCCCTGGCGCCTGCTGCAGCATCTCCGCCGCGCCGAGCTGCCCGACCCGGCGCTGCCCCGCCAGCCTCCGCGCGACGATCTTTTCCTCGCCTGGTCGCGCTGAAGAAAAGCTGCAGGATCAGGTGTCTATCGCGGCTTCCTCAATGAAGGAAAGAAGCTCGGCCCGGCGCGGCAGGCCGGCCCGGGCGCCCGGCTGGCGGCATTTCAGCGCCGCCGCGGCCGTCGCCAGGCGCAGCGCGGCCTCTGCCGCCAGCCCGCCGGCCAGCGCCCAGGCGAAGCCGCCATGGAAGGCGTCGCCGGCGCCGTTGGTGTCCACCACCTCGACCGCGAAGCCCGGCTGGTGCCGGAGCCCGCCCTCGCCCTCCTGCCAGGCGTAGCCCGCGGCGCCCCGCGTCACCCCGGCATGGCGCGGCCCAGCCGCCCGCACCGCCGCCAGCGCGACCTCCACCGGGGCGGCGTTGAACTCCGCCAGCCCGCCCTCGGAAAACAGGGCGTAGTCGGTCAGGGCCAGCAGCGGGCGCAGGTCGGCGATGTCGGAGACATCGGCGTCCAGGATGGTCGCCACCCCGGCCGCCCTGGCCGCCGCGAACAGCGCCATCGCCCCCTCGATCCAGCGCAGATCGGCCAGCACGGCATCGGCGCCCGCCACCTGCCCGATGGGAAGGAAAGCGGGATCGGCGTCCAGCCGGTCGCCATCGTGATGCGCCAGCAGCCGCTCGCCGGCGGCGTCGATGATCACCGCGGATGTCGCCGAGACCGCGCCGGCGACGCAGCGCAGCCCATCGGTCGCGACGCCCTCGGCTTCCAGGCTGGCACGGATCTCCGCGCCCGGCGCGTCGTCGCCGACCCGGCCCCAGAGCGACACCCGCGCCCCCAGCCGCGCCGCGGCCACCGCGGCGGAGGAGGCCATGCCGCCGCCATTGGCGAAAGCGGCCAACGCCTTGACCTTGCGGGGGCCGGGCGGGAAGCGCTCGATGACATAGGAGCGGTCGAGCGTCGCATGCCCCAGGCAGATGATGCGGGGCGCGGGGTTGGGTGGCAGCATGGGCGGATCCGGCGGCGTCAGGCGGTTATCGGAGCCTGGGCGGCGGCCGGCGGCAAGCCCCCCGGCAGGTTTCCGGTCGGGCCGCCGGCCGTGGCGATGTCGCGTCCGGCCTCCGCCAGCGCCGCCGCCAGGCTGCGCGCCAGCTTCTCGCGCGCGCCGCGCGCCAGCACCAGGCCGACGACGCGGTCATAGGCGCCATCCCCCACCGCGATGCGGCGGATCGGCTGGCCGGCCGGCGGCTTGATGCCCCAGTCGGGCAGCAGCGAGACGCCGAGGCCCTGCGCCACCAGGATGACGATCGCCTCCTGCGCATCCAGCTCGAACAGCTCGCGCAGCGGCAGCGCCAGGTCGCGCAGCGCCCGGTTGACCAGCCGCCCGCTCCAGGCGGCGCGGTCCATGCGGATCAGCGGCGCGGCGGCGAGCAGCTCGGCCGCCGTGCGGCCGGGCATGGAAGCGGGCGCGATCAGCGTCATCGGCTCCCGCCGCACCGGATGCCAGTCGAGGCTCTTGGGAAGAGAGAAATGCGGCTCGACGATCAGCGCGCAATCCAGCTCGCCCGCCTCCAGCATGCGGTAGAGCAGCGCCGAGGTGCCGGGCAGCACCTTGATCTCCATGCGAGGGTGCCGCTCGGCCATGCGCTTCAGCGCCGGCGGCACCAGGCTGATCAGCGCGGTCGAGATCGCGCCGACGCGCAGCTGGCCACGCAGCTCGCCGAGCTGCACCCGGGTGCGCAGCGCCTCGACGCGGGCCAGGATCTCGGCGGCCGGCTCCAGGATCGCCTGGCCGGCCTCGGTCAGCACCAGGCTGCGGCCGCGGCGGGTCAGCAGCGGCGCGCCCAGCTCGCGCTCCAGCGCCGCCACCTGCTCGGCCACCGTCGCATGGGCAAGGCCGAGGCGCCGGGCGGCGGCGGCCAGCGAGCCGGCCTCGGCGACGGTGCAGAGGGTGGCCAGGAAGCGGGTGTTCATGCCGCCCCGCTGCCATGCGGAAGGCCCCTCGTCCAGGCCGGATGACGGAAAATCCGTCCGGTGAAGACGGTGCCGAGGGGGGTTTACCCGCGATGCCGCCTTGGCCAGGATCGCGCCCGGAAAACGCCAGGCAGGAGACACGCCATGCTCGACCACACCGCCAAGGGGGTCTACCCCATCGCCCCCACCCCCTTCGATGCCGAGGGGCGGATCGACTATGCCTCGGTCGACCGGATGACCGACTTCTACCTGGCATGCGGCAGCACCGGCATGACCGTGCTGGGCGTGATGGGCGAGGCCCCGAAGCTGGACGGCGCCGAGGCGCTGGAACTCGCCACCCGCTTCATCGCCCGCGCCAAGGGCATCCCCGTCATCGTCGGCGTCTCCGCCCCGGGCTTCGCCGCCATGCGGACCCTCGCCCGCGCGGCGATGGACAAGGGTGCCGCCGGCGTGATGATCGCGCCGCCCAACACGCTGCGCACTGACGACCAGATCGTCACCTATTACCGCCAGGCCAGCGAGGCGATCGGCGAGGAGATCCCCTTCGTCATCCAGGACTTCCCGCAGACCTTCTCCGTCGTCATGACGCCCGGCGTCATCCGCCGCATCGTCCAGGATAATTCTGCGTGTGTGATGCTGAAGCACGAGGACTGGCCCGGCCTCGAGAAGATCTCGACGCTGCGCGGCTTCCAGGCGGATGGCTCGATGAAGCCGATCTCGATCCTCTGCGGCAATGGCGGGTTGTTCCTCGACTTCGAGGTCGAGCGCGGCGCCGATGGCGCGATGACCGGCTATGCCTTCCCGGACATGCTCTGCGACATCGTCCGCCTGCAGGCCGAGGGCAAGCGCGACGAGGCGCATGACCTGTTCGACGGCCACCTCCCCCTGCTCCGCTACGAGCAGCAGCAGGGCCCGACGGGTCTCGCCGTGCGCAAGTATGTCATGGCCCGCCGCGGCATCATCGCCTCCGACGCGCAGCGCAAGCCGGGCGCGGCGCTCACCGCCAAGGCGAAGGCCGAGGTCGAGTACCTGCTGTCCCGCGTGGCGAAGCACGACCCGCGCGCCGGCAAGCTGGGCTGACCATGGCGCCGATCACCGTCCTGGAGCCGGAAGCGCTCTATCCTGACGACACCTTCGAGACGCCGATCTTCGGCGGGCGCGTTTCTCTGCATCGGGGCGGTGGGCTCGGCAGCTATGACGCGCTGCCGCCGGCGCTGGCCGAGCAGGCGGAAGGCCTCTTCGTCTTTCGCAACTGGCTGACCGCGGACGACCTGAAGCGCTTTCCCAAGCTGAAGGTCGTGGTGCGCCTCGGCGTCGGCTATGACCGCGTCGACCGCGCCGCCTGCGCGGCGCGCGGCATCAAGGTCTGCAACGTGCCCGACTACGGCACCTCGGAGATCGCCGACCACGCCATCGCCATGACCCTGGCGCTGCGCCGCGGGCTGCTGCTGCACCATGACGTGCAGCGCAGCGACCCGCCGGCGGCCTGGAACTACCTGGACGCGCCGGTGATCCGCCGGCTCAACGTGCAGAATTTCGGCATCGTCGGGCTGGGGCGCATCGGCACCGCGGTCGCGCTGCGCGCCAAGGCGCTGGGCTTCAAGGTCTTCTTCTATGATCCGAAGCTGCCCAACGGGGTGGATCGGGCGCTTGGCATCAACCGCTGCCGCAGCCTGGCGGAGCTGCTTCCCCAGTCGGACGTGCTGTCGCTGCACTGCCTGCTGACGAAGGAGACGCGCGGCCTGATCGGCGCCGCCGAACTGGCGCAGCTGCCGAAGGATGCCGTGCTGATCAACACCGCCCGCGGTCCGGTGCTGGACCTCGACGCGGTCGAGGCCAATCTGCGCAGCGGGCACCTCGCCGGCGCCGGCCTCGACGTGCTGCCGGTCGAGCCGGTCCCCCTGCCCGAGCCGCCGCTGCTGCAGGCCTATCGGGCGCGGGAGGAATGGCTGCGCGGCCGGCTGATCATCACGCCGCACAGCGCCTTCCACGCGCCGGAATCGCTGCTCGACATCCGGGTGAAGGGTGCCGAGACCATGCGCGACGTTCTGCTGGATGGCCTGTCGACCAACGTCATCCCGCCTGAAGCCGACTGACTGACAGCCGGGCGGGCCTGCGAAGGCCCGCCCGGTCTCCGATCAGATGGCCGGCATCTCGCCCACCATCTGCTCCGGCCGCACCGCCGCGTCGAAGGCCGGGCCGTCGATCCAGCCGCTGGCCAGCGCCGCCTCGCGCAGGGTCGAGCCCTCGACATGCGCCTTGTGCGCGATCTTCGCCGCCTTGTCGTAGCCGATCACCGGCGCCAGCGCGGTCACCAGCATCAGCGAACGGTCCAGCAGCTCGGCGATGCGGGTGCGGTTCAGCTCGGTCCCCTCGATGGTGTAGCGGCGGAAGGTGCCGGCCGCATCGCCCAGGATCCGCGCCGAGCGCAGGAAGTTCATGATGATCACCGGGCGCATGACATTCAGGTTCAGCTGGCCCTGGCTGCCGGCGAAGGCCACCGCCGCATCCTCGCCCAGGACCTGGGTGCAGACCATGACCATGGCCTCGCACTGCGTCGGATTGACCTTGCCCGGCATGATCGAGGAGCCTGGCTCGTTCTCCGGCAGGGTCAGCTCGCCCAGGCCGCAGCGGGGCCCGGAGGCCAGCCAGCGGATGTCGTTGGCGATCTTCAGCAGCGCCACGGCGACGCCGCGCAGCCCGGCCATCCCCGCCACCATCGCATCCAGCCCGCCCAGCGCCGCGAACTTGTTCGGCGCGGTGCGGAAGGGCTGGCCGGTCAGCCGGGCGATCTCGGCGGCGATCGCCTCGGCGAAGCCGGCCGGCGCGTTCAGCCCGGTGCCGACGGCGGTGCCGCCGGCGGCAAGCTCCAGCAGCCCGTCGATGCTGCGCTCCAGATTGGCCAGCGCGTCGCGCATCTGCCGCGCCCAGCCCGACCATTCCTGGCCGACGGTCAGCGGCACCGCGTCCTGCAGATGGGTCCGCCCGATCTTCACCACGTCCGCCCAGAGCCGCGCCTTATCCTCGATGGCGCCGGCCAGCGCCTCCAGGCTCGGGATGGCGCGATGCCGCAGTTCCAGCACCGCGGCGACATGCATTGCGGTGGGAAAGGTGTCGTTCGACGACTGCGCCATGTTGACGTCGTCGTTGGGGTGCACCAGCCGGCCGGTGCCGATCCTGCCGCCCATCAGCTGCGAAGCGCGGTTGGCGATCACCTCGTTGGCGTTCATGTTGGTCTGGGTGCCGGAGCCGGTCTGCCAGACGAAGAGCGGGAACTCGTCGTCAAGGGCGCCGCTGATCACCTCCTCGGCGGCGGCGGCGATCGCCTCGGCCTTGGCCTGGTCCAGCCGGCCGGCGCGGGCATTCACCAGGGCGGCGGCCTTCTTCACATAGCCGAAGGCCTGCGGGATGCCGGCGGGCATGCGGTCGGCCGCGGTGCCGATCGAGAAATGCAGCAGGCTGCGCTGGGTCTGGGCGCCCCAGTAATGCGCGGCGGGCACCTCGATCTGGCCCATGGAATCGCTCTCAGTGCGGCTTCCGGTGGCATTCGTCCCGATGGGCAGCTTCTGCATGCGATCCTCCGTCCTGGATGGGCGCGCCCGGCGCCCTGCTCCGCTGGCATGTGGTGCGCGCGCCCGGGCAGACCAGGGTGCGCGCTTCATGAAGATGAGACGCATTCTCAATACTGCCGGGATCGAGGCGGGGCAACGCTGCCCGGCCGGCCGGGCGGCGGGCACGGCATTGCCAAGCCGCGCCCGGCTGCCTAGAAGGGAAGCGACATCAAGAGTTGGGCCGACGCCCGACGCCAACCTGCCCGCCCGGGCAAGGTGGCGCTCCCTGGTTTGCCAGGGGGGATGTGGCCGAACCGGCAATCATTCGGGTCCCTGCCACAGCGCGTCCGTCCGGCTCCCCCACCAGCCGAGGCCCCGCGCCATGCCGATCAAGATCCCCGACGACCTGCCCGCCGCCGCGACGCTCGCCGCCGAAGGGGTCATGCTGATGCGCGAGGCGGATGCGGTGCGGCAGGATATCCGCCCGCTGAAGATCGGCCTGCTCAACCTGATGCCGAACAAGGTGCGCACCGAGACGCAGATCGCCCGCCTGCTGGGCGCGACGCCGCTGCAGGTCGAGCTGACCCTGGTGCGGATGACCCACCACGTCGCCCGCAACACCCCGAGCGAGCATATTTTCTCTTTCTATAGCGACTGGGAAAGCGTCCGCCGCGAGCGTTTCGACGGGTTCATCATCACCGGCGCTCCGGTGGAGACCCTGCCCTTCGAAGCGGTGACCTATTGGGACGAGCTGCGCCGCATCCTCGACTGGACGCAGCGCCATGTGCACGGACTCTTCACCATCTGCTGGGGGGCGCAGGCGGCGGCGCATCATTTCCACGGCATGCCGAAGCATCCGCTGGCGGAGAAGGCCTTTGGCGTCTACCGGCACCGCAACCTGGCCCCGGCCTCGCCCTATCTGCGCGGCTTCTCCGACGATTTCTCCATCCCCGTCTCGCGCTGGACCGAGGTGCGCCGCGCCGACATCCCGGCCGACAGCGGCATGAGCGTGCTGATGGAATCGGAGGAGACCGGCCTCTGCCTGCTGGACGACCCGAAGCACGGCGCGCTGCACATGTTCAACCACATCGAATATGATTCCAGCTCGCTGGCGGAAGAGTATTTCCGCGACCTGGCCGCCGGCACGCCGGTCGCCAAGCCGCGCCACTACTTCCCGAAGGACGACCCGGCGGCGAAGCCGGAGAACCGCTGGCGCAGCCACGCGCATCTGCTCTTCGGCAACTGGATCAACCAGATCTACCAGACCACGCCCTTCGACCCGGCGGCGATCGGGGTAAAGCGCGGCTAGCTCAAGGGGCCGTCAGGTGGCGTCGCGGCCAGGGCGGCCGCCACCTGGCGCAGCTTCTCCGGGTTGCGGGTGATGTAGATGGCGGTGATGCGGCCCTCCTCGATGGCCAGGGCCGTGGTCTGCAGCACCCCGCCGCGCTCGCGGCTGACATAGCCGGGCAGCCCGTCGATGCGGCAGGCGCGGAGGAATTCGGCGGGCTCATGCCGCGGCTTGCGCGCCAGGCCGGCGAACAGCCGCAGCGCCTTCTCCAGGCCCAGGATCGGGTTCAGGAAGGCGGCCACCTTGCCGCCGCCATCGGCCTGCAGCACCACGCCCTCGGCTAGCAGCCCGCGCAGCGTCGCGACATCGCCGGTGCTGGAGGCGCGGAAGAAGGCGGCGGCGATGCGCTCGCCCTCGGCCGGCGCGACGCTGTAGCGCGGGCGGGCCTGTTTCACATGCGCCCGGGCGCGCGCCGCCAGCTGCCGCGCCGCCGCCGGGTCGCGCCCCAGCGCGGCCGCCACATCGGGCAGCGGCACCTCGAAGACGTCGTGCAGCAGGAAGGCGGCGCGCTCCAGCGGCGAGAGGCGTTCGAGGGCCAGCATCAAGGTCAGAGTAATCTCGTCGGCGCGCATCTCGTCCGGCTCCGGCTCGTAGAGCGGTTCGGGCAGCCAGCTGCCGACATAGCTCTCCCGCCGGGCGCGGGCGGAGCCGAGCTGGTCCAGGCAGAGCCGCGTCACCACCCGGGTCAGGAAGGCGGGCGGGCTCTGCACCGCCGCGCGGTCGGCACCCTGCCAGCGGATCCAGGCCTCCTGCAGGATGTCTTCCGCCTCGGCGGAAGACCCCAGCATGCGATAGGCCAGGCGCAGCAGCCGTGGCCGCTGCCGCGCGAAGGCTTCCATGGCCGCGTCAGGCGGCGGCATGCGCCAGCTCGAGCGGATGCTGGTAGCGCAGGCCGATCGCCAGGCGGTTCCACAGGTTGATGGCGCCGATCAGCAGGGTCAGCTGCACCCGCTCGGTCTCGCTGAATTCCTCTTCCACGGCCGCATAATCGGCATCCGGGGCGCCGGTCCCGGCGACATGGGTCAGCGCCTCGGTCCAGGCCAGGGCGGCGCGCTCGCGCGGGGTGTAGAGCGGCGATTCCCGCCAGGCGTTCAGCATGTAGATCCGCAGCTCGGTCTCGCCATGCGCGCGGGCGTCGCTGGCATGCATGTGCAGGCAGAAGGCGCAGCCATTGATCTGCGAGGCGCGCAGCTTCACCAGCTCCTGCAGCGAATGCTCGAGGGTCGAGCTCCTGAAGCTGGCTTCGAGCGCGATCATGGCCTTGAGGCCTTCGGGGATGTGCTTGTAGGGGGTGGCGATGCGCGGGGTCATGGTCTCTGCTCCGGGCCTGCACCATGCAGGCTTCGGACCCATGACGGAACAGCCGGGGCCGCTGTGACACGGCCCCGGCGTTTTCTGCTCAGCCGGCGCCCACCGCCTCCTCGGCGACGCGCTGCAGGCGGGTGCGGCCCGGGCGGCGGCCGACCAGTTCCTCGACCGTGAAGACCAGGCGGCCGTCCTGGAAGCGGTCGCCGGCCACCGGCAGCCGGCCCAGCCGCCCCATGACGAAGCCGGCCAGCGTGGTGTAGCGCCCGGCCTGGCCGGCCAGCTGCGTGCCGATCTGCTGGTCCAGGCTGTGCAGGTCGATCTGGCCGTCGGCCAGCCAGGCATCCTCGCCCTCGGCCACCAGCAGCGGCGACAACGCGCCGCCCTCCTGGAAGCCGCCGGCGATGGCCTCCAGGATGTCGGTGGGCGTCACGATGCCCTCCAGCCCGCCGAACTCGTCGACCACGACGGCGAGCTGCACCGGCGCGGCGCGCAGCTTCTCCATCAGCACCAGCACGCCCATGCGGTCGGGCACCAGCAGCGCCGGGCGGACGCTTTTCTCCACGTCGATCCGCTGGTGGTCGAGCAGGTCACGGAGAAGATCACGCGCCAGGGCGACGCCGACCACCGCCTCGATGCCGCCGCGCGCCAGGATGAAGCGCGAATGGCCGCTTTCGAGAATCCGGCGGCGCTGCTCCCCGGGGGGCAGGTCGATCTCCAGCCAGTCGATCTCGGCGCGCGGCGTCATGATCGAGCGCAGGCTGCGCTGGCCCAGCGCCATGACCCCCTGCACCATGGCGCGCTCGGCCGGGCCGAAGATGGGCGCCGGCTCCGCCACGGCCGGCTCGGCCGCCGGGCCAGGCTCGGCACCGGCAGAATAATCCTCGCGGCCGCCCAGCAGCCGCAACACCGCGGTCGCGGTGCGCTGGCGGCGGTCGCCCAGATTCTGCCGCTTCGCCTGGTTGCGGCGGGCCAGCTGGTTGCAAGCCTCGATCAGCACCGAGAAGCCGATGGCGGCGTAGAGATAGCCCTTCGGGATCGGCAGGCCGAGGCCTTCCGCGATCAGGTTGAAGCCGATCATCAGCAGGAAGCCCAGGCAGAGGATCACCACCGTCGGATGCGCCGAGACGAAGCGCATCATCGGCCGCGACGCCGCCAGCATCACCACCATGGCGGTGACGACGGCGATGTACATGATCGACAGGTGCTGGACCATGCCGACCGCGGTGATCACGGAATCCAGCGAGAAGACGGCGTCGAGCACGACGATCTGCGCCACCACCTGCCAGAAGCTGGCCCAGACGCGGGGACGGTCGGTGGCGGCCGCGGCGCCTTCCAGCCGCTCATGCAGCTCGGTGGTGGCCTTGAACAGCAGGAACAGGCCGCCGCCGACCAGGATCAGCCCGCGGCCGGTGATGTCCATGCCCGCGACGGTGAACAGCGGCGCGGTCAGGCCGACGATCCAGGCGATGCCGGCCAGCAGGGCCAGCCGCATCAGCAGCGCCAGCGATAGGCCGATCAGGCGCGCCCTGTTGCGCTGCTCGGGCGGCAGCTTGTCGGCCAGGATGGCGATGAAGATCAGGTTGTCGATGCCGAGCACGAGCTCCAGCACGATCAACGTCCCCAGGCCCAACCAGGCGGTCGGGTCGGCGATCCATTCCATGTTTCTTAACGGTGCTCCAGCAGGGGGCGGCGCACACGCCGCCGCCCCGCTGCCGCCCGACTGGAAGGGTCGGCCGGTTCGGGAGCGGGGGGCCGGGCCGTCTTGACGGTCCGGCGGCGAGGGTGGCGCTGCACCCCCCACCTACGCGGCGAGGGGCGCGGCTATTCCCTGGCTTTCCGCAAGATTGCGATTTCGTGAACGGACAGTCAGCGGAGCCGGGCGATCACCTTGATCTCGAAGTCGAAGCCGGCCAGCCAGGTGACGCCCACCGCCGTCCAGTTCGGATAAGGCTTCCGGGCAAAGACCTTGGTGCGGATCCGGTTCACCGTCTCGAACTGGGTCTTCGGGTCGGTGTGGAAGCTGGTCACGTCGACCATGTCGTCGAAGCCGGCGCCAGCGGCCTTCAGCACGGCCTCCAGATTGGCGAAGGCCAGCTCCACCTGCCTGGCGAAGTCGGGCTCGGGCGACCCGTCCTCCCGGCTGCCCACCTGCCCCGAGATGAACAGAAAATCGCCGGAGCGGATGGCGGCGGAATAGCTGTTGATCTCGTAGAGATCCTGGCGGCCGGCGGGGAAGATGGCGTCACGCATGGCGGGGGTTCCTTTCCGGGGACGCAGCGCCTATTTCAGATACGCCGCGTATGTGAGGAAAGTGGTCGCATACACGATGTATGTCAACTCACATACGCGACGTATGTGAACAGGAGCCGCGCGCATGGCCACGGGCCGCCGAGCCGAGAAGATGGAAGAAACCCGGGCCGCGCTGATCCGGGCGGCCCGCCGCGCCTTCGCCGAGAAAGGCTATGCGGCCGCCGCCATGGATGAGCTGACCGCCGAGGTCGGCCTGACCCGTGGCGCGCTCTACCATCATTTCGGCGACAAGAAGGGGCTGCTGCAGGCGGTGATCGCCGAGATCGACGCCGAGATGCTGGCCCATACCGCCCGCCTGCGCGCCGCGGCGGCGACCCCCTGGCTCGGCTTCCTGGCCGAGGGCATCGGCTATATCGAGCTGGCGCTGGACCCCGAGATCCAGCGGATCATGCTGCTGGACGGGCCGGCGGTGCTGGGCGATCCGTCGCGCTGGCCGAACCAGAATGCCTGCCTGCGCACCAGCATTGCGATGGTCGAGGCGCTGGTCGCCGATGGCACCCTGGCGCCGGTCGACCCGGAGGCGGCGGCGCGGCTGATCAACGGCGCCGCGCTGAACGCCGCGCTGTGGATCGCCGCCAGCGACGACCCGCCCGCCACCCTCGCCCGCGCGGTGGACGCCTTCCGCCGCATGGCCGAGGGTCTGCTGGCCGAAGGTCAGCCGCGCGGATAGGCCAGGGCATAGGCCTCGGTCAGCGCCTCGTCCAGGCTGCGGCCGGGCGCATAGGGGGCGAGGTCGGCGCCGCGCGCCACCGCCTGCATCAGCCGCGGACAGGGCTCCGCGGGCCCGAGTATGGTGCGCACCGGCAGCCGCTCGGCATAGATCGGCAGTTCGTAATCCTCGTCGTCATCGGCGACGCCCTTGGCGCGGATCTTTGCCGATGCCCGGTCGATCTGCATCGAGATCACCGCGGTGGCCTTGATCTCCTGCGCCGTGCTCGGCCGCAGCCCGGCGGTGCGGCCGGGGAAGAAGCGGTCGACCATCATCACCAGGGCGCGTTCCTTCTCCGCCGGATCGGTCACCAGCCTGGCCAGGCCAAACGCCATCACCGAGCGGTAGTCGGCCGAATGGTTGAAGCCGCAGCGGGCCAGCACCAGGCTGTCCAGATGCGTCACCGTCAGGCAGGCGGGCTCGCCCGCTGACAGGTTGCGCAGCATCCGGCTGGCGCTGCTGCCATGCCAGTAGAGCCGCGTCCCCTCCCGCCAGAACAGCGTCGGCGTGCAATAGGGCTGGCCGTCGATGGCATAGGCGACGTGGCACAGCGCCGCCGTGTCCAGCAGCGCATGCACGGTGTCATGGTCGTAGAAGCCGCGATCGTGGCGGCGCTTGACGCGGTTCACGGCGTCGACGGGATAGCTCTCGGACATGGTGCGGGGATCTCCTGGCGGCCTGGCCCGGGGCGGCGGGCCATTGACGCGGCCATCTGGCGCCGGAAAAGTGGTCGGTGCGAGGACCAATCCGGAGCGCATCTTGCCGACCACTTCTCCCGGGCTGCTCGACCTGCCGCTGAAGCTGGACGGCCCCGGCAGCCAGGCGCAGCGCCTGCTGGCCGCGCTGCGCGCCGCCATCCTGGGCGGGCGGCTGGCGGCCGGGTTGCGGCTGCCGTCGAGCCGGGCGCTGGCGACCCAGCTCGGCCTGCGGCGCAACGCCGTGGTCACCGCCTATGAGCAGCTGCTGGAAGAGGGCCTGGCCGAGGGCCGCCGCGGCGCCGGCACCTATGTCGCGGCCCGGCTGCCGCGCGGCCCGGCCGAGACAGCGCCGCCGCCGGCACTTTCCCTGCCCGGCCAGATCCCCTTCGCGCTCGGCCGCACCCTGCCCGATGCCGCGCTGCTCGGGCATTTCTCCCGGCTGCTGCGGCAGCAGCTGAAGAACCCGTCCGCCGAGCATTTCGGCTATGGCGATCCGCGCGGCAGCCTGGCGCTGCGCCAGGCGATCGCGGTGCATCTGGCGGCCAGCCGCGGCGTGGTCTGCGATCCGGCGCGCATCCTGCTGACCAGCGGCACCCAGCAGGGGCTGCGGCTCTGCGCCGAAGCGCTGCTGGCGCCGGGCGACGCCGCCTGGATCGAGGATCCCGGCTATCCCACCGCGCGCCGCATCCTCTCGGCCGCCGGCGCCCGGCTGGTGCCGGTGCCGGTGGATGCCGCCGGCATCGACGTCGCCGCCGGCATCGCCTGCGAACCCGGGGCGCGGCTCGCCTATGTCACCCCCTCGCACCAGTTCCCGACCGGGGCCGCCATGGCCATGGCGCGGCGGCTGGCGCTGCTGGACTGGGCGCAGTCGGCCGGCGCCTATGTGCTGGAGGACGACTACGACAGCGAGTTCCGCTATGCCGGCCCGCCCCTGCCGGCGCTGGCCGGGATCGATGGCGGCGGCCGCGTGATCTATCTGGGGACCTTCTCCAAGACGCTCTTCGCCGGCCTGCGCATCGGCTTCGCCGTGCTGCCGCCGGCGCTGCTGGAGCGCGTCGTCGCCGCCCGCCTGCTGACCGACCGCTTCCCGCCCAGCCTGACCGCCGGGGCGCTGGCCGGCGTCATCGCCGGCGGCTTCTACGCCGCGCATCTGCGGCGGATGCGGCCGCGCTACCGCGCCGCGCGCGACCTGCTGGCGGCGACCCTGGCGCAGGCCTCGGCGGGCTGGCTGCGCCCGGCGGTGCCCGGCCAGGGGCTGCATCTGCTGACCCCCCTGCCCGCCGGCCTGCCACCGGGCAGCGCGGCCGCGATCCGCGCCGCCGCCGGGGTGGAGGGCTGGCTGCTCTCCGACACCCGGATGGCGCCGGCCGAGCCGGATGGCTTCGTCCTGGGCTTCTCCGGCCATCCGCCGGCCGCGCTGAAGCGGGCCGCGCAGCGGCTCGGGGCGGCGACCGCCGCCGCCTGCCGCGAGACGGGACTGCGGCGCCCGGGTTGACGCGGCGCGCGCGCGGCAGAACAGTCCGCGCCGCCATGACACCGCCCGAGATGACCCGGACCGCCCTGCCGGCCACCGCCGCCCCCGCCCCCGCCTTTGCCGCCACCACGGGCCTCGCCCGGATGGAGGGCTTCGTCACCCTGCACTGGGACGCGGCCGGCGGCCGCGTGCTGCTGGAGCTGCCGCGCCTCGGCGAGGAATTTCTGTACATCACCCGCCTGGCGCAGGGCATCGGCGACCTGCGGCTGGAGCGCGGCGGCATGAGCCGGCCGCAGGTGGTGCGCTTCGAGCGGCGCGGCCCGCGCCTGTTCCTGATCGCCGTCAACTATGCCTGGCGCAATTCCAGCGGCGAGCCGGCCCAGGAACTCGCGCTGCGCCAGGCCTTTCCCGACTCGATCCTCTGGGGCTTCGACATCCTGGAAGAGGCCGGCGGCACCCTGCTGGTCGATGCGACCGCCTTCCTGCTGCACGACGCCCGCGACATCGCCGGCACCCTGTCGCGCGCCGCGACGCGCGGCCGCTACACGCTGGATGCCCGCCGTTCGGCGCTGGCGGAGGAAGGCCACCGCGCCTTCCCGCGCAACAGCCAGGCCGAGGCGATCCTGACCTTCGCCAACCCCGATGCCGAGACACTGCCCTTCTGGAACGGCAATGGCCAGCGCGAGGGGCTGGCGGCGCTGGCCCCCGATCCGCGCGCCATCAGCATCCGGCTGCGCCACTGCTTCATCGCCCTGCCCGAGCCCGGCTACCGCCCGCGCGAATTCGATCCGCGCGGCTCCTTCTTCAACAGCGTCGTCTTCCACGATTTCGGCCGCTCGCTGGAAGAACCCTTCGACGTCCACTACGCCATCCGCCACCGGCTGCAGAAGGCCGACCCGACCGCCGCGCGCAGCCGCCCGGTCAAGCCGCTGGTCTATTACGTCGATCGCGGCGCGCCGGAGCCGATCCGCAGCGCCCTGCTGGATGGCGCCCGCTGGTGGAACCGCGCCTTCGAGGCCGCCGGCTTCATCGACGCCTTCCGCGTCGAGCTGCTGCCCGAGGATGCCGATCCGCTCGACATCCGCTTCAACACCATCACCTGGGTGCCGCGCGGCAGCCGCGGCTTCTCCTACGGCACCATGATCTGGGACCCGCGCACCGGCGAGATCATCAAGGGCGAGGTGACGCTGACCGCGCTGCGCGACCGCCATCTGCGCGGCCTGGCCGAGGCGCTGCTCGCCCCCTATGACGACGCGAAGCCGTGCAAGGCGGTCGAGGAGTTCATGCTGGCCCGGCTGCGGCAGCTCTCGGCGCATGAGGTCTCGCACACGCTGGGGCTCGATCACAACCACATCGCCAGCAACCACGGCCAGGACATGTCGGTCTGCGACTATCCGGCGCCGCTGCTGACGCTGGACGAGGCGGGCGAGGTCAGGCTCGACGCCGCCTACGGGACAGACGTCGGCCGCTGGGACGAGATTTCCATCACCTGGGGCTATTCCGAATTCCCGCCCGGCACGACGCCCGAGGAAGAGAAGCGTGGCCTGGACGCGATCCTCGAGAAGGCGTTCCACGAGGAGGGGCTCTACACCCTCGCCCAGCAGGACGCGCTGCCCGAGAACGGCATGCATCCCAAGGGCCACCACTGGGACACCGGATCGGATGCCGCCGAGGAGCTGACCCGGCTGATGACGGTGCGCGCCGCCGCCCTGTCCCGCTTCGGCGAGCGCGTCATCAAGCCCGGCCGGCCGATGGCCGAGCTCGGCGACCGGCTGACCGGCCTCTTCCTGCTGCACCGCTACCAGCTGGAGGCGGCGGTGAAGCTGATCGGCGGGCTCGACTGGCGCTATGCCCTGCGCGGCGACGGCCAGGTGCCGACCGCCCTGGTCCCGGCCGCCGACCAGCGCCGCGCGCTGGACGTCGTGCTGGCCGCGCTGTCGCCCGCCGCGCTGACCCTGCCGGAGGCGATCCTGCGCGCCATCCCGCCGCGCCCGCCGGAATTCCTGGCCACCCGCGACCTGCTGCCCGGCCAGGCCGGCGCCGCCTTCGACCCGCTGGGCGCCGCCGAGGCCGCCGCCACCCACGGCTTCTTCTTCGTCTTCCATCCGCAGCGCGCGGCACGGCTGATCGAGCACCACCACCGCGACGCCTCCCTGCCGTCCCTGGAAGAAATCTTCGACACCACGCTGGAGAAGGTCTGGAAGGCGCCGGCGGAAACCGGCCTGGCCCGCGCCGTGCAGCTGCGCATCGCCCAGGTCGCGCTGCGCCACCTGATGGCGCTGGGCGCCTCGCCCGAGGCGTCCTTCAGCGTCCGCGCCGTGGTCCGCGCCACGCTGCGCCGCCTGGCCGCCTGGCTGGAGACGGCGCCGCCCCCGGCCGATGCCCTGGGCGCCGCCGAGCGCGAGGCGGCGCTCGCTGCCCTCGCCATCTTCATGGTCGATCCGGCCCGCTTCCGCGACCCGGCGACGCTGCCGGTGCCGCCGGGCTCGCCGATCTGAGGCGGCAGCAGGCGGGATCTTAACCCACCCTGCGGCAAGCAGGCGGGCATGCACGCCCGCCTCCTTGCCGTTTTCCTGCTCATGGCCAGCGCGGCGGCCGCGGAAGACTGCGGCCCCGCCATCGAGGCGGCGGAGCGGGCGGAGGCCCTGCCCCCCGGCCTGCTGCGCGCCATCGGCCGGGTGGAAAGCGGCCGCCGCACCGCCATGGGCGTCGAGCCCTGGCCCTGGGCGCTGAATGCCGGCGGCGCCGGTTTTCTGTTGGAGAGCCGCGAGGAGGCCCTGGCCCGGCTGCGGCAGTTGCAGGCCGCCGGCCATCGCAGCATCGACATCGGCTGCCTGCAGGTGAACCTG
Organism: Roseomonas sp. USHLN139; assembly: GCF_037145735.1. Lineage (NCBI taxonomy): Bacteria > Pseudomonadati > Pseudomonadota > Alphaproteobacteria > Acetobacterales > Roseomonadaceae > Roseomonas > Roseomonas sp. USHLN139. The sequence continues at coordinate 162,670 of NZ_JBBCWY010000005.1, read as the reverse complement.
CAGCACCATCCGCAGGCCTTTCCCACCCCCGAGGACGGCTTCTCCCCGGCGCTGAACGCCGCCTATGCCGCGCGCTTCCTGCGCCGGCTGCAGGCCGAGACCGGCGACTGGATGCAGGCCGTGGCGCGCTACCATTCCGGCGATCCGCAGCGCGGCGCCGCCTATCGCGCCCGTGTCGCCGCCTGGCTGGGCACGCTGCCGCCCGCCACCCCGCCGGCCCTGGCGGCGACGGCCCGGCCGCTGGCCGTGCAGCGGCCGGGACAGGCGGCGGCGGTGGTCGTCTGGCTGCAGGCGCCGCCCCGCCTGCCGCGGCTGGTGCGGCCCTGAGCGGCGGGCTTCGTAAAAAATCCACCCTTCTGGTCCAGGCTGTCGGCGCGCTGGCGCCTTGGCCGCGCTTCGTCCCCTTCGCGAGGAGCCGAGACCCATGCGTTTTCCCTCCCCCTCCTGGCTTCGCCCGGCGGTGCGGCGCCTCGGCCGCGGGCTGCGGCGGCTGCGCCAGGACCGCCAGGGCGTCACCGCGCTGGAATACGGGCTGATCGCCGCACTGATCGCGGTGGCCATCATCGTCAGCGTGCGCCTGCTCGGCACCAACATCGCCGCCAAGTTCAACGATGTGGCGACCGCCATCGGCGGGTCCTGAGGGTGCGGCCGCCGCCGGCGCCAGGCGGGCCGGCATGACGGGGACGGCGTGACAAGGAAATGCGGGCGATGAACACGCCGCTGGTCTGCATGGCCCTGCTGCTGCTGCTGCTGGTGGCGCTGCACGATCTGGCGCTCCGCACCATCCCCGACAGCGCCAGCCTGGGGCTGCTGGGCATCGGCCTGGCGCTGCGGCTGGGCGAGGGCCAGGCCGGCCAGGCCCTGGCGCTGGCGGCGCTGGTCGCCCTGCCGGCGCTGCTGCTCTGGCGGATGGGCCTGATCGGCGGCGGCGATGCCAAGCTGCTGCCCGCCATCATCCCCCTCGCTGCCCCGGACGCCCTGCCCGGGCTGCTGCTGGCCATCGCCCTGGCCGGCGGCGTGCTGGCCCTGCCCTACTGGCTGGCGCGGCGGCGGCTGGCCCTGCCGGCGGCGCTGCCGGGCCGGTCGCGGACCAGCCTGACGGACCGGCTGTGGCGCGCCGAATGCCGGCGGCTGCGCCGCGGCGGGCCGCTGCCCTATGCGGTGGCCATCGCCGCCGGCGCGCTGCTGCCGCTGCTGCATGCCGGCGGGAGGCTGCCCTGATGCTGCGCGCCCTGCTCGGCCTGATCGCTGCCCTGGCGCTGGCCTGCCTGGGCGGCCTGGCCTGGCTGGCGCTGCGCCCGGAACCCGCGGCCCCGCCAATTCTGGTGGAGGCCCCCGCCGCGCCGCCGCCCGTCCTGGCCGCGGTGATTGCCGCCGGCCGTCCGCTGCGCGCCGGCGCGCTGCTCGGACCCGACGACCTGTCGCGGCTGGAGCTGCCGGCCGCCAGCCTGCCCGCCGGCGCCCGCCCGGACACCCCGGCGGAGCGGGCCGAGCTGATCGGCGCCATGCTGCGCCAGTCGATGGCGGCCGGGCAGCCGCTGCGCGCCGGCGAGGATGTCATCCGCCCCGGCGACCGCGGCTTCCTGGCGGCGGTGCTGGCGCCCGGCATGCGCGCCGTCAGCATCGGCGTCGACGCGGTCACCGGCACCGCCGGGCTGATCTGGCCGGGCGACCGCGTCGACCTGCTGCTGTCCCAGGCGCTGGATGCGCAGAGCCTGCCCGCCACCCGCCGCGTCGCCGGCGAGACGGTGCTGGCCGATCTGCGCGTCGTCGCCATCGACCAGCGGCTGGTGCAGGGCGCGGTCAGCCTGGACAACGCCGCCGGCGTCGAGCGCGGCAACCGCACCGTCACGCTGGAGGTCACCCCGGCCCAGGCCGAGCGCGTCGCCGTCGCCGGCCGGCTGGGCCGGCTGGCGCTGACGGTGCGCGCCGCCCTGCCGGAGCCGCCCGGCGCCGCGCCGCGCCTGCCGCTGACCTGGAGCGGCGATGTCTCGGCGGCGCTGCAAGACCCTGGCAACCAGACAGGGCCCATGCTGCGCCTGTTCCAGGGCCCCGCCAAGACCGAGGAGATCCGCTTCTGATGCGCCCGATGCCCGCCTCGCCGGTCCGCCGCCTCGCCGCCGCGATGCTGGTCGTGCTGCTGATGCCGCAGCCGGGCGCGGCGCAGCGCGGCCCGGCGCCGCGGCCGCCGGAAGCCACTGTCCCGGCGCAGCCCGGCGCCCTGCTGCTGGAGGCGGGGGGCGGCCGCGTGGTCACCCTGCCCGCCCCGGCCGCCAGCCTCTTCGCCGCCGATCCCAAGGTGGCGGAGGTGCGGCCGGCCAGCCCGACCAGCCTCTTCGTCTTCGGCGTGGCGCCGGGCCGCACCACCATCGCCGCCATGGATGCCGCCGGCCAGCCGCTGGCGCAGTACCAGGTGATGGTCCGCCCCGGCAGCTTCGGCGCCGAGGAGGCGCAGGCGGCGCTGCACCGCCTGCTGCCCGGCCGGGCGCTGCGGGTCGAGGCGCGGCCGGGCGGCCTGCTGCTGTCCGGCAGCGTGGCGCAGCCGGCCGAGGCCGAGCAGGCCCTGTCGCTGGTGCGCAGCTTCGCCGCCGGCGGGCAGGGCGTCGAGAACCGCCTGACCGTGGAAGGCCCGGCCCAGGTCAATCTGCGGGTGCGGGTGGCCGAGGTCTCGCGCGAGGTGACGCGGCAATTCGGCCTGGACTGGCAGGCGATGGGCGCGATCGGCCGCTTCGCCATCGGCGCGGCGACCAACAATTCCCTGGCCGACCCGACCAACCTGCCGGGCCGCTACGGCGCCGGCTATACGGGGGCGGTCAACCTGAACGGCCTGATTGACGCGCTGGCGCAGGACCGGCTGATCAATGTCCTGGCCGAGCCGAACCTGACCGCGCTCTCCGGCGAGACCGCGAGCTTCCTGGTCGGCGGCGAGTTCCCGATCCCCGTCGGCCGCCGCTACGACCAGATCAGCATCGAGTTCAAGCAGTACGGCATCAGCCTGGCCTTCGTGCCGACGGTGATGCAGCCCGGCCGCATCAGCCTGCGCGTCCGCCCCGAGGTCAGCGAGCTGTCCGAGCAGGGCGCGATCCGGCTGTCGGCCGACAATTCCAGCCTGCAGATCCCGGCGCTGACCGTGCGCCGCGCCGAGACCACCATCGAGCTCGGCAGCGGGCAGAGCTTCGCCATCGCCGGGCTGATGCAGGACAGCCAGCGCACCACCGGCCGCGCCGTGCCCTGGCTGGGCGAGGTGCCGGTGCTCGGCGCGCTGTTCCGCTCCGACCGTTTCCAGCGCAGCGAGACCGAGCTGGTGATCGTCGTCACCCCCTATCTGGTGCGCCCGGTCAGCGACCCCGCGGCGCTGCGCGGCCCGGCCGCCGACCAGACCCCGGCCGATGATGCCGAGCGCATCCTGCTGTTCCGCCATTTCGCCCGACGTGACGCGCCGGCGGTGCTGCCGCCGCCGGGCGATGCCGGCTTCCTGCTGCGCTGAGGCGATGGCCATGCGCCCCTTCCTGCCGCTGGTGCCGCTGCTGGTCCTGCTGCTGGTCGCCCTGGCCGGCTGCGGCGCGCTGGACCCCTATGAACGGCCCGGCACATGGCGTCCGGGCCGGGTGAACGAGGCCAATCTGCAGGCGATGCTGGCCGATCCGGCGCATCGCGACCGGGGCGTGGCGGCGGACGGGACCGATGGCGCCCTGGCCGGCGCCGCCATCGAGCGGCTGCGCGAGGGCAAGCCGCGGCCGCTGCCGGAGATCACGCTGGGCCGCCAGGGCGGGGGCAGCCCCTGATGGCCGGCGAGCGTGGCGAGGGCTCCGGCGGCGAGGAAAGCCGTGCCCGCAAGCCGCTGATCGGCTTCGCCCGCGACGCCGCCACCGAGGCGGCGCTGCGCGAGGGCTTCGCCGAGGCGCTGCCGGGCGGCAGCGACATCCGCCGCGGCAGCCTGCAGGACGCCATCGCCGCCATGCGGCAGGAGCCGACGCCGCAGCTGCTGCTGGTCGATGTCAGCGGCGAGGCGCAGCCGCTGGCCGGGCTCGAGGATCTGGCGCATGTGCTGGAGCCCGATGTCCGCGTGCTGGTGGTCGGCGAGCGCGAGGACATGGATTTCTACCGCCGCCTGACCCGCGGCCTCGGCGTGCACGAATACCTGTTCAAGCCGCTGGTGCCGGAGATCGTGGCGCGGCTCTTCGCCACGGCGCTGGGCGGGCTGAGCCCGCTGGCGGAGGGCGGCATCCGCGGCGGCCGCGTCATCACCGTCACCGGCGCGCGCGGCGGCAGCGGCGCCAGCACCCTGGCCGTCAACCTCGCCTGGCATCTGGGCCAGCTGGAGCGGCGGCACAGCCTGCTGCTGGACACCGACCTGCATTGCGGCGCCGCGGCCCTGCTGCTGGGCGGCAAGCCCGGCCCGGCGCTGCGCGAGGCGCTGCAGAATCCGGAGCGGCTGGACGAGCTCTATGTCGAGCGCGCGGTGCAGCCGGTGGGTCCCCGCCTCGGCCTGCTGGCCGCCGAGGAGGCGCTGCAGCAGGCGCTGCCCGCCGTGCCGGGCGCCGCGGCGCGGCTGCTGGCGCTGCTGCAGCGGCGCTACAATTTCATCGTCATCGACCTGCCGTTCCGGCCGCAGCCGCTGTTCGGCGACCTCTTCGAGCTGGCGAACCAGCGGGTGATCGTGCTCGACCCCTCGCTGCCGGCGCTGCGCGAGACGCTGCGGCTGGGCGCCTGGCCGGCCAGCCCGAACCAGGCGCGCCGCCCGGTGCTGGTGCTGAACAAGGCCGATCGCCCGGGCGGCCTGCAGCGCGCCCAGGTCGAGGCGGTGCTGCAGCAGGCGCCCGATGTGGTCATCCCGCATCTGCCGCGCCCGCTCGCCGCCGCCGAGGCCGAGGGGCTGCCGGCGCTGCAGCGCTGCGGGCCGCTGCGCGAGGCCATCGCCGAGCTGGCGCAGGAGACCGGCTCGGTGCAGCGCCTGGCACGCTCCCGGCCGGGCTGGCTGGGCTGGCTCGGCCGCCGCCGGGGCTCCTCCCTGCCGGAGGCGGGGAAGGCCGCCGCGCCGCGCGATGCCGCCGGCGGCCCGGGCGCCACCCCGGCCCGCGCCCGGCCATGAAGCCCGCCAGCTTCGGCCGCCGCCCCAGCGAGGCAGCGGCACCCGCCGGCGCCACCCCTCCCCGCGCCATGCCCGCGGCCGCGGCGCCGGCCGCCGCGCCGCCGCCGCTGGCGACGCCGCTGCTGGAACTGCGCCAGCTCTGCATGACGCGGATCGACCCCTCGCAGATCGCCGGCAGCAGCCCAGAGCGGCTGATCCCGGAGATCGAGCGCCTGCTGACCGAGATCGCCAATGAGCGCCGCCTGCAGCTCAATGCGCGGGAGCAGCACCAGCTCGCCCTGGAGCTGGTCGACGACATGCTGGGGCTCGGGCCGCTGCAGCCGCTGCTGGACGATGACAGCATCGCCGACATCATGGTCAACGGCCCGCAGCGCGTCTTCGTCGAGCGGCGCGGCCAGCTGACGCTGGCGCCGGTGCAGTTCCGCGACCACCAGCACATCGCCGGCATCGCCCAGCGCATCGCCGCCGGCGTCGGCCGCCGCATCGACGAGAGCAGCCCGATGGTCGATGCCCGGCTGGCCGATGGCAGCCGCGTCAACATCGTCTTCCCGCCGCTGGCGATCGACGGCCCCTGCCTGTCGATCCGCAAGTTCGCCCGCCGCGCCATCGACTTCGCCACGCTGGTGGAGCTGGGCTCGATGCCGGTGGGGGCGGCGCGCATCCTGGAGATCGCCGCGCGCTGCCGGCTGAACGTGCTGATCTCGGGCGGCACCGGCTCGGGCAAGACGACGCTGCTCAACGCCATGAGCCGGCTGATCGACCATGGCGAGCGCGTCATCACCGTCGAGGACGCCGCCGAGCTGCAGCTGCAGCAGCCGCATGTGGTGCGGCTGGAGACGCGGCCGGCCTCGCTGGAGGGGCGCGGCGAGGTGACGCAGCGCGACCTGGTGCGCAACGCGCTGCGCATGCGGCCCGACCGCATCATCATCGGCGAGGTGCGCGGGCCCGAGGCCTTCGACATGCTGCAGGCGATGAACACCGGGCATGACGGCAGCATGTCCACCATCCATGCCAACAACACCCGCGACGCGCTGACGCGGGCCGAGAACATGGTGCAGATGGGCAATCTGGGCCTCGCCCCGCGCGCCATCCGCATGCAGATGGCGAGCGCGCTGAACCTGGTGATCCAGGCCGAGCGGCAGCGCGACGGCGTCCGCCGCCTGGTGCAGGTCACCGAGGTCTGCGGGCTGGAGGGCGATGTTTTCATCCTGAACGACATCTTCCAGTTCGAGTTCGGCGGCGAGACGCCGGATGGCCGCATCACCGGGCACTACAAGGTGAGCCGCGCGCGCCCCGCCTTCCACGACCGGCTGACCTATTTCGGGCTGGAGCGCGCCTGGGCCAGCGCGCTGGGGGAGGCCGAGCGGTGAGCCCGCCGCCGCTCCCGGGACCGTCCCTGTTGCTGCCGCTCCTGCTGCTCGGCCTGCTGCTGCTCCTGCTGCTGGGCGGGCTGGCCCTGCTGCTGGTGGCGCGCCGGCGCGGCCGCCAGGCGCGGCGCTGGCAGGCGGTGCTCGGCCGCTACCGGACCCGCGGCCAGGCGGCGCCAGCGGCCCCGCTGCGGCGGCCGCGCACGCTGCTGGAATGGCTGTCGCCGCTGCTCGGGCTCGAGGCCTATCTGGCGCACCGGCCGGGGCGGCAGGCCTGGCGGCCGCTGCTGCCGGCGCTGCCCGCGGCGGCGCTGCTCTGCTGGCTGGCGGCGCCGCTGCTGGGCGGCGCGGCCTGGCTGGCCTGGCCGGCGCTGGCGCTGCTCGGAATCCGCCTGCTGGCGCGGCGCGCCGAGGCGCAGCGGCGGCGCCTGCTCTATGTCCAGTTCCCCGATGCGCTCGGCATGATCGTGCGGGCGGTGCGGGTCGGCGTGCCGGTGACCGAGGCGCTGCGCGTCGTCGCCCGCGAGGCGCTGGCGCCGACCGCGCAGGAATTCACCCGCCTGGCCGATCTGGTCGCCATCGGCCAGCCGCTGGACCAGGCGCTGGCCGCCATGGCGCGACAATCCGGCCTGCCGGAATACCGCTTCTTCGCCGTCGCCCTGGTGCTGCAGAGCCAGACCGGCGGCAGCCTGAACGAGACGCTGGAGAATCTGGCCGATGTGATCCGCCGCCGCGTCGCGCTCCGCGCCCGCGCCCGGGCGCTGGCCACCGAGGCGCGCACCAGCGCCATCGTGCTGGGCTGCCTGCCGCTGCTGGCAGCGGGCGGGCTCTATCTCGTCTCGCCCGGCTATATCCTGCTGCTGGTCGAGCATCCGACCGGCCACACCATCCTGGCCAGCGCCGCCGGGCTGCTGCTCTGCGGCATCCTGGTGATGCGCGGCATGCTGCGGAAGGCGCTGGAATGACGGGGATGCCGACCGGCGCGCCGCTCGCCCTCGGCCTGGCGCTGCTGCTGCTCCTGCTGCTGCTGGGCGGCGTCGCGCTGCTGCTGCCGCAGCTGCGGCGGGAGGCGCGGGTCAAGGCCCGCCTGGCGGCGCTGCGGCTGCGCCAGGAAGCCGCCGTGGCGCCGGCCGCGCCGCTGCCGCAGCGGGCGCTGGCCGGGCTCGGCCTGCTGCTGCTGCGCTCCGGCCTGCTGCCGCGCGACACGCTGGCGGCCTGGAAGGCGATGCTGGTGGCAGCGCATTTCCGCCAGGACCGGGCGCTCGCCCTGCTGGCCGGCGCCAAGCTGCTGCTGATGCTGCTTCTGCCGGTGGCGGCCTGGCTGCTGCTGGCGCCGCTGCTGCAGGACGAGGCCATGCTGCTGCTCGGCGCCCTGGCCGCCGCGGCGCTCGGCCTGCTGCTGCCGGATGCGATGCTGGCGCAGCGCCGCCGCGCCCGGCTGCAGGCGGTGGAGCGCGGCCTGCCCGATGCGCTCGACATGATGGTGATCTGCGCCGAGGCCGGGCTCGGGCTGGAGGCGGGGATCGAGCGCGTGGCACTGGAGATCGCCCCGGCGCATCGCGCCGTCGCCGAGGAATTCGCCGTCACCGCGCAGGAGCTGCGGATCGCCGCCGACCGGCGGCTGGCGCTGCAGTCGCTCGGCACGCGGCTGCAGCTCGAGCCTCTGAAGCGGCTGGCGGCGACGCTGGTGCAGACGCTGCAATACGGCACGCCGCTGACCCAGGCGCTGCGCGGCCTCGCCGCCGAGCTGCGGCAGGAGCAGCTGGTGCGCTTCGAGACCCGCGCGGCCCGCCTGCCGGTGCTGCTGACCCTGCCGATGGTCGTCTTCATCCTGCCCACCATCTTCCTGGTGCTGGCCGGGCCGGCGGTCATCCAGATCCTGCCCTCGCTGTGAGGCGGCGGCGGCAGGGCGGACGATCTGACGGACGGCGCGGCGCGGCGGCGCTGGAATTCGCGCTCTGCGCCCTGCCGCTGCTGCTGATCCTGACCGCCATGCTGGAATTCGCCTGGCAGCTGGCGATCAATGCCGGCCTGGAATTCGGCGCCCGCTACGCCGCGCGGCTCGGCGTCACCGGCGCCAGCCTCGGCGCGGGCACGCCGCAGCAGGCGCTGACGCGGGCGGTGCTGGACCGGGTGCCGCTGCTGCAGGCCTCCCGCTTCACGCTGGAGCTGCGCTTCTGGGGCGACCTCGCCAGCCTCGGCAATGCCGCCACGGCGACCAGCGGCATGGGCGGCGCCGGCGCGATCGTCGAATACCGGCTGCGCTACAGCGCGCCGCTGCTGACACCGCTGGGCCGCGCCGGCTGGGGCCAGGCCATCGAGCATCGCGCCGTGGTGATGGTGCAGAATGAGAATTTTCCCTAGGGGCCGCCGTGGCGTGGCCGCGGTCGAATTCGCGCTGGCGGCGCCGTTCCTGCTGCTGCTGCTGCTGGGCATGGCCGATCTCGGCCTCTGGCTGCGCGGCTGGTCGCGGCTGAACCGCATCTCGGCCGAGCTCGCCGACATCATCACCCGGCGCGACCGCCTGGATGCCGGCGGGCTGGCCGCCATCGTCGCCGCCGGTCAGGCCATGGCGGGCGGGATCGACGTCACCGGCGACCAGGGCGCCACCATCATCTCCGCGGTGCAGGGCAGCGGCGCGGCCAATACCATGCTGTGGCAGAAGCGCACCGGCAGCAGCCGCTTCGCCAGCCGCTTCGGCAAGGCGGGCGCGGCGGTGGTGCTGCCCGGCCAGGTGCTGGTGCGCGCCGGCGAGACGGTGATCATCGCCGAGCTCTTCACCAGCGGCGGGCCCTGGGTGCTGGGGCGGCGGCTGTTCGCCGGCAGCGCCGCGCCCGCTGTCATCGCCGTCCATGCCATCTACCATCCGCGCGGCAACCTGCTGGCGGCCGAGCCGCAATGAGGCGGCGGGGCTGGCGCGACCGGCGCGGCGGCGTGGCGCTGACGATCGCCCTCAGCCTGCTGCCGCTGCTCGCCGCCTGCGGCCTGGCGCTGGACCTGGCGCGCGGCTGGCTGGCGCAGTCGCGGCTGGCGACCGCCGTCGATGCCGCGGCGCTGGCCGGCGGTCGCGCCTTCAGCCGGCCGGCGGCCGAGCGCGAGGCGGCGGCGCTGATCCTGTTCTGGGCGAATTTCGGCCGGCAGGAGATCAACAGCGCCAGCAGCACGCTGGGCTTCATGGGGGCGGTGGCGCAGCCGCCGGTGATCGACCAGCCCGACGTCAACACGCTGCGCGTCACCGCCCGGGCCAGCCTGCCCACGGTCTTCATGCGGATCTTCGGCCAGTCCAGCATGGCGCTGCGGGCCAGCGCCACCGCCGCCGTGCAGACCGACGGGATGGAGCTGGCCATGGCGCTCGACATCACCGGCTCGATGTTTCCGAACGGCATTGCGGCGCTGCGCCTGGCGGCGGCCGATCTGGTGGGCATCCTCTACGGCGACAAGGAAACCATCCCCGGCCTCCGGGTCTCGATCGTGCCCTGGGCGGCCACCGTCAATCTGGGGGCCGGACACGCCGACTGGCTGGCGGCCGGGCTGCTCAGCGCCGCCGACTACCTGCCCAGCAGCTGGGCCGGCTGCGTCGAGGCGCGGGGCAACGGCCATGACGCGACCGATGCGCCGCCCTCGGTCGCGCCCTTCACGCCCTATCGCTGGGCCTCGACGCTGAACCGCTACTACAGCGGCACGACGGTGGTGGCCGGCGACAATGACTGGTCGCTGACGCGGGTGACCGAGGCCGACCGCTCGCTGCAGAATCTCGCCGTCGGGCCCAATCTCGGCTGCCCGGTCGACACGGTGCTGCCGCTGACCGCCGAGAAATCGACGCTGCTGGCCCGCATCGCCGCCCTGCAGGTCAGCTTCCGCGGCGGCACCATCTCCAATCTCGGCCTGCAGGCGGCCTGGTTCACCATCAGCCCGCGCTGGCGCGGCCTCTGGGGCGATGCCAGCCTGCCGCGCGACGACGGCGTGCCGGGCAACCGCAAGGTCGTGGTGCTGATGACCGACGGGCAGAACAACTGGTTCGACTATCCGGCCGGCGCGCCGGGCGCCGCCCCCGTTCCCTATGACGGCCAGACGGTCGATGCCGATTACACCGGCTATGGCCGCCTGGCGGAGAACCGGCTGGGGATCGTCACCCCCGTCACCGGCACCCTCGCCGCGCGCACCGCCGCCGCCATCGCGCTGAACAAGGCCGCCATCTCTGACAGGATGCAGGCGATGTGCACCCTGCTGAAGGCGCAGGGCATCACCGTCTACACCATCACCTTCAATCTCAACGATGCGGCAACCCAGAGTCTCTACAGGAACTGCGCATCCACCATGACGGGCTACTTCAACAGCCCGAATCAGACGGCGCTGCGCCAGGCCTTCACCCAGATCGGCAATGAGCTGGTGACGCTGCGCCTCACGCGATGATCGCCCACCCGCGACCCGGAGCGCAGAATGCGCCAGATCTGCCGGCTTCTCCTGCTGCTCCCCCTGCTGGCCGCCTGCGCGGCGCCGCGCGCCAGCGAACCGCCGACACTGTCCGCCGCCGCCCGGCTGCGGCTGCTCGAGGCGCAGCTGCCGGAGGCCGGCGGGCCGGGCGAGTATCCGGTGCTGCGGCGCCTGGCCGAGGCGGCGCCGGAGGATGCCGCGCTGCAGGACCGCCTGGCCCGCGCCGCCGAGCGCGCCGGCCAGCCGGCCGAGGCGCTGGCGGCGCAGGAGCGCGCCATCGCCCTGGGCGGCAGCTCGGCCGACCGGCTGGCGGCGCGTGGCCGCCTCGCGCTGCTGGCCGGGGATCTGCCGCTGGCCCGGCGCAGCTTCGAGGCGGCGCTGCTGGCCGAGCCCGGCCTGGTCGCGGCGATGAGCGGGCTGGCCGTCTGCCACGACCTGGCCGGCGAGCCGGCCGAGGCGCAGCGCTGGCACCAGGCGGCGCTGCTGACCGCCCCGGCGGACTGGCCGGTGCGGGTGAATTACGCCATGTCGCGGCTGCTGGCGGCGCAGCCGGCCGAGGCCGCCCGCCTGCTGGCGGCCGCCGAGCAGGACCCGGCCGCGCCGCGCCGCGCCCGCCACAACCTGGCCCTGGCCCTGGCGGCGCAGAACCGCCCTGCCCTGGCCGAGACCGTGCTGTCGCGCGACATGGCGCCGCCCGAGGCGCGCGCCCTGGTCGTGGCCTTCACGCAATGGGCGGCGCAGCGCGGCCGGCCCTGACGCGCCGGCAGCCGGCGGCCGTCATCCTTCTGTCATCGGCAGGCGGCCAGGAAGCCTGCTAGGATCGGGCTTCCCCAATCCTTGCCGGATGCGCCGATGCCGCCTGCCGCTTCCTACCGCCCGCGGCGCGCCGCGCTGTTCCTGATCTTCCTGCGGCTGGGGCTGACCAGCTTCGGCGGGCCGGTCGCGCATCTCGGCTATTTCCGCACCGAATTCGTCACCCGCCGCGGCTGGCTGTCCGAGGCCGCCTTCGCCGAGCTGCTGGCGCTCAGCCAGTTCCTGCCCGGCCCGGCCAGCAGCCAGCTCGGCTTCGCCATCGGCCTGCGCCAGGGCGGGCTGCCGGGCGGGCTGCTGGCCTGGCTGGGCTTCACCCTGCCCTCGGCGCTGCTGATGCTGGCGGCGGGGCTGGCGGGCGGGCTCTGGGCCGGCGGCGCGGGGGCGGCGCTGGTGCACGGGCTGAAGCTGGTGGCGGTCGCCGTGGTCGCCCAGGCGGTCTGCGGCATGGCGCAGAGCCTCTGCCCCGACACGCCGCGACGCCTGCTCGCCCTGGCCGCGCTGCTGTTCCTGCTGGCCTTTCCCACTCCGCTCGCCCCGTTCGTTTGCCTGGTGGCCGGCGCCGTGCTCGGCCTGACGATGCTGCGGCCGGCCCGCGAGGTGCCGCAGCCCGGGCCCGCGGCGGCGCCGATCCCGCTCTCGGCGCTGGTGGCGCTGGGGGCCTTCGCGCTGCTGCTGCTCGGCCTGCCGCTGCTGGCCGCGGCCGGCGGACCGCTCTGGCTGTCGCTCAGCGCGATCTTCTACCAGGCCGGCGCCCTGGTCTTCGGCGGCGGCCATGTGGTGCTGCCGCTGCTCGAGGCATCGCTGGTGCCGGCGCTGCTGCCGGCCGACCGCTTCCTCGCCGGCTATGGTCTGGCGCAGGCCCTGCCGGGTCCGCTCTTCACCCTGGCGGCCTATCTGGGCGCGGCGGTGGACGGGGTCGGCGGCGCGGTCGTTGGCACGCTGGCCATCTTCCTGCCCGGGCTGCTGCTGCTCTACGGCGCCCTGCCGCTCTGGGCGCGGCTGCGCGCGCAGCCGGCGGCACGCGGCGGGCTGCTCGGGCTGAATGCCGTGGTGGTGGGCATCCTGGCCGCCGCCCTGGTCGATCCGATCGCGGTCTCCAGCCTGCGGGGGCCGGGCGACGCGGTGATTGCCCTGGCCGGCTTTCTGGCGCTGGTCAGCGGGCGGCTGAACGGCCTGGCGGTGCTGGCGGCGATCGCCGGGGCCGGCGCGCTGCTGGCCCTGGCCTGACGGGTCAGCGCCCCGGGCCGGCACCCGGCTCGATGCCGCCGGCCGCGCGGACCAGGGTGGCGAGCGCCGCCGGCGCCTCGCGCGGATGGCGCAGGCGGAGCAGCGGCAGCCCGGCCCAGGCCTCGCCGGCCAGCAGCGCCTCCAGCGCCACCCGCCGGCCGCGCCATTGCGACCAGGCCCAGCGGATCGGGTGGCTGGCATGGAGGAAGTTCTGCCAGCGCTCGCGATTGCCGTTCCACAGCGCCTGCCGCGTGGCGGCGCGCCGGATCGAGCGCCAGATCACCCGCCGCATCACCGGCAGCCGCTCATAGTCGAGCCAGACGAGATGCGTGGCGCGGCCCCAGGTCAGGTCGCGGGTGGCGCTGTAGTTGCCGTCGACCACCCAGCCGTCGCCCGCGGTCGCCGCGGCGACGCGGGCGCGGAAATCCTCGGGGCTGGCCTGGCGCCAGCCGGGCTCCCAGAACAGCGCGTCCAGCTCGATGTGGCGCAGGCCGCAGGCCGCCGAGAGCTGCCGCGCCAGGGTGCTCTTGCCGGCGCCGGAAATGCCGATGATGACCACGCGCATGAAGCCCGCCCCCTCGTGCCGCGACGGCTTTCTATCGCGGCCGATACGGCGATGCCTAGGTCAGCACCGCCTGGCTGGCGCCGACGATGCCGCGGGCGGTGACCGAGATCAGGCTGAGGCTGCCCTGCGCCGCCGGCTCGGCGATGACGGCCTCGCCCGCCAGCATGGCGGCCAGCATCCGGGTCATGTCCTGCTTCCAGGCGACCGCGCCCTCCTGTCCCGGATCGGCCAGGCCCATCGCGCGGCGCAGCAGGTCGCGGACATTGTGCACCTCGCCCGCCCCGTCGATCACCTGGCCGAGCGACAGCGGATCGTCGGAGAACAGGGCCTCGTGCAGCGCCTCCGGTGACAGCAGGCTGGCGGTGACCGTGCCGCCCGGATAGGCGATGCCGATGACGATGCTGTCCTGCCCCTGGGCGCGGCGGTCGGCCAGCTGGCCATAGAGCCCGGCCACCAGGCTGCCGCGGTCCTTTGGGTCCAGCGCCTGCAGCATCGGCCCGATCGCCCGGTCCAGCCGCGCCTGCTGGGTCGGCGCCAGGCCGAGCCGGTCGCCGCGCAGGTCGAGGGTGACGGCAGGCGGGCGCGGCGGCGGGGCCGCGGCCCCGACTGGCGCCCTGGCCGGGTCGGGAGGCCGCGGGTCCGGGGACGGCAGGGCCGGGGCAAGGGCGCCGATGCGGGACATGGCCTCTCGGTAACCCGGCCACCGCAATGATCTGTTAACCGGTACGGAAGCGGGGGTGTTGCCGCTTCGCGCGGCAGCCGCCGCGCCCGCAGGCAGCCGGCCGCCTGGCGCCGCGGTTTTCCCGCCGGACCGCCCGTTGACAGGGCAGCCGCTTCCGGGCGGGATCGCGGCTTCGATGCGGTGGGGATGCGCGATGAGCGGGCATGAATACGATCTGGTGGTGCGCGGCGGCACGCTGGCCACGGCGGCCGAGGTCTTCGAGGCCGATATCGGCATCAAGGATGGGGTGATCGCCGCGCTCGGCCGCAACCTGCCGCGCGGCACGCAAGAGATCGCCGCCAAGGGCATGATCGTCACCCCGGGCGGGCTGGATTCCCATTGCCACCTGGAAGAACTCGGCCAGGACGGCTCGGCGCAGGAGGAGAGCTTCGCCTCCGGCTCGGCGGCGGCGCTGGCCGGCGGCACCACCAGCTTCATCTGCTTCCTGCCGCAGTGGAAGGGCCATTCCCTGGCCGCCAGCGCCCCCGGCTACGAGGCGCGCGCCGCGGCGTCGCGGGCGGATTATTCCTTCCACCAGATCATCACCGACCCGACGCCGGAGGTGATGGAGAAGGAGGTCCCGGCGCTGATCGCCCGCGGCATCCGCAGCCTCAAGGTCTTCCTGACCTATGACCCGCTGCGGCTCGACGACCGGCAGTTCATCGAGGTGCTGGCGACGGCGCGGCGCCATGGCGCCTTCGTCACCGTCCATTGCGAGAATTTCGACGCCATCGGCTGGCGGATCGAGGCGCTGCTGAAGGCCGGCCTGACCGATCCGCTGCAGCACGCCTGGTCGCGCCCGCCGGTGGTCGAGCGCGAGGCGACGCATCGCGCCATCGCCCTGGCCGAGCTGGTCGACCAGCCGATCCAGGTCTTCCATGTCTCCTGCGAGGAGGCCGCCGCCGAGATCGCGCGCGCCAAGGCCCGCGGGTTGAAGGTCTGGGGCGAGACCTGCCCGCAATACCTGACCCTGTCGCATGACGACCTAGTCGGGCCCGACTTCGCCGGCTCCAAGGCGGTCTGCTCCCCCGCCCTGCGCGCCAAGGGCGAGGAGGAAAAAATCTGGAAGCGGATCCAGGACGGGACGCTGGATGTCGTCACCTCCGACCATTGCGGCTTCTCCTTCGCGACGCAGAAGCGGGTGGCGGGCAGCAGCGCCTATGGCACCGGCACGGCGGCGGCACGGCCCGACGGCACGCCGATGTTCAACGCCATCCCCAATGGCGTGCCCGGCATCGAGACGCGGCTGCCGGTGCTGTTCTCCGAGGGCGTCTCCAAGGGTCGCATCGACCTGCCGACCTTCGTGCGCCTTAGCTCGGCCAATGCCGCGCAGCTCTTCGGGCTGGGCGGGCGCAAGGGCAGCCTGGCGCCGGGGGCGGATGCCGACCTGGTGCTGTGGAACCCCGATGCCGAGCGCACCATCCGCCAGGCCGAGCTGCACCACGCCATCGACTACACCCCCTGGGAGGGCTTTTCCGTCAAGGCCTGGCCGCAGGTGACGATCCGCCGTGGCGAGGTCGCGGTGCGCGATGGCGAGGTGCTGGCCCCGCCGGGCTCCGGCCGCTTCCTGGCGCGCGGGCCTTATGCCCTGGCGCGGCCGCGCGGCGTGGTGCCGGACGGCTTCGACGCCGCCTCGGCCTGAGGGCGACGCGGATGGCCGGCTTCACCATCGCCCCCGCGACGACGGAAGACGACCTGGCCGCCATCCGCGCGCTGTTCGCCGCCTATGTCGAATCGCTTGGCGTCGACCTGGCCTTCCAGGGCTTTGCGGAAGAGCTGGCCGGGCTGCCGGGAAAATACGCGCCGCCGGCCGGCGCCCTGCTGCTGGCCCGCGGCGAGGCCGGCCAGCCGATCGGCTGCGTCGCGCTGCGGCGCCTGGCGCAGCCGGGGGTGGCCGAGATGAAGCGCCTCTATGTCGCGCCGGCGGGCCGCGGCCAGGGCCTGGGCCAGGCCCTGCTCGACGCCCTGCTGGCGGAGGCCCGGAGGCGTGGGCTGACAGAAATCCGGCTGGACACGCTGCCGGGCATGGCGGCGGCGCAGGGCCTCTATCTCAAGGCGGGCTTCGCCCCGATCGACGCCTATTACCCGACGCCGATCGAGGGCACCCGCTTCCTGGCGCTGAGGCTTTAGGGCTTCGCCGGGATGGTCAGGCCGCGCTGCACGGCGGGACGGGCGAGCCCCGCCTCCAGCCAGCGCGGTATTTCTGTCAGTTTGTCGTATTCGACGAGCTCGCCGGCGCCATAGAAGCCGATCAGGTTGCGCACCCAGCCCAGCAGGGAAATATCGGCGATGGAATACTCGTCGCCCATGATCCAGGGGCGGCCGGCCAGCCGCGTCTCCAGCACGCCGAGCAGCCGCTTCGATTCAGCGGCGTAGCGCTGCAGCGGCCGCTTGTCCTCGATCTCGCGCCCGGCGAATTTGTGGAAATAGCCGAGCTGGCCGAAGATCGGCCCGACGCCGCCCATCTGGAAGAAGACCCACTGGATGGCCTGGATGCGCTGCCCCGGATCGGCGGGCAGCAGCCGGCCGGTCTTCTCGGCCAGATACAGAAGAATGGCGCCGGATTCGAACAGCGGCAGCGGTTTCCCGCCCGGCCCGTCCGGATCGATGATCGCCGGGATCTTGCCGTTCGGATTGAGCGACAGGAATTCCGGCGTCCATGTCTGGTTCTGCCCGATATCGACGAAATGCGGCTCGTAGGGCAGGCCCAGCTCCTCCAGCGCGATCGAGACCTTCACCCCGTTCGGCGTCGGCGTCGAATAGAGCTGGATGCGGTCCGGATGCGCGGCCGGCCAGCGGCTGGCAATGGGAAAGCCCGAAAGATCGGCCATGGCATGGTCTCCCGCCTGGTTGGGTCCCGGCGATCTTCGCGGATCGCCGGGCTTCCGACCAGGGCGGGCAGAAACGTCAGGCCACCGCGTCGGCCAGCAGGCCCACCGCCAGGCCGTAATTCATCGGCGAGTTGTAGCGCCGGATGGTCCGCAGGTTGGGCAGGCCGAGGAAGACCTGGCTGCTGCTGCGGGTCGGCACCGCGACATAGGCCTCGCCGCTGGCCGGCAGCGCCGAGCCATCGGCGCGGC
The DNA here is from genome assembly GCF_037145735.1 of Roseomonas sp. USHLN139. Taxonomy (NCBI): domain Bacteria; kingdom Pseudomonadati; phylum Pseudomonadota; class Alphaproteobacteria; order Acetobacterales; family Roseomonadaceae; genus Roseomonas; species Roseomonas sp. USHLN139. The sequence goes on along the minus strand of NZ_JBBCWY010000005.1, from coordinate 145,371 downwards.
GCCAGCCCATGCGGCCCCAATCGGCCATCGAGCGCCGCGTCTCGGTGTCGGCGCGCTGGATGTCGAAGCCGGAAGGCGGCCGCGCCTCGATGGCCCAGCCGGCGCCGGGGGTCCAGCCGCTGCGCGCCAGGTAGTTGGCGATCGAGCCCAGCGCGTCGCCGCGGTTGTCCCAGATGTCGCGATGGCCGTCGCCGTCGAAATCGATGGCCAGCCGCTCGAAGCTGGTCGGCATGAACTGCGGCTGGCCCATGGCGCCGGCCCAGGAGCCCATCATCCGCTCCGGCGCCACGTGGCCGGCCTGCAGGATGCGCAGCGCCGCCATCAGCTCGCTGCGGAAGAAGCTGGCGCGACGGCCTTCCCAGGCCAGGGTCGCCAGCGCCTCGACCACCTTGAAGCCGCCGGTGTTGCTGCCGTAGTTGGTCTCCATCCCCCAGATGGCGACGACGACGCGGGCCGAGACGTTGTAGCGCGCCTCGATCGCCTGCAGCAGCGGCCGGTTCTCGGCATAGACGCGGCGGCCATTGGTGATGCGGGTCTGCGAGACGATGCGCTCGCGATACTGCTCCCAGGTCAGCACGCCCTCAGGCTGCTTGCGGTCCAGCTCCAGCACGCGCGGGATCGGCTTCGCATTGCCCAGGGCGCGCTGCAGGATGTCCTGGCTGACGCCGTTGCGCGCCGCCTCCTGCCGCACCCCGGCCAGGAAGCGGTTGAAGCTGGCCTCGTCGATCACCGGCGCGGCCGCCTCGGTGGCGGGCGGCGGGGCGACGGGCGCCGGGCCCGCCAGCGGTGTCGGCGGCGCCAGCGGCGCGGTGCCGGCAGGGGCCGCCCCGGGCGGGGTGGCAGAGGAGCAGCCGGCGAGCAGCGCGCCGCTGCCGAGCAGGAAGGAACGACGATCTGGCATGGCGCGACAGGTGCCAGCTTGCGGCAGCCGATGCAACCGGGCAGCCGCCGAAGGCCTCCGCTGCTGACCAGTCCGTGATCGGGCCACAGGCCGGCGGCGCCGCGGGCGGCCGCCTTAGGCCGCCAGGGGCCGGGCCGCCGCCTGGCGGTTCAGCAGGGCCGCCAGCCTCTCCTGCTGCGGCGGGGTGGGCGACAGGCGCAGCACCAGCCGGCGGTCGCGCATGGCCACGGTCTCCGCCGCGACCTCCAGCCCGTCGAAGGACAGCGTGGCGGCCAGGCCCTGGCCGGCCTCGGCGCCGCTGATCAGGGCGCCGCTGTCGGAAAGGTTCAGCAGGCGCACCGGCAGCGGTGGGCCGCCGGCGAGCGCCAGGCGCGCGGGCAGATCGACATCGATGCGGTCGCCCTCGCGGCGGTCGACGCTGCGGGAGGAGGTGCGGACGACGCGGATCACCGTCTGGCGCAGCTGCTGCACCGCTTTCTCCAGGATGCCGGCGGTCTGCCGCACCGCTTCCGACTGGCGGTCGGCCTCGCCGGCGGCGGCGCGGACGTCATCGGTGCGCTGCGACATGCGGCTGGCGGCGCCGGCCGTCTCGACGACGCTGCGGGCGATGGCGGCGGTGGCCGTGCCCTGCGCCTCCACCGCCGCGGCGACGGCCGAGGTGGTGGTGTCGATCTCGCCGATCAGCCCGACCACCTGGCTGACCTCGTCGGCGGCCAGCTGCGTCGCCTGGCGGACGGCGGCGATCTGCCGGGTGATGTCGGCGGTCGATTGCGCGGTCTGCGTCGCCAGCTGCTTCACCTCGCCGGCGACCACGGCAAAGCCCTTACCGGCATCGCCGGCGCGCGCCGCCTCGATCGTCGCGTTCAGCGCCAGCAGGTTGGTGCGCGCGGCGATGTCGGCGATGATCTCGGCGATCCTGCCGATCTGCGCCGCCTGCTGCGACATCGCCTCGATGCTGTTGCGGGCATCGCGGCCGGCGACCACGGCGCGCTGCGCCGAGGCGGTGCTGCCGCTGACCTGGCGGACGATCTCGTGGATCGAGGTGGTGAGCTGCTCGGCGGCGGCGGCCACCGTCTCGGCCGTCTGCCGGGTCTGGTCGGCGGCCGCGGCGGCGTCGCTGGCATTCTGCCCGGTGCGGGCGGCGGTGGCGGCCATGTCGGCAGCGGTGCCCGACATCTCGCCGGTCAGCGCATTGACCTGCTCGACGGCGATGCCGGCCTCGCGCTCGATCGCCTCGGCCATCTGGTTCATCGCGGCAGCACGGCTCTTCTGCTCGGCGGCGGCATAGGTCTCCAGCAGCAGCTCCAGATCGAACCAGGCGCCCTTGTTCAGCGCGACACGGATCGCCTCGCCATCGGCCCGAACGCCTTTGGCGCCGCGGCTGAACAGCCGGCGCCTGGCCGGGCGGCCGGCTTCCTCGAGGCCCAGATCCTGCAGGATGCCCTGCATCACCGAGGCGTGGCAGATGGCCACCGCATAGCCGGGCACGCCATGGGCGTAGAAGGCGGAGGCCAGCGTCTCGGCCGATTCAGTGAAGCCCGGACCGACATCACCGCTGACCACCCGGCACCAGTGGGCGACGCGGGCGCGGTGCACCTCCGGCTTCATCAGGGCGGCATGGATCTCCGGCCAGTCGGCGAACCCGTCATGCAGCTCCTCCAGCAGCGCCGGCAGGCGGTTGCGGGCGAACTCCGCCAGGCCCTGCAAGGTGCGGATATCCTCTTGCGTCACCTTGAAAGCAGCCAGCCGCTTTTCCTCGGCGGTACGATGCAGCATCGGAGCGGACGGTCCCTTCGGGCCTTGCGGATGGACAGGCGAAACGCAGCCCGCCTGGGTTCGTTGCCAGCGGCATAGCGGCAGAAATATCAACGGGACATTAAGCAATCAGCCGTTTGTCAAGCTTGTGTAAGTCATGTCGGGGCCATGTCACCGTTCGACTTCCTTCCGCTCTCCCGGCTCACGAAAAAACCAACCGGCCGGCTTGTTTTGTCCTGGCTGCGGCAGGCCCGCGCGGCTAGGGTTCCGCTCCTACCCTGTCCCCCCCCTGCCCCCCTGGAAGGCCGATGGACAATCCCGCCCGCTCGCGCCGCTCGCGCAGCGCCGTGCTGCAGGCCGCCCTGGCCATCATCGCCCGCGACGGCCCCGGCCGGCTGACGCTGGAGGCGCTGGCGCGCGAGGCCGGCATGAGCAAGGGCGGGCTGATGCACCAGTACCGCAGCAAGGCCGCGGTGCTGCAGGCGCTGCTCGAGCACCAGCTGGACTATTTCGACGGCTTCCACCGCGAGCAGCAGGCCGAAATGGGCGATGGCCATCCGGAGACGCATCTGGCGGCCGATCTGGCGACCGCGCGGGAGGCGAGCTCCATGCCGCGCTCGGTCGCCTTCGCCATCCTGGCCGCCGCCGCCGAGGAGCCGGGCATGCTCTCCGTCATCCGCGACCGCGCCGCCGAACGCCTGGCCGGGATCCGCGCCGAGGCGGCCGATCCGGACCTCGCCACCCTGCGCTGGCTGGCGGCGCAGGGGCTGGTGCATGGCATGCTGCTGGGCGTCAGCCCGCTGGCGGCGGAGGAGCGGGAGCGCCTCTTCGCCCGGCTGATGGATGCGGAGCAGTGGCGGCGGGGGCCGCCGCCTTGACCGCCATGTCGCTTTCCTTTCGCCTGGCGACAACCTTTGGCCTGGCTGGCGGGTTGCTGGCGGGAATCATGACCGTCATCCCGCCCCATGGCTGAGGCTGCGCCCCTTCCTCTTCCTGTTCCCCTGGCCGGGGCGGCGCGGCTGCGCGCCTGCGACGATTGCGGCCAGCTGGTGCGGCTGGCGGCGCTGCCGCCGGGGGTTGATTCGCGCTGCCCGCGCTGCGACGCCGTGCTGCGGCGGCATCGGCAGAGCATGATCTCGACGCCGCTGGCCCTGGTGGTGACCAGCCTGCTGCTCTGCCTGGTGACGCTGACCACGCCCTTCCTGACCATCCGCCTGCTCGGCCGGATGCGCGGCAGCATGGTGGAATCCGGCGCCCATGCCTTCCTGGAGGACGGGCTGCTGATCCTGGCGGTGCTGCTGGTGGCTACCGTCATGCTGGTGCCGCTGGCCCGGCTGAGCCTGCGGCTGGTGGTGCTGGCCGGGCTGGTCTCGCCGGTGCCGCCCGCCTGGCTGCACCGGCCGCTGCGCTGGCACGAGCATCTCGGCGCCTGGAGCATGCTCGAGGTCTTCCTGTTCGGCGCGCTGGTCTCCTACACCCGGCTGGCCGATCTGGCGGAGGTCGAGTTCGGCCCCGCCGTCTATGGGCTGGGCGCGGTGGTGGTGGCGATGGTCGCCGCCGACGCCGCCTTCGAGCCGCAGGCCGCCTGGGACGCGCTGGAGGATCGCGGCGTGATGGCCTGCCCGGCGGCGGCCCGCGCGGAATCGCCCCTCTTCGCCCCCATCGGCTGTCATTGCTGCCGCCGCGTGGCGCAGGCCGCCCCCGGCACCGCCTGCGCCCGCTGCGGCAGCACGCTGCATGCCCGCAAGCCGGCCGCCGTGGCCCGCGCCTGGGCGCTGATCATCGGCGCCGTGGTGCTCTACATCCCGGCCAATGCCTATCCGGTGATGACCATCGTCACCCTGGGCCAGGGCGGGCCGCACACCATCATGGGCGGGGTGATCGAGTTCGTGCACACCGGCTTCTGGCCGCTGGCGCTGATCGTCTTCACCGCCAGCGTCGCGGTGCCGATGCTGAAGCTGGTCGGCCTGTCGGTGATGCTGCTGCAGCTCGGCCGGCCGGCCAGCCTGGCCGCGCTGCGGCGCCGCACCCGGCTCTACCGCGTCATCGAGGTGCTGGGCCGCTGGTCGATGATCGACGTCTTCGTCGTCGCCGTGCTGATCGCGCTGGTGCGCTTCGGCGTCCTCGCCTCGATCAATGCCGAGATCGGCGCCGCCTGCTTCGGCGCGGTCGTCATCCTGACCATGCTGGCGGCGGAAAGCTTCGACCCCCGGCTGATGTGGGACGCGGCCGCCGCGCCCCGGAAAGATCCTTCTCCATGAGCAGCACCGACCCCGCGCCGCCGCCCGAGATCGCCGAGGCGCGGCCGCATCGCCGCCGCTTCTCCTGGATCTGGCTGATCCCGATCGCGGCGGCGGCCGTCACCCTCTATCTCGGCTACAATTCCTGGCAGTCGCGCGGGCCGCTGGTCACCATCGACTTCGCCAGCGCCGACGGGCTGACCGCCGGCCAGACTCAGGTGCGCTACAAGTCGGTCACCGTCGGCACGGTGGAATCGATCCGCCTGACCGCCGACCTGTCGCGCATCACGGCGAATGTGCGCATGCAGCGCGACGTCGGTGACCGCCTGACCCAGGGCGCGCAGTTCTGGGTGGTGCGGCCGCGGCTGACGGCCGGCAGCATCTCCGGCCTCGAGACCATCGTCTCCGGCGCCTATATCGAGTTCGACCCCGGCCCGCCGGAGGCCGAGGAGCAGCGCACGTTCAAGGGGCTCGACGACCCGCCGGGGGTGCGCTCGGACGAGCCGGGCCGCGTCTTCACCCTGCAGACGCCGCGGCTGGGCGCGCTCAGCGCCGGCTCGCCGGTGTTCTTCCGCGACGTGGTGGTGGGCGAGATCCTGTCCTACGAGCCGCCGAAGATGGACGGGCTGGTGACTCTGCGCGCCTTCATCCGCGCGCCCTACGAGGGCTATGTCCGCCCCGGCTCGCGCTTCTGGAACACCTCCGGGATCAGCGTCAATCTCGGTGCCGACGGGCTGAAGGTGGAGCTGGAGAGCCTGCGCGCCGCGCTCTCCGGCGGTGTCGCCTTCAACACCCCGCGCGAGCTGCGCGACGAGCCGCCGCCGGGCGACGATGCCCGCTTCTTCGTGCATGAGAGCCTGGAGGCGGCGATCTCCGCCACCTCGGCCGACCGGCTGGAATTCCTGACCTATCTGGACGGCAATGTGCGCGGCCTGGCGGCCGGCGCGCCGGTCGAGATGCGCGGCATCCGCATCGGCACGGTGACCCGGGTCGAGCTGGCCTATGACAAGGCGCATGACCGCTTCGTGGTGCCGGTGCGCCTGGCCATCGAGCCGCGCCACATCTCCTTCCCCTCCGGCCGGCCACCGGAGGAGATCATGGTCGCCGCCGCCCGGCTGGTGCAGCAGGGGCATCGCGTGCAGCTGCGCAGCGGCAGCCTGCTGACCGGCCAGAAGGTGATTTCCCTCGACCGCGCCGACAACCCGCCGCCGGCCGAGATCCGTCAGGAGGACGGGCTGATCGTGCTGCCGAGCCTGGGCGGCGACAGCGACGACATCATGGCCGCCGCCAGCGCCTTCGCCGGCAAGCTGGAGCGCTTCCCGCTCGACGAGATCGGCGCCAACCTGAATGGCGCGCTGGCCGCGGTGAACAACCTCGCCGGCGGGCCCGAGGTGCGCCAGGCCATGGCCAGCCTGTCCGGCGCGCTGACGCAGGTGCAGGAGCTGGTGCGCAAGGTCGATGGCGGGCTGACGCCGCTGCTGCGCCGCCTGCCGCAGATCGCCGACAACCTGGACCAGGCGGTGCGCAGCGCCAACGGGGCCATCAGCAGCCTGCAGCGCAGCTATGCCGGGGATTCGCCCTTCAACCGCAACCTCGACCGCACCCTGCAGCAGGTCGCCGAGGCGGCGCGCTCGGTCCGCCTGCTGGCCGACTTCCTGGAACGCCACCCCGAGGCCCTGATCCGCGGCCGCACCGAATGAGTTCCTTTCAGATGCACCGTCGCCTGTTCCTGCTCGCCCCGCTGGGGGTCGCCGCCTGCGCCTCGGCCGAGCCGCGCTATTTCCGGCTGTCGATCCCCGAGGGCCGGCCGCTGCCTGGACCCTCGCTGCAGATCGAGCTGCGCCAGGCGCGGCTGGCGCGCTATCTCGACCGGCCGGAGATCTTCCGCGGCGCCGGCGCGACCCGGCTGGTGCTGGCCGACAATGCCCGCTGGGCCGAGCCGCTGGAGGAGATGGTCACCCGGCTGCTGGCCGCTGCCCTGACCCAGCGCCTGCCCGGCAGCGTGGTGCGGGAGGAGCGCAGCGCGCTGGGCGGCCGGCTCGACCTGCTCGCCAGCCTCGATGTCGCCCGCTTCGAGGTGGCGGAGGACGGCACCGCGCTGCTGCAGGGCCGCTTCGCGCTGCGCCGCCCCGGCGAGGAGGAGGCCTTGGCCGACCGCGCCATCGAGGCGCGCGGCACCGGCGCCGGCGGCGGCACGGCCGAGGCGGTGACCGCCCAGGGCGCGCTGCTTGGCCAGCTGGCGGACCAGATGGCGGCGGCGATCCGCGCCTTGCCGGCGGCGCGGCGGCGCTAGCGGTTGAAGAAGGCGGCGTAGGCTTCCGGCTTGAAGCCGAGCAGGCGGCGCGGCCCGTCAACCAGCATCGGCCGCTTGATCATCGAGGGCTGCCCGAGCATCAGGTCGATGGCGCGCCCCTGGTCGAGCCCTTCCCGCGCGGGCTCGGGCAGCTTGCGGAAGGTGGTGCCGGCGCGGTTCAGCACCGCGTCCCAGCCGAATTCGGCGCACCAGGATGCCAGCGTGGCGGCATCGATGCCGGCGGTCTTGTAGTCGTGGAAGGCGTATTCGATGCCGGCGGCGTCCAGCCAGGCCCGGGCCTTCTTCACCGTGTCGCAGTTCTTGATGCCAAAGACGGTGATCGACATGCGCGGCTCCGCTCGCCAGGGTTGCTGCCGGCGGCTTAACCCTGCGCGGCCGTCCCGCCCAGCCCCCCCTCTGCCAGACCCATGAAGCCCAGCACGTCGCGCCGCACCGGCGCGATGAAGCGCAGCGGCCCGGCCAGGGCGCCGAGGATCGCCGCATGGCCGATATCCGGATAGAAGCGCGTCCGCACCGGCCCGCCGGCGGCGGCGATGCGGGCGGCGAGGCTTTCGGCATTGCGCGGCCGCACCGTCTCGTCCGCCAGCCCCTGCAGCAGCAGCATCGGCGGGTTGTCGCCGCGCACCTGGTTGATCGGCTGGGCCACCGCCGGGTCGGGGGCGAAGATGTCTTCCAGCTCGGCATCGCGCAGGGGGAGAAAATCATAGGGCCCGGCGAGGCCGATGACGCCGGCCAGGTCGCGCCGGGGTTGCCGCCCGACGGCGGCCAGCCAGTCCGGCTGCAGCGCCAGCATGGCGGCGTTGTAGGCGCCGGCCGAATGGCCCAGCAGCCAGGTGCCACCGGCCGCCCGCTGGTCGCAGGCCCAGGCGGTGGCCAGGGCGCAATCCTGCAGGAAGGCCGGGAAGCGCACCGCGGGGAAGAGGCGGTAATCGGGGATGGCCACGCGGCAGCCGGCCCCGGCCAGGCTGGCGGCGACGAAGCGGTACATTGCCCGCTCGCCATCGGTCCAGTTGCCGCCATAGAAGAACACCACCAGCGGCGCCGCCGGGGCCGGGTGGAGCGGGGCGTAGAGATCCAGCCGGTGCCGCGGATCGGGGCCATAGGCGATGCCCTCCTGCCGCGCCGCCTCGGGCGCCCAGCGGTTCAGCAGCGCCGCCGGCGAGCAGGCCGACCCCAGCAGCCCCGCCCCCGCCGCCAGCCATCCCCGTCGCCGCATCCTGCCACCCCTTTCATCCGGTCGAGCAGCAACGCGGCGGCGGGCCGCATGGCTGCAGCGGCTTCGGTGCTATGCTAGGCCGGTTGTCCTGCCTGCCCCGGAGCCTTCGCCTGACCCAGATCCCCGGCTACTGCACCCTCTGCCGCTCGCGCTGCGGCACCTGGAACACGGTCGAGCAGGGCCGGCTGGTCAAGGTCGCCCCCCGGCCGGAGCATCCGACCGGCCGCGCCCTCTGCGCCAAGGGGCGTGCAGCACCCGAGATCGCCCATGCCTCGCGCCGGCTGGCGACGCCGCTGCGCCGCACGCAGCCGAAGGGCGCGGCCGATCCCGGCTGGGTGCCGGTCAGCTGGGAGGAGGCGCTGTCCGAGGTCGCCGGGAAGCTCGGCCGTGCCCGCGCCGAAAGCGGGGCGGAGAGCGTTGCCTTCGCGGTGACCTCGCCCTCCGGCACGCCGATCTCGGATGCCATCGACTGGATCGAGCGCTTCATCCGTGTCTTCGGCAGCCCGAACACCGTCTATGCCACCGAGATCTGCAACTGGCACAAGGACCATGCGCACGCCCTGACGCTGGGCGCCGCCATCGGCACCCCCGACTATGCCCAGGCCGAGCTTATTCTGCTCTGGGGCCACAACCCGTCGAATGCCTGGCTGGCGGAGGCGGGTGAGATCGCCGAGGGCCGCCGCCGTGGCGCGAAGCTGATGGTGGTCGATCCGCGCCGCAACGCCCATGCCGCCGGCGCCGAGCGCTGGCTGCGGCTGCGACCGGGGACGGATGCGGCTCTCGCCCTGGGCCTGATTTTTCTGCTGTTGCAGGAAGGCTTCGACGCGGAGTTCGTCCGCGCCTGGACCGACGCGCCCTTCCTGGTGCGCGAGGATGGCGGCGGGCTGCTGCGCGCCGGCGACCTCGGGCTGGACGGCCCGGCGGAGGCGCCGGTGGTGCTGGTCGACGGGGTGCCGCGCGCCTATGACGCCGGGAAATTCGCCGGCGGCCATCCGCCCGGCGCGCTGGCGCTGCGCGGCGCCGTCAGCCTGGGCGGGATCGCCTGTCGCCCGGTGCTGGACCGCCTGGCCGAGGCGGTGGCCCCCTGGACGCCCGCGGCGGTGGAAGCGACCACCGGCATCCCGGCGGCAGACATCCGCGCGGCCGCCGCCGAGATCCGTGCGGCCAGGCGCATCGCCTATTACTGCTGGACCGGTGTCGGGCAGAGCGCCAATGCGACCCAGACCGACCGCGCCATCGCCATCCTCTATGCCCTGACCGGCAGCCTGGACCGCATCGGCGGCAACCGTCACTACACCCGCCAGCCGGTGCGCGGCGTGGCGGATCACGCGCTGCTGCCGCCCGGCCAGGCGGCCAAGGCGCTGGGGATCGCCGAGCGCCCGCTGGGCCCCGCCGCCCGCGGCTGGGTCACCGCCGAGGATCTGCGCCGGGCGATCCTCGAGGAAAAGCCCTACCGCGTCCGCGCGCTGATGAGCTTCGGCGCCAATCTGCTGGTCTCCCAGGCCGATCCGGCGGGCTCGGCGGCGGCGCTGGCGGCGCTGGACTTCCACGTCCATTGCGACCTCTTCGAGAACCCCACGGCGCGCTTCGCCGATCTCCTGCTGCCGGTGAACAGCCCCTGGGAGCATGAGGGCCTGCGCGTCGGCTTCGAGATCGATGCCGCCGCCGAGGAGCTGGTGCAGCTGCGCCCGCGCATGGTGGCGCCCTTCGGCCAGTCGCGTTCCGACATGGAGGTGGTCTTCGACCTGGCCTGCCGCCTCGGCCACGGGGACGACTTCTTCGGCGGCGACCCGGAGGCCGGCTGGAACCACATCCTGGCGCCCACCGGCCTGACGGTCGAGGCGCTGCGGGCGGCGCCCGAAGGCATTCGCCTGCCGCTGCGCCAGGTCGAGCAGAAATTCGCCGAGCGTCTGGCGCAAGGGCAGCCCGCCTTCGCCACGCCGTCGCAGCGCATCGAGATCTTCTCCGAGCGCCTGCTGCGCATCGGCCAGGCACCGCTGCCGCTGCATGTCGACCCGCCGGCACCCGATGAAAGATTCCCGCTGCGGCTGACCACGGCGAAGAGCGGCTATTACTGCCACAGCCAGCATCGCGGCATCGCCTCGCTGCGCCGCCGCGCGCCGGAGCCGATGGTGGAGCTGCATCCCGATCTGGCGGCCCGGCACGGGGTGGCGGAGGGCGGCTGGCTGCGGCTGACGACGCGGGCCGGCAGCGCGCGCTTCAAGGCGCGCTTCAGCGCGGCGCTGGCCGCCGACGTGCTGGTCGCCGATTACGGCTGGTGGGAGGCCTGCGCCGATCTTGGCCTGCCCGCCGAGCGCGACAGCAACTACAACGCGCTGATCGACACGCGGCAAGTCGACCCGATCAGCGGCTCCGTCGCGCATCGCGGCTTTCCCTGCGCCATCGCGGCGCTGCCCGACCCCGCCCCGGCCTGGCCCGGCTTCCGCCCGATGCGCGTGGTGGCGCGGCGCGAGGAGACAGCGGAGGTGGTCTCGCTGCACCTGGCCCCGCTGGACGGCGCCCCCCTGCCCGGCTTCCGCCCCGGCCAGCATCTGACTCTGAAGCCTGGCGAGGCCGGGCCGCTGCGCGCCTATTCGCTCTCGGCCGCGCCCGGCGAGGATTACCGCGTCAGCATCCGCCGCCAGTCGGGTGAAGGCTCGACGCGCTTCACCGCGCTGCAGCCCGGCGCGACGCTGCTGGCATCGGCCCCCTCCGGCCGCTTCGTCATCCCGGTGGCGCATCCCAACCCGGTGGTGCTGGTCGCCGCCGGCATCGGCATCACCCCCTTCATCGGCTATCTGGAGGCGCTGCTGACCGCGCCGCAGACGCCGCCCTCGGTGCTGCTGCTCTATGGCAACCGCGACGGCGCCAGCCACGCCTTCCGCGACAGGCTGCAGGCGCTGGCCGCCCTGCTGCCCGGCCTCACTTTGGTCGAGCGCTACAGCCGGCCCCGGCCGGGCGAGGCCGGGGCCCTCGGCCGGGTCAGCGCCGGCGATGTCCCACAGGCGCTGATCGAGGCCCGGGCCCGCTTCTTCCTGTGCGGCCCGCCGGCGATGCTGAGCGGGATGCGCGCCGGGCTGCAGGCGCGCGGCGTCCCTGCCTTCGAGATCTTCTCGGAAAGCTTCGTCAGCCCGGCAGGCAACACCACCGCGGCGCCGACCGCCCCGCGCACCGTCACCTTCGCGCAATCAGGAAGAAAACTGCGCTGGACGCCGGAGGCCGGGACGCTGCTGGAGCTCGCCGAGGCCGCCGGCCTGTCGCTGCCCAGCGGCTGCCGCACCGGGCAATGCGAGAGCTGCGCCGTCGCCGTGCTGGAAGGCCAGGCGCATCACCGCCTGCCGCCGGCCGAGGAGGATCCCGCCACCTGCCTGACCTGCCAGGCGCTGCCTTTCACCGACCTGACCCTCGACGCCTGAGATTTTCCCGGTCAAAGGGCTGGACAACAGGGCCGGCATCGCCTGCCCTGCCGGACAAGAAAATGCACACGGTCCGCAGCCCGCCGACATCGAGGAGTTCCACGTGATGCCACCTGACCACCGGACCGGAGCAGGTTCTGAACAGCAAAGCGGCATGGCGCGTCTGGCGCTGCGCTTCACCGCCTGGGCCGAGACCTGGTTCCCCGACACCTTCGTCTTCGCCGCCATCGCCGTCGTCTTCGTCGCTGCTGCCGCGCTGGTGAACGGCTCCTCGCCGGTCGCCGTCACCAAGGCCTTCGGCGACGGCTTCTGGAGCCTGATCGTCTTCTCCATGCAGATGGCCTTCGTCGCCATCACCGGCTATGTCGTCGCCACCTCGCCGCCGGCGGCGCGGCTGATCACCCGGCTGGCGATGATGCCGAAGACCGGCCCGGGCGCGATCGCCTTCATCGCCTTCGTCAGCATGTCGGCGTCCTTCCTGAACTGGGGCCTCAGCCTGGTGTTCAGCGGGCTGCTGGCGCGGGCCATGGCGACGCGGACCGAGCTGCAGATGGACTACCGCGCCGCCGGGGCGGCCGGCTATCTGGGCCTCGGCGCCACCTGGGCGCTCGGCCTCTCCTCCTCGGCGGCGCAGCTGCAGGCCAACCCGGCCAGCCTGCCGCCGGCGCTGCTGAAGATCACCGGCGTGCTGCCGTTCAGCGAGACCATCTTCCTGTGGCAGTCGATCGTCATGGCGCTGGTGCTGATGGTGGTCTCGGTCATCGTCAGCTGGATGTCGGCGCCGAAGGGCGACCAGGCGATGACGGCGCAGAAGATGGGCATCGAGCCCGGCGTGCCGGTGGGCCAGCTGCCGCCGCGCACGCGGCCCGGCGAATGGATGGAATACAGCCCCTTCCTGACCCTCATCCTGGTGGTGATGACCGCCGGCTGGATGCTGCAGGAATTCACCCGCGTCGGCGCCGTGGTCGCCATCTCCGGGCTGAACACCTACAACCTGCTGTTCCTGATGCTCGGCCTGCTGCTGCACTGGCGGCCGCGCTCCTTCCTGGACGCGGTGGCGCGCGCGGTGCCGGCGACCACCGGCGTGCTGATCCAGTTCCCGCTCTACGGTTCGATCGCCGCGATCATGACGAACGCCAAGGGCTGGGACGGCATCAGCCTGTCGGATCGCATCGCGCATCTCTTCGTCAGCTTCAACACGACGGAGAGCTTCCCGGTGGTGATGGGCATCTACTCGGCGGTGCTCGGCTTCTTCATCCCCTCGGGTGGCGGCAAGTGGATCATCGAGGCGCCCTACGTGATGCAGGCGGCCAATGAGCTGCAGGTGCATCTCGGCTGGGCGGTGCAGGTCTACAACGCCGCCGAGGCGCTGCCGAACCTGATCAACCCGTTCTGGATGCTGCCGCTGCTCGGCGTGCTGTCGCTGAAGGCGCGCGACATCGTCGGCTTCAGCTTCCTGCAGCTGCTGGTGCACACGCCGCTGGTGCTGTTCATGCTGTGGTTCCTCGGCCGGACGCTGACCTATGTCGCGCCGGTGATGCCCTGAGCCGCTGACCGTGGCGGGGCCGGCGGCGTCCGGCCCCGCCACCAGCCGGGTGCAAAGTGGCGCTGGTCGCCGGTTGCGCCTTGCTGCGGGCCCTGCGGTATGTCACCCGGTCGACATGCGCCGCCCCGCCGCCCCCTTCCCGACCGATCGGCAGCCCCGCGCCGCCTGGCCATGAGCGAGGATGGCCGCGACGCCGCCCTGGCCCTGCTGCAGGCCCTGCCCGGCCCGGTCCTCGTCTTCGGCGCCGACCACCGCCTGGTCGTCGCCAATGCCGCGGCGCTCGCGCTGCTGGAGCTGCCGCCCGGCACCCTGCCGACCGGCCTGCCGGCCGGGGCGCTGATCCGCCGCCTGGCCGATCGCGGCCATTGCGGACCCGGCGACCCGGAGCGGCTGGCCGCGCAGGCCGGCGCCCTGGACCGGCGCCAGCCGCACCGCAGCCTGGTGCAGACGGGCGACGACCGGTGGTCCGAGCTGGCCTCCCTGCCACTGCCCGGCGGCGGCTGGGCCAGCATCACCACCGACGTCACCGAGCACCGCCGGGCCGAGTTCGCGGCGCGCGAGAGGCTGCGGCTGACCGACACGGCGCTGCGGCAGAGCCCCTCGGGCATCGGCATCTACGACCGCGACCATCACCTGGTGTTCTTCAACGACGCCTATGAGGCGCTGCTCGACCTGCCGGCCGGGACCATCCAGCTCGGCATGAGCTTCGACCGGCTGGTCGACCGGGTGCTGGAGAACCTGCCGCTCGATGCCGCCGGCCGGGCGCTGTTCGGGTCCCGGCGCCATCTCGACCGCAGCCAGCGCAGCCAGCTGGTGCGGCAGCGGCCGGACGGCAGTGCCGTCCTGGGGACCAGCCAGCCGCTGGCCGAGGGCGGCTTCCTGGTCGTGCTGGAGGATGTCTCGCAGCTGCGCGCGGCGGAGGAGGAGGCCAAGGCGCGCGCCGCCCTGGTCGACGGGGTGCTGGCGGCGCTGCCGCACGGGGTCTGCGTCTATGGCCCCGACCGCCGGCTGCGCCTGGCCAATGCCGCCTTCCGCGAGCTGGTCGGCACCTCCGAGGTGCGCATCGGCGAGCATCTGCTCGACCTGATCCGCCGGCGCGAGGCGGAGCGCGAATATGCCGATCGCCAGGACCCGGAGGAGATCTTCCGCCGCCAGTTCGACTTCGCCCGCGCGCCGACGACGCGGTGCCGCGCCGATGGCCGGGTGCTGACCGGCCGCACCGCGCCGCTGCCGGATGGCGGCCATATCTCGGTGGTCAGCGACGTCACCGCGCTGCACCGCGCCGAGGCCGAGGCGCAGCGCCGCGCCGACCTGCTGCAGGCGATGATGGAGAGCATGCGGCATGGCGTCTGCCTGTTCGATGCCGGGCGGCGCGTCGTCGCCGCCAATGCCCTGGCCTGCACGCTGACCGGGCTGACGCGTGAGGAGCTGGTGCCCGGGGCGCAGCTCGATGATCTCGGCCTGATCCAGCTGGCGCGCGGCGCGCTGGGCGACCCGGTCGAGGGGGCGGCGCTGTACCGTGACCGGGCGGGCGGCGTGGCGCGGCATGACAGCTTCACCCGCCACATGCGGGACGGCCGTGTCGTCGAGGTCAGCACCGACCCGACGCCGGATGGCGGCTTCGTCCGCGTCTATACCGACGTCACCGCCGAACGGCAGGCGATGGCGGATCTCGAGCGGGCCCGCACCGCCGCCGAGGAGGCGAGCTTCGCCAAGACCCGCTTCCTGGCCACCATGAGCCACGAGCTGCGCACGCCGCTGCACGCGGTGATCGGCTTCGCCGAGGCGCTGCTCGACGAGCGCAGCCTGGACAATGTGCAGGAATTCGCCACCACCATCCTGGAGGCGGGGCGCGAGCTGCTGGCGCTGATCGACGCCGTGCTGGCGGTGGCGCAGATGGGCAGCGGCCGGCTGCAGGTGGAGACCCGGCCGCTGCACCTGCCGAGCGTGCTGGAGGGCATCGCGCGGCAGATGCGCGGCCCGGCCGAGGCGGCGGGGCTGGCGCTGGACCTCGAGCTGCCGCCCGCCTTGCCGCGCGCCCGGGCGGAGGAGCGCCGGCTGCGGCAGATCCTGCTCAGCCTGCTGAACAACGCCATCAAGTTCACGCCGCCCGGCGGGCGCCTCAGCCTGGCCGCCCGCGACCTCGGCGACGGGCATGTCGAGATCAGCGTCGCCGATGACGGCATCGGCATGGCGCCGGAGCGGCTCGAGCAGGCCTTCGAGGCCTTCGTCCAGCTCGAGGGCAGCCATGACCGGCGCTATGGCGGCCCGGGCCTCGGCCTCTATCTGGCGCGCGCGCTGGCCGAGGCGATGCAGGCGCGGCTGACCCTGGAAAGCGCCCGCGGCGCCGGCACCACCGCGCGGCTGATCCTGAAGGCGGCTAGCCCAGCATTTCCCGCACCAGCGGCATGACCCGGCGCCCGTAGAGCTCGATGCCGCGCATCATCGTGGCATGCGGCAGCGGGCCGGCGCTGTATTTCAGGTCGAAGCGGCCGAGGCCCAGCAGCTTCGCGGTGCGGGCGATCTTGCGCGCCACCGTCTCGGGACTGCCGAGATAGAGCGAGCCCTGCTCGATCTCCTGCTCGAACTCGGCGCGCTGCATCGGCGGCCAGCCGCGCTCGGCGCCGATGCGGTCGCGCATCACCTTGTAATGCGGCCAGAATTCCTCGCGCGCCGCGGCGTCGGTCGCGCCGACATGGCCGGGCGAATGCACGCCGAGCGGCCGCCTGGGCCGCCCCATCTGGTCGCAGGCGCGGCCATGGAGGTCGGCGAAGGGCTGGAAGCGGGCCGGGTCGCCGCCGATGATGGCGAACATCACCGGCAGGTCGTGATGCACCGCGCGCACCACCGATTTCGGGCTGCCGCCGACGCCCACCCAGGTGGCCAGCCTGCCATGCTCGACGGGCGGCTGGATCTCCGCCGCGTCCAGCGCCGGGCGCAGATGGCCGCGCCAGGTCACCGGCTGCTGCGGCAGCAGCGCGGCGAAAAGGTCGAGCTTCTCCTCGAACAGCTCTTCGTACTGCTGGAGGTCGAAGCCGAACAGCGGAAAGGATTCGGTGAAGGAGCCGCGGCCGAGGATCACCTCGGCGCGGCCATTCGACACCGCGTCCAGCGTCGAGAAACGCTGGAAGACGCGGATCGGGTCGTCGGAGCTCAGCACCGTCACCGCCGAGCCCAGGCGGAGCCGCGTGGTGCGGGCGGCGATGGCGGCCAGGACGATCTCCGGGGCGGAGACCGCGAAATCGGCGCGGTGATGCTCGCCGACGCCCAGAAAGTCGATGCCGGCCTGGTCGGCCAGCACCCCCTGCTCCACCAGCTCGCGGATCACCCGGGCGGGGTGCTGCAGGGCGCCGTCCGGGCCCTGCGTCACATCGCCGAACGTGTCGAGGCCGAGCTCCAGCACGCTCAGGCGGCCGCCGCGGCCAGCGCCGGGTAGTCGGTATAGCCCTCGGCGCCCCCGGCATAGAGATGGGTCGGGTCGACCTCGTTCAGCGGCGCGCCGCGGCGCAGGCGCTCGACCAGGTCGGGATTGGCGATGAACTTCAGGCCGAAGCTGACGGCATCGGCGGTGCCGTCGGCGATGTCGGCCTCGGCCTGCTCGATGGTCAGCTTCTCGTTGGTGATATAGGCGCCGCCGAAGGCCTGCTTCAGGGCCGGGCCGAGGCGCGGCGCCAGCGCGTTCTCGCGGGAGAACAGGAAGGCGATGCGGCGCTTGCCGAGCTCGCGCGCGGCATAGCCGAAGGTCGCGGCCAGGTCGGAATCCCCCATGTCATGGGCATCGCCGCGCGGCGCCAGGTGCATGCCGACGCGGTCGGCGCCCCAGACGCCGATGGCGGCATCGGTCACCTCCAGCATCAGCCGGGCGCGGTTCTCGATGCTGCCGCCATAGGCGTCGTCGCGGTGGTTGCTGCCGTCCTGCAGGAACTGGTCGATCAGGTAGCCATTGGCGCCATGGATCTCGACGCCGTCGAAGCCGGCGCGCTGGGCGTTCTCGGCGCCGCGGCGATAGGCCTCGACGATGCCCGGGATCTCGTCGGTGGCCAGGGCGCGCGGCAGCGGGAAGGGCCGCTGCGGCCGCAGCAGGCTGACATGGCCGCGGGCGGCGATGGCGCTGGGGGCGACGGGGGGCTGGCCGTCCAGGAAGGAGGGGTCGGAGATCCGCCCGACATGCCAGAGCTGCATCACCATGCGGCCGCCGGCGGCATGCACGGCGTCGGTGATGCGGCGCCAGCCCTCGACCTGCGCCTCGGACCAGATGCCGGGCGTGCAGGCATAGCCGACGCCCATCGGCGTCACCGAGGTGGCCTCGGTCAGGATCAGCCCGGCGCTGGCGCGCTGGACATAGTATTCCTGCATCAGGGGGGTGGGGACGCGGTCCGTCGCGGTGGCGCGGGCGCGGGTCAGGGGCGCCATCACCAGGCGGTTGGGCAGCTCGAAGGCGCCGATCCGCACGGGATCGAAAAGGCTGGGCATCGGGAGGGTCTCCGCGGCAGGCAGGAAGGGAGAGGCCGTGGTGGCGGCCGTCCTCCCAAGGGGTGGGCGCCGCCCCGGCCGATTGCAAGAGGGGTTTGCTGCGGCTGCGAAGAAAAAACTACCGATCGGTATTGCTGGTCGATCGCGGGGCCCGGCGGATCAGTCCCCGGCGTCGGCGCGCGGCACCGGCGGCGGGACCTCCGGATTGCCCTCCAGCCGGTCGCGATGGAGGGCGGCCCGCGTCACCAGCATCAGCGTCACCGGCGTGGTGACCACGACCAGGATGCCGATCAGGATCTCATGCACCACCAGGCGGGTCTGCAGCACGCTGAAGAAGATCATCGAGGCCAGCAGCACGCTGGCCAGGCCATAGGAGGTGCTGATGGTCGGCGCGTGCACCCGCTCGTAGAAGCTCTTCAGCCGCAGCAGGCCGATCGAGCCGGCCAGCGCCAGCGCCGCGCCCAGCAGCAGCAGGAAGGCGACCAGGATGGCCACCGCGGGGTGCAGCTCGCCCGCGGCGCTCATTCGATCACCTCGCCGCGCATCAGGAACTTGGCCAGCGCGGCGGTGGAGACGAAGCCGAGCAGCGCCACCACCAGCGCCGCCTCGAAATACAGCGCCGTGCCGGAGCGGATGCCGAAGGTCAGCAGCAGCAGCATGCCGGTGACATAGAGGGTGTCGAGGCCGACCACGCGGTCCTGGGCGCGGGGGCCGCGCAGCACCCGCCAGAGCGGGCCGATCATCGCCAGGCCCAGCATCACCTGGGCGACCAGCAGCGACCAGCCCAGGATCGCCTGGCTGAGCATCGACGGGCTCATGAGAAGATCTCCAGCAGCGGTTGCTCGTAGCGTTCCTTGACGATGCGGATCCATTCGGCCTCGTCGACCAGGTCCAGCACATGCAGCAGCAGCTCGCCATCCTCGACGTCGAACTCGACCCAGGCGGTGCCCGGCGTGGCGGTGAGGATGCAGGCCAGCATCGCCAGGGCATGCGGGTCGCGCAGCGCCAGCGGCATGCGGATGAAGCCGGCATGCCGCTCCGGCCGCGGCTTCAGCACCACCAGGGCCACCGCCAGGTTGGAGCGGGCGACATCGACCAGCACGGCGCCGGCCAGCTTCAGCATCAGCCCGGGGCGGCGGAGGCGCACCGGCTCGGGCTGCAGCAGCGCCAGGGCCCGGCCGCCGACCAGGGCGACCACTAGCCCGACCAGCGCCGGGCCGGGCTGCAGCGATTCGGCCAGCAGCAGCCACATGGCGAAGAGCCCCGCGGAGACCAGCGGATGCGGCAGGATCCAGCGCAGCATCAGCGCGACCCTCCATTGACCTGGCGCAGATAGTCCTGCGGCGCGTGCAGCGCCTGCGCCGTGTTCTCCATGTAGCGCAGCACCGGGCCGGCGCCGGCCGTCATGCCGAGGCAGAGCCCGATCAGCAGCAGCACCGGCGCGATCTCGATCACCCGCACCCGCGGCACGCCGCGGCCCGAGGTCGCCCAGAGGCTGCGGATGCCGGCGCGCGTCATGGCGATCACCGTGGCCAGGCCGGAGAAGACCAGGGCGCCGAGCAGCAGCCAGCCGCCCCAGGCCACGTCGGTCGGGCCGCGGCCCAGCCCCTCGGGGTTGAGGATGCCGCTGAGCATGGCGAACTTGGCGACGAAGCCGGAGAGCGGCGGCAGCCCGGCCAGCAGCAGCGCGCAGCACAGGAAGCAGGCGCCGAGGATGGCCATGGTGGCGGGGATGGCGACGCCCGCCTCGTCCTCCACCTCGTCCTCGTCGTCATGGCCGTCGCCGAAGGCCTCCAGCGTCACCGCCAGCACGTCGGCGCCGACATCGCGGCCGCGCTCCAGCAGCTCGATCAGCAGGAACAGGGCGCCGATCGCCAGCGCCGAGCTGGCCAGGTAGTAGAGCGCGCCGGCCGTCACCGCGACCTGGCCGGCGCCGACCGCGGCGAGCAGCGTGCCGGAGGAGATCAGCACGCTGGCCCCGGCCAGCCGCGCCAGGTCCTGCGTCGCCAGCACCGAGACCGCGCCGAAGCCGATGGTGGCGATGCCGCCGACCAGCAGGAACTCATGGCCGAAGCCGGCCGAGGCGCCGGCGCCATCGCCGAACAGCAGCATCGACAGGCGCAGGATGGCATAGGCGCCGACCTTGCTCATCATCGAGAAGATCGCCGCCGCCGGCGGGCTCGCCGCCGTGTAGGTATTGGCCAGCCAGAAGCCGAGCGGCCACATCGCCGCCTTGACCAGGAAGGCCATGCCGAGGATCGCCCCGCCCGCCTCCAGCAGCCGGCGGTCCTCGGCCGGGATGGCGGGGATGCGGGCGGCCAGGTCGGCCATGTTCAGCGTGCCGGCGACGCCGTAGATCATGCTGACGCCGATCAGGAAGAGCAGCGAGGCGGCCAGGTTGATGGCGATGTAGTGCAGCCCCGCCTTGACCCGGGCGATGCCCGAGCCGTGCAGCGCCAGGCCGTAGGAGGCGGCCAGCAGCACCTCGAAGAAGACGAAGAGGTTGAACAGGTCGCCGGTCAGGAAGGCGCCGTTCAGCCCCATCAGCTGGAACTGGAACAGCGCGTGGAAATGCGCGCCCATGCGCTGCCAGCGCGCCAGCGAGAAGACCAGCGCGGCCAGGCCGAGCAGCGCCGTCAGCACCAGCAGCAGCGCCGAGAGGCGGTCCACCACCAGCACGATGCCGAAGGTCGCCGGCCAGTTGCCCAGGCGGTAGACGGTGGTCGCCGGCCCGGTCTGGGCCTGCGTCGCCAGGGCGATGGCCACGCCCAGCAGCAGCAGGGCCGAGAGGATGCCGAGGCCCGCGCGCAGCCGGCTGCGCTGGTCGTCCAGCGGGATCATGATGGCGCCGGCCAGCAGCGGCAGCAGGATCGGCAGGATCGCCAGGTGGTTCTGCAGGGCGGCCAGCATCAGCGGTCGCGCCCCGCCTGGCCGTCGACATGGTCACCGCCGGTCAGGCCGCGCGCGGCCAGCATCACCACCAGGAACAGCGCCGTGGTGGCGAAGCCGATGACGATCGCGGTCAGCACCAGCGACTGCGGCAGCGGATCGGCGAAGACCGCCGGGTCGCCGCGCGTGCCCGGCTCCAGGATCGGCGGCCGGCCGACCGGGAAGCGGCCCATGCTGAAGATGAACAGGTTCACCGCATAGGACAGCAGCGACAGGCCGATGATCAGCTGGAAGGTGCGTGGCCGCATCAGCAGCCAGACGCCCGAGCCGCCGAGAATGCCGATGGCGAGGGCCAGGATCAGTTCCATCAATCGTCTCCCGGCAGGCCAGAGGAAGGCGGCGGCGGCGGCGCGGCGCGCTGGCTGCGCACCGACTGGTGGGCGATGGCGATCAGCATCAGCACGGTCGCGCCGAAGACGAGCGCGAAGACGCCGATGTCGAAGAGCATGGCGCTGGCCATCGGCAGCTTGCCCAGCCAGCCGAGATCGGCATAGGCGAAGTAGGAGGTCAGGAAGGGCTTGCCGAAGAACAGCGCCGCCGTCCCGGTGCCGGCCGCCAGCAGCAGCCCGGCCGCCATCCAGCGCAGCGGATGCACGCGCAGGTGGTCTTCCACCCAGCGGGTGCCGCCGGCCATGTATTGCAGCAGGATGCCGATCGAGAGCATCAGCCCGCCGGCGAAGCCGCCACCCGGCAGGTCATGGCCGCGCAGCAGCAGGTAGAAGGCGACCAGGCAGATCACCGGGAACAGCAGCCGCATGATGACCGCCGGCACCGCCAGCCAGTCGCGCGCCTCGCCTTCCTGCTGCTGGTCGGGGGTGCCGATGCTCTCGGGCGCCGGGCGGAAGCGGCGCAGCAGGGCGAAGACGGTCAGCGCCACGACGCCGAGCACGGCGATCTCGCCCAGCGTGTCGAAGCCGCGGAAATCGACCAGGATGACGTTGACCACATTGGTGCCGCCGCCCTCGACATAGGCGCGCTCCAGGAAGTGGCGGGAGATGCCCTCCGGCGAGGTGCGGGTCATGGTAGCATAGGAGATCGCGGTCAGCCCCGCCCCGGCCGCCACGGCGATGCCGAAGTCGCGGTAGCGGCGGAGACGGGCCAGCAGCCGGTCGCTGCCCGGCCGCTCGATGCGCTTGGGCATCCAGCGCAGGCCGAGCAGCAGCAGCACGGTGGTCACCACCTCGACCAGCAGCTGGGTGACGGCGAGGTCGGGGGCGGAGAACCAGACGAAGGTCAGGCAGGCGGCGAGGCCGGCGCCGCCCAGCAGGATCAGCGCCGCCAGCCGGTGGTACTTGGCCTGGTAGGCGGCGCCGATGGCGCAGGCGCCGCCCGCCGCCCAGATCAGCGCCACCACCGGGTCGACCCGGGTCAGCTGCACGCCGCCCAGCGCCAGACCCTGCGGCAGCAGCGCCAGGGTCGCGGCGCCGAAGGCCACCACCACCATCAGCCGCAGCTGCATCTGCAGCCGCGCGGTGCCGAGCAGCCGCTCCAGCGTGCGGGCGAAGCGCCAGGAGAGGAAGACCATGGCCTGGTCGAAGATGCGCCGGCCGTCGAGCCCGCGCAGCAGAGGCGTGCCCTCGACCCCGGTCGAGAAATGCCGCTGCAGCAGCCGGTAGAGCAGCACGCCGCCGAGCAGCGCCAGCACCGACATGACCAGCGGCAGGTTCACCCCGTGCCAGACCGCCAGCGAGTATTCCGGGGTCTCGCCGCCCAGGATCGAGCGCACGGCGACGTCGAGGAAGGGGCCGATGGTGGCGGCCGGCAGGATGCCGACCACCATGCAGCCGAAGACCAGCACTTCCACGGGGACGCGCATGAATTGCGGCGGCTCGTGCGGCGTCTTCGGCAGATCGCCGGTATCGGGGCCGAAGAAGGCGCCGTGGATGAAGCGCAGCGAATAGGTCACCGCGAAGATGCCGCCGAGCGTCGCGGCCAGCGGCAGCAGGCTGTGCAGCAGGGTCGGCGCGGTCGAGGCGGTCAGCGCCTCGGTGAAGAACATCTCCTTGGAGATGAAGCCGTTGAGCAGCGGCACGCCGGCCATGGCGGCGGCGGCGACCAGGGCCAGCCGTGCCGTGAAGGGCATCGACTTGTTCAGCCCGGACAATCGACGGATGTCGCGGGTGCCGGTCTCGTGGTCGATGATGCCGGCGGCCATGAACAGCGAGGCCTTGAAGGTCGCGTGGTTCATGGTGTGGAAGATCGCGGCGACCATGGCCAGCGGGCTGTTCAGGCTGAGCAGCAGGGTGATCAGGCCGAGATGGCTGATCGTCGAATAGGCCAGGAGGCCCTTCAGGTCATGCTGGAAGATTGCGACGTAAGCGCCGAGAACCAAAGTAATCATCCCGGCGGAACCCAGGATCCAGAACCAGGCGTCGGTGCCCGCCATGACCGGCCAGAGCCGCGCCATCAGGAAGATGCCGGCCTTCACCAGCGTCGCCGAATGCAGGTAGGCGGAGACCGGCGTCGGCGCCGCCATCGCCTGCGGCAGCCAGAAATGGAAGGGGAACTGCGCGCTCTTGGTCAGGGCGCCGAGCAGGATCAGCACCAGCGCCGGCAGATAGAGAGAGTGGTTGCGGATCAGGTCGCCGGATTCCAGCACCACGTCCAGGTCGTAGCTGCCGACGATATGGCCGAGCAGCAGCATGCCGGCGAACAGCGCCAGGCCGCCGGTCGCGGTCACCGTCAGCGCCATGCGGGCGCCGTCGCGGGCGGCCGCCGAATGCTGCCAGTAGCCGATCAGCAGGAAGGAGAAGAGGCTGGTCAGCTCCCAGAAGAAGACCAGCTGGATCAGGTTGCCCGACAGCACCAGCCCCATCATCGAGCCCATGAAGGCGAGCAGGAAGGCGAAGAAGCGCGGGATCGGGTCGTCCGACGACATGTAGTAGCGGGCGTAGAGCACCACCAGGAAGCCGATGCCGGCCACCATCACCGCGAAGACCGAGGCGAAGCCGTCCATCCGCAGCACCAGGCTGAGGCCGAGCTGCGGCACCCAGGGGATCTCGACCCGCGCCGCCCCGCCACCGGTCACCGCCGGGTAGCAGAGCCAGACCATCAGCAGCGCGGCCAGCGCGACGCCGCCGGCGAGCCAGGCCTCCCAGCGCCGGGCATTGGTGGGCAGCAGCGCCGAAACCAGCGCGCCGAGGAACGGCAGGGCGATCGCCGCCGAGAGGTACAGGGCGTCAGGCATCGGGCGCCGGGCTCTCCTCGTCTGGTCTTGTCGTCTTCCACGAGGATGGCTGGGTCACCCTCGAGAGGCGCGGCCTCCTGCCCCGCCCCGGCGCGGTCTCACGGGGCGCGCCCCGTCAGGCTCCTGGCTGGTCCGAGGCCTGCAGCATGGCCAGGGCCTCCTCGGCCGAGCCGGCCTGGCGCAGCTGGCGCGGCAGCTGATTGTCGCGCAGCACCTTGCAGATGGTGGACAGCGCCGGCAGGAAGCCCTCCGAGGCCTCCTCGGGCCAGAGCACCATGAAGACCAGGTCCACCGGCTCGCCATCGCGGGCGTCGAACTCGATGCCGCGGGTCAGCCGGGCCAGGATGGCCAGCGGCCGCGTCAGGCCCTCGAGGCGGGTATGCGGCAGGGCGACGCCGCGGCCAAGCGCGGTCGAGCCCAGCCGCTCGCGCGCCTGCAGCGCCTCGACGATCTCCTCGCGCGGCCGGCCGAGGCGGTCGGCCGCGCGGTCGCCCAGCTGCTCGATCAGGTCGGTCTTGTTGGCCACGGTGAGGGAGAGGATGCCCTCGGCGGCGGGGAACAGGTCGGCAATGGCCATAGGCTTCTCCAAACTCGGCCTCCCCGCCTGACCCGGGCGCCGCAGCGGATGCGGGCGGGCGGCGGCGCGAGGCCGCACCGACGGCAGGATCGTCACCTTGTGTGCCGTCCCCTGCCCCGTCCTGATTGATCGGGGGCGGTCGGGCAGGCGGGCAACGCTATCCGCCCCGGCCGGCTGTCCCGGGCGGATTAAACTCCGTTCACACTATAGCCTTAGTCCGGCAAGCATTGCAAATCGGCCGCCGCCCGCCATTTTCTCCCCATTATTATTCTTTTTCACGAAAACTCCTGAAAGACATATAGGTTCATTTTCAGAGTTCTATAGAATCCGAATCCGACAAATAGGCGCCAGTAACGGGAAAAAATTTTACTGGGCCGACTGGTCTCCCTTGCGGTTCAGGGCGCCGACCTCGTTGGCCAGGCCGGCGGGAAACTTTCCGCCCCGCGAAGCGCTGCTGCTGCGGGTGGCGCGCAGAGACCGGAGGGCCGGTCGCCCCGCCGCCGAGAGGGGGAGCAGAGCATGCCCGCGAAATCCGCCGCCAAGGCCGAGCCGGCCAAGGCTGCTGCCAAGAAGGCCGACGGCAAGAGCGCCGAGAAGACCGAGACCAAGTCCGCCGCGAAGAGTGCCAGCCAGGGCGACGGCAAGACCGCCGCGAAGAGCGCCGGCAAGGCGAAGCCGAACGCGCTGCAGACGCCGCTGAAGCCCAGCGCCGAGCTCGCCGCCGTGGTCGGCAGCGGCACCCTCTCCCGGGGCGAGGTGGTCAGCAAGATGTGGGACTACATCAAGTCCAACGCGCTGCAGAACCCGGAGAACAAGCGCGAGATCATCGCCGACGACAAGCTGCGGCCGATCTTTGGCAAGGACAAGGTGACCATGTTCGAGATGAACAAGCACCTGGCCGCCCATCTGAGCTGATCCCTCCCTACCGGGAAAGGATCGGCAAGGCCCCGGGCCGGCGACCCCCATCGCCGGCCCGGCTTCCGTTTGGGGAGCCTAGGCGCCGCGCCGCGGGTCCATGACGTCGTCCAGCACGTCGCCCAGCAGGTTCAGCCCGAGCACCGCCAGCGCCAGCGCCACGCCGGGGATGGCCGCCATGTACCAATGGGTGCGCAGCGCCTCCCGCCCGCCGCCGATCATCGAGCCCCAGGAGACCCGGTTCGGATCGGAGAGGCCCAGGAAGGACAGCCCGGCCTCGGTCAGCATGGCGGTGGCCATCAGCACCGAGGCGGTGACGATGATCGGCGACAGCGCATTGGGCAGCACGTGCCGCAGCAGCAGCCCCGAGGGCGCCGTGCCGCAGCAGATCGCCGCATCGACGAAATCCCGCCGGCGCACCGCCATCACCTCGCCCCGCGCCAGCCGGGCGACGGCGGGCCAGGAGGTGATGCCGATGGCGAAGATGACGTTGCCGATCGAAGGCCCCAGCACCGCGACGACCGCGATGGTGAAGAGGAAGGGCGGCATCGTCTGAAAGATTTCCGTGAACCGCATCAGCAGGCTGTCGGCGACGCCGCCCCAGAAGCCGGCCAGCGCGCCGACCAGCGTGCCGAGCAGCAGCGCGATGCCGGCCGCGCTCAGCCCGACCAGCAAGGAAACCCGGGCACCGTGAAAAATGCCGGCGGCGATGTCGCGGCCCATCAGGTCGGTGCCCAGCCAGAAGCCGGCTTCCTCCCCGGGCCAGAGGCTGGGGCTGCCCACCATGTCCATCGGATCGTCCGGGAAGAGCCAGGGGGCGCCAAGCGCCATGGCGCCCAGCCCCAGCACCAGCAGCAGCCCGACCAGCGCACGCGGCCGCAGCAGCAGGCGGGCCAGCCGCCTCATGCCGCGCGCACCCGCGGATCGGCCAGGCCATAGAGCAGGTCGACCACGAAATTCACCAGGATGACGGTCATCGAGCTGACCAGCACGATGCCGAGCAGCAGGTTCAGGTCGCGCCGCAGGATGGCGTCGAAGGCCAGCCGGCCGAGGCCGGGCCAGCTGAACACCGTCTCCACCAGCACGGCGCCGCCGATCAGGCTGCCGGCCTGCAGCCCCACCATGGTCAGCACCGGCAGCAGCGCGTTGCGCCCGGCATGCACCGCCTCGACCTGGAAGGGCGACAGCCCCTTGGCCCGCGCGGTGCGGATATAGTCCTGCTGCAGGGCAGCGAGCATCGAGGCCCGCATCAGCCGGGCATAGAGCGCGGCATAGAACAGCGCCAGGCTGCAGACCGGCAGCACCATGTGCCGCGCGACATCGGCCACCAGCGCCAGCCCGGTCGAGGCCGCCGCAGGATCGCGCATCCCCCCCACCGGCAGCCATTGCAGCTGCACGGCGAAGACGACGATCGCCATCAACCCGGCCCAGAACAGCGGCGTGGCGTAGGCAATGAGCACGCCGACTGAAATCACCCCGTCGAGCCAGGTCCCTGCCCTGCGCGCCGCCCAACCGCCCAGAACCATGCCGGAGCCCGCCGCCAGGAACACCGCCGGCAACATCAGAAGAAGCGTTGCCGGCAGCCGCTCCAGGATCAGCGTCAGCACCGGCAGCCCCAGCCGGTGCGAATAGCCGAAATCGCCGGTCAGCAGATTGCCGATGTAATGCGCGAACTGCACCCAGAG
This sequence comes from Roseomonas sp. USHLN139, assembly GCF_037145735.1. NCBI lineage: Bacteria > Pseudomonadati > Pseudomonadota > Alphaproteobacteria > Acetobacterales > Roseomonadaceae > Roseomonas > Roseomonas sp. USHLN139. The sequence continues at coordinate 118,197 of NZ_JBBCWY010000005.1, read as the reverse complement.
CGGCTGGTCCAGCCCGAAGCGGGCGCGCAGCTCCGCCATCATCTCGGGCGTCGCCGCCCCCTGCTCGCCGGCCAGCACGTCGGCCAGGTCCCCGGGCGCCGCCTGCATCAGCAGGAAGTTCACCGCGACCACGCCGAACAGCACCGGCACCGCCTGGACCAGGCGCTGGCCCGCCTGCCGCAGCACTGCCATGGACGGATCAGCCCTCCAGCCAGGCGTGCTTCAGCGAGGCATAGACCGCGTCCGGCCCCAGCGCCACGTCATGCAGCTTCTTCGCGTGCACGGTGAAGAAGTTCAGCTCGATCAGCGGCAGGCAGGGCAGGTCCTCGGCCGCCAGGCGCTGCATCTCGTTGAACAGGCGGGTCCGCTCGGCCGGATCGGCGCTGCGCTGCGCCGCCTCGATCACCTGGTCCATCGCCGGGCTGGCATAGCCCGAGGCATTGGTCCAGGGCGTGCCCTTGTTGATGGTCTTCGACCAGTAGAAGCGCTGCACGCCGATCTGCGGGTCGGAGAAGGAGGAGGCCCAGGAGCTGGAAATGTCGAACTCATACTCGCCGAAGACGCGGCGCAGATAGCTCGGCGTATCCTGGCTGCGCAGGGTCAGGTCGATGCCGACCCGCCGCAGCGCCTGCCGCACATACTCGCCGGTGCGGCGGTAATCGTCGCCATAGGGCAGAAAATCATGGCTGAGGGCGAAGCGCATGCCGTCGGCGCCGCGCTTGTGCCCGGCCTCGTCCAGCAGCGCCTCGGCCTTCTTCACGTCGAAGGGATATTGCGGCACCTGGGCATTGTGGAAGCGGGTGACCGTGGAGGGGATGGTCGAGACCGCTGCCTTGCCGAAGCCGTGCCACACCGTCCTGGCGATGACATCGCGGTTCACCGCATGGGCGATGGCGCGGCGGACGCGGACATCGGCGAGCTCGGGCTTGCGCAGGTTGAATTCGAGGAACAGCCAGGGCGAGATCCACTCATAGCCGCGCGTCTCGATGACGATGCCCGGCAGCGCCCGCAGCCGCGCCACATCGGTCAGCGGCACCGGGCTGTAGGGGGCGTATTGCGCCTGGCCGGTCTCCAGCAGCGCGGCGCGGGCGGTCGCGTCGGGCACGATGCGGAAGACGATGCGGTCGAGATAGGGCTTGCCCTCATCCCAGTAGTCCGGGTTGCGCTCGAGGATGATGTGCTCGCCGCGCACCCATTCCTTGAAGCGGAAGGGCCCGGTGCCGACCGGCTTCAGGTTCAGCGGATTGGCCAGCGCATCGCCGCCGGCATAGAGGTGCTTCGGCAGGATCTGCGATTCATAGGCGTTGAGCGCGCCCAGGATCACCGGCGAGGGCTGCTTCAGCCGCAGCACCACGGTCAGCGGGTCCGGCGTCTCCACCGCCTCGACATTGGCGAAGGTGGCCCGGCCGCGCGGGTGGATCTTCCGCCAGATCTCTTCCAGGGAGAACTTCACGTCCTCGGCGGTGAAGGGCTGGCCGTCATGCCAGCGCACGCCGGGGCGCAGGTGGAAGGTGAGCGCCAGCCCGTCGGCCGCGACCTCCCAGCGCGTCGCCAGCGCCGGCTTCAGCCCCATGTCCCAGTCGTAGGAGAACAGACCGTCGAAGATGTTGGTCGAGACCACGCCGGTCGGCGCGCCGGCATTCAGCGCCGAGACCAGGGTCGGCGGCTCCGGCTGGACGATGGCGGTCAGCGTGCCGCCGCGCCGCGGCTCGGCCGAGGGCTGCGGTCCCGGCGCCTGGGCGGTGGCCTGGCCGATGCCCATTCCGGCCATGCCCATCCCGGCGAGCAGCAGTCGGCGCGACAGAAGGGGATGCGGCATGGCGGCGTTTCCGTAATTTTGATACCGCCGCCTTATATTAAACTTTGTCCTTTCGTCAAATGCCGCCCTCGACGCTGCAAGGCGGCCCCGCGCAAGTCGGGCGCGCGCCGCACCCCTCGGTAATTCACGAAAACAGGCAGGGCAATACCGCCCTGCCTTCTTCCTGGTCCGGTCAGTTCCGCCGCAACGTCACCGGCACCGTGCCGAGCGCCGCCGGGCCGCCCTCCACCGGCAGGCTCCGCCCGGTGGCCTCCAGCCGGTCGCCCTCGATGCGGTAGATCGCCACCTGCCGGTCGGCCATGTTGCCGATCAGCAGCGTCCGGCCGTCGCGCGAGAAGGCCATGCCCTGCACCCAGTCGCCGGCCGGCGCCTCGGCCACCACCGACAGCCGGCCATTCTCCACCTTCAGCAGCTTCACCATCGAGCGGCCGCGCAGCGGATCGGCCGGCGCGCGGCCGGAGCCGTTGTGCACGACCGCGACCGCATGGACGCCGTCGGGGCTGGCCATCACCCCCTCCGGCGTCGGTCCCACCGTCACCGTGTCGATGGTGCGGAACGGCTCGCGCGACAGGTCGATCAGGCTGACGGTGTCCATGTCGCCGGTGTTGTTGACGCTGCGCCCGACATTGCCGACCACCGCCCAGCCGCCCGGCGACACCGCCGCCGAATAGGGCCTGACGCCGGCGGTCAGGTCGCGCTCCAGCTTGGTCACCGTCTCGCCCTCGATGCGCAGCACCGAGACGATGCTGTCATTGTCGCGCGTCACCAGCGCATGCCGTCCGTCCGGCGTGAACTGCGCATGCGAGGCGCCGGTATTCGCCGCCCCGATCGTCACCGTGCCGACGACGCTGACCTGCTGCCCGGCGATCTTCAGCACCGAGACCGTGCCGCCATTGCGGTTGGCCACCAGCGCCAGCGTCCCGGCCGGGTTGATCGACACGCCCGAGGGCCCGGCGCCGACCTCGAGCGTGGCCAGCAGCTTCGGCGGCATCGAGGAAAGATCGATCACCGAAACGCGGTTGTCGGGCACGGTCTTCGCCGGGTCGGCGGGGTCGATCTTCTCGGCCGAGCTTGCCAGCGCCAGCCGCTCATCCGGGCTGACGGCGATCGAGTTGGGCGGACCGATCACCGAATGCGGCACCGCCAGCTGGCCGATGACGCGCGGCTCGCCGCCGGCCAGGTCGATCACCGCGATGGTGTCCGGCTTCGGGTCGCGCACCACCGTGTTCACGCCATCGACCAGCGCGCGCTTGTTGTCGTTGCCGGAGACCGCGATCTCCGCCGCCGCCGGCAGGCTGGCGGCCAGCGCGAGCGCCGTGGCGGCCAGCCAGAGGCGCTTCCCCTGGGACTTCCTCATGACGTTCTTCCCTGTACTTTCGTTCATCTTTGCGGAGGCGCATCGAGTCGGCGCGCCAGGCCGGCGCGCAGTCTCCGCTCGGCGCGGAGGCGGCGGCAAATACCAAATGCGTGGCACGGCGATTGCGAGGCTGCCGCCGCATGCCCCCTCGCCAGCCGTCGCAGGCCGGCGCATGATCCGGGGCAGTCGAGGAGAGCGAAGCCATGCCCGCATCCGATCTGACCCGCCGCCGCCTGCTGGGAAGCGGCGCCGCCCTGGCCCTGGCCGGGCCTCTCGCCACGTCCCTGGCCGCCCCCGCCCTGGCGCAGGGCAATGCCCGCGTGCTGCGCTTCGTGCCTGAGGGCAACCTGGCCAATCCCGACCCGGTCTGGACCACCACCACCATCGCCCGCAACCACGGCGCGATGATCTGGGACACGCTCTTCGGGCTGGATGCGCAGTTCGAGCCGCAGCCGCAGATGCTGGCCGGGCACGAGCTGTCGGACAACCGGCTGACCTGGCGCTTCACCCTGCGCGACGGCCTGGCCTTCAGCGATGGCGAGAAGGTGCGGCCGGCGGATTGCATCGCCAGCATCCAGCGCTGGGCCCGCCGCCGCCCGCTCGGCCAGACCCTGCTGGCGCGCACCGAGGCGATGGTGCCGCTCGACGACACCCGCTTCGAGATCCGGCTGAACAAGCCCTATGGCCTGATCCCGCGGGCGCTGGCCGACAGCTGCTTCATGATGCCCGAGCGGATCGCCAAAACCGATCCCTTCCAGCAGATCCGCGAATACATCGGCAGCGGCCCCTTCACCTTCCCGGTTGATGAATGGGTCTCCGGCTCGCGCGCCGTCTATCGCCGCAACCCGGCCTATCGCGCGCGCGACGGCGCGCCGAGCTTCATGGCCGGCGGCAAGGTGGCGCATTTCGACCGCGTCGAATGGCTGGTGATGCCGGACAGCGCGACCGCCATGGGCGCGCTGCAGAATGGCGAGGTCGACTGGATCCAGCGCCCCGACTACGACCTCCTCGCCAGCATGCGGAAGATGCGCAACGTGAAGGTCGCCGTGCACGACAAGGTCGGCGTCGTCGGCATGCTGGCGATCAACCACCTCCACCCGCCCTTCGACAATCCGAAGCTGCTGCGCGCGGTGCTCTCGGCGGTCAACCAGGCCGACTTCATGGCGGCGGCCGTCGGCGCCGAGCCGGAGCTGTTCCACCTGCCCTGCGGCGTCTTCACCCCGGGCCTGCCGATGGCCAACGAGGCCGGCCTGCAGGCGCTGACCGCCCCGCGCGACCTGGCGCAGAGCCGCCGGCTGGTGCAGGAGAGCGGCTACAAGGGCGAGCGCATCATCGTCATGTCGCCCTCCGACTATCCGGTGCAGGCGGCCTTCGCCCAGGTCACCGTCGACCTGCTGAAGAATCTCGGCCTGACCATCGAATTCGCCAGCATGGACTGGGGCACGCTGGTGCAGCGGCGCACCAGCAAGGAGCCGCCGGAGAAGGGCGGCTGGAGCCTGTTCACCACCACCTATGAGGGGCTGACGGTCGCCGATCCCTCCAGCCACGTGCCGCTGCGCGGCAATGGCCCGCAGGGCTGGTTCGGCTGGCCGACCAGCCCGCGGCTGGAGGCGCTGCGCGACCAGTGGCTCGACGCGCCGGACCTGGCGGAGCAGAAGCGGATCGCCGCCGAGATGCAGGTGATCGCCTTCGAGGAAGTGCCCTTCATCCCGGTCGGCCAGATCTTCAACCCGACCGCCTATCGCAGCGACATCGTCGATGTCGTGCCCGCCTCCTTCCCGATCTTCTGGGGGGTGCGGCGCGGCTGATGCCGCCGGCCGCCCCGCCCCTTGCCGTGACGAAAGCCCCGCCCATGACCGCCCCGCCCCGCATCGCCCTGCTCGGCTTCATGCTGGAGGCCAATGGCTTCGCGCCACCGGCCACCGAGGAGGAGTTCCGCGCGAAACTCTGGCTGCAGGGCGAGGACCTGCTGGCCGATGTGCGCAGCGCCACGCCGCGCGACCCGGGCGGGCTGGTCGGCTTCGTCGCTGCCATGGACGCGGCCGGCCCCTGGACGCCGCTGCCCGTCGCCATCACCGGCGCCGGTGCCAGCGGCCCGGTCGAGCAGTCCTTCTTCGACCGCTTCCTGGCGCTGCTCGAAACCGGGCTGCGCGCCGCCCTACCGCTCGACGGGGTCTATGTCGAGGCGCATGGCGCCGCCTCGGCCACCATCGACCCGGATCCGGAGGGCGTGCTCTACGCCATGCTCCGCCGCGTCGTCGGGCCGGATGTGCCGATCGTCTCCACCCTCGACCTGCACGCCAATGTCAGTGCCGAGATGGTCGAGCACACCGACCTGCTGATCGCCTATCGGACCAACCCGCATACCGACATGCGCGCCCGCGGTGCCGAAGCGGCCGTCGGGATGCGCGCGCTGCTGTCGGGGGTGAAGACGGCCAAAGCCTTCATCCGGCTGCCGCTGCTGCCGCCCTCGGTGGCGCTGCTCTCCGACCGTGGCCCCTATGGCGCCGCCATCGAGCGCGGCCAGCAGTTGACCACCGGGCCGATCATCAATGTCTCCGTCCTCGGCAATTTCAGCCTGGGCGACAGCCCGAAGAACGGCATGAGCGTCATCGTCACCGCGCGTGGCGATCAGGCCGCGGCGCAGCGCGTCGCCACCGAGATCGCCACCCTGCTCTGGGACCGGCGCGAGGAGCTGGTGGCGAAGCTGATGCCGATCGAGACCGCCGTCGCCCGGCTGCAGGAGGTGGTCGGGAATCCTGCCCTGCCGCCGCTGCTCTTCGCCGATGTCGCCGACAATCCCGGCGGCGGCGGGCGCGGCAATACCTCGGCCGTGCTGCGCGCCTTCCTCGATGCCGGCATCACCGGCACCGCCTTCGCCATCCATTACGACCCGGCACTGGCCGCCGAGGCGCATGCGCGGGGCCGGGGCGCCCGCTTCACCGCCCATCTGAACCGTGGCGAGGATTTTCCGGGCAGCGATCCGCTCGAGGTCGAGGCGGAGGTCATGGCGCTCTCCGACGGCGAGATCGTCGGCCGCCGCGGCATGATCGCCGGCAGGAAGCAGTCGCTCGGCCCCACCGCCTGGCTGCGGCTGGCGGGGAGGATCGAGGTGGTCTTCGTCTCGATCCGCCACCAGTGCCTGGACACCGCCATGCTGGAGCATCTGGGCATCGACGTCCGGGCGCTGCGCGGCATCGTCGTCAAGTCGCGCGGCCATTTCCGCGCCGGCTTCGACGACCTCTTCCCCGATGAGCGCATCCTGGAGATCGACGGGCCCGGCCTGGTCTCGCCGATGCTGGCGCGCATCCCCTTCCGCCATGTGCCGCGGCCGATCTGGCCGCTCGACCCGGCGACCCGATGGTCGCCGGGCTGAGCCTCGCTGTCACCAAACTGTCGCGTGGCAGGCGCCGCCGCCACCGCTAAGCCCCGCCCGGAACAGCGGATGGCGGATGATGACGACGGCAAGCCTGCAGGTGGCCTCGGGCCAGGTGGTGGCGCTGCGCCTCTTCGACCTGGCCTATGAGATCGACCTGAAGCGGGCGGAGGCGCTCTGGGCCGCCCGCGCCCAGGGGCCCAGCGCCCGCAGCCGCCTGGCCGGCACCCCCGCCAAGGCGGTCTCCTTCGGGGTGCCGCCGCTCGCCCTGCCGCTCGGCCCGGTGGCGCTGCGCCTCGGCGCCGAGACGGTCACCGCCCAGGGCGGCATCCGCCTCTATGATTTCGGCGTCGCCGCCTTCACCCTGAAGCTGCCGGCCGGCGGGCTGGACTGGGAGGGCTTCACCGCCCTGGCCAACCGCCTCGACCATGCCACGGGGCTGGAGGCGGTCGATGCGCCCTGGGATGCGCTGCTGGCGCAGCTGCGCGCGCTGCTCGGCGAGGCCTTCATCCGCCCGAGCGCGGCGCCGCTGCAGGAGGACTATCTGATCGCCGTGGTCGATGCCTTCGACCGGCCGATGACCGCGGCAGCGCTGCAGCAGCAGGCCGATCTGGTGCCGCTGCTGTCGGGCGAGACCCGGCCGCTGTCGGAGGGCGCCCGCCGCGACCTGCTGCGCCAGGGCTTCTCCTACCACACCGACGACCTGGTGGTGCTGACCTGGGACCGTGCCTTCATCTACGAGCCGCGGCGCGAGACCGATGTCGCCGACGTCATCGAGATGGCCAATGCGCAGCTGCTGGAGATGCGCAGCTATGACGAGCTGCTCGATGCCGAACTGCCGCGCATGCGCGACCTGGTCGAGGCGGCACGGCGCCGCTCGCACCTGCTGGCCTCGCGCCGCTATGCCGGGCTGGCGCAGCAGCTGCACATGCTGGTGGCCGAGGTCAGCCAGCTGGCCGAGCGCGTCGACAATGCGCTGCAGGTGACGGAGGACGTCTATCTCGCCCGCGTCTATGCCGCGGCGATGGACCTGTTCCGTGTCCCCGAGGTCAGCGCCGCGGTGGATCGCAAGCTGGCGATCATCCGCGACACCTACACCGCCCTGCATGGCGAGGCCGCCGGCGGCCGCGCCGAGGTGCTGGAGACCGCCATCCTGCTGCTGATCGCCTTCGAGATCGTGCTGTCCTTCATCCGTCACTGAGGGCCACCGCGCTGCCGCTTTTGTTGAATTGCCCGTCCTCTGCCGCCCGGCGATGGTGACGGCGCCGCCGCGCTTCCCGGCAGACGGGGTGCGGCGCTTCCGCCACCGGCGGGCCATCGGGAGCCGCCCGCCGCCGCCGCGGCGCGGCCTTCCTGCCGGCCGCCTTCAGGATACCGGACAGAGATGGCTCAGCATGGCTTGACCCGGCGCTCGGCGCTTCTCCTGCTGCTGGCCTGCCCCGCCGCGGCGCAGGATTTCATGCGGATGCCGCTGGCCGAGCTGGAGCAGCAGGCCGAGACCCTGCCGCCGGCCGGCCTCTATGCGCTGGCGGCGCGGCGCTTCCGCGAGGGGCCGCGGCAGGAGGCGGTGCGCTGGCTCTATGTCGCGCAGCTGCGCGCCCGGTTCCGCCTGGCGGTGACGCCGGACCTGCCGCGCGACGGCGAGCCGGCGCTCTATGCCGCGCTGAATGAATCCGTCGGCCGGCCGATCAACGAATGGGCCTTCGGCGACGTTGACGCGCTGGCCGCCAGCCTGCAGGCGGCGCTGGACTGGGACGCGGCCCATGCCAATGCCGCCACCCCCAAGCCGGGCCACGAGGCGGCCCTGGCGCGGATCCGCGCCGGACTGGCAGAACTGCGCGAGACCGTGCTGGCCAGCCGGGAGAAGATCCGGCAGCAGCGCGCCGCCAATGGGTTGGAGAACCGCTGAGCATGCTGACGAGGATGACGGCCCTGGCGCTTCTGGCGGGGCTAGCCGCTCTGCCGGCCACGGCGCAGGAGATGCACTGGGCCATGCGGCAGACCGGCGAGGGCCTGCTGGTGGCGCGCGAGGTGCCGGAGACCAGCGACCAGTCGCTGGCCCTGTTCTGCCGCCGCGGCGGCCACCGGGTCGAGATGCGCCTGCTGGAGGAGCGTGACCGCGCCCGCGACGGCAGCACCGTGCAGGTCGACTTCGCCACCCCCGGCGGGCAGCAGCGCCTGGCGATGCGGGGCGAGATGCAGGAGCTGGGCGATGCGCTGATGCTGATCGGCGATTTCGAGGCCGATGCCGCCTGGCGCCGCCTGCTGACCACCGGCGGCAGCCTGTCGATCACGCTGGAGGGCGAGACCGAGACCGTTCCCCTGGCCGGCTCCTCGGCCGGGATGGCGGCGCTGTTCGACGCCTGCCAGGCGAAATAGGCACGGGCGCGGGCGGTGGCCGATTGCCGGCGGCCGGCGGTCCCGGCAGGCTGCCGCCCGCCCTCGAGGATACCCTGGCCGATGCCGCTGAACCTCCTGCCCTTCCTGGCCGCCGCGGCGCTGGGCGGCCTGGCCCTCCGCCCCCTGCCGGCCGAGGCCCAGCCCCGGGAGGGGCAGCGGCCGGCGGCACGGGCCCAGGACAATGGCTGCTGGGGGGTCCGCCCCGGCGATGACACCTTCGAGGCGGCAACCGTCGGCCGGGACAGCGCGCGGCTGTTCTTCCGGTCCCGCCCCGACGCGTCGGCCGAGCCCGGCCGGGCCTTCCTGACGCCGGGGGATGTGGTGGTGATCTCGCGCCGCGAGGGTGGCTTCGCCTGTGCCACCTATCTCAACACCCGCCGCCGGCTGACCAGCGGCTGGCTGCCGGCCAGCGCGCTGGAACCGCTGGCGCCGCCCGCCACGGCCGCGCCCGAGGCCTGGCAGGGCAGCTGGTACGGTGCCCAGGCCTATGAGCAGGAGATCGACATCAGCGTCGAGGGCCAGGGCCTGCGCATCGGCGGCAGCGCCAGCTGGGGCAGCGACGATCCGGCGCGGGTCGAGCGCGGCGGCGTCAATATCGGTTCGCTGGCGGCGGAGGCACGCCCGTCAGGCGCGCAGATGGGCTTCAGCAGCGATGGCGAGCGCAGCCGGGCCTATGCGGAAGGCGGGCCGGACAGCTGTCGCGTCCGGATGCAACTGCTCGGCCCCTATCTCGTGGTGCAGGACAATCTGCGCTGCGGCGGCATGAACGTGACCTTCAGCGGCCTGTATCGCCGCGCTGGCTGAGCCGGCGCGCTTCAACGCCCGGTTCAACGCCCAGTGCGGGCGGTCTCCAGCACCAGGGCGATCAGCTCGGGGGGGATCTCCTCCTCCGCCGTGGCGGGGTGGCGGCGCTGCAGGCCGTCCTGCAGCCAGCGATCGAAGGCCTGATCCGCGGGGGTGCGCCGGTGCATCATCCTCTCTGCCTGGTCCTTGCTCGCGTCATGCCGTGTCATGGTCTTGCCTCCGGAAGCTTGGCTGCCCCCTTCATGCTCGCCCGTTGTTTCTCGCTGCTGTAACGAGCCGCCGCTGCTGCCGGTTGCAGGCGCGAAGACGCGGCGGCGCGAGGCGGCGCGGCTGTGACCATGAAGCCACAGCTCGGCCGGCTTCCCGGCTGCCGCCGCAACGGCTAAGGCCGCAGGGTCGCCCGCCTGGGGCCAGCCTGACCGGAGCCGCCCGATGCCGCCTGCCCTGCCCGCCCGCCCCCGGCATCGCCCTGGGCATCGTCCTTGGCATGGTCCCTGGCACCGCCGCTTAGCCCTGCTGCCACTGCTGTTCCTCGGCGCCTGTGCGGCGACCTGCCTGCCGGAGCAGGCGAACCGGCTGCCGCTGGTCAATGATGGCAACGTCCCGCTGACCCTGCTCACCATCAATGGCCAGCCGGCCGTCTTCCTGGTCGATACCGGCGCGGCGCGCACCGCGCTGCTGCCGGAGGGGGCCGCGGCGCTCGGCCTGACGCAGGACGGGCTGCGGCGCACCCAGGCCCGGGGCATCGGCGGCAGCAGCCATGAAGCCAATGCCCTGGTGAGCGAGCTGACGCTCGGCTCCCTGACCATGCGGGGGCTGACGGTGCCGGTCGTCCGGCATGGCGCGCCGCCGCGGCGCGACCGGCTGGGCCTGCTCGGTGCCGATGTGCTGCGGGTGCACGAGCTGGAGATGGACACGCCGGGAGGCCAGCTGACGCTCTGGCCGGGCCAGGGCTGCGGCGCCGGCGGGCCGCGCTGGCCCACGCCGTCGCAGAGCATCCCGATCGAGCTCTATGGCGAGGCCGTGCCGATCGTCACCCTGCGGGTGAATGGCCGGGCGGTGCCGGCGCTGTTCGACACCGGGGCGCAGCGCACGGTGCTGGACCGCCGCCTGGCCATCGCCCTCGGCATGCCGGCCGATGCGCCGACGGGCCCTCGGCTGCACGGCGTCGGCGAGGAGACCGTCGTCACCCAGGCCTGGCGCCTGCCGCAGCTCGACTTCGCCGGGCTGACGCTGCACGACCATCCGGTGCTGGTCGCCGCGCTGGAGCGCCGCCCCTACGCCATGGCGCTGGGCCAGGATGTCATCGGCCAGCGCCGCTTCTGGCTGTCCTATGCGCGGCGGCGGCTGTTCCTCGATGCCGTGGCCGCGCCATAGCCCTCAATGGTTGAAGACCAGCAGCAGCTCGGCCTCGGCGCCGCGCTGGCGGGCGGCGCTGCGATCGGCCAGGCGGCGGATGATCACGGCTGACAGCCGCCGCATCGCCGCCTCGGCAGCCTCCGGGTCGTCGCCCTGCAGCAGCGCCGCCGCCTCCGGCGCCCGCGCCTCGCCCAGCGGCAGCGCCGCCCCGCGATAGGACAGCCGGCAGGCGAAGGAGAATTCGTCGAAGCTGGCGGCCAGGGTGACGCGGTCTTCCAGCCCGGCGGCGCGCAGGGCCTCCAGCGCCTCGCCCACCGCATGGCCGGCGCGCAGCACCGTCTCCTGCCGCACGCCCCAGAGCCGGCCGCCGGCCTCCAGCAGCTCGGCCGCCTCCGCCGCCTCGCGCCCGGGGTCGAGCGCCTGGCGCAGCTGGCGGCGGATGCCGATGCGGAACAGCGCGTTCAGCGCGACCGCCGTGGCGGCGCCGACGGTCAGGCCGGAGCGCAGGCTGAGCTGCAGCCATTCCGGCGCCTGGCGGCCGAGCTCCGGCAGCAGCATCACCGCGCTGCCCAGCACGATCGCCAGGCCCACGGTGAAGCTGCGCCGCGGGTTCATCATCCGCGCCATGATCAGCTCGATGCCGGCGCTGATCATGTAGGCGGCGGTGTAGAGCAGGATGCCGCCGACCACCGGCGCCGGCGTCAGCACCAGCAGCCCGGCCACCGGCGGCAGGAAGGCGGCGGCCATGAGGATCAGCCCGGCGGCCAGGCCGACGCGGCGGGCGGCGATGCCGGTCGCATGCACCAGGCCGATATGCGCCGAGGAGGAGCCGCCCGGCAGCGTCCCGGTCAGGCCGAACAGCACATGCGTCAGGCCGAGGCCGGTGACCGCCCGCGCCGCCAGCCCCATATCGGCGCGGCGCCAGCGGGCATCGGTCATGCGGTCCATCGTCAGGGCGCCGCCGAACTGGTCCATGATGGTGATGAACTGGGTGATGGCGACCACCAGGATCGGCACCAGGCGGAATTCCGGCAGCGGCAGGGCGAGGCCCAGCACCGGCAGCTCGACCAGCGGCATGGCCCGCAGCGTGTCGGCCGAGGGCAGCTGGCCGGTCAGGGCGACGGTCAGCGTGCCGGCCACGGCCCCGGCCAGCAGCGCCACACGGCGCAGCGCCGGGCCGCCCCAGACGGCGATGCCGACCAGGCAGCCGATGGTGGCCAGCGCCGCCAGGACGGCGGAACCCTGCAGCGTGCCGCCGGCCAGGCTCAGGCCGGTGGCGCGGGTCATGCCGGCGGTGACCAGGGTGACGCCCATCATCACCAGCACCACGCCGATCACCTCGGGCGGGAAGAGGCTGCGCAGCCGCGGGATCAGCCGCGCCATGGCCAGCGCCAGCAGCCCGCCGGCGATGGTGGCGCCCATGGTGGCGGCCAGGCCCTCGTGCAGCACCAGCGCGACCTGCACCGGGATGCGCCCGGCGCTGGGGATGGTGACCAGGAGCATGCCGGCGCCGAGGCGCCAGGACAGCGCCTGGATCAGCGTGCCCAGCCCCATCACCAGCACGGTCGCGCTGACATAGGCGACGGTCTGCCGCGGATCGAAGCCCATGCCCTCGGCCGCGATGGCGGCATAGAGCGCGAAGACCAGCGCCAGCAGCGCGTGCTGCAGCCCCATGCCCAGCAGCAGGCCAGGGGGCAGCCGGTCATCGACGCCGTAGAGCATGCCCTCCGGCCGGCTGCGCGGCGGCGCCTGCGGGTCGCGCGCGGGGGGCAGGAGACGGTCGCGCCAGCCGGTCACCTCGCGGCACCAAGGGGAAACAAGGCAGACCAGCAGTGCATCGAGGCGGATTCCGGAAGAAGCCGCTGACGAGGCGTGGCGGCAGGAAGTGGATTTTCCCCAAGCGGCAAGTCAAGGGGAAGCCTTTAAAATCATCATGATTCGCCTGTTACCGGTTCCATTGGGGAGCCGGGTGCCTGGCTTTGCGCCATTCGTCTTCTTTTTCTTGGCATGGAAGCAGCAGCGAGACGGTTCCCACCATCTGGCGCGGCGACGTGATGAGCCATGCGGGACAGCAGGCCGGCCTGTGGCAGCACCAGCGGGGAGTTAATAATTAGGTCACTTATCACGCTATTGTGGGGATAGGTTCCAATACATCATTAAGGTTCGTCGATGCGCCATCTGCTCTCCCGCCTCAGGCTGCGCAGCAAGCTGCTGGGGGCCTTCGGCCTCGTGGTCTTCCTGACCATGGTGGTGGGAGGGATCGGCCTGCAGCAGGTCAGCCGCGTCCAGAGCGGGGTCGAGGCGCTGCAGACCAATTGGCTGCCCTCGGTGCGCAGCATCGGCCAACTCCAGTACAGCCTGAGCCTGCAGCGCAGCCGCGCCGCCCGGCAGCTGGGCACCGAGGAGGCCGGCGAGCGCGCCAGCGGCGAGGCGGAGCTGCGGAAGATGCACCAGGAGGCGCTGAAATACTTCGCCGACGTCGCGGCCCTGACCGCCAGCCCCGCCGAGGAGGCGCTGCTGGCGCAGGCGCGCCAGAGCTATGACGCCTATCAGGGGCTGATGCAGCAGCTCCTGGCGGCGCCGGGCGGGGACCGGGCCACCATCGCCCGCTTCAACGGCGAGGGCTACGCCGCCATCCGCCTGGTGTTCACCGCGCTGGACCAGCTCAGCGACCTCAACGAGGCGGGCGCCAGTGCGGCGGCGGCCGAGGCGGCGGCGGAGTACCGCGAGGCGGTTTGGGCGACCGGGGCCGGGCTGCTGGTGGCGCTGCTGGTCGGGCTGGCCTCGGCCATCTTCCTCGACCGCCACATCGCCCGCAGCATCGTCGGCCTGGCCGCGGCGCTGCGCCGCGTCGCCCAGCGCGACTATGCGGTCAGCCTGCCCGAGCTGGCGCGCGGCGACGAGGTGGGCGACATGTCGCGCGCCGTCGACGAATGCCGTACCGGCCTGCAGCACGCCGATACGCTGGCCGCCGAGCAGGCCGCCGCGCAGGAAGCCCGGCAGAAGCGCGCCGAGGTCCTGGCGCAGCTGGTCGCCGCCTTCGAGGCGCGGGTCGGCGACATGGTCGGCGTCGTCTCCTCGGCGGCCACCGAGCTGGAGGCGACCGCGCGCAGCATGTCGGGCACCGCGGAGGAAACCAATGCCCAGGCGAATTCCGTGGCGGGCGCGGCGCAGGCCGCCAGCGGCGGCGTGCAGACCGTCGCCTCGGCCGCCGAGCAGCTCTCCGCCTCGATTTCCGAGATCAGCCGGCAGGTGACCCAGGCGACCAGCGTCTCCGGCCAGGCGGTGGAGCGCGCGCGCGAGACCGATGCGACGGTGCGCGTGCTCGCCGAGGGCGCCAGCAAGATCGGCGAGGTGGTGAACCTGATCACCTCGATCGCCGGCCAGACCAATCTCCTCGCCCTCAACGCCACCATCGAGGCGGCGCGCGCCGGCGAGGCCGGCAAGGGCTTCGCCGTCGTGGCTTCCGAGGTGAAGAACCTGGCCAACCAGACCAGCAAGGCGACCGAGGAGATCGGCGCGCAGATCGGCTCGATCCAGCAGGCGACGCATCAGGCCGTGGCGGCGATCGGCGCCATCGCCAGCACGATCGACGAGGTCAGCCGCATCACCGTGGCGATCGCCGCCGCGGTCGAGGAGCAGAGCGCCGCCACCGCCGAGATCGCCCGCACCGTGCAGGAGACGGCGCAGGCGACCGGCGTGGTGACGATGAACATCGCCTCGGTCGGCCAGGGCGCCAGCAGCACCGGCGCCGCCGCCAGCCAGGTGCTGGCCGCCGCCACCGACCTGTCGCGCCAGTCCGAGCAGCTGACCGGCGCGGTGGATGACTTCGTGTCGAAGGTGCGCGCGGCCTAGCCGCGCCGCGCGGCGGACCCTTTCGAGCGAGGAAAGAGCCAGGGGGCCTGCACGCCCCCTGGCCTTGTGCCGCACACGGTGCCTTGACGGTGAAATTGGAACGTTCCACTCTGATGAGAATGCAACGGGTTCGGATCAAGGATGTCGCCCGCGAGGCCGGGGTGGCGTTGTCCACCGCGGCGCTGGCGCTGCGCGACGACAGCAAGCTGCGCGAGGAGACGCGGCGCACGGTGCGCGAAGCGGCGGCGCGGCTGGGCTATGTCTATGACCGGTCGGCGGCCATGATGCGCTCGGGCCGGTCGCACACCATCGGGCTGCTGGTCTGCGAGATCACCAACCCCTTCTATGCCGAGCTGACCGCCGGCGTGGAGGAGGCGCTGGACGAGGCCGGCTACGTCACCATGCTGGCCAACACGGCGGAATCGCCGGTGCGGCAGCGGCGCATGCTGGAGCGCTTCCGCGAGCAGCCGGTGGATGGCGTGCTGATCATGCCGGCCACCGGCACGCCGGCCACGCTGTCGGAGGAGCTGCGCGCCTGGCAGCTGCCGCATGCGACGGTGGTGCGCAGCTTTCGCCGCGGCGCGCATGCCGGGCCGGACAACCGCGCCGGCACGCGGCTGGCGACGGAGCATCTGCTGGCGCTCGGCCATCGCCGGATCGCCTTCCTGGGCGGTGCCGCGAAGAACTCGGTGAGCACGGGGCGCTGGGAGGGCTATGCGCGGGCCATGGCGCGGGCCGGGCTAACGCCGGAGCACCTGCCCTGCCGCACCGAGATCGGCGCGGCCTCGGTGGCGGCCGAGGCTCTGACGGCGAAAGGCCCGACGGCACTGGTCTGCTTCAACGATTCGGTCGCCTTCGGCGCCGGCATGGGGCTGCAGCGCAGCGGCCGGATGCCGGGGCGCGACGTCGCGCTGGTCGGCTTCGACGATGTGCGCGAGGCGGCGCATTGGTATCCGCCGCTGACCACGATCCGCGTCTCGCCGCATGTCATCGGCCAGGCGGCGGCGCGCGTGCTGCTGCATCGCATCACCACGCCCGAGGCGGAACCGCTGCGCGAGATCCTGCCGCCTGCCCTGGTGATCCGCGAATCCTGCGGCGCCCAGCAGCGGAGGGCCGCCTAGACTTCTGTTCGCATACTGCAGGGGAGGAAAGACGGTGCCAGACACCGCGATGCCCAGGGGCGCCAGCGAATTGCATGGCGCGCTGCGTGACGCCGCGCGCCGCTTCGCCGAGGAGGCGGTGGCGCCACTCGCCGCCGAGCTCGACGAGACCGAGCGCTATCCGGCCGAGCTCTACCAGCGGCTGGCCGAGGCCGGGCTGTTCGGCATCTGCGTGCCGGAAGCGCTGGGCGGCGTCGGTGCCGATGTTCTCTCCTATGCGCTGGTGATGGAGGAGCTCGGCCGCGGCTATGCCTCGGTCGCCGACCAGGTCGGGCTGGTCGAGCTGCTGGGCACGCTGCTGACCGAGCATGGCACGGCTGTTCAGCAGGACCGCTACCTGCGGCCGCTGCTGCGGGCCGAGCGGCGCTGCGCCTATGCTCTGACCGAGGCCGAGGCGGGATCGGACCTGGCCGGGCTGAAGACGCGGGCGGTGCGCGATGGCGAGGGCTGGGTGCTGGAGGGCGCCAAGCTGTGGATCCACAACGCCCCGGTCGCCGATTTCGCCGCCGTGCTGGCGCGCACCGATCCGGCGGCGGGCCATCGCGGCATGTCGATCTTCCTGGTCGATCTCGACAGCCCCGGCGTGTCGCGCGACCGCAAGGAGCACAAGATGGGCCAGCGCGCCTCGCCGGTCGGCGGCCTGCGCTTCGACCGGGTGCGGCTGGCATCGGACGCGATGCTGGGCCAGGAGGGGCGCGGCTTCCACATGATGATGTCGGTGCTGGACAAGGGCCGCATCGGCATCGCCGCGCTGGCGCTGGGCATCCTGCAGGCGGCGCTCGACGACAGCATCGACTATGCCAAGCAGAGAAGACAGTTCGGCCAGGCCATCGCCGAATTCCAGGCGGTGCAGTGGATGATCGCCGACATGGCGAAGGACGCCCATGCGGCGCGGCTGATGGTGCATCACGCGGCGCAGATCCTCGACAGCGGCGCGCGGGCGACCCTGGAAGCCAGCATGGCCAAGTGCTTCGCCTCCGATGCCGCGGTGGCGCGCACGGCGGATGCGGTGCAGATCCATGGCGGCTCCGGCTATATCCGCGGGGTGCGGGTGGAGCGGCTGTTCCGCGACGCCAAGATCACGCAGATCTACGAGGGCACCAACCAGATCCAGCGGATGATCATGGCAAGGAGCCTGCTGGCATGAGCGCCCCTTCTTCGACCCGTCCCCTGGCGCTGGTCACCGGCGGCCGCCGCGGCATCGGCCGCGCCGCCTGCCAGGCGCTGGCCGCGCGCGGCTTTGATATCCTTTGTGCCGATATCGACGAGGAAGGCTCTGCCGAAACCGCCGCGCTGGTCCAGGCGGCGGGCGGTTGCTTCGCCTTCCGCCGCTTCGACCTGGCCGATCTGGCCAGCCATGCCGCGCTGGTCGCGGCGGCCAGCGCAGGGGGAAACCTCGCCTGCCTGGTGAACAATGCCGGCGTCGGCGCGCTGCGGCGCGGTGACCTGCTGGACGTCTCGGTCGAATCCTGGGACCGGGCGCAGGGCATCAATGCGCGCGGCAGCTTCTTCCTGACCCAGGCGGTGGCCCGGGCGATGATCGCCGCCCCTGCCCCCGGCACGCGCAGCATCGTCTTCGTCTCCTCGGCCAATGCGGTGCTGGCCTCGCCGGATCGCGGCGAGTACTGCGCCTCGAAGGCGGCCGTCTCGATGATCGCCAAGGTCTTCGCCGTGCGCCTGGCCGAGGAAGGCATCGCGGTGCATGAGATCCGCCCCGGCGTCATCCGCACCGAGATGACCGCGCCGGTCGCCGCCCGCTACGAGCAGCGCATCGCCGACGGGCTGTCGCCGATGCGCCGCTGGGGCGAGGCCAGCGATATCGGCCGCACCATCGCCCTGCTGGCCGCCGGCGACCTGCCCTTCAGCACCGGCGATGCGCTGCATGTCGATGGCGGGCTGCATCTGGGGAGGCTGTGATGACCGACAACCGCCTGCATTTCGACGAGATCGCCCCCGGCCTGTCCTGGCAGACCGGCGGCATCCAGGTGACCGAGGCCCATATCCTGGCCTTTGCCGGCCTGTCCGGCGACTTCTTCGACATCCACATGGATGACCGCTATGCGCAGTCGCTCGGCTATCCCGGCCGGGTGGCGCATGGGATTCTGGGACTGGCGCTGGCGGATGGGCTGAAGAACCGGGCGCAGACGCAGCTCGCCGCCATCGTCTCGCTCGGCTGGCGCTGGCGCTTCACCGGGGCGATCCTGATCGGCGACCGGCTGCAGGCGACGGTGTGCGTCGCCGCCTGCCGCCCGACCCGGCATGCCGATCGCGGCATCGTCACGCTCGATTTCTCGCTGTTGAACCAGAAGCACGAGGTCGTTCAGGAAGGCCAGAACGACCTCATGGTGCATCGGCGGGTGGCGGCCTAGCCTTCCCAACCCTCGATGCCGAGCCAGGCCGCGGCCAACCGCGCCTGGCCTTCATGCATGGCGCGGCCGGTGACGGTCGGACAGCCGCGCGCGCGGGCGGCGGCGATCAGCGGCGTCACCTCGGGATTGGGGATGACATCGGCCACCACCTGATCCGGCGAAAGCAGCGCGGGGTCCAGCGACATCGGGTCGCCCTCGCGCAGCCCCATCGGTGTGGCATTGACGATGATGTCCTGGCCGGCGATCGCGGCGCCGGCATGGCTGCAGGACAGCGCCGGGAAATGCTGGCGCAGCTGCGCGGCCAGCGCCTCGGCCCGGCCCGGCGCCGCATCCTGCAGCGACAGCTGCGCGGTGCCGGCGCGGGCGAGCGCGAAGGCGATGGCCCGCCCCGCCGCGCCGCAGCCGATCTGCAGAATTCTCTTTCCCTGTGGCGCGTGACCGGCACGTTCCAGCCCGTCCCGGAACCCTTCGCCGTCGAACATCTCGCCCTCGAAGCCGCCCTCCGCGCGGCGGCGGACGGTGTTCACCGTGCCGGTCAGCCGCGCCGTCGGCCCGAGCGCCTGCAGCAGCGGCACCACCGCTTCCTTGTGCGGCATGGTGACCACCAGCCCGTCGAGATTCTCCATCGCCGTCAGGCCGGGCCAGGCTTCCTCCAGCCGTCCGGCCGGGATCTGCATCGGCAGGAAGGCGGCGTCACGCCCCAGCCGGGCGAAGGCCGCGTTGAACAGCGCCGGCGAGCGCAGCGGCGCGACCGGGTCGCCGATGATGGCGAAAAGCCGGGTGGTGCCGGTGATGCTCATGCACGGGTCTCCGCATCCCTCAGAAGGTCCTCGATCAGCCGCTGCACCCGCAGGGCCGAGCGGGCATCGTTCGACGGCGCGCGATCCTGCTCGATGGCATCGAGCATCTCCACCAGGACCGCGCGGTGCGGGCGGTGGTCGAAGGCCATCGGATCGGCGCCGCCGCCGCCGGCCAGATCCTCGCCGATCCGCTCGACCTCGCCGCCGCGATGCAGCACCAGGCGGCTGGCTTCCAGCACCGCCGAGCCCTCGGTGCCGGCGATCTCGATCCGCTCCGGATAGCCCGGCCGCGCGACGGTGGTGGCATCGATCACGCCCAGCGCGCCATTCTCGAAGCGCAGGGCGGCGGCGACGATGTCCTCGGTGTCGATGGCGCGCAGCGGCGAGGTGGCGGCGAATCCGGCGACGCTGCGATGCGGCCCTGCCAGGTGCAGCAGCAGGTCGAGCGAATGGATCGCCTGGGTCAGCAGCACGCCGCCGCCATCGCGCGCCTTCATCCCGCGCCTCGCCTCGGCAAAGTAGGAAGAGTCGCGCCACCAGCGGATGCTGGCACTGGCCGAGAGCAGCTTTCCCAATGCACCCGATTCGATCGCCTGGCGCAGGCGCAGGGCACCCGGGCGGAAGCGGTGCTGCAGGCAGACGCCGCAGCGCACGCCGGCCGCCTCGGCAAGGCCGGCCAGCGCCTCGCCGCGCGCCACGCTGATCTCCAGCGGCTTCTCCACCAGCAGGTGGCGGCCGCTGGCGGCCACCGTCTCGGCCAGCGGCAGATGCGTGCCGGGGGGCGTCAGGATCAGCACCAACCCAAGCTCCGGCTGGTCCAGCAGCGCCTCCTGCCGGCTGAAGACCGGCGCGCCCCATTGCGCGGCGAAGCCGGCGCGGCGGTCCGCCGAGGGCGAGAAGCCGCCGACCAGCCGGATGCGCCCGGCCTTCTCCAGATCGCGCAATGCGCGCATATGCGGCTTCACCGCCATGCCGAGCCCGATCAGGCCGACACCGACCGGCATGGCCATCCCCTCCCCTGTCTTTTTGGATTCGTCCAGCCCCTCACGGGAAATTGGAACGTTCCGATCTTCCTGCTATCATTCCCGGCGTTGGAGGAAATGTCCATGAACATCATCAGTCTTCGCCGGCGCGAGCTGGCGCAGTTGCTTGGATTCGGCGCCGCCTCCCTACCCTTCCTGACGCCGCGCATGGCGCAGGCGCAATCGCGGCGCGAGACGCTGGTGATCGGCCTCGACACCAGCGACACCATCACCTTCGATCCGGCGCGCCAGGCGCAATACACACCGCCGATGACGCTGGCCGCCTGCTATGACACGCTGATGACCTTCGAGGCGGGCGACTACGTCAATCCGAAGCCGGCGCTGGCCACCGCCTGGGCGCGCACGCCGGACGGCAAGGGCTGGCGCTTCACCCTGCGCCAGGGCGTGAAGTTCGCCAGCGGCGCCACCATGACGGCGGAAGACGTCAAGTTCAGCTTCGACCGGCTGATCGGCCTGAAGGAACAGACCCAGGTCTATATCAAGGCCGTCGACCGGGTCGAGATCGTCGATGCCAATACCGTCGACTTCGTGCTGAACGCGCCCAACGCGCCGATCCTGCCGATCCTCTGCAACCCGGCCTGCTCGGTGATGGAGAAGGCGGTGCTGGTGAAGAACGGCGCCGTCGCCGGGCCGGAGGCGCGCGACCAGGACAAGGCGACCGAGTGGCTGAACAGCAACAGCGCCGGCACCGGCGCCTTCCGCCTGGTGCGCTGGGAACGCAATTCACAGATCATGCTGCAGCGCAACCCGAACCACTGGCGCGGCCAGAGCGACTTCGAGCGGGTGGTGATCCGTCATCTGTCGGACAGCGCGGCGCAGCTGCTGGCGGTGCGGCGTGGCGACGTGCATGCCGCCTTCAACCTGATCCCCGAGCATGTGGCGGCGCTCCAGGGCGATCCCAATGTCACCATCGACAAGCTGCCCAGCCTCGACCACGTCTATATGGCGCTGACGCAGAATCCGGCGGCCAATCCGGCGCTGTCGAAGAAGGAGGCGCGGCACGCCATCGGCCTCGCCATCGACTATGACGGCATTCTGAAGAACCTGCTGGGCGGCGCGGCGACGCGGGCGGCGCATTTCCTGCCGATCGGCGTGGTCGGCAGCACCGAGGAGGTGGCGAAGGAGGTCGGCTTCCACCAGGACCTCGACAAGGCGCGCGCGCTGCTGCAGCAGGCGGGGCTGGCCGATGGCTTCGAGATGGAGATCGCCTATGGCAATGCCGCGGTGGCCGGCGTTTCCTACCAGGTGCTGGCGCAGAAGATCCAGTCGGACCTGGCGCGGGTCAATATCCGCGCCAAGCTGAACCCGATGGACCAGGTCAATCTGCGCACCGTCTATACCACCGGCAAGATGCAGGGTGGGCTGCTGACCTTCTGGAACCCGCCGGCCGTGTCCAACGATCTCTGGGCCTCGGCGGTGGTCGAGCGCGTCGCCAAGCGCGTCGGCTGGGAGGTGCCGCCGGAGATGGCGGCGCTGGTCAAGCAGGCCTCCGAATCGCAGGACATGGGCGAGGCCGCGAAGCTCTGGATCGAATGGCAGAAGAAGGTGGTCGACCAGGCCAACCACTTCATCCTGTTCCAGCCCACCTACCAGGTCGGCGTGCGCAAGAGCATCAAGACCTTCCCGCTCACGGCCGCCGGCTGGCAGCTCGACATGGGAAAGGTCACGCTGGCCTGACATGAAACGCCCGGAGCGCCGCGCGCTCCGGGCCCCCTCTCATCGCGCGAAGTCGGCCGGGCGTTTCTCGTTGAAGGCACGGATGCCTTCCAGGTGGTCGCCGGCGCTGAAGCACAGCACGTTCATCTCGTTCTCATAGGCGATGCCGGCGCTCAGCGAGGATTCCATCGCCGCCCGCAGCGCCGCCTTCACCGACTGCACCGCGACCGGGCTGAAGCCGGCCAGCTTCGCCGCCACCTCGCGCGCGCGCGGCAGCAGCGCCTCGGGCGCCACCACCTCATGCACCAGGCCGAGGCGCAGCGCCTCCTCCGCCTCGACCGGCTCGGCCAGCATCAGCAGCCGGGTCGCCGCCGCATGGCCGATCAGCCGCGGCAGCAGTTGCGAGGCACCGCCGCCGCCGACCCAGCCGCGCTGCACCTCGGGAAAGCCGATGCGCGTGCCGGTGGCGGCGATGCGGTAGTCGGCGCCCAGCGCCAGCTCCGCGCCGCCGCCCAGCGTCCAGCCCTGCAGCGCCGCCACCACCGGCTTGCGGAGGCCGCGCAGCGCCGCCGCATATTCCACGCGGTTGCGGAAATGCCAGGCCGAGGCATAGGCCGCGAGCGAATTGAGGTCGCTGCCGGAGCAGAAGGCGCGCTCGCCGGCGCCACGGATCAGCACGGCGCGCGCCCGGTCGTCGGCATCGATGGCGCGGGCATGCTGGGCGAGCTGCGCCGCCATCTCCGGCGTCATGGCATTGTGCTTCGCAGCACGATCGAGCAGCAGCTCGGCCACGCCAGCCTCGATGCCGAGCCGCACTTCGCCTTGCATGGCCATCCTCTCCCCCGGGCGCGTTTTCCTGGATTATAACGTTCCAATTTTTCACCCGCCAAGCCCAGAAAGAGGGTTGATCGGCCGCCGTCGATCGGCAAGGCTCGGTGCCAAGCAAGCAATCATGCAGGGAGGGTTGCGGCCGATGTCTCGCTACATCGTCCAGCGGCTGGTGACCGCCGCGATGATGGCGATCCTGGCCAGCGCTGTGATTTTCCTGATCGCCAGTTTCGTTCCCGGCGATCCGGTGCTGGCGCAGCTCGGGGACATCGCCGCCAGCGACCCGGCGACGGTGGCGCGCTGGCGCGCCAAATGGGGCCTCGACCTGCCGCTGTGGGAACGCTACGGCATCTTCCTGCAGGGGCTGGTGCAGGGCGATCTCGGCACCTCGATCGCCACGCGGCGGCCGGTGCTCGACGACATCCTGCAATACGCCCCGGCGACGATCGAGCTGGCCACGGTGGCCTTCCTGCTGTCGCTGGTGATCGGCATCCCGCTCGGCATCGCCGCCGCCGTCTGGCGCGACGGCTGGATCGACAGCGTGGCGCGCGTCGTCTCGCTGCTCGGCGTCTCGGCGCCGACCTTCTGGCTGGCCTTCATCATGCTGGCCATCTTCTATGGCGCGCTGGGCTGGGCGCCGGGGCCCGGACGCCTCGACCCGGTCGCCTTCCCGCCCGAGGGACCCACCGGACTGTTCCTGCTGGACAGCCTGGTCGCCGGCGACTGGGAGACCTTCGGCGACACGGTGGCGCATCTGGTGCTGCCCTCGATCGTGCTGGCGGCGGCGACCATCGGGCTGATCACCCGCACCACCCGCGCCGCCATGCTCGACAGCCTGCAGCAGGATTACATCCGCGTCTCCCGCGCCAAGGGCCTGCGCGAGCGCGCCACCATCCTCGGCCATGCGCTGCCCAATGCGCTGGTGCCGGTGGTGACCCTGGGCGGCCTGGCCTATGCGAACCTGCTGGCGGGGGCGGTGATGACGGAGACCGTCTTCTCCTGGCCGGGGCTCGGCCGCTACACCTTCCGCTCCGCCGCGGCGCTCGACTTCCCGGCGATCGTCGGCATCACCCTGGTGGTCTCGGTCACCTTCCTGCTGGTCAACCTGGCGGTCGACCTGTCCTACGCCCTGCTCGACCCGCGGGTGCGGCGGTGAGCGCGACCACCGCCGCGGCCCTGCCCCGCGCCACGCCGCGCTGGCGCCGCCGGCTGCGCCGCTACGGCCCGGCCTGGTTCGGCGGCGGCATCGTGCTGGCCTGGATCCTGATCGCCCTGCTGGCGCCCTGGATCTCGCCCTACCAGCCCAACGCGGTCGATGTCACGGCGCGGCTGCAGCCGCCCTCGGCCACGCATTGGATGGGCACCGACACGCTGGGGCGCGACGTCTTCTCCCGCCTGCTGCATGGCGCGCGGCTGTCGCTGACGGCGGGCTTCTCCGTCGTCATCCTGGGCGCCCTGCTCGGCACCGCCATCGGCACCATCGCCGCCTGGGCGCGCGGCTGGTGGGATGAGGGGCTGATGCGGCTGACCGACCTGGTGCTGTGCTTCCCGCCGATCATCCTGGCGCTGGCCATCGCCGCGGCGCTCGGCATCGGGCCGCTGAACACCGTGCTCGCCATGCTGGTCGTCTGGTGGCCGAAATTCGCCCGCCTCGGCCGCGCCCTGGCCCTCGTCCAGCGCAGCCAGGAATATGTCGAGGCGGCGACGGTGCTCGGGCTGCGGCCGCGCCGCATCCTGCTGCGCCACATCATGCCGAACACGCTGGGGCCGCTCGCCGTGCTGATCACCCTCGACCTCGGCAACGCCATCCTGACCTTCGCCGGCCTCTCCTTCCTCGGGCTCGGGGTGATTCCGCCGGTGGCCGAATGGGGCTCGATGGTCGCCGAAGGGCGCGAGCTGGTGGAGCAGTGGTGGGTCGCGGCCTTTCCCGGCCTCGCCATCCTGACCGTCGTGGTCGGCTTCAACTTCTGCGGCGACGGCTTGCGCGACTGGCTCGATCCCAAGGGGCGGACGCAGTGAACCATATGGCCGCCCCGCAGACGCCGACCGCGCAGGACACCACCCCGGTTCTCGATGTGCAGGAGCTGCGCACGGTCTTCCTGACCGATGCCGGCCCGGTGCATGCGGTGGACGGGGTTTCCTTCACCCTCGGCCCGGGGGAAACCCTCGGCATCGTCGGCGAGAGCGGCTCGGGCAAGAGCGTCACCGCGCTGTCGCTGCTGCGGCTGCTGCAGGAGCCGGCGCGCATCATCGGCGGCTCGATCCGCTTCCAGGGACGCGAGGTGCTGACCATGTCGCCGCGCGAGCTGCGCGACTGGCGCGGCGACCGCGCAGCCATGGTCTTCCAGGACCCGATGACCGGCCTCAACCCGGTCAAGCGCATCCTCGGCCAGGTCACCGAGCATATCGTCAGCCACGGCAAGATGGCGCCCAGGCCGGCCCGCCGCCGCGGCATCGAGCTGCTGCGCCGCATGGGCGTCGCCGCGCCCGAACGCGCCGCCGCCGCCTTCCCGCATGAATTCTCCGGCGGCATGCGGCAGCGGGTGATGATGGCGATCGGCCTGGCCAACGATCCCGCCCTGCTGATCGCCGACGAGCCGACCACGGCGCTCGACGTCACCATCCAGGCGCAGATCCTCGACCTGCTGCGCGGGCTGAACCAGGAATTCGGCACGGCCATCGTGCTGATCAGCCACGATCTCGGCGTCATCGGCAGCGTCTGCCGGCGCGTCGCCGTGATGTATGCCGGCGAGGTGGTGGAGGAGGCCGTGACGGCAGAGGTGCTGGAGGATCCGCGCCACCCCTATGCCTGGGCGCTGGTCAATGCGGTGCCGCGGCTGGAGGCGCCGGCCGGCGCCCGGCTGACCGCCATCGAGGGCACGCCGCCCGATCCGCTGAACCCGCTGCCCGGCTGCCGTTTCGCGCCGCGCTGCCCCTTCCGCATCGCCCGCTGCGACAGCGAGCATCCGCCGCTGATGGAGGTGGCGCCGGGCCGCCGCGCGCGCTGCTGGGTCACCGCCGATGGCCGCAGCCTGCCGCGCCCGACGGTGCCCGCCGCCGCCGAGCGCCGCGCGCCAGCTGTCGCGGAACCGCCGCTGCTGCAGGCGGAGGCCCTTGAAAAGAAATTCGCCCTGCCGCGCAAGAGCATCTTCGCGCAGCCGGCGATGGTGCATGCGGTCAATGGCGTCGACCTGGTGCTGCACCGGGGCGAGAGCCTGGGCGTCGTCGGCGAGAGCGGCTGCGGCAAGTCGACCCTGGCCCGGCTGCTGACGCGGCTGCACGCGCCCACCGCCGGCCGCATCACCTTCGAGGGGCAGGACATCACCACCGCGACGCCGGCGGCGCTGCGCAGCCTGCGGCCGCGGCTGCAGATGGTGTTCCAGGACCCCTATGCCTCGCTCAACCCGCGCATGACGGTGGGCGACATCCTGGCGGAACCCCTGCTGGCGCATCGCCGCGTGCCGTCGCGCGCGGCGGCGGCGGAACGGGTCGGCTCGCTGCTCGACACCGTCGGGCTGAAGCCGGGCTTCGCCAGCCGCTTCCCGCACGAGTTTTCCGGCGGGCAGCGGCAGCGCATCTCCATCGCCCGCGCGCTGGCGCTGGAGCCGGCGGTGGTGGTGGCGGACGAGCCGGTCTCGGCGCTCGACGTCAATGTCCAGGCGCAGGTGCTGAACCTGATGCTGTCGCTGCGCGAGCGGCTCGGCCTCTCCTACCTGTTCATCGCGCATGACCTGGCCGTGGTGCGCGCCTTCTGCGACCGCGTGGCCGTGATGTATCTCGGCCGCATCGTCGAGGAGGGCCCGGCCGACGAGGTCATCACCCGCCCGCTGCACCCCTATACGGTGGCGCTGACCAGCGCGATCCCGGAGCCGGGGCGGCAGCGCGTGCTGCTCGGCGGCGAGCCGCCCAGCACGCTGCGCCTGCCGCAGGGCTGCGCCTTCCGCGCGCGCTGCCCGGTGGCGCAGGACATCTGCGGCACGCTGCCGCCACTGAGAGAGGTCACGCCGGGCCATCGCCTGGCCTGCCATTTCCCCGGGGCGCTGGCGCCCCTTCCGCGAAGGAGCGCATCATGAGGCGCATGTCCGCGGCCGAGGCCGCACAGCTGCTGCGCGACGGCGACACCCTGCTGATCGGCGGCTCCGGCGGCGGCCATGCGGTGCCCGATGCGCTGCTAGCCGCGGTCGGCGCGCGGTTCCGCGACAGCGGCCATCCGCGCGCCCTCACCGCGCTGCATCCGGTGGGGCTCGGCGACGGCAAGACGCGCGGTGCCGGGCATCTGGCACAGGAAGGGCTGCTGAAGCGCGTCGTCTCCGGCACCTTCGTCAACAGCCCGGGCGTCGCGGCCCTGGCGCTGGCGGAGAAGATCGAGGCCTATACCCTGCCGCAGGGGTCGCTGTCCCAGCTGATGCGGGAAATGGCGGCCGGCCGCCCCGGCCTGCTGACGCGGATCGGCCTGCACAGCTTCGTCGATCCCCGGCTGGAGGGCGGCCGCCAGAGCAAGGCGGCGACCGAAGACCTCGTCGAGCTGCGCGAGTTCAACGGCGAGGAACATCTTTTCTACAAGCCCTTCAAGGTGGATATCGCCTTCGTGCGCGGCTCGGCCGCCGACGAGGACGGCAATATCTCGATGGAGCATGAGGCGGTGACCTTGGAGATGCTCTCCATCGCCCAGGCCGCGCGGCGCGCCGGCGGGCTGGTGGTGGCGCAGGTCAAGCGCATCGTCCCCCGCGGCAGCCTGCATCCGAAGATGGTCAAGGTGCCGGGCATCCTGGTCGATGCGCTGGTGGTCGATCCCGACCAGTGGCAGACCTTCGAGACCGAGGACAGTGCCGCCTATTCCGGCCATCTGCGCGTCGCCCTGGAAGATATTCCTCGGTTGCCCGCCGGCCCGCGGCGCATCGTCGCCCGGCGCGGCGCCCTCGAATTGTTCGAAGGTGCCATCTGCAACCTGGGCTCCGGTATCTCGACCGGCATCGCCAATGTCGCCGCCGAGGAGGGCGTGCTGCGCCGCGTCTGCCTGACGAATGAACAGGGCAATATCGGCGGCGCCCCGGCCAGCGGCAACGAGGCCGGTGCCGCGCGCTCGCCCGATGCCCAGGTCGACCAGCCCTACCAGTTCGACTTCTACGATGGCGGCGGCCTCGACCTCGCTTTTCTGTCCTTTGCCGAGTTCGATGCGGCGGGCAATGTCAACGTCTCCCGCTTCGGCGGGCGCATCGTCGGTCCGGGCGGCTTCGTCAATATCAGCCAGGGCGCCAAGGCGGTGGTCTTCGGCGGCACGCTGACCGCCAATGGCGCACCGAAGGCGGTGCGGCAGGTCGAGCAGGTCACCTTCTCCGGCGCCTTCGCGCGGGAGCGTGGCCAGCCGGTGCTCTATGTCACCGAGCGCGCCGTCTTCCGCCTCGGCGAGCAGGGGCCGGAGCTGGTCGAGATCGCGCCCGATGCCGACCTGCAGAAGGATGTCATCGACCAGATGGGCTTCGTGCCGGCGATCTCGCCCACCCTGCGCAGAATGGAGCCGTCGCTCTTCGCCGAGGGGCCGATGGGGCTGGCGGCAAGGCTGGGCGCGCCGCGGTCGCGGGCCGCGCTGGAGCGCTTCTCGACATTGGTCGCGGCGGAATGAGCAGCGCGACCGGGCTGGCGCCGGGCGACAGCGTCGAGTTCCAGCGGGCGCTCCCGGCCGAGGACATCATCGCCTTCGCCGCGCTCAGCGGCGATGACGATCCGGTGCATGTCGATGCCGACTTCGCCAGGGGCACCGTCTTCGGACGCTGCATCGCCCATGGCGCGCATGTCATGGCGCTGGTCTCGGCTGCCTCGTCGCTGATGTCGCGGCGGGCGGCGGCCGCCGGCTGCCGCGGCACGCCGGTCTCGGCCGGCTATGACCGCATCCGCTTCACCCATCCGGTCTTCGCCGGCGATGCCCTGACCGTCCGCTATACCATCGAGGCGGTCGAGGAGAGCCCGGCCAGGTCGCTGTCGCGCTTCGAGGTGACCAACCAGGAAGGCAGGACCTGCCTGGTGGGGACGCATATCCTGCGCTTCGCCTGATTCAGGCCAGCACTTCCTCCGCTTCGCCGGCCTGGGCGCGGGCGTAATCCTCGATCCAGACCGCCAGCTCCGCCGCCGGGCAGGGACGGCTGATCAGGAAGCCCTGCACCTCGGCGCAGCCCTCCGCCTGCAGCATGGCCATCTGCCGCTCGGTCTCGACGCCCTCGGCCGTGACGGCGACCTTCAGGCTCTCGCACATGCCGGTCACCGCCCGCACGATCGCCGCCGCCTCCGGCTTGACGCCCAGGTCCTGGACGAAGCTGCGGTCGATCTTGATGCGGGTGAAGGGCAGGTTGCGCAGGAAGCTCAGCGACGAGTAGCCGGTGCCGAAATCATCCAGGGCGATGCGGATGCCGAGATGGCGCAGCTGCTCCAGGATGGCCGTGGCGCCCGCCATGTCCTCGATCATCGCGGTCTCGGTGATCTCGAACTCCAGCCGCTCGGCCGGCAGCCCGCTCTCCGCCAGGACCTGGACGACGCGGGTCAGCAGGTCCTCGCGGTGGAACTGCGTCGTGCTCAGATTGACCGAGACGGTCAGCGGCTGGGCCCAGGCGGCAGCCTCGTGGCAGGCGGCGCGCAGCACCCAGTCGCCGATCTCCGCCATCAGCCCGATCTCCTCGGCGAAGGGGATGAAGTCGCCGGGCGGCACGCGGCCGCGCTTCGGGCTCTCCCAGCGCAGCAGGGCCTCGCAGCCGGTGACCTGGCCGCGGCCGGTATCGACCATCGGCTGGAAATGCAGGGCGAACTCGCCAAGCTCCAGGGCGCGGCGCAGATCCTGCTCCAGCGCACGCCGCTGCTGCACCACCAGCTCCATGTCGGGCTCATAGGCGCGGTGGCAGGCGCGGCCATGCTCCTTGGCCCGGTACAGCGCCAGGTCGGCCTTGCGCAGCAGCAGGTCGGGATCGGTGCCGTGGCGCGGCGCGCAGGCGATGCCGATGCTGACGCCGACCACCACCTGCTGGCCGTTCACCTGCATCGGCCGGCTGATCTCGCGAATCAGCCGGTCGGCCAGCTGGTTGACCTCCTGCACCCGGTCGCAGCCATCCATCAGCACGGCGAATTCGTCGCCGCCCAGCCGCGCCACCACGTCGCTCTTGCGCAGCTGCGCGGTGATGCGCTGCGCCACCTTCTGCAGCACCGCATCGCCGACCGGATGGCCCAGCGTGTCGTTGACCGGCTTGAAGCGGTCGAGGTCGAGATAGAGCAGCGCGCAGCGTGCCTGGGCGCCCGCGGCCAGCGCCGCCTCCAGCCGGTCGCGGAAGGTGACGCGGTTGGGCAGCGCGGTCAGCGTGTCGTGATGCGCCAGGTGGACGATGCGGTCCTCGATCTGGCGGCGCTCGGTGATGTCGTCGAGCGTGGTGACCCAGCCGCCGGCCGGCAGGGCGCGGTGGCTGACCGAGAGGTAGCGGTCCTGCCGCAGCATCTCCTCGTTCACCGTCTCCCGTGTCGCGGCGAGCGCCGCCAGATGCGCCAGGCGGAGCGCGCGGACCTTGGCCGCCGTCTCCTCGTAGTCGATGGCGGGGTCGGCATGCAGCTCCCACAGCAGGTCGGTGAGCGTCGCACCGGGCGGGATCGCGGTCTCCGGCAGCTGCAGCAGGCTGCGCATGCGCTCATTGCTCAGCACCAGCCGCTCCTGCGCGTCGAACAGGCAGAGGCCCTGCGACATATGCGCCAGCGCCAGGTCGAGATTGTCGGAGACCGCCTTCATCCGGTCCGACTGCTGCTTCTGCACCGTCAGGTCGCGGGTGATCTTGGCGTAGCCGACCAGGGTGCCCATCTCGTCGCGGATCGGGTCGATCACGACATGCGCCCAGAAGCGGCTGCCGTCGCGGCGCAGGCGCCAGCCCTCGCCCTCGAACTTGCCGGTGGCGAGGGCGGTGGCCAGCGCCCGCTGCGGCAGGCCGCTGCGGCGGTCCTCCAGCGTGTAGAAGCGGGAGAAGTGCTGGCCGACGATCTCCGGCGCGGTATAGCCCTTGGCGCGCTGCGCCCCGGCATTCCAGTTGCTGACCACGCCCTCGGGGTCGAGCAGGTAGATGGCATAGTCGGTGACGCCCTGCACCAGCAGGCGGAACAGCCGCTCCTGCTCGGTGGTGCGGCGGCTGGCCTCGACTTGGGCGGTCAAGTCGCGGGTGATCTTGACGTAGCCGAGCAGCCCGCCCTCCTCGCCGAAGATTGGGTCGATGACAACATGCGCCCAGAAGCGGCTGCCGTCCTGGCGCAGCCGCCAGCCCTCGCCCTCGAACTTGCCCTCGCGCAGCGCGCGGTCCAGCGCCCGCTGCGGCAGGCCCGCCGCACGGTCCGGCTCGGTGTAGAAGCGGGAGAAATGCTGGCCGACGATCTCCTGCGCGGTATAGCCCTTGGCGCGCTGCGCCCCGGCATTCCAATTGCTGACCACGCCGGCCGGATCAATCAGGTAGATGGCGTAATCCTTCACCCCCTGCACCATCTGGCGGTACAGCGCGTCGGACTCGCGCACGGCGAGGGCGTCGGGGTTCACGGTCAGGCTCACTTCGGAGGTTCTCCGGCGACGGGGCGCCCGGCCTCGCACCGGGTCCGGCGAGGCCACGGCCATCACCGCCGGCCTCTCAGCGACGCGGCGTGGCCGTTCACTTTTTTACATATTGCTCAGGAATTTATCGCCAGTTTGCTAATCAACGCTGGGCCGGCACCGGCGGATGGCCTCAGCCGCGCTCGGAAAAACGGTCCAGCGCGGTCAGCCGCTTCACCGGCAGGCGGGGCATCTGGCCATAGACCTCGGCCGCCAGGAACTCCCGCTCGGCTTCCAGCGCCGCCTCGTCCAGGTCGATCCACCAGGCGCGCGGCTGGCCGTTGTTGTCGCCGTTCCAGCGATAGCCGCGCGCCTTCAGCCGGTCCTTGACCTCGAAGGGCGCCCCTTCGGCCCAGAGGCGGAAACTCGGGCGCCGCGCCGTCTCCAGCAGCCGCGCCAGGGCGGGCAGGCCGGATTCCGGCAGCGGGCGGGCCAGGATCTCCAGCGTCGCCTGGCAGTCGTGATGCGCGCGGTGGCCGTCGAAGAACAGGCCGAGCTTCATCGCCAGGTAGCCGAGCTTGCTGCCCTCGAAGCCCTCCGCCTTCCAGTCCACCTGGGTCAGCGAGCAGGCCCAGGGCTTGATGGCGAAGATGTCGGAGAATTTCTCGGCGAAGCGGCGGTCGAAGCCGGCATTGTGGGCGATCACCAGCGCCGCCGGCTCGGCGAAGCGGCGCACCTCGGCGGGGTCCAGCACCTGGCCGGCCACCATCTCGTCGGTCAGGCCGGTCAGCTTGGTGATCGCCGGCGGGATCGGCTTCGAGGGCTGGCGCAGCCGGTTGAAGGGCTCCCCCACCGCATACAGCGTGCCGTCCAGCCCATAGGTGAAGGGCAGCATGGCGAATTCGATGATTTCGTCCTGGGTCGGATCGAGCCCGGTCGTCTCGAGATCCAGCACGATGCCCTGCCGCACCGGAACGCCCTCGGGCGGGATGATCGGCGCACGGGGAGCGATCCGGCGCAGCACGCGGTATTCGCCGCTGGCGGTCAGCTGCTCGGCCATGGCCTCCAGCCGGGCGGCGTCGTCACGGGTCAGGGTCTCGGGCTGCATCCCCGATGCATGCCCCGAAGCGGCGCCGGATACCAGGGGGTGGGTGCCAAGGGCGGGCGGCGGGTCGTGCCCGGTTGAATCCCGGCCCCGCCTCCCGCATATCGTGGCCCGCCCGATCGACCCTGAAGGAGAAGGACCGGTGAGCGAGACTGTGGAGCGGCATGAATTCAACGCCGAGGTGGGGCGGCTGCTCGACCTGGTGGTCCACGCCCTCTATTCGGAGCGCGAGATCTTCCTGCGCGAGCTGGTGGCCAATGCCGCCGACGCCATCGACAAGCGCCGCTTCGAGGCGCTGGTCAATGCGGAGCTCGCCGTCCCGGCCGACAGCAAGCTGCGCATCCTGCCGGACAAGGCGGCGCGCAGCATCACCATCTCGGATGCCGGCATCGGCATGACCAAGCTGGAGCTGGGGCAGAACCTGGGCACCATCGCCCGCTCCGGCACGCTCGCCTTCGCCAGCAAGGTGGCCGATGCCAAGGCCGAGGACCGGCCCAGCCTGATCGGCCAGTTCGGCGTCGGCTTCTACTCGGCCTTCATGGTGGCCGACCGGGTCGAGGTGACCTCGCGCCATGCCGGCAGCGAGGAGGCCTGGACCTGGGCCTCCGAGGGCCGCGGCGACTATACCCTGGCGCCGGCCAGCCGCGCCGAGCCCGGCACCGACATCGTCCTGCACCTGAAGGAGGATGCCGGCGAATACCTGGAGCCGATCCGGCTGCAGACCATCATCCGCAAATGGGCCGACCACATCACCGTGCCCATCGTGCTGGTGCATGACGGCGAGGAGGAGCCGGCCAATGCCGGCACCGCGCTGTGGCGCAAGCCCAAGTCGGAGATCTCGGAGGACGATTACGCCGAGTTCTACCGCCATGTCAGCCATGCCTTCGACAAGCCCTGGGCGACGCTGCACTGGCGGGCCGAGGGCGCGCTGGACTTCTCCGCCCTGCTCTTCGTCCCCGGCATGAAGCCGTTCCAGGCGGTCGAGGGCGAGCGCGAGAGCCGCGTCCGCCTGCATGTCCGCCGCATGTTCATCACCGACCAGGCGGGGATGCTGCCGCCCTGGCTGCGCTTCGTCACCGGCGTGGTGGACACCGAGGACCTGCCGCTGAACGTCTCGCGCGAGATGCTGCAGGCGACGCCGGTCCTCGCCCGCATCCGCCGCGCCGTCACCAGCAAGGTCCTGGGCGAGCTGAAGAGCCGCGCCAAGGAGGCGGAGAGCTATGCCGGCTTCTGGGAGAATTTCGGCCCGATCCTGAAGGAAGGCCTCTACGAGGATGCCGAGCACCGCAAGGATCTTGCCGGCCTGATCCGCTTCAGGTCCTCGTCCGCCGAGGGCTGGACGTCGCTGGCCGACTACGTCTCGCGCATGAAGCCGGAACAGACAGAAATATACTATCTGGTCGGCGATGACACCGAGGCGCTGGCCAAGTCGCCGCAGCTCGAGGGTTTCCGGGCGCGCGGCGTCGAGGTGCTGCTGCTGGCCGACCAGATCGACAGCTTCTGGCCGGAGCGGCTCGACCGCTTCGAGGACAAGCCGCTGCGCAGCATCACCCAGGGCAATATCGACCTGAGCAAGCTGCCGCTGGAAGGCGAGACCGCGGAGCCCACCGATCTGTCCTCGCTGCTGCCGAAGCTGACCGAGGCGCTGAAGGAGGAGGTGGCCGAGGTCCGCGCCTCCGACCGGCTGGTGGACAGCGCCGTTCTGCTCTCCGCCTCGGCGATGGGGCCAGACCTGCAGATGCAGCGGCTGCTGCGCCGCGCCGGGCGCGCGGGCGGCAGCTTCGCGGTGCTGGAGGTCAATCCGCGCCACCCGCTGATCCGCAAGCTGGCCGAGAGCAGCGAGACCGACCTGGCCGAGGCCGCCGGCACGCTGCTGGACCTCGCCCGGCTGCAGGATGGCGATGCGCCGCGCGACCCGGCCGCCTTCGCGCGGAAGGTGACCGAGGCGCTGGCCGGCAGCTTCAGGTAGCCGGGACGCGGACGGGCGGGGGCTCAGCCCCGCCCGTTCGCGAAGGTGTCGCAGGCGGAGAGCGCGCCGCTGTCCAGCCCGCGGCGGAACCAGCGGACGCGCTGCTCGGAGGAGCCGTGGGTGAAGCTCTCGGGCTGCACCCGGCCGCCGGCGCGGCGCTGCAGCCGGTCGTCGCCGACGGCGGCGGCGGCGCTCAGCCCTTCCTCGACATCGCCGGACTCGAGGATCTGGCGGGCATCATTGGCGCGCTTGGCCCAGAGGCCGGCGAAGCAGTCGGCCTGCAGCTCGACCCGCACCTGCACGGCATTGGCGTCGTTGCTGCGGCGCAGCTCCTCGGCGCGGCGCAGCACGCCGAGCTCGTTCTGCACATGATGGCCGACCTCATGCGCCACGATATAGGCGGCGGCGAAATCGCCGCGGGCGGCGAGCTGCTGCTGCAGCTGGGCCATGAAGTCGAGGTCGATATAGACCTTGCGGTCGTTCGGGCAATAGAAGGGCCCCATCTGCGCCTGGGCGCCGCCGCAGCCGGACTGGGTGGCGCCGCTGAACAGCACCAGCACCGGCGCCTGGTATTGCCGGCCCATCGCCTGGAACTGGGTGGTCCAGACCTGCTCGGTCTCGCCCAGCACCTGGGCGATGAAGCGGCGGCCGGCGTCCTCCTGCGGCGCGGCGTTGCGCGCGCCAGGATCGCGGCCGGGCTCCCGACTGGCCTCGCGCTGGGTCGGCGCCGGGGCCGGACTTTGGCCGTCCGAGAACAGCACCGAGGGGTCGATGCCCAGGAACAGGCAGACCAGCAGGATGGCGACGCCGCCCAGCCCGCCGACGGCGATGCCGCCCCGGCCGCCGCCGCCGCGGCCCCGCCGATCCTCGATATTGTCGCTTTCCGGTCCACCGAGGCGCATGGCACATCCCTCCCTGCCGCAGCGGCAACGCGGCCTTGGCCCGGGCGGTTGCCTCGGCGGAAGCAGGCAGGCGAAACGGCCAATGAGGAACAACCGGCAGCAGAGGCCGGCCCGGCACCCCTCCCTCTCTTTCCGACAGAAATAGAGGGGGGATTCGGGGGGATACTTCCCCCCGACCTTACTGCCTGTCGCTGGCCAGCACGCCACCCGTCGCCCAGTCTTCCTTGGCGACGTCGACGAAGATGATGCTGACGGCCTCCGGCGTGGTCTTGCCGTGGGTGACGAAGGCCTCGGTCAGCGCCTTGGCGAGGGCGCGTTTCTGCTCGGCGGTGCGGCCGGGGAACATTTCGACGCGGATCATGGGCATGCGGTGGGTCTCCGTCCTGATGGTGCCGCATCAGAGCCCGGCGCCGCGCGGCTGTCGAGGTCGCTTGCCCCTGGCGCGGCGTTTGCCGATCATGGCCCGCATGTCGCGCGACCCCGAGCTTGAATGGACCGGCCTCTTCGCCGGCATCGACCGTGCCGGCGGGCAGCTGAAGCCGCAGATCCGCCAGGCGCTGCTGCAGGCCATGGCGGCGCGGCGGCTGGCGCCGGGGACGCGGCTGCCTTCGGGACGGCAGCTGGCCGGGCTGCTGGGCGTCGCCCGTATCACCGTGGTCGAGGTCTATCAGCAGCTGGTGGATGAGGGGCTGCTGACGGCGCGCGAGCGCAGCGGCATCTATGTCGCGCCGCAGGAGGCGGCGCCGGCCGGGCTGGCCGCGGCGCTGCCGCCGCAGGAGGGCTGGGAGGCGCGCTTCGCGGTACGCCCGGGCCGCACGCCGCATTTCTCCAAGCCGGTGGACTGGCAGCGCTACCGCTTCCCCTTTCTGTCCAGCGAACTGGACCCCGGGCTGTTCCCGGCCGCCGAATGGCGCGAGGCGGTGAAGATCGCCTCCAGCGCCGGCGCCATCCAGAGCTGGTCGGTCGACCGCATCGACGAGGACGACCCGGCGCTGATCGAGCAGCTCTGCCAGCAGGTGCTGCCGCGGCGCGGCATCTGGGCCGAGCCGGCCGAGGTGATGATCACGCTGGGCGCGCAGCAGGCGCTCTACCTGATCCTGCGGCTCTTCGCCGGGCGGCAGACCGTGGTGGGGATGGAGGAGCCCGGCTATCCCGACCTGCGCCGCATGGCGCGGCTGCAGACCGACCGGCTGCGGCGGCTGGCGGTGGATGCCGAGGGCGCGGTGCCGGATGCGGCCTTCGCGGGGTGCGAGCTGGTGCTGCTGACCCCCGGCCACCAGAGCCCGACC
Source organism: Roseomonas sp. USHLN139 (assembly GCF_037145735.1). Taxonomy (NCBI): domain Bacteria; kingdom Pseudomonadati; phylum Pseudomonadota; class Alphaproteobacteria; order Acetobacterales; family Roseomonadaceae; genus Roseomonas; species Roseomonas sp. USHLN139. The sequence continues at coordinate 81,567 of NZ_JBBCWY010000005.1, read as the reverse complement.
TCGGCGGTGATGTCGGCCGAGCGGCGCCAGGCGGTGCTGCGGCTGGCGCGGGCCCGCGACATCATCCTGGTCGAGGATGAATACGACACCGACCTCTTCCCCGAGGGGGTGCGGCCGCCGCCGCTGCGGGCGCTGGATGCGACGCGGCGGGTGATCCATGTGGGCAGCTTCTCGAAGACGCTGTCGCCGGGGCTGCGGCTGGGCTTCGTCGTGGCGCCGCCGCCGGTGATCGCCGAGCTGCGCGCACTGCGCCGGCTGATCATGCGGCACCCGCCCGGCAACAACCAGCGGAGCCTCGCCTGCTTCATCGGCCTCGGCCATTACCGCAGCCATCTGCGGCGGGTCGGGCGGGTGCTGGCCGAGCGCGCCCGGCTGATGGACCGGCTGCTGCCGGCCTATCTGCCGGGCTGCCGGACGCAGCGCGGCGTCGGCGCCAGCAGCGTCTGGGTCACCGCGCCGTCCGGCGTGTCGGCGCGGCAGCTGGCCGAGATCGCCCGCGGCCAGGGCGTCCTCATCGAGCCCGGCGAATTCTTCTACGATGAGCCGGGCCAGGGGCTGGGGAATTTCCGGCTGGGCTTTTCGTCGATCGGCACCGAGCGGATCGAGCCGGGGCTGGCCGGGCTCGGCCGCGCGCTGGAGACGCTGCGGCCGGAGATCCGCGCGGCGCGCCAGGGCCTTCCCGAGATCGTGGCCGGCTGGCCGGGTTGAATTCGCGCAACTGGCCCTGTCGCGACGCCCGGCCGGCGGGCTAGCGATTCACCACGCAAGCCGCCCTGGAGCCCGCGCCATGACCAGCAACCCGAATTCGCTCGCCGCCCGCGATGTCGCCACGCTGATCCACCCCTATACCAACCTGGAGAAGCACAAGGAGAGCGGCCCGACCATCATGGCACGCGGCGACGGCGTCTATGTGCATGATGATTCCGGCAAGCGCTATCTGGAGGGCATGGCCGGGCTGTGGTCGACCTCGCTCGGCTTCTCGGAGAAGCGGCTGATCGAGGCGGCGGTGCGGCAGATGGAGCAGCTGCCGACCTACCACATCTTCGGCGGCCGCTCGACCGAGCCCAGCATCGAGCTGGCCGAGGCGCTGCTGAAGATCGCGCCGAAGAGCCTGTCCAAGGTGCTGTTTGCCAATTCCGGCTCAGAGGCCAACGACCAGGCCGCCAAGCTGGTCTGGTTCTACAACAACGCGCTCGGCCGGCCGAACAAGAAGCGGATCATCGGCCGGCATCGCGGCTATCACGGCATCACCGTCTTCTCCGGCAGCCTGACCGGCCTGCCGCACAACCACAATGCGTGGGACCTGCCGATGGGGCCGGTGCTGCGCACCGACTGCCCCAGCCACTATCTCTACGGCGAGCCGGGCGAGAGCGAGGCGCAGTTCACCGACCGCCTGCTGAAGAACCTGGAAGAGCTGATCCTGCGGGAGGGGCCGGAGACCATCGGCGCCTTCATCGCCGAGCCGGTGAACGGCGCCGGCGGCGTCATCGTGCCGCCGCGCGACTATTTCCCGCGCGTCCAGGCGCTGCTGCGCCAGCACGACATCCTGATGATCGCCGACGAGGTGATCTGCGGCTTCGGCCGGACCGGCCAGATGTTCGGCTGCGACACCTTCGGCATCGAGCCCGACATCATGACGGTGGCCAAGGCGCTGTCCTCGGCCTATCTGCCGATCTCGGCGACGCTGATCAGCGCGCCGATCGCGGAGGCCATCACGGGGCTCGCCGGCCGGCTCGGCAATTTCGCGCATGGCTTCACCTATGCCGGGCATCCGGTGTCGTCCGCCGTCGCGCTGGAGACGCTGAAGATCTACGAGGAGCGCGACATCATCGGCCATGTCGCCGAGGTGGGCGCGCATTTCCAGGCGAAGCTGCGCGGCTTCCTCGACCATCCGCTGGTCGGCGAGGCGCGCGGCGTCGGCCTGATCGGCGCGCTGCAGCTGGTGACCGACAAGGCCAGCCGCACGGTGCTGCCGGCCGCCGCCGGGATCGGCGCCATGATCCAGGCCGCGGCGATGGAGAAGGGGCTGATCGTCCGCGCCAGCCCGGATGCCGTCTATTTCTGCCCGCCGCTGATCATCACCAAGGCCCAGGTCGACGAGCTGTTCTCGGTGGTCGCCGAGGTGCTCGACATCGGCCTGGCGGAAGCCCGGCGCCAGGGGCTGCTGGCCGCCGACCGACAGGCGGCCGAATAGGCCCTTCCCTCTCCGGCGCCGCCGCGGTGGCGGCGCCGATCCTCCCTCCCCCCCTTGGCGGCCCGGCGGAACCGGGCGCAGGATGCGCGCCCAAAGCCACGGGGGAAGCCATGCGCATTGCGGTTCTCGACGACTATCAGCGGGTGGGGGCGACGCTCGCCGACTGGCAGTCCCTCGGCGACCAGGCCCAGGTCGATTTCTTCGACCAGCCGCTGGGCGAGCAGGCCGCCGAGATCCTCGCCGATTATGAGGTGGTCTGCCTGATGCGCGAGCGCCAGCCGATGCCGGCCGCGCTGCTGGCGCAGCTGAGGAATCTCCGGCTGCTGGTGACCACGGGCGCGCATAACCGCGCGCTGGACGTGGCGGCCGCCCGCGCCCAGGGCGTCACCGTCTGCCACACCCGCGGCGGCGAATCCCTCTACGCCACCACCGAGCTCGCCTGGGCGCTGATGCTGGCGGCGATGCGCCAGCTGCCGCAGGAGGATGCGCGCCTGCGCCAGGGGCTGTGGCAGGCCAGCATCGGCCGCGTTCTGCACGGCCGGGTGCTCGGGCTCGCCGGCCTCGGGCGGCTGGGGGCGCAGATGGTCCCCGTGGCCCGCGCCTTCGGCATGGAGGTGGTGGCCTGGAGCCAGAACCTTTCCGCCGAACGCTGCGCCGAGCTCGGCGTGCGCCAAGTGAGCAAGGAAGAACTCTTCGCCGGCTCCGACGTGGTCAGCCTGCATCTGGTGCTGTCCGAGCGCTCGCGCGGCATTGTCGGCCGCGCCGAGCTGGCGGCGATGAAGCCGGGCGCCGTGCTGGTCAACACCTCGCGCGGGCCGCTGGTCGACGAGGCCGCGCTGCTCGACGCCCTGCGGCAGGGCCGCATCACCGCCGGCCTCGACGTCTACGACATCGAGCCGCTGCCGGAGAACCATCCGCTGCGGACCGAGAAGAACGCCGTGCTCAGCCCGCATCTCGGCTATGTCACCGAGGGCAGCTACGCCCAGTTCTTCCCCGACATGGTCGAGGCCATCGCCGCCTGGCGCGCCGGCGCCCCGGTCCGCGAGCTGCGCTGAAGCCCCAGGAAGGAAACCCCATGAAGTACCGCCCCCTCGGCCGCAGCGGGCTGAAGGTCTCGCCGCTCTGCCTCGGCACCATGATGTTCGGCGAGGCCACCGACGAGCCGACCTCGGCCCGCATCATCGACCATGCCCGCGATCACGGCATCAACTTCATCGACACCGCCAATGCCTATAATGGCGGCCGCTCGGAGGAGGTGGTCGGCCGCGCCATCCGCGCCCATCGCCGCCACTGGGTCCTGGCCACCAAGCTGGCCAATCCGGTCGGCCCCGGCCCGAACGACCGCGGCCTGTCGCGGCGTCACGTGCTGCAGGCGGCCGAGGACAGCCTGCGGCGCCTCGGCACCGAGACCATCGACATCCTCTACCTGCACAAGGAGGACCATGCGACGCCGCTGGCCGAGACGGTGCGGGCGCTGGCCGACCTGCTGCGCGCCGGCAAGATCCTGCATTTCGGCGTCTCCAACTATCGCGGCTGGCGGGTGGCGGAGATCTGCCGGCTCTGCGACGAGGCCGGCATCGACCGGCCCGTGGTCAGCCAGCCCTACTACAACGCGCTGAACCGCATGCCCGAGGTCGAGCACCTGCCGGCCTGCGCCTATTACGGCCTGGGCGTGGTGCCCTACAGCCCGCTGGCGCGCGGCGTGCTGACCGGCAAATATGCCAGCCAGGCGGCGCCCGAGCCCGGCAGCCGCGCCGCCCGCGCCGACCGCCGCATGCTGGAGACCGAGTGGCGGCCGGAGAGCATCGCCATCGCCCAGAGGCTGCGCGCCCATGCCGAGAGCCGCGGCATCACCGCCGGCCAGTTCGCCGTCGCCTGGGTGCTGAACAACCGCCTGGTCACCGCGCCCATCGCCGGCCCGCGCACCGAGGCGCAGTGGCAGGACTATCTCGGCGCCCTCGACTACACCTTCACGGCCGAGGACGAGGCGCTGGTCGACTCCCTGGTGCCGCCGGGACACCCCTCGACGCCCGGCTACAACGACCCGGCCTATCCGCTGGAGGGCCGCAAGCCGCTGACGGCCTAGCCGGTCTTGCGCGACGGTGCCGGCCGGCCGCCGGCGCGGCGCCCGGCCTTGCCCTGCGCGGCCGAGGGCAGCGCCGGCCCCGCCCCCGGCAGTAGCGGCAGCTGCAGGGCGGCGGCGCTGTTGCGGCGGCCGCGCGGCGCCTCGACCTTGGCGGCGGCGCGCTCGGCCATCGGCACCGGCCAGAAGCATTCGACGACGCCCTGCTCGCCGCGCAGCGCCAGGAAGACGACGCGGCTGACATGCCCGTCCTCGTCGGTCTCGATGGCGAGGCGGAACATCACCCCCTCCTCCTCGAATTCCCGGCCGAAGACCATGGAGATCTGGTCCGCCTCCAGCTGCTGCCGCAGCAGGGTGCGCTTGCTGGGATCCTCGGCGTCGCCGCGGTAGAAGCGCACCGGCACGTCGTCGATCATGAAGACGAAATGATGCGTGTGGTCCAGCACCTTCAGCCAGTGGTAGCGGCCGCCCTCGGCCGCCGCGCGCACCTGGTGCTTGGTGAAGGAATAGGCGCGGCAGCCGATCGACCAGGCATCATCGCCGGCCCAGTAGTCGGCCTGCGCCACGGCATCCTCGCGCCCGCGCACCAGCAGGCCGGCGGCGGCGATCAGCCGCTCCTCGGTCAGCGAGGGATGGAAGTCCCAGGGCAGCCGGCGGGGGCGGCGCGGCCCACTCGTGTCGCTCATGCGCCGATCCTACCACGCCCCGGCGCCGGATGCTCGCAATTGTTCATGGGCCGTTCTCTGTGTCCCGGGAGCCTCCGCAACGGCGCTGTCGCGGGCGAATGATTCTGCCTTCGTTCCGGAGCCAGGGCAAGCTTTGCGCCCTGGGAAACTTTACGGTTTGGGAAAACCGACTAGAAGCGATGCGCATGAGCATGCCCGCCCCGATCGACACCGATGTCCTCGTCCTCGGCTCCGGCTCCGCCGGGCTGACCGCGGCGCTGGCCGCCGCTGTCGGCGGGCTGTCCGTCACCGTGCTGGAAAAGGCCGAGGTGCTGGGCGGCACCAGCGCCATGTCGGGTGCCGGCACCTGGATCCCGGCCAGCCACCATGCCCGCGCCGCCGGCATCGAGGACAGCGCCGAGGAAGCCCTGGCCTATATCCGCGCCGCCGCGCCCGAAGGCTGGGCGGCGACCGAGGACGCGCTCTGGCAGCGCTTCGTCGAGGCCGCGCCGGAAATGCTGGAATTCGTCGAGGCGCACAGCCCGCTGCGCTTCGCGCTCACCCCCGAGCCCGATCCGCTGCGCGACCTGCCCGGCGCCAAGCCGCGCGGCCGCATGATGTCGCCGCTGCCGCTCAGCCGCTGGCGGCTCGGCCGGCTCGGCTTCGCGGTGCGCCGCTCGACCATCCCGGAGGTCTTCACCTATCACGAGGCGGTCGAGACCGATCTCTACCACCATCCGATCCGCACCGCCTTCCAGCTCTGGCCGCGGCTGCTCTGGCGGGTGCTGACCAGCACCGGCGGCAAGGGCACGGCGCTGATCATCGGCCTGCTGCGCGGCTGCCTGGACAGCGGCTGCACCATCGAGCGCGGGGCGCGGGCCGTCTCGCTGACCACCGACGGCACCGGCGCCGTCACCGGCGCCATCGTCGAGCAGCGCGGTGTCCGGAAGGAATACCGCGCCCGCCGCGGCGTGCTGATCGCGACCGGCGGTTTCGAATGGGACGCTTCCCTGCTGCAGCGGCATTTCCCGGGGCCGGTGGATTATCTCGGCAGTCCCGACAGCAACACCGGCGACGGCCAGAAGATGGCGGCGGCGGTGGGCGCCGAGCTCGCGCATATGGACCAGGCGACGCTGACGCCCTCGATCCCCAAGCGCTATCAGGGAAGGGTCCTGGCCATGCCGGTGCCCTTCCACACCGAGCCCAATGCCATCCTGGTCAACCGCCACGGCCACCGCTTCGTCAATGAGCTGCGCTTCAACATCGGCGAGTTCATCGATGGCCGCGGCGCCGATGGCCAGCCGCTGCACCTGCCGGCCTGGGTGATCAGCGACGCGGCGATGCTGAAGCGCCTGCCGCTGGTGCGCTGGGCCGCCCGGCACGATCCGGCCTGGCTGCGCCAGGCCGCGACCCTCGACGAGCTGGCGCAGAAGATCGGCCTCGATCCGGCGACGCTGCGGGCGACGGTCGAGCGCTTCAACGCCGCCGCCGCCGCGGGCCAGGACCGCGATTTCGGCCGCCCCGCCGGCCGCGACGCCGCCGCCGTCGACAAGCGCCGGCGCGCCGGGCTGGACCCGATCGCGACCGCGCCCTTCCTGGCGATGCCCTTCAACCGCTCGATCCTGGCGACCAAGGGCGGCCCGCGCACCAACGACCAGGCCGAAGTGCTGCGCGCCGATGGCAGCATCATCCCCGGCCTGTTCTGCGCCGGCGTCGCCATGGCCAATCCGCTCGGCACCCGCTCCGTTGGCGCCGGCACCACGATCGGGCCGAACATGACCTGGGGCTATGTCGCGGCGAAGCGGATGCTGGCAAGGAACAGATAGGCAAGCATGGGGAAAGAAGGAATTCTTCCCCCATACCCCCATCATCTTCTTCTACGAGACAGCAAACAGGCGCATCGCGGCGCCGACCGAGGCGCAACGGTCCAGGCCCCAGACGGCGGCCGCCTGAGCGGGTGAGCCGCCATTGGCCAGGAACTTCGCCTCCAGCTCGGCATCCGACATCGGCCGGCCCTCGCTGCCGCGCGGCTCGCGCACCTCGGCCACCTGCCGCGAACCGTCTGCCCGCCGCACACTCACCCGCGCGGCGCCGCGCGGCAGCGAGGCATCCAGCCCGGCCCGCACCTTGCCGCGCAGCGCCGCCACCTGGCTGTCCTGCACCGCGGCCATCGAGAAATCCTCGACCCCGGCCCGCCCGCGCAGCAGCGCGACGGCGACGCAGTGGTGGATGCTGACGCGGGCGTCGCGCTCGTTGCGCAGCACCCGGTCGCCGCGGTCGAGCAGCAGCTGGTCGCCCTCCACCAGGATCTCCGCCACCTCGCCCAGCCCGTCGCCCAGCTTGGCGCGCAGCTCCAGGCAGGCATCGATCACCGCATGGAAGACGATGCCGGCCGGATAGGGCTTGTAGGTGTTGCGAGCGATCTCCCACCGCTCGCCCAGGCCGCCGACCAGCCGCGCCAGGTCGGGCACGTCGCCCATCGCCCGCGCCCAGCCCAGCCTGCCCTCGATCGCCGCCGGCGCCGCGCCATAGCCCGCCTCGGCGAACAGCGCCGCCAGCAGCCCGTTGCGCGCCGCATTGCCCATGCCGACATTCTTGGCCGCCGAGGGAAGGTTCTCCACCAGCCCCGCCGACTGGCTGGCCGCGATGCCGAGCGCCGTCCAGCATTGCACCGGATCCAGCCCGAGCAGCCGCGCGCAGCCGGCCGCCGCGCCGAACACGCCGCAGGTCGAGGTGATGTGCCACCCCCGCGCGTAATGCCCGGGCGAGACCGCGACCCCCAGGCGGCATTCCACCTCGGCGCCGATCAGGAAGGCCTCGAGCACCGCGGTGCCGGAGAAGCCGCGCAGCTCGGCCAGGGCCAGCAGCGGCGGCGCGACGGCGGCGGTCGGGTGGATCACCGTCTCCAGATGCGTGTCGTCGAAGTCGAGCAGATTGGCGGCGATGCAGTTGACGAAGGCGGCGCCCATGGCGTCGAGCTTCTCGCCGCGCCCGATCAGCGTGGCGCGCTCCGGCCCCGAGAAGGGCGCCATCACCTTCAGCGCCGTCTCCACCGCCGGGTCCCGCGCCACCCCCAGCGCGCCGCCGAAGAAGTTCAGCAGCGAGCGCCGCCCCTCATGCCAGAGCGCCGGCGAGAACCCGTCAGCCGGATGATCGGCGATGAAGCGGCCGAGCGAAGCGCCGGCATAATCCTGGTCGGTCATGGTCACTGCATCCGGCTGATCAGGCCGTCGCGCGCGGCCTGGGCCCAGCGCGCATCCTCCTCGCGGAGGAAGCTGGCCAGCGGTGCCGGCCCCAGCACGCCGAGATCGGCGCCGATGGACAGCAGCCGCTCGCGCACCCGCGGCAGTTCCAGCGTCTTCAGCACCGCCTCGTGCATGCGCGTGGCGGTGGCCGCCGGCAGCTTCGCCGGCCCGACCATGACGTACCAGCCGGCGAAATCGTAGCCGGTGACGCCGGCCTCGGCCAGCGTCGGCACCTCGGGCAGCAGCGGGCTGCGCGCCGGGGTGGTGACGCCGAGCGCGCGGATCCGTCCGGCGGAGAGATGCTGCGCCGCCGCCACCGTGCTGTTCCAGCCCGTCGGCAGGTGCCCGGCCACCAGGTCGTTCAGGATGGGGGCCGCGCCGCGATAGGGCACCTCCACCATCTCGATGCCGGCCAGGCGGGTGAAGAGATTGCCGGCATAGGAGATCGCCGCATCCGAGGTGCCGAAGCCGATGCTGCGCGGCGCGGCCTTCGCCGCCGCGATCAGCCCGGCCACGTCGCGGAACGGCGCGCTGGCGGAGGCCGTCAGCAGCAGCGGAAACTTCGACAGCAGGGCGACCGGCGAGAAATCGCGCAGCGGCTGATAGGGCAGGCTCGGCATGGTGTAGCTGTTCATGACGTGGCTGCCGGTATCGACCAGGAAGAGTTGCCCGTCCGGCTCGGCCCGCGCCACCGCCTCCGAGCCGATCGAGCCATTGGCGCCGGCGCGGTTCTCCACCAGCACCGTCGTCCCCAGCGTCTCGGTCAGCCCCTCGGCGAGGGCGCGCGCGAAGATGTCGGTGCCGCCCCCCGGGGCATAGGGCACCAGCAGCCGGATGGGCCGCGACTGGGCGCGCAGCACGCTGGGGCAGGCCAGCAGGCCGGCGGCGCCGCCGAGCAGCGGCCGGCGGGGGATGCGGGGCATGGTGGAAGGCTCCTCTCCGGTGATCGGGTGCTTGCCGCGCCCTTATGTTATCGATATCAAGGTGGCGCATCCGGGAGGGACGGTCAATTGGGTGAAGCCGAAGGTTCGTTGCAGGGGCGCCGGGCGCTGGTCACCGGCTCGACCGGGGGGCTGGGGCTGGCCGTGGCCGAAGCCCTGGGCGCGCAAGGCTGCGCGCTGCATCTGCACGGGCTGGCGACGCCGGAGGCGGCGGAGCCGGTGCGCGCCGATCTGGCCGCGCGGCATGGCGTCGCCGTCGCCTATCACCATGCCGACCTGGCCGACCCGGCCGCCATCACCAGCTTGATGGCCGCCGTGGGCCCCCTCGACATCCTGGTGAACAACGCCGCCACCCGCCATTTCGGGCCTGTCGAAAGAATGCCGGCTGCGGACTGGGACGCCGATGTCGCGGTGAACCTCTCGGCCGCCTTCCACACCATCCGCCTGGCGCTGCCGGCGATGCAGGCGGCGGGCTGGGGCCGCATCCTCAACATGTCCTCGATCTACGGGCTGGTCGGCGCCGTCGACCGGGTCGGCTATGTCGTCACCAAGACGGCGCTGATCGGGCTGACCCGCGCGGTCGCGCTGGAGACGGCGCGGCAGGGCATCACCTGCAACGCGCTCTGCCCCGGCACCAGCCTGACGCCCGGCATCGAATCGCGCATCGAGGCGGCCATGCAGCGCGGCGAGCTGCGCGACGCGGCGACGGCCGCGGTGCTGCACGGCAAGCAGCCGACCGGCCGCTTCATCGGCCTCGGCGCGGTGGCCGGGCTGGCCGCCTGGCTCTGCAGCGAGGCGGCGGCCGACCTGACCGGCGCCGCCCTGCCGGTGGATGGCGGCTGGTCCGCCGCCTGATCTGACCCGCGGACCGCGCCCGGCCCAGAGGCGCGGCCGCAACATGGGAGGGAAGACCATGCAACGACGTGCCCTGCTGGCCGCAGCGCTTGCCGCGCCCGGCCTCGCCCTCGCGCAGGAGAGCTGGCCCAGCCGGCCGATCCGCCTGGTGGTCGCCTGGCCGCCCGGCGGCACCACCGACATCCTGGCGCGCCAGCTGCAGGCGCCGCTCTCGGCGGCGCTCGGCCAGCCGGTGGTGATCGACAACCGCGGCGGCGCCTCGGGCGCCATCGGCACGGTGGAGCTGGCGCGCGCCGCGCCCGATGGCCACACCATCGGCATGGTGACCAGCACGCTGATCTCCATGCCGGCGATGCAGCGCCAGGCCAGCTACGACCCGATCCGCGACGTCACGCCGATCGCCCTGCATGCGCGGGTGGCCAATATCCTGGTGGTCAATCCGCGCCTGCCGGTGACCAGCGTCGCCGAGCTGATCGCGCTGGCCAAGCAGAAGCCCGGCGAACTGGCCTTCGGCTCGCCCGGCATCGGCTCGGCCGTGCATATCTCCGGCGAGATGTTCCGGCTGGCGACCGGCACCAGCATGACCCATGCGCCCTATCGTGGCGGCGGGCCGGCGCTGGCCGATCTCGCCGGCGGGTCGCTGCAGCTGATGTTCGGCAATGCCAGCTCCACCCTGCCCTTCGTGCGCGACGGGCGGCTGCGCGCCCTGGCGGTGACCTCGGCCAACCGGGCGCCCTATCTCCCGGAGGTGCCGACCCTGGCCGAATCCGGCCTGCCCGGCTTCGCCATCGACGAGTGGTACGCGGTGATCGGCCCGGCCGGGATGCCGCCGGCGGTGGTGGCGAAGCTGAACGCCACGATCAACGCCATCATCGGCACGCCGGCCGAACGCGCCCTGCTGCTGGAGATGGGCGCCGAGGTCACCACCGCCCCGCCGGAGGAGCTGGTCCGGTTCATGCTGACCGAGCGCGACAAGATCGGCACGGTGGTGCGCGACGCCCGGATCAGCCTGGAATGACTTGGCCTGGAAGGACGGCGCTTCCGCGCTGCGGAAAGCCGGCGGCGGCATCGTCAAGGCCGTCGTAATCTGGTTAAAGGGCACATGGAGTCCATGATGCCCTCTTCCGGCCCGGCATCCCTGCTTCGGCCGGGCGAGACCTGCTGGCGCATCGAGCCGGCGGAGAAGCTGGCGGTGATCGTCGACGCGGATGAGTATTTCCGGGTCGCCCGCGCCGCCATGCTGGCCGCGCGCCACCGCATCCTGCTGATCGGCTGGGACTTCGATGCCCGCATCCATCTGGGCCTGGGCAACCAGGACGAGGCCCCGGACCAGCTCGGCGACTTCATCCTCTGGCTGGTGCGAAAGCGGCCGGAACTGAACGTCTATCTGCTGCGCTGGGATCTGGGCGCCATCAAGACGGTGTTCCGCGGCAGCACCATCCTCACCCTGGCGCGCTGGATGTGGCACGACCGCATCCACACCAAGCTGGATGGCGCCCATCCGACGGGGGCCTCGCACCACCAGAAGATCGTCGTCCTCGACGACCGCACCGCCTTCTGCGGCGGCATCGACATGACGGGCGAGCGCTGGGACACGCGCGCGCATCGCGACCACGACCCACAGCGGGTCAATCCCGGCGGGCGGCCCTACAAGCCCTGGCACGATGCCACCACGGCGCTGGAGGGCCAGGCGGCCGCGGCGCTGGGCGAGCTGGCGGAGGCGCGCTGGCTGGCCGCCGGGGGCAAGCCGCTGGTATCGATTCCAGCGGGCGGCAGCTGCTGGCCCGCGACCCTGCGGCCGCAATTCGAGGATGTCCGGGTGGCGATCGCCCGCTCCAGCCCGGAAACGCCGGACCGCGAGGCGGTGCGCGAGGTGGAGCGGCTGCATCTCGAGCTGATCGCCGCGGCGCGCCACTGCATCTATGCCGAGAGCCAGTATTTCGCCTCGCGCCGCGTCGCCGAGGCCATCGCCAGGCGGCTGGCCGAGCCCGACGGCCCGGAGATCGTCCTGGTCAATCCGGTCAGCGCCCAGGGCTGGCTGGAGCCGGTGGCGATGGACACCGCCCGCGCCCGGCTGCACGAGGCGCTGCGGCGGCTCGATACCACGGGCACGCGCTTCCGCCTCTATCACCCCTTCACCGCCGAAGGCGAGGCGATCTACTGCCACGCCAAGATCATGATCGTCGATGACCGGGTGCTGCGCATCGGCTCCTCCAACCTCAACAACCGCTCGATGCGCCTGGACACCGAATGCGACGTCGCCATCGATGCCGGCGCGCCGGCGGAGGCGGAGGAACTGTCGGCGCGCATCCGCGACACCCGCGACGACCTGCTGGCCGAACATGTCGGCGTGCCGAAAGAGGCGGTCGCCGAGGCCATTGCCCGTGAGGGATCGCTGATCGCCGCCATCGAGGCACTGCGCGGGCCCGGCCGGTCGCTGCGGCCCTACGAGGAGCCGGACCTCGGCGCGGTGGAGGCCTGGCTGGCCGACCATGAGGTGCTCGACCCCGAGGGGCCGGAGGAGATGTTCGAGGCGCTCAGCCGGCGCGGCCTGTTCCGCGGCCGGCTGCGGCGGCTCCGCCGGTCGCGCTAAGCGCGAGCACGCGCCACGCCATCCAGCCCCCTCTCGGACGGAGGGAGCCAGACGGCAGCACGGCTACGGTGCCGTTACGGCGAGGGGAAGGCCGGACCGGTGTAGTAGCGATCGACATCACCCGACCAGCCGCGGCTGGCCGCCTGCCAGTCCGAGCTCGAGCCGTAGCGCGGCGCGCCCTCGAGCTGCTCGCGGGTAATGCCGATGACATAGCCATCCATCCGCGTGTCGTATTTCATCTGATTCCAGGGGACCGGGTAGTAGTCCGTGCCGATGCCGAGGAAGCCGCCGAAGGAGAGCACGGCATAGGACACCTTGCCGTCCCGCTTGCCGATCATCACGCTGTGGATCGAGCCCAGCTTGTTGCCCTCGGTGTCATAGACCGCGGTGCCTTCGACCTTCTCGGACGAGATCAGGCTGGCCGTCTCGTCGCGCTCCACGTCGCCGCTGCGGTCGGCGGTGCCGCCGTGATTCATCTCGATGCCGCTCATCGGATTTCCTCCTGGTGAGCGGGTTTAACGGCCGGCGCCGGCCGCGGGTTTCGCGCCGCGCCCGGCGGCCCCGGGGCGACCGCGGGCCTGGCGGGCGGCGGAAAGCGGCAGCGTGGCGCAGCGCGCCGGTGTCCAAGCCGGCCGCGCGATGACACCATCGGCCGCGATGCCCCACGAGCCTGGAGTCACCCCATGATGTTTTCCGGACAGTCCGCCCTGGTCAGCGGCGCCAGCCGCGGCATCGGCCTCGCCATCGCCCGCCGCCTCGCCGCGGAGGGGGCGCGCGTGCTGCTGGTGGCGCGCTCGGCGGCGGCGCTGCAGGCCGAGGCGGCCGCCCTGCCCGGCGCCGCCGCCTTCGCCACCGACCTCGCCGCGCCCGGTGCCGCGGCGCAGGCGGTGGCCGAGGCGGTGCGGCAGTTCGGCCGCCTGGACCTGCTGGTACACAGCGCCGGCGCCACCCCACGCGGCGACTTTCTTTCGCTGGACGACGACGCCTGGCAGCAGGGCTTCGCGCTGAAGCTGTTCGGCGGCGCCGGGCTGTGCCGCGCCGCCTGGCCGCATCTGCAGGCCGCCTCCGGCAGGATCGTGCTGATCGCCGGGGTCGGCGGCCGCGTGGCCAGCGCCGACTTCGCCGTGGGTGGTGCGGTCAATGCGGCGCTGGCCAATCTGACCAAGGCGCTGGCCGATCGCGGCGTGCGCGACGGCGTGCGGGTGAATGCCATCAATCCCGGCAGCATCCGCACCGACCGGCTGACCGGGCGGATCGCCACCGTGCAGCAGGAGCAGGGGCTGGACGCCGAGGCCGCGGCCGCGGCGCTGGCGGCCGCCACCGGCGTTGCCCGCTTCGGCGAGCCGGATGAGATCGCCGCCGCCACCGCCTTCCTGCTCGGCCCCGAGGCCAGCTACATCCAGGGGTCCGTCCTGGATGTCGATGGCGGCTGGGTGCGCGCCGTCTAGCCGCGGCGGCGGGCGCCGGGCTTTCCGGCGATCCCGCCTCAGGCCATCGCGCCCTGCCGCGGATCGGCGTCGAGCCGCACCGCCTGCCCTTCCAGCCCCGGCGCCGAGGCCGGGTAGAGGTCCAGCACCGCCGGGTCATGCCCCGGGATGATGTGGTCGGGCGAGCTGGCCAGGCGGTGCAGCGTGTCATAGCCCTCCAGCATCTGCGCCACGTCGGCGACGATGGGGAAGGGCCGGCGCTGCTGGAAATTGGCGTAGAAATGCGTTGCATCCGAGGCCAGCACGACGAAGCCGCGCCGGGTCTTCACCCGCATCACCTGCAGCCCGAGCGAATGGCCGCCGACATGGTGCAGGCTGATGCCGGGGGCGAGTTCCGCGCTGCCGTCGTGGAACCGCGCCCTGCCCTCGAACAGGCGGCCGACCATGGCCTGGACGTCGGTCGGCTCGAAGGGCGCGCGCAACACCTGGTGGCACATGCAGCGGCCGGTGCAATAGGCCATCTCCTTGTCCTGCAGGTGGTAGCGCGCCGCCGGGAACATGTCGCTGTTGCCGGCATGGTCGTAATGCATGTGCGACAGCACCACGTCCTGCACCTGGTCAGCCTGGACGCCGATGCGCGCGAGCCCCTCGGCCGGGGTGCAGAGCAGCTGGCGGCCGCGCTTGCGCGCGGTCGGCGCATCGAAGCCGGTGTCCAGCACGAAGGTCCGCCTGCGCCCGACAATGGCCCAGACAAAGTAGTCGAGTGGCATGTTGGCATTGTCATGCGGGTCGGCCCCGATGAAATTCTCATAGGCCGGACGGTCGTGATGCGCATATTTGACGGCATGGATCGCATAGACATCGTCATCAGTGTCGGTCATGGGGCCTGGAGTCCTTCCCTGCGCCGCCGGTTGCCTCCGGCGCGCTGCGTGATTGAGGCGGAGTGTCGGCCGTGACGGCGGCCGAGGGCAAGCGGGGCGCGGCGGCGCGGATGCGCGACGTGGCGCAGCAGGCGGGGGTCTCGACCATGACCGTCTCGCGCGCGCTGAGCGATCCGGAGAAGGTCTCGCCCGAGATCCGCCGGCGGGTGGAGGCGGCGGTGGCCACCATCGGCTATGTGCCGAACCGGCTGGCCGGCAGCCTCTCCTCGCAGAACAGCCGGGTGATCGGGCTGATCGTGCCGAGCCTGGAGAACTCGCTCTTCGCGCCGACCATCCAGGGCGTCTCCGAGGTGCTGCGGCGGCAGGGCTACCAGCTGATGGTCGCCGATTGCGGCGATCGCGAGGAGGACGAGGCGGCGCTGATCACCGCCTTCCTGGCGCAGCGCGTCGCCGGGCTGATGCTGCACAACACGCGCCATGCCGACAGCGCGCGGCAGATGCTGGCCCGCGCCGGCGTGCCGGTGGTGGAGACCGGCGAGATGGCGGCCGATCCCATCGACATGGTGGTCAGCTATTCCAACGAGGAGGCGGCGCGGGCGATGGTGCTGCACCTGCATCGCCTGGGCTATTGCCGCATCGCGCTGGTGACGCTGCCGGCGGCGCGCAACGACCGCAGCCGGGCGCGGCAGGCCGGCTTCCGCGCCGCGCTGCAGGAGCTCGGCCTGCCGGCCGATCCGCGGCTGATGCTGGAAATGCCGCCCGGCCTGCCCTCGGGCGCCGAGGCGGTGGTGCGGCTGGTGGAAGGCGCGCAGGCGGATGCCATCTTCTTCGCCGGCGACGTGCTGGCGATCGGCGCGCATTTCGAATGCCAGCGGCGCGGCTGGGCGATCCCCGGGCGCGTGGCGCTGGCCGCCTTCGACAATTTCGAGATCCTCGGCCAGATGGTGCCGCCGGTGACAACGCTGCGGCTGCCGCGCGCCGAGATCGGCCGGCGCGGCGCCGAGATCCTGCTGGACCGCATCCAGGGCCGCTCGGCGGAGCGGATGCGGATCGACCTGCGCTTCGAGATCATCCAGCGCGCCAGCTCCTGAATCCTGTTATCGATATCATGTTTTGCCTTGTGCGCCGCCCCGCCGCTGCCTAGACCGGCAGCGAGGGCCGCGGGAGCCCAGGGAGAGGACGTGATGACGCAGCCGGTGCTGGGCTTCGTGGGTCTCGGGCAGATGGGCAGCCGCATGGCGCTGCGCCTGCTGGAGGCCGGGTATTCGCTGGTGGTCTGCGACCGGGTGGAGGCCTCGGTCGCGCCGCTGGTCGCCGCCGGCGCGCGGCGCGCCGAAACCCCGCGCGAGGTGGCGGACCTCGCCGATGTCGTGCTGGGCAGCCTGCCGACGCCCGACGTGGTGCGCCAGGTGGCGCTGGGGGCCGATGGCGTGCTGCAGGGCCAGCGGGCGCGGCGCTTCATCGACCTCTCGACCACCGGGCCGCGCATCGCGCAGCAGGTCGGCGCCGCCTTCGCCGAGGCCGGGCGGGTGGCGCTGGACGCGCCCGTCTCCGGCGGCATCACCGGGGCGGCGGCGGGCAGGCTGGCGATCATGGTCTCGGGGCCGCGCGACACCTTCGCCGAGATCGAGCCCGTGCTGGCGGTCCTGGGAAAACCCTTCTTCTGCGGCGAGAAGGCCGGCCAGGCGCAGGTGCTGAAGCTGGCCAACAACCTGCTGGCGGCGGCGGCGCTGGCGATCTCCTCGGAGGCGATCGTCATGGGGGTGAAGGCCGGGCTGGATCCCTCGCTGATGTGCGAGGTGATCAATGCCAGCAGCGGGCGCAACAGCGCGACGCAGGACAAGTTCCCGCGCGCCATCATCCCGCGCAGCTTCGATTTCGGCTTCGCCACCGGGCTGTCGCACAAGGATGTGCGGCTCTGCGTCGACGAGGCCGAGGCGATGGGCGTGCCGATGGTGGTGGGCAGCGCGGTGCGGCAGATGCTGGCCGTGACCAGCGCGACATATGGTGCGGACAGCGACTTCACGTCCATCGCGAAAGTGGTGGAGCAGTGGGCCGGCGTCGAAATCTGACAGAAGGAAGAGGGGGGTCCGGGGGAATTCCTTCCCCCGGCCTTCTTTCTGTTTAGTCGAGCCGGATGTTGAGGTCCTTCACGACGGAGGACCACCGCGCCGTGTCCTCGGCGATGAACTTCCGCATCTCCTCCGGCGTGGTGGTGGTCGGCACCGCGGCCTGG
Organism: Roseomonas sp. USHLN139; assembly: GCF_037145735.1. NCBI lineage: Bacteria > Pseudomonadati > Pseudomonadota > Alphaproteobacteria > Acetobacterales > Roseomonadaceae > Roseomonas > Roseomonas sp. USHLN139. The sequence goes on along the minus strand of NZ_JBBCWY010000005.1, from coordinate 64,447 downwards.
GTGCGGAAGATCTCGCGCATCGGGGCCGGCTTCAGCTGTTCGGCGACCACGGCCGCGATGCGCTCGGCGATGGCGGGCGACATCTTCGCCGGGCCGAGCAGGCCGAACCAGTTGCCCGCCTCGATCGGCTGGCCGAGTTCGGCGAGCGTCGGGGTATTGGGCAGGGTCGAGAGCCGCTCGGCGGCGCCGAGCGCCAGGATCTTCACCTTGCCGTCGCGCGACACCGCCTCGGCCGGGCCGGCATTGAGGAACATCGCATCGACCTGGCCGGCGACCACGGCGGTGCTGGCCGGCGCCGCCCCGGTGAAGGGCACGTGCAGCATCTGCAGGTCGTTCTGCTTCAGCAGGCCTTCCATGGCCAGATGCGGCGTGCTGCCGATGCCCCAGGAGGCGAAGGTCAGCTTGCCGGGCTCGGCGCGGACCTTGGCCAGGAAGCCGGCGAAATTCTCGACGCCAAGGCCGGGGCGGATGATCAGCGCGAAGGGGCCGCGCGCGAAGAGGGTGACCGGCGTAAAGTCGGTCACCGGATTGTAGGGCAATTTCGGATAGATCAGCGGGTTGATCGCATGGGTCTCGGCATTGGCCAGGATCAGCGTATGGCCGTCCGGATTGGCCCGGGCGACCGCCTGGGTGCCGACCGCGCCATTGGCGCCGGGGCGGTTCTCGATCACCACCGGCTGGCCCAGCGGGCCGGACATCGGGCCGCTCAGCGCACGGATGACGATATCGGCCAGGCCGCCGGCATTCCAGGGGACGATGACGCGGATCGGCTGCTCCGGCCAGGCGGCCAGAGCGGGGCGGGCGAGCGGCAGGGCCGCGGCGGCGCCCAGCAGGGCGCGGCGGGTGATCACGGGCATGGCGGTCTTCTCCCCTCCAGGGATTTTCTTGGTCGTGGCCCAGCTTGCCCGCTGAAGGATCGTCCGACAATTCCTTTTCTGGTATCGATATCAGATTTCCGGGTCCGATGACCTCCCGCCGCGCGGGCCGGCCGGCGCCTCCCCTCTCCCGCTGGAGTCCTCACCCCGCGGCGAGGACTCTGACGGGGTCTCAGCCTTGCCAGGCCTCAGCCGTGCCAGGCCTGGGCGAAGCGCGCCTGGTCGCGCTGGGTGTCCCGCGCCGCTGCGATGGCGGCCTCGGCCAGCCAGGCTTTCGGCCGGGCGGCGAGATCGGCGGCGATGGCGGCGGCCGGGTCGGCCTGCTCCGGATGGCCCTGGCCCAGATGGATCGCCGCCAGCTCGCGCCCCATCGCCTCCAGCATCTGCGGCTGCAGCAGCAGCTCATGGCCGAGCCGCATCTCCTCGCCCTCCTCGTCATCCGGATGCGCCACCAGCTTGTCGGTGCCGATCTTGTGGTTGTTGGGCGAGAGCCGCCGCACCGCGACCCCATCCACCACGCGGTACCAGGGATCCGGCGCGCGATGCCGGCCGCTGGCGATCTCCATGCAGCGGATCGCCCGCCCGCCCGGGCGGCCGCGCGTCCAGGCCGAGGGCACCACCCCCTTGGCCTCGCGGATCACCCAGTCGCCGCGCCAATGCGCCCGCGCCACCCAGCGCGGCCGGCCCAGGCTGCCGAGGCCGGCGCTGCGGTACCAGATCTCCGGCGGCCCGGCGCCGCGCGGCAGGGCGGCGAGCAGCGCCTCGCGGTAGCGCGGCCACAGGACCGGCCGGTCCGCGTCGTCGCGCGCCTGGAACTTCTTCCGCTTCTTCTTCAGCTTGGCCCAGAATTCGGCGCGCTGGCTCTCCGGCACCACGACCAGGGCGCGCAGCCAGGCGAGCTCGCGGTCCAGCACCGCTGCCCGCGGCTGGTCGAGCCCGGCCGCATAGCCGGCCAGCAGCGGCCGGGCGATCTCCCGCGCATCGGCCTCGGGGTCGGCCAGCAGCCCGCTGGTGGCGAGCCGCAGCAGGTCGAGCGTGTAGGGCATCTCGGCGGCTTCGTCATAGTCGTTGACGCCCCAGATCAGCCGCCCCTCGGCATCCCGCCAGGTGCCGAAATTCTCCAGATGGATGTCGCCCACCGCCAGCACGGCCGGTGCCTCCATCAGCGCCGGGGCGACACCCGCCACCTGCTCCGCCCAGCGCCAATAGGTCGCGCGCAGGAAGGGAAAGGCGCCGCCCGCCATGCGGGCGCGCTTTTCCAGCAGCGCCTCCTCGACCACCTCGGCGCCCAGCTCCTGGCGCAGGAAGTCCTCATAGGCATCGGTGGAGGCGAGGATATCCATGCGGCGGCTCCGGATCAGGTGGCGGGCGGCCAGCATGGCACCAGGCCGCGGCGCCAGGGAACCACCGGTGGCCGCGGCCCGGCCCTGTTCGCGCCGCCGCGACCGGCAGGGCGATCACTCTTTCATTGCCCCCCGGTTGACGAGGCGGGCTGGCCGGCGGCACGGGAGACAGGAGGGCGGTGGCCGGTGAGGACTCTGCCGGGATCTTTCCACCGCCTGGATCGGGGCTCGCCGCTTGGACACCCTCCTCCCGCTGCTGCTGAAGGCGGCCACCACCGCCGGCATCGTGGTGCTCGCCGCGCGGCTGGCGGAACGCCTGGGCCCTTTCTGGGGCGCCCTGATCGCGGCGCTGCCCGTCTCGGCCGGGCCGGCCTATGTCTTCCTGGCGCTGCAGCACGATGCCGGCTTCCTGGCGGGCAGCGCCCTGGGCAGCTATGCCGCCAATGCCGCGACCGCCCTCTTCCTGGTCACCTATGCCCTGCTGGCCACCCGGCTGGGCCTGGTCGGCTCGCTGGGGCTGGGGCTGCTCGGCTGGGCTGCGGCGGCGACGGCCATCGGTGCCCTGGCCTGGACGCCATGGACCGCCTCGCTGCTGAACATCGTCGCCTTCGCCCTTGGTTTTGCAGCATTGCGCAGGCTGCCGCCCGCCCCCACGGCGCCCGGGGCCCCGCCCCGGCGCCGGCGCGACCTGCCGCTGCGGGCGGCGAGCGTCGCGGCCTTCGTCGTGCTCGTCGTGCTGGCCAGCCGGGCGCTGGGGCCGCAGGCGACCGGCCTGGCGGCGGTCTTCCCGATCAGCCTGTCCAGCCTGATCGTCATCCTGCGGCCGCGCATCGGTGCCGCCGCCTCGGCCCTGCTGGCCACCTCGGCGCTGCAGGCGATGATCGGCTTCGGGCTGATGCTGCTGGTGCTGCACCTGGCGCTGCCGCGGATCGGCGTGGCGCCGGCGATGCTGCTGGGGCTGGCCGTGCAGCTCGCCTGGTCCTTCATCCTGCTCGCCCGGCGGCGTCGCGCGGGCGGTGGTTGAGCGCTGCCTTGCGCCCCGCCGCCACGGCCCCAATCTGCAGCGGGCATGATCGTCCTCCGCCTCGGCCTGCTGCTCTTCGCCCTCTTCTACCTGCTGCCGCTGGCGGTTTCCGCGGCGCTCTACGCCGCCAGCGGCAGCGGCGCCGGCTGGCGCACCGCCGACCGCTCGAGCGCCGGGCTGCTGCCCCCTGCCGCCAGCCACCGCCCCGCCGTGGTGCGGGTCTTCGCCGCCCAGACGGTGCGCTGGCGCGGCATCTTCGCCACGCATTGCTGGATCGTCTTCAAGCCCGAGGGCGCCCGCAGCTACACCCGCTACGACTACACCGCCTGGGGCGATCCGATCCGCCGCGACGGTTTTCTGCCCGATGGCCGCTGGTTCGGGGCGCTTCCCGAAACCGTCTTCGCGGCTGACGGGGCCGAGGCCGCCGCCCTGATCCCGCGCTTCGAGGCCGCCATCGCCGGCTACACCTGGCGCCATCCCGGCGACTACAAGGCCTGGCCGGGGCCGAATTCCAATACCTTCGTCGCCGCCATCCTGGACGCCGTGCCGGGCATCGGCGTCACCCTGCCGCCCACCGCCATCGGCAAGGACTTCCCGCATGACGGGCGCTGGCTGCGGGTGACGCAGTCGGGCACCGGGCTGCGGCTGACGCTGGGCGGCTATGGCGGGCTGACGCTGGGCTGGGTCGAGGGGATCGAGCTGAACATCCTGGGCGCCGTCGCCGGGCTCGACATCCGCCGGCCGGCGGTGAAGCTGCCCGGGCTCGGGCGGCTGGGCATGCGCGGGCAGGACGGGCCGGCGCTGACCGATCCGCCGGGCGCCGGGCCGGAGGCGGCGCCGCAATCTTGACCCGCGCGGCCCGATCGGGCCTTATGTTCGCGCTTTGATCCCGCCATCGCCCGCCGCCCCGACCCTCCCCGAGGACCCTCTCGCCGGGCTCAATGCCGAGCAGCGCCGGGCGGTCGAGCATGGCGCTTCTCCCCTGCTGGTCATCGCCGGGGCCGGCTCCGGCAAGACCGCGACCCTGGCGCATCGCGTCGCGCATCTCGTCCGGCAGGGCGCCGATCCGATGCGCATCCTGCTGCTGACCTTCTCGCGCCGGGCGGCCGCCGAGATGACCCGCCGGGTCGAGGGGCTGGCGGCCACCGCCCTGGGCGCGCGCGGGCCCCTGCCCGGCCTGCTGCCCTGGGCCGGCACCTTCCACGCCATCGGCGCGCGGCTGCTGCGCGACCATGCGCTGCAGATCGGGCTGGACCCCGCCTTCACCCTGCATGACCGCGAGGATTCCGCCGACCTGATGAACCTGGTCCGGCACGAGCTGGGCTTTTCCAGGACCGAGAAGAGATTCCCGACCAAGGCCACTTGCCTCGCCATCTATTCGCGCTGCGTCAATGCCGAGGCGCCGCTGGACGTCGTGCTGCCGACCCACTTCCCCTGGTGCGCCGACTGGGGCACGCAACTGAAAGAAATCTTCGCCGGCTATGTCGAGGCGAAGCAGCGGGAAGCAACGCTCGATTACGACGACCTGCTGCTCTACTGGGCGCAGATGATGGCCGAGCCGCACCTGGCCGCCGCGCTGTCGCGCCGCTTCGACCATGTGCTGGTCGACGAATACCAGGACACCAACCGGCTGCAGGCCTCGATCCTGCGGGGGCTGAAGCCGGACGGCCAGGGCGTCACCGTGGTCGGCGACGACGCCCAGTCGATCTATGCCTTTCGCGCGGCCACCGTCAGAAACATCCTGGATTTTCCGGGGCTGTTCGAGCCGCCGGCGACCATCATCGCGCTGGAGCGCAACTACCGCTCCACCCAGCCGGTGCTGGCGGCGGCCAATGCGGTGATCGCGCTGAGCCCCGAGCGCCATGCCAAGACGCTGTGGACCGACCGCCCCGGCGAGGCGCTGCCGCTGCTGATGGGCGTGCGCGACGAGGCCGACCAGGCCCGCTACGTGGCGGAAAGGCTGCTGGCCAACCGCGAGGCGGGGATGCGGCTGAAGCAGCAGGCGGTGCTGTTCCGCACCGGCAGCCATAGCGGCCCGCTGGAGATCGAGCTGACCCGGCGCAATATCCCCTTCAAGAAGTTCGGCGGGCTGAAGTTCCTCGAGGCCTCGCATGTGAAGGACCTGCTGGCGCTGCTGCGCTTCGTCGAGAACCCGCGCGACCGCATCGCCGGCTTCCGGGTCCTGCAGCTGCTGCCCGGCATCGGCCCGGCCTCGGCGCAGCGGGTGCTGGAGGGGATGACGCCGGCGGTCGATCCGATCGGCGCGCTGGCCACCCTGCCGACCCCGCCGCGGGCCGGCGGCGCCTGGCAGGATTTCGTCGCCCTGGTGACGGCGCTGCGCCGCAATCCGACGGGCTGGCCGCAGGATCTGGAGCTCGCCCGCCACTGGTATGAGCCGCATCTGCAGCGGATGCACGAGGATGCCACGATGCGCCGCGCCGATCTGGTGCAGCTCGGCCAGGTGGCGCAGGGCTATCCGTCGCGCGGCCGCTTCCTGGCCGAGCTGACCCTCGACCCGCCGGATGCCACCAGCGGCCAGGCCGGCGTGCCGCTGCTGGACGAGGATTACGTCACCCTCTCCACCATCCATTCCGCCAAGGGGCAGGAATGGCGCGCGGTCTTCCTGCTGAACCTGGTCGATGGCTGCATCCCCTCCGACCTCGGCACCGGGGAGGCCGAGGCCTTGGAAGAGGAACGCCGCCTGCTCTACGTCGCCATGACCCGGGCGAAGGAGGAGCTGCAGCTGCTGGTGCCGCAGCGCTTCTTCACCGCCGGGCAGAACGCGCTGGGCGACCGGCATGTCTATGCCAGCCGCAGCCGCTTCATTCCCCCGGCCCTGCTGCCGCTGTTCGAGCGCGGCTGGTGGCCTGCCGCCTCGGACGAGCCGCGCCCGGCGGCCGAGGCGCTGCGCCTCGACCTGACCGCGAAGATGCGGGCGATGTGGCGCTGAGCCTCAGGCCAGTGCTTCCAGCAGCCGGTCGATTTCTGCCTCGCTGTTGTAGTAGTGCGGCGAGGCGCGGACCAGTATCGGCAGCTGCCGCGCCTCGGCGTCCAGCAGCGTGCTGCCGGGGCTGGAGGTGCTGAGATTGATTCCCTGCGCCGCCATGGCCGCCTTCACGGTGTCGGCGGCGCGCCCTTCCAGACTGAAGGAAACGATGGCGGCGGGGTGCGGCCCGAGGTCATGCACCCGCGCCCCGGGGATCGTCGCCAGCCCGTCGCGCAGCCGCGTGCTCAGCAGCCGGCACCGGTCCGCGATATTCTCCAGGCCGACCTCCAGCGCGTAATCCACCGCGACGCCGAGGCCGAGCCGCGCGGCATAATTGTTCTCCCAGCTCTCGAAGCGGCGGGCATCCTCGCGCAGGGTGTATTCGCCGGGGGCGGTCCAGGGCGCGGCGGCATGGTCGATCATCACCGGCTGCATCCGCCGCAGCCAGTCGCGGCGAACGTAGAGGAACCCTGTGCCGCGTGGCCCGCGCAGGAACTTGCGGCCGGTCGCCGAGAGCATGTCGCAGCCGATCGCCTCGACATCGACCGGCATCTGCCCCACCGCCTGGCAGGCATCCAGCAGATAGGGAATGCCATGGGCGCGGGCGATGCGGCCAACCGCCGCGGCCGGGTTGACCAGCCCGCCATTGGTCGGCACCCAGGTGATGGCGATCAGTGCCACCCGGTCGTCGATCATCGCCTCCAGCGCCGCCGGGTCCAGCACGCCGGCCGCATCATCGGGGATGACCTCGATGGTGATCCCCTTGCGCTGTGCCATCTGCAGGAAGGCGACGTAGTTGGCGGCATATTCCGCCCGCGCCGTCAGGATCCGCGCGCCGGGCCGGAGGGGGATGGATTCCATCAACGAATAGAAAGCCATCTGCCAGGCGACGGTGGCGTTCTCGACCAGGGCGATCTCGTCGCGTGCGGCATTCACCAGCCGCGCCACGCTGTCATAGACCCTGTCCAGGTCGGCTGCCCGCTCGGCCGCCGCCTCGTAGCCGCCGATCTCGGCCTCGCGCTGCAGGTAGCCGGTCATGGCCTGCAGCACGGGAGCGGGCATCAGCGCCGCGCCGGCATTGTTCAGGTGGATGCGATGGGCGACGCCGGGGGTCTCGGCGCGCAGGCGGGCCAGATCGATCACGCGGTTTCCTGCTCGGCTGGGAGGGCGGGCAGGCTAGCAGCCGGGTGCCGCCGCACAAGCGCAGGTTTGACGCGGTCAAACCTCAGGCCGGATGTTGCGGGGGCGCGATTGTTGTGCATGCCTCCCCATCTTTTCACAGCATCCTGTGAATTTTTGTGTCGATCCGGCCTTCCCGGCGGCGAGGCATCAGCGTAACACCCCCGCCACAGCATGCTTGCTCAAATCTTCACATCCAGGGGGAGAGCCTCTTGAGCGCGAACAGCTACAAGGTCTGTGTCGTCGGCCTCGGCTCGATGGGCATGGGCGCGGCGAAGTCCTGCATCGCCGCCGGTCTCGCCACCTATGGCGTCGATCTGAACCCCGCCGCCTGCCAGGCGCTGCGCGAGGCCGGGGCGGAAGCCGCCGGCGCCGACACCGCGGGCTTTGCCGGCGAGCTCGACGGCGTGCTGCTGCTGGTGGTCAATGCCGCCCAGTGCCGCGCCGTGCTCTTCGGCGAGAACGGGCTGGCGGCGAAGCTCCGCCCCGGCACCGGCGTCATGGTCTCGGCCACCATCTCCGCCGCCGATGCCCGCGAGATCGCCCAGGGCCTGGCCGAGCGCGGGCTGCTGATGCTCGACGCCCCGGTCTCCGGCGGCGCGGTGAAGGCGGCGGCCGGGCAGATGACGGTGATGGCCTCGGGCTCGTCCGAGGCCTTCGGGAAGCTCAAGCCCGTCCTCGATGCCGTCGCCGGCAAGGTCTATACCATCGGCGAGGAGATAGGCCTCGGCGCCACGGTCAAGATCATCCACCAGCTGCTGGCCGGCGTGCATATCGCGGCCGGCGCCGAGGCGATGGCGCTGGCGGCACGCGCCGGCATTCCGCTCGACACCATGTACGAGGTGGTGACCAACGCCGCCGGCAACAGCTGGATGTTCGAGAACCGCATGAAGCATGTGGTGGATGGCGACTACACGCCGCATTCGGCGGTCGACATCTTCGTCAAGGACCTGCGGCTGGTGACCGAGACGGCGCTGTCGCTGGGCTTCCCGCTGCCGCTGGCCAGCACCGCCTACACCATGTTCGCCAATGCCAGCAATGCGGGCTTCGGGCGCGAGGATGATGCCGCGGTCATCAAGACCTTCGCCGGCATCACCCTGCCCGGGAAGAAGGAGCAGTGAGCATGCGTCTGGGCGTCATCGCCGACGACTTCACCGGGGCGACCGACATCGCCGGCTTCCTGGTGGCCAACGGGCTGCGCACGGTGCAGCTGAACGACGTGCCGCCGGCCGACCTGCAGGTCGAGGCCGATGCGGTGGTGATCAGCCTGAAGACCCGCTCCTGCCCGGTGCAGCAGGCGGTGGAGGAGAGCCTGGCGGCGCTCGCCTGGCTGCAGGCGCGGAACTGCCCGCAATTCTTCTTCAAGTACTGCTCGACCTTCGACAGCACGGCCAAGGGGAATATCGGCCCGGTGACCGACGCCCTGCTGGCCGAGTTGGGCGAAGATTTCACCGTGATCTGCCCGGTGCTGCCGGTGAATGGCCGGACGATCTTCAACGGCTATCTCTTCGTCAACGGCGTGCCGCTGGATGAATCCGGCATGCGCCACCATCCCGTCACGCCGATGACCGACGCCAATGTCATGCGCCTGATGGACGCCCAGTCCCAGGGCAAGACCGGCAATGTTTCTTACCGCGTCATGGACCAGGGCGCCGAGGCCGTCCGCGCCGCGCTGGCGGAGCTGAAGTCCAAGGGCTTCCGCTATGCGGTCCTCGATGCGCTGAGCGACGCGCATCTGGTGGTGATGGGCCAGGCGGTGGCCGAGATGAAGCTGGTCACCGGCGGCTCGGGCCTGGCCGACGGCATGGCCCGCGCCTGGGCCCAGGCTTCCACGGGCGCCGGCGATGCCGCGGCCGCCGCCGCCGAGGGCCGCCCGCCCAGGGGCCGCGCCATCATCCTCTCGGGCTCCTGCTCGCAGATGACCAATGCCCAGGTCGCCGCCTATCGCGCCGAGGCGCCGTCGCTGGCAATCGACGTGGCGCGCTGCATCGACGATGCCGGCTATGCGCAGGAACTCGCCGACTGGGTGCTGGCCCAGGCGCAAGGCGGCCTGGCCCCGCTGGTCTTCGCCACCCAGCCGCCGGAAGAGCTGAAGAAGCTGCAGCAGAAGTATGGCGCGGCCGAGTCCAGCGAGGCGGTCGAGCGCACCTTCGGGGCGCTGGCGCAGAAGCTGGAGGCGGCGGGCTTCGACCAGTTCATCGTTGCCGGCGGCGAGACCTCGGGCATCGTGACCCAGTCGCTGGGCATCGGCGGCTTCCATATCGGCCCGCAGATCGCCCCGGGCGTGCCCTGGGTGCGCGCGGTGGAGAAGCCGCTGTCGCTGGCGCTGAAGTCGGGGAATTTCGGCCAGGAGCGCTTCTTCTTCGACGCGCAGAACCTGGCCGGCTGAGGAGACGGACCCATGCCGCGTTTCGCCGCCAACCTGTCGATGATGTTCACCGAGCATGCCTTCCTGGATCGCTTCGCCGCGGCCTCGGCCGCCGGCTTCAAGGCGGTCGAGTTTCTTTTCCCGTACGAGCACCCGCCGGAAGTGGTCGCCGAGAAGCTGACGAGCGCCGGCCTGACCCAGGCGCTGTTCAACATGCCGCCCGGCGACTGGGCGGCGGGCGAGCGCGGCATGGCCGCCATCCCCGGCCGCGAGCAGGAATTCCGCGACAACGTCGCGACGGCCCTCACCTATGCCAAGGCGCTGGGCTGCAGGACGCTGCACGCCATGTCCGGCATCACCACGGGCCTGGACCGCGCCGCCTGCGAAGCCACCTTCGTGGCGAACTTCCAGTATGCCGCCGACCAGCTGGTGCCACATGGCATCACCCTGCTGGTCGAGCCGATCAACAGCCGCAACATGCCCGGCTATTTCATCGCCCATCAGCTGGACGCCGTGGCGCTGGTCGAGCGGGTGAACCGCCCGAATGTCGCGGTGCAGCTCGACCTGTACCACGCGCAGATCATGGATGGCGACCTGACCCGGCTGATCGAGAAGATGGCCGGCAAGTTCGCCCATGTGCAGATCGCCTCCGTCCCCGAGCGGCACGAGCCGGATGAGGGCGAGCTGAACTACCCGCACCTGTATAACGTGCTGGACAAGGCCGGCTACCAGGGATGGATCGGCTGCGAATACAACCCGCGCGGCGAGACCACCGCCGGCCTGTCCTGGTTCGCGCCCTACAAGGCCGGCTAAGCCAGAAGAATGATTCCCGCCGAACGTCAGACGCTCATCGTCGCGCGCCTCACCGGGCGCGGGGTGCTGAGCATCGCCGAGCTGACCGAGCTGCTCGGCGTCTCGCATATGACGGTGCGGCGGGACATCCAGCAGCTGGAGCGCGAGGGCCGCGTCATGTCGGTCGCCGGCGGCGTCCGCCTGCCGGAGAAGATCTCCGTCGAGCCCTCGCACATCGCCAAGGCGGTGATGGCGCATGGCGAGAAGGCGGCGATCGGCCGGCTGGCGCTGTCGCTGGTGCCGCCCGGCGCCGTCATCTATCTCGACGCCGGCACCACGACGCTGGAGATCGCGCAGGGCCTCGCGGCGCGCGACGACGTGGCCGTGGTCACCAATGACTTCGTCATCGCGGCCTTCCTGTCGCGCGAGAGCCAGTGCCGCCTCTACCACACCGGCGGCGAGGTCGAGCGCGAGAACCAGTCCTGCGTCGGCGACCCGGCGGCCGAGGCGATCCGCCGCTTCAACTTCGACATCGCCTTTATCTCCACCTCCTCCTTCGGGCTGCGCGGCGTCTCGACGCCGTCCGAGAACAAGGTGGCGGTGAAGCGCGCCATCGCGCAGAGCGCCGCGCGCAGCATCCTCGTCACCGACAGCAGCAAGTACGGGCGGATCGGCACCTTCAACGCCGTGCCGCTGGAGGCGCTGTCGGCCATCGTCATCGATTCCGGCCTGCCGGACAGCGTTCGCACGGCGATCCGCGCCCGCGGCATCGCGCTGCACATCGCCGAGCCGGACACCGTCTCTTCGAGGGAACTCACCGCATGAAGATCATCGTCACCGGCGGCGCCGGCTTCCTCGGCAGCCGCGTCATCCGTTCGCTGCTGGCCGCGCAGGAAGCCGGCATGCCGGGCCTGCCGGGCTTCGATAGCATCGTCTCGGTCGATCTCGCCCCCTGCCCGATCACCGATCCGCGCGTCACCTCGCTGACCGGCGACATTGCCGATGCCGGCTTCGCCGAGACGATCATCGACGCCGACACAGCGGCCGTCTATCACCTGGCGGCCGTCCTCAGCGGCGGCTCGGAGACCGCTTTCGACCTGGCCATGCGGGTCAATGTCGACGGCACCCGCGCCCTGCTGGAGGCCGCGCGCAAGGGCGGCGCCGTGCCGCGCTTCATCTTCACCAGCTCGCTCGCCGTCTATGGCGGCCCGATGCCGGCGGTGGTGCCGGAGGAGCTCGGCCTGCAGCCGGCCAGCACCTATGGCGCGCAGAAGGCGATCGGCGAGTTCCTGGTCAACGACTATTCCCGCAAGGGCTTCGTCGATGGCCGCGTCTGCCGCCTGCCGACCATCGTGGTGCGGCCGGGCAAGCCGAACTCGGCGGCCTCGTCCTTCGCCTCGGGCATCATCCGCGAGCCGCTTTCCGGCGTCGCCTCCAATTGCCCGGTGCCGGTCTCGACGAAAATGTGGCTGTCCTCGCCGGACACCACGGTGAAGAACCTGGTCCACGCCATCACCGTCGAGGGCGCCAAGATCGGGCAGTGGCGCACGCTGAACCTGCCGGGCATTTCCGTCACCGTGCAGGAGATGCTGGACAGCCTGGAGCGGGTCGGCGGCGCTGCCGCCCGCGCGCTCGTCACCCAGGAGCCGGAGCAGCGCGTCATCGACATCGTCTGCTCCTGGCCCGGCGATTTCGAGGTCAGCCGCCCGCTGGCCCTCGGCTTCATCCGCGACGCCGATTTCGATTCCGCCGTGCGCCAGTACAAGGCGGAGTTCGTCGGCTGATCGCTGCCTGAATCCATGACTGCCCCCCGCCGGGCGCCGGGCCCGGCGGGGAACTGAAGAAGCCTGGAGACTACCATGAACGCTGCCGCCACCGCGGTCGGCCCCGGGGCCATTGTCGGCCTCGTCTTCGCCATCCTGCTGCTCATCGCCCTGGTGCTGAAGACCAAGGTGCACGCCATCGTCGCCCTGGTGATCGCCGCCTCGATCGCCGGCCTTTCCGCCGGCATGGCGCCCGATGCCGTGGTGCGCTCGATCACCACCGGCTTCGGCGCGACGCTGGCCACCATCGGCCTGGTCATCGGCTTCGGCGTGATGATGGGCCGCATCCTGGAGATCTCCGGCGCCGCCGAGCGGCTGGCCATCAGCCTGGTGCGCTGGCTGGGCGAGAAGAAGGAGGACTGGGCGATGATGGCCACCGGCTACATCGTCTCGATCCCGATCTTCTGCGACAGCGCCTTCGTCATCCTCAACCCGCTGGTCCGCGCGCTCGCCAAGAACACCGGCCGCTCGGTGCTGACGCTGGGCATCGCGCTCGCCGGCGGCCTGATGCTGACCCATCATGCGGTGCCGCCGACGCCAGGCCCGCTGGGGGCGGCCGGCATCTTCAACATCGATATCGGCCTGATGATCTTCTGGGGCGTGGTGCTGACGCTGCCCGCCACCTTCATGATCATCCTCTATGCCCGCACCATGGGCCCGAGGATCGAGGCGATGATCGAGCGCGAGACCGGCGAGGCGCTGAGCACCGCCAGCAGCGCCGAGGCTTTCGCCGAGTTCAAGCGCAACGCCGCCGAGCGGGAGAAGGCGCTGCCGCCGCTGTGGCTGTCGATGCTGCCGATCCTGGTGCCGATCCTGCTGATCTTCGTCAACACCGTGGTCGCCGGCATCGTCGGCAGCAACGCGGCGCTGAAGTCCAGCCTGATCGTCCAGCTCTGCGCCTTCATCGGCAACCCGGTGATCGCCGTCGGCATCGGCGTGATCATCGCCGTCTATGGTCTGGCCGGCCGGCTGTCGCAGCACGACACCACGACCGAGCTGGAGAAGGGCATCGAGGCGGCCGGCATCATCATGCTGGTCACCGGCGCCGGCGGCGCGCTGGGCGCGGTGCTGCGCGATTCCGGCACCGGCACCTATATCGGCCAGTGGGTGGCGACGCTGCCGCTGCCGGCGGTGCTGATCCCCTTCGTCATCGCCACGCTGGTGCGCCTGATCCAGGGCAGCGGCACGGTGGCGATGATCACCGGCGCCTCGATCTCGGCGCCGATCCTGGCGCAGATCCCGGATGTGAACCTGGTCTTCGCCGCCCAGGCCGCCTGCATCGGCTCGATGGTCTTCGGCTATTTCAACGACAGCTACTTCTGGGTGATCAACCGCATCCTCGGCGTGAAGAGCGCCAAGCACCAGATGCTGACCTGGTCGATCCCGAGCACCATCGGCTGGGCCACCTCGCTGGTGACCCTGCTGGTGCTGAACGCCCTCTTCGGCTGATCCCGCGGCGGGGCGCAGGCTGCGCCCCGCCCTTTCCCCTCCCCTGCAGGGACCCTGCCCATGACCGAGTCCGAACTCCGCGACCTTCTCGTCGAACTCGGCGCCAGCCTGTTCGCGCGGGGCTATTCCGTCGGCAGCGCCGGCAATATCAGCGTCCGTCTGCCGGACGGCTACCTGATGACGCCGACCAATTCCTCGCTCGGCCGGCTGCAGGCCGACCGGATCAGCAAGCTGGACGGGAACTGGAACCATATCGGCGGCGACAAGCCCTCGAAGGAGGTCTTCATGCACCGCGCCGTGCTCACCGCGCGGCCCGAGGCCGGGGCGGTGGTCCATCTGCATTCGACGTATGCCACCGCCATCGGCTGCCTCGCCGCCCCCGGCGAGAGCGCGCCGATCCCGCCGCTGACGCCCTATTTCGTCATGCGCGTCGGTCGCAGTCTGCCGGTGATCCAGTATTACCGCCCGGGCGACGGCGCCATGGAGCGCGAGATCCACGAGGCTGCCAAGGGCGCGCGCGCCATGCTGCTGGCCAATCACGGCCCGGTGGTCTCCGGCAAGAGCCTGGTCGATGCCGTCTATGCCGCCGAGGAACTCGAGGAATCGGCGAAGCTGGCGCTGATGCTGCGCGGCCAGCCGGCGCGCGCGCTGACCGCGGCCCAGGTCGAGGACCTGCTCAGCACCTTCGGCTGACCCGCCGCGCGGACGCAGAAAAGCCCCGGCGCCAGGCGGCGCCGGGGCTTTTCTGCGCGCCGGCCTCAGGCGTCGCGATGGCGCGCCAGCAATGCCGGCTGCAGCAGCTTGCCCGGATTCATGATGTTGCGCGGATCGAAGCACTGCTTCAGCCGCGCCATCATCTCCATCTCCAGGTCGCTCTTGTAATGCGCCAGCTCGGCGATGCGCAGCCGGCCGACACCATGCTCGGCGGTGATCGAGCCGCCGAGGCCGATGACGATGTCATGCACGATGCGGTTCACCTCGGGCAGGTAGGACTGCCACAGGGCAACGTCCCCGCCTTCCGCCTGGATCGGGTTGTAGTGGATATTGCCGTCGCCCAGATGGCCGAAGCCGAAGGAGCGGATGCCGGGGAAGCGCGCCGCCAGCGCCGCATCGGCCTCGGCGATGAAACGCGGCACCTGCGACACCGGCACCGAGACGTCGTGCTTGTAGGAGGCACCCTCCAGCCGCTGGCCTTCCGGCGCGCCCTCGCGAATGCGCCACAGGGCCGCCGCCTGCTCGGCCGAGGCGGCCAGGGTGCCGTCCAGCACCTCCCCGGCCTCGATGCCGGCTTCCAGCACCGCCAGCAGCCGTTGGCGCAGGCCTTCCTCGTCGCCCTGGGCGTTCAGCTCGACCAGGATGTACCAGTCGTAGCGCGTCGCCAGCGGATCGGCGATGCGGCTGTTGTGGCGCATGGCGATGTCGAGGCAGCGGCGCTCCATCAGCTCGAAGGTGGTGATGTTCTCGCCGAGGTGTTTCCGCGCGCGCCGCAGCCAGGCCACCGCATGCGCCGGGTCCGGCACCGCCAGGAAGGCCGTCGCGCTGGCCGGCGTCTGCGGCAGCAGGCGCAGCGTCGCCGCGGTGATGATGCCGAGCGTGCCCTCGGCGCCGATGAACAGCTGCTTCAGGTCATAGCCGGCACTGTCCTTGCGCAGGCCCCGCAGCCCGTCCCAGACGCGGCCATCGGGCAGCACGACTTCGAGGCCCAGCACCAGCCCGCGCGCCGTGCCGTAGCGCAGCGCCTGCACGCCGCCGGCATTGGTCGAGAGATTGCCGCCGATCTGGCAGCTGCCCTCGGCGCCGAGGCTCAAGGGGAACAGCCGCCCGGCCTCGGCGGCCGCCTGCTGGATGGTCGCCAGCACGCAGCCCGCATCGACGGTGATGGTATCGTTGTCGAGATCGATCGCCCGGATCTTCTGCATCCGTGACGTGGAAAGAATAATCTCGGAATTGTCGGCATGCGGCTGGCTGGCGCCGGTCAGGCCGGTATTGCCGCCCTGCGGCACGATCGGCGTGCCGGTCGCCGCGCAGATCGCGACGACCGCCGCCATCTGGGCCGTGTCCGCCGGCATCACCACCGCCGGCACCGCGCCGGTCCAGTTGTCGCGCCAGGCCACCAGATGCGGCTGCTTGGCCGCCGCCTCGGTGATGAGGCCGCGCTCGCCGACGATGGCGCGGATCGGCGCCAGGACGTCGCGCTCGAAGCGCGCGGGGTCGCGCAGCAGGCCCTGACCGGCGGCCGGGTCGTGGTGGTCGGGCATGCCGTTCTTCTCCCTGCGGCGTCATCGCCGGAGCATGCGACCGGCCCGGCGGCGGCATCTTCTGACCGGGGCGCCCGGGTGGCAAAGCGCTGGCCGGGCATAACAGCTATATCGATCCGGTTATGGTCCGGCGGCCACGGCCTCGCCGCGATGCTTCAGCCGCGAACCATCCGGGTTGCGGGTGGTGCCGCGCAGCACGTCGAGCGGCACCAGCCGCTCCACCTCCTCCTGCAGGATCGCCATGGTGGCGCGGGCCAGCGGCGTCACCGGCTTGTTCGCCGGCGTCGCGATCACCAGCAGCGCCCGCACCGCCGAGGAGCGGAAGGGCCGCACCCGCAGCCGGCCATCGCGCACCTCGCGATGCACGGCGCCGAAGGGCAGCACGGTCGGGCCGACGCGGCGCTCGACCAGCTGCTTCAGGGCGGCGACGCAATCCACCTCGGTCAGCACGCGCGGGCGGACGCCCTCGGCGGCGCAGGCGGCATCCAGCACCCGGCGCAGCCCGTTCTCCGGCCCCGGCAGCACGCAGTCGCGCCCCGCCAGCTCCACCAGCGAGACCGGGCCGCGCGGCGCCTCGGTCCCCGCCTCGACCGGCGGCTCGATGAGGAAGAGGTCTTCCAGCAGCAGCGGGGTCGCGATCAGGCTGGGGCTGCTGCGCGCGTCGTAGAGCACGGCCAGGTCGATGCGCGCCGCCTCGCTCCATTCCAGCAGCACGGCGCTGAAGGCCTCGCGGATGCGCAGGCGGGCGCGGGGAAAGGCCGCGGCGAAGCGCAGCGCCAAATCGGCCCCCATGCTGGCGGAGAGCGAGGGCGGAATGCCCAGCGTGACGCTGCCGGTCGCATCCAGCGCGCCGGTCGACAGCTCCTCCCGCACATCGGCCAGCTGCTGCACGACGCCCTGGGCGACCGCGAGGAAGCGCCGGCCGGGCTCGGTCAGCGACACGCCGCGGCCATGGCGGTAGAAGAGCTCCCGCCCGAGCGAGGCCTCCAGGCTGCCGATCTGCCGGCTCAGCGCCGGCTGGCTGACGCCCAGGCGAACGGCGGCGCGCGACAGGCTGCCGGCGGCGGCGGTCTCCAGGAAATAGCGGATCTCGAGCAGATCCATGGACGCCTTCCCCCTGTTGTCGCGCAGCCTAGGCCGCGGGGGCAGCCCTGCCAATCCGGTTATAGCTCTTATCCGGCGCCCTGCATTTCCCCCCGGCCGACGGCTGCTATCCTTCCGGCCAGGGGAACGGTCCAGGGGAAGGCGCATGGCCTCGTCGCCATTGAGCAGCATGAGCTACCAGTATCTGGCCGCGCAGCAGGCCGCCTATGCGCGCGACCCTGGCTCGGTCGAGCCCGGCTGGCGCGTGCTGCTGCAGGTGCTGGAGGAGCTCGAGGCCGGCTCTCCCCCCGGCGATGGCGCGGCGCGCGCGCTGGAGGAATGGCGCGCCCGCGGCCATCTGCGCGCCTGGCTGGACCCGCTGTCGCCCCGCCCGGCGCCCGCGGCCGACCCGCTGGAAGCCTGCTACACCGGCAGCCTGGCGGTGGAGACCGCGCATATCGACGATGCCGCCCGCCGCGCCTGGCTGGTCGCCGCCGTCGAGCGCGGCGCGGGCCTGCCGCCGCCGGCCGAGCCGCGCGCATTGCTGCAGGCCCTGGCCGAGGCGCAGGAATTCGAGGCCTTCCTGGCGCTGAAATTCCCCACCAAGAAGCGCTTCGGCGCCGAGGGGGCGGAGGCGCTGCTGCCGCTGCTCAGGCGCCTGCTGGAACAGGCCGCCGCCGCCGGCGTCACCCGCGCGGTGATTGGCACCATGCATCGCGGCCGGCTGTCGATCATGGCCAATTTGCTGGGCCGCCCGCTGGCGCGGATGCTGGCCGAGATCAAGGGCGCCCACCCCTTCCCCGCCGATGCGCCGCGCGCCGGCGACGTGCCCTATCACCTGGGCGATGATGTCGAGCTTGCCTTCGGCGGCCGCAGCCTCCGCGTGACGCTGCTGGCCAACCCGTCGCATCTGGAGGCGGTCGATCCGCTGGTGCTGGGCCGCGCCCGCGCCGCGCAGGATGCCCTGGGCAACAGCGACAGCGTGCTGCCGATCCTGCTGCACACCGATGCCGCCGTGATCGGCCAGGGTGTCGTCGCCGAATGCATCCAGCTCGGCGGGCCGGCGGGGTACTCGGTCGGCGGCGCGGTGCATGTCGTGGTCAACAACCAGATCGGCTTCACCACCGAGGCCGAGGAAGGCCGCACCTCGCGCCATTGCACCGGCGCCTGGAAGGCGGTGGATGCCGCCATCCTGCATGCCAATGGCGACGACCCCGAGGCGGTGGCGCGGGCCGCCGACATCGCGCTCGCCTGGCGCCAGGCGCAGCGGGCGGATGCGGTGATCGACCTGGTCTGCTACCGCCGCAACGGCCATAACGAGATCGACGAGCCCGGCTTCACCCAGCCCGGCCTCTATGCCCGGATCGCCGCGCATCCGCCGGTGCTGGAGTCCTTTGCCGCGACGCTGCAGCAGCGCGGGATCGTCACCGCCGACGCGGTTCCGGCCCTGCTGGACGCGGCGCGGGCGAAGCTTCAGGCCGGCTATGCCGAGGCCGCGTCCTTCCGCAGCAATGCGAGCGGCTATGCCCCCCGGCCGCCGGCGCGCGCCGAGGACAGCGGCGTGGAGGCGCCACTCCTGCAGCGCATCGCCGACCATCTGGCCGCGGTGCCGGAGGGCGCCACGCTGCATCCGCGCATGCCGCGCATCCTGAAGCAGCGCGCGCTCGACCCCGCCGGCATCCCCTGGCCCGCCGCCGAGGCGCTGGCCTTCGGCAGCCTGCTGCTGCAGGGCGTGCCGGTGCGGCTGTCCGGGCAGGATGTGGTGCGCGGCGCCTTCTCGCACCGGCATTTCCGGCTGACCGACCGCGAGACCGGGACGCGCCATGTCGGGCTGGACGGGCTCGACGCCGCGCAGGCGCGCTTCGCCGCCCATAACAGCCCGCTGTCGGAATATGCCGTGCTGGGCTTCGAATACGGCTACAGCCTGGAGCGGCCCGAGGCGCTGGTGATCTGGGAGGCGCAGTTCGGCGACTTCGCCAATGGCGCGCAGATCGTCATCGACCAGTTCGTCGCCGCGGCCGAGGAGAAATGGTGCGGCGCCTCGCGGCTGGTGCTGCTGCTGCCGCATGGGCTGGAAGGCCAGGGGCCGGAACATTCCTCCGCCCGTCTAGAACGTTTTCTGCAATTGGCGGCGGGCGACAACATGCGCATCGCCAATCCCTCGACCCCGGCGAACTATTTCCACATGCTGCGCGAGCAGGGGTTGGGCCGGCATGACCGGCCGCTGGTGGTGATGAGCCCGAAGAAGCTGCTGCGCCTGCCCGCCGCGCTGTCGCCGCTCGACGCCTTCCTGCCCGGCGCGGCCTTCCAGCCGGTGATCGCCGACGTGCCAGCGGATGCGGCAAAGATCCTGCTCTGCAGCGGCAAGATGGCCTATGAGCTGGAGGAGGAAAGGGCGGCGACCGGTGCGCCGGTCGGCATCGTCCGGCTGGAGCAGCTCTATCCTTTCCCCGCCGAAGCCCTCGCCGCCATCCTGCGGCGGCACCCGCAGGCGAGCCTCGCCTGGGTGCAGGAGGAGCCGGAGAATATGGGCGCCTGGCGCTGGCTCGACCGCCACATCGAGGCGCTGGCCGCGGCGAACGGCGTGGCGCGGCCGCGTCCGGCCTATTACGGTCGCCCGGCCTCGGCCTCGCCGGCCGGCAGCTTCCACGGCGCGCATGACGCCGAGCAGCGCGCCATCGTCGAGGCCGCCTTCGCCCGGATCACCCCCCGCCAGGAAGCCGCCGAATGAGCACCATCCTTGCCGGCCTGCGCCTCGTCGAGGTCAGCGCCTTCATCGCAGCACCCCTCGGCGGCATGACCCTGGCGCAGCTCGGCGCCGAGGTCATCCGCATCGACCCGATTGGCGGCAATATCGACTACCGCCGCTGGCCGCTGGCGCCCTCGGGACGCAGCCTCTACTGGGCCAGCCTCAATCGCGGCAAGCGCTCGATCGCGCTGGCGCTCAACAAGCCCGAGGGCCAGGAGATCGCGCGTGCGCTGATCACCGCCCCCGGGCCCGATGCCGGCTTCCTGCTGACCAACCTGCCGGCCAGCGGCTGGATGAGCCACCAGGCGCTCTCCGCCGCCCGCGCCGACCTGATCATGCTGCGGCTGACCGGGCATTTCGACGGCAGCGCCGCGGTGGATTACACGGTGAACTGCGCCTCCGGCTTCCCGATGGCCACCGGCAGCGGCGAGACCCCGGTCAACCATGTGCTGCCCGCCTGGGATATCGCCGCCGGCCTGTATCTGTCGACCGGCCTGCTCGCCGCCGAACGCGCCCGCCGGCGCGACGGGCAGGGCCGCGAGGTGACGCTGGCGCTGTCCGACGTGATGCTCGCCAGCGTCGGCAATCTCGGCTACCTCGCCGATGTCGCCGTCAACAACAATGTCCGTGGCCCGATGGGCAACGACCTCTATGGCGCGCTCGGCCGCGACTTTCCGACCAGCGACGGGCGGCGGATCATGATCGTCGCCATTTCCAACCGGCAGTGGCGCGCCATCGGCAAGGCGACCGGCCTGGCCGAGCGGCTGGCGATGATCGGGCCGATGATGGAGGTCGATCTCGACACCGAGGGCGGCCGCTTCCACGCCCGCGGCGCCATTTTTGCCCTGTTGGAATCCTGGTGCGCCACGCGGACGCTGTCGGAGATCGCGGCCGCCTTCGAGGGCAGCGGCGTGCTCTGGGGCCCCTACCAGGATTTCGGCCAGCTGCTGGCCGAGGATCCGCGCTGCAGCACCGCCAATCCGATGTTCGCCGAGATCGACCAGCCGGGCGCCGGGCGCGTGCTGGCACCGGGCACGCCGCTGGCCTTCACCGGCGGCGAGCGGCAGCCCCCGGCGCCGGCGCCGGCCCTGGGCCAGGACAGCGACGCGGTGCTGGCCGAGGTGCTCGGGCTGTCTTCAGCCGCCATCGGCAAGCTGCATGATGCCGGCATCGTCGCCGGCCCCCTCCCCGACGCCGCCTGAGGATTCCTGTCAGTCATGCCCCACGATCTGCTCGGCGGTGATCGCCTGCTTGGTTCCTGCGCCGCGCTGTTGACGGCGGCGGAGAAGCTGTTCGATGGCGCGCGCCATGCGGTCGGCGCGCTGGTGGCGCCGGGCCAGAAGCCCGATGCGGCGGCCCTGGAAAAGCACCAGTTCAGTGCGCATGCGCTGGCCTGGCAGGCCACCTATGTCGAGGCGCTGCGCCAGGCGCTGGACTGGGCCCGCCGGCTGCAGGCGACCGGCGAATTCGGCGCCGCCGAGCGCGCCATCCTGCATCTGGGCTTCGCCGAATACGGCGCGCAGCTGGCCGGCGGCATCCCGATGAGCCAGGCCGAGATGGCGCGCCCCGCCGACCTGAACCTGCCTGCCGAAGCCGTCGCCGCCTATGCCGCCGAGCCGGCGCTGGCTGCGCTGAATGACCGCGCGGCACTGGAAGCCTCGCGTCTGGCGCTGACGGCGGAGATGCTGGAAGGCCGCTTCGGCGCGCTGGCGCTGGAGGACGAGATGCTCGCCGCCATGCGCGACGAATTTCTGCGATTTGGCGCGGCCGAGATCGTGCCGCATGCGCCGGGCTGGCATGGGCGCGACGAGCTGATCCCGATGGATCTCGTCGACAAGCTGGCCGGCATGGGCGTCTTCGGCCTGACCGTGCCGGAGGCGCATGGCGGGCTTGGCCTCGGCAAGGTCGCCATGTGCCTGGTCTCCGAGGCGCTGAGCGCCGCCTATCTCGGCGTCGGCTCGCTGGGCACGCGCTCCGAGATCGCCGCCGAGCTGATCCGCCTCGGCGGCACGCCGGAGCAGCAGGAGCGCTGGCTGGCGCCGCTGGCCAGTGGCGCGGTGCTGCCCACCGCCGTCTTCACCGAGCCCAACACGGGCTCCGACCTCGGCAGCCTGCGCACGCGGGCGGTGCGCGAGGGCGATGTCTACCGCATCTTCGGCGCCAAGACCTGGATCACCCATGGATCGCGCTCCGACCTGATGACGCTGCTGGTGCGCACCGATCCGGGCAGCACCGGCTATCGCGGCCTGTCGATGCTGCTGGCCGAGAAGCCACGCGGCACTGAAGGCAATCCTTTCCCCGCGCCGGGCATGTCGGGCACCGAGATCCCGGTGCTCGGCTATCGCGGCATGAAGGAATACGAGATCTCCTTCGACGGCTTCGAGGTGCCGGTGGCCCATCTGCTCGGCGGTGTCGAGGGCCAGGGCTTCAAGCAGCTGATGGAGACCTTCGAGAGCGCCCGCATCCAGACCGCCGCCCGCGCGCTGGGCGTCGCGCAGAACGCGCTGGCGCTCGGCCTGGGCTATGCCCGCGACCGCAGCCAGTTCGGCAAGCCGATCCAGCATTTCCCGCGCGTGCATGCCAAGCTGGCGATGATGGCGACCGAGACCATGTTCGCGCGCCAGCTGGCCTATTTCGCCGCCCGCCAGAAGGATGCCGGGCGGCGCTGCGACATCGAGGCGGGCATGGCCAAGCTGCTGGCCGCGCGCATCGCCTTCGCCAATGCCGATGCCGCGCTGCAGATCCATGGCGGCAACGGCTATGCGCTGGAATATCCGATCAGCCGCGTGCTCTGCGACGCCCGCATCCTGTCGATCTTCGAAGGCGCCGCCGAGATCCAGGCGCAGGTGATCGCGCGCGGGCTGCTCGGCCGCGCCAACTGACCAGAACGGCCCGCAACGACGGGCCGCCATCGTCCAGGAAAAAAGGGAGAGAAACCGATGAAGCGTCGTACCCTGTTGTCGTTGGCGGGCGCCGCCGCGCTGCCCGTCACCCTGCCGGCCCGCGCCGATACCTGGCCCTCGAAGCCGGTCAGCATCGTCGTCGGCTTCCCGCCCGGCACGGCGACCGACAGCATCGCCCGGCTGCTCGGCGACCGGCTGAGCCAGGGCATGGGGCAGCGTTTCGTGGTCGACAACCGCAGCGGCCAGGGCGGCTCGATCGGCGCGGTCTATGTCGCCCGCGCGGCGGCCGACGGCTATACCATCACCGTCGGCGCCTCGGCGCCGCAGGCGATCAATCCGCATATCTATCCGAACCTCGGCTACGACCCGCGCGTCGACTTCACGCCGATCGCCCAGCTGGTGCAGCTGCCCTACGTCCTGGTCGCTGGCAAGCACACCGGCTTCACCTCGATCGCCGATGTCGTGGCAAAAGCGAAGAAGTCGCCGGGCGAGGTGACCTTCGCCACCACCGGCAATGGCACCACCTCGCAGTTGCTGATGGCGATGCTGGCGCGCGAGGCCGGCATCAGCCTGACCCACGTCCCCTATCGCGGCACCGCACAGTCGGTGACCGACATCGTCGCCGGCCGCGTCGACCTGACCTTCGACACCCAGATCGGCACCCTGCCCTTCATCCGCGACAACCGCGTGGTGCCGCTGGCCGTCGGCACCAAGGCGCGCCAGCCGACGCTGCCGCAGGTGCCGACCACCGCCGAGGCCGGCTTCCCCGAGACCCAGGGCGGCGCCTGGCTCGGCCTGCTGGCGCCCGCCAGGCTGCCGGCGCCGATCGTCGAGGCCCTGGCGCAGAATGTCGCCAAGGCGCTGGCCGACAGCGACCTGGTGCGCACCATCGCCGAGATCGGCGCCGTGGTGGATTACGCGGGCCCCGCCGAGTTCGGCGCGACGCTGCGCGCCGATTACGACCGCTGGGGCGAGATCGTGCGGGTCACCGGAACCAAGATCGATTGATGGGGCGGGCGCCGCTTCCGCGGCGGCGCCCCTTCGGACGCCCGGCCGGCGTCACTCCACCGGCCCGCGCAGCGCCGGCGTCGAGAAGCGGGCACGGACCCAGGCGCGCGCCAGCGGCGCCAGGCGCTGCCAGGCCAGCCAGCCGCCGATGCCGAGGATGGCGGCCAGGGCGATGGCCTGCGGCATCTCGTCCTTGTCGACCTGGCTGGCGATCCAGCCGCCGATGCTGCCCGGCATGATCATCACCGGCGCCCAGACGATGGCGGAGAGCACATTGGCGCTCTGGAACCGCCAGTGCGACATGCGGATGACGCCGGCGGCCAGCGGCGTCACCGCGCGCAGCGGGCCGATGAAGCGGCCGTAGAAGACCGCGCTCCAGCCGAAGCGCAGGAACAGCCGCGTCGCCCAGGCATAGGGGCGGCGCCAGTTGCGCGGCAGGCGGCGGCGGATGCGGTGCGGCCCGACGGCGCGGGCCAGCCAGAAGCCGCCGGCATCGCCCAGGATGCCGCCCAGGATGCAGCCGATCAGCACCGGCGCGGGCTCCAGCAACCCGCCGCCGATCATCGCGCCGAGCCCCAGCAGCAGCGCCGTGGACGGCACCAGGATGCTGACGATCGGGAATGATTCGAGGAAGGCGATGGCGAAGGTCACCGGACCTGCCCAGCCGGCATTGACGCGGATCCAGGCCTCCAGCGAGGCCAGCGCGGTTTCGATCATGAACGGGTTGTAATCGAGGAGGGGTGGCGATGCCAGATGGGTTCTGCTGTTGTCAGCACCCCCATAACCGAGCTTTGAAGCCTTCGACCCTCCGCGGCCCGCAAGAAGAGCCACATAGGCTCCGCAAATCCATCCAGCGCCGTCGGACTGTATTCCTTGCGTACATTCAACTATCAGCATGAACAAGCTGCGCGGAATGCTCCACGCGAGAGTAGTGACAGCAGAGCTACCCACGGTGCATGCGAGGCATCCCACCCGCACTGGATGCGAAGCCACACTATCATAGCAGACCGTTCGGCGCCGCCCTGGCGGCGTTCACGAGCGAAGGGGCTGAGTGCACGAGGAGCTATTCCTGCTTACCTCAGTTGCCAAGCCTCAGAACACATCGTGAGCTCGGCATGGCGTAAACCTGGGGGGCGTGGGTTTCCGGACCATGCCGATGCCCCGTCATCGTCATAGAGGAACGGCTTCCAGGCCGCGTAGGAAGCAGGCAGCGCACCAAGGGGCAAGCTACAAGAGCACATCGCCGATGCGGGGGGGCGTGGGGACGGCAAGATCAACGGGCCAGCGAGGCATGCCTCCTGCGTCTCCGAACTTCGTTTTGGACGTCATAGAGTATAGAGGGCTTAGCTAGGGCACCTTGCCCGCCATCAACGCCTCAACCTTGGCCCCCGACACAATCTCCCTGTCCACCAACAGCTCCGCCAGGCGCCGGATCACCCCCGCATGCCGCCGCACCACCGCCCGCGCCTGGGCGCAGGCCACGTCCAGCATCTCGGCGACACGGCGCGCGACATCCGGCTCCTCCGCGAGCAGCGCGGTGACGTCGGCGGCGTCCGGCATGCTCAGCGAAGTCTGGGCACCATGCCCCCTTGAAGGCTACAAGCCGTCACCGCCGCCGGGACCGGCTGCGCGCCCGACAAGCGCCTGCCGCAGCTTCGCAATCATGGAATGCGGCTCGAGGCACTCAACGACGGCCCCAGTGGCCCATAGCCCGATGCGATGTCCGAGCGCGGATGCGATGGTGGGGAGGGCGGGAGGGCGCTGCTAGACCATCTGCTGCAGAAGCCGCACGCCGTCGCCAGCGCGCAGATACTCATCGCTACCGAGCCAGAGGGGGCAGGCGCTTGTTTGAATTTCAGCCGTTTGGTTGAAGTGACGTCTAATCCCGAAGTTAGAAGGCTCGCCTCCTCAGCAAGCGTGACACGGGAGCTGACTATCGATATCTCGGCACCCTGACGCGGAGGGCGAATCCTTGGACGATGGGCGCATGGCACATTTTTTGGCGGCTAAGGATGCACTTTTCGCCTTCCGTGAGCCTGGGGAAGTGTCGACGACGGTGACTCAGGCGTTGGCGTTTGGACTGGACGCTAACGCCTCCGAGGGCTTTCCGTTGTTGATAGGGGAATTTGCAGCTCGCGCGTTGCTCGAGGAGTTTACCGATGACTCAGTAGTGACGGTCCTCCAGCGTGCAGAGGGCCAACGGAATGATGATGGAGCAACTGAAGAATGCTTCGCGCCCTGGAACAGGGAGAGGTTCGACCGGGATGAGGGATGGGTCTTCCTCCAGTCTGCCCACATCGAGCCCACAGGCAGATGGGAATCCTTCCGCCTCATTTGCGAACATGAGAAAGGAGGCATGGTCTACCTCATCAGCGCACTCGCGGGTGAGCGTCTGATGAATGCGTTAAAGCGTTTTATTTGGATGATTGACACTCTTCGAGAGATGTCCGGCCCGAAGGATTGAGCAACGCGAGCCTTCGCTTCACCTGAGCGATCAGCTCTTTCCGCCGCAACATATCGGGATCCCACAGTTCACCTTGACCCGGTTCCACGTAACAGGCTGGACTCCGCAGATCGATGTTCAGCCGTTCGCTGATTGACATTTCTGCATCCATCATGGGTGCCTCCGCTCTTGTCCATGCAGACTACCATCGACCCTT
This sequence comes from Roseomonas sp. USHLN139, assembly GCF_037145735.1. Lineage (NCBI taxonomy): Bacteria > Pseudomonadati > Pseudomonadota > Alphaproteobacteria > Acetobacterales > Roseomonadaceae > Roseomonas > Roseomonas sp. USHLN139. Next base: position 37,947 of record NZ_JBBCWY010000005.1, on the reverse strand, counting down.
CCGCCAAGGAGCCCTTGATCTTCTTCGGAGCGAGTGTAACTGCATCCCCGCCCGCCTCGGCGTAGGTCGCGTCCAGCATCTCGGTGAGGCTTGCGGAACGGGATAAGGAGCGCAGGCTGACTAACGGCTTCATGGCTCCTTTGCACACGGCCCACACGCTTCTGCGCTGGGAGGCCGGTCGCGGGAGCGATGCCTGGTGGAGGATTCGATCAGACAGGAGAGTGTGGACATCGACTGGCTCCGGCGCGGCCCGCCAAACCGGGGCGCCGTGCCCTTCGTCGAGGCCGGGCGGTTACAGCCGCCCTGGCATTCCATGCGGACCCCGCGCCGCGCGACGCGGCGGCGTCGTTGCCGGATGCCGATGCCAAGGGTGGAGGCATATCTCGCCCCGGAGCGCACAGCCGTGGGGCTCCCTTGCCAAGGACCATGACAACAATGGAGCGTGGCCTTCGAGGCCGTCTGGCAGGCTGGAGATTGCAGATGTCTGGAAACCCGTCGGATCAAAGCGCCAGCGCCGAGGGCCTCGGCACTCCTTTTGCACATAAGGTGCCCAAGGGTTTCGTAGTCAGGAGCTTCCTGATTCCGGAGCCGTCGCCAAGATGCGACGTGGGAGCTGACCGGAAGTTCGGGCAGCTCCTGGCGCATGCGGAAGTGATCAGATGCTTCCTGGCCTGCGGTGAAATCAGCCTCGCCCAATGTGGGCTCAGAATTCTGGCCATCCTGGCCTCGAAGGTTGCCACCGAGGAGGCGATCCGACTGGAGGTCGAACTGGGCGCAACAGTCGACGAGTTCCGCGCCCTGGAGGAGAGCGCGGGTGGCGCAGGAGCGCTGCTGGTCCCTGACCACCCCCTCCGGCACCGCTGGATGAACGATGGGGAGAACTAAGTATTAGGTCCCCGCTCAAGGCGCTTGATGAGCTTTGTGGCTAGATTGGTAACAGGTTCAGGCTTATCCCCTGCAGCACGGATGACGCCGTCGTCGTCGAGCAGGATGTGCTCTGAACCAGTCTCCAGGTAAAGATCGATCAGGCGATATCCGTAACCCAGGTCACTGACGGAGCCACTGACCTGAGCATGCAGCTTGGCGGCCCTCAGATTTTCATCGGTGAGCTCGATGCCCAGCAGGAGGAACTGAGCACGCAGAAAGCTGCCAACCTCGTCTTTGCTCCGAGTGACGAGGCTGAACCCCATCGGGCCCACCACGAAGTAGCTGGGTACAGCTTCCCCGACTATTTCCGTGATGCAGGTTGGCCTTTGGAATACTGAGGACATATGCCCGACTCCTTGTGCGGACGCTTCATACCTCTCTACATCAGGGTTCAAAAGCCATTGCCGTACCTGGCATCCCCCGCCACCAGCGCCTCGACCTCGGTTCCCGACACGATCTCCCTGTCAACCAGCAGCTGCGCCAGGCGCCGGATCACCTCCGCATGCCGCCGCACCACCGCCCGCGCTTCCGCATAGCCCTCGTCCAGCATCTGGGCGACGCCGTGCGCCACATCCGGTTGCTCCGCGAGTAGCGCGGGGACGTCGGCGGGATCTGGCATGCCGCGCCAAACCAGGGCGCCCTGCCCCTGGTCGAGGCCGAGGGCGGTCACGGCCACAGTCGCCAGTCACGTGGCCCGGCAGAGATCGCTTTCGAGGCCGCCTCCGCTCGTGGCCGATGCCTCGCCCAGCAACTCCTCCTCGGCGGCGCGCCCGGCCAGCGCTTCCCGCAGTGTCGCGAGCAGAGCAGCACGGGTGAAAGCGGGTCGGGTCTCGTCCACCTGCTTCCAGTGCACGCGGCCCGCCAGCCCCCTCGAAGGCACGATCGTCGCTGCGATCACGGCGCCCGGTCGTTCGAGCGCCAGCATCAAGGCATGCCCGGCCTCGTGGATGGCCGTTCTCCTCAAGGAGGCCGGTGGTGGGCTCGACGCCCTCCCCCTCACCTCCGCCTCCAAATCCAACAGCGTGGCTCCTCGCCGGGCGTTCCGCGCCCGCCGCCGCATGCCGCGGACCCACCGTTCGGCCTCGGCGCCGGTCGAGCCGAGCCCGATGAGCGCGAGGCGAGGCAGGTCGGCGTCCGGCAGCTCGTCGCCCAGGTGGTGGCGGAGGATGGCCGCGAGGGCCGCCTGGTCCGGCAGCGGCACCTGGATTAGGTGCTCCAGGCGCCCCGGCCGCAGGATGGCCGGGTCAAGGCGGCTGGCATCGTTGCAGCAGCCGACGACGACCACGCCCTCACGCCCGGCGGCGCCGTCCAGTTCCTCCAGAAAGGCGTTGACGACCTGGACGGCGTAGTCGCGCTCGCGGCGGCCGAAGGCAGCTCGGTCGCCGAATGCGTCGATCTCGTCCACGAGCAGGATGCACGGCGCCGACTTCCGCGCCTCATCGAAGGTCCTCTGCATGGCGCCGAGCGTGGTGCCTAGGTGGCCATCACGGGCGCCCTGCCATTGCGCGAGCGAGCCGGTCACGAGTGGCACGCTGCATTGCGCCGCCAGCGCCTTGGCGAAGGTGGTCTTGCCGGTGCCGGTGGGGCCGAACAGAACCGCCCCGCGGTCCACCTCCCGCCACGGCAAGGTGCCCGCGGCGTAGTCCGCGAGGTCGCGCGCCACGTCCCAACCCCAGTGCACGGCCTCATCCATCCCGTGCAAGCCGTCCAGCCTCGGCGCCTGATGGCCGTTTTGGCCGGAGGCCAGCTGCGAGAGCCGGGTAAGGTAGGCATCCGCATCCTGGCCCGGTCGCCGGGCGAGCCACAGGTCGGCGACAGTCACCCGTGCCGCAACCTCTGCCCTGATGGACACCATGACCGGCGGGGCGCCGGTCAGGATCGTTGCCGCCTCGATGAGCGCTGAGGCGTCCGGCGGGCCAATGGCCACCCGTTCCGTCGCGGCACGCATGAGGTCGGAGGGCAGGAAGCGTGCGGGCGACGGGCTGAAGCCGTAGACCGGCCGACCACTCGCGACCACCGCACGAACCGCACGGTTCCCTTCGTCGGGACGGTGGTCGCGCGAACGTCCGTCCCGGCGGACGGCGACCCAGGGCGAGCTCACACTTTCCACTCCAGGAACGGGCGGCTCCTCCTGGCCGCTGCCATCCTGAGGGGTTCCTTTTGCGGCGTGGATAAGCTCGCGCCAAGCCTCGGCGATGGGTTCGACCCACTCGGCGCCAGGGACCTCGACAACAATCACGGCGCCGGGCTGAACTGCCCGCGCCTGCAGACCAGCGTCGGCTTCCAGCAGGCGTAGCACCATGGCGGTGGCGGCGATCTGGGCCGGATCGGCTGGCTCTGGCTGGCCGAGTGGACTGCCATCGGCCGCCCGCAGCATGGTGCCCCATGCCTCACCTGGCGACGTGCCGATATCGTCCGGCCGTGAGTCGAGGGCTTCCTCGAACTCACCGGTAAGCCGCTCGTTCAGAAGGTCCCAGACTTCATCATCCGTCAGCGGCGCCGCGCCCCCCTGCTTCTCCTCCGGCGGAGGCTCGGTGGCATCAGGCTCGGTCTGGCTGGCGTTGGAACCCGACATGGCTCAGTGCAGCCTCGGCGCAAGCGCACCAGTTCGACGGCCGTCCGCCCCTGCCTGGCGACGGAAGGTTTTCGTTCCACCGATGATGAGCAAGGTGCCTCCTCTTTCGACGTGCTGGCTGCAAGGACGAAGCAACCGAGCCACCGAAACAGGACCGGAACGTGGTGGCGGCGGTCAAAACATTCTTCCGGCCAAAATGTTTGCCAACGAGGGAGCGCCGAAGCCCACCGATGCCTGGACCTTGGTCCAGACCTCAGTGGTGGTCAGGACCGAAGGTGACGCCGTTCAGGTTCGCGCCACGCGCCCGGCGGCCTCGGCCATGTCCAGCGCTGCGGTAGCACCTGGAGATCAGCGGCAAACTCCGGGTCAGGCGGTCTCAACCGTCGTGAGCGGCTGTGCATTCAAGGCGAACGGGCGCCAGTATGGCCATCCAGACCGCAAAGGCGGCGGATCGCGTCTGGTGCCGGTGACATGTGCCCGCTTCGGCTTCCGAAGGCCAAATCAGCTTGGCCGGGCGCTGTCATCCCGCATCTGCGCAGAGGGATGCGTTCCGGTCCCCGTAAGGAGCGCTCTGAAGCACTATCCCGCTGCGCGCCGCCGACAGCCCGGCGCGGCTGGATGGACGCACAAGGCTCATTGCGCCAACCGGGCTTGCAGGCCAAGAGGCATTCGCGTCGGATGCGATGGAGGTCTCTTGTCATTCTGGGATTGCCGCGATGTGCTGCTTTGGCACGGCACCACCATTGAGCGGGCTACGAGCCTGATGGACAATGGGCCCGACCTGCTCCGTTCCAGAACGAATGTGGATTTCGGTCGAGGGTTCTATGCAACGACCCGGAAGGACCGAGCGATAGACTGGTCGTGGAAAATCGCCAAAAGGTTGGCAAGCCAACCTGCAGTCCTGCGGTGGACCGTCCCTTACGATGAGTTCTGCCACTGGCCGAAGGTTGCTTTCGCGGACGCGGGCCGGACTGCGGACGAATTCTGGCGCTTCATCGCCATGAACAGGACGGTCAGAGGGTCGCATCGTTCCCACCCCGATGGATTCTTCGATATTGTCGTTGGACCCGCCAGCAGTGACTACACGGAGCGTGAAGCCATTAAGGAACTGGACCAAGTGAGCTTCCACACGGAGTACGCCCTCTCCCTGCTGGCAATGCATGGGCCGACTCTCCTTGAGGTTGACCCCTGATTTCGACAAGAGACACTTGCGTCGCCACTTGCTAAGTTCCCCACATGGTCAGTCGTCATCTCAGCCCCATTGATCAACTCAGGCGTCACATGTGGACTGCAGCCATGTCGCTCGGCCTTCTACGAGTGGGAGGCGAACCCAATCTGGAGCGTGACCTGGAGCTTGTGGCAAGCGATTACAGAAGCCACCGCCCTGGCGTTCGCAGAGTGCTCCTGAACGAGGAGCCTATCTACGTTGCGGGCCAAATCCTGGGCATGGACGTTGTGGAAGTCGACGCCCTGCCAGATCATGTATGGGATCGCTACCGGGAGATCTACGCGCAAGCGGTGGAAGTTGGTCGTGACAGGCAGTATTTGAAGTCACTTCCCTGGCCTGGCCCTGTGGACGAGACCGCGCCCTACACCCTCCGCGAGGTCGAACGCCGCTCGGGCTTCGATATCTGAACGGCCCTGAGGGGCGGGGTGACCGGAACTTGGGGACCGAACCTTCCGGCACGCTAACCACGCCACGATGGATCAGCGCTCAGCGACGGAAACCGGCGCGTAGGAGATCCGACGCAGCATCCGCCTTGAGCATCAGCGACATCGCCGACGAGGGGGGCGCTTCCAATGGGTGGCTTTCCTTGTCAGCGGCGCCGCCATGCTGAGCGTCCGCACGGGGAAGGCCATTATGGAAGACGAACACCGCAGCCGAATTGCCGAGGAAGGCATCCTGCAGATCGAGAAGTTCATCAGCCGCGGCAACATGGCCGCCTCTACCTTCGAGCCAACGGCCTCATAGCATTTTCGAATGGCAAGCAGATGTCCCACCTGCGCAACCTCGCGTCGGCCCTGGAAATTCGCGATCCGGGCTGGGCCGAGTAGACACTGGAGGAACTGCAGGTCGTTGAGCCTGCCCAGATCGAGTTCCATTGAACGCCTTGATGAACCTGTGTCCGGTATCGCCGCCTGCTCGAGCATGAGGCACGCAAACGCGATCAGATGGAGATCCTCCGGGCGCCATAACTGATCATCGGACGGCGTAGTTGCAGTCTCGGACCGTCAGCCGATTTAATGCTTGGTGGTGATCGTTGATCCATCGGATGGTTGGCGAGGCGCCCTCATCAGGCCACGTCGGCAGCCCCCTCGCGCGCCCCCTTTACCACCACTTCAACCTCAGCGCCCAACGCGGTCCACGTCTGCAACCCGATCCGCGAGCGACGGGATCGCGATCGCATGCCGCCGCATCTACGCCAGGGCCTCAATATGGGGCGCGTCCAGCACCTCGGCCACACGGCGCGCGACTTGAGGCTGCCCTGCGGGTAGTTTGAGGACATCGGCGGGATCCGGCATTCGGCGTCCACCCGAGCCTCGCCGAGGCCAAGGACCGCCGTCATGGCCAGCCTGGTGTCCCTGTCGAGGAGCTTCTCCTCAGCAGTACTTGCGGCCATCACTTTCCGCACCAGTGCCAGCAGGGACGTTTGGGGGAGTGCAGCTCAGCTCTGGTCCGCCTCTTTCCAAACCCCGCAGCGTGGGATCACATCGGCCACATCCCACGCACCCATCTCCCAGCCCCGGTGCCGGTTGCGCCGGGACCGATGAGCGCGAGCTGCAACATGTAGACGTTCTGCAGCTCGTCGCCCATGTGGTGCCGCTGAATGGATGCGAGAGCTGCCTGAACCTGCAGCGGCGCCTGCTTCAGGTTGTTCAAGGCCGCACAGCCGGACGACGACTGGCTGGCGACGGCTGTCTTCGTTGCAGCCGCCGGTAACCGCCAAGCCCCTCAGGCCCGGCGCCGCAGGCCAGCTACTCAGTGAAAGCGCTGACCACCTGCACAACCTAGCTGCGCTCGCTGTGCCGGACCGCCGCGAGATCGCTGCAGGCATCGATCTCATTCACAAGCAGGAAAGATGGCGCCGCTCTCCGTGGAAGCTCAGGGGGTTCGCGTATGGTGCCGAATTAGCCGCTCCGCGCCCTGCCAATTACCGAGCGAGCCGATGTCGAGGGGAGGCACCGCATCGGGTCGCGAGCACCTTGGCGAAGGTGGGCTCGCCCGTGCAGGAGAGCCCCGGCCAGCGCGGCTGCGCGGTCCATGTTCCGCCACGGAAGTGCGTCCCCGGCCTACTTGGTGAGGTCGCATGCCACGCCCTTGCTCCAGCGCGAGGCGTCATCCATCGTGCAGGTAATCCAGCAGCAGTTCACGTTTGCCGGTTCGCTTGCTGTACAGATGCGTGAGCTGAAAGATTCATGCGGCGGCATCGTTGGCCGGTTGCCGGGCGAGCCACATGTCGGTGATGGACACCTGACGCGCCACCTTTGCAATGCTAGCCGTAGCTGGCGCGACGCCGCGTGATATCCCGTTGCCACCACCACCGCACGCCCGCTGAATCACCGGCCTAACGCGGCGGCAAGTGACGATACCCGGGGACTTATCGGTCTCTTACAGCGAAGCGGCAACGAATCATCAGAGGCGCCGCAGCGGCTTTCCTGTTGGCGATGTCTGCAATCGGCTCAGCCTGTTACCTCTGCTCCGCACGTCGGTCCTCCACGTTCCCTTGGACGAAGAGGCGGCGCCCATTGCCACCGTTCTAGCCAAGGGTGCGCGATCTGGAGCCATGGGGTGAGCAATCCTTTGTGCTGGTTTCCGGACGCTTCGCCGATCGTGCCACGCGAAGGATTCGGGTTCACTGCCAGTGGACTATCCTTGCGATGTGCCACTTGGTGCCCTTGCCCATCGGCGACGAAACTCGGTGTTGCCGTCCCCGGCCTAGACCTCGTAGCCTGCGGGAACCATCGCAGGCGGCCTAGCATCAGCACCGGCCAGTACGAAGGATAACCGTGACCCAGCAGCAGCAGCTCCAAGACCTGCTCGCAGACGGCTCCGTGTGGCGGTCATCGATGCTGCGGTCACGGGGCATCCGCCCACAGGCCATTGCAGACGCCCTCGCAGCCGGTCATGTCGCCCAGGTGAGTAGGGGCTTCTACTATCGGCCCGATTCAGGGGTGGCGCATGAGTTTGCCAGCCTGATCGCGGCTTGCGGCCGTATGTCGCAGGGGCTAGCCTGCCTTCTATCAGCGGCTCACCTAGCCGGGCTTTCAAGCCAGCCACCAAAGCAACCTTGGATTGCTCTCCCACCCGGAGTTCACGGCAGCAGCGCCTGCGGCCAGTCTGGGCGGCTGCTGCGCTGGAGCTATGAGGGGGCCTTCGAAATTGGTGTTGAGGAACGCCGAATTGGCGGAACCGTCATCCGATATACAGGTCCGGCGCGCACCTTGATCGATTTAGTCAGGTACGGTCGGCACATGGACGGCCTGGCCACCGCCGCCGAGGCCGCACGCAGTTTCGTCACTGGCGGCGGGATGTTTGCCGAAGTCGTCATTATAGCCGAGAAGTTGCGCGTGCCAGACGACACCCTTCGTAGGCTCGAAGCACTTCAGGTCACCATACCAATGGCGTGAGCGCCCGGTTACCACTGGCGCGCAGCCTCCCTTTGCATCCCCTCCAACCGGTTCGTTGCCCGAAGGCATACACTCCACTGACGGCTCACGCAGTATTTTTCAGTGCACGATTAGTGAATCACACGGTGGAGCAAGTTCATTACGACCCTCACATCAGCAAGTCGAGCCAGACCGTACGGCCAGAAACCGTGAGACAGTGGCTAGAGGGGGAAACCAGCCAAATGGCGGGCGCAGGCTACCGCCTCGGCCTTTGCAGCTTTGGGACTGGAACGTGGAACTGAGGCGGCTACGATTGTTTCGCCACTTTTCGTCAACGTCAGGACGGCCCTTGCCACCCAAAGACCTTCGCCAGTGGGTGTGGCTGGATAGACGGTGATGGTGTGGTCAATGGAGACGACATGTTGCGGCATCAACAGAAGCTTAGCTCCTGCCTCGAAAAAATCCATGTTATTTGGAGCACTGGACCATGGCCAAGCTGTAAGGCACTGCAGCTTTGTCGATTACGAAGCGATGGCTTGAGACCCGGAAAACATTGCGACACAGCAATGGGCAATTAGGGTCTGGAAGAAAGTGTTTTCCGCCTCATCTGGTCGGAAATATTTTGGTAATAATTCCGACTCTCAAGGGCGTTCTGAAGATCTTCCGCTTTCCTCTCAAAGCGATTTTTGGCAACATCGTTATCGCATCGACTATTCAGGGCCGCCTTGGCTGCTGCGTATTCTCGCATTGCGCGTTGCACGGCGGCATCCCATTTCTGAATACAGGCGAGAAGTTCCTGGGCCGAAGACGGCGTTTCAAAGCTGCGAAGCTCGAAAGGCATGGCGTTTTCTCGTAGAAAATGAGATCCGCCCCACCAAAGTGAAGGCAGACAAGACTTTCCGCAAGCCTAACCTTCTTGCCGACTTCGGTGAAGCCGAATCGCATAATTCTCTCGTCGTCGCAAATTAGCGACACGGATGTGACCAGCGAGTTTCCAGGATGGACAAGGTTCAACAGGTTAGGGATGGTCGGTGCCGCACGCTTGCATTGATTATGTTCGGACAGTCGGTTGTGCCCTGGAACTCCTAATGGACCCTATCACCCCGCGATACTCTTACCAAAGGCCCGTACCTTGAGCGCGTCCGCTAGGCAAGCCGCATGAAGAGACCGGCCCCGTCAGGTTCCTGAACATGACGCGCTTAAGATCAAGACCCTCATACATGGCGGCCATCGATCTTAAGCCTCTTCAAGGAAGTTGGTCGCCTTCAGAGGGTGTTCGCCGTCGGCGACGCTTTCGGCCGCCGACGGACTGAGGCGTGCGGCCGTTACGCGCATTGTCATCTACGTTTGCGGAGCGGCGTGACGACACCGGTCGCCCGCTGTCTCGACTATCCGCGAAGTCGTCGAGCGCTGCCTGGCGCCGATTGCTGCACTTCCAGGCATTTGAGCCTTCTGGGCCTGACCACGCGCGCGACGGGCAATGCAGGCAATGTCCGCTGCGCCGCGCCGCAGGGGCTATTGGACGTGAGATGCCGGGGCGACTGACGCAGGTCTCACTCCTAGCCCATGCCGCCGTAGCGATGTCCGGTACCTATGGCCCCCGGCCCCAGTCGTTGCTGAGGGCCTGCGCGCCATCAACGGCCGCAAAGCAGTAGACCGCATTTGCCACGCCGTGCTCCACACCCTCGGTGCTGACGGCACCCGATACGCCGATGAACCGATCCTCGTTGATCAGTCCCAGACACTCGTCACCGGCGCCCTGGTGAAACTTGCTTTGCCTGCCTCGCAGTCGCTAGACATATCCCGTAGGCGGCTGGCAGCCCTAGGCGGTCGAAAGCTTGTGGCGATTGCGCCGCAGGCCGCGTGTCGGAGGGCGGCGGACCGGCCTCTCGGCTCACAGCCACTCGGCGGGACCGGAGACGTCAAGCTGCTGATGCCGTCCGCGTGGACAGAATGGGCCGACCGGAAACGGCCCGTGCAGGTGTTTCGCGTGGGCACTGGTCGGTGAATGCCAACTGGCTGGATCGCTACCAGGCTGCGCCTATCCTCCAATTGACCTCTGCCGTATGGCACCTTACCGGGGCTCGTCAATTTTCGGCCACCCCTCGGTCCGAAGATGAAGGCATAAGGCGCAGCTTTTAAAAGGTTGTCGTCTGGGTGCCGATAAGTGCGGCATTACGGAACAGGCGTCGCCAGTGGTGCCCGGCAACACTCTCAGCGTTAATTCGGAGCACTGGTTAGTCACCAAGCCCATGGGCTAGTGGATCCAGTGAAAACCAGGTCGCCAGCTTGGGCGCTTCCATCACTGCATATGATGGAAGGCGAGCTTTCGGCCCCTGGAGATTATCATTTTGCATGACACAATGATCGCGCTTTGATATCGAAACCTGTCCCAGCGCCCGCAGAGTGGCTGCAAGCGCAAACTTTAACTGAGGTGGACATGGCTTATGTTCGGCTACACGACATAACTCAGGGCGAGTTCTTCATCAACAGCTCGAAGATTATTCTTTTGGCTGCCCACAACGGAGAAGAAATGCAAACCTATGTTAAATATGGGTCTGAAGAAAATGATTATGCCATTGTAGAAGGCTCGCCCGAAGAAGTAATCGTTAAAATTGAAGAAAGTGATAGGCACAAAAGCCTGGGAAAGCCCTAAGGAAATTTTAGTCCGCTTTGATTGTATTGTCGCACGATGAATCCTGCTGATTGGGACTGATTGCGCGAAATGTGACTTAGCGCGACTGCAGGGCTGCTCCCACCGCTTCATAAAGGCGATCAGTATTTGCGGGGAGCACCAACTGGGGACGGCCGCTACGGAGCGGGTGGTTAATGGGGAGGGGCCAGAAGGTAAGTAGTACAGATGGGCGACACCAAGCTGCCAAGCGTGTCGCTAGAGCCTCGGCATGTCTCAGGCGACCGCTGAACAATGTGCCATCGACATCCTCACTATCGAGCAAGGCATGTGCCTGCTCCTCGCAACGCACAGGCCCGAGCACCACGGCGCCACCCCGCCTCAAGCTGTCGCGGATCTCCATCGCCATGAGATAGCTTGGCTCCACCAGCAGCAGGCGCCGCCCATGGAGAGGAGAAACACTCTTCGACATGAAAGCCGCCTTCGCTTTGGTACCAAAACTCGGGCACGAGGTTCGTAGGTAGAGCAGATTCTCCGCCGAAAACTTACCCAAACCGCCGATGACCGTTCCAGCGCATCAAATGTGTAGCAATTAGGACGAATGACCAACGCTGACCAGGCTGAACTGATCATAGAAGCGTGAACGGCGCGTCTTAGCTCAGCCTCCGAAAATGGCCAAGTGACCGCCACGCGGCGAATGCCACGGGTGCTCAACTGGTAATATAGTGAGGAGAATTCGTCCCCACAGCCCTCGGTAAACACCAAAACCTTCACGCCCTCCTCCTCCTCAATGGCGTCGAGGGCGGCGCTGAGCGTTGCTACCGGGCCAGCAACTTCGGCGCCCGCGCTGCGAACACACTCCGCAAGGATATCAGCAGCAAGGCTGCATTCCTCGAAGACTAGGACTTTGCCGTCAGGAAAACGAGTGAGCTTAACAGAACGCATGGGGCAACGGTCTCCAGGCTCGTCTGTATAGCCCTCTATGCAATGGAAGTGCATTTACATAGGTAATATTCAATGATGGACAACGGCGCTTGTGGTGGGAACCCCGTAATGCGGCACCCAAGCTACGCTAGTGGTGTCACCTAACACTCCCATATCGGTGTACACTAACGTACAGTATTTTCCGACTCGCCACGATACAGCTCTTAAACAAAAACCGGTGCGTTGCTCCAGTAGGTCGTCCTAGTGGTCATGCAAATGCGGGTTGAAGATGAGTAAAGAGTCTCGTCGCGGGGGCGGCCGAGCGAGCGAGTTCTGGCTCCCTCAGCTGTAGGACGCCAAACCCCACCCTCTCGACTCTCCAGAGATCCACCAGGACTAAATGTTACAACTTGTCTCCAGCCGCTTACTACATCGCCCCCGCGGTCATGGCCTCCTACGCACGCTCGCAGCCGGACGCTTCGGCCAGCCTAGTCAAGAATAACCACCTCCTTTTATTAAGCATTCGAAAGGCGCGGAACGCGGGACAACTGTCGGCACGCGCATCTCGGCGAAGGATTTATTAGACCGACAGGTGCGGGTTTTCATGCTGCTGGACGCTATCCATAAACGTCTCCTTGGAGCTCCGGGCACCCTTGTGTTGGCAAGGTGAAGCGTGGAGTTGGTGCGGGCAGCGGCGCGGGCGGCGCAGGGCCACCTGCGCCGCCGGTTGTCAGGCGTGGCCGCCATCCATCGGGATGCGCGAGCCATCCGGCCGGAAGAGGTCAATCCGGCGCCTGCCAACGAAAGACAGGGCGAGCGCCAGGGCGAAGAAGTCGTGGAGAACGGTTGCCTCCGCCCAACGCTGGATGGCGGGAGTGCCCAAGGACTTGTCGTGACAGGTCAGGCGCAGGCTCGCCTCAAGCCAGCCCGACCAGCGCGCCCCGTCGGCGACGATCCCCTCGCCAGCCCAGAGCCGGTCCCAGTCGATGACGGGCCTCGGGTCAGCAGGCTTCAGGTGCGCCGTGAAGGGGCATTCCTTGATGTTCACGCCGTCCGACTGGAGGCGGAACATGTCGACAGTTCCGTCGTCCCGCACCTCGGCGAACACGCCAAGGGCGCCGGTGCCGAGCGGAAGCTGCACGAGGATGCACCTCGTCGGCATCCAGATGCCAGCGACAGCCTGCAGCATGAAGGCCGCTCCACCCTTCGCCTGCAGCTTTGCGGGGAGTTCGGCGTACCCATCCTCCAGCGTGATCGGGAGGATGTGCTCCTGCTTGCGGGCCCGCCGTGCGACCTCGGCGAGACGCCCGGTGAAGCTGCCGTCGAGCAGGTGGTGCAGCAAGTTGTACGAAGGTGCGGAGTTCTTCGAAGCGGGCATGGGTTCTCCTTCGCGCCGTAGGGGCGCGTTGCGGAAGGTATGGAATGGGTCAGGTGCGGCCGGGCGCGTGCCCGGCCGGAGGGTCAGGTCACGTCGGGGAAGTCGGCCGCTGCCAGCGGCCTCCTGCCACGGCGCGACATGGCCGAGGCCAGCACGACGAGGTCGAGGATGCTGATGCCGTCGAGCATCTCGAAGCTCCGCTCGACGGTGAGCGCGGGGTCGACGAGTTCGAGCTGGATGTTCTGCTCGGCCCACAGCAGCCAGCGCTCATCGGCCGCTGCATCCGGATGCCAGTTCCCGGCCAGGACCGTGTGCCAGTCGGTGGTCACCTGAAACGCGCCGCCGCGCCTCAGCAGCGAGACGGGCTTGCAATAGGCAGGCGCCCCACCCTCGCTGCGGATGAGCCGTACCCAGATGCTGCCGTCGTCGTAGGCGCCGCCCAGGAAGCCGCGGCGGGTGCCGGTGCTGTCGGTGTACTCGACCCAGGCGCTGCCGAACGGCTCCAACCCGGCCACGATGGACAGCAGGAAGTGCTTGGGCGCCGTCTGCAGGCGTTCGACGGCGAGCGCCGCGTCCGGCTTCAGGGAGACCCAGGTCACGACCCCATGATTGATGCTGCGGCCGACGTCGCCCAGCAGGCCGGGCTCGTTCATCCGCGCAAGCGCTTCGGTCGCCAGCGGGAAGGATTCTTCGGGAAGATGGGAAGTGAAGCGCATTGTGCGTCCCCTCGCTACACGGGCGAATGCTCCGTGCGAGGTGCGCGCCTCGTTCCGCCAGCATGACCAGCCTGCTACGGCTGCTGCCTGCCAACTATGGAACGAGAAAGCCCTCTCGCACGACCAACACAGACGATGAGCACCCGGGATGGGTGCCGTTCGTCAGGATGATATCGAGAGGGACTGCTTCAGCTTCATGGTGGCGCGGCTTATGACGCCCTTAGCGGCCATTGTCGATCGTCATTTGTGTGAGGACCGCAATTTTCTGCGGCTGACGTCACAGAGCGGGGGTGACGCGGCACCTCCCTCATGCCGGTTCGAGATGCCTGATGTGGCTGCTCTTTGGCTCATCCCGGATCCAGCCACGACAACACCTCGAGGAGCGGGCGCGGAGTCTGGAGCAAGCGCCCACCGGGCAGCAGGAGCACAGTTCCGCTGTCGGTCTCGCAGGCTGCCATGACGGCTGTGACGGAAAGCGCCTGCCAGCTTCCGTCGACATCGCGTAAGATGGCGAACCGCCCATATCGCTGGCCTTCTGCGATCGCTGTGGCGCCAACGTCGTCCAGCGGGCCCTCGAACCGCTCATTGTCCGACATAACGGTGGGCATCCCCCAGGACGTAAAGCCTCGAGAGCGTCCTGGCCCAGCCTGCCTCGAGGTCGATGGCCCAGACCTCGGTGGTGCGGACCGTTGTGTTGCCCAGCCGGGGGTGCCCTGACGTGAATCCTTCGAGGGACATCATGGGACGTACCGCCCAGGTCCACCGGGCGATCACCGGGGCGGCAACAAGGTCGCTTGGACAGGGGAACTCGCCGACCGCCATTTGCCGCAAGTCGGCGGCCAGGCGCTCGAGGCGCCCCGCCTCGAAGATGAGGCTCGGACCGACGTCCATGCCTCCACGATGTAGCTCAATCATCTCGTTCAGGTCCTCTGCGCTTCGTAGATGCTGCCATCGTTGCGAGCTTGCTCGGGGCGCCCGCTGCTACCCTTGGTGACGCGGTCCACGCCACCCGCTGCGCCATCAATCCGGTGCTCCTCGCTGCCCCGAGCATGGACGTGTCACGGCGGCGAGTATTGGCCGCCGCGCCAGGGCGCCAAAATCATTCTTCTTCCGAAAATATCTGCGCTTTTTGCACACCATCGAACTTCTCGCGGCGCCAACCCAAACCGAGCGCCCCGAGTGCAGGCCGCACTCTCGTCCCATCCTCGTCGGAACAGACAAAAGCTCTACATAAATGACTCGACTCTAGAGCTTTTGTCTGGAGACCCTTGCCTCGCCAGATTGCCGGATCGATGGGGAGGGGCTCGTGCTGGAGTGCGACGACGACGTTTTACGGCTGCTCGATGGGCCGCCGCTGGTTCCACCGGGCTTCGAGCCGCAGGAACCGAACCGCGTTGCGGTCACTGGCCGCCTGACGGAGCTTCGAGTGGCGGACACATGCCGCCGGGCGCCCAGGGCGGTGCTGTGTCTGACCACAGCCGCTTACACTTGCGGCCTGCTCCGGGAACCGCCTCCGGTCGCATGGCTTGCGCTGCCCCAGGGCGCCAACGCCGTCCGGGTTTTCGAAGGCGATCACCGCTGGATCCGATGGAGCTACCCAGGCGCTTTCACCGTGGGCATCACGGAGTATGACGTGCTGGGAGCGAGGGTGCGCTGGACCGACCCGGCCCGAACGGTCGTCGACCTGGTCCGGTATGGCCGCCACCTTCGAAGCCTGGGGCCAGCCGTCGAAGCGGCGCGCCGGTACGCGGAGACGGGCGGAGACCTCGACGTGCTTGCGACAGTGGCGGCCGACGTGGGTGCGCCAGCGGCCGTCATGGAGAGCATCGCCATGCTGGTGATGCTGCTCAGGAGCTAGGCCCGTGCTGGTCCGCAGACCTCAGATCGGCATCGTAGAGCGAGCTCAGCCCGCGCAAGCGAGGAGCCTCCGCACGCTCGAATCAATCCTGGAGGGGCTAGCGCTATCGGCCCCGCGGGATGCCTTCGCCCTCAGAGGGGCCTGGTGCTTCCAGTTCTGGTTCAACCAGATGCCGCGCCAGACGTCGGGCATCGACCTCGCTGCCCTGGTCCCTGCCGCCGAGGCGGCCACCATGGCGAGGCGGGCTCTGCTGAGGATGAAGAGCCCCGACATCGATGTGGGTGAGGCGGGGGTGCGCGTCGCCGGTGATGGTTGGACGGCGCGGACTTTGGCGGACGTACGAGTGCGGTGTGGTGAAAGGTGGGCACCGGTCCGCGTCAGCATCGCGCACGATGTCGGCGATGCGAGGCACGTCGAGTGGCTACGGACGCCTTTCCTTGGTGCAGCGGAGCATGCGGTTCCTTGTATGACGAAGGAATGGCTCATCGCCGAGAAGGCTGCCCTGCTCGTGACCTACGGCGCCGACCATACCCGCGTGCAGGACATTCTCGACCTGTGGGCCATCCAGAGGAGCGCCCACTTCGACGCGCCGATGCTGGCCGCAACCATCCAGACCGTGTTTCGCGGCCGAGACGCCGAACGAATGTTGGCCAGGCGGGACAGCTACTGGGAAGGCGCGCTGGACACCCGGCGACTGTGTCGGCGGGAACTGGTGGCCTGGGAGCAACTGGCCGCCACCGCCGCCGATCCTCCCCACCTGCCCTCACTTGCAGACGCCGTTCGCCAGGTCTCCGAATTCCTGCTTCCTATGCTTGCCCAGCTACGAGCGGGGAGTCTTCCGACGGGCCGCTGGTCCCACGTGTCCGGCTGGGCTCCGGCGGATGGGGATTGCCTGGTGACGAGCCCGAACCAGCCATCTTTGCCCAACCTGGCGTCCATCAAGCTGCCGCGCCACCAGGGCTTCGTCTTCGGATGTGGCGCAAGAAGAACGGCGAACCCTCATTCCAATCCGGGACGGGCAGCATGATGCGCGATCACCAAAATAAGAGCGCAGGCGTAACCGATTGCCTCTTCCCAGAACGGCGATCGCATGGGAGAAGCCCGCCCATGACGCAACCGGCCGACACCCCCGTCGAGACCCCGCCGGGCACTGGCTCGGCGACCCGCGCGTCGTCCCTCCTCCTCCTCCGTCTAATATCAAGCAACTGACACCGGGCCGCCTGTGCGGCCTGGTGTCCGTCCGCTTGTTCTAGGTCGATTCCACTGGAACCGGGCATGCTCGTCGCATCGCGGCCGACCGCATGTCCGCGTTCCAGGCCGTCGACCTAGTCATCTGATTGCAGCGCTTGCCCGCCCGCGGGCGACGAGGAGGACGCATGTTCGAGCATGTCGACGACTGCACGGGCCAGACCAAAGCCAGTCGCATCGCCAGGACCCTTGACCTGTTGGGCGGCCGCACGTCGGCCGCCGAGGCGAAGTCGATGGTGCGGCAGGCCATCGCGACGGAAGGCTTTGCTCGCCGCACCGCCAGCGTTTCGCACCGGGCCATCGTCAACCAGTTTCCCAGCAACAAGATGAAGCGCTGTTTCGCTGCTGATTCGAAGGCGGAGGCGTGGGTACTGCTGCTGGCTGATGTGCTTGAACGGGTCCGAGCGTTCCGTCCGCAGGCGGTGGCAATCCAGTTCGGCCACGATGGGCGCGGGTGCACCGCGTACCCGGATGTAGCCGTCGAGACCACCCAGGGCGACGTCGAGCTCTGGGAGTGCAAGGGCGACCGGAAACTAGGGAATGAAGCCGCCGCTCGCCTGGAATCATTGAGCAACAGCCTTGCGGAAGTCGGCATCACCTACCGCATCGTTCGACCGGACTGGAGCCGACGGGAGCCCAGGGCATCGAACGCCAACCGAATCTGGCGCCTCGCCGACTACAAGCTTGTCCCGGAGCAGGTGGACGCCGCACTCGGTGTCTTGCGCAGCGGCGTCAGCACGCTTGGCGAACTGGCGCAAGCGACTGGCGCCCCTCGCCCTCACCTGCTCGCAATAGTGGCCCAAGGGGCGTTCGCCCTGAACATCGCCTCGTCCCCCATCGGGGACCATTCAACGGTGCGGACCATTCACCAGCACGCCACCTCAGGTGGCTACGGCGCCTCGGAAGGACAGGATTTCCAATGAGCAACCAGAGCACTCGGCACGCGCGAATACCCGGACCCCCGGGTGGTTCGTCCGCCTCGCTTCGAGCCTTCACAGACACCGTGCCTGCCGAAAGGTCACGCGAATGCCGCATCCTGACACCCCCGCGAGTGCGGGGGCCGCCGAGCCGCAAGAGGCTCACCCCGCTTTCATCCGCCGGTGCGCCCACAGGAGCTCGGCGGCGCGGGCGCCGAGCGAGAAGCTCGGTCGCATTGTCGCTTGGACCACGAGGGCGCAGGGCTTCCTTGTCAACTTGATGGAGGTGACGCACAGCGTCGTCGACTTCCAGCCCTGGGCTTTCCCCGTAACCCTCAGGGTCGGTTGGGGCGAACCCTTCGAGTACTGGCCTGCCCTCGGCTTCACCGGCGAGAGCGGGCGCAGGGTCGCCGTCGACGTCTTCTATGAGAAAGATCGAGACGACCGCGAATCCGTGAGGTTCGAGCGGCTCCTTGACGAGGCTCTGACTGCGCAAGGCTTCTACCTCACCGCGATGAGCGAAGAGGCCCTCGCCAGCGCCCCCAAGACTGCCGTTGCCCGAATGATGGTCCGTTTTGCCGGTGTGGCGACGACGAGTGCTTGCGTCGCGCGGCTGCGCGAGGTGCTGGCCACGCACGGTGGCAGCACGACCCTCGGTCAGTTGCGTAGGTCGGCGGCAGACGGCGGCGAGCTGGTTGCAGCGGCGTGCGTCCTCGGCATGCGGCGGCGGCTGCGGCTCGACGTCAGCAAGGATGGGCTGGACGCCTCATCGGTCAGCCTCCTGCCGAAGGGGGGCGACGTCTGATGCCCTCCTTCGCCATCATTCCCGGCCAGAAGTTCCTCCTCTCGGGCCAGGTCATCACCTTCCGCAAGAGGGCACGCGACCTCGGTCAGACCTACGTCTTCGAGGACGACAACGGCGTCCCGTGCACGCTTGCGCACGAGGACTTCGTGAAAGCCCGCGCGGACAACCGGTTGCGGGACTGGAGCGCACCTTCCGTGGCGTCACGCGGCAACGGCGAGGTGGCCCAGCGTGCACGCGTGACGTTCGAGAGCGCCTGCGAGCGCGACAAGTTCATGGCGGAGCGGGCCAACGAGTACATCCTCGAGTGGGCGAAGGACCGATCGGTGCCGCGCACGCACGAGAGCCTCGAGCCTCTGTGCAAGCGCGTCCACGAGCGTCGGAAGGCGCGGGCGGATGCGGAGCGGAGGTGGGAGCCGAAGGCGATGTCGGGCAGCCGCCTGGTTCAGCTGATTCGCAAGTGGCGCTACGGCGGCGAGAAGATCGACGCCGTAGTCCCGCAGGTCGAGCACCGCGGCAACTACGAGCATCGCCTTAGCTGGACCGTCCGGGACGTCATGTGGCAGGCCACGGACGAGTTCTACCTAGTCCTCAACGGCACCAAGGTTGCTGGCTTGCACCGGGAGATCTGCAAGCTCATCAAGGCTCTGAACAAGGGCAGGGCACCCGATCTCCGTATTCAGCCGCCTAGTTACGACGCTGTGCTGCGCCACGAACGCACCATCTGCGCTTTCACGCGCGCCTACTGCCGCCAAGGTGCGCAGGCGGCACGCGAGCAATTCAGGCTTGTGCAGGGCGACTGGCTGACCACCCACGCCAACGAGGTGTGGGAAATCGATGACACCCGCGCAGACATCATCTGCCTCAGCGAGGACGGTAAGACCGTCATCGGGCGCCCTTGGCTGACGCTGGTCATTGACCGGCACACCCGCATGATCATGTCTTTCGTGCTGTCCTTCTCGCCTCCGGACACCGAGACCGCCCTAGAGGCGGTGCGGCTGGCGATGCTCCCTAAGGACTGTTTCCCCGGAGCGCGGGACCGGCTGGAGGAAGCCTGGGAGGGGCACGGCCGGGGAGAGGCGATCCACGTCGACCAAGGGAAGCACTACAACTCCAAGGCGTTCAAGGCTGGCGTAGCACGGCTGGGCATGAGGCACGAGACCATGCCGCTGCTCAAAGCGTGGATGAAGGGCACGGTGGAGCGCGCCATCGGCACCGCCACCCGCGAGGTCTTCCACACGACACCGGGCACCACCTACTCGAGCATCCTTGAGCGTCACGATGGCGACGTGGCGCCGGAACTTCTCGCTGTGGCGACGTTGGACGAGGTTTGGGAGAAGCTCCTCCACTGGCTGGTGAACGACTACCTCGGGCGCAGGCACCGGGGCATCGACGACACGCCGCGCCGCCTTTGGAAGCGCAGCATCGAATCCTTCGAGCAGCGGCCGCCGCTGACGCGGGAGGACATCGAGGTCGCCACTTCCCTCTCGGTTGGCCGCATGGTCAGGAAAGGAGGCATTCAGGTTGACAAGTTGCGGTACCTCACCGCCGACGGCCTGATGATGGAGATGCTGGCGAAGTCGAAGGGTGACCGCGAGGTACTGGTCCGTCGAGACCCGTCAGACCTGACCACCATCAAGTTCCTCGACTCCCGCGTCACGGACGCCGCCCGCGAGGTCTGGCACACGGCCACGCTGTGCAAGGAGCACCTGCCCCTCGTGAAGGGGCGGACCTTGGAAGAGTACCAGCTCGCCAGGAGCATGCGGGACTTCAACCCTGACAGGTTCGGCGACGACGACACCCATTGGGATGCCGCGTATGAAGCGGCCGCCGCAGAACTGCGCCGCAGGGCCGACAGCAAGCTCGCCCGCGACCGGGTGGGGGCGGAGGCGGCGCGGCAGCGCATTCTGCGCCAGGCCAGGGAAACCGCGGAGCGCGACTGGCGCATGGCGAACCCGCAGCAGCATCCGGACCCGCAGGACCAGTTCGATGCCGCCTTAGGCCCGGCCGCCGAGCCGACCAGTCCACCGGACGAGGCCGTGCAGCCGCAGCCGCCGGTGGAGCAGGACATGGATGAACTTCGGCGGATGCACGGGCTTGGCGCCCGCCGCCGCAACGAGGAGAGCGAGTGATGCGCGACTTCCTGGACATCAGTGACCTTCCTGAGGATTCCCTGAGCCGCGTGTTCGTGGACACGCTCGAGACCAACGCCATGTTCGTGGCCTTGGACCACCTCATGGCGAACCCCTGCACGGCGAGCAACGGCTGCGGGGTCGCGGTCCTCGGTCCGGCCCGTTGCGGCAAGACCTTGCTGGTCAAGGAGTACCTGCGCCGCTGCCTGCGCTCCGACATCAGTGACCGCGGCGACGCGCCGGTGGAGCGCCGCCCGCTGAAGTACCTCTACGTCCAACTACTGCCGGGCACCCGCCTGAACACGATCCCCAGCCACACGCTCAGAGCACTCGGCCACCCGGCGCCCTCTGCTGGCAAGCACGACACCACCCAGACCGACGATGTCATCTCCATGATCGTGGACGGCGGCTACGAGATGGTGATCTTCGACGAGGTGCACCACCTGACGAGCTCGATGACGCGGTCGGTGCGCGAGAACGGCTCCCATTGGTTGACGCACATCCTCGACCAGACGAGGCGCCCGATGGTGCTCATCGGCTACAGCCGGTTCGCCAGCATCCTCAGGGAAAACCCTTTCCTGGGCGGCCGTCTGGTCCCCTCCACGCCCCTGGAGGCTTACCGGATGAGCGACCGGGTGAGCTTCGCCACCTTCTGCATCATCCTTCAGGACCTCGAACGGGGGCTGAAGATGGGCGCGCCGTCCAAGCTGCACGCCGCCGATACCGCTGCCCGCCTCCTCATCTCCAGCGGCGGCCGGGTGGGTCTGCTGGTAAACCTGCTGACCGAGGCACGACAGCTGGCCCGCGACAGGAGGAACTCCTGCCTCACCACGGAAGTGCTGGCGGAGGCGGTGGAGAGCAAGCGGCTGAGCTGGTCGAGCCTGAAGTTCAATCCGTTCAGAGTCGAAGATCTCGCGGCCTCGGTCGAGAAGTATGGCGAGTGCTTTGCTCTTGCGGAGGATGGCCCGCGGTGAGCAAAGGTCCCTATTCCCTGCCTAACCCGTGCACGCCCTTGGAAGACGAATCCTTGGCGTCACTCATCACCAGAAACGCTGCACGCTACAGCTTCACCGACCCAATGCTGGTCGTTCGGCGCCTTGGCTTTGACAGGCAGCTCTTGCCAGCAGTCGCCGGTGAGCGTCCGCCCGCAGCGACAGCCGAGGGTCTCGCCGCCTTGTTAGGGGTGGATTATGCGACCCTGGAGACGATGTCCTCTTGGGGCGCGTCGCCTAACTCGGCGACGGTGGGGGGTCATCAGTTCCGTCCCCGGCAGCTCGGCCTCAGCCTTCGTAGGGGGTGCCCGCATTGCCTGAGCATCTCTGCCCATCATCGCTCGTTCTGGGACATTTTGGCCGTGCAGCACTGCCCCGTGCACGGGCTTCCCCTCCAGACCAGATGTGGGGGCTGCAAGCGCCTCGTCAGATGGAAAGGGAAGCGACTGGATCGCTGCGGCAACGTGGGCTGCCGCCACGACCTCTCCGCATGGTCAGGCGAGGCCAGCCTGCCGGTCCCAGCGTACATCACCGGCCTCGATACGCTCTACCGCCGAGGCCCAACGGCGACGCTGCCCGGCTGCGAGCTCGGCGTGGGACGCGCAGCGGAAGTCGCCCTTGCCATCGGCGGCTTCGCGATCGGCATTTCGAAAATGGGTCGCCACGACTCCTTCCTGCGATCGCAGGGTGTGTTGGCCCATGATGCCATGGCCAAAGGCTGGGAGGCTCTTGGGGACTGGCCCCACGGCCTGCATCGTACGCTGGACGCGATCCGCGAGGGCGCGGGTGGACGAGGGTGGCGCTTCGGTATGCGACGAGAGTTCGGCGGCCTCCACCGGTGGCTCTATGACGTGAGAGCCGAGCCTTGGGCGACAGCCTTCAACGACGCCTTCTCCGGCTACCTCGCTAGTCAGGCCGACCTGAGGGAAACTCCTGCGGCGCTCCGGCGTGCCAATTCGGCCAGTGCGCTCCGAGATCGCCATATGACCGCTACCGACGCCGCCGAGTACCTTGGCGTCGCACCGCAGAAGATGGCGGAACTCGCTGAACGCGAGAACCTGCATCTGGTGCCGCCTTCCGATGCCGTGTCTCCCCTGCTCTTCCGGGCGGACCTTGTGCACGCACTTGGACAGAGGAAGCAGAGCACCCTGATGAAGCATGAGGCCGAGGCGCTCCTCGGCGTCGGCAGCTCCACCCTGCGGCAGCTGCTCGAGGACGGGGTGCTGACCTCTCTGCCGCCAGACGAGCGCGTCACTCACCAGCGCCTCCTCCTGCGGCACGAGGTGGAAGAGTTGGTCCGCCGGGCCCTAGATGCGGTCGCGCCAGTTGGGCAAGGTGCCCGGCTGGTCTCTTTTGCAGGTGCCATGGCCGGGCGCCGCAACGCATCGACCCTCATCCAGGCCATCCTCTCCGGCCAAGTTGTCCCTCGGGGCACTGCTCCCAAGCGGAAGGGCATCAACGCCCTCTTATTCGACAGCGGCGAGGTGGAGGCTGCCCTGACACCCCCGCGGGCCACCATGACGCTCTTGGAGGCGGCGCAGCGCTTGAAGATGGACATCGAAAGCGTCAGGGCGTGGGCCGCCGAGGGCTTTCTCAAGGCCACAACCTCAACCTCACCTTTCGAACGAGGGACGAGAATTACCGATGATGCCCTCACGTCCTTCGTGGCGGAGTACATCGCAAGTTCGGAAGTCGGAAGGCAGGCCGGAACGTCGGGGCGGTGGGCGGCGGATCGACTGAAGTTCCACGGCCACCTTCCCCTGCCCTCGGCTTCGATCAGCAAGCTCTACCGCCGGGTCGACATCACCTCCGCGGTGCTGGACAGCCTGCGCAATCGAAAGTCGGCAGGTCGTGCCGCTTCCGCCTCCGCCGCGTTCGGCCTCGCCCGCGAGGTAGCTGAAGCGGTGGCATCAGAACTGGGCGCCGACCTGCAGCGATCGTGGAACGGTTTTACGGATGCCGGGCGCGGAATCTACTTGCAGGTTCTGGCAGGTCGACGCCAGCGTTACAGCTCCAAGTATGCTTTCCGCTTCAGCAGACACGCTCGCGCGCAGCTTGAAGGTGCCCGGACGGCGATGCTCGCCCTGGCACTGGTTGAAGACCATTCCTTTGTCCTGCTCCCATGGACGTCAGCACGGGACATCCTGCCCGATGGCGGCAGCTATCTGGAAACCATCTACCTTGGCGCCGACGCCCACGGTGTGATCGAGGATGAACAGCTTGCCGCCGCGCAGCGCTGGCTACCACGTGGGGAACCAAGTTGATGTCAACTTCCACGCAGTCCAAACGCTTAGCTTCATGAACCGCCCTCAAGCCTCCACGGCTGCCAGATTTTCGGGCACAGGCCATCATCGGCATGGTATCATTTGTCGGATGGCAGCGGGTTAGCAGGCGAGCTTCCGGTGCGTGCGCCAGTGTTTTCGAACCCCTCCTTTGCATCGGCTACTGGAGCGGGGATAGCAAGCTGCGCGTCCTCATCGTGCATGCAAACAGTTCAGCGGGTGCCTTGGGGTTCCCGGAGTAGGCCGAGTCACCAACGCTGAGACCATTTCGACCAGAACGCCCGAGTCAAAAGGCCACTGGAGAACAGCATGATCGCGCAGAAGCGGGTCAGCGTCGTCTCGCCCTGTAAGATTAAGCACCAAACTCGAAATACCACGAGTTCTAAGACTTTCACCCAACCGATCTGATCGTTTTCCACAAATGATACTGTTAAATACCGCTGCATTGAGATCCATGGACTGAGCCACCTCAAGCGCCTGCTCCTCAGTGGGAACAGGTCCGACTATTGAGGCACCGACGTCCTCCAAGATATCTGCGATGTGGCTGGCGAGAAAGAAACTGTCCTCCACCACCAAGACACGTCGGCGGAAAAGAGACCGGTAAATCAGAGCCATGGCGCAAACCTTCTCCTCATCAGTTGATGAAACCGGTTATGCCGAGTCCGTGATGATCTTACCTCTAGTGCTGTCAGCGAGGCAACACGTTCCGGCTCAAGAACTGAAACGTTGCCCGACACCTTGCGGCGAAGAACGGCGCACTGATGAGGGTATGTCGCCAGCAAGAGCAGCGTTGCCATGCGCATTGGGTGCACCGATTTAGGCTGAGCGGGAGACAAGCTATAAAGTGCACCTATGTAAACCTGTCTTTCTAAGCGTTCTGGTCTTGTGACATTCCTCTGGAGGGGCGCGGCTCAACCATGTCTATCGGCCGTACTGATTCCGAGACTGGACCGCTGGATGCCGTTGCAACGGCTGGAAGGTGCATTGCTCAATACATCACCCGGTGAAGCTCGCCCCATTTTGCCCGGACATCCGGCGCGACCGCGAGGGCCTAGGCTTCCGCCTAAGTGTGGGCCTATGTCCAAGCCTTTCGAGCGTGTCGAAATGATCCCCGGCCGGGAGCGCCGGGCGCGCTAAAGTGCCTAGCAGAAGGTCCCGCTGGTTGAGGAGAGGAGACGACCCGCACCGACATGACCGTTTCGGCTGTCGTCCGGCTCCAAGTAAGCGTTGCTCCGCGGCCCACCTTGCCTGAGGGGGCCGATCTCGTGACGTAGCACCTCATCAGGTCGAGGTGATGCGATGTCGATGGATGAGGCTGGCACTGGAGCCAGCACTGGTGCTGACACTCGAGCTAGCCTCAGGGCAGAGCGGATCGAGATCGTGACGCGCGGCGAAGGCCGTCGGAGCTACACGCCGGAGGAGAAGGTCCGGCTGGTGGCGGAGACGCTGCGCCCGGGTGCGTCGGTGCAGGGCGTGTCGCGTCGCCATGGTGTCTGCTCCAGCCTGCTGCACCGCTGGCGGCGTGATGCGCGGGCTGAGGCGCGCGGGCCGGGTGGTGCGGTGCCACGGCTGCTGCCGGTGCGGCTGATGGGCCCCGAAGTCGCCGAGGCGGCCGAGTCTTCCGGCAAGGCTGCCGATGGTGGCGCCCCGCCCATCGAGATCGTGCTGCGCAACGGGCGGGTGCTGCGGGTGAGCCCGGCCACGGATCCGGCCGTCCTGGCCCGCCTGGCTCTGGCGCTGGAGGCATGATCGCACCGCCTGCCGGGGTGCGGGTCTGGCTGGCGGCAGGCCCGACCGACATGCGGCGTGGGTTCGACGGGCTCGCGCGGCTGGTGCAGGAAGTGCTGGGGCGGGATCCGTTCAGCGGCCATGTGTTCGCCTTTCGCGGCCGCCGCGGCCATCTGGTCAAGCTGTTGTTCTGGGATGGCCAGGGGCTCGTGCTCTATGCCAAGCGGCTGGAGCGCGGAAAGTTTGTCTGGCCGCAGGCACGCGGTGGCGCGATCTCGCTGACGCCTGCCCAACTGTCGATGCTGCTGGAAGGCATCGACTGGCGCATGCCCGCCTGGACGGCGCGGCCGGAGGTCGCGGGATAGCAATTTCGGCTTGGCGCGACGCGGTGGGGCGGGCGAGGATTCCCTTATGCCCGCCGCGCTCGACATCGCAGCGCTCCCTGATGATCCGGCGCTGCTGCGCGCGATGCTGGTCGGCGTCATGGCCGAGCGCGATGGGCTCGAGGCGCAGAACGACCGGCTGCGGCACCTGCTGCTCAAACTCCAGCGCCTGCAGTTTGGCCGCAAGTCCGAGCGCCTCCCGGAGGACCAGCTCCAACTTGCCCTGGCCGACATCGAGACGGCGATCGCCCGGGATGAGGCGGAGGCCGAACGGAACAGCGACACGCTCCGGCAGGCGCGCATCGCCAGGCGCCGGGCCAGCCGCGGCGCCCTGCCTGCCCACCTGCCGCGGGTCGAGGTGCTGCTCGAACCCGAACAGCAAGCCTGCCCCTGCTGCCAGGCCAGGCTGGTGCGGATCGGCGAGGATGCCGCCGAGCGCCTCGACGTCATCCCGGCGCAGTTCCGGGTGCTCGTCACCCGCCGCCCCAAATATGCCTGCCGCGCCTGCGACGGCGTCGTGCTGCAGGCCCCGGCGCCGCCCCGCCTGGTCGAGGGCGGGTTGCCGACCGAGGCGACGGTCGCGCATGCCCTGGTGGCGCGCTACGCCGACCACCTGCCGCTCTATCGGCAGGCGCAGATCATCGCCCGGCAGGGCGTGCTGCTCGACCGTTCCACCCTGACGGCCTGGGTCGGCCAGGCCAGCGCCGAGATCGCGCCGGTGGTGCGGCGGCTGCGCGAAATCCTGCTGGGCTCGGCGCGGCTCTACGCCGATGAGACCGTGGTGCCGGTGCTGGATCCGGGGCGCGGGCAGACCAGGCAGGGCTACTTCTGGGCGATCGCGCGCGATGACCGACCCTGGGGCGGCACCGATCCGCCTGGCGTGGTCTATCGCTATGCCCCGGGCCGCGGCCGCGAGCATGCCAGGGCCCTGCTGGGCGACTATCGCGGCATCCTGCAATGCGACGGCTATGCCGCCTATAAGAGCCTGCTGCCGCCCGCGGCGAATGCGGGCCCGGCGCTCCTCGCCACCTGCTGGAGCCATGTACGACGCCGGTTCTACGACCTCGCGCAGAGCAAGGCGGCCCCGATTGCCGAGGAAAGCCTGCGGCGCATCGCTGCCCTCTACGCCATCGAAGCGGAGATCCGCGGCCAGCCACCGTCGCAGCGCCTGACGGCGCGCGCCAGCCGGAGCGCCGCTCTCGTCCATGACCTGTTCGCCTGGTTCGCGCAGCAGCTGGCGCGCCTGCCTGGCCGCAGCCTCACGGCTGACGCCATCCGCTATGCCCTCAACCAGCGAGAGGGCCTGCTGCGGTTCCTCGAGGACGGCCGCGTCGACCTCGACACCAACCCGGTCGAGCGCGCCATCCGTCCCATCGCCCTCAGCCGCAAGAACGCGCTGTTCGCAGGCTCAGACGAAGGCGGAGAGAACTGGGCCGCCATCGCCTCGTTGATCGAGACCTGCAAGCTCAACGCCGTCGACCCCCAGCGCTACCTCACCGATCTGCTGACCCGCCTCGTCAACCGATGGCCAAAGGCCCGCATCGATGAGCTCATGCCGTGGTGCTGGGCCACGACCAGCCCACGCTGACCGCTACAACGCTGCCATGGGTCTCGGAGCAACGCTTACGGCGGACCAGGCGGGGCCACTTCTGGGCGATCGCGCGCGATGACTGGCCCTGGGCGGCACCGATCCGCTTGGCGTGGGCTATCGCGGCACCCTGCAATGCGACGGCTACGCCGCCCAAAAAGCATGCTGCCGCCCGCGGCGAACGCGGACCCGCCGCTCCTCGCCTCCTGCTGGAGCCATGTCCGCCGCCGGTACTACGACCTCGCGCAGAGCAAGGCGGCCCCGATCGCCGAGGAAATCCTGCGGCGCATCGCTGCCCTCTACGCTATCGAAGCGGAGATCCGCGGCCAGTCACCACCGCAGCGCCTGACGGCGCACGCGAGCCGGAGCGCTGCTCTCGTGAATGACCTGTTCGCCCGGTTCGCGCAGCAGTTGGCGCGCCTGCCTGGCCGCAGTCCCACGGCTGACGCCGTCCACTATGCCCTGTCCTGAATAACTTGCATTGTGGTGGGAACCCATTCAGGCACTGCTAGAGCCCACCTCGACGTCGCCGCTCTTACTAAGGCTAGGCTCTGCGTCGCCACTACGGCTGCGGAGACGAACCCCAGCGCCTCCCCCATTTTCCGAAATTAACTCGACACCGGCTAGGTCGAGAGCCGCCCGGATAGCGATGAGAGTCGCTCTATGAGGAGAAGCCGTGCCTCGTTCTAGCCTGGCAATCGTGCGCTCGGGAATGTCGCTAGCAACATGTAGCTGGTGCTGAGTCCAGCCTAGGAGAGCCCTAGCCGCTCGCAACTGCGGGCCCGTCAATGTGAGGTTAGAACCCTGGATAGGAGTGGTCATGGACATATTATGCGAGGAACAATCCATCCTCTCAAGAGTCGCTCAGGGTGAGCAGCTTTCGGAGAGCACGCCAACCAGCGTTGCAGAGCAGGCCTTCAAGTGCTGATCTCCGCCTAAGAAATCTACCGGCGCGGGCATCCGGAGCGCCTAATCCGGTGCTCCTGCCAGATCGTTGCGGCTCGACAGTCTGCTCGTCGCTTTCGGCATCCGCGCATCGAGACAGGTGATCAGCGGAGTGACACGCCCTACGGGTGTGGCAGTCGGTCAGCGGCTATGGCTCGGTTCACCTACACTCAGCCTCGAACGGTCAGGCGATGCTGGGCACTGGCTGGACCACCAGTGATGAAGCGATTTTAGCGAGGGCGAACACCTTAAGCCGGAAATGTGCCCGGCAGGAAACCAGCATCGTATCTTAAGCCACATTCTTGAAGGCAGCTATCGAGCTCGTAGGACGATGCCATGATCCCTTGCCCGCAACGCCCCAGTACGCTGCCCGTGGCGAGACACGTAATGGAGTACCAGAGGTGAACGATCCTAGCCGCCGCGAGCGCGGCCGTCCCAAGTAAGCGCCTAGGGCTACCCCGTCTTCACGTTGCCACGTCAGAGATCGAGCACCGGCAGGCCTCGTCTAGTGGACCAACCGCGGTGACGAGGCGAGCAGGATCTCGCGCAGGCGCCACACCATAGGCTTCACCTCTCGGGCCACGGTCCCCAGCCAATTGGCCAGCACCTCCAGCTCCACCGTCAGCCCCTGTAGCGCTACATCTTCGCCTGGTTGTGCAGCACCAGGCGACCGGCACGACGGGCAACCTGCACCCAGGCCACGATGGTCTTATTCGGCAGCCCTGGCACTAGGCCCTCTAGACCGGCCGCATGCAGAGCCACGCCAGAGCAGCACGACAGGAAATCTAGGGCGCCACCAGCACCTTTGATCAGGCTGGCAGCACCTTGAGCCAATTGGCGCTGTCAAAGCTGACCGATGACAATCGCCAGGGACTGCAATCACGGCCTCGGACCACTGAGCGCCTCAACATCTTGGGGGTTGATGCTGAAGCGGCGCAGCGGCGAGCGGTGAAATTGTATTGGATCTAGGCTGCCTTGATATTGCTCAAAAAATTGTCCACCCGTGCGCGGAGGATTTCTGCTTGGCGCGCCAAACTTTCCGACGCACCACGGACGTCGCTTGCAACAGTGCCGGTACGCTCGGCGTCACCAGTTACGCCCGCGGTATGGCGTGCCGCCTCCTGCGCTCCGGCTGCTGCTTCCCCCACGGCTCTCCCAATCTCGCGGGTTGCAGCTGACTGCTCCTCTGCTGCTGCCGCAAGTTGATTACTGATGTCGTCAATCTCATCAATAGTCCGCACAATCTCCGAGATGACTACCACGGCTCGCTCAGTATCATTTTGCATACAGGTAATCTGCGCACCAATCTGTTCGGTCGCGGCGGCAGTCTGTTGGGCCAACGCCTTTACTTCATTCGCAACCACAGCAAAACCTCGACCAGCTTCGCCAGCACGAGCAGCTTCGATTGTGGCATTCAGCGCCAGTAGGTTGGTCTGCTTTGCAATGTCGCTAATCAGGAGAACGACATCCCCGATCTTTTGACTACTCGTCGCCAACACTTCTACAACGGCGCTGGTATCTCGCGCAGCCCGCGACGCACGTCCAGTTACTTCCGCACAATGGACAACTTGGCGCGTGACCTCCGCTATCGAAGCAGCTAGTTCTTCGGCAGAAGCTGCAACCGTTTGCACGTTGGTGCTCGCTTCCTCGGAGGCAGCGGCAACAGACGTCGCCCGCAATATGCCATCGTGGGCAATGGTGGACATCTGCTCAGATGTCAGCTTCAAGTCGTTAGCTGCGTGCGCGACAAGTCCAAGGATACTGGCGGCATCCGAGTCAAAGCTTGTCACGAGGGCATCGGTCCGCCTGCCCCTCTCAAGCTTTGCCTCTGTTTCTGCAGCTTGTCGGGCAGCCAAATCGTCTGCCTCCCGCAGGCCACTCCTGCAACTCGCGATAGCCTGAGCCATTGCGCCGACCTCGTCGCGACGCTGGGCCTGCGGAAGGTCGAACTCGTAATCACGTTGCGCAAGCCTCAGCATAAGGCTTGCAAGTCCACGAATGCCTCCTGCGACGTCCCGCGTCAGCCAGGCAATTGTGGCGCCGACGACCAAAATCGCCATCAACGCTGCAGCCGCGTTGATAAGGATAGCTCTGTGAAACACGGCATCAGCGTCCGAGCTCGCGCGGTCTGCCCCGAGAACTACCAGGCGAGAGGCGTCCTCCAGGGAAT
Source organism: Roseomonas sp. USHLN139 (assembly GCF_037145735.1). Classification (NCBI taxonomy): domain Bacteria; kingdom Pseudomonadati; phylum Pseudomonadota; class Alphaproteobacteria; order Acetobacterales; family Roseomonadaceae; genus Roseomonas; species Roseomonas sp. USHLN139. Next base: position 7,142 of record NZ_JBBCWY010000005.1, on the reverse strand, counting down.
CGATAAGACGCGTGAAATCCTGTGCTGACGAACCATTAAGGGTATGCATCAGGGCAGCGTCACCGGGTCGTTCGACAAGACTGTTTACGTCCTGTCGATAGGCGCGATACCCCTCTAGGAACTCGGCAAACCGACGCCGACCTTCTTCATCTGGAGCGCTCTTGCGGTAATGCTCAATGCTTCGGTCGACGATGTTGGACATGGCCAAGAGATCCGCCATGGCCTTGGCATGCGCCTCAGGCTCGGCAATCCCGATAACTCGCGAGACGCGCGTGCGCTCACGACTAACCGCCACTTTGACGTCGCCAATAGCCGAAATCGCAGTCATCCAGCGATCCCGAAGCTCGTCGGTCGACTCACCAATCCACCTCATTTGCATGAGCGAGAGCCCAGTATTAACAAAAAAGAAGAGGAGAAATACTCCAAATCCGACGATAAGCTTACCGCGAATGCTTGAAAACATTCTCAGACTCCTTGTGTGAGCCGCAAGTTGCGGCCGACGTGGCAATTTGCACTAGCGAAGCTCAGGACCTAGGCGGCATTCGGCCTTTGATGAGGCAAGCAGATGCTAGAGCCGCTTGTCCTCAACTGACGGATTGCTGAGCTCTTTTGAAATGGAATGAAAAAGAAGCCCCGCCTTCATCATTATTGTAGGCCTCGATTCGGCCGCCGATCGCCATCAGCACACTACGGCAAACTGACAGACCCAAGCCGCGGCCTTGGCCATCGCCTTTTGTTGTGAAGAACGGTTCGAACATACGACTTTGTACTTCGGGCTTTATACCGCCTCCCGAATCTGCAATCGTTAGTACCGGCCCTTCATCCTCTTCGGAAAGAGTGACAAGCACTCGCCGCACATCCGGATTTCTCTCCAAGATCGCCTCGCGTGCGTTGGTCAACACACTGACCAAAACTTGCTGCAGCTTAGCGGGCGTTGCAATTACTTCTTTCACATCTGGGTCAATCTTCAGGTCAAGACTGATTCCGGAAGAATGTAAAGTGTGCCTATAAAGTATAAGAGCGCTATCAACAACATCAGCAAGATTAACGACTTCAAATACGCCATCATCATCCTTGCAAAACGCTCTGAGCTGATCGAGGATTGCCTGCCCTCTGGCACTTTGCGCAACTATACGTGCCAGCCTGGAAAATACGGATTCCGGCAGCGGCATTTCTAAGCGGCGAAGTGAGAAAGCCACGTTTTCAGCCGCGAGCGACGAAATGGCGAACGGCTGATTAATTTCATGGGCCAATCCGGAGGCCATTTCGCCGAGGGCTGCCATCCGCGAGGTAGCTTGTGCCCGCTGCTGAAGAAGCCGTTCTTCCGTGACATCGATGAGCTGGCCAATCACTATCGCCGAACCGTCATCTCCACGTTGCTCTATCCGTGCGCTGTCCCGAATGAGAAGCCAGCCGCCACTCTGCTTTCTAAACTGGAACTCTCGCTTGGCCTCACCATGCATCGCCAGCTTCCTATTGAAGTCGCTCTGTGCCTGTAGAGCTTCCGGTTCCATGTGCTGCCACAGCCAGGAAGGTGTGACCACGGTGAGGTCTTTCCACCCAGAAATTCTGCAAGCATTGTTGCTGATAAAGTTAATTTCTAGGTTTCCTGATGCATCCAGGTGACCACGGTAAACTGCAGCAGGGAGGCCACGCAGGAGGCGTTCGGTATCCGCGAGGGCCAACTCCATAGCCCTCTGCTCATGAGCGGCTTCCGCCAGCGCCTGCCGCACCCGCCTGCGGTCAGCCGCGATCCAAAGGGCAAAACACCCGAGGAGGGACAAACTGGCAAGAGCAGTGTCAACCATGAGAATCGCTGGGAGCTGCTCATCGAGAACCGCGCCTCTGATGCGCTTGGAACTTGTGGAAACGACGGCTGCCATTGACGATCCGAGTACAGGGCGGACCGCGTTGATAGTCATGCCCTCATCAGGATCGTAGTCGCGACGCAGGTAGGCGCGTCGATCGCCCCTATCAAGCGAAGTGCCGATGACTCGCATCGTTGAATTGGCCAGGTGCAGAGCTGTGGGATCGCCAGACCTGCTGCGACCCAAGATGGCCCCTCCTGGGATACGAAGTGCGCTCACCAGGTGGCCTGAGCGACCCCCGACGGAATCAAGGATTCCTGAAACCACCTGAGGGTCTAGTGAGACGACGCTGACCCCAATCAGACTCCCGCGATCATTCAGTTGAGCGCGAGCAAATTGCATCGTCGAGCGGTTGGAGGCACGACCCAACACCGGCGCCGTGATGAATGTCTCGTCGTAGGGAATCTGGCGCTCCGCGAACACCCGCCAGTGCAGCCGATCTCGAAGGTCCACAGGCTGAAAGCCGGGAACAGTTGACCACTCTAGGTGGCCGTTCGCTCCAATGAGCGCAACCTGCGCAACTCCAAAGGCGCCCTTCTTCGCTGCACTCACGAGTTGCTCAGCCAGCGCCTGAGCCGCCCCGAAGTTGCCCTTGTCCTCAAGTCCGTGTCGGGACGCTGCCAACCGATGCAGCCAGTCAACTTCCTCAGCTACGCGCAGCAGTGCTTGCTCTACGGCGACAACTTCCGCCTCTAAAGTTGCTTCCTCCTCATGCTCGGCATCTCGGAACTCACGTTGGATGTACAGGCAGCTTCCACCGGCGATGAGTAGCAGGCAGCCTATCCATATAGCGATTGCGACGAGCACGCCGCGTCGATGAATCGGCATTATGCGCGCGCCCGCAACGGACAGTCTCTGGTGGTGCGAAGCCCGCGAATCATTTTGCTTAGCTTTCTCAGGGAGGCAGAGCGGCTTCGGCTGTGCGCGACCTAACCGCCGCAACTTATACGCGCGCTCCCTGGAAGCTGGATGTAGTTTAAGTTCGCGTTTTGTCGTTAAGGTTAGCGTTAATTCTCAGGAAACCCTGCAAATAAATATCCTGCGTTCCGCACCGATTGGATCGCACGATCCCCTCCGTTTCCAAACTTCTGACGAAGGCGCATCACCAAATTGTCGAGTGCTCGATCGTTAGGTTGCCATGGCCTCCTTAGTACTTCCTGCGTTAACACCCGCCGGTCTACGGCTTCGCCTCTACGCGCGACGAAGACTGCAAGCAGGTCAAACTCTGCAGCAGTAAGGATAACCTCTCCTCCATCTGGCCGCTTCAGCGAACGGCTGTCCAAGGAAAAAACCCAACCATTACCAAATTTTGCTTCTGCCGGATGCAAGTTCCGCAAATGAGCTCTAATCCTAGCAACTACTTCCCGGCATGATATTGGCTTAAGAAGGAAGTCATCCGCGCCTATTTCTAAGGCCACTATCCTGTCTACTTCCCTATGATTGCCCGTCAAGACGATCACCCTCAAAACACCCATCGCTTTTATTGATGGTATTTTGGTGACTGCATCAATCTCTCCCAGTCGCTGATCGAGAAGCAGGATCTCGGGGAGTTCAGCCTTCAGGAGCGCCGATAGCTGGTCCCAGGTCACGGCCACCCGAGGCGACATTCCATAGTCCTCAAGCGCGATGCGAAGCTCATCTGCAAGAGCCACATCATCCTCAGCAATGAGGATGCGTGAATGCGATATGTCTATATCCTTTGCCCTAGAAGACATCCAACGAGTTTCCTGGTCCGAATTGGTGAGGGTGGATTGGCGTAAACGACAAATCGCGACAAGTTGGGATTTTTACGTAACGCTATACCCTGGCAGAATCCATGGCCCTGTTAAAGCAGCGATGCGTGCTCCCTGCTCGTCTCCATGCTATGTGGAAGGGATGAAATGCTACCCTCGGACGAGAACAACTGCGGCGATGAGGCTGGCGGCGATGGTGGCGCACCCTCCATTCTCATCGTGGACGATGAGCTTATGCTCGCAGAGGAACTTGCCTTAGGCATGAGCGACAGCGGCCTCAAATCCGCAATCGTCAATTCCTCGACTGCAGCGGAGGCATACCTGGATCTTCATCCTGAGATCCTTGTGGTCGTCACCGACGTCAGGATGCCTGGAGGAGATGGGCTAGCACTTGCCCGGCGCCTCCTTGCGGATCGATGCCCCCAAGCTGCGATTGAGCTGGTAGTAATGACCGGCCATGCCACCATCGAGGACGCGGCCGCAGCCGTGAGGGCTGGCGCTTTCGACTTCATCCGCAAGCCCTTCACTCTATCTGCGATGATCGAAGTAGTTCAACGTGCCCAACAGCGTGCAAGTCACCGCCGCGCATCAGCAATCGAAGACGATCAGCGGCGCCTTGAGCTACAGGAAGTAACGCGTCAGCGAGATGCATTGGCTTCGGAAGATGCCTCAACCGGCATACCGAACAGGGCTGCATATCAAGCGCGTCTTTCTGACGTAGATCCATTGCGCGCTGGACTTATCCTTATTGCTATCGACCGCCTCTCCTTGGTCAACTCAGCAGCAGGCAGCGGTGTAGGCGATGCGGTACTGCGTCTGATTGCAGAGCGGATCTCGGCTCTCCTCGAACCTGACTGGCTTCTTGCGCGAGTTGGCGACTATGAGTTTGGCGTCGTGGCCGGAGTTGCACCGTCTGCGGATGCATTCGTCGACCGAGCTGAAGCGATACGACGCTCGCTTGAAATGCCTTTGTTGGTAAAACAGCAGCGCTGGGTCATCGTGCCGAGCCTTGGCCTGTCCGCAGGACCGGAAAATGACGGGACTCCGCCCGAAGTGGCGGCATATGTGGCTCTTCAGCATGCAAAGGCGGATGGAGGTGGGCGTAGCATATTGTTTCGGCAATCGATGCGGTCTGCTGCCGAGCGGCGGCTGGCGATTGAGCGAGCGCTGCCAGGAGCTATGGCATCTAACGAGCTTAGCCTTCACTTTCAGCCGATTTACGAGCCACGAGGGAAGTCGCTCCTCGGATTTGAGGCATTGACACGGTGGTGCTCCCCTACCCTCGGAAGCGTTCGCCCAGATGAATTTATTCCCATCGCGGAAGAAACCGGGAGCATAAGGATATTGGGCGAGTGGGTGATGGAGACTGCTCTACGATACTTGGCAAGCTGGAACGGCGCTGGTCGCCGAGGACTTTATGTAGCCGTCAATGTTTCAGCGCGTCAAATGGAACAAGATCGCCTGCTTCAACGAATCGAGGCGATGTTGACGGAGCTTTCGCTGCCGGGTTCGGCACTGGTGGTTGAACTCACCGAAAGTGTGGCATTAGGACCGGGTGCCAAGAGGTTTATTGATGGACTACAGCGGGTGGGAGTCAGGTGCGCGCTGGACGATTTTGGGAGCGGCTTCTCGTCACTTGGTAACCTCTGCACACTACCTGTAAGCATAGTGAAATTTGACCGCTCGTTGCTGCCCGATGATGGCGCTTCAAGTGATAGACTAACGCTCTTTCGTGGCTTGACCGCTGCGGTTCAGTCGCTGGGTCTCGTAGTTATCGCTGAAGGCATAGAGAAAGAAGCTCAACTCGACGTTGTTTGCTCAGCGGGGTTCCAAGCAGCTCAAGGATTCCTCCTTGGAAAGCCGGTTCCAGGAATTGTCGCAGGGCAACTCGCCTCAATGTTTAAGAAAGTCTGAATGGAGTTATTACTTGCCTACTTTTGGTTGACTCGCGATGCAGCTTGTCCGGCGGCATGCAGGCTGCTGCAACGCCTTTCTACGCCGTCGATCCCTTGCGGACCAATCCAGTAACTAATGGAGACGCGCCATTATCAAAGATTAAGCATTGCAATCGGAGTGCTGACGTCGCCCCTGAGGAGATGTTCATCCGGTTATTTCTAGACAGTTGTCATATCCCTCACATTAACGGATACGGCTCACAACTATGCTTGCGCCCACCCAAAGGTCTTACCTTCTCGACGCTGCACGGGAAGCGTTGACGATGTACCCGATGATGGCTGGCCGTCCCGGCGATTGGAGGTTCGGCGTTGCTGCCGCCTATCTACGCCATCTGAGATGGCTTACGCCGGAAACAGACGTGCCGCCTGCCTGGAAGGAGGTTTGCATTGGCATTCTGAATTCTCTTAACGATACCCTGTCAGCCATCCCTGAATTCGACGGACGGCAGCATGGCGCCGTTTATCTGCTTGCCGCCGCTCTACATGTTGACGACGCTGAACGTATAGCTGCAGCAATTATGGAACTGCGCGATGCGGCCTTGACCGACGTATCAAATGTAGGCGACTGCTGATTCGCGTTCACCTTCCTCCGCTGCGAGACTGTTAAACTCTCTAAGGACCTTTCCCGGTCCGGTCGCTGATGCTTACGCTGTTTTGCTCTGACCTTATCGCCGCCACCGAGGGCTCCGGCAGTGACGTAGCTGTCTTGAAGCGACTGGCACGTGGGTGATGTGCCTCGGGCCGATGTCGGCCGGTAATAGCTGTGAGGCCTGACGGTGCACGTCACCGCCGTCAAGGCGCTGTTCGGCGGTGGGCCTACGCTGCTTGCAGCCGTGCTGAAAAGCTTCAACAGCGACGGCTATCACGACCCGGCGGCTATCGTAGGCATGCCAAACGGACCGCCGGTCCGCCTGCGGTGCAGGAGCTACGTCTACCAAGTCCTTGCAGCGCTGGGCCTGAGCGTCTGAAACCGGAGGGGTGGGGCGAGGATTTGATCCGGCCTACCCGGGACTGCTACCTGATCCAGACGGCCGAAGGACCCCGCCTGTGGATCTGCCGGTTGCGCGAGGACGGAGCGGCGCCGCGCTGGTTCCTCCACGGGGAGCTCGCGTGACGCCATGTCCTCTGGCTACGTGGAGCTCGGCGCCCGCTCCAACTTCTCCTTGCTGACGGAGCGTCGCATCCGGCCGAGCTGGCCCTGAGTGCCAAGGCGCTGGGGCATGCCTGGATTGGCATCTGCGACACCAGTATCCTGGCAGGGGTGGTCCGCGGCCACGTCGCCGCACGCTAGGAGAAAGTGCCCTACGTGGTCGGCGACCGACTGGTGCTGGACGACGGCTCGGCTTGGCTGGCCTGGCCGACGGACCGCGCCAGCTACGGCCGGTTGAGCACTCTCCTTTCCCGTGGGAAGATGCGGGCGCCCAAGGGCGAGTGCCGGATATCCTTTGCCGAGATGGTGGAGCACGCTAAGGATTGGCGCCTAGAGCATGATCCGACCTGTTTGACTCGGACGGGGATTCCCGGGCGGCTGGAAATCTGATTCACCCTGTTGGCCGGGAGGAGGCCGGTGGTGATGAGCAGAGCGC